>NZ_JACHEO010000051.1 GCF_014201505.1 Desulfoprunum benzoelyticum | reverse complement strand
CGTAAACCATCCTCAGCCACCTGCAAGGCTTTTTCCTTCTCGCCGGAGTCCCAATAAAAGGTGGCCAGGTCATGGTAGTCGGCGCCATATTCCATCCGCTGGACCCGCAACTCAAGATATTTATCCCGATCCCCGAGACGACGGTAGATTCTGCGGGCATGATCCGTCTTCCATTCGCTGTGCATTGCCTCAAAATCCTGCGCCAGTGCGCGCAGATCGTCATGTTCATAGCACGTCGCATAGGCGACATCATAGAGCATGTCGTCCATGCCGGCATTGCCGCTCTTGATGAACGGCAAGGTCAACTTCAGAATCTCTTGTCTGGAATCGGCATCCACTCTTTGGGATTCCAGCCGTTCTCGAATCTGGTCCAACAGTTCGGTGACATGATCCTCGGTGGCGTAGTCGCCACCACCATACATATCCAATTCTGCAAGATCCGGCGCCAGTTCAGACCAGAGAGCCAGAACGGCTTCACCTTCCGAGCGTTGAACAAGGGCTTCGGAAACCGAGACCTGGGCTTTGAGGAAATCGAAACATTCCCGCCGAAATTCAGGGGACTCGGTTGCAAGCTTCAGAATCAACTTTGATAGAATTTTGTGTGATGCCGCTGACAGTAACTCGGCCAGGGCATCGCCTTTTTGGGGTTTCCTTGCCATCTTACCTCCCTCCAACAACTCAACAGCAATCCTTCCTGCTCCAAGCCAACGCCATGCCGATCCATCAGGTCGACAAACTGACGAACCTCTTGATCTTCAGTTTTTCTGAGCCGAGCCAGGACTGCACCCTTACTGCCCAGAAAAAGATCCCCCTTTCCGTATCGGGAAAAGTGGTCATCCAGCTTAACGCAAAAGGTGGAATTGTTCTCCTGAGCGTTGAAGATGACGGCAAGGTAACCGGATCACATCCGAATCACCGCCATCACCTCCAACAACCTGGAAATAGCCCATACCCAGGTACCGAAATCCCGACAGGTGACCGCAACATCTGAAGGCATCCAGCAGCGCCGATGTTGAATCTTCCATGCATGA
>NZ_JACHEO010000050.1 GCF_014201505.1 Desulfoprunum benzoelyticum | reverse complement strand
GCAATGTTCATAGTGAAGCTCCTCCATGATAAAAGGTGGTCCCACTATGACAGCTCAGTGCAGGGAAAAACAGATGCGGTTATTTTGACGGATACATTACAGCTGCGATGCCCAAACGATCGTCAAAATGGCGCACCCTTCGCTGTAGACAGTACATCGTACGATTCAGCTGCAAGAGCCTTCTTGTCAACCGTATTCAACAAGTATTCCGAAAGATCAATATCTTATCCTGAAAGTCGTTTGACTTCAGCTAGGGCAACGAAAAACTTCCTTTTGGCCATCGTTTGCTCTTCTAAGATGCAGGTGTATGGCTGAGCACACACCATAGTCATTCCTTTTTTTTACAGATCTTTCCCTCACTACCGCAATTTAGCTGTACCATATTTTGCTTTTTTATCGAGTTCATGTAAAATGAACACATGAATATATCTCAAAACACGTATCAGGAACTCGCCATGAAAAAAGATGAATTCAGAACACCACTGCTGCAGTCTGGCATTGTAATCACAGTAATGCTTGTTTTCTTTGCTTTTGTTGTTTCATCAAAAGCCGACGGCATCGGGAGTGGTTTTGCGGCAATCATCTCAGGAATATTGCATTCAATCCTCTTCTCCGTTGGACTCATTGTTTCAATCATTCTCTCCATCTCTCTGCTTATTTGCCTATTCCTGGCTGCCATGGCGTTGTACTCTTTTGATAAGGCCAAAGAAATATTCCTGCAATTACAAACAGTCTTACTTAATTCCACTGAATATCTGGCCCAAATCATAACCCATCGGAAAAATAATCATCTACGCAACCCCTCTCACGACAAAGCGAAAATTGAACAACTCGAGAACCAATTGGTCCAAGCATCCGAACAGAATCAACAATTGCTTTTGACTATTGACCATCTCACCAAAGAGATTGAATCGTTGAGATCAACGGAAAACAAGAAAGACACGGATCAACACAAAGCACCGCCTGTACCTGAGGCTTCTACTATCTAACTGGATCAGCGGTATTCTTTGAGGTAAACATTTTTTCATCCTTCATTTTTTCCGTCTTGCCCCGATCTTTCTTGAAAATCGATCTTGACATGGTCCAGGAGATACAGTAGTTTGCCGCGGTCTTTGGGTGACGGGACGTGTTGAATGAAGCGCGTGTGGTTGCGAAG
>NZ_JACHEO010000049.1 GCF_014201505.1 Desulfoprunum benzoelyticum | reverse complement strand
AAATGGGGTCATCCATGATAAGTATTGTCAATGGGAAAACGGAGGTTTCCCGTCTCGCCCAGGAATGAGTCTGCTTCCGCCTTGCTGCTGCCCCGATCTTGGCTACACCTCGGTGGGAGCGGAAGCTGGAGGGCCGTTCCGAGAATGGGCCAAAGTGTAGCTCGTCGGAGGAATGGCCCTCCCGCTGGAGCGGGTTGCGAGCTCAACTCAATGCCTTGCGCATTTTCAAACACCCTGCCGCAACTCGATCTTTTTCTTCTTGTCCAATGAGTCAGCGTAAACACGCGACCAGACATCCATTTGCTGCATTCGAGACCGGATACGGTTCATATTACCCTGTATCCTCATCGACCTCGGCAGAAGATTGAGTGTGGGTCAACCCACCGGCCTCGAAACAGAGTATAAGCTGCATTGCATCCTTTGCATGCAGAGACCCCAATTCGGCGAGGACCGGCGGGAAGATCGTGGTTTTTGGTAGAGCGTATGCTGCTTTTTTCCTAACCCGCTTTTTGTTCCTCGCGGAAGACGAAGTTGGTTTCGCCTTTGTCAACCGCCATCATGTAGGCGACCAGTCGTCTGGCCACCGCAAGTGTGGCTCGGTTCCGGTTGCCTCTGTTCAATTCCCGCTGATGGATGTCAGCCAGTTGTGGGTTCCAGCGCGGGGCTAATTTTGCCGCCTCGACCAGAATGCTCTGGAGATGTTTGTTGCGCTTTTTGGAGATCGGTCCCCGCTGTTGCTTGCCGGCGGATTCCCGTTGCGCACTGCACAGCCCGCAGTAACTGATGGCCTGGCGAATTGAGCCAAATCGAGAAACAGGCCCGATTTCCAAAACCCAGGTCAGCGCCGTAACCTCGCCGACCCCGGCAATGGTTATCAAGCGGGTAACCCTTTCCTGGATTAGTGGATTAGTCCGCAAGGTTTGGATCAGCCGTTTCTGGAACGTCTGGAACATCTCAAACCCGGCACGACTCAACATCAGGAGTTCCTTGACCGAAGGCGGTATCTCGTCAAGCCTGTCCAGCAGTTCATGGAAATATTTCTTGCCACGCAGGCGGTTCTTGCTGTAGCCGGCCCCAACTTCCATCAACAGGCCGGACATTTTGTTGTGCATGTTGACTGCGGTCCGCACCAGGTGATTGCGATATCGTAGAATCCGCCGCAACTCCCTGATTTCTTGCGGGAGCATGGCACATTCCGGCAACAAGTCGACCCGCAGAAGATCGGCGATCTTCTCCGCGTCGGCCTGGTCATTTTTCTTCTTGGCCGCAGTGATGGCTTTGAGCATCTCGGGGTGGGCCACCTTCAACGCCAGGGCATGGGGCGCGAGAAAATCATACACCCAGCCAGTGAAGATGGTGGCCTCCATCGCTCCGATCCATGGACCGGGTAGGCGCTGCGCCCATGCACTCAACGATACCCTGTCTGCGGAAACCATCCCTTGATCGACCAGGCGACCGTCAATAGTTTTGATGCAGTAGGCAATCATCTTCTTGTGGATATCCAACCCGATAAAGTAACATGCGCTCATAGAAACCTCCCTGTGGTGTATTTTGGGCGAGCTGGTTCTCGACCCAACAGTTGTTAAACATTATACCCACATGGAGGTTTCTTCCGTTCTTGGGGCTTATGCATTCAAACAGAGTAA
>NZ_JACHEO010000048.1 GCF_014201505.1 Desulfoprunum benzoelyticum | reverse complement strand
CATACAATGGTTGATCGGTTAACCTATATAGCCTTACGAACTCAACCGGTCCCGCAGCGCCTGCTCAAGTTGGCTGAAGTTCGATGGTAATCAGAAAAAGAATAAGATCTCATTTCAATGATCTCGGGGGGGCTTGATGATAACAACACCTCACTTTGGGGTGTGAACCGGTTGTTCTTCAACGACAGCTTCAGCTGGGCTGGATATCCCCCCACCCATGGCCTGATAGAATGCCGCGCTGTCGACAAGTCGACTTGCCTGGGCCTCGATCAATAGAATTCTTGTCTGTTGTGATTGCTGTTGTGCTATAAGCAGTTGGACATAGCTTGCTGAGCCAAGTTCGTACTGACGTTGCATGGATTCCAGAGAACCCTGCGCGGCATCATCGGCGACAGAGAGAGCGGCCAGTCTTTGGGCGTCGTTCTCCAGCGCCCGCAGCACATCGGCAACATTACGCAGGGCCTCCAGCACGACATACCGGTAATTGGCCGCCGCCGCCTCGAAGGCGGCCAGAGCCGCCCGTTTTTCCGCCGGCAGGCCGGGATTGAACAGGGGCTGGGTCAGTTGCCCAATCAGTCCCCAAGTTGATGAACCGCCGCCAAACAACCCACCGGTATTCAAAGCCAACGAACCAAGATTCGCACTGAGATTGAGTTGTGGATACAGCTTGGCGATGGCCACCCCGTATTCCGCATTAGCCTTATGCAGCATGGCCTCGGCGGCCTGAATGTCGGGGCGAGCCCGCACCAGTTCGGAAGGCACGGTAAGCGGCAGATAGCCTGGAAGAGTAAATTCCTGCAGGGGGATGACCGGCGAGCCTTTCTCTCCTGGCGCATGTCCGACAAGCACCGCCAGCAGATGGTCACTATGTTGGAACTGGTTGCGCAGCAGCGGAATGTCGGCGCGAGTCTGTTCAACTTCGGTTTGCATGGCCAGCACCTCGTCGGGAGCTGCTTTGCCGAGGCGCACCCGTTCTCGGGTGAGGCTCAGCTGTTTTTCCTGAGCCTCGAGGATGGTCTCCGTGGCCTGAATTTGTGCTGCTAGTCTGGCCTTGGTGACAGCAGTGGTGACGACATTGGCCACCAAGGTCAGCTGCGCTCCTTCCAATTGGTAGTGCTGATAGTCGACGTTGGCGGCCAGAGCTTCAAGAGCGCGGCGGTTGCCGCCGGCTAAATCGAGCTTGTAATGCACCCCCACGCCGGCATTGTACAGGCTGAACTCTCGAGAATCCCCAGCCTGTCCAGATGTGGCGGGGCTGAACCGCTGGCGAAGGCCGCCGAGGTTGGCATCAACCTGGGGGTAAAGTGTATCTCCCGTCCGTGCGGCATACACTTCCTGGGCCTGGCGCAGAGTCGCCTGAGCTTTTGCCAGAGTGGGGCTGGCCTCCAGAGCTTCCTCGATCAGGCTGTCGAGCCTGGGCGAACCAAGTTCATGCCACCATTGCGGGTTGACCACTCCCCCTTCGATGAACCGCTGTGCTCGTCCCAACGCCGCAGGAGCCGCGGCAGTGCTTGCCGGAAAGGGGGTTGCAGTGTAAGCCGCCACCTCCGGTTCTGCCGGGCGATTGAAATCGGGACCAACGGCACACCCAGCCTGCAGCCCGATCATGGTGACCGAGACAATAAATGTAAACATGTATGCGAATTTCATCGATATCCCTCTGCCAAACAGACAATTCTCACTCAATGGCCCGCCCTTCACCGGCTTCCTCGTAGGTCACGCCATCGCGGATGTGATAGATGCGCTTGAACGTCGGAATGATCTTTTCGTCGTGGGTGACGACGATGATCGCCGTTTCGAATTGCCGCGCCATATCGTTGAGGATCCGGATGACCGCCAGGGCCCGTTCGCTGTCGAGCGGGGCGGTCGGTTCATCGGCGAGGATCACCGGCGGACGGTTGACCAGGCCCCGGGCGATGGCCACCCG
>NZ_JACHEO010000047.1 GCF_014201505.1 Desulfoprunum benzoelyticum | reverse complement strand
CATTTCATGAAACTGCAGTGGGAAAAGCCCGATTTCGACGCTCTGGTCGGCGGCACCGAATCGTGGTGCCCGTTCTGCGGTGACAAGGTGATGCAAGTGACACCGTGCTTTCCCAAAGACCTTATCGCCGAAGGCAGGATGCGCAGAAACGATATGACCATCTTCCCCAATCTCGCTCCGTATGACACCATTGGGGCCGTGGCCACGTTCGGTGCGAGGCACTTCATCCCTATGACAAACTTCACCGTCGACCTCATGGCCGGCGCCTTCGGGTTCGCGAGGGATTTTTTCAGGCGCATCCACGCATCCGGCCACCCGGAGTCTGTGTACCACATCATCAACTGGAACTACATGCCGCCTGCAGGCAGCTCCCTTATCCATCCCCATCTGCAGGTCTTCTCCTCATCGACGCCGCCCAATCTCATGCGTCAGGAGATAGAAGCATCAAAGGCCTACCACCTTGCCCATAAGACCACCTACTGGGATGACCTGGTTGCCGCTGAAAGGCAATCCGGGCAGCGGTACCTGGGCCGGATTGGCCGCAGTCACTGGATGACGGCTTATGCGCCCATGGGGGTTGCCGGCGACGTCCTTGCCGTGGTCGAGGATGTCTGCTGGACTCCGGGGCTGACCGACGCCGACTTGAGAGATCTGGCAACAGGCCTGGCGAGGGTCATGGCCGAGTACGACAAAATGGGGATTTACAGTTTCAACATGAATTTCTTCACGGCGGCGGAGAACGATGAGCACTTCCGCCTCCACCTCCTTTTTTCGCCCAGGACCTTTTTCAGTCAGAAACTGGGGACACCCGATGTGGGGGCCCTCCAGATGCTTTTCAACGAGACCGTCTGCATGGCCTTTCCCGAGGAGATCAACACCATCCTGAAAAGCGCATTCTGAAACAGGCATCACCCCCGCCGTAGGTGCCTCAGGACCGACGGCAGGGGGCCCAGGGAAGGGCATTTCCATGCAAAGGATTGTAAACGGACGCCCATGATCAGCGTCCGTTTGGGACATGCTGTCATGACCGGAGAGGTCGAATTAAGCGTGGAAAGAGGACAGAACTCATTATTGTCATATCCCTGGAGATCCGGAGGCAGTTTACTCCTTTTCAACCAAAGCATCCTGCGGACAAGCCACAGATGTTCCTATTAACTTTGCCACTTCGAAGGACAGACGACACCAAGAAGTAGAACCACTTCTTACATTGATTCTGAATTCAGTTTCACTGACCATGATGTATGTTATTTATGCATAGAACCAAATAGTAAGCGACCAGGCAGCAGACCTGCGACATAGTAAGCGACCAGGCAGCAGACCTGCGACATAGTAAGCGACCAGGCAGCAGACCTGCGACATATGATGGATCAGAAAACCTTGAATATTAGGACCTGACAAAATGAATGTACTTGGATTATTCCTTCTATCCTTCGTCGGAACGCTACCCTTTGTGCTGATTTGTTATTTCCCCGCAGCATTTGTATTCAACAGGAAAATCGTACCCAAAAAGGTCCTGTTTATCTGGTTTCTGTTCACCTGGATAATTGCAACCATCTTTTCAGCAATGATGGGACCGCTCAACCCATCTCCTGTTTTGGCGCCTATCGTCCTGTCTGTTGTGGTCAATGGTTGGCTATATTTCACACATCGAGGTCATCAGAAATAAAGCTTGCCGTCGAAACGACCTTTACGGACATCGCGGTCATCTTCTCGTCCACAGCCCAGCAGGATTACGGCCTGTACGTGAATGCCTGGCTGCCCTACACCCACCAGGACTACACGGACAAATACCCGGACAAGTTGGAGATCATCAGCCAGACCCTGACCGAGGGGCGCAACGGCCCGGTAATGACCGCCACCCTCCAGGGCGCCATCGAAAGGGGCGAAGGGGTGGTGGTCACCGGCTGGAATCCGCACTGGAAATTCGCGCGCTGGGACCTCAAATTTCTGGACGACCCCAAAAAGATCTACGGCGAAGCGGAGCAGATCTACGCGGTCGGCCATACCGACTTCCGCCGGCAATTCCCCGATGTCACCGCTGTACTGGAAAAATTCCTGCTCACCAGCGAGCAGCTGGGAGCATTGATGGGCCGCATCGCCGAGAGCGACAAGGAACCCTACGAAATAGCGGTCGCGGTAGGAATGCAGGTCACCCTGCACCCCCCGCGCAGATCCCAGCGTGCGCTCCTAACGCACTGGGCTCCTCTCTCGTGTGTTTGGC
>NZ_JACHEO010000046.1 GCF_014201505.1 Desulfoprunum benzoelyticum | reverse complement strand
GTATCCGTCAAAATAACCGCATCTGTTTTTCCCTGCACTGAGCTGTCATAGTGGGACCACCTTTTATCATGGAGGAGCTTCACTATGAACATTGCATCATCGTCCGATCCCAAGACGGGCGTCCGAGTCTGGCCCGCGCACGTACGGGCGCTCGAGGCGAGCGGTCTTTCCCGCCGCGAATACTGTCGCCGGCAGCGCCTGTCCTATCACGCCCTGACCTACTGGGTCCGCAAACTCCGGCAGACAAGCGGGAGCGCATTACCGCCTGCGCTGGTGGAGGTGCCGACCTGCTCAACCCTCCTGTTGCGGCGCTCATGCCCACCATTCCGTCTCCATCTCGGCCCGGATCGCCTGCTCGAGATCGAGCCCGACTTCGACGAGGCCAGCTTGAGGCGGTTGCTCGGGGTCCTGCAACAGTGATGATATCGGTTGACAGCGGTGTCAGGGTCTTTCTGGCTCCAGGCGCCACCGACATGCGCAAGTCCATCGACACCCTGGCCATCCTGGTGGCCGGGCAGTTGGACCAGGACCCGCTGTCCGGCCATCTGTTCGGATTCTGCAACCGGAAGCGGGACACGGTCAAAATCCTCTACTGGGACCACAACGGCTTCTGCCTGTGGCACAAGCGGCTGGAACGGGACCGGTTTCGCTGGCCGGACAGCGAATCGGCAGCGCGGCTGGTCTCTGGCCGAGAGTTGCGTTGGCTGCTCGATGGCCTGTCCATCGACCAGGCGGCGCACCGAACGATCCGGTACGGGAAAATTCGTTGAAAATCTCATATAAATATTGAAATATCAGGCATATATGTTAATATCCACCACATGGATTCCCCCGTCGAAACATTACCGGACGACCCGGCCGCTCTGCAGGAAATCATCGCCTCCCTGCAGGCGCGGCATGAGCGCCAGACCTCGATCCTGCTCGAACAGATCCGCCATTTGCGGCAGCTCTTGTTTGGCCGGCGGAGCGAGCGGCTGCCCGCGGATTCCACCTCGGTGCAGCTGCTTCTGTTCGATCTGCCCGAACCCGAGCACATCGAACCGGCCAAGGTCGCCGTGGGGTCGCATGACCGCAAGAAACCGGGCCGCAAGGCGCTGCCGCCGGAGCTGCCCCGGGTGGAGATCATCCATGACCTGCCCGAGGCGGACAAGGTCTGCGGTTGCGGCTGCACCTTGAGCCGGATCGGGGAAGAGGTGAGCGAACAGCTTGATATCATCCCGGCCCGCATCCAGGTGCTGCGCCACATCCGCCCCAAGTATGCCTGCCGTCAATGCGAAGGGGTGGAGGACGAGGGGCCGACCGTGCGGATCCTGCCGATGCCGCCGCAGATCATCCCCCAGTCCATCGTCAGTCCGGGGCTTCTGGCCCATGTCCTCACCGCCAAGTTCGTCGATCATCTGCCCCTGTACCGGCAGGAGAAGATCTTTGCCCGGCTCGGGGTGGAAATCAGCCGGGCCACGATGAGCAACTGGGCGATGCGGGCCGCCGAGGCCTGCGTACCCCTGCTCAACCTCATCCACGACGAGATCCTGGCGGCAAGGCTGATCAACATCGACGAAACCACGACCCAGGTCCTGGCCGAGCCCGGTCGGCCGGCCACCGCCACCTCGTACATGTGGCTCTTCCGCCGGGGCGATCCGGACCGGCCGGCGCTTCTCTATCAGTATCATCCCACCCGGGCCGGCGATGTCGCCAGAACCTTCCTCGGCGACTATCAGGGCATCGTCCAGACCGACGGCTTCAGTGGCTACGATTTCCTCGACCACCAGGCAGGGGTCCGTCATGCCGGCTGCCTGGCCCATGTCCGCCGCAAGTTCATGGAAGTGATCAAGGCCCAGGGCAAAAACCGCACCTCAGGCAGTGCCGACCAGGCTCTGGCCACCATCCAACAGCTCTACGCTCTCGAAAACGAGGCCAGAGTCAAACGGTGGTCACCGGAAACCATCAGCACCATGCGGGCGGAAAAAGCCCGGCCGATCCTGGAGGCCTTTCACCAGTGGCTGCGGAAGCGTTATGCCCAGACCCCGCCCAAGGGGCTGCTTGGCAAGGCGATCGGCTATGCCCTCAATCAATGGGAGCGGTTGCTGGTCTATCTCGAGGACCCCATCGTCACCCCGGACAACAACATGGCGGAAAACGGCATTCGCCCCTTTGTCCTCGGCCGCAAGAACTGGCTGTTCTCAGGAACGCCCAAGGGAGCCGAGGCCAGCGCCATGCTCTATAGCCTGATCGAGACCGCCAAGGCCAACAACTGCGAACCGTACAGCTACCTCCGCCATATCTTCGAGCACTTGCCCAGGGCTCACACCCTCGCCGACTACGAGGCCCTGCTCCCCTGGAACGTGGACAGACTAAAGATCATGCTGCGCTATGCCG
>NZ_JACHEO010000045.1 GCF_014201505.1 Desulfoprunum benzoelyticum | reverse complement strand
TTGTTCTGAGAGAGTACCTTACCATGGTTGGTAGGACAGATAGAGTCCCATCACGGATAAATCTGTCGAGGCTGAGTTTCAGTGGTAATCAGATATCAGATTATATTTTTCGGCATCTGTGATATCGTGGCCATCATGAAAACAGATTCTTCCATCGCCGATATTTTTGCAGTCGATCAGAAAACCCATGTTGCCCGCCCACTATTTACATGCGGTGTATCTGCTGGCTTCCCATCGCCGGCTGAAGATCACATCGACCGAAAGCTCGACCTGAACGAACTCCTTATCCCACACCCGACATCGACATTCTTTGTGCGGGTCGCGGGTGACTCGATGACCAATGCAGGGATCAACAACGGTGATATCCTCGTCGTCGATCGATCCATTGAAGCAACCAGTGGTAAAATCATTATCGCCATCGTCAACGGTGAACTGACAGTCAAAAGGCTTATACAAAATCATACTTCCTGTCGGTTGGTTGCCGAGAACTCTGACTACCCATCCCTTGAGATCACTGAAGAAACCGATTTCCGTGTCTGGGGTGTGGTCACCAGTGTCATCCATCAGTTCTAATGTTTCCCACGATCAGGAAAGTCTTCGCGCTGGTTGACTGCAACAACTTCTATGCTTCATGTGAGAGGTTGTTCCGACCAGAGTTGGAAGGAAAGCCTGTAGTCGTTCTCTCAAATAACGACGGCTGCATCGTCGCCCGGTCAAACGAAGCAAAAGCCCTTGGGATTCCCATGGGTGCTCCTTTTTTCAAGATGAAATATTTGATTGAGAAACATGGCGTCCACGTTTTCTCCTCAAACTATGCCTTGTATGGGGATCTGTCACACCGAGTCATGGAGGTACTGCGACAGATGGAATGCAATGTCGAGGTATACTCAATCGATGAGGCATTCCTATCGCTGCCGGTGAATAAAGTATGGGACCGGCTTGAATATGTAGCTGAACTGCGAGAGAGAGTACGTAAACATGTGGGTATCCCTGTTTCCATCGGCATTGCCACGACAAAGACACTGGCAAAGATTGCAAACAGGGTCGCGAAGAAGAATCCTCAATACCAAGGTGTCTTCGATCTCGTCGGTAACATTCAGATGAACCAGATACTGCAAGGGATCGATGTCGGCGATGTATGGGGTATCGGCCGTAGATCTGTTGAGAAGCTGATCGGGCGTGGCATCTACACCGCGTATGATCTAAAACATGCAGATGAGACGTGGATCCGGAAGCATCTGACCGTTGTAGGTGCGCGAACTGTGATGGAACTCAACGAGGTTCCATGCATTTCGCTGGAGAAAGCTCCTCCATGTCCGAAGTCGATTGTAACATCCCGGACATTCAGTCATCCGATCACTGACATTGAGAACCTACGGGAGGCCGTTATCAGCTTTGTTTCGATAGCCGCCGAGAAGCTCAGAAAACAAGGTGTCGAAGCTGACAATCTGAACTTGTATATCACGACCGGACCGTTTGATGAGCAGTCGTACTATTCCAACAATCAGACAATTACTCTCCCAAGACCGACGGCATCCACGCCCGATCTCATCGCAGCAGCGATGCGGTGCCTCAAATCTATATATCGTCCAGGATACCGATATCGGAAGGCCGGTGTGATGCTCGCAGGTATCGTGAAACAGGGATACAGGCAGCAGGATTTGTTCTCACCGCTGGTTACTGCGAAAGAAGATCAACCGCTTATGGCGGCATTGGACAAGATCAACGGCAAATGGGGCCGACATACCATTCAGTATGGTATGACAACAGCAGAGGGAAAGCCCTGGTCAATGCAACAGGCTCGGAAATCTCCAGCCTATACGACCAATTGGCATGAATTGCCTGTAGTAAAGACTGAAAGGTAGTCAAGATTCAGGGGAAATATGTTGACTTTGGAAGAAAATCGATCAAGGTCATTCAAAATGAAACCATCTTGTCCTTCGGCCGGCAAGTTATTTCACCGTTGTGTGTAAAAAAAGACGTTTGAATAAATGAGGTGTCTTTGTGATTCATTCGTCAGAAATATGGGACTGTATTTATCAGGTGACACGTAATGAATGAAATAGAAGAACGATATAAAAAATTTGCTCTTGATGAAAATATGAGAGAGAAATTCAGCCAGTCTTCCGTTGAGGTTCAGGAAAAGTATAGCATGGACACTTCATTGGTCATTACAACCGTTGTGATCGGCAATTCTGGAAAAACAACCACTATCAAGGAGGCGGACGATGCCAAACTGGTCTAATTTGCTAAAGGAGATAAATCAGCTCGGCAGTCCTTACGACATTCTTAGAAGAAAATATGTCGCATCATTGGCTAAATACACAGGAAGAAACGTTATCTGCTATTACAGTGGATGGCTACAAAAGCCAGAAATGGGTGTCGCCAATGCAGTAAACGATAACGACAAAAATGGCCTCATGACCACTATCAATAAACTTCAAGTTTCAAAAGGACTAGACCTGGTTCTCCATACGCCTGGCGGTGATACGGCGGCAACAGAATCAATTGTTGATTATCTATGGCAAAAATTCCAAGGAGATGTTCGTTGTTTCGTGCCGCAAATGGCAATGTCGGCAGGGACGATGATCGCCTGCTCGTGCAAAGAAATCTGGATGGGTAAGCAATCTTCACTTGGTCCTGTGGATCCTCAATTCGGTGGAGTACCTGCGCACGGCGTGATTGAAGAATTTACTAGGGCGTACAACGAGATTGTGAACGACCCGCGAACAATCCCTATTTGGCAGCCTGTAATCGCAAAATATGGTCCTGCATTTATTGGGGAATGCGAAAAAGCGGTCAAATGGTCCACATCATTGGTTATCGAGTGGCTAGGCCGCAATATGTTCTCAGGTAATGCAGATAAGGATGCAATTATTGCGAAAATTGAAAAAGAACTAATTGACCACTCTGTCAGCTTTGCACATAACCGTCACCTTTCAAACACAAAATGCAATCTGATTACCATCGAACTTCAGCCAGCTTGAGCAGGCGCTGCGGGACCGGCTGAGTTTGTAAGGCTATATAGGTTAACCGATCAACCATTGTA
>NZ_JACHEO010000044.1 GCF_014201505.1 Desulfoprunum benzoelyticum | reverse complement strand
CGCATGGGACTGACCCAGGGGGCCCTGTTCCGACATTTTCCCAACAAGGCCGCAGTACTGGCGGCGGTGATGGAGTGGGTGGCGGAGGAGTTGCTGGCCCGGTTGGGGCGCGCGACGGAGGATGCGGTCTCGCCTCTCGCCGCGCTGGAGGCGATGTTTCTGGCCCATGCCGCGTTTGTCGCCGAACATCCGGGCGTGCCCCATCTGCTGTTCGCCGAGCTGCAGAACACCTCGCAGACGGCCTCCACGGCTCTGGTGCAGTCGCTGGTCAAGCGCTACGGTGGGCGGCTGCGGGAGTTGATCGAACAGGGCAAGGCGATCGGTGAACTCGACCCCGACCTCGATACCGAGGCCGCCGCCATCCTGTTCATCGGCACGCTGCAGGGGCTGGTGGTGCAGTCACTGCTGGCCGGTGACGTCGGCCGCCTCGGCGATGATGCGTCGCGGGTCTTTACCATCTACCATCGTGGTATCAGGAGGAGATCATGAAACGCTTCCCCATACAGAGACGGACTCTGGTGATGCTGGCCGGCTTTGTGCCCCTGATCGCCCTCTTTGTCTATGTCGCCCTGCGCTCGGGGGCGCTGGCCCCGGTGCCGGTGACGGTGGCGAAGGTCGAAAACCGCTCGATTGCGCCGGCGCTGTTCGGCATCGGTACCGTCGAGGCCAGGTACACCTACCGGATCGGCCCGACCTTCACCGGGCGGGTCAAATCTCTGGATGTGGAGGTCGGAGATCAGGTCGAGGCCGGCCAGGTTCTCGGCGAAATGGATCCGATCGATCTCGACGAACGGATCCGCGCCCTGGAGGCGGCGCTGAAGCGCACCGCCGCCCAGATCGATGAAGCCCAGATCCGCCATGGTTACGCCCAGACCCAGGCCCGGCGGTATCAAAGACTGCTGGAAGCGCAGACGACCAGCGAGGAGATCGCCGGCGCCAAAACCAATGAATACCAGGTCGCCGAGGCGAGTCTGAAGGCGGCGCGTGCGGAATCGGTCCGCGTCGAGGCCGAACTGGAGGCCCTGGTCGCCCAACGCCGGAACCTTGTCCTGCTCGCCCCGGCCGCCGGGCTGGTCGCCGCCCGCCATGCCGATCCCGGGGCGACGATCGTCGCCGGCCAGGCCGTCGTCGACCTGATCGACCCTCATCAATTGTGGATCAATGTCCGTTTCGATCAGATCAATGCCCATGGCCTGGCCGCCGATCTCCCGGCGCATATCGTCCTGCGCTCGCAGGCCGCGGAGTCCCGGGCCGGTCGCGTCTTGCGGGTGGAGCCTCTGGCCGATGCGGTGACCGAGGAAACCCTCGCCAAAGCGGTCTTCGACGAGTTGCCGCAACCGCTGCCGCCGCTCGGCGAACTGGCCGAAGTCACCGTCGATCTGCCGCCGCTTGCGGCCGGGCCGGTAGTTCCGAACGCGGCCATCCAGCGTCTCGACGGCCAATTGGGGGTGTGGCGGGTCAGCGATGGCGATCTGCGCTTCACGCCGGTGACGATGGGTGTCGCCGATCTTGATGGGTATGTCCAGGTGCGCGATGGTCTCGAGGTCGATGACGAGATCGTCGTCTACAGCGCCAACACCCTTCATCCGCGCAGCCGCATCCGCGTGGTTCAGCACCTGACGGAGGTAAAACCGTGATCAGTCTCGCCGGCCGCGATATCATGCACTCGCTGGGCAAGTTCGTCTTCACCGGCATGGGCCTGGGTCTGCTGATCGGCATCACCCTGTCGATGGCCGGCATCTACCGCGGACTGGTCGATGACGGCAAGGCCCTGCTCGAGAACAGCGGCGCCGACCTGTGGGTGGTGCAACGGGACACCCTCGGTCCGTATGCCGAATCGTCGAGCATTTACGACGATGTCTGGCGGAGCATCCGCGGCCTGCCGGGAGTCGCGCGGGCGGCCAACGCCACCTATTTCACGATGCAGGTGCGGCAGGGCGACCGGGATGTCCGGGCGATGGTCGCCGGCATCGCCGCCGGCGCCCCGGGAACCCCGGGCTGGCCGCCCTATCTCGTCGCCGGCCGCCAGATCACCCGGGGCCATTACGAGGCGGTGGCCGACATCGCCACAGGCTTCGAACTCGGCGACCGCCTCCGGATCCGCCGCAATCTCTATACCGTCGTCGGCCTGACCCGGCGGATGGTCTCCTCCGGCGGCGATCCGATGGTCTTCATCCCCCTGAAGGATGCCCAGGAGGCCCAGTTTCTCAAGGACAACGACGCGATCCGGCAGCAGCGCGAGCGCACCGCCGCCAATCCGGCGTTCAACCGGCCCCAGGTGCCGGGGCTCCTCGAGGCCGTCATCGCCTCGCAAAGCACCAACCTTTACGTCAACGCGGTCCTAGTGCAGATGAAACCCGGTTATGAGGTGGAGGAAACGGCGCAGGCGATCCGGCGCTGGAAACGGCTGACGGTCTATACCCGCAGTCAGATGGAAGAGATCCTCATCGGCAAGATGATCGCCACCTCGGCCCGGCAGATCTTCATGTTCCTGGTGATCCTGTCGCTGGTCAGCGCCGCCATCGTCGCCTTCATCATCTATACCCTGACGCTGGGCAAGATCCGCGAGATTGCGGTGTTGAAACTGATCGGCACCAAGAACCGCACCATCGTCGGCCTGATCATGCAACAGGCCGTCGCCCTGGGGGCGATCGGCTTCATGGTCGGCAAGATCACCGCCACCCTGGTGATGGCGCCGATCTTTCCCAAATACGTCCTGCTGCAGCCGCTCGACTCGGTCATCGGCTTCGGCGCCGTCATGGCGATCTGCATGCTGTCGAGCATCGTCTCCATCCGCGCCGCGATGAAGGTCGATCCGGCCGAGGCCGTTGGAGGTTGACATGGATGGCAGAGGGATTCGCATCGAAGGCTTGAAAAAACGCTACGGCAGCGGCGATACCGCCGTCGATGCCTTGAAGGGCGTGGATATGGAGGTGGCCCCGGGCGAGGTCGTCGGCCTGGTCGGACCGTCCGGGTCCGGCAAGAGCACCCTGCTCAAATGCCTGGGCGCAATCATCGAACCGACCGCCGGGCGGATGACCCTGGGCGATGAGGTTATTTATGATGGCGGCTGGAAGGTCAAGGACCTGCGCGCCCTGCGGCGCGATAAAATCGGCTTTATATTTCAGGCCCCGTATCTCATCCCGTTCCTTGATGTCACCGACAACGTCGCCCTGCTGCCGATGCTCGCCGGCAGGCCCAACCCCGAGGCGCGGCGGATGGCGATCGAGCTGTTCAAGGCGCTCGAGGTCGAGCATCGCGCCGGGGCCATGCCGTCACAACTCTCCGGCGGGGAACAGCAGCGGGTGGCCATCGCCCGGGGCCTGGTCAACCGTCCGCCGGTGATCCTCGCCGATGAACCGACCGCCCCGCTCGACAGCGAACGGGCCCTGGCGGT
>NZ_JACHEO010000043.1 GCF_014201505.1 Desulfoprunum benzoelyticum | reverse complement strand
AATGTTCATAGTGAAGCTCCTCCATGATAAAAGGTGGTCCCACTATGACAGCTCAGTGCAGGGAAAAACAGATGCGGTTATTTTGACGGATACGAAATAGCCACGCAGTGGGTCCACGACAATCCCGAACTCGTCAACAAGTGGATCGAATAGATCGGAATCGTTCGAATCCTGAGAACCGCGCGCCGGGATTGGTTGCCGCCAACGACTTTTCCCGGAACAACACTGGAAAGTGTTTAACAGTCACATCCGACTGTTACACCATTTTTTGTTGGTTTTTTTTCGATCTGCCTGCGATGCACACTTATTGACAAAGCGCGGACGACGTGACTATAAAGTCACCCATCATTTCACCCAAAATTGCACCCAAAATAAAAGAGAAGGATCAAGTCGGGGAATATCTACGAAACAAGACTTGTCTGGAGCCGGCACGCTTTATTGAAAGACATACCATAAGACACTGTTAATCGGGTAATGTGGAGGTCTTTTCCTTCCCCCACCACCCTGCAAAGAGTGTTATGCGGAAACTTTCATCGACCTTGTTACATTCGTGGTATCATGCAATCAATGAATGTATCGAAACTGTATTTTTGCGAGAAGGTTTGACATGCTTTACAAATTTGACGGCAAGCAGCCAATTATAGAAACTGACACTTATGTTAGCGAATTGGCAAGCATTATCGGCGATGTAGTTATCGGTCACAATTGCTATATTGGGCACGGTGTTATCTTACGGGGGGACTATGGCAGAATTGAAATCGGTGACGGCACAGCAGTGGAGGAAGGAGTCATTGTTCACGCACCGCCTGGCGATACAAACCAGATCGGGAACAAAGTCACGATAGGTCACGGTGCCGTTATCCATGGGAAAAGAATTGGCAATCATGCAGTGATCGGCATGGGTGCTGTACTGAGCATCTGGTCTGAAATCGGAGAGTGGGCGATTGTGGCAGAAGGCGGGGTAGTAAAAATGCGACAGATAATTCCTCCAAAAGTGGTTGCTGCGGGCAATCCAGTAAAGATCGTCAGAGAAATACGCTCAAAAGACGAAGAATTATGGCTTCGGGGTAAACAGCGCTATATCGATCTTGCCAAAAAATATCTGGATGAGGGCATGGAACCGGTGAAATAAGGGAACTTCAGGACGTTCGTAATGATGCGACGGATCTTGCTGCTCTGCGGCGTCGCCTTTCCCCTTTTGTACGCCGTGGCCGACGCCCTGGTGGGTACGCAGTGGCCGGACGGCAGCTTCCGAGATCAAATGATCAGCGAGCTTGGCGCGATCGGGTCTCCCTCGAGACCTCTGTTTTCGATTTTCCTGGTTGTCGTCTATCTGTTTATGGTCGCGTTCGGTGCGGGAGCCTGGCAGTCTGCCGGAGACAGACACAGAACGTTGTGAGATAAATTATTAATGGAAATAGTTGTAAACAACCCATCTCCTGGTGATATTGGCTGGCTGATATCAATACATGGAAAGCTTTACGCTGAACAATTCAACTTTGACTCAAATTTCGAAATAGCTATTGCAAAGAAAGTTCTCACTTTTCTAGAAGCGCCACATACATTCAACAGATTATGGATAGCATCCACCGACAATAAACGTGTTGGATCCATAGCGGTTTCATTACAACATGATCAAACTGCATTTGTAAATTTTCTTTTAGTTAAAACTCAATACAGAGGCTATGAAATAGCCAGAAAACTGTTGGATAAGGTTATTTCTCATTCTAAAGATAATGACCTCGAAACACTACGTTTGGAAACTTATAGCTGTTTAGAGAGCGCTCGCAAATTGTATAGTAAATATGGTTTTGAAATTTATAAGAAGAACGAGGCTGTACAAAAATACGGGCGAACGTTTCAACAAGAATTCCGGAAAAAAACATTATAGGTATTACGCACAACCGCTACCTGCACCCGGTCTCCGCAACCAGCCCGGATCCGGTGAATTGTGACGTTAGCCCGCTTCAACCAAAGGAGATCAGAATGAACTTCGAGACATTAGCCATCAGTGAAACGGATGGAGTCGTCCATATTGAATTAAATCGAGCGGATAAGGCGAACGCGATGAACGGGCCGATGTGGAAGGACTTGAGATCGGCTTTCGCCTGGTTAAGCACCAGCCGCGCGCGTGTCGGGGTGCTGAGCGGCCAAGGCAAGCATTTCACGGCCGGAATCGACCTGGATATGCTCACGGAAATCAGATCTGAGATTGCCGGCATGTCCGAAGGCAGGAGACAGGAACGTTTGCGCGAAATGATCGTCGAACTTCAAGAGACTATAAGCGCCGCGGAATCGTGCAGAAAGCCGATTCTTGCCGCAATACATGGCGCGTGCATGGGGGCGGGGATCGACCTGGCAACGGCCTGCGACATGCGATATGCCACCGAAGACGCGAGGTTTTCGGTAAAAGAGGTGGACCTGGCGATCGTAGCGGATGTCGGTACGCTCCAGCGGCTTCCAAGGATCATAGGCGAAGGACTCGCACGGGAACTTGCATTTACAGGCAGAAATTTCGACGGCAAAGCAGCCCATGATATGAAGCTTGTGAACCAGGTCTTTTCGGACAAGGATAGCCTTATGACAGCAGCCCTGAAAACAGCCGCCGAGATTGCGAGCAAGTCACCGCTGACAATTCGCGGCATCAAGGACACGCTGAACTACAGCCGGGATCACTCGGTTGCGGAAGGCCTTTCGTATGTCTCGGCCAAGAATGCAGCCATACTGTTTTCTGCCGACCTCGCCGAGGCGATGTCGGCAGCGCAACAGAAGCGCACAGGGCGATTTGAGGATTGAGCCGCCTGACTCATGGGCGGTTGCCGACTCCTGGCGTTAGTATTGAAAGAGAAATCTTTCCATTATCACTAAATATTTATAAGCTTTGGTGCAAAGACTTGTATTGTATGCAAAGAGTATGAATTGACCGAGTGAAAGGTTCCCAATTGAGCAGGGACATCCAAGGAAGCTCGTGGCATAGATGTATATTCCACGGCAACAAGTAATGGGCTCGCTATCAATCATCTTACATCAAAAGAAGAAAAACGAATTGTTATGATTTACTGCTAATTGCAGTAAAACTTTGGTTGATCGGGCAAGAGGGAGTTTTCTCTTTCCCCTCCTCACCCTGCCCGGAATGCGGGTTCGCACATGGCGTTTCGTTGACGTCACCAGGCCGTAACCAGGCAGCCAACCCCACGCAAACCATTTCAACTGACGTGCTGAAGATCGCCGGTTAGCTAACATTCAGCAGCAACAAAATCGAGAGTTACAAATGCATACTATAGATCCAATAGGAGTAATACTTTCACCTCATAAATCAATTGAAGATATGCCTATTCAACCAAAAGGCGCATCAGAATTTGAAGGGCAAGTAATTGTGAATGAAAAATACATTGATGGACTACACGATCTTGATGGTTTCAGCCATATTTATCTGCTGTATAGCTTTCATAAGGCCTCACGAACCGAGATGATTGTAACTCCGTTTATGGACAAGACAAAAAGAGGCGTATTCGCCACACGTTCTCCGTTACGGCCTAATCATATTGGCATATCCATTGTCAATCTATTAAAAGTCGAAAGAAACATAGTTTTTGTAAAGGGAATTGATGTCCTTGATGGGACTCCATTGTTGGATATCAAGCCATATATCGAACAGTTTGATGTCGTACATAATAGTGTTTCCGGGTGGCTTCAGGCGAGTGATGAAGAAATTAGAAACAAACGTTCTGATGAAAGATTCAGGTAATATACAATCAGAAAAAGAACAAAAAAACTGGAACCCAAATCGCTGATAATTGACCGAAAAAAAATTCTGATTACCATCGAACTTCAGCCAGCTTGAGCAGGCGCTGCGGGACCGGCTGAGTTTGTAAGGCTATATAGGTTAACCGATCAACCATTGTA
>NZ_JACHEO010000042.1 GCF_014201505.1 Desulfoprunum benzoelyticum | reverse complement strand
CAGGATCCCCCAGGGTACCTCGCGGCTGACCCCAAAGGTATGCTCGTGCCCGACGTACAGGGAATGGATGCCCGCTCCCACCCCGACCAGGGTCAGCAGGCCGCACAGACCGATCGCCGCTGCGTATTTCCCCGATACGCTCGCCTCTAAACCGCCTTCCTGGGGGAGTACCCCCGCCAACATTCTGTTCATTCTCTGTTACTCCCGTTTGTCTGTCCCGTCATGATACCCGGTCCGACCCGTTCGAACCGACAGCGTTGCATCACCCTGGGAATTTGAAATTTTTCCC
Source organism: Desulfoprunum benzoelyticum (assembly GCF_014201505.1). Taxonomy (GTDB): domain Bacteria; phylum Desulfobacterota; class Desulfobulbia; order Desulfobulbales; family Desulfocapsaceae; genus Desulfoprunum; species Desulfoprunum benzoelyticum. Next base: position 4,704 of record NZ_JACHEO010000042.1, on the reverse strand, counting down.
CACCGCACTCGATACCTACGTCAGACCAGGTCTACTGCAGAGGGATATCGGTCTCATCCTTGCCGATGTTGTCCAATAACGGCTTGATCTTCAGCTCATACACAGTATGCAGCGTCGCACATCCGATCCAGGCCACTAAAAATATAATCGCTTCCATATATCCCTCCACCGCTGTTCATTGATCCAACCAGGTCGGAACGATCGCAATGACTCGCCCCTCCTCTGACAACCTGCCGGCCGGCACATTGTATGACATGTTATGCTGCTTTTTTTTCATGCTATAGTTGTAAACAGTAATTGTCAACTTGTTGCAATATATTTTTTTACCCCAACCTGCCAAACAACTTGCACAAAATCTGCATGTATTTGTATTTACAATTAAATAAAAATATCATCTACTACCTCGAAATTTGATGCTGTTCCTGATTTGTCTTTTTCGACGCCTCAAGATCACAATATGGGCGTATAATGCGTCTTTTTTGCCGTGAAATGGAGCTGGTGATCTCTGAAAAGAAACCCATGATTTTTTCATCTTATATAATAATATCAAAATGTAACGATGTTTTATCAACAACAGGGAATGGGCGCAGTTTGCGCCCTGGAGGGTATGCGAAAAATCTGCAGATGGGGAAGGATGTCGTGATGGCAAAAAAAAAGCCTGTTCGGCAGGCGAACAGGCTAAGAAAAGGGGCGATCCAGAAGATCAGGCGGATGAACACCCCCGCAAGTCTCACGGGGCCTGACGATCAGCGGCCCCGTGGCAGACAGACGGGATCAGGCGGCGATATCTTCGCGGTTGCCGATCTGGGGAATCCTGGCAACACGGTCGATCTTTTTCGGCACGAGAGTGTTGGAAAAAAAGGCTGAACAGCATTTGCGGCGTTCGAAGCTGCAATCGATGATGTTCCAGCACGGCGTATACTTCAGCAGTTTCTTGATCGCATTGATGCTGACCCCGTGCACATGGATCATCTCACGCAGACATTCTATCCACTGGATATCCCGCATCGTATAGTAACGCCAATCACCTTTGCGGGTCGGCACGATCAATCCCTTATCCTCGTAATTCCGAAGGGTCCGGGGATGGATGTCGAGCATCTTGGCCGCCATTCCTACCGTGAATATCGCTTTGTTGTCCGTATCCATTTCAGCCTCACTTGCAGTCCGTTAAGTAATTCACTTTTTTCTCCAGTTCCGCTCCACTCTCAATGCGTCTCATCGGCCCTGAAGACCGAGCCGAGGAATCTCTCGCCGATCAGGAAGCCGTAGCCGACCAGGCCGATGCCGCCGATGACGAGCAGCCACTCCGCCGCTGTCGGGGTGTAGGAGAGATAGAGCGGCAGGCTGTTGTCGTAACCTGCATACTGAGGAACGATCTGACCCGAGACAACCATGTTGAACCGTGAGAAAAACTGGCCGACCAGGACCATCAGCGCTGCGGCCGACATCGCCTGAACCGAGTTCAGCCGGCTGACGAGCAGCAGGGCAAAGGGCAGGACCAGGCCGATGCCGATTTCAAAGAGCCAGAAGTTGGTCGCCAGCGGGCCGCTCACCATGGCATCGGCCGCAAGTATCATTTCCCTGTTGCCGCTGTAGGCGTTGGCAAACTTCCACGCGGTGGCGATACCGATCAGAAAGATCATCAGGGCCATGACCTTGCCGGCTGACCGCATGCCGAAGAAGACGGTAGGCGAAACCTTCTCCTTTGACAGGACATGGGAGAGATGGGTAAACAGCACGATTGCAGCGGCGCCGGAAAGGAAGGCGCAGGCGAGGAAAAAGATCGGCAGCTGCGGCCCATACCAGAAAGGACGGGCGCTGAGCGAGGCGAAGACCGACCCGAGGTTACTGTTGGCCAGCGCCTCGGCGACCGCACCGGCGACACCTAAAATCAGCGCCTGGGCAAAACGGCGGGTGACCAGCAGATACATCTCAATCAGCATGATACCGACCGCCATCCCGTACAAGGTCCCCATCCACCAGATATTTGAGGTCAGGTTCGGGTGCAGGATAACCCCCAGTGCCATCCGCCAGGGACTTTCAATCTCCAGGCCGATGACCAGAAAGGCGCCGAGCAGAGAGACGATTGAAAGCCATACCATCCGGTTGGCCAGCGGCGCGAGCTTATTGCCGCCGAAAAGATGGCTGATCGCCGCCAGCAGACAGAGGCCGGTGGAGATGATGGCGAAATAGGCATAAACGCCGATCAACATCCCCCACGGCATCTCCCGGGTATTGGCAAAGGCGTGATGGTGACCGACGACAAAGGCATAGATACCGCCCCCGACCCCGGCGACGAGAAAGAGCAACGCCACGACCATAAGCCCATTGGAGACCGGAGCGCCGGCAATCTGCCGTGAAGGTAAAACTGATGTGAGTGATTCTTTCATTGTAGCCTCCTGCATGAATGATTCTGGTAACCAACCTCTGATGACAATGTATCAGCGAAACTGGTAACGCACCGGTTCCGCCAGCAACTCCGGTTCGGACTCACCCCGTTGTTCCGACGGTAAGCTCAGAACGGCGCAGAGAGCCACCGGAGCGGCAAAAGGGCCCATGATGACAAAAAGCACCAGGGTCAGGACCAGCCAGCAGGATTCAGCGACCTTCGACTGTTTCCCTGCAGGCTTGAAAAACTTTATTTGATTCCAGGCTGATCGTTGCTGATTTCGATTCTTGTTCATGGGCCGCCTCCTCGTCTCTGTCGACGATTGTTGTCTTTCAGTTACTTCTTTAATAGCAAGAGGCGTGCCATCGTAGAAAAAATGAGGAGAACCAATCCTTCCAAAATTGATATATGGCTGTTTTAATGAATTAATGTTTGATTATCCAACGTAGCGCCGGAAGAATGGGGGCTCGTTGAAGTTGCAGCGGATGGCGCAAATTGCGTCTTTTGGCCTGTTCGACAAGGGCGCATTATGCGCCCTATGAGTAACTTGCTAACATACTGATTTTAAATATTATATTTAGCGAAGTTGATTTCGAACGAAATTACACCCCCCCAGAGGATATATAAGGCGCTGGAGAACAGAATGAAATAGTTTAATATTTACAAATAGATATACAACAAAGCTGAAGCATGGGCGCAGAATGCGCTGCTGCTGAGAGAATGTGCTTCACTGAAGGGAGAGATATACGCCCAATTTGAGAACCTGGGGCGGAAACTGAAAAGGTAAAGAGAGGAATCTGTGGCGGAGAGAGGCGGCAGGAGCCTCATGCTGCCGGTATTTGCCGACGACAAGAGGCTCCTGCGCAAAGAGGGGGTTATTTCGTGCCATGCCCCTCTACGGCATCGGCACTACCTGACAGCCGCGCCTGACCGCGTACCCCGATATGACAGGCGGTACAGCGCTTGTTCGAGGCGAATGCGGTCTCGCCGTCATGACAGGCACCGCAATAGCCGCCGTTATACAGCGTCTCCATCGTGAAGTCTTCATTCTCCGCCGACGCCCCTGCCTCCATCGGGAACAGCTCATCGTGGCAGGAGTCGCATTCCAGGCCGGCCCCCTGGGTGTGGTTCTTGTGCTCGAAAACAACACTCCTGACCGGCTTCTCCCAAATGATCGGCGCCAGAGGGCCGTAGGTATCCTCATCGTACTCTTCGACAGCCTTCTCTTCCTCTGCCGCCCTGAGCCAGGCCCCGGAAAACAGCAGGATGCCAACGACCAGTATAGACAAGCTTTTTTTCATGACGATTTTTTCCTCCATCTCTTGAAGATCGCCTTCTCCCCTGCCGCACCAGAGCACGAAGCCGGGGCGGAGCAGGAGACAGGCATGATCAATTACTGTCCCTAGACATTGACATAATAGACATTGGGCAACGCCCCAACCTCAGGGCGGAGAACCCAGACGATTGTTTCCGGAGTGTGGAGCAGTTCAAAGACCCTGCTCTTGGTATCGGCCAGATCACCGAAAACCCGGACATCGGCGGGGCAGGCCTCGGAGCAGGCCGTCGTCTTCTCTCCTTTCGACAATCTCGATTCCCAACAGAAATCGCACTTGTCGACGGCCCGAGTCTCTTCCTTGAAGTACCGGGCATTGTACGGGCAGGCGGTCATGCAGGTCTTGCAGCCGATGCAGCGGTCGGGTTTCATCACGATGATACCGGTCTTTTCATCCTTCCAGGTCGCCGTGGTCGGGCAGACACGCACACACGGCGGCCGATTGCACTGATTGCACAACACCGGCATAAAGATCGTTTCAAAGGCGCCTCCGGCAACTGTCCGTCGCCGTTCAAGGATCGTCGTACGAAAACCGTAGACAGGGACGTTGTTGGTTTTGACACACGCCTCCTTACAGCGTTCGCAATCGATGCAGAATTTTTCGCGGATGACCATCGCATAGTGGGGATTGTAGGGGTAGCGACCGACCTCGGGGACAATGTCGGCGGCCTGAGCGTCGCGGACAGACGTCAGCGACAGGACCGTCCCCCCGAGATACACCCCGGTAACCGCCATCCCAAGTTGGAGGAAGCGGCGCCGTTCGATGGAGGTCAACGTCTCCAGGCCTTCACTTTCAAGTTTTTCCAGATCTTCGATTTTCATTCTTTGACTCCCTGTTGATATTACTCATTTTCCTATCATTCATAGGACAATGTCAGTATGCATTTCGATCCGTCCCGACAAGCCGGACCGGGCAGTGCAGCGCTATCTGCTGTCGGATCCCGAAACCGCCCCTCTCAGTGGTTCTCCGAGACGTGGCCGC
>NZ_JACHEO010000041.1 GCF_014201505.1 Desulfoprunum benzoelyticum | reverse complement strand
TACAATGGTTGATCGGTTAACCTATATAGCCTTACAAACTCAGCCGGTCCCGCAGCGCCTGCTCAAGCTGGCTGAAGTTCGATGGTAATCAGATAAATATTTCAATTCCACCGCTGCGCCAGCGGAAAGAGGACATTGTCGATCTCGTCACCCATTTCGTCAGACGATATCGCCAGGCATTCAAGAAGGATATCAATTTTCTCCCCCAATCGGTCATCAACCGCCTGCTGCGCCATGAATGGCCCGGCAATGTGCGGGAACTGGAAAATGTCATCCAACGCGCGGTGCTGATGGCAAAAGGCAATATTATCACCGAGAACGAACTGATCTTCGACATCCCGGCCGAGGCCGAACAGCCGACAGGCCCCTCTCCCACTTCCTATCTGCAACGCCTGGAGGGAATGCCGCTCAAGGGAATGATCGCCGAGCTCGAACGGGAGATCATCCTGCATTCACTCGAGAAAAACAGAGGCAACGTCGCCATGACCGCAACTGATCTGCAGCTTGGCAAGACGGCATTCTACGACAAGATGAAACGGTACGACATTGTACCGAAAGAGCTTAAATAGCACTGACGGCATGTATTTTGCATTGAATATACTGGCTCACTATGTCATTGATTGTCGTTTTATCCCTATTGCAGACATCGGAACGGTATGGCCGAAATAATCCCAGACAAGAAATCCTGCCCCTACTGGTCTCCTCTCTCGTTGAAGTGCAGCCTCTACAGTGAAGGACTGTTCATTCCGCTGGAGAACCATATCGAGATCTACTGTCGGACGGAAGCCTTCACGATGTGTATGCAGTACAGCCTCAGCAGCGAATCCTGCCATCGTTCCCTTCCCGAAAACACCGCCGCTCCCCATGACAACCGCCGCCGCCATATCCGGGTGGAGGGCAGGCATCGTCTCATCCTGATGCGGCTCAACCGCTCCGGAACTTCCGTCCCCCAGGCCGCGACCCTGGCCAGGACCATAGACCTGAGCATCGGCGGACTGCGCCTGCAAACCGCAGAACCGCTGGCCAGCGATACTGTCATCCAGTTTTCGTTCGACGAATGTGCCCCTGATTTTCCTGTCGCCGGAACAGCCACCGTCAAATGGTGCCATCCCCTGCCCGACTCTTCCGAGTACCAGTCAGGCCTCGCCTTCGCCAACGAACAGACGGCTGAAGCCATGGGAATATATCTCCGCACCAGCCGCCATCTCCGTTAACGATCTCCCTGCGATACCGCCGTCATCGTCATCCGCACCAGCCAGATCAGTCCCAGCACCGGGATGCCCATCACCGCCGTCATCAGGAAGAACGTTTCATAGCCGAACGCGGTAACGAGCGAGCCTGAGTAACCGCCGATCAATTTCGGCATCAAGGTCATGATCGAACTGAATATCGCATACTGGACCGCGGTAAAGGAAACGCTCGTCAGGCTGGAAAGAAAGGCGACAAAGGCCGTGGTCGCCAGGCCGGCGCTCAGGTTGTCGGCAGCGATGACCAGCGCCAGGAAAGCGGTGTCCTTGCCGGCGCCGGCCAAGAACATGAACAGCAGATTGGTGATCGCCGACAGGAAGGCCCCCAGCAGCAGTATCGTGTTCACCCCGAAGCGCAGGGTCAGCATCCCGCCGAAAAACCCGCCGAGCAGCGTCATAGCCAAGCCGAACGTCTGCGAAACGTAGGCGATGGTCTCCTTGCTGTACCCCATATCGAGATAAAACACGTTGGCCACCACCCCGAGCACGACATCGGACAGCCGATAGAATCCGACGAGGGCGAGCACCAGCAGCGCCGACCGGAGGCGGTAGCGGCTGAAAAAGTCACGCACCGGGAAGGCATAGGTGACCTCGACCATTTTACGGTCGACGAAACGCGTCGCCACGCCGAGCCGGGCTATCGTCAACGCGGCGACAACGGCAAGGAAGAATCTCGGGACCTCGACGATAAAACCGGACATGTGGCCGAGGGACGGAACCTGCAGGCGGAGGAGATCCTGGAGGTACTGAAACCAGGCGCCAGAGGCAAAAAAAGTCAGGGCGAAGCCGGCCGCCGACAGGACAAAGAGAAAGAAGAGGCGGCGGTACTGGGATGGCAGATAGGTGTACAGGTCCTTCCTCTCCACCGATGGTTCCTTGACGCGCAGCGTCGTGGCAACCCCGACCAGCATCACCGAGGCCATGGCAAGGTAGGTCAGGCGCCAGGCCGGATAATCATAGCCATCCGGATTCGTGGCGAGATGGGAGGCGAGCAGCAGGGCCCCGGCCCCGGCCACCAGCATGCCGACCCGGTAGCCGGCGATATACATCGATGCCAGCATGGCCTGCATCGATGGGGCGACACTCTCGATGCGATAGGCATCGATGACGATATCCTGGGTGGCCGCCGAAAAACCGAGAAGAACGGCGGCGCAGGCCATCGTCGTGAGGTTGCCGGGGTGGGCGGCGGGATCAACCAGGGCCATCGATGAGATGGCGGCCATGATCAGTAACTGCGCCAGCAGGAGCCAGGCCCGCCGTCGCCCCAGCCGTCTGGTGAGGAAGGGCAGCGGCATGAGGTCGACCAATGGCGCCCAGATGAATTTGAAGGAGTAGCCAAGGGCCGCCCAACTGAAAAACGTAACCGCGGAGCGGCCGGTCCCGGCCTCGCTGAGCCACACCGACAGGGTGGAAAAAATCAGCAGCAGTGGGATGCCCGCCGAAAACCCCAGAAAAAACATGGCGATGACCCGGGAATCGGTCCAGGCGGCAAAGCTCCGGCGCCACGGGGGTTTTTGCTCAATTTCAGCGCGCATTCTTGTCTTTTCCCCCCAATACGATTATCTTGTTGACCACAGGAATCAAAAAAATCAACATTTTTCAAAAGCTGCGCCTGTATCTGACTTCCTGTCGCCATGATGGCGGGAATACGATCCAACGGCTGTCGGGGTGCAGGGATGTCCTTTTTTACACTGTGACGGCGGCGAACGCCAGCCTTTCATCCACCACTAACGGATCGACCGACCCGATATACTTTCGCGCACAAGAATGACGATCAAGATCTTCAACACCCTCTCCGGGAAGAAACAGCCGCTCGAACCTATCGAGCCGGGGCATGTCAAGCTCTATGTCTGCGGCATCACCTCGTATGACTACTGCCATATCGGCCACGCCCGCTCCGCCCTCGCCTTCGACATGATCGTCCGTTATTTCCGTTATCGCGGCTACCGGGTGACCTATGTCCGCAACTTCACCGACATCGACGACAAGATCATCAACCGGGCGGCCGACCAGCACACCACCACCGTCGAGCTCGCCAATCGCTTTATCGACGAGTTCTACGTCGACATGGACAGGCTCGGCATCGACCGGCCCGACCTGGAACCAAAGGCCACCGAGCACATCCCCGAGATGGTCGACCTCATCGCCGAACTGATCGCCAAGGGGATGGCCTACCCGTCGGGGGGCGACGTCTACTACGCCGTCAACTGTTTTCCCCAATACGGCAAGCTCGCTCACCGCAACCTTGACGATATGCAGGCCGGGGCGCGGATCTCGATCAACGAGCAGAAACGGCACCCGATGGACTTCGTGCTGTGGAAGGGTTCGAAGCCGGGAGAGCCTGCCTGGGACAGCCCCTGGGGACCGGGACGACCGGGCTGGCACATCGAGTGCTCGGCGATGAGCCGCAAGTATCTCGGCGACACCTTCGACATCCATGGCGGCGGCAAAGACCTGATCTTTCCCCATCACGAGAACGAGATCGCCCAGAGCGAAGGGGCCAACGGCAAGCCCTTCGTCAACTGCTGGATCCACCATGGCTTCGTCACCATCCGCGACGAAAAGATGTCGAAATCGCTTGGCAACTTCCTGACGATCCGCGACATCCTCAATCACTATCACCCCGAAGTTCTGCGGTTTTTCATTTTCTCCACCCATTATCGCAACCCCTTGGATTTTTCGGAGACGGCGATGCTCGATGCCGCCGCCGGACTCGAGCGCCTCTACGCCTGCATCGCCCAGGTCGAGGCCCTGGCGAAGAGCCGGCCTCAGCCGGGGGAAGGCAGCATCGGCCGCAAGGATCTCGAGGCCATCGACGCCGTCGAGGGGAGGTTCCAACAGGCGATGGACAACGATTTCAACACCGCCCAGGCCCAAGGCATTCTGTTCGACCTGGCCAAGATCATCAACCGCCTGTGCAAAACCCTGCCCGCTCCCCCGGCCGCAACCGACGTCGAGATCCTCGACCTGGCGACCCGGACCATGAAGCGGCTGGCCGCCATCATGGGGATACTGAACGAAGAACCCGCCGCTTTTCTGCAGGCCCGCAAGGACCAGCTGCTGGCCGGCCTTGACATCGACGAGGACCGCATACTCGCTCTGATCAATGAACGCTACGCCTGCCGGGCCGAGAAAAACTGGGCGCGCGGCGATGCAATCCGCGACGAACTGCTCGCCAAAGGGATCGAACTGAAGGATGGTCCGGAAGGGACCACATGGAGTGTCAAGCGCAGCTGAGCCATTTTTCCGCCCGAGGTGACGCCATGCACCGATATCCAGCCGTAGCCGGCCGTTTTTACCCGGAAGATCCGAAGACCCTGGCCCGGGCCGTGCAGGACATGCTTCCGGCCCGGCAGAAGGGAGGCCGCAAGGCCATCGCCGTTGTCTCACCACATGCCGGCTATATGTACTCCGGAGCCGTGGCCGGCGAAGTCATCGGTCTCGTCAAGGTCCCGGAAACCGTGATCCTGCTCGGCCCCAACCACCACGGCCAGGGAGGTCCGGTCGCACTGTCGACGGCAACCTGGCGTATGCCGATGGGTGATGTGCCGGTCGATATCGACATCGCCGACCGCCTCCAGGCCGCTCCCCGCTCACTGTTTCAGGCCGATGAAAGCGCACACCGATTCGAGCATTGCCTCGAGGTCCAGGTGCCGTTCCTGCAGGCGATGCAACCCAGGCTCCGTATCGTTCCAGTGGTCCTGTCCCATCTCCCCTACCCCGTCTGTGTGGAGATCGCCAGTGTCATCGCGGATGTCGTCGTCGCCTCGGGGAAGGATATCCTGATCGTCGCCTCCAGCGACATGACCCATTACGAGTCGAGAAAATCGGCACGGAAAAAGGACACGATGGCCCTCGACCAGATACAGAGTCTCGACGCCGAGGGGCTGTATCGCACGGTCAAGGACAACCGGGTCACGATGTGCGGGATCATCCCGGTGACGATCGCCCTCCTCGCCGCCGTCAAACTCGGCGCTCGCAACGCACAGATACAGATTTACACCGATTCGGGAGCGGTATCGGGCGATACCGATCAGGTCGTGGGTTATGCCGGGGTCATCATCAGCTGATACTCGACAGATGTCCCTTTTTGCTTGACAGGGAGTGGCTTTTTTTCTATATAACTGACCGCATCGCACAACCCGTGCTGGGGGATGGTCTAATGGTAAGGCGGCGGACTCTGACTCCGCTTATCGGGGTTCGAATCCCTGTCCCCCAGCCAAGCAAATTCAAGCACTTAAAGCTGTTGCGCTTTGAGTGCTTTTTTTGTTCCCACCGGTCCTGCTCACCCCATGTTCAATCTGTATTCTGATTACCACTGAAACTCAGCCTCGACAGATTTATCCGTGATGGGACTCTATCTGTCCTACCAACCATGGTAAGGTACTCTCTCAGAACAA
>NZ_JACHEO010000040.1:2500-5706 GCF_014201505.1 Desulfoprunum benzoelyticum | reverse complement strand
CTTGACATGGTCCAGGAGATACAGTAGTTTGCCGCGGTCTTTGGGTGACGGGACGTGTTGAATGAAGCGCGTGTGGTTGCGAAGAGGCGTGGCGGAGTTGGGCGAGTTTTTTTATTGACAACCCGTTTTGAACAGTTTAGATTGAAGAGCTCCGCGGGGCAAACTGCGGTCCCGGTCATTCGCTGGCCGGGGGACATGATCCTTGAAAACCAAATAGCAACATACAGCAGACGGGCCCGACGTGTTCTTAGGGACACAGAGGGTTTCTTTGTAATTCGAAGAAGCTCTTATATACATAAGCACTATATAAGTAACTGACTGTCACAGGTCGGTTCAGGATATCAAACTGGAGAGTTTGATCCTGGCTCAGAACGAACGCTGGCGGCGTGCTTAACACATGCAAGTCGAACGCGAAAGGGACTTCGGTCCCGAGTAGAGTGGCGCACGGGTGAGTAACGCGTAAGTAATCTACCCCCGCATTCGGAATAACTCGTCGAAAGGTGAGCTAATACCGGATACGTTTATCTTGATGCGAATGATGATAAAGAAAGGTGGCCTCTTCATGAAAGCTACTGTGCAGGGATGAGCTTGCGTACCATTAGCTAGTTGGTAGGGTAATGGCCTACCAAGGCGACGATGGTTAGCGGGTCTGAGAGGATGATCCGCCACACTGGAACTGGAACACGGACCAGACTCCTACGGGAGGCAGCAGTGAGGAATATTGCGCAATGGGGGCAACCCTGACGCAGCGACGCCGCGTGGATGATGAAGGCCCTTGGGTCGTAAAATCCTGTCAGATGGAAAGAAATGTATAGCAGCTAATATCTGTTATATTTGACGGTACCATCAAAGGAAGCACCGGCTAACTCCGTGCCAGCAGCCGCGGTAATACGGAGGGTGCGAGCGTTGTTCGGAATTACTGGGCGTAAAGCGCGCGTAGGCGGTTTGCTTAGTCAGATGTGAAAGCCCTCGGCTTAACCGGGGACGTGCATTTGAAACTGGCAGACTTGAGTACTGGAGGGGGTGGTGGAATTCCCGGTGTAGAGGTGAAATTCGTAGATATCGGGAGGAATACCGGTGGCGAAGGCGACCACCTGGCCAGATACTGACGCTGAGGTGCGAAAGCGTGGGGAGCAAACAGGATTAGATACCCTGGTAGTCCACGCCGTAAACGATGAGAACTAGGTGTTGGGATGGTTAATCGTCTCATTGCCGCAGCTAACGCATTAAGTTCTCCGCCTGGGGAGTACGGTCGCAAGATTAAAACTCAAAGGAATTGACGGGGGCCCGCACAAGCGGTGGAGTATGTGGTTTAATTCGACGCAACGCGCAGAACCTTACCTGGTCTTGACATCCCGGGAATCTTGTGGAAACACGAGAGTGCCTCGCAAGAGGAGCCTGGAGACAGGTGCTGCATGGCTGTCGTCAGCTCGTGTCGTGAGATGTTGGGTTAAGTCCCGCAACGAGCGCAACCCCTATCTTTAGTTGCCATCATTAAGTTGGGCACTCTAAAGAGACTGCCGGTGTCAAACCGGAGGAAGGTGGGGATGACGTCAAGTCCTCATGGCCTTTATGACCAGGGCTACACACGTACTACAATGGCCGGTACAAAGGGCAGCGACACAGCGATGTGAAGCCAATCCCGAAAAGCCGGTCTCAGTCCGGATTGGAGTCTGCAACTCGACTCCATGAAGTTGGAATCGCTAGTAATCGCGGATCAGCACGCCGCGGTGAATACGTTCCCGGGCCTTGTACACACCGCCCGTCACACCACGGGAGTTGGTTGTACCAGAAGCAGTTGAGCTAACCGCAAGGGGGCAGGCTGCCAAGGTATGGCTAGTAACTGGGGTGAAGTCGTAACAAGGTAGCCCTAGGGGAACCTGGGGCTGGATCACCTCCTTTTAAAGGAAGAGGCAGGTTCGCCTGCCGATTTCGGGGATTAACCCTGTCTGCTGTTGCTATTTGGTTTTGAAGGATCGTGACGATCTTTTAACTGAATCATATTTGGAATCGGTATTGAGCCGGTTACGATATGATATGGGTTGTGAACAATGAAATGAGTGTGGCAGAGGTCGGGCTCATTTTTTTTAGCTCGGGCCTATAGCTCAGCTGGTTAGAGCGCACGCCTGATAAGCGTGAGGTCGGTGGTTCAAGTCCACCTAGGCCCACCATTCAGGATGGGGGTGTAGCTCAGCTGGGAGAGCGCCTGCCTTGCACGCAGGAGGTCATCGGTTCGATCCCGTTCACCTCCACCATCTTGTGGTTTGGTATTCGGCTTTTTAGATAAGAAGGCGGATTTCAGGACGCAAGTCTTTGATCTTTGATAATTGAATAGTAGAGAAGTACAAAATCCTTTGTACCGTGCAGATCTGGTGCACCGGTGGGTGAGAGCCTGCCACCGCACATAGACAGGTCGTGAGGTATGAGGGTTACAGTAGCTGAGTTGAATCAGGCTTTATGGATAAGCTACTAAGAGCTAACGGCGGATGCCTTGGCATCGGGAGGCGAAGAAGGACGCGGCAAGCTGCGATAAGCTTCGGGGAGCTGTTAACAGGCTTTGATCCGGAGATTTCCGAATGGGGAAACCCGGCAGGAGTCATATCCTGTCATTTATCACTGAATACATAGGTGATGAAGGCGAACGCAGGGAACTGAAACATCTAAGTACCTGCAGGAAAAGAAATCAAATGAGATTCCGTGAGTAGCGGCGAGCGAAAGCGGATTAGCCCAAACCGGACATTGTCCGGGGTTGTAGGACCCCAACGTGGGATGTAGGATCGATAGTGGAACAGTATGGAAAGGCTGACCATAGACGGTGATAGTCCGGTACACGAAATCGATCCACACCCTAGGGAGTTCCTGAGTACCACGGGACACGTGAAACCCTGTGGGAATCTGGGAGGACCATCTTCCAAGGCTACATACTACCCGATGACCGATAGTGAACGAGTACCGTGAGGGAAAGGTGAAAAGAACCCCGGGAGGGGAGTGAAATAGAAACTGAAACCGTTAGCTTACAAGCAGTGGGAGCACTATGTTGCAAGACAGTGTGACCGCGTGCCTTTTGCATAATGAGTCAACGACTTACCCTATGCAGCGAGGTTAAGCCGAGAGGTGGAGCCGTAGCGAAAGCGAGTCTTAACTGGGCGTTGAGTTGCATGGGGTAGACCCGAAACCGGGTGATCTATCCATGGCCAGGGTGAAGT
>NZ_JACHEO010000039.1 GCF_014201505.1 Desulfoprunum benzoelyticum | reverse complement strand
GATCACCAACCCGGTGCTGCAGAAAACGCAACGTCCACGTGTGATCCATACTATCAAAGAATTTTCGAATGTCTGCATCCAAGATCCAGTTTACCTGCTTACGGTATAGGGCTGTTTGCAAAGCATCCAGCGCATCGTGTTGTCCACGCTCCGGCCGAAACCCATAGGAGAATCCCATGAAGTCCGGTTCGTAGATGGCTTGTAAAACTTCCACCACCGCCTGCTGAACAATTTTGTCTTCAATACACAGGATACTGAGCGGCCTCTGGCTTCCATCTGCCTTCGGAATATACACCCGACGTGCAGGTTGAGCCCGATAGCTTCCCCGATGCACGCGCTTGTGCAGCAGTTCAAGCCGCTCATTGAGCCTTTCTCCGTAACTTGCCCAATCCACCCCATCAACACCAGAAGCTGCCTCACGTTTAAGCTTGAAATAGCTATGGCGAAGCAGCTCAATATCAATATGGTGCATAAGTGCAGTAAACTTCAGATCTTTCTTACCTTGCGCCGCACGGCGCACGCCCAACAATCCGATCGACGCAGCTCCCCGGCTCTGAGTCCGGACTGCGGCAGGTGGCTGGACGTTCCACTTGAGCACGGCCCTTCCCTCCAGCCTCTCCGCCGGGGGCAACTCCCCATTGTTCGAGACCTTCTTTGGTACTATGGCTGTGTCCGACTTCTCGTGAACGTTCACGCTTCTCGTTCGGCTTGCGCCTTCAGAAACCGGTCCGATAACACATTTCGGACATTCACGAGATCTCCCAGGTTCCGCACAAAGGACTTCTCCACGTGCACAGGGTCTCCGACTGCGCAAGGCCTGATCACGGACTCGCCTATTAATGTCCGGGACAGCATGGTCTTCTGTTTCGCTTAACAACATCGACGCCTTGAATTTTTATTTCGCAGCTCAATACCTGGCCCATGGTCTCCCCTGTCAACACTTCACGTTTATCCTCACGGATCACCGCGCATGACTCGGGGCCAGAGTGGCAGGCTAAACCTTCTTCTGTGTGGGACTTTCACCCACTATCCTTTGCCAGCTTATCCTGGCGTACTAAGCGTCAATCAAACCCCAGTAACTCCCTGGCTCAAGTTCAGCCCAGCAGGGCTGAGGTTTGAGGGCAGGAGCTGTGCATAATCATCGTCGGAATCGGCAAAGGGCAGGTGTTCAAAGAGGTAGCGAAGGTATTTGTAGGGCTCAAGTCCATTCGCCTTCGCGGACTCGATGAGACTATACAGACCGGCGCTGGCCTCGGCACCTTTCGGGCTGCCGGCAAAGAGCCAGTTTTTCCTGCCGACCACAAAGGGGCGGATGGCATTCTCGGCGGCATTGTTATCAGGCGTAACTTCACCATGCTTCAGATAGGCCTCCAGCCTGCCCCATTGGTTGAGCGTATAGCTCACAGCTTTTCCCAGAAGGCTCTGGGGGACAACCTGCAGGGATTTCTTGCTCAGCCACTTGAGAAAGTCATCCAGGATCGGTTTGGTTTTTTCCTGCCGCAGGATACCCATCTGCTGCGAGGTGTAATTCTCCCGCTTGCCTTCGTGCTCCACTTCATAGATCTTGCGGATGTAACTGAGCGCCACATCGACACTGCCGGTCCGACTGCCTTTACCGGAGCCCTTCTGGGCATCGATGAACTTGCGGCGGGCATGCGCCCAGCAGCCGGCGTGCGCCACCCCGGTTTGCTTGTCCAGGAAATCATAGCCGACATAGCCGTCCGTCTGCACCACACCCTTGTAGTCCTGCAAAAATGACGAGGCAACCTTGCCGCCGCGGCCGGTCTCATATTGATAGATCAGCGCCGGTTTGTCCGGCGGACCACCGCGGAAGATCCACATGTACGAGTCTGTGGTCGGAGACCGACCCGGCTCCGCGAGAACCTGGACGGTGGTCTCGTCGATATTGATCAACGGTCCCGAACGGATCTGTTCCTTCATCTTCGCCAGCAGTGGCTGACAGGCCGCGGCAGCCTTCATCGCCCAGTTGCACATGGTCGCCCGGGGGATATCGACTCCCAGTCGGGCAAATTGCTTCTCCTGGCGGTAAAACGGCAGGGAATCAACGAACTTGCCGGTCAGGATATGGGCTAAAAGACCGGCAGTGGCGATGCCCTTTTCGATGATCTGCTTCGGCACCGGCGCGATCTTCACTACCGCCCCCTCGGTCTCGAGCCCTTCGCAGTGCCTGCAGGTATATTTCGGCCGGATATGCCTGATCACCTGGATCACCGCCGGGATGATATCGAGTTTCTCCGAGACGTCTTCGCCGATCCGGCTCATCGTCCCGCCGCAGGCACAGACCTTCTCCTCGGCAGGGATATCATGCACCACCTCGATCCGGGGAAGAGCTTCCGGCAGCTTCTTCCGGCCAGCCTTCTCGCGGGTATGGGCCGGTACCTCGACCTCCTCTTTCTCCGGTTCCACTTCGGGCTCCGGCATATCAAAGAGCGGCAGCTGCGCGCCGGTCGGATCCGGCCCGCCTTTCTCGCTCTTCTTGCCGAACAGTTTGGCGTAGAGCAGGCGGACCTGTTCACGGAGAAGGTCATTCTCCTTTTCGGCGCGACGGAGCAGGCGTTGCAGTTCCTGGGGATCATCGGGCAATGGGGAAGTGTCTTTTAGCATGGCGAAACACTACCACAACACACCGGAATATGCAACGATATAATGAATAATATCAATATATTAATTCATTGCTCAGGAAACTGAGCCATATGCCAGTCGCCGATGCGCCTGCCGCAGATCCAGGCCGTGCAGCAGCCAGTCCAGGGCCGGCCGGCTGATCTCCAGCACTTCCGACTCCGTCTCCGGCCAACGAAAAGTATCTTGCTCCAGGCGCTTGAGCCACAGGCAAAAACCATTGCGATCCCAATACAGGATTTTCACCCTGTTCCTGCTCCTGTTGCAGAAGGCGAACAGGCTGCCGGAAAACAGGTCGAGTTGGAAATGCTCCTCGACCAGCAGTGACAGACCGTTGATCGATTTTCGCATGTCCGTCGCTCCAACCGCCACGTAGACCTTTACCTCCGGAGCCATGGCCAGCATTACAGTTGCTCCAGGGTTGCTATCAACCTTTTCAGCAGTATCGGCGAAAAATCCTCGCCGATCTCGATGCTGAAACGTTTTTCCTGAATATTCAACTGCAATGCGGAGGCACGTTTAACCATCGGACCGGGGCCGGCGGCTACCAGAGGAAAAAAACGAGGATGAGCGGACACTGCCTTGCTTTCCTTGCGTTTCCAGTAGCCGAAATTCTTGATGGGGAGATCATTGAGACGGCAGTATTCCACCTGACTCAGATTGCTCTCATGCCAAGATGCAACATGCTGCCGCCAGTAGTGCTTCTTGGCCAATTCCTCTGTCGATTCCGTAAACATCATCCATGCCTCCTTGAAAAGATTTCGGCATAGTGAAGCATATCTCTCGACTCAGCGGAAGATGGGGTTCCTTAGACGCTTACGTTTCTTATTATGCTAACCCAAAGCTCACTTGCCGCAAGGGGATGACGGACCGTGCAACAACTGACGGAAACACAAAAGGGGCAGCAGGCTATGAGCCCGCGCCCCTTACAGTCAATGTGCAGCGCCTTACTCGGCATCTTTACTGTTTGATTTTATAAGATATTTTTCAAGAACTTTTAATAGTTTTTCAGTGTTTTTGATTTCACATTCCCAAATGACCAAAACCTGCCAACCAGCGCTTTCCAATGCCGTAATATTTTGGTTGTCTCGTTCAATGGTTCTTTTTAATTTTCTGTTCCAGTATATTGTATTGCTTGTAGGTCTTGCCGCGCTTGGGCAAGCACTGTGTTGATGCCAAAAACACCCATGAACAAAAATCACCTTCCGGTGTTTTGGAAACACAAGATCGGGCTTTCCTGGCAAATCTTTCCGGTGAAGCCGAAAGCGAAATCCCATTGCATGTATCAAGGAACGAACTTTAATTTCTGGTTTTGTATTTTCCCCTTTAACGCGGGACATTATCCAACTTCTTTTGGCAGGGGGAAATACGTCTGCCATCCTGTTAACGCGCCCTCTTGATCTTCGTCCACCTTGATTCTGAAAATTTCTCTCCATTCCGATAATAAATTGTTTGGCGCTCTACATCAGATTGTTTCATCCTTACCTGGATATGCACTTCAACTATGTCTGTTTCGTCAGCCTTAAAACACTGAGCCAGAGCAGATATGAAACTCACTTCGTGGACTTTCCAGCATGGTGGGTTAGGATTATTTCTTGGGTCGGGTATTGTCCGAGGAAAGAGATAGAGACAAGGCGGGGGGATTTTCTTGGAATCAACTCTAGTGGTTCTTGATTTGATTTTTTGAATTTTTGGGCATGGTCGCCCTTTTGTGCCACATAGCATATCCCAAATAATGACACCGTCAACTTTCTGTTTTCGATGAATAGTTTCAGCACTCAATCTTGTATGAATGCCGGACCAAGAATTGTGACGAGGATCAGAACCAGGATTTTGGCACAGGGACCAAATAATGAACTCGTCCGCATTTGCGGGCCGTTCAAAAATATTGGTATTATTGCCGTCAAGGCAACCTTTCGCCTCAATTATGCATAAACGTCCATCGGGTAATTTGACTTCATAATCATGTCGTTCACCTGCGCCACTGAACTCCCAGCTAATTATGGCTTTTTGGGACTGCATGTAACTGAGAATTCCAGAAATAAAACAACGTTTTTTATCTGTTGTTGCAGCTTGAATTCCTCGTAGCTTTTCGATGGCGCTGTGAAAAATACCTGAATCCCAAAATTCGTTTTCAGACAAGCGATGCTTCCCTATCGCAGGTGCTTTTTTGCGAAGTTCGTCAACGTAAGAGTCAATTTCTTCCTTAACTTCATCAAGTAGTTCACAATAAATTATTGGCTTACGTCCTGGCACTTTATGCTGCTCCGATTTCTTGAGATGGTAGAGAGGAAGAGCCATGATTGGCTTGGCATAGAGGTTTAAGGATATGTCTCTCTATCCATTTCACTACAGGAACAACAACTGCGTCTCCCATGAGATGATACGCATCATTGTATTTGCTTGGCAATTTATACTTTTCATCAAGCCCCATAAGTCTCGCAGCTTCACGAGGAGATAACAGGCGTGAGCGAACAGATTCACCTTCAACAACTAAAATAATCTGCCTACTAGAACCACCAACTGGTGTTCTTAGGCAACCGCTAAGACCGTCGAATCTAACTTCAGCTCGCTGAACGCTTTTACCGTTTTCTTTTCTTGTCCTTTTGTAGACGGCTCCTACCTGCACCCCGCCAGCTTGTTGGGCTTTCTTGAGCTTCTCAAGATTAGCATCAGACATTAAAGAGATAATCCTTTCTGTTTCTCTATTTGAATGCCATTTAACCCCAACTGGTTCGTTCTCAAGAATTGACTTTAAGGTATTGCGGCATGATTCCGGTACTGGCAAATTCCACCAAAGCCAATTATTTTTAATCTGATTTGGCAAATTACAATATGCCTTCAATAAATTGTTTGGCAGCCACGGACAATCTGCTTGCTTCCCGAGAAGATGTTGGGGAATTTCTATTGAATCTTTTACCGCAATTACAAAAAGGCGTGGCCGTGATTGAGGTACAAATTTCTCAGCATCAATAACTAACGCACCAACATTATATTGTCGTTCAGTTATTACCTGAATGAGTGAAGTGAAATCTTTGCCTTCATTTGAATTTAGCAACCCAGCTACATTTTCAAGGACAATTATTGGTACTGCCCTCCCTTGATCATCAAGGCGGGCCATCAACTCCCAAAAAGGCCAAAAACAACCACTTCTTTTCGCAGACAAACCACTTTTTGGTTTTGGACCCGCGAGAGACAAGTCTTGGCATGGGAAAGACGCCCAAGCTAATGTCGCCTCACCTGGAAGCATTTTCGGGGTAACATGCTTTATGTCTCCTGTTGTTAGCTCTGCACCGCCCCCAAAGTTGTAACGATATACGTCCCCTTTTTTGGGGCAAATGTCATTGGCAAAAAGACATTCCCATTTATCGCCCAGCCCCTTCCGAGCGAGGCCGCCTCCAGCGAAAAATTCATAGAAATTATAACCGAGTTTTCTTTCCATACTGAACACTATATTCGAAATAAGCCGAGGTTTCAATCAGGTACCTACTTGTTTTCTCAAATCATTCGGCCATCTATAGTAGTACCAGTGTTTTTCTTGTGAATATCCATACTCACTTTCAATATAACTGCTCCAAACGCATCTGTTGTTAGGGAAGGTTGCCTTCAAAAATCTTTGGTCAGCCTTTTCAATGCGCGATGTGAACGATTTGATTTCATTTTTTGGTGCTTTTGCTACTTCTTCATCTAAATATTCCCTGCTCATAAGGTCATGGGTATATTCTTCGATGCAATCCCAACCATATTCGATCCATTTAACTGATTCTTCCCAATCTTCGATTGCCTTCAGTAGGACAGATTTTTCCATTGTACCCTATCGAACGTTTAATATACCGCAGCGGCTTTTTGGGAAGCCTGCCCACAAAAGTACCATACGGTAACTTATCGTGAATAACCACGATCCCTCTCTCAACTGCTTTTTCCTTCGTATACCTCGCTGACAATAAATTCTATGTAGTAGAAATATCAGAAATTCTTTGCATAGTAGACCAACATTCAGGTGATTGCAACAGAATTACGGTTAGGATGTTCGCTGCAGTATTTTGAAATTCTGGCCCTGTTATGCCGCTGCGGCATATCAGGTCTTTTTGTTTGTAAAAGATCGGTTGGGAGTGCCTTGATGGCTGGAAAAAAATAGAGGTTTCGTGTGGCATTATGGGCAATATCGCCTGTTCTGCTGCGGAGGCACGAAATCATGAATAACAGGAGTGTATTTGAAAAAATGGATAAAAACGAAGTGTTCACGAAGCTACATTTGGGGGGTTTTTGCTTGAGAGCCGAATGGTTGCCTCCGGAAAGGAAAAATATCCGGTCCATTGGGACAAGAGTTCTCTGAACATCATATATCATAACTGGTAAAGCAACTCCCAGACAGACCATGCTTGCCATGAGAGAGGCCGACTCGATTTGTCATAAAGTCGACCGCAGCATTGATGCCATACAATCAGATCTCCCGGCTGCCACCGCAGACTTTGCGGAGAGCGGCGATCCGTGCCAGGATCGGCGGATGGCTGTAATGGACAAAGACGTGGAACGGGTGGGGGGTGAGGTTGGCGAGGTTGCTGACGCTCAGTTTTTTCAGGCCGCTGATCAAGGCCTCACCATCGGCGCCGGTCCGGGCGGCAAAACGGTCGGCCTGGTATTCGTTATGCCGGGAAAAGGCATTCATTCCGATACCCAAGAACGTCGATATCGGGGCATACAGGAAACCGAAGAACACCAGCCCGGCATGGACGGAGATATGTTCCATCCCGAAGGCGGCGAACAATCCCGGATTATATAGGAAAAAAGAGAGCAGGAAGAACATCAGACCGGTCTGCAGGATCGAGAGCGCCATCATGCTCATGATATGCCTGAGCCGGTAATGCCCCATCTCATGGGCGAGAACGGCAACAATCTCGGCGGTGGTCAGTTGCTGCATCAGGGTATCGAAAAAGACGATCCGGCGAAAACGGCCAAAACCGGTAAAGAAGGCGTTGGCGCGGGTGGAGCGCCTGGAGCCGTCCATGGTGTAAATCCCCTGCAGGGCAAACCGCTGCCCGGCCGCATAACCGGTGATGGCCTCTTTGAGCTCACCTTCGGCCAGCGGCGTAAACCGGTTGAACAGCGGCATGATCAGCACCGGGGCAAGGAATTGGACCACCAGGATGAAGACCACCGCCGCCAGCCAGCAATAGAGCCAGGCGTGCGGGCCGCTGGTCTCGAACAACCAGAGGATGCCGGCCAGCAGCGGGCCGCCGAGCACGACTGTGAGCAGTGCGGCCTTGAGGCCGTCAGTGATAAAGGTGGCCACAGTCGTGGTGTTGAAGCCGAAGCGCTGCTCGATGCCGAAGGTGGCGTAGACGGCAAAAGGCAGATGCAGCAAGGCCTGGAGGAGGGCCAGCAGGCCAAGGAAAATCAGCCCGGTGGGGATAACGGACAATCCAAAACCGCGGGCCACGCCATCGATCAGGTTGAATCCGCCGGCGACAATAAAGGTCAATGTCACGACGAGGACTATCGTCGCCCGCGTCAGCGAGAAGACTGTCGTTGCCCGGGTGTAGTGCTGGGAGCGGCTATAGGCGTCGGCATGATAGACATGAACGAATTCAGCCGGCAGCTCGGGGCTGAGGGCGCGCAGGTTGAGCAGGGCCGCCGCCAGATGAAGCAGGTAGCTCAACAGAAGAATGGAGGCAATAATAACAAGATACGTGTTCATCGCGGATTTCGATTTCCTGGTTGTCGTGGTTCAGTGGCCCGGGGGAAAGCCGGCGATTTCACGTTCATCGCCCTCCTCCGGGTAAATGCCTTATGCAAACTCCGGCTGTCTCATCGTGGCAACGGTGACGGCGGCAGAACAGGATCCGGTTTTTCCGGAGCCCGGGTCTGAGATCGACCGCCTCCCCCTGGAGACACGGTCAATGGAAAGATCTCGTTTCTCCCTGTTCGGGAAAATGGTATCGTGGGGTTGGGACAAACCACATCCCATCAACCCATCGCCCGGAATCGCCGCGTCACAAGCCGATTGCTGCCACTGTCCGGACCATTCACAGGAGAAACAACCCATGCCGATCCCCGGAAACCTTCTGACCACAGCCATGGCCGTCATGCCCCAGACCGATGTCCGGCAGGCCCTCGATCTCGCCTTGTCCCTCGATGTCCCATTCTGGCCGCAGTTGCCGAATTACAGTTATTACGAAGACATGTACGTCCAGGCGGCAGAGCATTTTCCCGGTATCCTGCTGGATGTGGAAAAAAAGACCCTGCGCTTCTCGCTGCCGAAATTTATCGACGAATTCGAAGAGACCATGAGCCGGTTCGACGATCCGTCCTACTTCGATATCAGCGAGCAGTACTCGGTCGTCTACCATGATTTCCTTTCCCGGGAACTCGCCGACCGGCCGGCGATCCGCGGCCAGCTCGAAGGGCCGGTCAGTTTCGGCTTCAACATTCTCGACCAGGACGATCGCCCCATCCTGTTCGACGACACCATCCGGCCGTTCATGTTCGAGTTCATGGCCAAAAGGATCAATGTCCAGCTGGCCCGACTGCAGGAACGCAATGCCAATGCCTTCATGTTCATCGATGAACCGGGAATGCAGTTCATCTTTTCAGCGATGTCCGGTTACGGCGACCAGCAGGCGAAAACCGATCTCGATGCGTTTCTGTCGTCGGTCGACGGCCCGCGGGGGATCCATCTCTGCGGCAATCCCGACTGGGAATTCATGCTCGGTCTCGACCTCGATATCCTGTCCCTCGATATCTATACCAATGCCGAGATCTTTGCCTCATGTACCGGCTCGATCAAAAAATTTCTTGACCGCGGCGGGGTCCTGGTCTGGGGGATCGTCCCGACCGGTTATGAGGTGTTTGCCAAAGAAAGCCTGGGCTTTCTCGCGATGAAACTCGAAGGGATATGGCAGCATTTAGGTAAAAACGGGATCGATCTCGATCTGCTCCTGCACCGCAGCCTGCTGTCGCCGGCGACCTGCTGTCTCGTCAACCCGGATCAGGGGAAAACGGTGGCAAACGCCTTTACACTGCTGAACGACCTCTCGCACATGCTGCGGGAAAAGTACAAGCTCGCCTGAACGAGCGGCCTGGGCTCGACCGGGGCGATGCGGCAATACAGCTCAACAGGTCCGCTGATTGCAACTTCACCCCACCCGATCGCTCGCCCCTTAGGCGATGGCCCGCCCTTCGCCGGCCTCCTCGTAGGTCACGCCATCACGGATATGATAGATGCGCTTGAACGTTGGAATGATCTTTTCGTCGTGGGTGACGACAATGATCGCCGTTTCGAATTGCCGCGCCATATCGTTGAGGATCCGGATCACCGCCAGGGCCCGTTCGCTGTCGAGCGGGGCGGTCGGTTCATCGGCGAGGATCACCGGCGGACGGTTGACCAGGCCCCGGGCGATGGCCACCCG
>NZ_JACHEO010000038.1 GCF_014201505.1 Desulfoprunum benzoelyticum | reverse complement strand
ATCGGTCTCGACACCTGCCTGGCGATCCTGGAGACCCTGCACAAGGGCCTCGGCGATCCCAAGTACCGCCCCTGCCCGCTGCTCCGGCAATATGTGGAGGCCGGGTGGCTGGGCCGCAAGAGCGGGCGCGGTTTTTATACCTATAAATGAACAACGTCTTTGACGTTTGGAGGATGCGGAGATGACAGAGCTGGCCTTTCAGGATCAATACGCCGATGAATACGCCCATTGTTATGGCTGCGGAAGACTCAACGAAGACGGCATGAAGTTGAAGAGCTACTGGGACGGCGAGGAGACCGTGTGCCGTTTCACTGCCGATCCCAAATTTTCGGGCGGGTATCCGGGCTTTCTCTACGGCGGCATGATCGCCTCGCTGATGGACTGTCATGGGGCGGCGACCGCCTGGGCCGCCAAGGCCAGAACGGTGCAGCAGGAGGCGACCCGGTTTGTCACCGCATCTCTGAAGGTCGATTTCCGGGCTCCGGCGCCGACAAACGTCGAGCTCGAGGTGCGGGGAAAGATCAACGAGATCAAGGGGCGGAAGGTTGTTGTCGATCTGACCCTGTCGGCCGCGGGCAAGCTGTGTGCCGAGGGGTCGGCGGTAATGGTCGAGATCCCGATCAACAGACAGGAAGGTTAAGATGGAAGCGACCCGTGAAATATATTGGAATGTTGGGCACGGCTGGACCACGCTGGTGCCGATGTACCTGCTGACGATCGCCGCGATCGGGGTCCTGGTCTATGGCGGCATGCAGCGGTTGAAGGTCTATCGGTTGGGTAAACCGATCGATCGCACCGATGACCTGTGGCAGCGAATCGTCGACGCGACTGTGACTGTGCTGCGACAGGCCAAAGTCATCCGGGTCCGCTGGCCGGGTCTCGCCCACGGGGCTTTTTTCTGGAGCTTCGTCGTGCTGTTCATCGGCACCGCACTCATTGTCCTGCAGGCGGATTTCACCGATCTCCTGTTCGACATCAAGTTTCTTAAAGGCACCTTTTACAAGATCTTTTCGATATCCCTGGATATTGCCGGTCTTGTCGCCCTTCTGGGGTTGGGGGCCC
The DNA here is from genome assembly GCF_014201505.1 of Desulfoprunum benzoelyticum. Lineage (GTDB taxonomy): Bacteria > Desulfobacterota > Desulfobulbia > Desulfobulbales > Desulfocapsaceae > Desulfoprunum > Desulfoprunum benzoelyticum. The sequence continues at coordinate 10,097 of NZ_JACHEO010000038.1, read as the reverse complement.
TGTTTGTCCGGCGCTATCTTCTGCAAGCTTCGACCCTTGAAAGCACCTGGAACGATGCCTTCATGCACGGCCTGCTGTTTCTGATCCTGCTGACCGGTTTTGTGATCGAAGGCGCCCGGATGGCGGTGACCGAACTCGGCACCCCGCTTTCGTATTGGTCCCCGGTCGGGCTGGTGTTCGCCAAGGCCATGGCCGGCATCGGCGGTACGGGGTTGCAGCAATTGCACGTCTTCACCTGGTGGTTTCACCTGCTGCTGGTGATGGTGTTCATCATCTCGATCCCCTTCACCAAGTTTCGCCATATCGTCACCATTGCCGCCAACATGGTTCTGGCGGATCGCGGACCGATCGGCAAGCTCCAGACCATTGAACTGGAAAATGAGGAGACGGAGAACTTTGGCGCGGTCCACCTTGCCGATCTCACCTGGAAGGACATCTTTGATACCGATGCCTGTATCAAGTGCCAGCGCTGCCAGGATCGGTGTCCGGCATACACCACCGACAAGCCGCTGTCGCCGATGAAGGTCATCGACGACCTGGGCAGGGTCGCCTTTTCTCCCGTTCCGGACGCCAACCTGATCGAGACCGTCGGCCGCGACGCCCTGTGGTCGTGCACGACCTGTCGCGCCTGCCAGGATATCTGTCCGGCCGGGATCGAGCACGTCGGCAAGATCGTCGAGATGCGGCGCAATCTGGTTCTGATGGAGGGCGAGTTCCCCGGCGACGAGGTCATGACCGCGATGGAGGCCACCGAGGTCAACGGCAACCCGCTGGGGATGGGCTATGCCTCGCGCGGCGACTGGGCCGAAAACCTCGGGATCAAGACCCTTGCCGAGGAGCCGGAGGTCGACATCCTCTACTTTGTCGGCTGTTATGCCAGTTTCGACAAGCGCAATATCGCCGTCGCCCGCAGCTTCGTCAGCCTGTGCCAGGCCGCCGGGATCAAGGTCGGCATCCTCGGCAAAGAGGAAAAGTGCTGCGGCGAGCCGATGCGCAAGATGGGCAACGAGTACCTTTATCAGTCGCAGGCGATGGAGAATATCGAGACCATCAAGGCCTATGGGGTCAAAAAAATCGTCACCACCTGCCCCCATTGCTACAACACCCTGGAAAAGGATTACCGGGATCTGGGCCTGGAGACCGAGGTTGTCTCCTATGTGGTCTTTCTGGAACAACTGGTCGCCTCCGGCCGGCTGCAGCTCAAAACCGACGGCTTTTCCTGTACCTATCATGATTCCTGCTATCTGGGGCGTCATAATGGTATCTACCAGCCTCCCCGTGCGCTGATCGCCAGGGCCGGCGGCGTGGTCACCGAGATGGCCCGCAATCGCGACCAGGCGTTCTGCTGCAGTGCCGGCGGCGGCCGGATTCTGGCCGAAGAGAAAATGGGAAGCCGCATCAATATCAAGAGGGTGCAGATGGCGACGGAGGCCAAGGCCGCTGTGCTGGTCTCCAACTGCCCCTTCTGTCTGACGATGTTCGAGGACGGGGTCAAGGGAGCAGGGGTCGAGGAATCGCTGCGTCCACGTGACATTGCCGAGATCCTGGCGGAACGGATTGTGCAGCCGGCCGCTCGGGGATAAGCGGGAAAGGAATCAGGGAAGCCGCCCAAGGGAGGCTCTTGAGGATAAAAGGTCAATATTTTTCTGATGTTGATTACTACAACAAGGAGAACGGTATGAATATTCTGGTGTGTATCAAACAGGTTCCCGACATGGAATCGAAGTTCAATGTCAATGGCGAAGGCAGCTGGTACGACAGCGCCGACCTGGCCTGGCGGATGAACGAATATGACGAATATGCGGTCGAGCAGGCGGTGCAACTGAAGGAGCAGGCGGGCGGCGATCTGACCGTGCTCTGCATCGGTCCCGAGCGGGTCAAGGAGACGATGAAAAAGGCGTTGGCAATGGGCTGCGACCGCGGTGTGCATGTGGCCGACGACGACAGCTTCAAAAAAGACCCCTTCTCCATTGCCTCGATCATTGCCGAGCATGCCAAAGTTAAATCCTATGACGTCATCTTCACCGGGATGCAGTCGCAGGACCGGGGCAGCGCCCAGGTCGGGGTGCTGGCGGCCGAGACCCTTGGAATCCCCAGTGTCACGACCATCGTCGGCTTTGTCTTTGAGGGTGGAAAAATCACCGTCAAACGCGAACTTGAAGGCGGAGTCAAGGCGGTGGTGAAATTGCCGGTCCCCGCACTCGTGACCTGTCAGCTTGGTCTCAACACCCCGCGCTACCCGACCCTGCCCAATATCATGAAGGCCAAGAAGAAGGAAATGCTGACCGTTCCGGTGGCCGAGCTGTTGAAGACCTCGGCCGTCCAGGAGACGAAGACGATCTACTTCCCGGAAAAGAAAGGCGGCGGGCTTATCCTGGAAGGTGATATCGGCGAACTGGCTGACAAATTGATCAAGATTCTGAAAGACAAAACTGCCGTTCTGGCCTAGGGGGCATCTGATGAAAACATTACTTGTTGCTGAATATCGAGAAGGGAAGTTGCAAGGCGGTGTCTATGATCTGATCGCCTTTGCCAATAAGGTTGGCGCCGAGAGCGCCATGTTTCTCGTCGGCAGTGACGGCGAGCTGCCGAAATATGAGGGGACAGTCTATCTGGCCGATGTCGCCGCCTGCGGCGAATACAACCCGGATGTCCATAAACAGCTGCTGCTGGAGATTATCGCCAAGGTCAAGCCGGATATGGTGATCTTCTGCCACTCCTCCTATGGCTGGGACCTGGCCCCGCGGGTGGCAAACGCCTTGAAGGCCGGCCAGGTATCGGAGGTCGTCGATTTCGTCGACGGTCTTCCCGTCGTACCGGTCTGCAACTCCAAGTTGCGCCGCAAGGTCGCCGTCACTACCGCTACGACCGTTTTGACCCTGCAGGCCGGGGCCTTCAGCCTGGCCGACGACCCGACGGGCACCCCGACGGTTGAAAAGATCAGTGCCGGCGGAACCGGCAGGATCGAATTCGCCGGCTATGAATATGCCGAGAAAGGCGGGGTCGACCTGACCAAGGCAGCGGTGATCGTCAGTGCCGGACGCGGTATCGGCAAGCCGGAGAATATTGCTATCGTTGCCGGTCTGGCCAAGGCCCTGAAGGGTGAGTACGGGGCCAGTCGCCCGGTCGTCGATGCCGAGTGGGCGGAACATAACCGTCAGGTCGGCACGACCGGTCAGACCGTGTCACCGAAGCTCTATGTCGCCTGCGGTATTTCCGGGGCGATCCAGCATCTGGCCGGAATGAAAAAATCCGAATTTATCGTGGCGATCAATACCGACAAGGATGCCCCGATCGGCGAAGTTGCCGATGTCCTGGTGGTTGCCGATCTGAAGCAGTTTATCCCGGTGCTCACTGAGAAGATCGAGGCGATGTGAGGCGAAGGCGGAAGCCGAACCCTCAGTAGACATCTCGCTTCCACACGACAGGGGCCTTGGTGACAAGTGACGCCATCGCCTTGGGGGCAACCTGTCTCATGAACGGCCTCTCAGGCAAAAGCGACGTGATCCGGAACCAGCGGGGGGTTGCCCTGGAGACTTCTGTTTTCAGCACCCCCCTGCAACACAAGTGAGGCAAGAGTTCAATGATATTTGCAGGTCTCAAACTTATGGTCGTCGGCATGACCACCGTCATGCTCTTTCTGCTGTTGATGATTTACTTTATCAAGCTCGTGGCCTTCCTGACCAAAGGAGCCGCGGCGCGCGAAATTCAGGCGATAGCCAACGACCGAGCCATTCTGGCCAGTAAAAGAAAAAAAGCACAAGCAGTCCCAGTCCCATTACCAGTCCCAGTACCAGTACCTGGCAGTGACGGGGGGGCGCAATTTGCAGTCATCGCCGCCGCCGTTGCCGCCTACGAAACCGATATGGGTATTCGGGAATAATTTTGAAGAGAAGCTTTTTGGGGGAGCGTCAATGCTGCCACCCTCAATTCGAATCACCAAATCTATCAACAAAGTCACAGTTTCAATAATCTCAGCGAGGAGAAAAATCGTGAGCAATAAAGGGATTGAAAAGAGTACTGCCCCGGCTGCCGGCGCAACTGCCGGAACCCGCCATTACACCATCACTGTCAACAACCAGACCTACAACGTCACTGTTGCCGTTGCTGACGGTGCCCAGGCGCCGGCGGCGGGTTCACCGGCAGGCGGTATGACGGTCGCCCCGGCGGTTGCCGCTCCGGTCAAGGAAGGAACCGACGTCGATGCCCCGACGCCGGGTAATATCATCAAGATCCTGGTGGAGGTCGGCGAGAACGTTGTCGTCAATCAACCGCTGGTGGTCATGGAAGCCATGAAAATGGAATCCGAGGTCAACGCCCCCTGCGCCGGCAAGATTTCGGCGATCCATGTTGCCGCCGGTGACGCCGTCCAGGCCTCCGAGCCGCTTCTCACCATCGGCTGATTGGGTGCAGGTTTCTGCTTACCGGTTGAAGGCCGGTAAGCCTTTCTTCTTTGCTCATATCGGGTAGGTATTATGAAATCCAGATTTTTCATATTTCTATTGCTGACATGGCTGTGTACCTGGTCTCATGCCGCGCTTGCGGCGGACGAAACGGTCAATATAGTCGCGCCGGCAGACGCAAAAATAGTGCGGGTTCTCGCCCATCAGGACAGCTTTGTCTATAGCGGCGACGAGATCGCAACCCTGAAAAAGGAGGACGGGACGGTCATCGTCCTGAAGGCCGGTGCGGCCGGGAAAATCACCGCCATGACGGCCGTCTCCTTCCAGAACGTCAAACAGGACGAAGTGCTCGGGACCATCGCCACAACCCCGATCGTTGCCGACCAGCCCGTCGTCGGCGGCGACGGGACGCTGCCGGCCATGTCTGAACTGCTTGTCGACCTTGCCAGAACCACCGGTGCCTATGGCATCTTCGAAGGGCAGACGACCCAGGACTGGACAGTCGGCATCGGCCGGGTGTTGATGATCACCGTCGGCCTGGTGCTCCTCTACCTCGGCATCTTCAAAGGGTTCGAACCGCTGCTGCTGATACCCATCGGTTACGGGGCGATCCTCTCCAACATCCCGCTCGCCGGGATTGCCGAACCGGGGGGAATCCTGACCTATATCTATGATGTCGGGATCAACACCGGGGTCTTCCCGCTGCTGATCTTCATGGGGGTAGGCGCCCTGACCGACTTCGGCCCGATGCTTGCCAACCCGAAAACCATTCTGCTGGGCGGGGCCGCGCAACTGGGCATTTTTACTACCCTGCTGGGTGCCCTGTGGCTCACCGATCTGGTGCCCGGCATCAATTTTTCCCTGCGCGATGCCGCCTCCATCGGGATCATCGGCGGCGCCGACGGGCCGACGGCGATCTTCCTGTCGAGCCAGCTCTCGCCGCGACTGCTGGGTTCAATTGCGATCGCCGCCTACTCCTACATGGCCCTGGTGCCGCTGATCCAGCCGCCGATCATGAAGTGGCTGACGACTGAGGAGGAGAGGAAGATCAAGATGGTGCAGCTGCGGCACGTCTCCAAACTGGAGAAAATCATCCTGCCGCTGCTCGTGCTGACGATCTGTATGCTCCTGCTGCCGTCGGCCGCGCCGCTGATCGGGATGTTCATGTTCGGCAACCTGGCCAAAGAGTGCGGCGTCGTCGACAAGCTCTCAGATACTATCAAGAACGCCTTGATGTATACGGTCATCGTCTTCCTTGGCCTCGGTGTCGGCAGCAAACTGTCGGCCGATAAATTCCTCAATGTCGAGACCCTCGGCATCCTGGTGCTGGGCATGATCGCCTTCAGCATCGGCACCGCCGGTGGCGTTTTGATGGCCAAACTGATGAACAAGCTGTCGAAAAACCCGATCAATCCGCTGATCGGCGCGGCCGGGGTGTCGGCGGTACCGATGGCCGCCCGGGTCGTCAACAAGGTCGGTCTCGAAGCCAACCCGCAGAATCACCTGATCATGCATGCGATGGGGCCAAATGTTGCCGGGGTAATCGGCTCGGCCGTGGCCGCCGGTGTGCTCCTGGCCCTGCTGTAGACATCGGGTACGGCTTTTCCGGCTTGATGGCACTTTGCAAATAACAATGTGGACATCTTCCTTCCCTTCTGGTGATTTTCATCACCTGCTACAGGGGGGTGGAAGCATGTCCACATGCGTATGGTATCCAAAAAAGGGAGTTACGTTATGAAAGAGACCAATCCGTTGATCGGGAAAATGCATCTGAAAAAGATCGGACACCCGATGGTTGACCCGATGTCGGCGATGAATATGAAGAAGGGCAAAATCGTCACCGCTGAAGAGGCCATCGATCTGATCCGCGACAACGACACGATTGTGACGGCAGGCTTTGTCGGCGCCGGATTTGCCGAGGAACTCGCCATCGCCCTCAAGGAGCGGTTCCTGAAGACCGGCCGGCCAAGGAATCTGACGTTCACCTATCCGGCGGGGCAGGGGGACGGCAAGGGCAAGGGGCTCAATCACCTCGCCCTCGAGGGCCTGGTGGGGAGAGTCATCTGCGGCCATACCGGTCTGACCCCGGGGCTGGGAAAACTGATCCATGAAAACAAGATCCTCGCCTACAACGTCCCGATGGGGGCCGTGACCCAACTGTATCGCGACATCGCTGCCGGCAAACCGGGCAATCTGACCCATGTCGGCCTCGGCACCTTCATCGATCCCCGGGTTGATGGCGGCAAGCTCAACGACCTAACCAAGACTCAAGGGGAAGATCTCATCACCCTGATGCAGGTCGACGGCAAGGACTATCTGTTCTACAAGTCCTTCCCGATCCATGTCGCCTTCCTCCGCGGCACGACGGCCGACCCTAACGGCAACATCACCATGGAGAAAGAGTGCATGGTCCTCGATGCGCTGGCCATGGCCCAGGCCGCCCGGAACTCCGGCGGGATCGTCATCGTCCAGGTCGAACGGCTCGCCGAAAGCGGAACCCTCAACACCCGCGACGTCGTCATCCCCGGCATCCTGGTCGACTGCGTCGTGGTGGCCAAACCCGAGAACCACTGGCAGACCTTCGGAACGCCATTCAGTGTCGCCTACAGCTGTGAGCACCGGGTGCCGATGCAGGCGATTCCGCCGCTGGAAATGGGCGAACGCAAGATCATCGCCCGCCGCGCCGCCTTCGAGCTCAAGCCCAACAGCATCGTCAACCTCGGCATCGGTATGCCGGAAGGGGTGTCGCGGGTTGCCAACGAGGAACGGGTACTGGAATATGCCACCCTGACGGCCGAATCGGGTATCATCGGCGGCCTGGTGGCGGGAGGGCTGGATTTCGGCGCCGGCGTCAACTCCGACGCCTTGATCACCGAAAACGCCATGTTCGACTTCTACGACGGCGGCGGCCTCGACATCGCCTTTCTCGGCATGGCCGAGACGGATGGGGAAGGAAACGTCAACGTCAGCAAGTTCGGGCCTCGTTTTACCGGCCCGGGGGGATTTATCGACATCAGTCAGAATGCCAAGAAGGTCTGCTTTGTCGGGACCTTCACCGCCGGTGGGCTCAAGACCTCGGTGGAGGACGGCAAGCTGAACATCGACCAGGAGGGGCGGGAGAAAAAGTTCGTCAGCCAGGTGGAGCAGAAGACGTTCAGCGGTCAGTACGCCGTAAGCATCCGGCAGCAGGTGCTGTACATCACCGAGCGCTGTGTCTTCACCCTGTGCGAGGATGGGCTGGAACTGATTGAGATCGCCCCCGGAATAGACCTGGAGACCCAGGTTCTGGCCCTGATGGATTTCAAACCGGTCATGCGCCGGCCGCCGAAACTGATGGATGAACGCATTTTCCGGCTCGCCCGGATGGGGATCAAGGACGATCTCCTCAACATCCCCATGGAGGACCGTTTCGCCTACAATGCGGAGGACAACATCTTTTTCATCAATCTTGAAAACTACTACATGAAATCGAGTGAAGAAATTCAGGAGATGAAAAAAGTCGTGGGGTCGATCCTGGAACCCATCGGCATAAAGGTGCACACCATCGCCAACTACGACAACTTCAACGTTTCACCGCACCTTGTCGACGAATACGTCGAAATGGTGAAGTACGCGGCAAATTTCTACGAGAGCGTCACCCGCTACACGACCAGTACCTTCCTGCGGATGAAACTCGGAGACGAATTGCAGAAGCGGGGGGTTTCGCCCCACATTTATGAAAGTAAAGATGAGGCCCGCAAGGCACTGGCTGACTTCTGAGTCGAGAAAGATGCAGTGATGTCGCCCCCTGGGCAATGATGTTCGGACCAGCGGCGCCGGTGGCGGGAAAACGACCTTTCCCTCGGCGCCGGCGCCGGACCCACAACCACTCCGCACTCCATGGTGGTAGTCGATTCGATCTTCTCTGACACGACTACAACTCGCCTCTCTCCGCAGCCGGTTTTTCTCCGCGGCAGCGACATGCTCAAGAAATTGCAGATTTTGACCCAAACAGCCGGCCCAGACAGCCGCCGGTCAGTGTATCCATCCATCGACATGTCTCCCGTTGGGTTCACTCCACCAACATCCCGATTCCAGGCAGAACCGAACGGTCACATGTAGACGATCGTCTACATCTCCCCACTGATCCCCATCCCTCCATGTTCTTACTCAAATTATTTTATCGCGTAATATCAATGAATTGATTTTTTCGGCTGCACCCCATCGGTTCTGGCACGATTACTGGATAAAGGCAGCAGAGTCACTCGCAGCATTCAAACCCAGAAAACATCAAGCAGGAGGCCCCATGTTTACCGAATCAGATGAGATCCGCATCGTCACCGAGACTATCCGCCAGGCCGCACGAGAGAAGATCGCCCCGGTGGCGGCAACGACCGACGCCACCGGTGAACTCGACCGCGATGTCTTGACGCTGTTGTGGGACCTGGGGCTGATGACCATGGTGTTCCCGCCCGAACACGGCGGCCCGGAACAGAATAAGGGCACCCTGCTCTGTGTCGCGGTCGAGGAGATCGCCCGCCACTGTGCCTCGTCGGCCCTGATGCTGATCATCCAGGCGGTCGGCAGTTTCCCCCTGCTCCACGGCGGCAGCCCCGAGCTGCTGGCCCGGGTCCTGCCCCGCATCGTCAAGAACCGGGAGCTGGCGGCCTACCTGGTGTCCGAACCCGGCGCCGGCTCCGATGTCTCTGCCCTGCGCACCACGGCGGTCAGGGACGGCGACGACTACATTCTCAACGGGACCAAATGCTTCTCCACCAACGGTCCGGTCGCCTCGTACTACACCGTTCTGGCCCGTACCTCCGATAACGGCCGCAACGGCCTGACCTTTTTCCTGGTCGAGCGCGACACCCCCGGTCTGACGGTGGGCAAGATCGAGCGCAAGCTGGGGCAGCGCGGCTCGAAGACCTCGGAAATGTACCTCGATGGGGTCCGGGTCCCGGTCGCCAATGTGCTGGGCGAGGTCGACAAGGGCTTTCTGCTGGCGATGCAGGATTTCGACATGTCGCGGCCGGCGATCGGGGCCCAGGCCCTGGGGATTGCCGAAGGGGCCTTCGAGCAGATGGTGAAGCATAGCAAGGAGCGCAAGACCTTCGGCCAGGCGCTGTGCGAACACCAGATGATCCAGCAGATCATCGCCGACAGCGCCACGAAGATCGAGGCGGCCCGAGGTCTGATCTACCGGGCGGCGGCCCAGTTCGACAACGGCCAGCGCAACACCAAGCTGGCCTCGATGGGCAAGCTCTTCGCCTCCGACGCGGCGATGCAGATCACGACCGACGCCATCCAGGTCTTCGGCGGCTACGGTTACATGCAGGACTATCCGGTGGAACGGATGTTCCGCGACGCCAAGCTGACCCAGATCTTCGAAGGGGCCAACCAGATCCAACGTCTGGTCATCGCCCGAGAGATACTGAAAGAAACCGCGTGAATCGCCCTGTCCGAAATTCTCCACCAATCATAACGAGGGAAATCGATGAAACATCTGACTGAAGAACAACGCTTGACGATCGATATGGTCCGCGACGTCGTGGCCAAGGAAATCGCCCCCCGGGCCCAGGAACTCGACGAGACCGCGGCCTTTCCCGAGCATGCCCGCGATCTGTTCGCCGAGCTCGGCCTGCTCAACCCGCTGCTGCCGGAAGAGTACGGCGGCACCGGCATGCCGGTCTCGACCCTGGCCCTGGTCCTGGAAGA
>NZ_JACHEO010000037.1 GCF_014201505.1 Desulfoprunum benzoelyticum | reverse complement strand
ATGGAATATGGCGCCGACTACCATGACCTGGCCACCTTTTATTGGGACTCCGGCGAGAAGGAAAAAGCCTTGCAGGTGGCTGAGGATGGTTTACGCCAGGCAAAGGGGCGCATGGATGAGTTGCGCGCTGATGGTGCCGCTCTTCTCGACGATGAAGGCGAAGCCCGATTCGCTCTGCTTGTAGTTGAGGACGTTGGCCACCAGGGTGTCAAGCACCGTGTCGGCCCCCATGACCCCGACGAATTTCCCGTCAACGGTCAGAGGTTTCACCAGGGCGATGACCAGTTCGTTGGTCACCAGATCCACATAGGGGGTCGTGAAACTCATGGCGCCGGCCTCTACCCCCGTCTGTACCAGGGCCGGTCGCGAGGATCGTAGTGGGCGGGCGGGGTCCAGCGGGCGTCGTCGATGAGTTTGCCGCCCGGGGTGCCGATATAGACGTCGGTGAAATGACCGGCCTGCATCGCCATGTCGAGAAGCTGAAAGGTCTGCGGGTCGTCGCTGAGATTCGCCCGGGAAACTGCGGCGGCGGCTTCGAGGATCTTCATCTGCTGATTGAGCCAGATTTCCACGGTATTGACCGCCTTGCCCGCCATCTCCTCCTGCTGGGCGATAACGGTTCTCTCCACCACATGCTGGGTGATCCGGTAATTGACGAAGGTGGCGACGAGGATAACGATCGCGCAGCCGGCGACGACGAGAAGCGTCTTTCTGATCGGGTATTTCATGGAAACCTGTTGCGGAATGGCCAGAGGACCTTATGCCAGTAAACCTTACTTTTGGCGCGAAAGAAAGAGTCGATCTTCTTTTTTCGGCACCGGCGAAGATGCAATATTGACGCCAGCAGGCGACGGGTCGTTTGTCGCGGCTTGCAACTTGCAGCTTGCGGCATGCGAATTGCTACCCCTTTCTCGATATGGTACTTTCATCGCGGTCTCCGGGGAGATGCCGCAAGCGCTCCCGCCCTGCAGGAATTTTTCGAATCGGAGGTATGGCCATGTCTGCCAAGAACACGATTGACGAACGGTCCTACGAGTACCTGATTCGTCAGTTCGAAACCATTTTTCACTCCTCCTCCGACGGCATCTGGGTCTGCGACGGCAACGGCATGGTGATCAATATCAACCGGGCCTCAGAGATTCTGAACGGCATCCGGGCCGAGGACGTCATAGGCCACAACATCAAGGACCTGGTGGCGCGCAAGATTTTCGACCACTCGGTGACGACGCGGGTCATGGCCACCGGCCTGCGTCAGACGGTGATGCAGTTCATCCCCAAGACCGGCAAGTACCTGCTCTCGACCGGCACCCCTTCGCTCACCGAAGACGGGCGGATCGCCCTCATCGTCGTCAACGAGCGGGACATGACCGAATTGAACACCCTGCGTCAGGAATTCGAGAAGAGCCAGCAGGTCCGGGAGAAATACCGGCAGGAACTCTCCGACATCAGCCTGCTCGAACTCGAGCGCAACGACATCGTCGCCGAGAGCGCGGCGATGCGGCGCATCCTGCAGATGGCCTTGAAACTTTCCCATATCGGTGCCTCCAATATCCTTGTGCTGGGCGAGTCGGGGACCGGCAAGGGGCTGCTCGCCCGGCTCATTCACAAGAACAGCGCCCGCAACACCCATCCGCTGGTGGAAATCAACTGCGCCGCCCTGCCGGAGAACCTGCTCGAGGCGGAACTGTTCGGGTATCAGAAGGGGGCGTTCACCGGTGCTGATGAAAAGGGCAAGATCGGCCTCTTCGAACTGGCCCAGGGAGGCACCCTCTTTCTCGACGAGATCGGCGACATGCCCCTGCAGTTGCAGGCCAAGCTTCTGAAATACCTTGATAACAAGGAGATCCGCCGGGTCGGCGGAACCCGGTCGATCAAGGTGGACTGTGCCACCATCGCCGCCACCAACAAGGACCTGAAGACCCTCGTCGCCGAAAAGGCCTTCCGCCAGGATCTCTATTACCGGCTGAACTCCTTCATCCTCCAACTGCCGCCCCTGCGGGAGAGGCGCGAGGACATCGCCGGCCTCGTCCGCTTCTACCTGAGCGAGGCCAACCGCACCTACAACTGCGCCAGGACCATCAGCCCGCGGGCCATGCGTTCCCTGCAGGAATACCGCTTTCCCGGCAATGTCAGGGAGCTGCGTAATATCATCGAAAATGGCGTGGTCATGTCCAACGACGATCAGATCACCGAGTTCATCCTGGCGAGCATCGACGAGCAGGTCCCGGGTGGTCTTGAATCCTTCCCCAGGCCGGCAACGACAGGGGAAGGCCTGGCCGGCAAGCTGCAGGCGTACGAGAGGGAGCTGCTGCTGGAGGCGAGAAGGCGGTGCCGGACTACCCGCGAGGCCGCCCGCCAGCTTGGCATCAGTCAGCCCTCGGTGGTGCGGAAGTACAAGCAGTACAAGATTGACTGATAGCTGATAGCCGGCACATTGCCCCTCCCCCCAATCGTGTTTATCCTGATGATTAAGTTTGACAAGACAGCCACCGCTGCCCAGAGGGCGGCTGCGGCCGTCACAGTATTACTGCAGGTCCTTACACCTAACCCAAGCTTAACACATCCGCTCCATGTAGCCGTTATAACCGCTCCATCGTAACCGGTAACTATTGGTATTTCTGCGTGATAATTGTTAGGGTCGCTTTGTAGTGCCATAATATTATTTCTGGGGATTGACTTTTGCCCCCGGATATGGCTATGCTGTGGCCATGTATATTCGACAAACCAAAACCAGCAGCAGCCCGACCGGGGAAACCTACAGCACCTTCCGTCTGGTCGCCTCGGTACGGACCGGCGGCAAGGTGCGGCAACAGACCCTGCTCAATCTGGGCAAAAATTTCGATCTTGCCAAGGAGCTCTGGCCGCAACTCTGTACCAGAATCGAACAGATTCTGGCCGGTCAGCTGAGCCTGATCCCCGAAGCCCCTGCGGTAGAGAAGCTGGCCCAGCGCTACGCCGCCCGCCTGGTCATGAGCGGCCCGAAGGAGGAGAGGGGCGAGGTCCGGGAGACCGTCGATTATCAGGAGGTCGACATTGATTCCCTGGAACTGGTCCGTCCCCGCTCCATCGGGGTTGAGCATGCCGGGCTGGCGGCGTTGGCGGAACTCCAGCTGCCGCAGATCCTGACGGAGGTCGGTTTGAATGGGGTGCAGCAGGCGGCCGCGCTCGGCAGTATCATCGGCCGGATGGCCGAGCCGGGGAGCGAGCTGGCGACCTATGCCTGGCTGACCGGCCAGAGCGGGCTGGGGGAACTGCTCGATGTCGACTATGAGGCGATGCCGTTGATACGGCTGTATCGAACCTCGGATCTGCTGGTCCGACACCGCCAGGCCATCGAAGCACGGTTGTTCTCCCGGATCAGTGACCTGTTTTCGCTGCCGGCCACGGTAACGCTGTATGATCTGACCAATACCTATTTCGAGGGGGCGATGGCCGGTAACGGCAAGGCCAGACGGGGCCATTCCAAGGAAAAACGGTCCGATTGTCCGCTGGTGACCCTCGGCCTGGTCCTCGATGGCAGTGGGTTTGTTCGGCGCTCGCGGATGTTTGAGGGCAACGCCATCGAGGCCGCCACCCTCGAACAGATGCTGACCGGGCTGGCGGCCCCGGCAGGGGCCCTGGTAATCATGGACCGAGGGATAGCCACCGAGGCCAATATTGCCTGGCTGACGGGCCAGCACTATCGCTATCTAGTGGTCAGCCGCGAGAGAAAACGGCAATTCGCCGCCGAGCAGGCGATCGCGGTGACTACGGCTGCAAAGAATACGGTGCGGATTCAACGGGTCTTGAGCGAGGATGGTACCGAGTTGCGCCTCTACTGCCACTCCGGCCAGCGAGAGAACAAGGAAACCGCGATAACGCAGCGGTTCAGCGAGCGATTCGAGCGCGGCCTGGCAAAGCTTGCCGCCGCCCTGCAGACCCCGCGCGGCGACAAACGTCGCGACAAAATCCTGCAGCGACTCGGCCGGTTGCAGGAGAAGAGCCACGGCATCGCCCAGCATTACCGGATCGAACTGACGCCGGATGCCGCCGGCGACAAGATCGTGGCCTTGAACTGGGAAAAGCAGCCGGTTCCCGGGACGATGGTGACCCATCCCGGGGTCTACTGCCTGCGCACCAACGAGTTGAGCTGGGATGAGGACACCCTGTGGCGCACCTATACCATGCTTACCGATCTGGAGGCGGTCTTCCGCAGCCTCAAGTCGGAGTTGGGTCTGCGGCCGATCTACCATCACCGGGAGGATCGGGCGGAGGGGCACCTGTTCATCACGGTGCTGGCCTATCAGGCGGTGCAAGTCCTGCGTCGCCGCCTGAAGGATCACGGATTCCAGGAAAGCTGGTCCACTCTGCGACGGATCTTTGCAGGACAGCGCCGGATCACTGCGACCTTCAGACAAAAGGACGGTAGAACGCTGCATGTCCGCAAGACCACCGTCGCCGAACCGAAACTGCAACAGCTCTACGAAGCGCTGGGCCTCTCAGCCTCTCCGGTTGGCGTCAGGAAGATGGTGGTGTGAGGTCAACGACGTGGATGTAGTGCCACTGGGAATTTTTCTGCCGACTATCTGGCTGTTTTGGCGAGAGAAATAATTCCTGGTGTTAAACATGGGCTAACGATTGTCTTGATCTTGCCGGGTATGACCGCGCGGTAGGAGGAGAAAACAGAAGGAGGACTGTTATGAAAGATACATCCAGCATACATCAGCAGGTTCAGTCGCTCTGCGACTGCTTCGCCACGACCGATCCCCTGAAGGAGATGTCCAATATCGCTCTGGCCCCCGAGTCCCAGGAAGCGGCCCTGAAATGGATCGCGCTCGCCGTCCTGCACGGCATCAACAACAACGCCGAGAAAATTGCCCTGGTTTCGACCAAGGAAGGCAAGGTCAAGGTGACCGCCGAATATCGCACTGCCGAACTGCCGTCTCCCGGCGCCGATATCGGCAAAAAGATCGTCGAGGCGATCCGGGAAATGACCCATATCGAGAAGGACAAAGAAAAGGTGGCGCTCGCTTTCGGCTTCCGCAACAACAGCATGGAGCTGAAGATCAAGGCGCGCCATGAGGGCGACGACGACAAGATCACCATCAGTTTCCCGGAAACCTGAGTCTTCTTCCAATCCTTCAGCACCGGCGGCCGCCGACGGGCGTCCACGAGCCCAATTTCGGCCGCCGGTTACACTTCAGTGTTTCGTAACTGCCTGCAATTCTTTTATTCGGCGTGCACCCTGGTTTCCGGCGGTATCGTGGCGCAGATCCGGAAATGAATCATGCTTGATTTCATTTTTTTCAAATTATAACAGATACATTCAACGCTATTGCGATTTATAGATGGATCAAAGCCAGGTCCATGGACAAAGAATATCGGTGGTTTGATCCGTTTTCTGATCAACTCTCTGGCCGGTTGTCTGTAAAAAATCTCTATCTGTCTGTGATAGCTTCATATTATCTTGTCTGAACAAGTGGTCCGCTATTTGCTCTAAGCTGCTCAAGGTGAAATTGAACCGTGGTGTTGGGGGAAGGAGTTAACCATATAAGCAGCAGAGCGAGGTGACGACATGGCAGACAGCGCACACAGTAGGGTGATTTTTGAGGTCCAGAACATCCTGGGGAAAAGCGTCGAGATGGCGGAGGCCAACTTCGGCTGGCTGCAGACCAGGATGCATCCCTATTTTTTTTCCTGCAACAGCGAGGATGTAGAGGCGGTGTCGGTGCTCGCCGCCGACCTGCATCTCCTCGAACGCAACCGGCGGTTCATCCTGGCCGACAACGACCGCAACCTGATTATCGCCCAGCTCGGGGTGCCGGGGGCCGTGCATGACGCCCTGCGGTCCCTGCCGGAGAAGTCGATCTCCTATGCCCAGATCCACACCTCCTACGGCAATGTACCGAAGACCGGTTACCCGCTCGAGGTGCTGGAGTTTTCCTTCGACAATGGGACCGGCCCGTTGCAGACGGCCGCGGCGGCCGGCGAAGTACCGGGGGATCTGGTGCTGGCGGTGCAGGTGGAGGCGAGAGCCCGGTACCAGGATTTTCCGGTCGATGAGGTGTCCCCTCTGCTCCGGCTCCTGTGGCAGAACAATCCGAAATATGTCCGTACCTCGCCGCCGGTCCGGATCGCCCGGCTGTTGCGGCTCTTCTCCCGCTGCCGGTCGCTCGGCGGGATCAGTCTGGCGGTGGAGCAGGGCAAGGGGATCGGCCGACCGGAATCGCGGTTGCTGTTTGGTGTCGCCAATCCGCCCGACCGCAGGTACCTGCTGCAGATCATCGACGCCTTCCGGCGGTTGCGCCTGACTGTCCAGCGCTCCTACTGCCTGACCGTCCATGACGGCGACTACCCCTATTTCCTCGCGACGTTTTACGTCACGACCGAAGACGGCGGGCTGATCGCCGAGGACAGCACGCTGTTCCAGCAACTGCGGGCCGAGATGTACACCACCCAGGTGATGCCGATGACCTCGCTCACCTACGACCAGATGATCGCCAACGGGATGGTCGGCGGCCCGGACGGCTCGCTGATCCGCGCCTTCATCGGTTTCTGCCACACCAATCTCGCCCATACCCACCCGGACAGCTACGATCTGGAAGGGGTGGCGCGGGCCTTCCACAACCATCCGGAAATCACCCTGCAATTGGTGCGGCTCTTTCATGCCCGCTTCGACCCGGAGGCCGATGCCGATGGCTATCCCGCGGTGCTCGCCGAGACTACCGGGTTGGTCGAAAACTTCAACACCGGCCGCCGGTTCCTCGACGAGTTCCGGCGGACCATTTTCCGCTGCGGTCTCTTGCTGGTCAGCCACACGCTGAAGACCAACTTTTTCATCGCCGAGAAGCGGGCGCTCGCCTTCCGCCTCGATCCGGCCTACCTCGAGGCGCTGGGGAGTGACTTCACCAACGATCTGCCCGCCGACCGGCCGTTCCGGGTGACCTATTTCTCCAGCCGCTACGGCGCCGCCTACCACATCGGTTTTTCCGACATCGCCCGCGGCGGCTGGCGGACGGTGATCACCCAGGGCCGCGACGATTATGTGACCGCCGCCAACAGCCTGTTCCGCGAGACCTACGTCCTTGCCCACACCCAGCACCTGAAGAACAAGGACATCTATGAGGGCGGCTCGAAGCTGGTGGCAGTGCTGGAGGCGGACGAGGGGCTCGATGGCGGCCGACTGCGGCAGCAACTCCATTTCCTGCAGTACGGGCTTCTCTCCGGCTTCCTCGATCTCTTCGTTACCAGGGACGGCCGGGCCGCCGATCCCCGCATTGTCGACTATTACGGCGAGGACGAGCCGATCGAGCTCGGTCCGGACGAGAACATGCACGACCAGATGATCGAACTGGTGGCCCGCGAGGCGGAGCGCCGCGGCTATATTCTCGGCGCCGGGATCATGTCGAGCAAGCGGGTGGGGATCAACCACAAGGAATACGGGGTGACCTCGACCGGCGTGGTCCGCTTTGCCGAGGTCTGCATGGCCACCGTCGGCATCGACATGGCCCGCGATCCCTTCCGGGTGATCTTCACCGGCGGGCCGAACGGCGACGTGGCCGGCAACTGCATGAATATCCTGCTGAACCGCTGCGCCAACGTCGCCATCCCCCTGATCGTCGACGGCACGGCGGCGGTCCATGATCCGCAGGGCGTCGATCACGCGGCATTGCGAAACATTCTCCTGAAGGACGATCTCGCCGCCTTCGATCCGGCGGCGCTCCATGTCGGCGGCTTCATGCTCTACCGGGGCGTGACCCGCCGCCAGGGCATGCAGGAGCTGTTTAGAAAGGTGCTGCAGACTCCCGAGGGCCTTGTCGAATCGTGGATCGTCAACGACGAGTTCTACAAAGAGTACAACGACCTGATCTTCCGGGTGCCGACCGATCTCTTCATTCCCGCCGGCGGCCGGCCGGAGACGGTGGACGGGAGCAACTGGCGGCGGTTCTTCGACGAGTCGGGGGCGCCGCGGTGTCGGGTGATTGTCGAAGGGGCCAACTCGTTCATCACCCCGGAGGCCCGGAAGCAGTTGCAGCAGCGCGGGGTGATCCTGATGCGCGACGCCTCGGCCAACAAATGCGGGGTTATTTCCTCATCCTACGAGATCATCGCCAATCTCATGCTCTCCGACGAGGAATTTCTCGCTCACAAGGAGGAGTATGTCGTCGATGTCCTGACGATCCTGGAAAAGCGGGCGGGGGAGGAGGCCAGGGTGATCCTCGCCCGGCACCGCGAAGCGGGCGGGGCTCAGCTCTACACCGAGATCACTGCCGAGATCAGTGCCGAGATCAACAGCTGCTACGCCCGGTTGTTCGCCTATTTCCAAGCCCACCCCGAGGTCGGCGATCGGTCGCTCTACCGCCGGGCGATCCTCGACCATCTGCCGGCGATGTTGGCACGGGAGGGCAGCCCGTTCCGGGAGCGGGTCGACCGGTTGCCGGCCAAGATCAGATCCGCTATCCTGGCCGGGGAGATCGCCTCGTCGCTGGTCTACCACGCCGACCGGGACCAGGCCTTCCTGGAGTCGGTGGAGGGGCACCTGCGGCGGCAGCAGAACCTGAATCATGATTCGGAAATGGATCAAATTGGCGTCCAACGTGTGGGTATCAGATGATAAAGATCTGATCGAGCTGTTGATCCTTTACTGGATCGAATATATTTTATTGAATTTGTATCATAATTTGAATGTTGATACGGAACCGGATCGTATCTGGCCTGCCGCGGCTCGATTCGGCCTCTCCCTTTCGGAGGGTATTCGGGGGCTGCCATGGCCCATATCTGTGGTATATATCTTGCATATAGAAAGACAGCGGAATCGCCATGCCGGGGCCCAGGCGGCCGGCTGGCGACAGATAATGACTAAAGAGACAATTCGAGGACAACGATTATGAGCACACCAACCAACAGCAGTCTCCATGAGCTTCGCAACCAGGTTATCGCCAAGGGCAATGTCAGCGGCACTGACCGCTATATCGCCCATGCCCGTGGCGCGGTCCTGACCGATGTCGAAGGCAACGACTACCTCGATTTCGGCGGCGGCATCGCGGTCATGAACGTCGGCCACTCCCACCCGAAGGTGGTGGCCGCGATCAAGGAACAGGCGGAGAAATTCACCCATACCTGCTTCATGGTCACCCCCTACGAGGGGCCGGTGCGGTTGGCGGAAAAGCTGATCGCCGCGGTGCCGGGGGATTCGCCGAAATCGGTTATGCTGGTCAACTGCGGCGCCGAGGCGGTGGAGAACGCGATCAAGATCGCCCGCTACTACACCAAAAAACCGGCGATCATCGCCTTCGAGGGCGCGTTCCACGGCCGGACCCTGATGGGCATGACGCTGACCTCCAAGGTCAACCCGTACAAACTGGGACTCGGTCCATTCGCCCCGGAGGTCTACCGGATGCCGTTTGCCTACTGCTACCGCTGCCCCTACGGCCGCGAATATCCCAGCTGCGATGTGGAGTGCGCTGATAAGCTGAATGATTTCTTCGTCAACCACGTCGCGGCGGAGCAGACGGCGGCGATCATCTTCGAGCCGGTCCTGGGAGAAGGCGGCTTCGTCGCCCCGCCGAAGGAGTATTTTCAACGGCTTCAGGCGATCTGTCGGAAAAACAACGTGTTGATGATCGCCGACGAGGTGCAGAGCGGCATGGGCCGAACCGGCACCATGTTCGCCATGGAGCAGTACGGCGTCGAGGCCGATCTCACGACGTCGGCCAAGAGCCTGGCCGCCGGCATGCCGCTGTCGGCGGTGGTCGGCAAGAAGGAGATCATGGACAGCGTCCACGCCTCGGGCATCGGCGGCACCTATAACGGCAACCCCCTTTCCTGTGCCGCGGCCCTGGCCGTATTTGAGATCTTCGAAGAGGAGAAGCTGCTTGAGAAAGGTCAAAAACTAGGGGTGATGCTCCGGGAAAGCCTCCTTGCGATGCAGCAGGAGTGCGACATGATCGGCGACGTCCGCGGCCTCGGACCGATGGTCGCCATGGAATTGGTGAAGGATAAAAAAACCAAGGAACCGGCTGGTGCCGAGGCTAAGGCCCTGGTGAAATACTGTCTCGACCGCGGGGTGATCATCCTCGCCTGCGGGGCATACGGCAACAACATCCGCTTCCTCATGCCGCTGGTCATGACCGAGGAGCAGCTGCAGCAGGGGATTGACATCGTCCGTCAGGGTCTGGCGGCGATCCGTTCATAAGCAAAAGGAGGAGCAGCCGATGCACGGTTTCTACAATCGGATTCTGACGATTGATCTTTCTTCTCGGACCTCTGTCAACGAAGAGGTCGCCGACGAGGTCCTGCGCCAGTGTCTCGGGGGCAAGGGACTGGCCACCCGACTGCTCCTCGAGCGCAACCCGGCAGGGGTCGATCCGCTGGCGCCCGAGAACCACCTGATCTTCGCCACCGGGCCGTTCTGCGGCGGCCGGCTGTGGGGGGGGAGCCGTTACGGGGTCTTCACCAAGTCGCCCTTGACCGGGTTCTATGCCGAATCCTACTCCGGCGGCAAGGTCCCCGAGGCCATTGACGCCGCCGGCTTCGACGCCATCGTCCTCCACGGCCGGGCCGACCGGCCGACGGTCCTGACCGTCACGCCCGAAGGCGCCGAGTTCCACGACGCCGACGATCTGTGGGGGATGGAGACCTTCGCCGCCGAGGCGGCGGCGGTGGCCCGCTTTGCCCCGAATCGGGAAGGCTACCGCAAACCGGGCGCGGTGGTGATCGGCCCGGCCGGTGAAAACCTGGTCCGTTACGCCATCATCGCCAACGACAAGTGGCGCTGTGCGGGCCGGGCTGGAGTCGGCACGGTGATGGGCGCCAAGCTCGTCAAGGCCATCGTCTTCCAGGGCGACAGCAAGCGCCGGTACGCCGACCCGGAGGGCGTGGCCGAATACGCCGGGAACTTCTCCCGGACCAACATGGAAAATCCGGGTGTCAAGGCCTACAAGCGCCTCGGCACCACGATGATGGTCGCCGTGATGAACACCGCCGGGGCTTTCCCGGCCCGGTATTGGAACCAGGGCTCGGTGGAACATTGGGAGAATCTGAGCGGCGAGAAGTACCATGAGGAGCACGAGGTCAAGGCCCATGCCTGCGCCAAATGCTTCATGGCCTGCGGCCGGCTGGCGAGGCTGAGGAAGGGGCGGCACAAGGACTTACAGCTGGAGGGACCGGAATATGAGACCATCTACTCCTTCGGCGGCCTGTGCATGATCACCGAGATGGAGGAGGTGGCCTTCCTCAACGACCTCGCCGACCGCCTCGGCATGGACACCATTACCGTCGGCAACCTCTGCGCCCTGGTGATGGAGGCGAGGGAGAAGGGACGGATCGACTACGCGATCGACTACGGCAACGCTGATCAGTTGGCGGTGCTGATCAGGAAAATCGCCGCCCGCGAGGACATCGGCGATATCCTCGCCGACGGCATCATCCCGGCCTCCAAGCGCTTCGGCCTCACCGATCTCGCCATCCATGTCAAGGGGATGGAGCCGGCCGGGTACGAACCGCGGGTGCTGAAGGGCATGGGCCTGACCTTCGGCACCTCGCCCCGTGGCGCCTGCCACCTGCGGACCACCTTCTACAAGCCGGAGTTGTCGGGAATGATCCCGCCGGCCCAGATCGAGGACAAGGCGGCGCTGCTCATTGAGTTCGAGAATCGTCTCAACATCTTCGACACCCTGGTCCTGTGCCGCTTTTACCGTGATCTCTATACGTGGGCAGAACTGGAAAAGTCGATCGCGCTCGTGACCGGCATCGCCGGCCGCCAGGAACTGGAGGAGATCGCCGTCCGGGTCACCGACATGACCCGACTGTTCAATATCCGCGAGGGCCTCACCGCCGCCGACGATCGCCTGCCTCCTCGCCTGCACAAGGAAAAACTCCCCGACGGCCGCAGCCTCACCGCCGACGAGATGGAATACCTGCTGCAGGATTACTATCGGCTGCGCGGCTGGGACGCGGCCGGCGTCCCGGCGCAGCGCTGACGCCTCTCTCCTCTCACAGCATCCCCCGCATCCCCCGCATCGGCCTCCTGTCCATAGCGATGCGGGGGATGCGGCGGTCTCCGCCGGTCCCGTCCCGGGACTTGATCATGCATGGAAGATTCAACATCGGCGCTGCTGGATGCCTTCAGATGTTGCGGTCACCTGTCGGGATTTCGGTACCTGGGTATGGGCTATTTCCA
>NZ_JACHEO010000036.1 GCF_014201505.1 Desulfoprunum benzoelyticum | reverse complement strand
CTTCGAGCACTTGCCCAGGGCTCACACCCTCGCCGACTACGAGGCCCTGCTCCCCTGGAACGTGGACAGACTAAAGATCATGCTGCGCTATGCCGAGGCGGTTGATTAGACGCTTACGTTATATCCAACACTCTCAGATCACGGATATTTTTTTCACTCGGCTCAAGACCGCATTTTTTGAGGCCATTACCTGGGAAGAAGGGAAATTCGCATTTATCGACACCGCTCCTTTGACCGCTGAGGACATCGTCCTGGAAGAAAATGTCGAACCTCTTATCATGCAGGCCCTCTTTTTGATTGATGGCGGCGGGGTCAACTGACCGCTCCATCATCGAGCACATGGAGCGGTCAGCTAAGGGGACGTCCGGCTAGCGTCCGAGCAGTTTCATGATCTCGCGCAGGAAGGCGGGAAAATCGGCCGGATGCCGGGACGTGACCAGATTCCCGTCCACCACCACCTCCCGGTCCTCATAATCGGCGCCGGCGGCTATCAGTTCATCCGCCATCGAGCGGTAGCAGGTGGCGCGTCGCCCACGCAGGAGACCGGCACTGATCAGGATCTGCGGCCCGTGGCAGATGGCGGCGACCGGCTTGCCGCCAGCGAAAAAACTGCGGGCGATCTCCAGCGCCTTCTCCTCCTTCCTCACCGCCGCCGGAGCCCTGCCGCCGGGGAGAACAAGGATTGCATACTCTTCGGGGTTGACCTCGGCAAGGGTCTTGTCCACAGTCACCTCATAGCCGTGCAACCCTGTGATGACCTCACGGCGCATCGACGCCACCGTCACCTCGATGCCCGCCTCCTTCAGTCGGTAGTAGGGAACCAGCAGTTCAGAGTCCTCAAATGTATCCGCACTTATAATCAAAGCTTTCATATCTCCTCCTTGTTTGCCCCCAAATCATACGATATGCACTCCCGGCAGATTATCGCCGCCCGAAGACGATTTTTTTTTCGCGCTGTCGTCAGACCTTGAGAACTTTGGCGAGTTGATGTTTCCCGTATTCGTACTTACAGTAGGCCGTATTCGTCGGGCAGAATTCCGGATAGATGCAGCCGTGTTCCCTGTTCCGGAAGTCCCGGCAGCCTTTCCGCGCAAAGTGACATCCACCGCTTGAATTTCCGTTCCATAAACACAATACGTAAGGAGACCATCATGAGTCAGTATCACATTGCCGTCGTCGTCGGCAGCCTTCGCAAGGATTCCTATAATCGTGCCCTGGCACACGCCCTCGTCAGTCTGGCGCCTCCGGAATTCACATTCAAATATCTGGAGATCGGCGATCTGCCGCTCTACAACCAGGATGACGACGGCAACCAGGCGGAATCGGTCAAACGGTTGAAGGGTGAGATCGCGGCGGCACAAGGCCTGCTCTTCGTGACCCCGGAATACAACCGTTCCATCCCCGGGGTGCTGAAGAATGCGATCGATCACGCCTCGCGTCCCTACGGCCAGAATGCCTGGGCAGGAAAACCTGCCGGCGTCATTGGCATTTCGATCGGGACGATCGGGACGGCGATGGCGCAGCAGCATTTACGCAACGTCCTGGCCTGCCTGGACGTGCCCACGCTCGGTCAGCCCGAGGCCTTTCTGCAGATGAAGGACGACATGTTTGACGCCTCCGGCAATATCGGCGAGGGCAGCAGGGCCTTCCTCCAGAAGTGGATCGACCGCTACACGGCCTGGGTGAAACAGCATTCAGCCTGATCCGGCATCGATGAAAGAGGTACGGGGCCGACGACGTCCCGTACCGGCTCGATACGCCGACGCGGTAACGCCCCAGCCGACGTGTTCCAAGGCCGGTGGCAATCCGACAACGCAACGACGTCCCTGTTTTTTCCCAAAACCACCAATAATCGCCCCCTGCTGCCGACCCCAGATGCGCATCCCATTCACAACACCTGTCCCCTATTTTACGCTCCTTGAAGCGGTCAACGAAGGCCTTGCAGGCGTCAAAAATTTCGATTTCTATCCGGGAATGCTCTTCGGCAGCCGTGCCAAATGGTGGCCGGACACCGGTACGCGGCCAACCGCGCATGAGGGCATCGATATCTGCTATTACACCGACGGCGCCGGCAGAGAACAAAAGTTCTCCCCTCGAATTGCCATACCGGCCATGGCCTCAGGTCAGACCTTTGCCGTTTGCCGCGATTTTCTGGGCCATTCTGTTTTCATCGACCACGGAGGGAATGATTCTCATAGATTTCTGTCGGTCTATGCCCATATTGTACTGCATCGGCATGTGCATATCGGACGGTCGGTCGGGCCCGGTGATGTTGTCGGCACGGTTGCCGATACCACAGGGAGAAAAAACAGGATGCCCGCCCACCTCCATATCTCCCTGATGAGGATCCCGCAATCGGTGCCGGGCGATATGCTGGATTGGAAGTATATCTGCAGTTCCGACGAGGTCGAACTCATCGACCCCCTGTCGATGCTGAACTGTCATCACATCGCTCTTCATTCGGAAAATCCCGGGAAGGAGCGGGAACAGACAACACCCTGAACTGGCTCGGCAGGACCCCCGACGCCCAAGCTCAACATCGTGTCGCCGACGCTTGGGCCTTGCGCCGTTCACGCCTCGATGGCCATCCCACTCGCTACTTCCTTCTTCTTTTCTTCTCCCAGTAAAATACCGAGCAATTCGAGGGCGAATTCTATGGAGGTTCCTGCACCCTTGGAGGTCACGCAGTTTTTATCAATGACCACTTTCTCACCGGTATGGGCGCGCGAACGCAGCTGGTCGGCAAACCTGGGGTGACAGGTGGCATTCTTGCCCTGCAGCAGGCCGTGATGCTCGAGGACGACGGCCGGGGCGGCGCAGATGGCTCCATACAGCTTGTTTTCACTGTTCTGTTTTTTCAGGAGTTCTGCAAGAATGGCCGATTGCTGCAGATTCTGGGCTCCGGGAATACCGCCGGGCAGGACAATGAGATCGTAATCGTTGTCGGTGCAGTCGGCAAGATAGACATCGGCCATGACCTGCACCTGATGCGATGAGGTGACCTGGAGATTGTCTCCGATTGCAGCCAGATCGACGTGTACACCGGCCCGACGAAACACATCGACGATACTGAGCGCCTCGATCATCTCAAATCCTTCGGCCAGTGGTACGAGAATTTTCTTTTCCATGGGAGTCTCCTGAGTAATGGGTGGAATTTTGTCTTCCGGATGCGGATCATGCCGCAGATCTGAGAGATGACAATACCACGTAATCGTTGTCCTGGTACACGAAACCGGCGACTTCACACATTCCCATCTTTGCATGGGCACGCAACGCTATCGGATTGTCGCGCCGGGTAAAGAGGATATACTCCCGCGCCGGTTCCCAACGCCGCAGTTCGGCAAACATAGCCTGGGCCACGCCCTTGCCCCGATGTTCGGTTGCGACGCATATCGGTCCGTACACATGGGAGCCGGACGAACCGGAATATGCGGCCAGCATCGCGTCGATGATGGGAATATCGGCATTCATCTCCCTGGTGCTGGTCACAAGGCAGCCGATTACACAGCCATCGAGGCGCGACACGATGATCGGTGTTTCACGCATGATTTCAGCAATGAGACTGCGCGGAAGACCGGCCGACAGTCGGCCGCCGCGGCCGGGTTGATTCTCCGCCAGCAACGCCATGATGCCATCCAGGTCCTCCACGGTTGCCCGACCAATTTCGGCGAGATTTTCGACCATGATTCATTTCTCCAGAGACCGTCGGATTCTCGAGCGACAGGACGTATCGCTGCCCCTCGTGTTGATATTCGGATCATAGCCGATGGGCAATGTCTCGTGCAAGACACTCGATACTCCGGCAATGATGACAGAAAGGCCTGACCGCCACCGTTGGCGATCGCATTTTCCTCTGCAGACCGGGAGATACAGCCGGTTCGGGATCACGTCGTGAACAGGCGGTCGTTTGCTGAGTATTTCCTGAAAAGGCATGTAAAAAATGGTCATTCACCACCACAGGGTATACAGCTCGACATCATTTCATTGTATACTGTCGCCGTTCATGGTGGCAACCCCGGCGCTGAGGCGGGGTGCAACTGCAACGGAACCGTCGCCGCCCCGTGCCGCTGATGGCGGCAACACCTGAGACGCAGAGCTCTCCGGGACCCCGATACGCATAACAGGACAATGAAATCATAATGATGAACGATGCAAACCAGAATTTATGGAAGTCACTTCCCAGGTTGGACAAGGATTGTTTCGGCTGTGGTTCGGAAAATCATTCCGGCTTGCGGATGACCTTCGAAACAAACGGGAGCCAGATCCGCTCCAGACTGACAGTCCCCTCCCAATTTCGAGGGTGGAGCAAATTGGTACACGGCGGCGTGATTTCAACCATTCTCGATGAGACCATGAGTTGGGCGGCGATCATCCTCACGAAAAAGTTCATACTGACAAAAACAATGACCATCCAGTTTCAACGGCCGATTTATGTCGAGACGGCCTTGTACGGTATTGGTTCGATCAAAGAGAGAACCGGAGAGCGGAAAGCGATCATGATCGGCGAGCTCTTCGATCATCAGGGGAATTTGTGCGCCACCTCGGAAGGGGAATTCGTACTGTACACGAAAGAGCAATTTGCGAAGTTGGATATTCTCCAAGACGAATATCTGGAGGCGATGGCCGCCGGTTTACTCGGCTGAAAATAAACGCTCGCCGGATTTCCCGCCCGCCGCGGATTCTGATCTTCAGTGAAGATCCCGTTTGTTGCAGGATCCTGAAGACCATCCGGCGGAGGTCTGCCGTCAACAAAACCGACAAAATATTTCATATGGTCTATATATTGCATATAAAATAGAAAGAATGACGACACGACAGGACAAGAAGCCGGAAATTGAGATTGTAAAGATGAAGACAGAACCCGTTATGGCAGCTCTTACCCCGGTCGATTTCCAGATCATTCTGAAGAAGGCTGACAACGAAGGATTGACTGATGGAAATGACGGTACCGTACAGATCTCCATCATCAGGAAACGGGACCCGGCAGTTTTTCATAATTCCGGAATCCGGGGACACCGACCGCAGCCGGCGGGATTATCTCAGATCGAACATGCAACCGAAAAGGGAACTCATGAAAATATCATTTGAGATCATTGAGGGACAGCGGTTTGCATCCAGAGGCAAGGAACCAGACAACATCGGAATATTGGACAGCAACGGTCGAACCTTCGTAATACAACGCGGAAGAGACGGTGTATGGTCAATCCCATACTCACATAGTGCCGCATGGTACAGTGATGACGATCAGAACTATGCCGCTGAAAACTACGACGCCGATGAGATAGCGAAGATTGTTGGTGCGGATGGCGATCTATTCGGAATTGCGGCGACCTTTATCGATAAGGGGTTGAGCATCGGAAGACAGGCCGGAGATTTTACTCTTCCAGAACAGTCGAAAGGAACCGCGTTGGCCCTTCATCTTGCACCGGTGACGATCAAAGCGCGGCGGCTGTAGAGGCACTGGCCTTCCTGAAAAACTGATCGACAAAGTACTGGTCGAGACCGCAGGTGATATTTTGCGAACCTCGATACAAAACGGCAGTACGCTGTTCCCGGCAAACCGATTGCACTTCCGTTTTTACGGAAATAATTGCGCCCACAATCCGTTTTCCCGGCTATCCATGATACCGCAGTGTATTCAATCACTCAGCAGACAGCAACCAAATGAAAAACAGTCGTGAGGTACAAATCAGTGAGGAGCTTTATTTGATCCTGGACAAGCTGCGGATCATGGAACACGCCTTGACCTACGGAAGAAAGGAGATCGACGATTCCATGGTCGGCGCTATCGCCAATATGACGAGCGAACTCCGCTCGCAACTCGCCGCCGTCATCGATGCCTATACCGAGCGGGAAATCAAACGCGTTGATGACCAGTTTTCGTCCAGCTCCAACGGATCGTTATGATCGTTCAGCTTATTCAACACCTTCATCGATTGCATGAAATCGCCGTTGACCGCCGTTCTCCAATGTGTTGGTTGGAACACCGTATGTATCGCCACCAAGTGAATACAGGACATCAAAGATCCTGCCGGCGTATCCGGTCTCGTCTTCTTTTTTGACCTCGATATCCATCACAGTTGCAGCATCTACCTTCCGTCAGCGATGATATTCTCCTGATCGTTCCGGTTGATAGGTGATTTCCTGTACCCTCACCTTCAACACCCCGCCACCCGGCTTCGGCCATTCAATTTCATCGCCCTGGGAAAGACCGAGAAGAGCACTGCCAACAGGGGCAAGTATTGAAATTGTGCCGCCTTTTGGATCGACATCTCTGGGATAAACGAGCTTGAGACAAAACTCCTCGCCGGAAGACTCGATCCTGAACCGTACCTCTGAGTTCATCGTGACCACATGGGAAGGCATATCCTGCGGTTCTACGATATCTGCCCGATCCAACTCAGTTTCCAGGTCGTTTTTGCGAGGAAATTCCTTTTCAGATATCGAGTCCAGCAACTCGTCCAATCTTTCCGCGTCACGTGATGATATTATGATTTTTGGCCTTGTTGTCATTTTTCCCTCCAAAGTGATCTTCCTGCTGCCAACAGATTATCAGATACATCGTTTGTCAGTCTAATCAATCTATCAAAACCTGCCACGCAAGATCCTCCGCCAGCAAGGAAAATACCTGATTCGAGGTTACTGCACCATACTCTTCAGGCAATCCTGCCGGATTCGGTTCCAAGTATTGCCGAGGTTGGCGCACATCCCTGATCGACTGCAGAATACGTCAATGACGTCTACAGATTTCAGGAATCACTATCTCGAGTTGGTTGAACGCACTGCCGCCGGGGTGGATCTTGAAGAGCGCTCAAGCCGCGACCAGGTATCAATCGGCCGCGGCATTGACAAGCAACAGACCTGTATCAAAGCGCTATGTTGACGAACGTTCGAAAACAGAACTGTACGACCAGGAAGGAGTGAGAGTTTTTAATTGAGCATGCCGCCGAGAGTACGTCCATAATCCTGGCATGCCTTTATTCCCTCGTTGCTGTCGACGACATTCTCACGCAGATCGAATGGGCCAAGGTTCGTCATCTTCATCGCAAAGACGTGTTCCATCGTGTCAAAAATGACTCCGGGGGCCTCGCCGCTGTGGGTGCTGGAACCGAAGGCCCCGCCAATCTTACCCTTGAGGCCTGCTTTTTCAACCAGGAAGAGGAAGGTCTCGAAGTTCTTGGTTATGCTCTTATGATAGGTTGGGCAACCGAAAATGTAACCGTCGTAGCCTTCGATATCTTTTTCACTCTTGATATCCACGATCTTCTTCATTTCTACCGCATTTCCGCTCAGGCGTATGCCTTCGGCAATGTAATCCGCCATTTTCTGAGTCTTGCCGGTCCTGCTGTAATATGCTACGAGCACTTTCTTCATAAGGTTTCTCCTTGTTGAGTGTGAGCACGAGACTGTCTCGTGCGATGAAGGTTTGTTGTCTAGCGTTTCATCATGTCGGACTTTATTTTGATTTACCTCTAACGATGCCAGGAATAATAAGAACCCCGCACTCTATTCTAAACGGAGCGGCACAACAGCGCAACATCATTTTCAGGAGTGATAACTATTCTCGTATGAACCATAGAGTTAGATACCATTTAATCCCAAATGCATAAAGTTCTTTTTTAATTATCCTGAAAAAAGAAATTTTACCGGAACCTCCAGGACATGAGCCTCTTGCCACAGATTGTCGACCATCTGAGGCGGCAAGCAGCCACAACAACCAGTCGAAGGATTGGCTATAATCACGAAGTCTAAATCCACTCTTATCGGGGCATTCGTTCCGGCAGGCTCACCGCCACTCAGGTGGGGAATACCTTGCCACCTCCTCGATCAAGCTTTGAGAGGGATGGCCATTGATCGGAAAGGCCGGAGAAGAGGCCTTCGGCGGCAATGCCGGCAATGAGGTGTTATTCATTGCTTAAGTTCCCGAGAATATTTGGGAAGCAAACCAGCATGTCCACAATTTGCGTATGGAGTAGATCGGCCCGAAGAGTGGATCGGGTAACGATAGGCGGACACGCCCACCCCGGAGAGGAGCCACCCCCTACCCCCGTCGGGGGCCCAAGGGGGCCCGGCCAGAGGGATACTGAGAGCCCCCGTGTCCCCTTATTGTCCCCCGAACGGAATCAGCCACTCACCGACAGTTCGATAAGTGGCTGTTTTTATTGGTGCCCCCGGCAGGAATCGGACCTGCGGCACCAGGATTAGGAATCCTTCAGATACAACAACATAACATATTTATATATTTAGTTATTTTAATATTCCGAAAGCAATTTGCTCCATTTTTGCTCCATTTTCTTTTCTTTACTTACCTACCCATCCGGCCTCCGGGAAGTTATACCAATTCTGCCCAAGTCATACTGCTTGCTCTAAAGCCCATTACTTCTCCTCACAGTGCGTCTTGAGTTTAAAAATAGGTTTTTATAGATCGCAATATCATGTATTATGATCTATAAAAGGAGGTTTTATAGATCATGGCACAAATAAAATGGAATTGGCAACAAGATGATTGGGGAAATTTTTCCTATGATAACAGCGAAATCGAGAAATTTGAACGAGAATATTCAAGGCAATCCGGTTTTTCGCTTGGCATTGCCAGGCATCTTTCACGTAAAGACCAAAACGACTTAATAATTGAACTCGTATGTAATGAAGCCCTTAAAACATCTGAAATTGAGGGAGAATTTTTAGACCGGGAAAGCCTGCAGTCCTCTATTAAGAGAGAATTCGGTTTGGGAGTAGCCGATCATCACAGGGTAAAACCGGCGGAAGCCGGGATCGCTGAAATGATGAAAGATATATTCACCAATTATGATTCACCATTGACAGAAAAGACTCTCTGCAATTGGCATGAAATGTTGATGTCCGGCAGACGAAACTTAGAGATAGGAAAATATCGAACCCACAAGGAAGCAATGCAAGTTGTGTCGGGACGATACGATAAACCAACAGTCCATTTTGAAGCTCCCCCATCTGCCGATGTTCCAAAGGAAATGGAGAAATTCATAGATTGGTTCAACAAATCAGCCCCTGGCGGGAAAGAACCTTTGACCCCATTGGTTCGGGCAGGGATTGCTCATATCTATTTTGTTTCAATCCATCCTTTCGAGGACGGAAACGGACGGATCGGGCGGGGCATAGTTGAAAAATCATTATCACAAAATATGGGCCAGCCGACACTCATTGCACTTTCTTCAACCATTGACGACAGGAAAAGAGAATATTACGAGGAGTTGGCAGCCCAGAGTACAGGAAATGACGTGACAAACTGGCTTATTTATTTTGGGAAAACCATTATCAACGCCCAAAAACAAACCATAAAGCAAGTTGATTTCATAATCACCAAAGCAAAGTTTTTCGATACTCACAAAGAGAACCTCAACCCTCGCCAATTAAAAGTGATCAACCGGATACTACTGGAGGGACCGAAAGGCTTTCAAGGTGGATTCAGTGCCAAAAATTACCGAGCAATAACAAAATCACCCTCAGCAACAGCGACAAGAGATTTACAAGACCTGGTAGGTAAAGGGATCTTTACAAAAACCGGTCAGCTAAAAAGTACCCGTTATACTCTAGATCTCTCCCCCTTCCAGGGCAAGCAAGACGAAGAAAGCATGACTCATGCTACCATTTAACATTGACAAATTGAATCTTCAATCTTTGGATATACGATAGAGTTGTGGAATCTTTCATGTTGCCCATCATCCATGCTCTCAGTATAACATTATATATATTTTGATATACGATCAGGTATAGCCACTACCTGCAGGGAATTGCAATGGAAAATCAATATCGAAATCGTTTGATTAGCAGCTAGAGAAGGTGCAAATCTTGAGGAGTAGACCGGATCAAGGAGTTTTATCAATGTAGTATGTGGCACCGCTGGTCCATCTGTGGAGATCATTCCCTTACAAAAGGAAACTGCTATTGTGGCCATTAATTACCAGTCTATCGCTCAGAAGCTGAAACAGGCAAGAGAACTTCAGTCGATAATGGTCGAGACTGTAAGTGAAGATACCGGCATAACTGTTGACCGCATTCATTTCATCGAGGTCGGTCAGGTTAGACCATCCGGCGATGAGGTTCTGATTCTCGCCAATTATTATCGCCACGATCTTCGCGATTTTTTAGACGATAAACGTCCTGCTCCTTTTGAACAGACTGACCTGCTTTATCGTCGACATGGCAACGATTTCAGCCCAAATGATCGGCGATCTATCCAAGAGTTTTTATATCTCTGCGAGATAGAATCGGAACTCGAATCAGATCTCGATATAAAGAAACTGAGATTTCCGTTTTCTCCTCAAGGTAAGTACTACAAAGGTCACGGAGAAAATGCTGCCCGAGCACTCCGAGTTTTTTTAGGATACGCTCCTAACGAAATACCGCGTAATTTATTTGCTGATTTTCGAAAGATTGGTTGTCATGTTTTCCGACGTCGACTAGAGAATTCTGACATTTCGGGGTTGTATATTGAGCATCCAATTGCTGGGCATTGTCTTCTTGTCAATTACGATGAAGATATTTACAGACAACGATTTTCCGTGGGGCACGAAGCCGCACACGCCATATTTGATTCATCAGATTCGGTTGTTGTCAGTTTTCGCCAAAGAGAAGGACGATATTCAGAAGCTGATCTCAAGGAAATTCGTGCCAATCGCTTTGCCTCATGCTATCTGATGCCACCCGACCAATTGCCGAGTGTATCGACATGGACAACTGACCAAGCAGTCCATTGGGCACAGCAATTCAGAGTGAGTACTGAAAGCTTGTCCTATGCATTGATGGAAGCAAAACTCATAGATAAAAGGACAGCCCAGGTTATTCGTTCAGTTAAAGTTCACAGCTCGGAGAAAATCGACCCTGAGGCCCCAGAATCCTTAACGGACCGCCAGAAAGAACGTCGGCTCGAACTACTAAAGCGCGGATTATCAACTTATTATGTAAATCTGTGTTTCGAAGCACATCAACGTGATCTTATTTCGGCAGGAAGACTAGGAGAGGCTTTTCTGGCAGATCATGCTGAAACACGAGAAATATCTATATTATTCGGGAGGGCTATTCAATATGACGCTTGACCCGACATCATTCTCGCCAGCAAGCGTTGTGGATACGTGCTCAGTCTGGAACGTTTTGTCATCTCGCAAATTGTATCATGCAGCTTTCAGCACCGGTCTATCCTTCTGCATCACACCAATGGTGCTCTACGAATGCCTTCATAAGCCGCGATCAACTGAGACTCCTCAACAACAAGAGTTGAAAAACCGTCTCATAAAAGCTCTTGATCAACAAAAATTTCCTGTTCAGAAATGTGAGTTGGAAGATCTGGTTGCTGTCATTCAACAAGCGCCCAGCAAATTAGGTAGTGGCGAACTGTCTTGTATCGCAGCAGCTTATCGTATTCGGAGTATTGCTTTTATGACGGATGAAAAGAAGGCAAGGAAATTTGCAACCAATCAATTAGGTCTAGCTATAG
Organism: Desulfoprunum benzoelyticum; assembly: GCF_014201505.1. Lineage (GTDB taxonomy): Bacteria > Desulfobacterota > Desulfobulbia > Desulfobulbales > Desulfocapsaceae > Desulfoprunum > Desulfoprunum benzoelyticum. Next base: position 1,518 of record NZ_JACHEO010000036.1, on the reverse strand, counting down.
AAACTACGCCAAAACTGTATGCATGGCTACATTTTTACAGGCATCTTGCCGACGGAGACCATGGTGATGTTATCCGGGAGCATGAAAGCTTCGAATCACGTTGCCCCTTGACAAAATTTTTCACTCAAGGATACGAAGAAGCACAAAGGTGTCGTCTCATGCAACCCACCGGGAAGTGAACTGGCCCTTGCAAAGGGATTAATTGGTGCTTGTGACAGGCTCATTGCCTAAAGTGCGAGAGTTTAGCAGACTGGCTACTCATTTGCCATGATGAGCCTCATTTTTTCTCATTGTCCACATTTCGTTCAACCTCTTGGGCTTGAAACTCAAGCCCTTTCTTTTGTCAATGTATGGTCTCTTTTTCTCTTTTCGTGCTGAGCGAATCGTGAAAAGCATCGATCAAACCAGCAAGAAGATCACCATATTTTGTATCTGATTCGAGAACTTCAATCGTTTTCAGTATCCTGGTGTGGATACTTGATGACCCACCTTCCCTTTTGGTCGGGACCTTAAAATCTATAGCATCATCACCAAGCGTATTTTCTGGGGTAGGTTCCGCTGTCGTTAAAGCATCAAACGTTTGATTTTCATAATTTGCAGCTGATTCCTCAGCTTGCGCCAATACACGTCGCCCTAGAACAAACACATCCTCATAGGCCATATCGAAATGGCTGGCAATCTTTGATCGTATCTTCTCAGAACCGGATTTTCTGCCTTTGACAATGGCATTGAGATAACCGCGATCAATATCCTGCTGTTTTGCAAGACGTGCCTGTGCCCCTCGACCTTCTTGAGCCAACAAATGTGTGAGAGCTGCTCGAAATTGATTTGTGATTAATTGATCCATAAGTCAACTATAGACCACCTGCTCAATTTTTGGAAGAAAAAAAGCATATTAGGTCTATTTTGGTCTACTTTTTTGTTGACTCACGGTCTATTTTTTATAACATAAATGGCCATGAAACCTAACAAGAAGAAAATCACACAGAAAGAAATCGCAAGGTTAGCCGATATCGGACCTGATTTTCTGAGTCATATTATCCGGGGTCGACGTCCCTGCCCTCCCCCTGTCGCTGTCAGGTTGGAAGAAGTAACAGCTATCAGCCGAGTCACATGGGTTTGGGGATCCCCCGAGGAAATCAGGAAGGCTGTTGAAGGGTACATATATCAAGGTCGAACAGATTATGGACATTGATAGCAGACTTGCAGCAATCGAGGAAACTCAAAATAAAATCCTCCGCTTGCTGGCAAATAGGGCTCCACCGGAATCCAGTGTCATGACATTGAAACAGGCGGCTGAATATGTAGGTTTTTCTCCTGACCATTTCAGACGGTTGGCTGTTGAGCAGCGTTCAATTCCATTTTCACGACCATCTGGTCAACAAAAAGGAAAACTGCTTTTCCGAAGGTCTGATCTTGATAATTTTTTCTGATTACCATCGAACTTCAGCCAGCTTGAGCAGGCGCTGCGGGACCGGCTGAGTTTGTAAGGCTATATAGGTTAACCGATCAACCATT
>NZ_JACHEO010000035.1 GCF_014201505.1 Desulfoprunum benzoelyticum | reverse complement strand
TTGGGCGAGCTGGTTCTCGACCCAACAGTTGTTAAACATTATACCCACATGGAGGTTTCTTCCGTTCTTGGGGCTTATGCATTCAAACAGAGTAAAATTAACAGAAAATTACCCTGAACCCATTTATCGAGGGGTCGAAAAAAAGCGGCGGCGATTCGCCCCTTTCCGTCACCCTGAATATCGACCGGATTGGACGCAGGAGCGGCTATTTGATCACAACCAGCTCATACTCCCGCGTTCCCAGACCGATTTTCTCCGCATGCTCCAGGCAGGTCCGCCATTCCGATTCGGGTCTCGAGTTGGTGAAATGATCGTGATGGTCGATAAAATCGGGGCTGGCCATATTGTCGAACAGTTGACTTCCCGGCATCGGGGTGGCCTGCATGCAGGCATCGACACAGGCCTGATCCAGGGCCAGGGGATCAAGGGAGGCGAACATCCCCAGATTCGGGAGGATGGGGGCATCGTTTTCGTTGTGGCAGTCGCAGTTGGGAGAAACGTCGACCACCAGGGAAATATGGAAACAGGGGCGACCGTTCACCACCGCCTTCGTGTATTCGGCCATCCGTCTGTTCAACAGCTCTACCGCCGCGAAGTCGGCAAACTCGATCGCATCGAAATTGCACGCCCCCAGACAGCGGCCGCAGCCGACACAATTCTCTTTGTTCACATGCATTTTTTTGGCATCGTCATCGAAGACGAGGCCATCGTTGGCACACTGCTTGAAACAGGCATAGCAGCCGCGACATTTTTCCTCGACGATCGAGGCCTGGCCGCCGCTGTGCTGCTCGGTCTTGCCGGCCCGCGAGCCGCATCCCATGCCGATATTTTTGATCGCCCCGCCAAAGCCGGTCATCTCGTGCCCTTTGAAGTGGGTCAGACTGACAAAGACGTCGGCATCCATGATGGCCCGCCCGATCTTGGCCGCCGTCACGTACTCACAACCGGCCACCGCCACCTCGATATCATCGGTTCCCTTCAGCCCGTCACCGATAAGAATCGGGCAGCCGACGGTCAGGGGCGTAAACCCGTTCTCCCAGGCGCACTGCAGGTGCTCGAGGGCGTTTTTCCGGCTCCCCGGGTACATGGTATTGCAATCGGTCAGGAAGGGTTTGCCGCCCAGGTCCTTGACCACGTCGGCGACGGCTTTCGCATAGTTGGGACGAAGATAGCTGATATTGCCCAATTCGCCGAAATGCAGTTTAATCGCGACGAATTTGCCATCCATATTGATCTGGTCAATACCGGCCTCCCTGATCAGCTTCTTCAATTTTGCCGGCAGCCCGTCACCGAAAGGTTTTGTTCTGAAATCCGTAAAATAGACTGTTGCTTTCTCCATTGTCGTAGCTCCTTTCAACCATACGTTTTTTTTACCACTCGACCCGGGATCGACCACCAGTGCTGCCCGCCTGGAACGCCAGGGGATCGATACGCACTGTGCCGGCGAACCACTCCATCGGCCCTGGCAGCGAAGGTTGTGAACCGTTGTTCGGTATTTTCATGATTTTTTCTCACCTTGATGATTTTTCCGTCGGCGAGAGGTTCATTCCCGATCGCTACCTCCGGATGCGCCTGTTCCAATATAACCCGGCGATCCCGATTGCAGTAGAACAATCCTCCGCCATCCTTGCCTGATCCTTCAGGAATCCGCAACCCCTGTCTTCACCGGCACGGCGTTGCCCGGAGTTTTTGCCCGCTTCTCCAAAGCCATGGCGAATGCAGAGGAAAATCGCACCCCTCCCCCGGTGTAACATTTGATAATTCACTCTCATCCCGGTTCGTGTATACTGGCGGATGCATCCGGGAGTATGCATCGATCAATTCCGCTTGTCATGAGTTCACTGAAAATCTGATGCCGCAAAGAGGAGTTATCCATGGGCAAAAACGTGTTGATAGTGTCGGCGAGTCCGAGGAAGGGAGGGAATTCCGACCTGTTGTGCCTGCAGTTCATGACGGGCGCCAAGGCACAAGGCCATCAGGTCGAGAAGGTCAACCTGCGGGAGACAAAAATCGGCTATTGCCTTGCCTGTGAACACTGCCGGCAACACGACGGTATGTGCGTACAACAGGATGACATGGGTGAAATCCTGAAAAAAATGGGCGCCGCCGATGTCATCGTCATGGCCACCCCGGTGTACTTCTACAACATGAGCGGGCAGATGAAGACCTTCATCGACAGGGTCTATCCCGTTTACCCGGACATCAGCGACAAGGACCTTTACTTCCTTATGACTTCCGCCGATGAGAGGAAAGAGGCGATGGACACAGCCCTTGCAGGGTTCAGGGGTTTTCTTTCCTGCCTGGGGGAAGTAGCGGAAAAAGGCGTCGTTTTTGGCACCGGCGCCTGGAAGATAGGCGACATCAAGGGAAAAACGGCGATGACCCAGGCCTATGAAATGGGGAAGAACGTGTAGAGGCGAAGCAACTATGGCCTGTTCAAGCCCGTCGTCACTGAACAGCCCGCTGCAGCCGGATCGGCTGATACTCCGGCAAAGGAAGTTTTTCCCGATGTATTCTCAATCCAGGGGGGATTTCACCATCGGTTCGAGTCGGCACGATATACTATCCAGGACATCGGGCAACAGGCTCGTGCCATGGAGCCCGATGGCGGTTCGTACCTTTTTTCGGAACCCGGTCTTTGTCGCGGCGATGGCGGATGCCCTGATGTCCCCCATTGCCCTACCGGCCCGGGTGTAGAAGACCGGCAACCTCTCGCAGGAACCCTTCGATCTGTATACTGCCGATCAACTCCGGTATTTCCTTTACCGGGCGAGTGTCGGCTCTCTGCTGCATCTTTTCACGGCATTTCTGCTGAGCGGTATATTTTGCCTGCCAGAACGGGTGATCCTGACAGAACTCTGCCGGCAACACCTTGTTGAGGATAAAGCCCTGGACTTCGATCCCGAAACCATCAAAGGAGTCGGCGATATTGAAGGCCTGTTCGACTGCCAGGTGTTCCGGGTTGGCAACCACCCAGGCACAGGTATCGGTTCGCAGAAGATCGATTATCCGTTCCGTCAACGACCGCCACCTGTTAATCAGCGCCAGCGGATCGACGTTGTTGAAAACCTTTTTCATCTTGAAATAGAGCTTATGGGCCTGGGTCAGGTGAGAATAGAACATCTGCTGCACAAACAGCAGATTCAAGGTGGTGACGGTGGGAGCAGTGTCCCAGATGATCGCCCGATACTCCCCGGACTCGGCCATCGTCAGGAGATAGTCGAGCATGAACTCATCCTCGATTCCCGGGGCCCCTTCGAGGTAGTCGATGATCTCCCGCCCCACCGGCAGGAAAGAGGATAAAACGGTGTAGATGTCATCGGCGAATTTCTCCCGCCACAGATCCAGGACAAGCTTGCGGCTCAACTCCACTGCATCGAGATTGACAGCCACGGTATGGACCTTGCTGCTCAAGGGGCGAGCGAAGATTTCACTGAGCGACCCGGAAGGGTCGGTTGAGATCAGCAGGGTTTTCCCGATCCCGGCATGGTGGAGGGCCGTCGCCACCGACATCGTTGTCTTGCCGACCCCGCCCTTGCCGGTAAACATTATAATATTAGTCACTGTTAACAACCGATTGTAGAGTTATTGATCCGTACCATGCTGAGCCAGCACAGAATCGAACGTAAAGGACGCCTTCCCTGTTTATCCATTTTCTTCTTCGCCCCGGTTTTCCGCCATACTGCAAAAAATATCCGTCATCTTTTGACTACTCCCTCAACTCCGCTCTCATCTCCACCTGGACATGTCCCCAGCCACCGCACATGGGGCCGACATCGAAACAGCCCGTGCGGTTGAACATCACCGCATTGGGGTCTCTGCCGTTCATCAGATTCTCAAAGAAGGCATTGATCAACACCGCCAGGTTCGGCATCAGAAAAGCGCAGACGCGATCGGGAGCTTCCCGGGTCAACAGGTTGCCTGCAGAGTCGAAAACGATGCGCTGCCCGACCACATGCCCTGAATGGCATCCCTTCGAAGCGACGACCTCCGCTACCAGACGATAGCGCGCCCCTTTGGCCGCATTTTCAAACAGCCGCTGGTATTTGGGATTTTCCAGAACGGCAGTCAGCTCCTCTCCTTCCAGCGCCAGTCGTCTTTTAATAATTTCTACCAAGATGTTTTTTTCCATAGTTCTTTCCTTCGCCGACACAGCTGGTCGGATGAAAACCCGATTGTATCTTGAGCGGCATGGCGGCATCACTGTGTCAATGCCGGACGATTGTAACCGGCTGAGATGCGTATCGGGCGCATATTCGGAATCCTGCCATGATCGGTCAGCCATACAACTCAGCCGCTCGCTGCATCACCTGCATATTGCAGATGTTATAATACAGATCCACCGCGGGTTCTATTGAAAATAGAGAAGGATATCATATCGATTTCTCCACCTGTGTGTCGAGTTGTGTAAGTTGTGTAAACTCGGTCGATTCAACGGGACAATATGGGCGCCCCTGATCCACCAATTTGAATCGATAGAGTTATTGTGACGTTGGTGCAGAACCGGTTGTTTCGCCCTGAAGCACCAGTGTTCGCTCCAGCTCCGATACCTCCCGGCTCTTGCATTCGCCCGCCCCGGACCTCCGGCACGGTACCGCTTTGGCCACTCGCTGCCGGCCTGACAAGGAATGGCCTTTCTTGCACGTCACCGGTTCCTCCCTTCCAATCAACGTATCGTTCCGGTATTGTTTGATGAGAGATACTGTTGCATATTCCGAACAGCAGCCACAGCTTTTGCCGCACTCTAACGAGTATGATTTTTTTGTCGTTTCGCTTTGACAAGCACACGAGAAGGTCCTATTCTATTTAACGATTTTATTAAATTGCCAAATACATAAAATAAATAATTCAATTCCAGGTAGTTACAATGCAATCACTGATTCGTCGTTCAGTCTGCACTCTTCTCCTCGGCTGCTCTCTGCTCCTGCCGGCGGTCTCCCCGGGCCAGGATGACGGATCTCCGCCGGCGGTGCCGACAGTCTGGACCGCCGAACAGGCGGTGAGTTACGCCCTGGCCAACAGCCCGGACAGCCGGATCGTCCTCGAGCGGATCCGAGCCGCCGAGGCGCAGGCCCGGATGGCCGATGCCGCCGATCTGCCCGCGATCACCCTCTCGGGCGGGTACAGCCAGACCGACAACCCGATGTACTCCTTCGGCAACATCCTCAACCAGGGGGCCTTCGACAACAGCATCGACTTCAACGATCCCGGCCGCACCGACGATCTCCAGCTCAAGGCCGAAATCCAGTACCGCCTCTACAGCGGCGGCAGAGACACCGCCAACCGGCAGGCGGCTAGCGCCCGGGTCGACGGCGCCGCCACCGATCGCACCAGCCTCTACCGGCAACTGGCCTTCGAGGTCGTGCGCGCCTTCCACACCGTCGTCCAGGCCGAGGAGATGACCGCCGTCCGCCGGGAGGCCTTAGAGGCGATCACCGCGTCGCTCGCGGTCGCTCAGGCCCGCTTCGAGGCCGACACCCTGCTGCAGCAGGATCTGCTGACGATCGAATTGCAGCAGGCCACCGCCAGTGAAAACCTGATCGCCGGCCGCCATGCCGAGGAACTCGCCGGGCGCCGCTTTCTCAACCTGCTCGGCCTGCCGAAAGGCGAGGTCAGGCTCGACCGGAGCCACGGCCTGAACCAGGAACTGCCGGCGACGGTCTCGGCCGCCGGCCGCCACGAACTGACGAGCCTGAAGGCGGCAATCCGGGCCGCCGAAGCGGCAGTTGCGGCAGCGCGGGGGGCGAAAAAGCCGACCGTTGACTCCTTCGCCTCCTACCAGGTCGACAACGGCACGGTCCTTGACGACGGCGGCGATTCATGGATGGCCGGGCTGCGCCTCAACTACACCCTGTATGACGGCGACCACACCAACGCCGCCATCGCCCTGGCCGAGTCCCGACTCCGTGAGACCCAAGCCCAGTTGGCCAAGACCGAACTGGCGCTCGATCTTGAAGTGCAGCAGGCCGAACTCGACTACGACCAGGCCGGCCAGCGCCTGCAGGTCACCGAAAAGATGGTGGCGGCGGCCGGAGAGACGGCCCGCCTCAGCCGTGAGCGGTTCAAGGAAGGAGTGATCCTCGCCATCGATCTGATCGATGTCGAAACCCGGCTGAGCGACGCCCTCGCCCGCCGCTCGTCGGCCAAATCCATGTATCAGATCGCCCGGGCCAACCTGCGCCGGGCGATGGGACTGCCGCAGTTCGACGAAGATGGTGCAACTGAGAAGGAGATTGCGCAATGAGGTATCGTACAACACTGTCTCTCGCCCTGCTGTTCCTGGGACTGGCGCTCGTGTCGCTGACCGGGTGCAGGGACGGAAAAAAGGCTGAAAGAATGACGGACGAAGCAACGCCGGCAGTCACGGTCAGCGTCGCCCAAGCCGAGGAAAAAGCCGCCGCCCGCCAGGTCGAGCTGATGGGCTCGCTCCAGGCCACCGAACGAGCGGAGATCGCCGCCAAGGTCAGCGGCAGCATCGTCACCCTGCCGGTGGTCCTCGGCTCGCGGGTGGAAAAAAACGACCTGCTGGTCGAGATCACCGCCGGCGAGATCTCGGCCCGCCAGCGCCAGGCCTTGGCCCAGCTCGAACAGGCGCGCCGCAACCTCGAACGCGAGAGAAAGCTGCTGGCCAAAAACGCCGCCACCCCGGAGGCCGTCAAGTCCCTTCAGGACACCCTGCGGATCGCCACCGCCGCCTATGAGGAGGCGGGGACCATGCTCGACTACACCCGAGTCCTGGCCCCGTTTTCCGGTCTCGTCACCCGCAAGATGGCCAATGTCGGCGACCTCGCCACCCCCGGCAAGCCCCTGCTCCAGCTCGAAAACGAGGCGCGGCTGCAGGTCGTCACCAACATCCCCGAGTCGTTGATCATGCATGTCAGGCCAGGCGACGAGTTGCCGATCCATGTCCCCTCCGCCGGTCTCGACTTCGTCGGCACCGTCGCCGAGGTCGCCCCCACCGCCGACCGCCTGTCACGGACCGCACCGGTGAAGATAAACATCCCGGCCGACCCGAAGCTCCACTCCGGCCAGTTCGCCCGGGTCAGCCTCACCTCCGACAGCGCCAGAACGCTCGTCGTCCCGGCATCGGCCCTCTCCACCTACGGCCAGATGGAGCGCCTCTTCGTCGTACAGGACGGCCACGCCCGGCTGCGCCTGATCCGCAGCGGCGCCAGGCTCGACGGCGAGGTCGAAATCCTGTCCGGCCTCAAGGCCGGAGAGACCGTGGTAGTCGAGGGCGGCCGGACACTGGTGGACGGTCAGCCCGTCACCGTTCACTAACGGCCCGCGCGGCCCCTTACCGAGATCGCAACCATGGATTCGCCGAACACCCACCACAGTCCGGGATTCGCCGGCAGGCTGGCCACAGCCTTCATCAACTCGAAGCTGACCCCGCTCAGCATCCTCGCCTCGCTGCTCCTCGGCATCCTCGCCGTCTTCCTGCTGCCGCGCGAGGAGGAACCGCAGATCAAGGTGCCGATGATCGACGTCATGGTGACGATGCCCGGCGCCACCCCGCAGGAGGTCCAGCAACGGCTCACCATCCCGATGGAAAAGCTGCTCTATGAAATCCCCGGCGTCGAGTACATCTACTCGACCTCGATGGCCGGCCAGAGCCTGCTGATCGTCCGCTTCTACGTCGGCGAGAACCTCGAATCCTCCATCGTCCGCCTCAACCAGAAGCTGCAGACCAACTTCGACCGCATCCCCCATTCGGTGTCGAAGCCGCTGATCAAGCCGCACACCATCGACGACGTGCCGATCCTGGCCCTGACCTTCCACGGCGGCGGCTACGACCACTCCACCCTGCGGCGGCTGGCGGCCCAGGTCGACGACAGCATCAAGAGCATCAAGGAGGTGGCCGAGACCAAGGTCATCGGCGGCACCCGCCGCCAGGTGACGATCAGTTTCGACCCGCTGCAGCTGGCCTCGCGCAACCTCACCGTCACCGAAATCGCGCCGAAGATCCAGCAGGTCAACCTCCAGTCCCACACCGGCAGCCTGACGTCGCTGGACCAGGAGATGCTGCTGCAGACCGGCGCCTTCCTCGCCTCGGCGGCGGAGATCGGCCGAGTCGTGATCGGCGTCCATGCCGGCGCCCCGGTCTATCTTCACGAGGTCGCGAAGATCCGCGACGGGGCGGCAGAACCGGACAACTATGTCCTCTTCGGCACCGGCGGCGGCCGTCAGCGCGAGGCGGCGGTCACCCTGTCGCTGGCCAAGCGGCCGGGGGCCAACGCCGTCGCGGTCGTGCATGAGGTGCTCGCCAAAGTCGACAGCCTGCGCGGCACCCTGATCCCCGCCGATATGAAGGTCACCGTGACTCGCGATTACGGCGAGACCGCGGCCGAGAAATCGAACGAACTGCTGCTGCACATGGGGATCGCCGTCTTCGGGGTGGCCCTCTTGATCCTGTTCTTCCTCGGCTGGCGCGAGTCGATCGTCGTCATGCTGGCGATCCCGTCGACCCTGGCCCTGACCCTGCTGGTCTTCTACCTCTACGGCTACACCCTCAACCGCATCACCCTCTTCGCCCTGATCTTCTCGATCGGCATCCTCGTCGACGACGCCATCGTCGTCGTCGAGAACATCGTCCGCCACCTGCGCCTGCCGGAGAACAAGGGCCGGTCGGCGCCGACGGTGGCGATCGAGGCGGTGATCGAGGTCGGCAACCCGACGATCCTCGCGACCTGGGCGGTCATCGCCGCGATCCTGCCGATGGCCTTCGTCGGCGGGCTGATGGGACCCTACATGCGGCCGATCCCGATCGGGTCGTCGGCGGCGATGGTCTTCTCGCTGGTCATCGCCTTCACCGTCACCCCGTGGGCCGCCGCCCGGCTGCTGCGGCGCCACGCCGTCGCCGCCGGCGGCCACCACGACGATGACAAGGCCCCCGACGACTGGTTCACCCGGATCTACCATCTGGTGATGGACCCGCTGCTGGGCCACGCCGGCTGGCGCCTGATCTTCTTCGCCGCCATCACCGTCCTGCTCCTCGCCGCCTGCTCGATGGTCTATTTCGGCCTGGTCAAGGTCAAGATGCTGCCGTTCGACAACAAGAGCGAATTCCAGGTCATCCTCAACATGCCGGAGGGCTCGACCCTCGAGCACACCGCCCGGGTGGCGATGGAGATGGGCGATACGGTCAGCAGGGACCCGGACGTCGTCAACTATCAGATCTATGCCGGCACCGCCTCGCCCTACAACTTCAACGGCCTGGTGCGCCACTACTTCATGCGCTCGGGGCCGACGGTGGCCGATATCCAGGTCAACCTCAAGGGCAAGGGTGAACGGGACCTGCAGAGCCACGACATCGCCAAGCGGATGCGGCCGGCGATCGCCGCCATCGCCGCCAGATACGGGGCGGCGGTGGCCGTGGCCGAGGTCCCGCCCGGCCCGCCGGTGCTGCAGACCCTCGTCGCCGAGATCTACGGCCGCGACGCAGGGGAGCGCCTGAAACTGGCGGCCGAGGTCAAGAAGATCTTCACCGAGACCACAGGAGTCGTCGACGTCGACTGGTTCCAGGAAGAGCCGCAGACCCGGCAGGTCCTGACCGTCGATAAGGAGAAGGCGGCCCTCAACGGCATCTCCGAGGGCCAGATCACCCGGACCCTCGAGATCGCCGTCCACGGGATGTCGCTCGACCTGTTCCACCAGCCGGCCGACAAGGAGGAGATCAACATCGTCCTCGAGCTGCCGGTCCACGACCGGGCCCGGATCGAGACCCTGCTCAACCTCTCCCTCCGTCCCGACACCACCCCCGCGGCGCCGCTGGTGCCGCTGCGCGAACTGGTCACCATCAGCTCGCAGCCGGTCGAGCAGGCGCTGTACCGCAAGAACCTCAAGGATGTGACATACGTCACCGGCGACGTCGCCGGCGCGGTCGAGAGCCCGGTCTACGCGATCTTCGACATGAACAGCCGCCTGCGCGAGCTCGACACCGCCGATTTCGGCGGCAGCGGCGGCAAGCTGGAGCTGTACAACCTCAACCAGCCCTTTGCCGACGACGAGCCGGCGATGAAATGGGACGGCGAATGGCATATCACCCTCGAGGTCTTCCGCGACCTCGGGCTCGCCTTCTGCGTGGTGATGATCCTGATCTACATGCTGATGGTCGGCTGGTTCAAAAACTACATCACGCCGCTGGTGGTGATGGCCGCCATCCCCTTCTCGCTGATCGGCATCCTGCCGGCGCACTGGGCCTTCGGCGCCTTCTTCACCGCCACCTCGATGATCGGCTTCATGGCCGGGGCCGGGATCGTCGTCCGCAACTCCATCATCCTCGTCGATTTTATCGAACTGCGAGTGCGAGCCGGCCAGCCGCTGGCCAAGGCGGTCGTCGATGCCGGGGCCATCCGCTTCCGGCCGATGCTGCTGACCGCCCTGGCAGTCGTCGTCGGGGCCGCGGTCATCCTCGCCGACCCGATCTTCCAGGGCCTGGCGATCTCACTGATGTTCGGCGAGATCGCCTCGCTGCTCGTCAGCCGCATGGCCGTCCCGGTCATGTACTATGTGCTCAAAAAGCACCAGCATCCGCCGACCGCGGCGGTGGAGGGACAATGATGAGCGACGATCGATCTCCGATCCCCGGCGCCGAGCGGAGCGACCCGACCGCCCCGCTGCGCTTCGAACCGTTTCAGGACCGGCCCAGCCGCGACATCCGCAACACCTTGTCCGAGGCGCTGGCCCAGGCGATCACGAGCGGCGGGGCCGAACCGTTCGAGCAGGCGGCGGCCCGGCTGCGGCTGGAGCATCCGGCCGACATCTACCGCGACTACATCGCCGACCGCCTGGCCCGTTATCGCCGTGCCCTGGCGGCGATCTCCCTGGGGATCACCGACCCGCTGCGCCAGGGGATGGTGCTGTGGAATGAGCGGCTGTTCTTCGAGGTGCACGAGGTGCTGGAACACGCCTGGCTGCAGGCCGACGGCAGGCGCAAGCTGCTGCTGCAGGCGCTGATCCGGGCGGCGGGGGTCTATATCAAGCTGGAATTCGGCTACGACCGGCAGGCGGCGAAGATGGCGGGAAGGGCGAGGGAGGTGCTGGCGACCAGCGGCGATCTACTGCGCGATTATTTTGACCCGGCGGACCTGCTGGCGGCGCTGGCGACCCTGGACCCGGTCCCGCCGCAGCTGGGGCCGGGACCGGATATACGACACGATTGACAGCCGCCATCAATTCCCCAGGCCGCAGTAGCGGGCCAGGGCCACCAGGCCCATGCCGACCAGCACCGTGGCGAACAGACTCTTGCTTTTCCACGACACCGGGAAGGCCACCAGCGCCGTCCAGAAAAAGATGTTGTCGAAACTGAGATCGACCCTTTTTTCCGGCACCAGCAGGGCCGGGAGCAGCATCGCCGCCAGCACCGCCGGCGGCACCAGCCGCAGCCAGGCGACCATCAGCGGTTTCAGCGTCCGGCCGCTGAGAAACAGGATCGGCAGCAGCCGCGGCAGGTAGGTCACGACTCCCATTCCCACCATCGTCAGCAGGATCAGCGTCTGGTCCATTGTTCCACCGCCAGGCCGAAGGTCGCGCCGGCCACGGTGGCGGCGATGATATGGAACTGGTGCCAGCCGGCGAGATACAGCGCCGTCGCCAGCAGCCCCGAAAACACCGCGGTCGCCACCCGCACCAGCGAGGTGCACTGGCTGACCAGCAGGCCGATGAACATCGCCGACAAGGCGTAGTCGAGGCCGAGCGGCTTGACGTCGCCGATCAGGTTCGAGGCGACGACGCCGAGGGCGGAACCGAGCACCCACGAGATCTGGACAGTGACGTTGAGACTGAGGGCCTCGAGCGGGCAGTCGCTCAGATCCCGGGTGGTGGTCGAATGGAGGGCGAAGGTCTCGTCGGTCAGTTCATAGGCGAAGAAGGCCTGGCGCCGCCGCGACCATTTCGCCAGGTAGGGGGCGAGCGAGGCGGCCATCAGCAGGTGGCGGAGATTGACGACAAAGGTCGTCAGGATCACCACCGCCGGGCCGGTGCCGCTGGCGAACAGGCCGACGGCGATGAACTGGGCCGAACCGGCGAACACGATCAACGACATCAGCACGGTGTTGGCCGCCGAGATGCCGCTCTTGCCGGCCAGCACGCCGTAGGCGAAGCCGATCGGCACATAGCCCAGGACGATCGGCAGGGCCCGCCGCACCCCTTTAAAGACGGCGGCGGATGATGATGGTTGAATTTCGTTCATGTCAGGAGAATATGGAAAAACAAATGCCAACAAAGCAGGGTCGACCCGGTCGCGGCGCGGGAGTGCAATCACCTTTCGAATCCTGGCGCCGGTTTATCCGGACGGCGCGGAAACACGCAAAATATCCCTGCCGCCTGTTCCTGTCAACCGCTTTCCCCCCGCCAAACGATGATCTCCACTGCCCGCTAGTCACATGCCACCAAGACATGGAGCGGGAACGCCTCATTTGGTTCGCCCCGAGCATCCCAGAAATCTTTGCAGGCAAACAGATGCCTCACCACGCCAGCCAGTGATCCTGCCGGGCTATTCGTTGCAGAGAAAGTTCATTTCCCCTGTGCCGGCCCCGCCGGCACTCGTTCCCTGCTCAGATCCAGAGGACTCAAGGATGTTGCCGATCCACTGCTCAATATCATGGTGGACCACTTCCGCCTGCAGATCCCTGAGCAGCATGTGATAGCCGTGGTCATAGAGGACAAAACGCCAATCTTTTCCCGCATTGGATGGCAACCTTTTGAGCATTTCGCAGGTCGGTCGACGGGGAATGATCTCATCGTGCCGGCCGTAGAGAATCATCGCCCGACCGGCAAGGGATGGGGAGGAGGAAAGGGCCTGGTCCATCAGCGTACTCAGACCGTAGACCGCATCGACCCTGGTCGTTTTGATCACCAGCGGATCACGCCCCAGCTCGCGCAGCATCTCGCTGTTATCGGACGGTTCGATATCCAGCCCCTTGCCGGAAACCCCGAACCAGGGCAGCAGATGCGCGGCCACCCACAGGGTCGATCGCTGATACCAGGGCATGGTTCTCCTGGCCCATACGGCGGGAGCGACCAGGATGATCCCGGCATAGCCACCCTCCGCCTGCAATTCCTTCTGCGCGGCGAGAATCACCGCTCCGCCCATGCTCTCGCCGAGAACGAACAGGGGGACATCTTTATATTTTCGCGTCAGCAACCTTGCCATGGTGCGCAGGTCACCAGTCATTTTCTCTGCCCCATGCCAGTACCTGCGTCCCTCCGTTCGGCCGAACCCTCTCTGGTCATAGGCGATCAACGTGATATTCCGCGCTGCCAGATACTCTCCGAACGAGAGGAAAGCGCGACTGTAGTCGTTAAAGCCGTGCAGGGCCAGGACGACCGCCCGCGGCGGCCCTGGCCGGCCGTTGACGATCAGAAGCGGAAGCGTGAAACCATCCGCCATCACGGCACCATCGGCTTGCAATTCCGGAACGGTCTCGGTGGTTTTCCCCTTGAAGATAGCGGGCCCGAAACAGCCGGTGAGCAGGAAAAGCGCAAGCATTGATAACAGTAGACTGGCGGTTGAGCGGCGCATAGACGGATCCCGATGGTGATGGGGAGCAGGATGACACACTACCTGCTTTTGACAGTAAGTATGGTGAGCTGAAAGCTGATTCTCGATATTACCGCGCATACTTTGAAAAAACATGCCGATTACAACATGTACGTTGGAACCTTATTTTCCCTTATTCACTAACTCGATAGCTTCTTTTCCTGTCATGTGCTCAATTTTTAATCTGATTACCATCGAACTTCAGCCAGCTTGAGCAGGCGCTGCGGGACCGGCTGAGTTTGTAAGGCTATATAGGTTAACCGATCAACCATTGTA
>NZ_JACHEO010000034.1 GCF_014201505.1 Desulfoprunum benzoelyticum | reverse complement strand
ATAGCTGCAGTCAAAGTAGTTTTGCCATGATCAATATGACCTACCGTTCCAACATTGACATGCGGTTTTGTCCTTTGAAATTTTTCCTTTGACATAATTGTTCCTCAATATTTTTATTCTATATCCCTCTGATTTTCTTAATTATCGCTTCTGCTTTGGCGGCAGGCACAACATTATATTCCAGAAACTGCATTGTAAAATTGGCACGCCCTTGAGTTGCTGAACGCAATGCAGTCGAGTATCCGAACATCTCGGACAATGGTACATGCGCCTTCAACATCTGGTAATTACTTGCGGCATCCACTCCAATGATCTTTGCCCGTTTACTGTTCAAATCGGAAATCACATCTCCCACATACTCTTCTGGAGTGACAACCTCCAGATCCATGACCGGTTCAAGCAAAACCGGTTGCGCTTCCAGCGCAGCCCGCCGCATCGCCATCGAAGTCGAAATGCCGAAGGCCATATCCGTCGACTCGTCCTCGTGGTACGATCCACCTACCAAACTGATTTTGACGTCGGTCAGCGGATACCCTAACAGTGGTCCGGCATCGAGGCTGTCAACAACGCTCTTTTGTATAGCGGCGAGAAAAATCGAGGGTATCTGTGTATCATCAACCAGACTGACAAACTCGAATCCTTGCCCTCTTCCCAGCGGTTCGATTTCGAGTACGACATGACCGTACTGTCCTTTCGCCCCAGTCAGCTGATCGAATTTTCCTTCAGCTTTTCCCCTGGCAGTCAAACTTTCCTTGTAAGCTACCTGCGGCTTGCCGATGTTCGCTGAAACTTTGAAGTCGTTTATTAACCGGTCAACAATTATTTCCAGGTGTAACTCGCCCATTCCGGAAATTATCGTCTGTCCGGTATCGCCATTGACACTAATGGTGAATGACGGATCTTCCAATGCAATCTTCTTGAGCGTTTCTTCAAGCTTTTTTTCTTCAGCCTTGGTTTTCGGCTCGATTGCAACTCCGATAACGGGTTCGGGAAAGTCCATGCTTTCCAGCACGATGAAATCCCCTTTTTCGCATAAGGTATCACCCGTCGTCGTAAATTTCAGCCCGACGATGGCCCCGATATCACCTGCCGTCAACTGAGAAACTTCTTCACGTTTATTGGCATGCAGTTTCAGGATCTTGGCAACCTTTTCCTGCTTCCCTTTGCAAGAATTGAAGATCTTATCGCCTACTGTGATACATCCTGAATACAATCTGATAAAAGCTAAGTTCTCGACGTAGGCATCGCTCATCAGTTTGAATACGAGGCCGCAGAATTTTCCGCCCGCATCCGTTTCCCTGCTTACAGGGTTACCATCCTGATCGAGTCCAGCTATCGCTGGAACATCCAAAGGCGATGGCAGATACCGTATGATCCCGTCTAACAGCGGCTGTACGCCTTTGTTTTTAAAAGCGCTTCCGCACAAGACCGGCACCACCTGCAGCGCCAGCGTCGCCTTTCTCAAGGCAGCATATATTTCCGATTTCGATACCGATGTATCTTCAACAAATTTTTCCATGACACTCTCATCGAAGTCGGCCAACTTCTCGATGAGTGCCATCCGTGCGGCCGTGAATTCTTCTATGTATGGCGCAGGAATTTCTTTCTCTATGATTTCCTGCCCAAGAGACTGCTCGTTAAACAGCAGCATCTTCTCTTCAATGAGGTCGACGACCCCCTCGAATTCGGTTTCTTTTCCCACTGGCAGTTGCAGTGGAAGGGGGTAAGCACCAAGCCTGTCGGCTATCATTGACACACATCGATGGAAGTCGGCACCAATCCGATCCATCTTATTAATGAAGGCCATCCGCGGTATTCGATACCTATCGGCCTGTCTCCATACCGTTTCCGACTGTGGCTCAACCCCTCCGACAGCACAGAAAACAGCAATTACTCCGTCGAGTACTCGCAGACATCGTTCCACTTCAACAGTAAAATCGACGTGCCCGGGAGTGTCAATGATGTTGATCTTGGTATCTTTCCAGAAACAGGTGGTTGCTGCCGAGGTTATGGTGATCCCTCTTTCCTGCTCCTGTTCCATCCAGTCCATGACGGCCGTGCCTTCATGGACCTCACCAAGTTTATACGACTTACCGGTATAATAGAGTATACGTTCTGTCGTTGTTGTCTTCCCAGCGTCAATATGGGCCATAATGCCAATATTGCGCGTGTTCGCCAGGAGTTCGCTATGGGTCGCCATCGACGTTCCTCAGAATAGCATCTTGCGCCGTTGACGCGGACCCTCTTCGTCTGACGTTATAGACCTACCACCGATAATGAGCAAAGGCCTTGTTAGCCTCAGCCATACGATGAGTATCATCTCGTTTTTTCACAGACGCCCCGCGATTATTGTAGGCATCGATAATTTCAGCAGCCAGTTTTTCAGACATCGATTTCCCTGAGCGCGACTTGGAGTAATTAATGATCCATCGTATCGCAAGGGCGTTCCGACGAGTCTGTCGCACCTCCATCGGAACCTGGTACGTCGCACCACCAACACGCCGAGACTTCACCTCAACCTTTGGGCGAACCTTTTCCATTGCCTCTTCGAACACTGTCAGCGCATCGGCTTCCTGCACCTTGGAGGTGACTATGTCCATTGCATCATAAAAAATACGCTGGGCGATGCTTTTTTTCCCTCGTTCCATCAGGCCGTTGGTGAATTTGCTCACCAACACACTGCCAAAACGCTCATCAGCGTCGATTGGCCGCCTCTCTGCTGTCTTTCTACGCGACATTCCTACCTCTCATTTTCAGCAATCAGCCATCATGAAGGCCGTTTTGCTCCATATTTCGAACGACCTTGTCTTCGTGCAGCCACACCGAGCGTATCCAAGGTGCCACGAATAATATGATAGCGAACACCAGGAAGGTCCTTGACCCGGCCTCCACGAATCAGAACCACCGAATGTTCCTGGAGGTTATGCCCGATACCGGGAATATAGGATGACACCTCAATACCATTGGTGAGCCTTACCCTTGCAACCTTACGAAGAGCCGAGTTCGGTTTTTTCGGGGTTGTGGTATACACTCGGACACAGACCCCTCTTTTCTGAGGTGATCCTTTCAAGGCAGGGGTGTTTGTCTTTTTGACAATCTTTTCCCTCCCCAGCCTTACAAGTTGATTAATTGTCGGCATTGCGTTTACAACTCCTGTTTTCCTATCTTTTTCCTCTTTATCCGCCTATCAGGATGCAAGTCAGTAGACAAATTGCAGCACGAAAGCAGAATTAATTACTCTAACTCCTGTTAAGTGTCAAGACGAAAAACTAACGCCTCATAAGGAATTATTGCTCTATCACGTTACCCTTCAGGCCAGTTCCTGCTGAAATGAGTCGTCCCATGATGACATTTTCTTTCAATCCAGCGAGTTCATCAATCTTTCCAGCCATTGCAGCATTTGTCAGGACTTTCGTCGTTTCCTGAAAGGATGCGGCAGAGATAAAACTCTCGGTAGACAGAGAAGCCTTGGTGACACCCAACAACATCGGCTCCGCAACCGGAGGAGTTTGTCCGTTGGCGATCAGTCGATCACGTTCATCCTCAAATTTCCACCACTCTACCTGTTCCCCGATCATGAATCTGGAATCGCCAGCCGACGTGATCTGAACCCTTCGCAGCATCTGACGGACGATAACTTCGATATGCTTGTCATTGATTTTTACACCCTGCAATCGGTAAACTTCCTGGATCTCGTTGACCAGAAACTTGGCAAGCTCCTTAACGCCGAGGACCCGAAGGATATCGTTGGGAACAACAGTACCCTCCATCAGAGGTTCACCAGCTTGCACGTAGTCACCCTCATGGACAATGATATGCTTTGATTTTGGGACGAGATATTCCTGAGACTCACCATACTCAGGGGTGATGAGAACCCTTCTCTTCCCTTTCAGCTCCTTGCCGAAACTCACCCGCCCGTCTATTTCCGAAATAATCGCCGGCTCTTTTGGTTTGCGGACCTCGAACAGTTCGGCGACCCGTGGCAGACCACCGGTGATATCCTTTGTTTTTGACGTCTCACGCGGAATTTTTCCGACAATCGTCCCTGGCATAATCACGTCGCCTTCGTTGACCGATATGATCGATCCGACAGGAAGGCTGTATCGCGCATAGGCCTCGGAATCAGGTAGCTTGAGAGTTTTGCCCTTATCACCTTTAACTGAAATCCTGGGGTTGAGCTGGGAGCTTCCAGCCGAATGGATGATGACCATCGACGACTTGCCGGTGACGACATCCACCTTTTCCTGCATCGTGATGCCCTCGAAAATATCCCCATATTTGATCGTACCCCCGACCTCGGCGACGATCGGAATCGTATAGGCATCCCAGTCGGCCAGTATCGTACCGGCGGCTATTTCGGCTCCTTCTTCGACGGTTATCTGGGCACCGTAGTTGACCTTGAATCGCTCGCGCTCACGCCCGAGCTCATCCATGATCGAAATCTCGGCATTGCGGTTCATGACAATCTTCACACCTTCTGCATTTTCAACAAAGTGAAGATTTTTAAAGCCGACCTTGCCGCCACGCTGTGTCTTCAACTCGGCCTGCTCAATTGAACGACGAGCAGTACCGCCAATATGGAAAGTACGCATGGTCAGCTGCGTGCCGGGTTCACCGATCGACTGGGCGGCAATGACACCGATCGCCTCACCGATATTGACCATATGACCACGGCCAAGATCACGACCATAGCATGCGGCACAGACCCCTCTTCGCGACCGGCAGGAAAGTACCGATCTGATCATGATCCGATCGATCCCAGCCTCCTCGATGAGACGCACTTTTTCCTCAGTAATTTCCTTTCCAGCCTCGACCAGGACGTCATTCGTATAGGGGTCGCAGACATCTTCCAATGCAACCCGCCCAAGGATTCGATCGCCGAGAGGAACGATGATTTCCCCGCCATCAAGAAGCGGTTCCGAAACAATGCCATCGAGGGTCTGGCAATCCCGTTCGACAATTGTTGACTCTTGGGCCACATCGACAAGACGCCTGGTCAGATACCCGGAGTTGGCGGTCTTGAGTGCCGTGTCGGCGAGACCCTTGCGAGCACCATGGGTAGAAATGAAGTATTCAAGAACACCAAGACCTTCACGAAAATTCGCCTTGATCGGTGTCTCGATAATGGCCCCGGAAGGCTTGGCCATCAGGCCACGCATGCCTGCAAGCTGACGGATCTGATCCCGCGAACCACGGGCTCCCGAGTCAGCCATGATGAAGATAGAGTTAAAACTTGGAGACTCAACGAGTTTATTGTCCTTGTCACGAAAATATTCCACCTTGATCTCGTTCATCATCTCGTTGGCGACATCTTCCGTAACCTTCGACCAGATATCAACGACTTTGTTATATTTTTCACCAGAGGTGATAAGACCGTCAGTATACTGCTGCTCAACATCGAGCACGTCCTTTTCGGCCTTCTCGATGAAATCCTCCTTACTCAGCGGGATCTTCATGTCGTTGATACAGATCGATATCCCTGCCTTCGTCGCATACTCGTAACCGATATCCTTGAGACGATCGGCGACTATGACGGTATCTTTGGTCCCGGCATTGCGGTAAGTAAAATCAATAAGCTGTGCCAAGGCCTTCTTGCTCAGGACCCGGTTGACCTCCTTGAACGGCACGCTGGCAGGCAGGAGCTGTCCGAGAATGATCCTCCCCATCGTGGTATCGATCATCTCGCCATTCATCCGCACCTTGATCTTGGCCTGAAGGTGCACCTGTTCATAGTCATAGGCAATCATCGCCTCGACAGGACTGGAGAAGACCTTGCCCTCACCAGCTACATTGATGCGTTCGCGGGTCATATAGTAGAGGCCGAGAACAATATCCTGCGACGGGATGATGACCGGCTCGCCATTCGCCGGCGAAAGAATGTTGTTGGTCGACATCATCAGGACCCTGGCCTCGACCTGTGCCTCCACCGAAAGAGGCACATGAACTGCCATCTGGTCGCCATCGAAGTCGGCATTGAAGGCCATGCAGACCAATGGGTGTAGCTGGATGGCCTTACCCTCGATCAGGACCGCCTCAAAGGCCTGCATGCCAAGACGGTGAAGGGTTGGGGCACGATTGAGGATAACCGGATATTCAGTCACCACCTCATCGAGGACATCCCACACCTCCTTGACCCCCTTCTCGACCATCTTTCGTGCACTCTTGATGGTCGTGACAAACCCTTTTCTCTCGAGCTTGTTATAAATAAAGGGCTTAAACAGCTCCAGGGCCATTTTTTTCGGAATTCCGCACTGATGCAATCGCAAATGGGGGCCGACGACAATAACCGACCGTCCTGAGTAGTCGACACGTTTGCCAAGCAGATTCTGCCTGAACCGTCCCTGTTTTCCCTTCAGCATGTCGGAGAGGGACTTCAACGGCCTCTTGTTCGCTCCGGTGATGACCCGGCCGCGGCGGCCGTTATCGAAGAGAACATCGACAGCCTCCTGCAGCATGCGTTTCTCGTTGCGGATAATGATATCCGGAGCATCGAGCTCGAGCAGCCGTTTGAGCCGATTATTGCGGTTGATCACCCGTCGATAGAGATCATTGAGATCGGAAGTGGCGAACCTCCCACCCTCCAGAGGGACGAGCGGACGGAGATCAGGCGGCAAAACTGGGATGACCTCCAGCACCATCCATTCCGGCTTGTTGCCGGACTCACAGAACGACTCGATCACAAACAAGCGCTTGCCCAGCTTCTGCCGCTTGGTCTGGGAATTGGTCGTCGCCATCTCCTCCCGCAGTTCCTTCGACAGCGCCACGAGATCCTTACTGGCAAGCAGATCCCGAATCGCTTCAGCGCCGATGCCGACGCGAAACTTGCCGGGGAATTCTTCACGCATCTGCCGATACTGGTCCTCGTTGAGCAGTTTCCCCTGCGGCAGGCTTTCGACCTCAGACTCGACCACAGCATACTGCTCGAAATACAGGATCTTCTCGAGTTGCTTGAGCGTCATGTCGAGAACCGCACCGATCTTGCTCGGCAGACTTTTAAGAAACCAGATGTGGGCAACCGGGGCCGCAAGTTTGATATGGCCGAGCCTCTCCCTTCTGACCTTCGACTGGATGACTTCGACACCGCATTTTTCACAGACTACCCCGCGATGCTTCATGCGCTTGTATTTCCCGCAGTTGCATTCGAAGTCCTTGACCGGTCCGAAAATCTTGGCACAGAAAAGGCCATCCCGTTCTGGTTTGAATGTCCGATAATTAATGGTCTCTGGTTTCTTGACCTCACCATGCGACCAATCCATGATCTTCTCCGGTGAAGCAAGCGAGATCTTCACCTTGTTGAACTGTGCGGGGGCTTTTGGTTTCTGAAAAAAATTAAAAAGCTCTTCCACGCTATCACCTCTCCCTTTACAAAGGATTCATCCGACAGCAGAAGCTGCCGCCGGATCTTGAAGAGATTGTCCCCTATCCGGGCAATATCGAAATTGGCTCAAGTCTCGGACGACTGCCGAAAAACCGAGCGGCTATTCTTCAATCAGTTCCATGTTCAGACACAATCCCTGCAACTCTTTGACAAGTACATGGAATGATTCAGGCAGACCAGTCGTCAGGAAATTGTTGCCTTTGACTATCCGCTCGTACATGGTAGTCCGGCCCTCGACATCGTCTGATTTGGCTGTGAGAAATTCTTTCAAAGTATAGGCAGCTCCATAGGCTTCCATCGCCCAGACCTCCATCTCGCCCAGGCGTTGCCCGCCAAATTGGGCTTTGCCCCCCAGCGGTTGCTGGGTCACCAGTGAATATGGTCCTGTCGACCGGGCATGAATCTTGTTGTCGACCAGATGGTGGAGTTTCAGCATATACATGACGCCAACGGTTACCTTGTTCGCAAACGGTTCCCCCGTCAGACCATCGTAGAGTTGACTCTGTCCGACTTCATCAACACCTGCTTCAACCAGCAGGCGGCGGATCTGTCCTTCCTCCGCTCCATCAAAAACCGGAGTCGCAACAAACAGACCACCTTGGTGTTCTCTGGTCCAGGCGATCAACTCTTCATCATTCTTTCCGGATACAATCGTCTCGTACTCTCCCGGACTATAGACCAGGGCCAGCTTCTTTTTGATGGCTTCCGCTGCATGTTCATTGGCCAACTCAGCCAACTGTTCCCCCAGTTTCTTAGCTGCAAACCCAAGATGGACTTCCAGTACCTGGCCGACATTCATACGTGAAGGAACGCCCAGAGGATTGAGCACGATGTCAACTGAAGTCCCATCGGCAAAAAAGGGCATATCTTCCTCGGGCAGCAACCGGGAGACGACACCTTTGTTGCCATGCCGTCCGGCCATCTTGTCGCCTACGGAAAGCTTGCGCTTCGTGGCCACATACACCTTCACCATCTTGACCACGCCTGGAGGCAGATCGTCGCCCTTGCGCATCCGATCGATGATTCCCTCATAGCGCTCCGAGATCAAACGCGCCTGTTTTTCGTAACGGGCAAAGGCGGCGTCAATCAGGTCCTCGTACTTCGTTTTTTCGGAAAAATCGATGTCCCGCAGGTTATGGAACCCTATCTCCAGGGCCATGTCTGCCGTTATCTTTTTGCCCAGTTTGACGACGACCTGACCCTCGATTCCAATGATATCGCTTTTGGCGGTACGGCCTTCGATGATATTGCCTATTTCTCTGCAGACCCCTCGTTTCAGGCTCCGGATTTCATCGATCTTGTCCTGGTTGAGTTTGTCAATTTCCAGATCCTCGATCATCAATGAACGCTCATCCTTGTCGACACCTTTACGGGAAAACACCTTGGCATCGATAACAATGCCGGATACCCCGGGTGGAACCCGCAACGAAGAATCTTTCACATCCTGCGCCTTTTCACCGAAGATCGCCCGTAGGAGCTTTTCCTCGGGGGAAAGCACCGTTTCCCCTTTCGGCGTAACCTTGCCGACCAGGGTATCGCCGGCCTTGACCTCGGCACCGATTCTGACGATACCGGAGTCATCGAGGTTGCGCAGCGTCTCCTCACTGACATTGGGAATATCTCTGGTGATTTCTTCCTTGCCGAGTTTGGTATCACGCGCCATTGTCTCAAACACCTCGATATGCACCGAGGTGAAGGTATCTTCCTTGAGCAGACGCTCGTTGACGAGGATCGAATCCTCGAAGTTGAATCCACGCCATGGCATGAAGGCGATTGTCACATTCTTGCCAAGGGCGAGTTCACCGTGATCGCAGGATGGGCCATCTGCAAGTACCGTCCCCTGAGTCACCCGAGTTCCAGGAACAGCCAGAGGCGTCTGGTTGAAGCAGGTGTTCTGATTAGACTTTTTGTACTTGCCTAAACGATATACGGCAACGCCGGTGTCGTACCCATCAACGCCCGGCTTGTCATAACGGACAACTATTCTGTTGGAGTCGGCCTCTTCGACAATTCCATCGCCAGCACTGAGCAGGCAGGCGCCTGAATCTCTGGCGACGTACCGCTCCATCCCGGTGCCGACCAACGGCGCCTTCGTCACCATCAACGGCACAGCCTGTCGTTGCATGTTCGACCCCATCAAGGCGCGATTGGCATCGTCGTTTTCCAGAAAGGGTATGAGGGACGCGGCGACGGAAACCAATTGATTGGGGGCGATATCCATATAAGTAATCTTGTCCGCCGTTGAGGTAACGACCTCGCCGTCCTCGCGAACGATGAGATTGTCGGAGACAATCCTTCTCTGTTCATCGGTCTCAACCAGGGCGGGAGCGATGACATGCTTCTGTTCCTGAAGAGCACTCAGATACTTTACCTCGTCGAGGACGATCCTTTCTTCAACCTTTCTGTATGGGGTTTCTATAAAACCATACGGATTGATTCTGGCATAGGTCGCCAGCGAGACGATCAGACCGATGTTCGGTCCTTCTGGGGTCTCGACCGGACAGATGCGTCCATAATGGGTCGGATGGACGTCGCGAACCTCGAAACCCGCCCGTTCCCTCGAGAGACCACCAGGCCCGAGGGCACTGAGACGCCGTTTATGAGTGACCTCGGATAACGGATTGGTCTGATCCATGAACTGAGACAACTGGCTTGTGCCGAAAAACTCCTTGATTGCAGCGGAGATCGGTTTGGGATTGACAAGATCATGCGGCATGAGGGTTTCAACATCCTGCAGGGTCATCCGTTCCTTGATCGCACGCTCCATCCTGACCAAGCCCATGCGATACTGGTTTTCTACAAGTTCGCCGACCGTGCGCACCCTCCGGTTCCCGAGGTGATCGATATCATCGACCCCGCCCTGAGTGTCCTTCAACCGCACCAGATGGCGGATCGAATAAAGAATGTCTTCACGGGTCAGGGCCCGGTTGGATATGTCGATATCGAGGCCAAGTTTGGCATTGATCTTGTAGCGACCGACCTCAGACAGGTCATAGAGATCCTGATTGAAAAACAGGTTGTCAAAGAAAGATTGCGCCACCTCGACAGTCGGGGGACTCGACGGTCGAAGGCGCCTGTATATCTCCAGCAGAGCCTCTTCCGTGCCGGCGACCTTGTCGGAAGCCAGCGTCTTGCTGAAGGAGTCAGAGTACTTAACTCCATCAATCATGAGAGTTTGGAATTCGGAAATACCGGCATCCTTCAGCGTATCGAGCAGAGAGTCAGTAATTTCGGTATTGCAGAGAGCAAGGGCTTCACCGGTTGTCGGGTCAAAAATTCCTTTCGCAAGAATACGCGTAACAACCGCCTCCCTTGAGATCTTCAGGTAATCAATTCCGGCAGATTTTATTTTCTTGCAGAGATTTGAAGTAATTTTTCGACCTTTTTTTGACAAAATCTCGCCATCTACCGGATTGACAAGATCAAATTCAAGCCTCTGATTAATTGCAGTTTCTTCATCGAAACTGCAAAAAAATTCATCTCCGTTCCGTTTTATAGTATTTATTGGATAGAACTCCTGCAACAGTTCTTCCGATGAATATCCTATCGCCTTAAGCAACGTAGTAGCGGGGAATTTTCGTCGGCGATCAATTCGGACATGCAGTATATCCTTGATATCGAACTCCAGATCAATCCATGAACCTCTGACAGGTATAATCCTTGCCGAATACAAAAGCTTACCACTCGCGTGACTCTTACCGTTATCATGGGTATAAAACAAACCAGGCGACCGCTGCAACTGCGATACGATAACCCTTTCCGTTCCATTGATGACGAAAACTCCATCTCCTGTCATCAACGGCAAAGATCCGAGAAAAACCTCCTGTTCCTTGATATCACGAATGGATTGGACACCGGTTTCCTCGTCCACATCATATGTAATCAGACGAACTACTATTTTAAGAGGAATTTCATAGCTCATTCCTCGCTGCTGACATTCTTCTACGGTATATTTTGGTTCTCCAAATTTATAGCGGACAAACTCGAGAGAGCATTGCCCGTTAAAATCTCTAATAGGAAATATAGACTTGAGAATTGCCTGTAAACCATAATCCTCACGATCATCTGGTTCACGATCCATTTGCAGGAACTTCTCATACGAAATTCGCTGCATTGAGATCAAATGAGGTGGTTCAATAATGCAATCCGCTGTCGCAAAATTTTTTCTTACTCGTTCCATAGTTTTCCTCGAGGTTGCCGTAAGATCTTGAAACTAGATGTTTTCAGTTTGATCTTAAACTAGCTTAAGCGTGGAGATCAGAGAGGCAGAAAGTGCAATGCAGAAGAAATACAAAGTTGAAAGGAAAAACCAATGGCTGTTCCCGCACTGAAAGAGTACAGTTTATGTTAAGCATAGTAGTTCCTAACTCAATGGTAAATTGAGGCAACCAGCGCTACAGTCACACCTCAATTGTTTGATTTAATAAAGCTATTTTCGAACTACCTTTTTTGCTTTCCTAAACGCGACACGCCACGGGTAAATACCCGTAGCGTGTCAGTTACTAAAAATTGTCATCCCTAAAGAGGACAACGAGAGGACTATTACTTGATCTCGATAACGCCACCAGCTTCTTCAATCTGTTTCTTGATTGCTGCAGCCTCATCTTTGGATACCCCTTCTTTCACTGTCTGGGGTGCACCTTCAACCAAATCTTTCGCTTCTTTCAGTCCCAGACCCGTAATTGCCCTTACTTCCTTAATAACCTTGATCTTCTGATCACCGGCCGCAGTTAGAATAACATCAAATTCAGTCTTTTCTTCTGCTGCAGCCTCTGCCACAACAGGACCTGCAGCTGCAACAGCAACAGGAGCAGCGGCGGAAACACCAAATTTATCCTCAAGTTCCTTAATCAGAACGGAGAGTTCCAGAACGCTCATGTTTGCTATAAAATCAATCACATCTTCTTTTGTAACAGCCATTTGATTATACCTCGCTTGAATTGTAAAGATTCACTATCACTCTCATGCATTCATCCGCATGATCGATTAGTTGGCAACCTGCTCTTTTTGATCTTTTATCGCCTGCAACCCATAGAGAAATGTCCGTGGCACACCTGAGAGCACACGAACGAGACCTGTAGGTACGGCATTCATCACTGACAGCAGCTGTCCAAGCAATACATCTTTGGTCGGCAGTTTCGATAAAGCGACCAACTCTGCAACACCAATTTTCCCACCTTCGAAAGAAGCAGATCTAATTTTAAATTTATCGTGTTCATCAGCAAATTTTGCGATTACTTTTGCAGGAACCACAGGATCACCATAGGCAATCACAACAGCAGTTGTTCCAGAAAAATCGTCGCTGAGCGAAACACTATCCGTATTTTGAACTGCCTTCTTTAAAAGAGTATTCTTGGCAATGCGAATTTCGGAGTCGCAGTTTCTCAGATCAATGCGAATCTGCTGCAATTCTGAAACTTTCAAACCACAATAATCGGCAACAACCGCAAATTTTGCGCGGTTGAAGGAATCGTTTAATTCCGCGACTATTGCTGTTTTTTCATCACGATTCAAAGTACTCCTCCTTGATTGGTTGAATTTTAAAAGAATTCAAAGAAGCAGTTACAATGTTCAAGAGAGGCATAAAACCCAGTGCA
The DNA here is from genome assembly GCF_014201505.1 of Desulfoprunum benzoelyticum. Taxonomy (GTDB): domain Bacteria; phylum Desulfobacterota; class Desulfobulbia; order Desulfobulbales; family Desulfocapsaceae; genus Desulfoprunum; species Desulfoprunum benzoelyticum. Next base: position 2,812 of record NZ_JACHEO010000034.1, on the reverse strand, counting down.
ATAAATTTCACAAAAGGGCTAAATGTTTCTTTTCACCTTTGTCTCGGCAGGACGCATGATACCATGCGATTAAACAATTGTTCCCGCTGTCTTCGACGTTAGCCTCAGTTCAAATTATGGTAAAATTATACTTTATTTTACAAGGCTTCTGACATTGAGAGGGTCTATCTTGACCCCTGGCCCCATAGTTGTCGACAGAGTGACCGAACGAAGATAAATCCCTTTACTTGTCGACGGTTTCAGTTGAATAATCTTTTCTACTAGGGCCAAAACATTATCAAATAATTTTTTATCCCCAAACGATACCTTCCCGAGACCGGCGTGAATTATTCCTGCCTTATCAACCTTGAAATCAACTTTCCCACTTTTGATATCTTTCACAACGTTTGCAACATCAAAAGTAACAGTTCCAAGCTTGGCATTTGGCATCAGATTACGTGGTCCGAGAATACGGCCTATCTTACCGACAGTACCCATCATATCCGGAGTAGCTACGGTCTTGTCAAAATCCAGCCACCCTCCTTGGATTTTTGCTACAAGATCATCTGCCCCAACGAAATCAGCACCAGCTTCAAGCGCTTCCGTTTCTTTTGGTCCTTTTGCAAAAACAAGAACCCTGGTTACCTTACCGGTACCATGCGGTAGAACCACGGAAGAACGAATCATCTGGTCTGCGTGTCTTGGATCAACACCAAGTTTCATCGCTATATCGAAAGTTTCGTCGAATTTGGCATAACTGGAAGCCAACGCGAATTTAATTCCATCTTCAAGGGTATGGAGGATAGTACGGTCAATGGCAGCAAGTTTGTTTCTATGGTTTTTCCCGTGTTTCGGCATATCGCCTCCTACTTTTGACGAAGTATCAGTCTAACTTCGCTAGCAGTTTGTTTGAATAAATTAATCGACAATTGTAATACCTACACTCCGTGCAGTACCTTCTATGATTTTCATGGCACTCGGAAGATCGTAGGCGTTGAGATCAGGCATTTTCGTTTCGGCTATTTCACGTATTTTGTCTCTGCTTAATTCAGCAACTCGATCAACCTTAGGATTGCTTGATCCTTTTTGTAAGCCAGCAGCCTTCTTCAACAATATTGAAGCCGGAGGTGTTTTGGTAATGAATGTGAATGAACGATCCTGATATACCGTAATCACAACAGGGACTATGGTATCTCCCAAAGACTGGGTTTTAGCATTGAATGCTTTACAGAACTCCATGATATTGACACCCTGTTGTCCCAAGGCCGGACCAACTGGAGGCGAAGGATTTGCTTTCCCCGCCGGAATCTGTAATTTGACGAATGCGGTAATTTTTTTAGCCATTTTCTTTCAACCTCTTACATTTCAATATCGTAGTAAAATTCGGAAAGTGTCAAACAGTACAAAACCATATTCTTTTTTTACCTTCCTACTACCCAATTCAAGTATTCGATACCTGTACAAATTCTAATTCAACCGGAGTTTCTCGCCCAAAAATCGATACCATGACACGAACACGGCCTTTTTCCGGGAACACCTCGTCCACAACCCCCTGAAAATTCGCGAATGGCCCATCAATGACCCTAACAACCTCACCTATATCGAATATCACTTTCGGCCTTGGTCTTTCAGAACCGTCCTGGATCCTGCCAATTATTTTCGCAGCATCTTCATCAGACAAAGGTACCGGATTAAGATCGTCTCCTACAAAACCAACAACCCTCGGCATGTTTTCATGAACAGTATGCCAGGTCCTGTCATTAAGGACCATACTGACAAGCATGTATCCAGGGAAGAATCTCCTTGATGAAGTTTTCCTGGATCCTTTTATCATTTCAACAACTTGCTCAGTAGGAATAAGAAAACCGCCAAAAAACTCCTCAAGCGCTTCCTTGCGAATTCTTTCCTCAAGGGTTGCCTTTACCTTTTCTTCAAATCCGGAATGGACTTGAAGTATGTACCATTTTTTTTCCATTATGATTTCAGAAAAGATTTATAGGCTGGCGTTCTCTCGACTTCATTCTCTTCGATTATTTAAATGAATAAAAGTTAGCTGATGTTATCTAAGAAGGCTACTGACAATTTTACCGATAACGAGATCTATCGATCCTAAGTAAAATGATAACACAACAGCCATAACAACAACTATTCCTGTAAGACCTAATGTCATTTTTTTGTCAGGCCAAACAATCTTGCCGAATTCAACTTTCACTTCCAGAACAAATTTCTTTATCTGAGTAGGTGAAAAAACAGAAACTGATTCGACAGTATCAGCAATTGTCTTTTTATCTTTCGCCTTATTTGTCATACACCCTGCGCCTTTTATCTCGTGAACCGGATTCGCTTGGTAATATAAAATCTTCACCAGGCTTACAGATAAAACAGCTTTTACAACTGGCAGGCCAGGAGGGACTCGAACCCCCAACCCCCGGATTTGGAGTCCGGTGCTCTACCATTCGAGCTACTGGCCTATCTTGTTATTTTGTTTCCTTGTGCGGCAGATGTGAGCGGCAAAATGGACAGTACTTCTTAAATTCCAGTTTATTCGGGGTATTCTTTTTGTTTTTGGTCGTAGTGTAATTCCTGCGTTTGCAGGTTCCACAGGCCAGCGTAATTATGTCTCGCATATTTTTCCCTAAATAAAAACCACCCTGCTCTTTTGCGAGAGCAGGGTGGTAAGCTTGTATTTAACAAATTAGGCTATTATTTCACTGATAACGCCAGCACCGACCGTCCGTCCACCCTCGCGGATCGCAAATCGTAATCCGGCATCCATCGCGATAGGGGTGATCAGCTCGGCCTCAACCGATATATTGTCACCAGGCATCACCAT
>NZ_JACHEO010000033.1 GCF_014201505.1 Desulfoprunum benzoelyticum | reverse complement strand
ACGCCAAACACACGAGAGAGGAGCCCAGTGCGTTAGGAGCGCACGCTGGGATCTGCGCGGGGGGTGCAGGGTGACCTGCATTCCTACCGCGACCGTTAAATGCGTTTACATTGATCCCCCTTTTAACACTCAACAAGCCTTTGAACATTATGATGACGGTGTAGAACATTCACTCTGGCTCACGCTCTTGAGAGATCGCTTGGAGATTATTAGGCGCCTCATGTCGAGCTGCGCTACCCTGTTTGTTCACATTGATGACAATGAACTTGGCTATTTGATCATCCTTCTCGATGAGATTTTTGGAAGATCAAATCGTATTAGCATCGTAACCTTCAAGCAGAGTTCTGCATCTGGTCCCAAGGCCATCAATCCAGGACTGGTTACAACGAATAACTACGTCCTGTATTACGCCAAGGATAAAAAAGAATGGTCACCAAATCGAGTGTTTGTCCCTACATCTCGCGATGCACGTTACACCAAATTTATCGATAATTTTAACGAAGATTTCGCCAAATGGCGTTTGATTGGTCTTAGAGAAGCATTTCTGCGAGAAATCAAACTTGAAACCTGGGATGAAGCAAAAAGGAAGTTCGCAGATAAGTTGGAGGAGAAACTCGCGGGTTTTGTCGTAACTAATGCGCATTGTGTTGTCCGTACTGCGCGAGTAGCACCTAAGGATGTGAATGAGGGGGCGAGAGAGGCTCTCTCAGCATCAAATGTTGATCGATCTCAGGTTTTTTGTTCTATCCGCGAAAATAAAGACAATTATTATTTTCTCGGTGGCGAGCAGCTGGTTTTTTATAAGGCCAAGACAAAAGTTATTGATTCTGTAATCTGTACGGCATCGCCCCTCACCAACCTTTGGGATGATTTGCTTTCCAATAATTTGCACAACGAAGGTGGCGTAGCTTTTCCGAACGGCAAGAAGCCAGAATCATTAATCAAACTATGTATAGAACTTTCTACTGAATCCGGCGACCTCGTCCTCGACTCCTTCGCCGGTTCCGGCACCACCGGCGCGGTGGCCCATAAAATGGGGCGGCGCTGGATCATGGTGGAACTGGGCGAACACTGCCACACCCACATCATCCCGCGTTTGAAGAAGGTCATCGACGGTGAGGACCAGGGCGGAATCAGCAAGGCGGTGGGCTGGCAAGGCGGCGGTGGCTTCCGCTACTACCGCCTGGCGCCGTCGCTTTTGGAAACGGACCGCTGGGGCAACTGGGTGATCAATCAAACCTACAACGCCGCCATGCTGGCCGAGGCCCTGTGCAAGCTGGAGGGCTTCCGCTATGCGCCGTCCGATTCAGTCTACTGGCAGCACGGCTGCTCCACCGAGCAGGACTTCATCTATGTGACCACCGCCAGTCTCACCCACGAGCAGTTGCAGGAGTTGTCCGACGAGGTGGGCGAGGGGCGCTCCTTGCTGGTGCTCTGCACCGCCTTCCGGGGGCGGGGTGATTACGCCCATCTCACCGTCAAAAAAATTCCTCGCCAGGTCCTGAGCCGCTGCGAATGGGGCCATGACGACTACAGCCTCAAGGTGGAAAACCTGCCGCAGAAACCCGCGGAGCCGGGGCAGCTTTCCTTGTTTGGCATGGAGGGCAAGTCATGAGCGCCAAGAAAACTTTAATCCGCCATGACGAAACACTCCTCTGCGACCTGCGCGGCCTGATCGAAGAAACCCGCGCCCATGTGGCCACCACGGTCAACGCCGCTCTGACCATGCTGTACTGGCGCATCGGCCAACGGATCAACGAGGAAGTTCTCAAAGGTGAACGGGCTGCTTATGGAGCAGAGATTTTGCAGACAGTGTCTGCAAAATTAATGGTGGAATATGGCAGCAGTTTCAGTGAAAAGAATCTTCGCCGGATGATCCAATTCTCCGAGGTGTTCCCGGACGAACAGATTCTCGTATCACTGATACGACATTTGAGTTGGACCCATTTTATTGCCCTGATCCCAATCAAGGAGCAACTCCAGCGTGATTTCTACGCCGAAATGTGCCGCATGGAACGGTGGAGCGTCCGGACACTGCGCAAGAAAATCGGTTCCATGTTTTTTGAGCGGACCGCTCTTTCTCGAAAACCGGAAAAACTCATCGAACTGGAGTTGGAGGCGCTTCGGCAGGACGACCAGTTGACCCCCGATCTGGTTTTCCGTGATCCCTATTTTCTCGATTTTCTGGGATTGAAAGAGGCATATCAGGAAAAGGATTTCGAAGCCGCCATCCTGCGTGAGCTGGAATCGTTCATCATGGAGCTGGGGGCTGGTTTTTCCTTTGTCGCCCGGCAAAAACGGATCATCGTCGACGAGGATGATTTTTATCTGGATCTTCTCTTCTACCATCGGGATTTGCGAAGGCTGGTGGTGATCGAGTTGAAGCTCGACAAATTCAGGCCTGAGCATAAAGGACAGATGGAACTCTACCTGCGCTGGCTTGATCGCTATGAACGAAAACAGGGGGAGGAAAGCCCACTGGGCATCATCCTCTGTGCCGGGAAAAAAGATGAGCGGATTGAGCTTCTTGAGTTGGACAGGTCAGGTATTCATGTGGCTGAATACCTGACGACCTTGCCCCCCAAAGAACTCCTGCGTCAGAAACTCCATGCAGCCATCGAACGATCGAGACAGCAGTTTGAAAATCGTCTGCAACTCGAAGAAGGAGGGGAGGAGTCATGAACCGTCACGTCAACGCCATCTCCGGCCGGCTGTCCCTGCGGCAACCGCAGCGGCAATCCCTGGAAATTTTGCACCGCATCACCGAGATTGCCCCTCCGGGCAAAGAGGCGGACATTGCCGCCGTGCTGGAGGTGATCCGCAGCGAATACCCATCGGTCACCGATTTTGAGCGGGAATTTCCCTCGCTCTGCTTTGCCCTGGCCACCGGCGTTGGCAAGACCCGCCTGATGGGGGCCTTTGTCAGCTACCTGCATCTGGCCCACGGGATCTGCAATTTCTTCGTGCTGGCGCCGAATCTCACCATCTACAACAAGCTGATCGCCGATTTCACCCCGAACACCCCCAAGTATGTGTTCAAGGGAATCGCCGAGTTCGCCACTGACCCGCCGACGGTCATCACCGGCGACACCTATGAGAGCGGGGTGGGAGTTCGGGAGGCGGCGCGACGGCAGATGCGACTTCCCGGAATAGTTGGGCAGGATGGCGTCCACATCAACATCTTCAACATCTCCAAGATCAACTCCGAAGTGCGGGGCGGCAAATCGCCGCGCATCAAGCGGCTCTCCGAGTATATCGGCGAGAGCTATTTTGATTATCTCGCGGGCCTGCCGGACCTGGTGCTGCTCATGGACGAGTCGCACCGCTACCGGGCCAGCGCCGGCGTGCGGGCCATCAACGAGTTGAAGCCGATCCTCGGTCTGGAACTGACCGCCACCCCCTTTGTGGAAACCAATAAGGGTGGAGTGGAGTTCAAGAACGTCATCTACGATTATCCCCTGGGGCGGGCCATGAACGACGGCTTTGTCAAGGAACCGGCGGTGGTGACCCGCAAGGACTTCAATCCGGCCGGAATGTCGGTGGAGGAGATCGAGCGGCTGAAACTGGAAGACGGTATCCGGCTCCATGAGAGCGTCAAGGTGGAGTTGGAAACCTATGCCCGCGAAACCCTGCAAGCTATCGTCAAACCCTTTTTGCTGGTGATCGCCCGCGACACCACCCATGCCGGGCAACTGTTGCAGATGATCAAGTCCGAGGCCTTTTTCGAAGGGCGCTATACCGACAAGGTCATCCAGGTGGATTCGAGCAAGACCGGCAAGGATGAGGAAGAAATGATTGAGCGGCTGCTGCGGGTGGAACAGACCGAGGAGCCAACCGAGATTGTCATCCACGTCAACATGCTCAAAGAGGGTTGGGATGTGACCAACCTCTATACCATTGTGCCGCTGCGAGCCGCCAATGCCCGCATCCTCATTGAGCAATCCATTGGCCGGGGGCTGCGATTGCCCTACGGCAAACGCACCGGGGTGACACCGGTGGATCGGCTCAACATTGTCGCCCATGACAAGTTTCAGGAAATCATCGATGAGGCCAATCGGCCTGATTCCGTCATCCGCATACAGGCTGTGGTGATTGATGGCTCTGAGTTGGAGAAGAAAACTGCCACCGTGGTGTCGCAATCGCAACTGGCGACCAAATTGGGTTTGCGGCCGGCCCTGGTAACCGGAAGTACCGCCATGGCGGGACAGGAAGTGCAACCAATCTTCACCGGAGCGCAGGAGCAGCAGGTGGCGAAAACGGCCTGGGAAGTGATCAAGGGATATGAGAACAAGCCGCAGATGCTGCCATCGGTCAACCATCTGAAAGATCCGGAGATCCAAGCCGCTATAGTCAAGGCAGTGGAAGCGCAGCAACCGGCGCAGCTGGCCCTGGAAGGTTTCACGGTCAAGCCGGATATCGCGGCTGTCGTGGCCAAAACAGTCGAATTGGTGACCGAGCAAACCATCGATATCCCTCGTATCCTGGTGGTGCCCAAAGGCGTGGTGAAGTCCGGGTTCAAGCCCTTCACCCTCGAACTCGACAGCCTGAATTATCCGCCGGTATCCGAGGATTTATGGGTACAGTATCTCCGCACCGGAGAAGGAATGGCCGTGACTCCGGCTCGCGGCTGTAGCGAAGAGCCGCGCACGGAAAATTACATCGTCCGTTGCCTGATGGATTTCAACGATATTTCCTACGATGACCACGCCGACCTGCTTTACGATTTGGCGGGGCAGGCAGTTCGTCATTTTGAAAGCTATTTACAGCCGGACGAGGTCATTGATGTAGTGCGTTGCCATCAGCATGAAATTGCCCGCTTCATTTATGTCCAGATGCAGAAACATTACTGGGAGGAAGTCGCAGAGTATGAGGTGAAGGTGAGCAAAGGATTCACCGAATTGAAACCAAGCGCTTACACCTGCAAGACCAATGGGCCGCCAGCCGATTATAAGGTCTCACCTGCGGACAAAAGCAATATGTCCCGTTATCTCTTTGGCGGGTTTACGCGGTGCCTGTACCCGGTGCAGAAATTTGATTCGGATGCGGAACGCAAACTGGCCGGTATTATGGAACGGGATGCCGTGAAATGGTTCAAACCCGCCAAGGGGCAGTTCCAGATCTTTTATCGTCACGGTGCGGATCATCTGGAATACCAACCCGATTTTGTCGCTGAAACCGAGAGCACAATCTACATGCTGGAGCCCAAGGCGAGTAATCAGATGAAAGATCCTGTGGTGCTCGCCAAGAAGGAGGTTGCCGTCAAGTGGTGCGTTAATGCCACGGAATATGCGAAAAGCCATGGAGGAAAACCATGGCGTTACGTGCTGATTCCCCACGATGGCATTGCCACCAATATGACACTCAATGGGTTGGCGCAGATGTATGGAATATGAAGGAGAATGGTAGCGATTTATTTAGAGACCACCCACCCGCCGCTGGCCCGAGGCGAGGTCAACGGTATCCTGCGGCGGACGAGATGAGGCCGGTGACGACAAAACGGCAGGGGTGCGGCGGGACGGGGCATCAACTGTAGCGCCGGCGTCGACCACCAGGTTCAGCGACCCTTCTTCGGTTTGTCGAGATAATCGATCCCCGATGCGTGCAGTTCCTCCAGCTTGGCCTCGATCCGATCGCCCAGGGTCTTCAGCACCTTGATGCGGGCAAAATTCTTGTTGTTGGCCTCCACCAGCGTCCACGGGGCGAGATGGGTGCTGGTGCGGTCGATCATGTCGCACACCGCCTGTTCGTAGAGTTCCCACTTGTCGCGGTTGCGCCAGTCCTCGTCGGTGATCTTGAACCGCTTGAAGCCGGTCGCCTGCCGTTCCTCGAAGCGGCGCAACTGCTCGTCCTTGGTGATCGCCAGCCAGAACTTGACGACCAGCAGGCGATGGCGGACCATCTGCGCCTCGAACTCGTTGATCTCGCCGTAGGCCCGCATCCAGTCGGCCTCGGCGCAGAAGCCCTCGACCCGTTCCACCAGCACCCGGCCGTACCAGGAGCGATCGAAGACCGTCACCCGTCCCTTGCGCGGCAGCTGCCGCCAGAACCGCCACAGGTAGGGCTGGGCCCGTTCCTCCTCGGTCGGGGCGGCGATGGGGATGACCTGGTAGCTGCGGGCATCGAGGGCGCCGGTGATGCGGCGGATATTGCCGCCCTTGCCGGCGGCGTCGTTGCCCTCGAACACCACGATCACCGACATGTATTTGAACTTGGGATCACGGGTCAGGGTGTTGAGCCGGCCCTGATATTTCTTCAGTTTGACCTTGAACCGGTCCTTGTCCAGCGCCTGGGCCATGTCCAGGGTCTTCAGCAGATGGAGGTTGTCGATGGCGGGGAGCAGGGGCGGCGCCAGGATCTTGGGCGGCGGCGTTTTCGCCAGTTCCAGCCTGTCGCGGATGGCCTTGAGGAGAACCCGGCCCACGGTGAGATTGCGGTAGTTGGCGTCCTCGCCTTCGACGATCAGCCACGGGGCCTCGGCGGTGCTGGTGTGGCGGATGACGTTTTCGTGGACCTCGTGGAACTTGTCGTAGGCCTTGAAGTGTTTCCAGTCGCGGTCGGTGACCTGCCACTGGGTCAGGGGGTTCTTCTCCAGCTTTTTCAGCCGTTTCTCCTGCTTCTCTTTCGAGAGGTGGAGCCAGAACTTGATCACCAGGGCGCCTTCGTCGACCAGCATCTTTTCCAACCGTTTGGCCCGCTCCAGGCTCTGCTCGAGATCGGCCTCCTTGGTGACGCCGCGCACCCGGTTGAGGATCGGCCAGGTGTACCACGAGCCGAGGAACACCCCGATTTTGCCCTTCGGCGGCAGGGCCCGCCAGAAGCGCCACATCATCGGCCGGTCGAGTTCCTCGTCGGACGGTTCACCCATGCCGTGGCTCTGGATATGGCGCGGGTCCATCCACTCGTTGAGCAGGTTGACGGTGGCCCCGCGGCCGGCGCCGTCGAGGCCGCCGATCAGGATAATTACCGGGAAGGCGGCCGCTTCCGCCAGGTCCAGCTGCGCCTCGAGCAGGGCCTCGCGCAGCGGTGGGACTTCTCTGTCATATTCGGATTTCTTGATTCTGTGTCCCAGTTCCGCGGATTCGAACATCGGTTTCCTCCTCTTCAGGGTGGCGGCAGTCAGGCGGTCTTGGCCGGGTCCAGCCCCAGCGGGGCCAGGATCCGGGTGTTGAAATGGTCGACGACGGCGTTGTCGGGCTCCCGGTCGATCATGGCGGCACAGTGCTCGATCTCCTGTGCCAGTTCGTTGTTTCTCAGCCAGGCGGCGCGGCGGGCCTGCTCGATATGGCGCCAGTCGCCGTCGGCGGCAAAGCGGAGGCCGGCGGGACGGATCTCCGGAAAGAGCTTTTCCCGCAGGCTGTCGAAAAAGGTCAGGTAGAGGCCGAGGGAGGTCGGCCGCTGCTCCCTGACGATATAGGCGAGAGGGCCGGCCGGGTGGGTATCGGCGAGGATGTCTTTGACCGCCCGGCCGACAAATTCGAGGACCGAGCCGGGGAAACGGGCGACGATCAGGCGCAGCGCTTCCGAGATCCGCTCCCCCTGCAGCATTTCCCCGACCTCATGATACAGGAACAGGTCCATCTCCTGGTCGACGATGGCGTCGAGGGAGCCTTTGAACAGCTCCTGGTCAAGCCCGCCGTTCTGCAGCAGGCCATAGGGTTTGAGCGCCAGGCGCAGCGAGACCTTGCAGGAGGAGCGGGCCTCCTGGATCTGGTCCCAGAGGAAGGTCCGGAGCGGCTGCTTGCGGAGGATGATCAGGCCGTCCTGGACCATGGCGAAGGGACTGGCCATCTCCCGGGCCTGTTCGGCGCCGAGGATCACCACCGGACAGCCCTCGATGGTGCGTTGCTGCAGTACCTCCGCCAGAAAAAAGACCGTCTTCATCGACCGGCCGAAGCCGGCGCCGTAGAGCAGGGTCCCGTTGAGGGTGGCGTTGACGTCCTCCAGGTCGAGCGGGGCGAACTGCCTCCCCGCGATCGACAGCGGCCGGAACGACTCGTCGGCAATGGTCTCCCAGTAGTTTTCCTTGGCCTCGATCCAGTTCAGCAGGTCGGCCGACTCCGGCTCCTCCCACGGCTGCAGCCCTGTTTCCCACTTGTAGAGGTTGCGGAGCTTGAGGACCATGGTACACAGCGAGTAGATCCCATGATCCCGGGCGTCGGAGATATCGCAGTTGTACTGGACATCATTGATCAAATCGCTATCTGGAACTGCTGATGTCATATCACTCTCTGTCATGCGGCTGTTCGCGACCTCGGCGCTGAAGCGATGGGGGTGATCGGTGGCTTTCCGGGAATAACGCCCGGATCATGCCTTCATCTTCTGGATTTCCTGGCACCAGAAGGCCGGGCCGGTCTTGTGCACCGCTTCGCCGCTGCTGTCGACCGCCACCGTCACCGGCATGTCCTCGACTTCGAACTCGTAGATCGCCTCCATGCCGAGGTCGGCGAAGGCCACGGTCCGCGATTTCTTGATCGCCTTCGACACCAGGTAGGCCGCCCCGCCGACCGCCATCAGGTAGACCGCGCCGTGCTGTTTGATCGAGGCGATGGCGGCGTCGCCGCGCTCGGCCTTGCCGATCATCCCCAGCAGGCCGAACTGCTCGAGCATCATCGGTGTGTATTTGTCCATCCGGGTCGAGGTCGTGGGGCCGGCCGGTCCGACGACCTCGTCGCCGACCGGGTCGACCGGGCCGACGTAGTAGATGAAGCGGCCGTTGAAGTCGACTCCCTCCGGCAGCGGCTTGCCTTCGGCGGCCAGCTGCTGAATGCGGCGGTGGGCGGCGTCGCGGCCGGTCAGGATCTTGCCGCTGACCAGCAGGGTCTCGCCGGCCTTCCAACTCGCGATGTCGGCCTTCGTCAGCCCGTCGAGCCGTACCCGACGGACGTCGCCGCCACCCTCGAGGGCAATCTCCGGCCAGGCGCTGATCGGCGGCGGGGTGAAGACTGCAGGCCCCTGGCCGTCGAGTCGGAAGTGGGTGTGGCGGGCGGCGGCGCAGTTGGGGATCATCGCCACCGGCAGCGAGGCGGCGTGGGTCGGGTAGTCGCGGATCTTGACGTCGACGACCGTCGTCAGTCCGCCCAGGCCCTGGGCGCCGATGCCGAGGTCGTTGACCGCCTGGAAGATCTCCAGACGCAGTTCCTCGAGTTTGTCGGCCGGGCCGCGGGCGATCAGCTCGTGGATGTTCACCGGTTCCATCAGCGATTCCTTGGCCAGGACCATCGCCTTGTCGATCGTGCCGCCGATGCCGATTCCGAGGATGCCGGGCGGGCACCAGCCGGCGCCCATGATCGGCACCGTCTTCCTGGCCCACTCGACGATCGAATCGCTGGGGTTGAGCATCACCGATTTGCTCTTGTTCTCGGAACCACCGCCCTTGGCGGCGATCAGCACCTCGCAGCCGTTGCCTTCCACCAGCTCGGTGTAGACGATCGCCGGGGTGTTGTCGCGGCTGTTGCGGCGCTCGGTGGCCGGGCCGACGACGACCGACTTGCGCAGCGGGTTGTGGGGATCGCAGTAGGCCCGCCGCACCCCCTCGTCGACCATCTCCTGGATCGTCATGTCGGTATCGAAGCGGCAGTTCATCCCGATCTTGACAAAGGCGGTGACGATCCCGGTGTCCTGGCAGACCGGCCGCCGGCCGATGGCGCACATCCGGGAATTGATGAGGATCTGGCCGATCGCGTCTTTCGCTGCCGGGTTCTTTTCGCGCTGGTAGGCGGCGTACACGGCGTCGACGAAATCGAGGGGATGATAGCAGGAGATGTACTGCAGGCTGTCGGCGATGGAGTCGATGAAATCGGCCTTTTTGATGATGGTCATGGCGTTTCCTTCCTCGTGCTGGGGTTGGCGGAGCGGTATGCTGGGTGGGAGACAGGGTGCATCAGCGCCCCATACTACTGCGAAATCCGGTTCCCGGTCAAGTCCCGGCTGGTGCTGCCTGGGTGTGCCAGCGCTTGAAAACATGACAAAAAAGGCGCTGCCGGGAAAAAGACGGATCAGGACGTTGAACCGGGCCGGGGAATAGCGTACATAGAAGGAAAGGAAGCGGTTCGCCGCCGGCGCCGGCGTATGCTCCGACAACCACAACGGGAGATGCTATGAAAAGACTCATGATACTGGCGGTGCTGCTGCTGGTCTGCCTGACGGGCGTTCCGGGGCGGGCGGCGATGACGATCAAGCTCGGGGTGGTCACCAAGCCGGGTTCGGCGCAGAATATCGCCGCCGCCAAGTTCAAGGAACTTGTGGAGCAGCGGTCGCAGGGGGCGATCACCGTCAAGATCTACGATTCCGCCTCGATCGGCAACGAGACCGAGATCCTGCAACAGATCCAGATGAATACGGTGCAGATGGGGATCATCACCAGCGGCCCCTTCGACACCTTCGACCCCATCGTCCGCGTCATCGACTACCCCTTCCTGTTCAAGGACAACGACCAGGCCGACGCGATCCTCGACGGCCCGATCGGCCGGGAGATCCTGACCGCCCTCGAGGCCTCCGGCTTCAAGGGGCTGTGCTACTCCGAGAACGGTTTCCGCCACCTCACCAACAGCCGCCGCCCGGTCAAGGGACCGGAGGACGTCAAGGGCCTGAAGATCCGGGTGATGGCGTCGGCGATGCACAAAACGATCTGGCAGACCCTCGGCGCCAACCCGACGCCGATGCCGTGGCCGGTGTACACCGAACTGGAGCAGCGGGTGATCGACGGTCAGGAGAATCCGTTGTGGCTGATGGTCGAGTACAAACTGTGGGAGGTCCAGAAATACCTGACCCTGAGCCGCCATGTGTACTCGCCGCATATCGACGTCGCCTCGCTGGCCTGGTGGCGGACCCTCGACGCCGCCACTCAGGAGCTACTGGCCACGGCGATGCGCGACGCCGCCCTCTACCAGCGGCAGCACAACCGCGACGGCGACGCCGAGCGGCTGCGGCTCCTAAAGGAGAATGGCTTCATCGTCGAGGAGAACCCCGACCTCGACGGGATGCGTCGCAAGGTCGCGGGTCTCAAGGATATGGACATCTATCGGGAGCCGCGGGTCAAGGCGATGCTGACCCGGTTGCTGGAAGCGGTGCAGGGCCGGTAGCCGGTGGAGCTGTTTGCCAGGGTCAACGCCTGGATCAACCGGGGGACGGAGGCCCTGCTGGCGATCATCGGTATCGCGATGGCGGTCGTCGTCGCCGTCCAGGTGGCCGGCCGCTACCTGTTCAACCATTCCCCGTTCTGGTCGGAGGAGGTGGCCCGCTACCTCCTGGTGTGGCTGACCTTTCTCGGCGCCGCCGCCGCCTATTACCGCCGCGCCCACCCCGGCATCGATGTCCTGTCGGCGTGGCTGGGGCCGCGGGCGCGCCGGGCCAAGGCCATCGCCGTCCATCTCGTCTGCCTGGCCCTGTTTGCGGTGATGATCTGGCAGGGCGCGATCTTCAGCCACTTTGTCCGCCTGCAGATCAGTCCCGCCCTGTCCCTGCCGATGTGGATGGTGGTGATGGTCATCCCGGTGGCCGGGGTCATCCTCGCCTGCCACTGCCTCCTCTTCCTGTGCCGGGATCTGCGGGGGATGGGCGATGACCGCTGAGATCCTGCTGGCGACCCTGCTGGTCCTGTTTCTGATCGACACCCCGATCGCCGTCGCCATCGGCGCCGCCTCGGTCGCCGCCATCGCCCTGCCGGGGGACTTCCCGCTGCAGATGGTCATCCAGCGGCTGTTTTCCGGGACCGATTCCTTCCACCTGCTGGCGGTGCCGCTGTTCATGTTCGCCGGGACCATCATGGAGGCGGGGGGCATCAGCCGGCGGCTGATCGATTTCGCCACCGCCCTGGTCGGCTGGCTGCCCGGCGGCATGGCGGCGGTGGCGGTCGTCTCGGCGATGTTCTTCGCCGGCATCTCCGGCTCGGCGGCGGCCGATACCGCGGCGGTCGGCTCGATCCTGATCCCGGCGATGAAGAAATCCGGCTATCGCTCCGACTTCGCCGCCGCGGTGCAGGCCTCGGGCGGGTCGATCGGGATCGTCATCCCGCCGTCGATCCCGATGATCGTCTTCGGCTTCCTGACCGGGGCCTCGGTCGGCCGGTTGTTCACCGCCGGCATCCTTCCTGGGCTGCTGATCGGTCTGTCTCTGATCGCCGTATCCAGCCTGATTTCCAGGCGGCAGGGGTATGGGGCCCAGGCCCCCTTTTCGGCGGCCGAAGTCCTGCGTACCGGCCGCCGGGCCCTGCTGGCTCTCGGCGCCCCGGTGATCATCCTCGGCGGCATCCTCTCCGGGATCTTTACCGCCACCGAATCGGCGGCGGTGGCGGTGGTCTACGGCCTCGTCGTCGGCGTGGGCGTCTATCGGCGGATCGCCCTGCGTGACCTGCCGGGGTTGTTCATCGCCGGCTCGATCACCGCCGCGATCGTCATGTTCATCATCGCCTGCGCCTCGGTGTTCAGCTGGATCGCCGCCATCGAGGAGATCCCTTCCCGGATGGCCGCCGGCCTGCTGGCGCTCACCGACAACCGGCTCCTGCTGCTGCTGTCGGTCAACCTGGTCCTGCTGATCGCCGGCACCTTCGTCGAGACCACCGCCGCCCTGATCCTGCTGGTGCCGATGATCGTGGCCCTGCTGCCGGAGCTGGGGATCGATCTGATCCACCTCGGGGTGATCGTCGTCACCAACCTGGCGATCGGGATGCTGACCCCGCCGATGGGGATCTGCCTGGTCGTCTCCTCGTCGATCTCCGGCGACCGCCTGGCGGCGATCTGCCGCCGGATCGTGCCCTTTCTTCTCGTGCTGCTGGTCGATCTGGCGATCATCACCTACTGGCCGCCGTTGACCATGCTGCTGGTCGGCGTTCTCAGGTAGATCGGGGGAAGCCTGTTCCCCGGAGCGGGGAACAGGAATGGCTGGAAGGTCCGGGATGTGCCGGCTGGAAAACCGGTGCTATTTCGTCTCGTAGATATCGGCGACCCGGTCCTGCAGGGCGGTGATGGTCTGGGGAATTGGTTGGGTCGCGCCGAAGAGATCCCGCGCCGTTCGCTGACAGGTCGGGCAGGCGTTGAAGGGGACGGTATAGGCGTGGATCCGGGCCCTGGGACTGGTGGCGGTGACCTCGGTAAAGCCGGGGCAGTCCGGACAGAGGTGGTACTGGCGGACCTCGTCGACATTGAAGCCGGTGGTGTCGTAGAAGATGTTCTTGCGTTCACTGACGACTTTCTTCTTCAGTGCCTCCTCCTTGCTCTTGCCCCGGTTCTCGAAGACCTCGAGGGCCTTGTCGCAGACGCCGGCAATATATTTGGTCATTTCCTCCGGCTGGCGGAAACGGGCCTGATCGTAATCGGGCTCCTTGACATGGGAGTAATCCATGCCGGCCATCGCCAGGATGATGCCGAGGTTGGTGTAGGGCAGGGCCCCCTCGATCGAGTACCCGCCCTCGAGAACGCAGATGTCGGGATTGAGCCGCTGGTTGAGGCGGGCGTAACCCTGGGCGGTGAAGTTCATGTTGGTGATCGGATCGGTGTAGTGGTTGTCCTGACCGGCCGAGTTGATGATCAGTTCCGGTTTGAATTCGTCGAGGATCGGCATGACGACCCGCTCCATGACCATGTCGAACCCGTCCTCGCCGGTGTTCGGCGGCAGCGGCAGGTTGATGGTGTAGCCGTTGGCGGCGGGCCCGCCCGACTCGCGAATGAATCCGGTGCCGGGGAAGAGGGTTCGGCCGTCCTGGTGCAGCGAGATGAACAGGGTGTCGGGATCGTTATAGTAGATATCCTGGGTGCCGTCGCCGTGGTGGCAGTCGGTGTCGACGATCGCGATCTTCTTCACCCCGTAGTGGCGGCGGATATACTCGATCATGATCGCCTCGATGTTGACGATGCAGAAGCCGCGGTCGCCGAAGACCGTCTGCATCGCGTGGTGGCCGGGCGGGCGGACGATGGCGAAGGCGTTGTCGGCCTCTTTGTCCATCACCGCCCGGGCGACGCGCAGGGTGGCGCCGGCGGAGATCAGGTGCGATTCGGTCAGCAGCTTGTGCGAAGACGGGGCACAGAGATGGACCCGGTCGATATCGGCATGGCTGGCCAGTTCGGGATTGAGGAAAACGATGTTGTCGACATCCTCGAGACCCTCCTCGATCAGCTGGTCCCGGGTGTAGAGAAGGCGTTCCTCCCGCTCGGGATGGGTCGGGCTGATACACCAGTCGAAGGCTGGAAAGAGGATCAGGGCGGTGCGGTTCAGCGCCCGGGGCATGAAGGAGGTCATGGCTGTTCTCCCTGGATGTCGGCCAAACCGGGCCTGATCTGGGCCTTGAGGTTCAATATTTTCCCTGAGGTCTCAAAACCGCGGATGACGTTCATCTCGAGGCGTTCGAGAAAGTCGATGGTCGGCCTGCCGGTCATCCCCATGTCCGAGGCGATGCCGCAGATGACCTGCTCCAGCTTCGATTCCGCCTCGGCCATGCCGAAACGATTGGAAATGTCCTCGAGGCAGGAGATCTCGGGGATGCTGACCCGGCCGTCGGCGGTATCGGCGTACAGCGTCGCCTGGACGGTCAATTGTGTCCGGGCCGCGCCGATGGCATTGGCGACCTCATAATCGGTTGGCACAAGACAGGGCAGGTTGAAGCAGTTTTCCAGACTCTGCTTCAGGGCGGCCGCCGGGCCGCCGATGACGATCAGCTTCTCCGGGGTGATGCGGCGGCGCTGCAGCAGGGCGGAGACGGTGTAGACCGGCCGGCTGAAGACCGAATCGATCATTGCCGCCACTTCCTGACTGATGCGCTCGGCGAAGGCCGTCAGCAGGCGACTGGCGGTGTCTGCCGGCGGTTCCCCGGGACAGAGGCACTGCATCGCGGCGGCGGCCTTCTCCGCCGAACCGACCGCCAGCAGGCCGAGAACGACCAGGGCGTCCGTCGGCGTCGGCGTCGTCCCGCCCTGGGCCATCGGCGGCCCGCTGCGCCTGGGGCCGATGCGGAAGGCATCGTCGGCGAAGGCGACGGTGCTGTCGCCGCCGAGTCCGATGCTGACCGTGTTGAGGGCCCGGATCAGGGTCGGTCGACCGGCAATGTTGATGCCGTAAGGTTCCAGCAGCGGCGTGCCGTCGACCAGCAGCGAGATGTCGGTCGTGGTTCCGCCGATATCGAGGAGGATGGCATCTTCTGACTGGTCGGCCAGGGCGAGGCAGCCCATGACCGAGGCCGACGGGCCGGAGTGCACGCTCTCGCAGGGAAATTCGATGGCCCTGGCAAAGGGAATGGTGCCGCCGTCGGCCTTGAGGATATGACAGGGGCAGTCGACTCCGAGTTGGGTCAGACCCTGCTCGATCGCCTTCTCAAATTGGGCAAAGCGGGCGGTCAACGAGGCGTTGAGCCAGGTCGTGTAAACCCGCCGGGGAAAGTTGGGCAGGCCGGAGATCTGGTGCCCCATGCAGATATGGGGAAAACGGGCGCCGAGGCGGTCGGCGATGAATCGTTCATGGAGGCTGTTGCGGTGGGAAAATTTGGTGACGATGCCGACCGATTTGATCCCGGCCTCCAGCATTGCCGCCACCGCCTCGTCGATCAGCCTGAGGTCGGGGTCGCGGATGATATGGCCACGGTGATCGATGGCGCCGTCGAGGAACCAGGTGGGACCGTTGTTGGCGAGAAAGTCCGGGTTGATGCCGGGGCCGGCCTGGATCAGCATCCCGATCGGGTCAAGATTGCCGGTGACGATGGCGTTGGTGGCGAGGGTGCTGCTGAGGTGAACCCGTTCCAACTGCCGGCGATCATTCGGGACCAGGGCCCCGAGCAGAGAGATGATCGACTCGCTCAGATGTTCCTGGTCGACGGCGACCTTGTGTTTGGCCACCAGTCTGGCGCCTTCAAGAAGTACGCCGTCGGCATGGGTTCCACCGACATCTATGCCGATAATCATCGCCGCACCTGTCTGTCAAAGGAAAAGAGGAGTGTAGCTGGCCGCTGTGTCGTTCTGTTATCTTAGCCCCCGGTCCTGATTTGTCACCAAAATATCGCCCTGACTATGAAAAAGCTGAGCGATTTGAAAATGATTCCGGTCATATCGGGTCAAAGTTATTTTTGCAAAGTGTGCATGCTGTGCCGGCATAAGGTGAAGGCGATCAGGAAGGAAACTGCAACCGCACCGGCGGCCCAGGCCGCCAGGATCAGGGCGTCGGCCGGAGGCAGAATGGCGGACCGCATCCACCTTCTGGCCAGGCGGTAGACCGGATAGGCCATGGGGCCGAGCAGCGCCAGCTGGTAGAGAATGGCGCACAGCAGGTAGAGCATGGCCCCCGGTCCCATCGCCGATACCCGGTTCTCCGATCTGAAGTCGACGAACCAGACCCCGAAGCCGAGCGCCATGGCGACCGTGGTCCAGGTGAGCAGAAGGGAGAGAAAGAGGGACACCAGCCACATCGGCCCGGTGATGTTCAGCAGATGGTTCGAGACGGTCACCAGCAGCAGGGTCAGACAGGTGAAGGGCAGCAGGTAGAAGAGATACTTGTACAGCAGGTAGCGGCCGAGCGACAGGGGGGCGCTGCCGATCAGATAGAAGGCGCCGCGCTCGGCGCTGAGCGACGGGTAGACGAAGCGGGCCGCCAGCGAGGCGGCGATGAAACCGACCAGAGCGATATTGGCGAAGGCGATCATCCGTGCCAGGTATTCGGTCGGAATCGGTGATCGATCGAGCGGCAGCACCTTGAAATTGTAAAGATAGACCACGATCAGCGCCCCGACCATGAACAGCTGCGACCACTCGCTGGTGTCGCGGAGAAAATACTTCAGTTCCTTGCGCCAGATCCAGGCCCAGGCCGAGTGCAGGCGGGTGGTGGCCCGGAATCGCACATGGCCGCCGAACGATTCCTGTGACCGGGTGAAACCGGCGAAAAACCAGCGGCGCATTGCCAGTTCGCCGGCAAAGAACAGCACCACGGGGGTGGTCAGCAGCAGACCGGCCAGCAGCCAGTCGACCCGGCCGTCGAGCAGGTAGGTGCCGAGCAGGGAAGATGACCAGCCGGCCGGCAGCCATGGCCCGGCCGGGGTGGAGATGGCGGAGAAATACTCGATGAATTCGCCGTAGCGCTCGGGGTCGACCAGTTCCTCGGGCCGCATCAGGCGAAAGATCAGGTAGAGCAGGATGCCGAACAGCAGCGACAGGTAGAGGACGATGTCCTTCGTGCGCCGGGCCGGGAAAAAATAGACGAGGCAGACCGTCGCGAGCATCGCCGTGGCCGTGGCGATGCAGGCGGTGGCCGGCACGGCGGCCAGCAGCAGGGGCCAGAACAGCCAGCCGGCGTCGAAGACTCGGGCAAAGGCGCCGAAGACCGGCACCGAGAAGAGCAGCACCATCCACGAGGTATCGACGGTGGTCGTCAGATACCGCATCAGGTAGACTTCCTCTACCCCTATCGGGGCGGCGAGGATGATCTCGTTATCGCTCGACAGGTACAGGGTGGAGACCGAAGTCACCATCGCCGAAAAGATCAGCATGGCGAAGATCGTGATCCACACCATCTCGAAGATCTTCAGGCTGAGGATAACCCCCAGCTCGTTCTGACCGTGGAAATAGGTCAAAACCCGCATCGTCACCAGATGGAGGATGACAGCGACGACGAAGCCGAGGCCGAGGATCGACACGGCCCGCAGGCCGATCCGGCCTCCGGGAAAGAAGCGGTGACGGCCGCCGCGCAGCCAGGGCTGGAAGAGACGAAATGTCATTGATATAGTAGAAAAAATGAATCCATTCCCGACCAAATACTCAAGCCAATTACGAGTATCTTCTAGAAAAATTCGGACATTGTTATCGGAACAGGAACATCGAGGCCATAACGACAGAGGAAATAATAGCATTTCTGGCGACTATAACTGAAGGCAGGAAACAAAATACCAAACGGAGCAGATACACTATGTGATCTTCAGCAGGTGATGGGAACCCTGCTGAAACACCGCATGTAAACAGTGGGCGGGCAACATGGGTTTTCTGATCGACTGAAAAAATGTCGACGATGGAGGAATCTGTTTTCATGATGGTTACGATATCACAGATACCGAAAAATATAATCTGATAAGATGGCGGTGGGGTTGAGGTTGAAGATCAATGTTCTCCCTGTTATCCGCCTCTTGCTCAGATGGTGTAAATGCAGGAAAAGGGGTCGCGGTAGGAATGCAGGTCACCCTGCACCCCCCGCGCAGATCCCAGCGTGCGCTCCTAACGCACTGGGCTCCTCTCTCGTGTGTTTGGCGT
>NZ_JACHEO010000032.1 GCF_014201505.1 Desulfoprunum benzoelyticum | reverse complement strand
CATTTCATGAAACTGCAGTGGGAAAAGCCCGATTTCGACGCTCTGGTCGGCGGCACCGAATCGTGGTGCCCGTTCTGCGGTGACAAGGTGATGCAGGTGACGCCGTGCTTTCCCAAAGACCTGATCGCCGAAGGCAGGATGCGAAGAAACGATATGACCATCTTCCCCAATCTCGCTCCGTATGACACCATTGGGGCCGTGGCCACGTTCGGTGCGACGCACTTCATCCCTATGACAAACTTCACCGTCGACCTCATGGCCGGCGCCTTCGGGTTCGCGAGGGATTTTTTCAGGCGCGTCCACGCATCCGGCCACCCGGAGTCTGTGTACCACATCATCAACTGGAACTACATGCCGCCTGCAGGCAGTTCCCTGATCCATCCCCATCTGCAGGTCTTCTCCTCATCGACGCCGCCCAATCTCATGCGTCAGGAGATAGATGCATCAAAGGCCTACCACCTTGCCCATAAGACCACCTACTGGGATGACCTGGTTGCCGCTGAAAGGCAATCCGGGCAGCGGTACCTGGGCCGGATTGGCCGCAGTCACTGGATGACGGCCTATGCGCCCCTGGGGGTTGCCGGCGACGTCCTTGCCGTGGTCGAGGATGTCTGCTGGACTCCGGGGCTGACCGACGCCGACTTGAGAGATCTGGCAACAGGCCTGGCGAGGGTCATGGCCGAGTACGACAAAATGGGGATTTACAGTTTTAACATGAATTTCTTCACGGCTGCGGAGAGCGATGAGCACTTCCGCCTCCACCTCCTTTTTTCGCCCAGGACCTTTTTCAGCCAGAAACTGGGGACACCCGATGTGGGAGCTCTCCAGATGCTTTTCAACGAGACCATCTGCATGGCCTTTCCCGAGGAGATCAACACCATCCTGAAAAGCGCATTCTGAAACAGGCATCATCCCCCGTCACCGGGGCCTCAGGCCGGACGCCAGGGGGTCCCGGGAAGGGTTTTGTTTTCTGTCGCGGATTTCCCGATGGAGCTTTTTTTCAGTCATCGATCAGCTAATGGGTGATTGGACAACATGATTGAAAAACCATACAATGACGACAGGACCATTACCCTGATGTGTTGAAATCGTCTTCACAAGGCATGCATTCATGCCGCAACCGTCTGCTGATTTCATCTGGAGTGATCATTTCTTTACGGCAACCGGTCTGGAGTTCGAAAAGGATATGATCGACAACTACCGCCATGCCCGGACGACCTTTAACCAGTCGGCACATATCCGTTTTTAAGACCTGACCCGAAAGGTGGAACGGATGGAAAACGTATCCGAGAAATCGCAGAAAATCCTTGAGACCAGCCTGAACTGGCAGTATCCGCCGTTCAGCGAAGAGACGGGATTGGCCCGCGTTGTCGCCTTCGGTGATCACAGCCACAGGTGCCCCGTCTACGTCCGGCAGACCCCGCCCTGCACCGGCGCCTGTCCGGCGGGCAACGACATCCGCGCCTGGCTGACCACGGTCGAGCAGACCGAGCTGAAGAAGCGCAGTCGGCAGGAGTCGTACGAATTGGCCTGGCACGAGGCCAGCAAGACCACTCCGTTCCCGGCGAGCTGCGGTCGGATCTGTCCCTTCCCCTGCGAAACCGCCTGTAATCGTAACAAAAAAGAGGGCCAGGGTGTCAATATTGCCGCCTTCGAGCGGTGGATCGGCGATTACGGCATAGCCCGAGGCCTTGCGCATACAAAGCTGCGCACCGAGCCCATGGCCGAAAAGGTGGCCGTGATCGGCGCAGGACCGGCGGGCCTCAGTTGCGCCTTCCAACTGGCCCGACGGGGCTACCCGGTCACCATCTTCGAGGCCCTGACCAGGCCCGGCGGTATGCTGCGCTATGGGATTCCGGCCTTTCGCCTGCCCCGGGCGGTGCTCGACGCCGAGATCGCCGCCATTGTCGAATTGGGCGTGGAGATCGAGCGCAATCAGCCCGTTGACAGCAGCGGTCTGCAGGACATCAGGAAGCGCTTCGATGCGGTCTTTGTCGGCGTCGGGGCGCACCAGGGTATCGAGCTGGACCTGCAGGGCCAACATGCCGCCAACGTCTTCAGCGGCGTCTCCTTTCTGCGCCGGGTCAATACCGGGGAGATTCCCGACATCGGTGACAGGGTCATTGTCGCTGGCGGGGGCAATACTGCGATTACCGCCGCCCGTGCCGCCAGACGCCTGGGCGCGGCGGTGACGATCATCTACCGCAGGACCCGGGCGGAAATGCCGACCCTTGACCGGGAAATCGAACACTCTCTTCTCGAAGACATCACCATTCGCTATCTCGTCGCCCCGCTTGGAATCCGGATTGAAAACGACCGGGCCACAGCTGTCCACTGCGTGAAAATGGAACTTGGCGGAGCCGACGAACGCGGGCGCCGGTCGGTCGCTCCAGTTCCCGGTTCCGAGTTCGAGCTGCCCTGCACCGCCCTGATTACCGCCTTCGGTCAGCGGCCGGAAACAGCAGGACTGGGCATCGCCGCCAATCCGCACGGCTGGTTGCGGCCGAAGGACAAGTGGTCGCTCGACGAAGGCCTGTATGCCGGCGGCGACGTGTTCGGCCTGGCTCTGGTGACCACTGCCATTGGTCATGGACGCATGGCCGCGGAACAGATCGACGCCGATTTGTGCAACCGGCGTGTCCGTGACCTCGGTACCAGGGAGGTCGTGAGCCACGAGGCCCTGCGCCTTGAATATTATCCGGATCTGCAGCGCAACGAAAACAGCTCGGTACCGCTTGCGGACCGCTGCAGCAAAGGGTTCGACCTCGAGGCGGACCTGGGGATCACCGAAGAGCAGTTCATGGCCGAAGCGCAGCGCTGCATGAGCTGCGGCCTCTGCTTTGAATGCCGGCAATGCCTGATCTTCTGTCCCCAGCAGGCGATAAAGGAATTTCCCGACAACCCGACCGGGGAGGTGATGTATACCGATTACACCCGCTGTGTCGGCTGTCACATCTGCTCCCTGGCCTGTCCGTGCGGCTCTATACGGATGGGCATGTCGAACGAACTCTGAGCCGGGGATCCGGATTATGGACAAAGATCTCGAACAACAACTCCGGCAGGCCATAGACCGTTCCAGGCAGTGGGCAAGCGATGGCTGGCCGGTCACCTTCGGTGACAGGGGAGTGGTCGTCTCTTCTCTGTCCCAGGCGCAGAATCTTCCTGTGAGTGCAGTCTACCGCCTGGTTGCCGTCGGCTACTGGCGGAATGTCGACCAGATCGGCCACGAAGCGGCAGCATGGGGCGAAAAGGCCCTGCGCCACCTGGCCGACAACAACCTGCGGGCGGTGGAGGCGGCGGTATATTATGCCTGTTATCTGGAACGGCCTCTGGCTCGCTACGCCGCGACCTGGCAGCCGCTTTCCTCTCTCTTGCAGCGTACCTTGGATTTTCCGGCAGCCCCGGACGAGTGAGTCCTGGATTTGCCTGATCCCGTTTTGTGCAGTCGTTATCCAAGAACCTTCAGCCCATGGCGAGGTGAACAATGAGAATCGGGTGGTTACGGCAGGTGCGTTATCTGCCGATCTGTTTTCTGCTGTTCTGTTTCCCACCGTCGACCGGTGCCGCCGACCTTGCCGCAGGCGATCCGCTGCGCGGCCAATCACTCTTTGCCGGCGCCACTCCTCTGGCCCAGGGCGGCGCGCCCTGTCTGGCCTGCCACGGCATTGCCGGCCGCGGTATGGGGATGGCCGGCAGTGCCAGCTTCGGACCGGATCTGACGACGATATTCGACGACTACGGGGCTGAGGGGATCGCCGCCATGTTGGACGATCTCGCTTTTCCGAGCATGGAGCCGATTTATGCCACACGTCCCCTGACTGTCGAGGAACAGGCGGATATGGGGGCCTATCTGGCCAAAACGGCGGGAGAGGCGCAGTTGCCTGCCGGGAACCGGATGGCCGGACACGTCGCCATCGGTCTGGCTGTCATAACGGCCTTGCTGGTTATGTTCGGCCGGGGGCGTCTGCACGGGGTTCGCCGGCCTCTGGTCCTCGGGTTAGGTACAGGGCAAGGTGAACGACGATGAGCTGGATACAGGATATTATCAACCCGAAGGCGCGGGCCTGGGAAGAATTTTATCGCAACCGTCACCAGGCCGACAAGGTGGTCCGCAGCACCCACGGGGTCAACTGCACCGGCGGCTGTTCCTGGAATGTCCATGTCAAGGACGGCATCGTCGGCTGGGAACTGCAGGCAACCGATTATCCCGCCTTGGAGCCGAGTCTGCCGCCCTACGAACCGCGGGGCTGCCAGCGGGGGATTTCCTTCTCCTGGTACCTCTACAGCCCGTTGCGGATCAAGTATCCCTATCTGCGCGGGGTGCTGACCGACCTCTGGTGCGCGGCCAAGGCCCGGCACAGTGACCCAGTGGCTGCCTGGGCTGCAATTGTCGAAGATCCACTGCAGCGAAAGAGCTACCAGCAGGCTCGCGGCAAGGGCGGATTCCGCCGCTCGAGCTGGGAAGAAGTCGAGGAGATCATTGCCGCCTCGACGGTCTATACCATCACGAAGTACGGCGCCGATCGCCTGGTTGGTTTCTCGCCGATCCCGGCGATGTCGATGCTCAGTTTCGCCGGCGGCAGCCGCTATATGCAGCTGCTCGGCGGCGCCAACCTGAGTTTTTACGACTGGTATTGCGATCTGCCCAACGCCTCGCCGGAGGTCTGGGGCGAGCAGACCGATGTCGCCGAGAGCGCCGACTGGTACAACAGCAAATACATCGCGGTGGTGGGCTCGAACGTCAACATGACCCGCACTCCGGACGCCCACTTTCTCGGGGAAGCGCGCCACAACGGCACCAAGGTGACGGTGCTGTCACCCGACTTCAACATGACCGCCAAACATGCCGACTGGTGGATTCCGGCCCATGCCGGCCAGGACGGCGCCTTCTGGATGGCGGTCAATCATGTGATTCTGAGTGAATACCACCATCGCCTGCAGACTCCGTACTTTCTTGACTACCTCAAGCGCTTCACCGATTGCCCGTTCCTGATCCAACTGACCGAACAGAACGGCGGCTACCGTGCCGGGCGGCTGGTGACAGCAACTGCGGTGGAACGCTACTGCAAGGAGGAAAATGCCGGCTTCAAATATCTGGTCTGGGATGAAACCAGCGATCAGCCGCGCCTGCCGCTGGGAACCCTCGGTTTCCGCTGGCAGGACAAGAAGGGTGAATGGAATCTGCAGCAAAATGATGGGCAGGACGGCAGCGTGATCGCCCCGGTCTTGACCCTGCTTGCCGGCAGGGAGGCGGTGTTGTCGGTAACCTTCGACGACTTCAGCTCCGGTCAGGCGATCCGGCGCGGCGTACCGATACGCTATGTGGCAACCCCACAGGGGCCTATACCGGTAACCACGGTGTACGACCTGTTGATGGCCCAGTTCGGGGTTGACCGTGGCCTGGAAGGCGCCTACCCCACGAGCTACGATGAGGATGCGGCCTACACTCCAGCCTGGCAAGAGAAGTTCACCGGCATCGCTCGCGCCAACGTCGTGCAGTTCGCCCGCGAGTGGGCCGCCACCGCCGAAACAACCGAAGGCAAATGCTCCATCATTATCGGTGCCGGGGTCAACCACTGGTATCATTCCAATCTTATCTACCGCGCCGGTATCGTGGCGCTGATGCTCTGCGGCTGTGTCGGCAAAAACGGCGGCGGTCTCAACCACTACGTCGGCCAGGAGAAACTGGCTCCGGTCGCCCCGTGGGCAACGATTATGGGAGCGCTCGACTGGAGCAGACCGCCAAGGTTCCAGAACGCCCCTTCCTATCACTACGTCCATAGCGATCAATGGCGCTACGAACGGACCAGCGACGAAGCCAGGGTCCAGCCGGTGGCCGAACACAATGCCATCACGTCCGGCCACACCATCGATCATCAGGTCCGGGCGGTGCGTAACGGCTGGCTCCCCTTTTATCCCCAGTTTGACCGCAGCCCGAGCGAGGTGGTCAAACAGGCCGAGGCCGCAGGCGCCAAGAGCAATCAGGAAATCGTCGACTGGACGGTCAAGGAGCTGGCGGCCGGGAAGATGAAGTTCGCGGTCGAAGATCCCGATGCCCCGGAGAACTGGCCGCGGCTCTGGATCATCTGGCGCGGCAATGCCCTGATGTCGAGTGGCAAAGGGCACGAATATTTTCTGAAGCATTACCTCGGTACCCACACCAACACCGTCGCTCCGGAAACTGCCGAGGAATCGGTCAAAGAGGTCAGGTGGCACCAGCAGGCGCCCGAGGGGAAACTCGACCTGGTGGTCGACATCAACTTCCGGATGGATACCTCGGCGCTCTACTCCGATATCATCCTGCCGACTGCCACCTGGTACGAGAAGGATGACCTCAACAGCACCGACATGCACTCCTTCATCCATCCGTTGCAGGCCGCGGTCCCGCCCTGCTGGGAATCGAGGAGCGACTGGGATATTTTCAAGGGATTGGCGAAAAAGTTCAGCGAACTGGCCGCGATCCATCTCCCCGAGCCAGTCCGTGACATTGTCGCCGTGCCGCTGCAGCACGACACCCCGGCTGAGATGGCCCAGCCGGAGATCAAGGAGTGGAGCAAGGGGGAATGCGACCCGATTCCCGGCAAAACCATGCCGGGTCTGGCGGTGGTCGAACGCGATTACAAAAACCTTTATAATCGCTTTATTTCCTTGGGTCCCGGCGCACGCGACGGTATCGGCGCCCACGGGCTGACCTGGGAGATCGACGATATTTACGACGAAATGGCGGAAAGCGACCGGACGGTGGAGTGGCAAGGCCGGAAATATCCGTCTCTGATCGATGCCAGGGATGCCGCCGAGATCATTCTGCGGCTCGCTCCCGAGACCAATGGAGAAATGGCCTTCCGCGCCTTTGCCGCCGAAGAGAAAAAGGTCGGGCTGCCGCTTACCGACCTGGCCGCCGACACCCGGGGGATCCGTACTACCTTCGCCGACCTCGACCGTCAGCCGCGGCGACTGCTCAACAGCCCGATCTGGTCCGGCCTGACCGGTAACGGCCGCGCGTATTCCGCCTACTGTCTCAATGTCGAGCGGCTGGTGCCATGGCGGACCCTGACCGGTCGTCAGCATTTCTACCTCGACCACCAGGGCTATATTGCCGCCGGCGAACATCTGCCGACGTACAAACCAAAACCTGATCCGAGTTCTTTGCAGGATCTGGTGGTCACCCCAACCGACCAAAAGAGCATCATGCTCAATTACCTGACCCCCCACGGCAAATGGGGAATTCACAGCACGTACGGCGACAACCAGCGGATGCTGACGCTTTCCCGCGGTTGCCATCCATTCTGGATCAACGATCAGGACGCCGCCCAGATCGGCGTGGTCGACAACGACTGGGTCGAAGTCTACAACGATCACGGTGTCGTGGTCACCAGGGCGGTAGTCAGCGCCCGCCTGCCCCGGGGAATTGCCTTCCTCTACCATGCCCCGGAACGAACTGTCGGTGTCCCCAAATCACCGCTGCGCAACGCCAGGCGGGCCGGTGGCCACAACAGCCTCAACCGCATCCGCCTCAAACCGAGCCTGATGCTCGGCGGCTATGGTCAATTCACCTACGGCTGGAACTACTGGGGGCCGACCGGGGCCAACCGTGACACCTTCATCCTGGTGCACAAACTCGAAGGAGAACCGCAATGGTGAAGATGGCTGCACTCGAAGATGTCATTGCCGGGGCGGATATCTTGCTCCGCTCCGAGGCCCCGGCCAGGGACGGCGCTCACGGCAAACGGCCCGCCCTGCCTGAAGTACAAGGAGACAAGCCATGAACATACGCGCCCAGGTATCGTCGGTTTTCCATCTCGACAAGTGCATCGGCTGCCATACCTGCAGCATCGCCTGCAAGAACCTCTGGACCGATCGCAAGGGTGTTGAGTACATGTGGTGGAACAACGTCGAGACCAAACCGGGGACCGGCTACCCGACGCAATGGGAGGATCAGGAAAAATATCACGGCGGCTGGGAAAAAAACGGGCGCCGGTTACAGCTGCGGCTCGGCGGCCGGGGCGGACTGCTCGGCAATATCTTCCACAACCCGCGCCTGCCGACCATGGACGATTACTATGAACCTTTTACCTACCGGTACGGTGAGCTGATCAGCGCTCCGGCCGGCAACGACCAGCCGACCGCCCGACCGGTGTCGATGATCAGCGGCAGGCCGATGGAAATACAGGCCGGTCCCAACTGGGATGACGACCTCTCCGGATCCGGAATCTACGCCGCCAACGATCCGGGAGTCCTGCACCTCAGCCCTGAACAGCAGGCACAGATGTTTGCCGTCGAAAGGCTGGTGATGTTCTATCTGCCGCGCATCTGCAACCACTGCCTCAACGCCGCCTGCGTTGCCGGCTGCCCCTCGGGAGCGATCTACAAGCGGGGTAAGGACGGTATCGTCCTGATCAACCAGGATAAATGCCGTGGCTGGCGAATGTGCGTTTCGGCCTGTCCCTACAAAAAGACCTACTACGGCTGGGCCACCGGCAAGTCGGAGAAATGCGTTCTCTGTTATCCCCGGCTGGAAGCAGGTGAAGCGCCGGCCTGCTTTCATTCCTGTGTCGGCCGCATTCGCTACCTCGGTGTTCTGCTCTACGACGCCGACCGGATCGAGACGGCCACCATGCAGGACGACAAAGACCTGGTGGCAGCCCAGCGGCAGATCATCCTTGATCCTTTTGATCCGCAGGTGCAGGCGGAGGCCCGGAAGGCGGGAATTCCGGAGCAGGTGGTTGAGGCTGCGCAGCGGTCGCCGGTCTATCTGTTTGTCAAGAAATGGCAGATCGCCCTGCCGCTGCATCCCGAATTCCGGACCCTGCCGATGCTCTTCTATGTGCCGCCGCTGTTGCCGGTGGTGTCGGAGGAACATCTCGGCACCCAGAGACTGGTGGACGATTATTTCACGACTCTGGAAAACGCCCGGCTGCCGGTACAGTACCTGGCCGGATTGTTTGCCGGCGGCAATACAGAGGAAATCAAGGCCGTCTATCGTAAACTGATGGCGGTGCGCATCCAGCGACGCCGGATCACCGTCGGCGACGTGAGCGAGAGCGAAGTGGCCAAAGCCCGGGAATTGGGGAAGGTGAGCGCCGAGGAGATCGAGGCGATTTTCCGCATGACCGCACTGACGTCCATCAAACAGCGAATCGTGATCCCGCCGATGCTGCGCGAGCAGGCGATCGAAGCGGGCATGGACCCGGAAAGATATAAGCAGGAGATGGGCTTTGGCAGCCGTCGCCCCCCGAAGCGGAGGTGGTAATCATGGCCCCAGCCACGACGGTCCAGCGCATCTGCTGCCACTTTGCCGAACTCCTCAGCTATCCCACCGCGGACCTGGCGGCCACGGTTGCTGCCTGCAGTGCGCTGCTGCGAAAGGATTATCCGGAGTCGGTTTCCTCCCTGGAGTGTTTCACCGATTTTCTGCACGCCCAGCCGCCGGCCCGGGTCGAAGAGATCTATACCACGACCTTCGATCTGCAGCCTGTTTGCCATCCCTACATCGGCTATCAGCTCTGCGGCGAGAGCCAGCAACGAGCGATGTTCCTGATGCAACTGAACCGGCTGTACCGCCGCTATGATTTTGTCGCCGGGGTCGAGCTTCCCGACCATGTGAGCACCCTGCTGCGTTTTATCGGCACCCGGGCGCCGGACGATTGCCGGCGGGAACTCATCGAAGACGGCCTTCTCCCGGCCCTGGCAAAAATGGTGGAAGGTCTGGACAGTGCAGCCCATCCGTACTCGGCGCCACTGCAATCCCTGCGGAGTTTTCTGCAGGCCGTTGTTGAACCCGGATTGCCGGCAACGGGCCGGCTGGAGGAGTGCCCCTTATGACCGATCTAATCCTGTTTGGCGTATTGCCCTACATTGCGGTCACGGTGGCCGTTTGCGGCAGTGTCTACCGGTATGCTGTTGACCGTTATTCGTTGTCGTCGCAGTCGTCGCAATTCCTCGAAAGTCGGACGCTGTTCTGGGGAACGGTGCCCTGGCACTACACGATTGTACCGATCCTACTCGCCCATCTGCTCGCTTTTCTCTTTCCAGCTGCCTGGGGAACGCTGCTCGGCCGCCCGTTGCGGCTCTACCTGTTGGAAATCAGCGGCATGGCCCTGGGACTGGTCGCGGGGGTGGCAATGGTCGTGTTCCTCGTCCGGCGAGCGGGCAATCCGCGGATTGGCGCCGTCACCACGGTTATCGACTGGGTGCTGCTGGCAGTCCTGCTGCTGCAGGTGGCAACCGGGGTCTACATCGCCGTTACCTTGCGCTGGGGTTCGCTCTGGTATCTGCATACCACAACTCCCTGGCTGTGGTCGCTGGTGCAACTTGATCCCCAGGTGTCGTACATGGCGGTGATGCCTGCGATCGTCAAGGTACATGCGGTCAACGCCTTTTTTCTGCTGGCCTTGGTCCCCTTCTCGCGGCTGATCCATATGATCAGCGTACCGCTGGCGTATCTGGGCCGTTCCGCTCAGGTAGTGGTATGGTACCGCCGTTAGGAGGCTGTCCGTCGCAGAATCCCGGCATACAAAGATCACGATATCGACGAATGTGCGGCAGTGACCGGTGACAAGCGATCGCGCAAAAACACGACGATTTCAAGGAGCAGGAGGCCAAGTACAATCCAGGCAAAATAATCATGGATCGTACGGTGGA
Source organism: Desulfoprunum benzoelyticum (assembly GCF_014201505.1). Classification (GTDB taxonomy): domain Bacteria; phylum Desulfobacterota; class Desulfobulbia; order Desulfobulbales; family Desulfocapsaceae; genus Desulfoprunum; species Desulfoprunum benzoelyticum. The sequence continues at coordinate 10,100 of NZ_JACHEO010000032.1, read as the reverse complement.
GGGACAACAGCAAAGACCCGGGCGCAACGCTTGGCGAGGGGTCGAAATTCATATTAAAGGCATACAGCATACCGAAGGTAAAGTTTCGTGACCACTGGGTCGGATTGTAGACGAGAAGACCGTCCACGGGCCCATGCATCCTGACCCGCTTGATGGCCCTGGCAATTTCGAAAAGTTCGATGATGACGAACCACGCGATGACCCACAGCCAGACCACGAGCGTCAGACTGGGTGGAATGACGCCGCAGACGACACTTGCCAGGCCGGTAATGGACATCGCCCCGTGAGTGATGCAGTTGGTGTTGTACCAGTCGCTGTCCAGATCGAAAGCACCTCCTGCGTCAGCGTACCTTCGGGCGATCAGGTAGAAACTCACGATGTAGAACACCACCCCCAGCAAGATCGCCCAGGGCGCGACAATCCGGTACATCGAGCTGTCGCCGAAGGCCGCTTTCCAGACAATGACAAGCGATTGGGTGCTGACCGTCGAGAGGAACAGAACGCCGTGGACCTTCTGCCTGGTTTCAGCGTCAAAGAACTCTAAAAAACTCCCCATTGCCTGATAGACAAAGTACAGCCAGAGCCCGAGATTGCCGAGCACCATGACCTGGACCAGCGGTTCCCATTCCGGCAGACGTTGGCAGAGGGCAACGCCGCAGACCGACGTCCCGGCAATCCAGGTGCCGACGGCAAAGCGACCGACGGGATTGGCGAAGTGCCTCTCTGCGATTCTGCCTTGCGCCATATCCATGAGATAGGATCCGGCAATGAAAAGAAATAACAGAAAGAGGACCAGGGTAAAGGCGCGGGATAGATTGTTCAGCAGTGGAAACGCAATGATGGCACCGTTTATGAAAATACCGTTCGCCATCACGATCGCCCCGGATGCAGTCGGGGAAGGCATGTCCTTGATAAACAGGACCTTTATCACCAGGAACAGAGCGACAAGCAGGAAGAAACGGATAATTTCCTGAGAAGCGGCAATCGACCCGGTGGTAGCGACCCACAGGACGGCCGTCACGCACAGGGCAAAAATGGCTATGCCTTTCAGTTGCCTGACATTGAGCTGCTTAATATTGTTTCCTCCACCATCGAAGTGTCGCGATCGTGCTCACAGTCGACGTTGCTTATCTCAATGAGGTAGCTTTTCACCAGCTCTCTGTACTTTCAGCAAAAGCGCTAGCCCGGTATCTCTCAAAACACATCGCCATGGTTCGGTATACGATATGCGCAAATTTGGTGTAGGGCATATAGAGGAACAGCATCAGAACGGATACGAGATGCAGGAAATACACAATATAACCGAATGTTGGCACACCGGCCCAACGCAACAGCTCGGCGCCGAGCCCTGTAACACCTACTGCGGTTATCTCCCAGATCAGGAACCAGTCATAAAAAATCCAGACCGATTTTCCTTCTTTCTCACGTTTCAGCCGATTACCCCAGAGAACCCAGATGCCGTACAACAAGGCAATTGCAGAAATATTAGCAAGGATTTTGAAAGGATCGGTCAGAGGCAAAGGACCATGAAAGGATGGCCAGATAAGTCCCAGGAGGTCTTGCCTGAACGCCGACCAACAGGTGAGAATGAAAGCGCCGATAAAACCAAGCACCAATGGCAGGTGCCCCCTGGCCCGATCGACGTTAGCACCGCACTTGAGAAATCGAGTATGCTGCATTGTCTCAACGAGAGAAGGCCAGAGAAATTCGTTAAAGAACATCACGATGGAAGGCCTGAAGCTGGAATGCAAATTTGATTTTTCACACATTAAACTCCACATTCTTCGTATACCCCTGACAATTGAGAATACGGCTATGCCTGCGGCAGGTATCATGATTGAAACGATAAAGGTGGTGTTTTTCGGATACCACTTGAAATCCCAGTGTCCGAAAAATCGGGTGTACCCATAGCGTTCAAAAGCATCGGCTGAAGGGATATGCATTGCGCCCGACAGAAACCAGAGAATCAGGATGATGCCTGTGGGGATACCGATCAACAACGGCAGATTTTTTGCGCTTGTTGCCAAGTCAGCAAGCCAGGCCGGCCAGCTGTGGAATGTGTAGATATAGGCACGGATCGCACCCAGAGTTTCAGCCGGCTTGGCGCCACGTGGACATATCTCGGTACAATCGCCGCATTGATGACACAAAAACACATCAGGGTCGGCCAGAAGATTTTCTTTCATTCCCCATTGTGCCCAAAGCATTTCCTTTCTCGGGAAAGGTTTTTGATCCGAGGACAACGGACAGGCTACAGAACAGGACGCACACTGATAACATTTCTTCAGCGTATCCCCTCCTGTCTCTTGCAGAGATTGAATGAATTCAAAATCGGGTATATTGGCCATGACAATCTCCCTTTATATTTCCTCGTGAAACCAACTCAACTTGCAAATTCGAAGTATTGCGCTTATCCGCGCCCAATACTTACGGTCGATAGTGTTTTATGGAGATGTATCCCCGACAAAATTTGAAAACCACTGCCAAGAGTCGAGCTTTGATATCTGAATGGAAAAAATACGTTACCCCTCCGAAAAGAGCAACGACCACGCAATGGGAGATCCAACCAGCAGACTTAGACCATATTTTGCTGGTTGCTCGCATGGTGTTGCACCAAGCTCCCCTGCAATATGGGTCATTGCAGGAGAGAAATAGACGATAACCTCACAGTGAAGACGCCCTTCCGATTCATGCCGCAGAAATACAGCCATTTCATTGGGGCAATGAGCTTTTTTATACGCTGACAAGCAGATGATCTCAACGTGGTCTAACTCCAGGAAGGCCAACATCGCGTCACCGAGATTTTTACGAAACCATTTGCCCATGTATGATCCTTTGAATATCTAGAGCAATGCTGCTTTCAGAAAGAGGATATTGTTTTCAAGATGTACATGCTTATGGAGATCGTCCTCAAATTCCTTGAGTTTCTGGTAAGTAACCATAAACGTGTTGCAGGCATCTCCTGGTAGCGCATATCCCCCGGCAAGATGACGAATTTTGTGGATTGCATCGCCGACTTCTTCATGCTCGTGAATGAGTTTTTTGAGCAAGTTTTTTATGATTTCGATGTCTGTGGCTGCTGCTGTTGTTATTGCTCCAGTTTTTCTCTGCAGATCGACCCGCTTGATTGCAGGAAAGAACTCTTCTTCCTCTTGCTTGAGGTGGGCTGTCAAGTCGATTGCAATCTTATCAAAAATTGTGGCGATCTCCATTAACTCCGGGTGGCGAGTACCATGTACGGCGGCTATTTTCCGGGTATTGGCAGCGATCTGGAAAGTATTCTCTTTAAGATAGGAATGATGCACGTTTATGATGTAATCGGCCAAGAACGACACCTCCCACGAAGAATAATCCTGGCTTCGTTCGACCGGTATGTTTTTAACCGCCGCTATCTCTTCTATTATTGTGGCAAGATCGATGCCTTTTTCTGCGCAGGTCGCCATGAGAGCAACCTTACCTCCACAACAGAAGTCGATCCCGTGGCCTTCAAAAACCTTGGCGGTTCGATAATCCTCGGCGACAATCTCACCAATTGTTTTTTTAGATTCTTCCATTTTGATCTCCTTCAACGAATCGACGTCAGGCATGGACATTAGAATTTCACTTGTCATTGACAAATTACAAAAAAATAAAATTTCTTGTAAACGTCATGACGAAGATTTTCACACAGTCAAGCTCGACACAATGAATACACTCAACCTTTCAATGAACTCTTCTATTCTTCACACAACTGTTCGGAAATCAATCGATCGGCGTAACACGTGGGGTCAATTATTTTTCAACAATGATGAAACTCACAGGACATGCGTCAGCCCTTTCTCCTTAGAGGACCAGAAAACAACTACTCAATGATGCGAAATTATCTCCTTCAACCCTGTTCTTTGAAATTGTATCGTACAATGTCAGTGAAGAACAAATTTTTCTGGATGTGTTTGATCAAAGTCAATTTTTCGGGATTTGCCGGCACAAACAGCTGTTTTTTTGCACGTACTGCCGGTTCGGAACCGACAGTGCAGAGGCAATCGATAACATGCCCGATCCTGGAAATCTTCTGTCCAGCGCGATGACCGTCGTGCCCAGACAGTTGTCAGGCAGGCGTCTGATCTTGCCCTGACTCTGGATGTCCCGTTCTGGCTGCAGTTGCGAACTGTTCTATTGCGAGGATATCAATGTCCAGGGCGCGGAGCATCTCCTCCTGCACGGCAGCGACCATAGAATGCCTTGACCGGAGAGAGGTGCCGGTCCGGGGTGTCGTTCCACCCGGGTATGAGGTGTTTGCCAGGGAGATCCTGGGATTGTTGGCGATGAAGCAGGAGGGAATCTGGCGGCATCTGCGCAGATACTCAGGTTTCAGCTTTTGCGGTTAAAAAAAGGACCCAGCAATTTCAACCTGATCCAGGTTGACTCTGAAATACCCCTGAAGATAAGATGATTTGTTAGAGTGCTTCAGTTGCCGTTGCAGGGAAGGCTGAGTTACCAGACGCAAATAACAGGCGGATTGCCTGGAGGCGGGGCATGCAACAGAGAGGATGAAGCCGGGGGATATCCCGGCGCTGTCAGACGTTTTGCTGGTGATTTCCTGATCCGATTCGGCATCTATCCCGGTGTTGCGGCCCTATGAGAGTTTATTGTACCCATCTCAAAGGAGGAGGCAAAATGCGGATCAAGATGTCGGTTGTGGGATTGTTGGCCATGGCAATCATAGGTTACGCCGGGGGTGTGTCTGCCGGCGATCCCTGTGTCGATTGCCATACCACGATTTCTCCCGGCCAGGTCAAGGATTGGCAGGTCAGCAAGCATTCCGGGAATGACGTGACCTGTTCCACCTGTCATGGCGACAAGCATATGAAGGCGGAAGACGCCGCCCTGGCCCAGATGCCCGATGAAAAGGTGTGCGCCGAATGCCATGAAGAGCAGTTCAACCAGTTTGCCAGCGGCAAACACAATTACGGCTGGACCTCGCTGAATGCGATCCCGGCCACCCACCTTGCCCCCGACGAGCTGATCGAGGGCGGCCGCGGGTGCGGCGGCTGCCACAACATGGGGATCAAGACCGAGGAGCAGAAAAAGGAACTGCGGGACAAGGGCTATCGCTACCAGACCAACTCCTGCGACGAGTGCCATACCCGGCACGCCTTTTCCAAGAAAGAAGCCCTGAATCCAAGGGCTTGCCAGCAGTGCCACATGGGATACGACCATCCGCAATGGGAAATGTGGTCCAGTTCCAAGCACGGGGCGCGCTATTACATCCAGAAAGAGGGGGATCTGCCGAATGAGGCGGCTGCACCCAGCTGCCAGCAATGTCATATGCCGGACGGCAACCATGCCAACCATACCGCCTGGGGCTTCCTCGGCGTGCGGCTGCCCCTGCCCGAGGACAAGCAGGCCGCGGCCGATCGGGTGACGATTCTCAAGGCCCTCGGCGTGTTGAACCCGGAATCCGGTGAGGCCACCCCCATCCTCGATGCCGTCAAGGCCGTCGACATGGTCCGGCTCGATCAGGAGTCCTGGGAGAAGCACCGCAACAAGATGATCAAGACCTGTGCCGGCTGCCACTCGGAACAATATGCCAGGAAACAGCTGGAAATGGGCGACGCCATCCTCCAGAAGTCGGACCGGCTGATGGCCGATGCCATCGAGACGGTCGCCGCCCTGTACAAGGACGGCATCATCAAGAAACCCGAAGGATATCCGTTCAACTATCCCTTCCTGTTGACCTTCATGCACACCAACGGCGCCAACTGGAATGAAAAGCTCGATGATCTGTCCTTCATCGATCAGGTCCTGGTGCAGATGTACATGAAACACCGGATGCGGGCCTATCAGGCCTTCTTCCATGTCAACCCGGACTATGCCTACTGGTACGGCTGGAACGAGATGACCAAGGATCTCGGGGAAATCAAGGAGTTGGCGAAGACCATGCGGGCAACGCATGTCGAGAAGAAATAACGAGGAGCCGGGCGAAACCTGCGATGGATCCGTTTTGCCCCTGTCGATCAAAATCGAGCGTCAACGTTTCTGCAACGCGTAAGAAGCGGGCGCTGTAAACGGAGCGAGCCTGTTGAATTCGGATCAACAGGCTCGCTTTCTGTTGGACGTTCAAGCCTGGTTGCTTGATTGCATGAAAACCACATCTCCTTGCTTGTATATCAATCCGTGCTGATTGATGAGACAACGCCGGCAGTCCCGGATTCTTTCCGACAGCAGCAAAAGACTTATCTGCCGGCCATCATCGCCGCGATGTCCTCATCGACGGTGCCGATCGGTTTGATGTCGAAGTTTTCCACCAGCACTTTGGCGACCCCGGGCGACAGGAAACCGGGCAGGGTCGGGCCGAGGCGCATCCCCTTGAAGCCGAGATAGAGAAGGGCCAGCAGCACCGCCACCGCCTTCTGCTCATACCAGGCGATATCAAACGACAACGGCAGCTTGTTGATGTCGTCGAGGCCGAAGACCTCCTTCAGTTTCAGGGCGATGACCGCCAGCGAATAGGAGTCGTTGCACTGACCGGCGTCGAGTACCCGCGGGATGCCGCCGATATCGCCGAGCTGGAGTTTGTTGTAGCGGAACTTGGCGCAACCGGCGGTGAGGATGATCGTGTCCTGCGGCAGATTGGCGGCGACATCGGTATAATACTGGCGGGAGTTGTGGCGGCCGTCGCAGCCGGCCATGACGATGAAACGTTTGATCGCCCCGGACTTGACCGCCTCCACCACCTTGTCGGCCAGGGCCAGCACCTGATTGTGGGCAAAGCCGCCGACGATGGCGCCCTTCTCGAGCTCGGTCGGCGGTTTGCAGCCCTTGGCCTGGGCGATCAGCGCCGAAAAGTCCTTAGCCCCGCCGGACGGCCTGTCGGCAATATACTTCGAGCCGTCGTAGCCAACCACGCCGGTGGTATAGAGGCGGTCGAGGTAGGTACTGCTCTTGCGCAGCGGCACCAGGCAGTTGGTGGTCAGCAGCACCGGGCCGTTGAACGACTCGAACTCCTCCAGCTGGTGCCACCACGAGCCGCCGTAATTGCCGACGAAGTGGGGATATTTCTTGAACGCCGGGTAGTAGTTGGCCGGCAGCATCTCGCCATGGGTATAGACATCGATGCCGGTGCCCTCGGTCTGTTTGAGCAGTTCTTCCATGTCTTTGAGGTCATGGCCGCTGATAAGAATACCTGGGTTCTTACCCACGCCGATATTGACCTCGGTGATTTCCGGATGGCCATAGGTGGTGGTATTGGCCTCATCCAGCAAGGCCATCGTGGTTACTGCCATTCCGCCGGCCTTCATAACCATGGCGACCATTTCATCAACGGAGAGATCCCTGGTCGTTGAGGCCAGAGCTTCGAGCATGAAATCATCGATCTCGCTCTTGCGAAAACCGAGGACGGCAGCATGGTCGGCATAGGCGGCTATACCTTTCAGCCCGATGACCAGGAGTTCACGCAGGGAGCGAACGTCTTCATGGGCTGTACTCAATATTCCGACCGATTTTGCTTTCTCGGCAAATGTTGACGTCGCGCCGGTCCAGGTGGCTGCATCCGGCAGAACACCGTCAAAATCCCTGCCGTTTTTGGCCTTATAGGCAGCCAAGAAGGCTGCCTTCAGTTTGTCGCGCCGAACCAGGCCTTCCTCGACCATACTGACAAAACGGGAATTCGACCAGTTTGCGTTGGTGATAGTCGCAAAGAGGCCCTGCAGAACGAAGTCGTCATTGGAATGGTCCGGTTGCCCGAGTTCCTTGAGTTTTTCGCCGTACACTGCAACTCCTCGCAATACGAAAATCAGCAAATCCTGCAGGTTGGCTGTTTCCTCCGGTTTGCCGCACACTCCCTTGATCGTGCAGCCGGTGTTTTTTGCGGTTTCCTGACACTGGAAGCAAAACATGTTAGTCCTCCTTTTGATGGTTATTTATCGAATTACTCTTCTTTTACTCAGCCAGTTGGCTGTTCAATACCTTTCTATGAATCCGTCACACCTTGAAGTTGCTCTCTTTGTGTTTTGCTGCAATGGTGTCGGCCAATCGGTCAAGCGCGTCAAATTCATTTCGTGACGGGACACCTTTGCTCAGAATTGGGTCGAGCACCTCAACTTTAAGGTTCGGGATCATTCCTGCGAGAGTTTCAACAACCTTACCGCCCCATCCATACGAACCGACAATGGATAAATAACGTGCCTTGGGCCGCAGGGCATTCGCCAGAAAAGCGCAATATGCCGCCATCGGATGCGGTCCGGTCAGAACTGTGGGGGTTCCGATAACAATCGTTCCTGCATCTACCAGTGACATCGCGAGTTTACCGATGTCGGTAACGGGCAGGTTGAACAACTCGACACGGACCTGCCGCTCGGTCAGGGATGCTGTCAGGTAATCGACCATCTTTCGAGTGCTGCCATGCATGGAAACAAAGGGAAAGGTCACTACGTTACGGGGAGAACCAATCGCCCAGTCCTGGTAGGCATCGATGATCCAAGCCGACTTGTTGTAAATTTGACCGTGGCTGGGGGCAATCATGTCGATATTATAAGGCGCGAGTTTCTCAATATTTTTCTGGATCACATTCCGAAAAGGCATCATGATTTCAGCAAAATATCGTTTTGCTGCCTCATATACGCGCCCCTTGTCGGTCACAAAAAGATCGCTGCTGGCAATATGTGCGCCGAAGAAATCGCAACTGAAAAGGATCCGATCCTCTTCGAGATAGGTCACCATGGTTTCCGGCCAGTGTACCCAGGGTGTAAAAATGAATTTCAGCGTCTTATCACCAAGAGAGAGTGACTCGCCGTCGACAACCGTGATGAATTTGTCTTCGGCGATGTGCAGGAGATCGATAAGCATGGATTTGGCCTTGGCGCTCGTGACCACTTTTGCTTCAGGGTACCGTGCAAGGACGCGGGGAATTGAGCCGGAATGATCTTGTTCGGCATGTTGAGAAATCACATAATCCACCCGGGAAGTCTCATCCAATTGGGCCATCAGCATCTCGACCAATTCAGGTTCAACCGCATCGATCAGGACGGTCTTCTCGCTTCCTTGAATGAGGTAGGCGTTATAAGTCGTCCCGTCGGGAAGCGGGATTAGAGAATCAAACAAACGCCTGTCCCAATCAACAGCCCCCATCCAGTAAACATTTTTGACTATTTGTCTTTTTCGCATGCATCTACCCCTTTTCTGATAATTTTTTCAGTTACTTGCCTGATTTTTCATATAATTTTCAGTTCCTGATACCCCGTTGATACATGGTATAAACACTGAGAGCAATATCTCGAATACGCTGGATATCTCCAAATAGTATTGACTGTATGATGTAAGTAATCAGTTACTAGCTTAACCACTGAAGCAGTACTCGCAAGTGCTTCCGTCAAAATATAGCCTTGGTTGGCCTGCAAAGATACGGGATGGATCCCTTCGCCAGTGACCCTGACCTTGAAGTCGATCCGTATATCGATGCTCTCCTTTCCGGATGGGTACATCGAACGGATGTTGAAAGAACTGAGTCCACAGTTGCGATTTGACTCATTCCTTTGGAGAAGATTCTTATAACAATTGACCTGAATCAATCCGGATGCTGTTTTTGTTTGCTATAAGGAATCTCAATATTCGTTTCAACAATGCAAGGGTCATCATTTTTCCAGTATTGTCTTCGTAGATATTTGAAAACACTCGAAACAAGATAAACTCTATTTATCAGAGAGGATGCATCATGACTATCTTATACCTGTTTCCAGCCATTACAGGACTCATATTGTTGGGTTTGCATTTCTTCAGAAACGACAATGCTTTTGCGATGTATGTATCTTTTCTCGTGATTTTCCTTATGTTCGTTCGCCGTCCATGGATCGCTCGCATACTTCAGACATGTCTCATAATCGGTGCATTTGAGTGGGTTCGAACAACGGTTCTCCTGACAATCGAAAGAAATCAAAATGGAGAACCCTTCCTCAGACTGGCAATTATTCTCGGTGCGGTCGCACTTTTTACACTTTTTTCGGCTCTTATTTTCAGGACAAAAAGAATTCTGATTACCACTGAAGTTCAGCCTCGACAGATTTATCAGTGGTAGGACGCTATCTGTCCTACCGACCATGGTAAAATACTCCCTAAGAACAACC
>NZ_JACHEO010000031.1 GCF_014201505.1 Desulfoprunum benzoelyticum | reverse complement strand
ATGTTCATAGTGAAGCTCCTCCATGATAAAAGGTGGTCCCACTATGACAGCTCAGTGCAGGGAAAAACAGATGCGGTTATTTTGACGGATACCGTTCTCCAGTCCTTGCGGTTCATGGCACCGTAAACAACAAAGGCTATCCGCAGACGATCCTGGTCGAGATTTCCCATATGCAGAATGCCATGACTGCCCAGCAGGTGGGCTACCTTTTCCAGTATATCCGGCCTGAATCCTGTCGCTTCCGCTTGGGATGCCAGCTTTTCACGAGAGATTTTCACAGAACTTCCCCCCAGGTCCGTTCGATTAAGGCGACAGGTACTATCAGATTCCAATCTGCGACGAGTTTCCCGGATTTCCTGCTTGAACTATCAAGGTAATGTGGCTGCCGCGGGCGATGATCATGAAGCGGCTTGAGATGGTATTCTTCCACCATCAAGGATTCACGGTGTTGTTCGAGAAAGAAGCCAACCTTTGCCGTTGTCGTCGCATTGCCGAGCAGGAGCGTATATTCCACTACCTTGTCGAGATCGAAGAATTCCACTGACTCCAGAGAACGCCATATTTCCTCCCAACTTCCCGAGAGATCCGGTCGGTCCAGAACATCCACCAGTGTCCGCTCAAGGCTGGTTAGCCGGACGTCCAAACCGGCACGATCAACAGTGATGACAGCACAATCTTCTCTTCCTGCGCGACTGAGTGCCCGGGGAAACTTGACACCGCGAAAAAATCGGGAACGAAAAGTCACAGGCCTAACAGGGCGGGCCGCCGAATACGTAAGGTGTTCCTGTACAGAATAAGCGCGTCCATGAATTTCCATGGCCGTATGGTATGCCAGCACGGCGTCCTTGGTCAGCTTTGCGGCTACCAGAAAAGGATCGACCGGGTACAGATCCGGATCGGCTCCTGGTGGGATGACTGCATACAGCCCACGACGTATGAGAACGACGTGTCCTGTTTTCCGGTGATAATTCAGCAGGGATTCTCTGGTTCTGTGGCCTGATTTCTCTGTGGCCGACAGGTGCCTTTCCAACTCTTCGCCAGTGAACACCGGATGTTTTCGGAAAAACTCTTCGTGTTTCATGGTAAAACCAATTTGATATATATTCACTTAACCCATAGTCATTTTATGGGTTATTTGTTTTTTTATCAAACAAAACTTTTTTAAGGAAACCACGAGTAACCCACAGGTTTTTATGTGTTGCTCATCAAATTTTCGAGTCGAGCCGGTTCATGCGTATCTCTTTGTTTTTCGCTGACCATAATGTCGTTTCCGGACATTCAACCTTGTTATACGGTCGAGTCTTCCAAAGTGTCCAGATACTCTCGAAAAATATCGGCCGACAGGTTTTTCAGGTCGCGGCGGGCGGCGATCATGTCCTGGTGTCTGTTCTCCCGCCGGGCCTGTTCGGCCTGCTGCAGGGCTTTATAGATCGTGGTTGCGGGGGTGACCGGCAGGGAGTCGTCCGCCACCAGGGGGAGGATCCCCTGGAGGAAGGCGTGGATCGGCGCCAGGGAAGGGCCGTACTCCTTGATGACTTCGGCCAGCGGTTGGTGGCTGATTGCTTCCGGTGAAATTGCCTCGGGGTTCAGGAGCAGCGCCCTGGCGTAGCAGGGACCGGAGCGTTCCGTCCGTCCCTGGCGATAGAGCGCCTCGCCGAGGTAGAGATGGGGCAGGCCGCTGTCCGGGCGGGATTGGATCAGGGATCGCAGGGCCGTCACGGCGGCGGCGAGATCGCCGAGTTGCAGGTGGAGATAGCCGCTGCAGAGATCCGGAGGGTCGTAGAATGTCGGCCGGTCGGCAAGGGCGGTCAGCAGGCGCTGGATCAGGGAGCGCCGCAGCTGTTGCGAATAGTCGGCGGCATCGAAGGGGAATCGGCGTATGGCGGCCCAGAGGAAAGGAGGGGCGGTTTCGGGGGGAAGGGCCTCGAATTCGGCGAGGGTTTTTTCCCAGTACAGCAGCTCCTTCATGCTTTGGGCGGCCTCGGGATGGTTGGGGAAGCCGCACAGGACGAGGTTGAAACGATGTCGGGCATCGTTGAAGTCAAGCCTTGCCAGGCTGTTGCGGCCGACGCCGATTTCAATGTGATCCCAGTTGAATAGATCGAGTTGCATGGTTGGTGGCTGCCTTTTTTTATGGATTTAAGCGATTAAGCGATTAAGTGATTAAGCGTTTAAACGTTTGAGCGGTCAAGCGGTTATTTTTTCAAATAACTCTGTAACAGGGCTTCAAATTCGACGAGTTCAGGGTCCGGTTTCGGAGCCTTGTATTTTGCGCCTTTGAATCTGCTTCCTTTCAGGTGTTCCATGAACTTGTAGATCATGATGGAGAGTTTCCGGTGCTGATCGAGCAGATTGTCGGCTTCCGTCTTGTCGATATATTTCTGATCGAGGGCGATATACAGCTGGCAGCGGACCTCGCCGCAGCTTCCCTTGGCAATCGCCAGATACTGAATGAATTCCTGGTTGCCGCCACGTTCATACCCTTCGGCTATGTTGGACATCACTGAGACAGAGGCCCTCTGGATCTGGTTGCACAGGCTGTAGTCCTTTGCAAAATTGCCATTGCGGGTCAACTGGTATATTTGTCCGGTGAGGTGGCGGGCGAGCTGCCAGATTTCCAGGTCTTCAAAATTTGTCATAGTCATCACTTCAGGGAGAGGTTCAATCGTTCAATCGTTCAATCGTTTAATCGTTTAATCGTTTGATCGCGCCATCCTAACACCGGGAGCGGAGCGGGACAACCGGCAAAAGCGCTCCTGGCCGGACATTGGCGGCGGATCGATGGCTCGGCGCGAATCCGGTCGACAAAAATCCGGCCAGTACATACAATGTGCGTATCAATGGAGGCCTGATGCAGACATTTGCAGAAATTTCCGCGGCCCGGCGGGTCCTTGAACTGCCGGAGACGGCGACGATGCGGCAGATCAAGGCGCAGTACCGGCGGCTGCTGGCGAAGTGGCATCCGGACCTCTGCGGCGGCGCCGATCAGCAGGAGTGCGCCGCTCGTACCAGGGCGATCATCGCCGCCTATAAGGTCATCAGCCGCTACTGCAGCGAATACGAGTACTCCTTTGCCGAGGAGGTGGCGCAACGGCATCTGACCCCCGAGGAATGGTGGCTCAGGCGGTTCGGCAACGCCCCGATGTGGCAGGACGAGAAGGGGGAGGAGGAGTGATGAGGGCGATGGAGTGGATCTTGATTGCGAGGCCCGAGGTCGTGCGTGGATAGCGGCATGAAACTGCATACGGACAGACTTTCCCGGACCGCCCGGTGGTCCATCCTCGCGATCTTTGTCGTTCTCTGGTACGCCCTGATCCAGGGGGTCAGCCGCTTCGTTTTTGACGTCGCGCTCGAGCCGGCGGCCCTGGCCAGGGACCTGGCGGCACACTTGATCTTTGCCGGCCTCTGTTACAGCCTGTCGGGGCGGCTGCGTTTCACCCTGCCGACCGTCGCCGCGTTCGTCGCCGCCATCAACCTCTGCAATGCCGCCAAGATCCAGTTCTACGGGACCCCGGCGATGCCGGATGATTTCCTCGCCCTGCCCAATCTCTTCATGCTCCTTTCCGGCCGGCAGCTGGCCGGGGCCATCGCCATCGTTGCCGTGCCCTTTGCCCTGCTGCTGCTGGCGATCAACTGGCGGCGGAGTCGGACCTGGCTGCTGCTCGGGTTGTACGTCGTGGCTGTCTGGGGGACCCTGCACCAGGCCGGACCGGCGGTGGCGATGATGGACAAGGTGTTCGGCAACAGCGTCTGGAACCAGCGCGGCAATCTGGAAAGCCGCGGTGTCTTCATCCACCTTGTCCAGGAATCGTTGCGGCATCGGGTCAGGAACGGCAGTCTGCCGTCGGCGGCGGAGGTCGAGGCGGCTCTGGCGGTGCTGCGGCCGACCGCGGCCGGGGACAGCGCGGTGCCGGCGGCGTCACCTTCGCGCAATGTCCACATGATCGTCCTCGAGTCGTTCTGGGACGCCGCCCTGCTCACCGGTTCCGGCCTGTCGATGGACCCGCTCGATCCGCGGTTCCGGGAACTGTGGCGGCAGGCCGGCAATTCCCATGTCCTGTCGCCGATCTTCGGCGGCTATACCGCCAATGCCGAGTTCGAATCCCTGTGCGGCTTTCCGGTGACCGACAACCATGTCTTCTTCGAGTCCGGCCTGCGCAATCAGGCCCCTTGCCTGCCCCGGATCCTGGAGGAGGCCGGTTACCGCAGCATCGCCTCGCACCCCAATGTCGCCGGGTTCTGGAACCGGGTCAACGCCTACCGGCGGATCGGCTTTCACACCTACTGGTCCGACCGCGACTTCGTCCTCGACGACCTCAACGGCGATTTTCTGAGCGATGCTTCGCTTTACCGTCAGACCATGGCCAAGATCGGCAGCCGCACCGACCGCGACCGGCCGGTGTTCAATTTTCTGCTGACCTATTTCGGCCATGTCGACTACCCCCTCAACGCTGCCCGGCCGAAGACCATCACCACCACCGACGGCAATGCCCTGCTCAACAATTACGTCAACCTGCTGTACTACAAGTCGCGCGAGCTGATGGATTTCCTTCAGACCCTGCGCCGCGACGACCCTGACGGCCTGATCGTCCTGTTCGGCGACCACCTGCCCTTTCTCGGTCCCGGGTTCTACGGCTACCTGCGCTCACAGCTGCTGACCGACAACCGGGCGACAATGACAGACAAGATGGTCTACACCCTGACCGCCACCCCGCTGGTGGTCATCGACGGCCGCCGCGGACCGTTTCCCCTCGGCGACCTGCCGATGTACCGGTTGCCGGCGCTGATCCTCCATCTCCTCGGCCTGCCCACCCCGGACAACATCAGGCTGTCGACCCCGCCCGAGGGGCTCGTCGTCCGGCCGTTGCCCGGCATGTACTGGGCGGGCGGCGATGGCCGGCAGATCGTCTGTCGCCAGGAGCGGCAGCAGCCGGAGCAGTGCGCGGGCACCGATCGCTGGCTGCAGGCCCTGGTCACCGTTGGTCGCGATCTGTTCAGCGGGTCGCAGTTTGTCCTGACCGCGGATCGGCGCAAGTCTTCCTTCGTCGTAGACGATTGATGGGTGGGTGGAATGCCGTCGGCCTGACCGTTTCCTGATTGCCGCGATGACCTGCGGGTCTCTCCGCCGCAATCCCGTTTCTGGAATTTTCTGCAAGTATCTCTTGCTGTTCGAAATTGAGGGATATATCGTTTGGTGTGGGTTGCGGTTGCCTGCAACAGTTGTCGGGCGGAAACGGTGAGGATCTTCGATTCCGGCCAGACTTCGGGAGAGAGAACCTTCGGGAGATGAACGCACATGGAAAACAATACCAAGTTCAATGTCTGGTACGTTCTGGCGGCAATCTGGGGCGTGCTTCTGCTCCAGAGCCTGATCTTCGACCAGTTCCGCGCCAAAGTTATTCCCTACAGCGAATTCATCCAGGCGCTGACGCAGGGCAAGGTCATCGAGATCGCCATCGGCCAGGACCGGATCAGCGGCAAGATGAGGAACGAGACCGGCGACGGCGAGGTCGTCTTCTCCACCGTCCGGGTCGACTCCGACCTGACCCAGAAGCTGGCCGATCATAACGTCAAGTTCTCCGGTCAGGTCGAAAACACCTTCGTCAAGACCCTGTTGTCGTGGTTCGTGCCGATTCTGCTTTTCTTCGGCATCTGGTACATCCTGATGCGGAAGCTGCAGGGCGGCCAGGCGGGGATCATGAATTTCGGCAAGAACAAGGCCAAGATCGTCGGCGAAAAGGATATCGACACCCGGTTTGTCGATGTCGCCGGCGCCGATGAGGCCAAGGAGGAACTGCAGGAGATCGTCGATTATCTTGCCCAGCCGGAGCGCTATCTCGAGGTCGGCGGCCAGATGCCCAAGGGCGTGCTGCTGGTCGGCCCGCCGGGTACCGGCAAGACCCTGATCGCCCGGGCCGTCGCCGGCGAGGCCGGGGTGCCGTTCTTTTCGATGAGCGGGTCGGAGTTTGTCGAGCTCTTCGTCGGCATGGGCGCCGCCCGGGTGCGGGATCTGTTCGATCAGGCGAGGGATAAGGCCCCCTGCATCATCTTCATCGACGAGCTCGATGCCCTTGGCAAGGCGCGGGGGGCGGGCGGCTACGGCGGCCATGACGAGCGCGAGCAGACCCTGAACCAGTTGCTGGTGGAGATGGACGGATTCGATACCCAGAAGGGGATCGTCATCATGGCGGCGACCAACCGCCCCGAGGTCCTCGATCCGGCCCTGCTCCGCTCCGGCCGCTTCGACCGTCAGGTGCTGATCGACCGGCCCGACGTCAACGGCCGTGAAGAGATCCTGAAGATCCATATCAGGAAGGTCAAGCTCGAGGACGACGTCGATATCCGGACCATCGCCCAGAAGACCGCCGGTTTTACCGGCGCCGATCTGGCCAACGCCGTCAACGAGGCGGCCCTGCTTGCCGTCCGCAAGGGGCGCAAGAAGGTCGCGACCGCCGATCTTGACGAGGCAGTGGACCGGATCGTCGGCGGGCTGGAGAAGAAGAACCGGGTCATCAACCCCCAGGAGAAGAAGATCGTCGCCTACCACGAGGTCGGCCATGCCCTGGTCGCCACCCTGACCCCGGGTTCCGAGCCGGTGCACAAGATCTCGATCATCCCCCGCGGCCTCGCCGCCCTCGGTTATACCCAGCAGCGGCCGACCGAGGACCGCTACCTGATGAGCGCCGACGAACTGCTGTCCAAGATCGACGTGTTGCTCGGTGGCCGGGTGGCGGAGCAGATCTTTTTCGACAGTGTCACGACCGGGGCCGGCAACGACCTGATGCGGGCCACCGATATCGCCCGGGCGATGATCGTCGAGTACGGGATGGGCAAGACCCTTGGCCTGTCGACCTATCCGCGGCAGCGGGGTCCGGTTTTCCTCCCCACCGAGCACGGTTATGGCGGTGGAAGAGACTTCAGCGACGAAACCGCCTCCCGGATTGATGCCGAGGCCAGAGATATCCTCGATCAGCGGCACCAGCACGTCATGGAGATGCTGACGGAGCGCCGGGACACGCTTGCGGCGATCGCCGAACTGCTGCTGGAGAAAGAGGTACTGCTGGAGGAGGAGTTCATCCGGATGGTGAAGGAAGATTGAGCCGGATGGAGGGACGATCGGCTACGGTCAGCGGCGGCCGCAACCGATCGTCTGCTATTTACGGCCCGGATCGGTCTCGAGCGGCCGCATCTTGCCGATCAGTCGGGACGACAGCCACGGCATGCCGCTGATCAGCGACACCAGTACCGAGGCGGCGTAGGGGACGGACTGGACGCTCATCATCAGGGCCCAGACCCGGATATCGAGCATCCCCCCGTCGGCGCGCTGCTGGACGGCATAGGCCGCCAGGACCAGGGCGATCAGGAACAGCAGCTCTTCACGGGAGTCGAGCAGGGCCTGGAGCAGGGCGTTGGCCTTGGCCCGTTTCGGGGTGCGGAAGAAGCCGATGCCGCGGGTGATGAAGCCGGTGACCATCGCCCGGGCGATGACGTGCGACAGGGCCAGCCCGGCCAGGCCGGCGGCCAGGCTCTGGCGCATGTTGGCCGCCACCCGGCGGCGGTAGAGGAAGAACATCTTCAGGCTTTTGAAGACGAACAGCGTCAGCGGCAGGACCGCGAAGATGATGTGCGGCGGGGCGACGTAGAGCGGGAACAGCACCATGCCGACGGTCCAGGCCAGTGCGGCGAAATTGAACAGCAGGTTGATGCCGTCGGCGAACCACGGCAGCCAGCCGGCGATGAAGTGGTAGCGTTGCCCCAGGGTCAGGTTGGTCGATTCGAGACCGATCAGTTTCATCAGGTGGTGGCGGACGATGATCACCGCCCCGTAGGCCCAGCGGAAACGCTGCTTCTTGAAGTCGATGAAGGTGTCCGGCATCAGGCCCTGGCCGTAGCTGTGCGGCAGGTAGGTGGCGGAATAGCCCTTTTCGAAGATCCGCAGGCCCAACTCGGCATCCTCGGTGATGCACCACTCGGCCCAGCCGCCGATCTCGTCCATGACCGAGCGGCGGACCATGGTCATTGTCCCGTGCTGGATGATGGCATTGCGCTCGTTGCGGGTGATCATCCCGATATTGAAGAAGCCGCGGTACTCGGCGTAGCACATGGCCTTGAAGGCGTTCTCGGTGTCGTCGCGGTAGTCCTGCGGTGACTGGACGACCGCCATCTTGGGATCGCGGAACTGCGGCACCAGGTCACGGAGCCAGTTGTGGTCGACGATGTAGTCGCTGTCGATGACGGCGATGATCTCGGCATCGGGAGCCGTTTCCCGCAGGGCGTAGTTGAGCGCCCCAGCCTTGAAGCCGGCCAGCGGGTCGACATGGAAGAAACGGAAGCTCGGCCCCAGTTCCCGGCAGTACGCCTCCACCGGCTGCCACACCGCCGGGTCCTTGGTGTTGTTGTCGATGACCAGCACCTCGAAGTTGGGATAATCGAGGGCGGCCAGGGCGTCGAGGGTCTGCTTGAGCATGTCCGGCGGCTCGTTGTAGGCCGGGACGTGGACCGAGACCTTGGGGTGGAATGTTATGGCCTGATCCGTATCGGCGTGCGGCAGGCGGCGCCAGTCCCGGGTCCACAGGGCCTCCGCCCATTCGTGGGCCTCGGCGATGATGACGACGATGGCCCCGAGGGCGGCGAAGAAGAGGACGATGCCGACGATCAGGCCGCTGGTCGACATGTACTGCTGCGAGAAATCGTAGACGATCCACACCGCGAAGGTGGCGATCGAGAAGGCGATGACGGCGAGAAAGCCGCGGCCCGAGGTCTTCATCGTGCCACTGTCGCGGAACAGCAGGAACAGCAGGACCACCGAGATGGCGATGCTGATCGCCGCCAGGTCGCGCCACTGCGGCACCGCCACGAGCGGTTCGCGGAACGAGAACTTCGGCAGGCGTTTGGCGTTGTAGACCCCCCAGTGGGCCCCGGCCTCACCTTCTGCCGACTTCTTCCACACCTGGTCGAAGGCCTCCATGACGTAGTAGGTGTAGCCGTTCTTCTCGGCGGTGGCGAGGAAGCGGCGCAGGAACTTGGCCTGATTGGCCTGGCTGGCCACGGCCTGTTCACGGGTGCGGCCGTTGCTCGGCCAGCCGACCTCGGTGATGACGATCGGTTTGTCCGGATATTCCCTTCGCAGTTCGTTGTAACGGAGGACGCAGTAGTTGACGGCCTCTTCGACCGGTATGCCCTCCCAGTACGGCAGCAGGTGGACGGCAATGAAGTCGACGTGCTCCACCAGCTCCGGGTGCTTGAGCCAGATGTGCCAGGGTTCGGCGCAGCTGACCGGGGCCCACACCGACTTGCGCACCCGCTCGAGGTGCTCGATCATCTGCGGTACGGTCTGCTCGGTGCGGAGCAGGGTCTCGTTGCCGACGATCACCCGGACGATGTTGCGGTGATTCTCCCGGTACACCTTGATCAGTTTGTCGATCTCCTCCTCGTTGTCCTTGTCGATATTCGAAATCCAGGCCCCGAGCACCACGTTGAGTCCCTTGTCCGCGGCCAGGCGGGGGATGGCCGCCAGTGTCCCCTTGACGCTGTAAGAGCGGACGGCATGGGAGTCGCCGGCCAGCAGGGCGAGATCCTCCTCGATCTCGGCCTCGCTCGGGAAGATGTTGGTTTCGGCCGATTGACCGGCGCGGTAGGGCGAGAAGGAAAAACCCTGGACCATGTCCGGCCAGGGCGGTTCGATATCGGGCGAGTTGACCAGCATCCACAGCAGGGCGGCGAGCCCACCCATGATGATGGTGATGAAAATTCCGGAACGGTTCATGCGGGTCTATCCTTGCGGCAGGAGCCGGTGCGGCGGGAGAAATTCCCCGTCGGCCGCAGGCCCCTCATTGGGATGAATTCGTGTGGAATGGAACAGTTATGTATCAACACATGGTTACATGGCGGTGTCTGTCCCGTCAAGTGAATTCACCGCCGGGGCCAGAAGGGGATGTGGGCCGAACAACCGGTTGGTCCCTGAAGTCCGGCCGTCTATATAGCACAGCGGCGCAGCGAAGGAAAGGGGGGGGAAGCGTTTAAACGATTAAACGATTAAACGATTAAACGTTTAATCGCTTGATCGCTTGAACGCTTAAACGCTTAAACGCCCAGATGGCTGAGCAGGAAATCGATATCGTCCGCGGTGTGGCCGGCGTTGACCTGGAAGCGGATGGTCTCGTCGCCCTGCGGGACCACCGGATACGTAAGCCCGACCGCCAGCACCCCGTGTTCGAACAGCCGCTCGACGAGCCGCCGGGTCGCGGTCGTGTCCCGCACCAGCAGCGGCACGATCGGGTGGGGCCCGGGGATCGATTCCAGGCCGAGGGCGGCGAGGCCGGCCCGCAGTTGCCCGGTCCGCCGCTGGAGGTTGGCGAGCAGGGCCAGACCTTCACCGCTGTCGCAGATGTCGATGGCGCCGGCGGCGGCGGCGCAGTCGGCGGCGCCGAGCGGATTGGTGTAGATATAGGTGTCGGCCTTCTGCCGTACCGCCTCGACGATCGTGGCGCTGGCGGCGATGAAGCCGCCGTTGACGCCGAAGGCCTTGCCGAAGGTGCCGACGACGATATCCGCCATGGCGCCGCAGAACTCGACCGTGCCGCGGCCGGTCGCCCCGTAGGCGCCGATCCCGTGCGAGTCGTCGACGACCGTGATCACCCCGTCGCGGAATCTGTCGTGGTAGTCGCGGCACAGCTCGACGATCCGGTCGATCGGGGCGTGGTCGCCGCGCATGCTGAAGATCCCGTCGAAGATCACCACCACCCGCTCCATCACCGGGTCGACCTCGTCGAGGCAACGGCGCAGGTCGTCCATATCGTTGTGGCGGTAGATCCCCTTGTTGGCGCCGGGAACACCGGCGATGCGCATCGCCCTGATGATGCTGTTATGGTTGAGCTGGTCGCCGATCCAGTGGGTCCGGGAGGTGGCCAGGGTCAGAGCCAGGCCGCAGTTGGCGGTGTAGGCGGAATTGAAGATTCGCGCCGCCGGGCAGCCGACAAAGCCGGCGATCCGCTGCTCGAGAGCGCTGTGGGGTGTAGAGGTGCCGTCGATGAACCGCACCGCCCCCGGCCCGACCCCGTAGCGGCGACCGGCCTGGTCGGCGGCCTCCAGCAGGGTCGGGTGAAAGGAGAGAGAGAGGTAGGAGTTGGAGTTCATCCGCAGGAAGGGCCGGTCGTAGCCCTCGAGGGTATAGCGCCGGCCGTGGGTTGCGTCGGGGGGGAGGCAGCCGGTGATAACCCGTTCCGGCGCCTTGCCCCGACCCTCGTCTTTCAGGTGCTGCAGTTCCACGGTCAATGCCGCGTCCAGCCTTTCCAGTGCCATTGTGTCCCCCTATTCCCAGTTGAGGATGACCTTGCCCGAGGATCCGGAGCGCATAACCTCGAAGCCCCGCTCGAATTCGGTGAAGTGGAAGCGGTGGGTGATCAGCGGGCTGATGTCGAGGCCGGTCTGGATCATCGCCGTCATCTTGTACCAGGTTTCGAACATCTCGCGGCCGTAGATGCCCTTGATGGTCAGGCCGTTGAAGACCACGGTGTTCCAGTCGATCGCCGTCTCGCCGGGCATGATGCCGAGCATTGCGATCTTGCCGCCGTGGCACATGTTGGGGAGGATGGCCTGCAGCGCCGCCGGGCTGCCCGACATCTCCATCGCCACATCGAAGCCCTCGCGCATCCCGAGCCGCTGCTGGACCTCGGCCAGATCCTCCTTCGCCGCGTCGACGGTGAGGGTCGCGCCGAGTTTTCTGGCCAGGTCGAGGCGGTAGGGGTTGACGTCGGTGACCACGACGTGGCGGGCCCCGGCCAGGCGGGCGATGGCCGCCGCCATGCAGCCGATCGGGCCGGCGCCGGTGATCAGCACGTCCTCGCCGAGGACGTCGAAGGACAGGGCGGTGTGGACGGCGTTGCCCAAGGGGTCGAAGCAGGTGAGGATGTCGGTCGGGATTGCCCGGTCGCAGTACCAGACATTGGTCACCGGGATGGTGAGGTATTCGGCGAAGGCCCCGGCCCGGTTGACCCCGACGCCGCTGGTCCTGTTGCAGAGATGGCGGCGACCGGCGAGACAGTTGCGGCAGTGGCCGCAGACCAGATGGCCCTCGCCCGAGACCAGGTCGCCGGGGCGGAAGTCATGAACATTATCGCCGACCGCGGCGACGACCCCGACGAATTCGTGGCCGATGGTCAGCGGCACCTGGATCGTCTTCCGGGCCCAGGGGTCCCAGTTGTAGATGTGGACGTCGGTACCGCAGATGGCGGTCTTGACGATTTTGATCAGCACTTCGTTGCCGTCCGGCTCCGGGATCGGAATCTCCATCAGCCTGAGGCCCACGCCCGCTTCGGTCTTGACCAGCGCCTGCATCTTCTTCATCATCGGCTCCTTGCGACTGTCCCGTCGTTCGGTGATCTCGTCCCCCGTCCCCGCCCCCTGTTGATGGAGTACACCAGAAAAACGGCCGAGGCAAGGCTGGGGCCGGGTTTTTGTCCTGTCGACCGCCGTTGCCGGGAGAGGCGAGATTGACTTTCACGCAAACTGGATATTCACTGTTGCCGGAATCGGTGGATGGATATAGATTTGCCGTCGTCGACAGGATCTCCTGTCGGCAAAAGAATCCGGGCGTTGGTGGCTTCGGATTGACGAACTCGCCGGAGTGATGGAGAGAATGGAGGCGATGAACAAGAGGATGAAGACGATTCGGGCCGGGCTGATCGCCGTCCTGATGGGATCCTGGCTGGTGCCGACCTTGGCCGGGGCGGGAGAGGTGTCGTTCGCCGACGCCTGGAACCAGGTGCAGGCGCGGCATGACGGTCTGGCGGCCGACCGGGTCGGGATCGCCAAGGCCGAGTACCACCGGCAGGAGGCCCGCCGGCTCTACTACCCGCAGGTCGATCTGCGGGCCCAGTACACCCGGCTCGATCAGCCGGTGGAACTGGGGCCGGACGAGCTGCTTGCCAGCATGCCGGCGGGGACCGCCCTCGGCGGGCTGGTGGCCGGGCTCGGCCGGACCTACGGTCTGACCCCGACCCAGGTCGAAACCGGCTTGACCTCGCGGATCGCCGACCGCGACCTGCGGACCGGCTTCATTACCGGGCTGTGGCCGGTGTATGCCGGCGGCCGGATCGATGCCGTCCAGGAGATCGCCGCCGCCCGGCACGAGGAGGCGCAGCGGCAGTTCGACCTGCATCGCAGCCGCCGGTTCGAGCAGCTGAGCCAGGTCTACTACGGGGTGGTGCTGGCGCAGCAGGTGCTGCAGACCCGCACCGGGGCGCGGGAGGGGTTGGGCCGCCATCGCGACCATGCCGTCCTCCTCGAGCAGCGGGGCCAGATCGCCCGGGTCGAACGCCTCCAGGCCGAGGCGGCGCTGGACAAGGCCCGGGTTGACGAGACCAGGGCCCGCCATGACCTGGAGATCGCCGGCGTCGCCCTGACCCGGATGCTGAAGAGCGGGGAGGGCGTGCTGCCGGTATCGCCGCTGTTCATCAACCCCGAGCTGCCGCCGCTGTCGCTGCTGCTCGAGCGGACACTGGCCAAGTACCCGGGACTGGCGGTCTATGACGCCAGGACACGGCAGGCCGAGGGGCTGGTGCGGGTCGAACGGGGGAAATACCATCCCGAGATCGCCCTGTTCGGGACCTACAGCCTCTACGAGGACGAGTATCTGGCCAACGAATTGTCGCCGGAGTGGCTGGCGGGGATCGGCATCACGCTGCCGCTGGTCGACCGCTCCGGCCGCTCCGGCAGCCTTGCCGCCGCCCGCGCATCGGTCAGGCAGGTCGGCCTGGTGCGGGAGCAGGCGCGGCAGGATCTGGCGGTTGCGGTCGAGCAGACCTACCGCCAGGCCCGTCAGGCCCTGGCCGAATACGACGGCCTCGGTTCCAGCCTGGAACTGGCCGCCGAAAACCTCCGCCTGCGGGAAAAGGCCTTCGACCAGGGTCTGTCGCCCTCGCTCGATGTCGTCGACAGCCGGTTGTTCCTCGCCGGTATCGAAAGCCAGCGCTCCGCCGCCGCCTATGCCTACGTCGTCGCCCTCGCCCGTCTGTTGGCGCTGAGCGGGATGGAGGACGAATTCGGCGGCTATCAGCGCGATCATCTCCTCGAGGTGCACTGATGCGTTACCTGAAGATTATCCCGCTACTTCTGCTGATTGTCGCCGGCACTGCCTGGCTGCTGTTTTCCTTCGTCAAGGCCTACCGGCCGACGGCCGAACCGCTGCAGGGCCAGATCGAGGCCCAGCAGTATGCCGTTGCCTCCAAGGTGGCGGGGCGGATCGACCGGGTCCTGGTGCGTAAGGGCGACACGGTCAAACGCGGCCAGTTGGTCTTCACCCTGGCCAGCCCGGAGATCGAGGCCCGGCTGGCCCAGGCCCGGGCCGGCCAGGATGCCGCCGAAGCCCTGGCCGCAGAGGCCGAGCGGGGGGCCCGGCGCCAGCAGGTTGCGGCGGCCCGCGACCAGTGGCAGCAGGCCCAGGCGGCGGCGGAGCTGACGGCCAAGACCTTCGCCCGACTCGATGCCCTCTACCGCGACGGGGTCCTGGCCGAGCAGAAGCGCGACGAGGCCTACGCCCAGATGCAGGCCGCCCGCCATGCCGCCGCCGCTGCCCGGCAGATGTTCCTGATGGCCGAGGAGGGCAGCCGCGAGGAGGAGAAGGCCGCAGCCGCCGGCAAGGCCAGGATGGCCGCCGGGGCGGTGGCCGAGGTCGAGGCCGTGGCTGCCGACACCACCATTGTCAGCCGCTTCGACGGCGAGGTGAGCCAGGTCATGCTGCAGAGCGGCGAACTGGCGCCCCAGGGGTTTCCGGTGGTGACGGTGATCGACATGGCCGATGTCTGGGCGGTGTTCCAGGTGCGGGAGGACGAGCTGCGGCGGTTCGGCCGCGGCAGTGAGTTTGCCGCCAGGATCCCCGCCCTTGGTGAGGGGACCTATCGTTTCCGGGTCAGTCATGTGGCGGCATTGGGCGACTTCGCGATCTGGCGCTCGACCCAGTCGGGGCAGGACTTCGACATGCGCAGCTTCGAGGTCGAGGCCCGGCCGGTCGCGACCATTGCCGGGCTGCGGGTCGGCATGAGCGTGCTGGTCGACCGCTGATGGCCCCGGTGTTGTCGCAGCTGGGCCGGGAATGGCGGTTGCAGGCGGCCGACCGCTGGCTGCTGGCTCTGTTCGGCTGGCTGCCGCCGCTGATGTTCGCGCTCATCTGGGCCATCTTCGGCGCCGGCCTGGCCAGGGACCTGGCAGTGGGGATCGTCGATCTCGACGGCAGCACTCTGTCGCGTCACCTGGTCCGCCATTATGACGCCAGCCCGACCCTGGCGGTGACGCACCGGTTCGGCGCGGTCGCCGCCGGGGCACAGGCCCTCCGCAGCGGCTCCATCCATGCCCTGGTGGTCGTTCCCGCCGCGCTGGAGGAGGACAGCCGGCACCGCCGCTCGCCCCAGGTCACGGTCTTCGTCAACAGCCAGTACCTGCTGATCGGCCGCCTCGTCACCTCGGCCCTGCAACAGGCCCACGCCACTGCCGCCGGCGGCGTCGACGCCGTCCAGGTCCTGAGCCTGGGATCGCCGTCGGTCGACCCGGCAGCGGTCGTGACCCCCCTGGCCGGCCAGCTCAATCCGCTGTTCAACAGCGGCATGAACTACGCCCGCTTTCTAGTGGTCGCCATCATCCCGGCACTCTGGCAGATCCTGATCGTCGCCGCCACGGTAATGGCGCTTGCCGCCGAGTTGAGAAAGGGGGAGCTTCCGATTTGGCTGGCCCCGGCCCCGCTCCTGGCGCTGGCCGCCAGGATCGTGCCCGGCACGGCCTGCTTCTGGGGCCACGGGCTGCTCTATCTCGGCGGGGTGCACGGGATCCTGAGCTGGCCGATGCACGGCAGCTGGCTGGTTCTCGCGGCGGCGCAACTGCTGACGGTCGTCGCCTGCCAGGTCGCCGGGATCCTGCTGATGCTGCTGGCCCTCGACGCCACCCGGGCGCTGAGCCTGGTGGCGGCCTATACCGCCCCCGGCCTGGCCTTCATGGGGATCACCTTCCCGGCCAGCGACATGACCCCGCTGGCCCGGGGCTGGCGCAGCCTGCTGCCGATCAGCCATTATATCGAAATCCAGGTCGGCCAGGCCAACTACGGCCTGGCACCGGCGGCGATGCTGCCGCAGTTCGGCTGCCTGCTGCTCTTTTTCATCCTCGTCGTGCCGATCGCCTTCCGGGTGCGGATGCTGCGGAGCCGCGGAGCTGCCGTGGAGTCCAGGTCATGAGCTGGTATCGGCTGTTGGCCGGAGAGTGCCGGGCTATTCTCACCAACCCGGCGATTGTGCTGATTGTCTTTATCGGGGTGCTCTTCTACTCCGTTCTTTATCCGCTGCCCTACCTCCGCGAGATTCCGAGCGAACAGCCGGTGGTGGCGGTCAATCTCGACGGCTCCCAGCTCAGCCGGCGACTGGAACGGTTCATCGATGCCACCCCCCAGGTCCGTCTCGCCGCCCGGGCCGCTTCGCTCGACGAGGCCCGGCGGCTGCTGCTGGCGCGGCACCTGGCCGGCATCCTGGTCATTCCGGAGCACTTCGGTCGCGATCTCCTCCTCGGTCGCCAGCCGGTGCTGGCCCTGGCCGGTGACGCCACCTATTTTCTCGTTTCCAGCACGGTCCTGGAGGGGATGAACGCCGCCGCCCGGACGATGGCGGCCGAGGCCCGGGCCGGACAGCTGCTGCGGGCCGGGGTGCCGCCGGCCGGGATAGGGGAGCAGCTGACGGCGGTGCGGTTGAATGTCCGGCCGGTCTTCAACGCCGGGATGGGCTATGTGCAGTACGTGATTCCGGCGGTCTTCGTCCTCATCCTCCATCAGACCCTGGTGATGGCGGCGGGGATCCTGACCGCCGGCCAGATCGGGGACAGGAACGGCGAGGCGGCGGGGTACTGGCGGCGGTGTCCGCCCTGGCGGCTGCTGCTGGGGCGGTGCCTGGTCTTCGGCCTGATCTATACCGGCCTGGCCCTTTACTACTTCGGACCGGCCCTGGCGATGTACGGCATCGCTCGGCTGGCCGCACTCGAGGCGTTGTGGGCCCTGATCGTCCCCCTGCTGCTGGCGGCGACCGCGGTCGGTATCGTTCTCGGCCGTCTGCTGGCGCAGCCGGAGCGGGTGACCCTGGTGGTGCTGCTGTCGTCGATGCCGCTGGTTTTCGCCTCCGGCTTCATCTGGCCGGAGACGGCGATTCCCGACGCTCTCAATCAAGCCGTGCAGATCGTGCCGGCGATTCCGGCGATCAAGGCCTTCATCCTCCTCAATCAGATGGCGGCCGATCCGGCTGCGATCCTGCCCCTTCGAGGCCAGCTCTGGCTGCAGGCCCTGGCCTATGGCCTGCTCGCCTGGTGGCTGCTCGGCCGGGGGCAGGGACTGCCGTCCCCCGGTCGGCAGCAGCCGACCTGAATTTTTTCCCGTTCAGTTCTTGAGGATTTCAGCCAGCGCGGTCACCAGTTCGGCGCACGCCTCGTCACTGCCGATGGTGATGCGGAGGAACTGGTCGATCCGCGGCAGACGGAAATGGCGGACGATGATTCCCCGCTGCCGCAGGCTCATGCTCAGTGCCGCCGCATCGTGGGCCGGATGGCGGGCGAAGACGAAATTGGCCTGCGACGGCAGCACCTTGAAGCCCAGGGCCTGCAGGCCGCTGGTCAATTCCTCCCTGGTGCGGATGACCTTGTGTCTCGTCTCCTCGAAATAGGCCCGATCGTTCATCGCCGCCACGGCCCCGGCGATGGCCAGCCGGTCGAGGGGGTAGGAGTTGAAACTGTCCTTGACCCGCTCGAGGCCCTCGATCAGTTCTCGCTGCCCCATTGCGAACCCGACCCGGAGCCCGGCCAGGGAGCGTGATTTCGACAGGGTGTGAATGACCAGCAGGTTGGGGTAGGCGGCGATCAGGCCGAAGGCGCTCGCCCCGCCGAAATCGATATACGCCTCGTCGACGGCGACGACTGAATGAGGATTGGCCGCCAGGATCCGTTCGATTGCCGCCAGCGGCAGGCCGAGGCCGGTCGGGGCGTTGGGGTTGGCGATGATGATACCGCCGTTTTCCCGTTGGTAATCGTCGGGATTGATGGTGAAATCGTCCCGCAGCGGTACCAGTTCATGATGTACCTGGTAGAGGCCGCAGTAGACCGGGTAGAAACTGTAGGTGATGTCCGGGAAGAGCAGCGGCTTGTCGTGCTTGAGCAGACCGAGGAAGGTGTGGGCGAGGATCTCGTCGGAGCCGTTGCCGACAAAGACCTGGTCGGGTGACAGCCCGTGATATCGGGCTATCGCCTCTTTGAGAACGGTGGCTTCAGGGTCGGGATAGAGGCGCAGACTGTCGTCGGCGGCGGCCCGGATCGCTGCGACGGCCCGAGGCGACGGGCCATAGGGGTTCTCGTTGGTATTGAGCTTGACCAGGCGATCGGCCTTGGGTTGCTCGCCGGGCACATAGGGCTTGAGATCGCGGAGGATCGGATTCCAGAAACGGCTCATGGTACGCTGTCCTTTTTTTGTCTGTGCGGGTTGATCGATCAGCTGCTATTTGTCCGATATCGCCTCGAATGTCAATCGTATTCGGATGTCGGCGAGGGGGGTGGCAGGCGGTATCGGGCAAACGTGAAAAAGGGCTTGCGCGGGAAATAACGGCGCGCTAGGGTTATGTGTGAATGCCTGTTACTACCAATGCTTTGACGGGCCTCAGGGCGAATGGATTGCCTCAAATCTACCACCAGTAAAGGGAGTCGGACATGAAAAAAGTGGCGATAATCGGTTGCGGATCATACATGGATGCAGGATACGGTTGCCCCGGCGAATGGCGCTGCCTGAAGGCGGCGGCCGAGGGTGACGGCAAGTTCGGTGAACCGAAAGCGGTGGTATCCTTCGTCAAGTGCGAGTGTCCCGGGCGGACGCTGGTGCCGAACACCGGCATGGCAATCAAGCTTTCGGAGATCAAACCGGACGAGATCTATCTCAGTTCCTGCATGGTCAACGCCAAACCGGGCTGCCCTTACACCACCCCGGAAGAGAAGGCGCAGATGATCGAAGAAAAGACCGGCGTCACGGTCATCCTCGGCACCCACAGTTATCATTGATTGTGACGGAACTTCCCGGGTTGTCGTGTCGGATCCGGGAAGTTCCCCATCTTGTGTGTCCCGTCTCACATTCCGCCTCCGTTCCAGGGCAGGGGGCACGATCTACTCTCGATGCAGGGTATTCTTCATCCAGCGGATGACGGCGGAAAGGTAATTCTTGCCGGTCTTTTCGACCTCTTTTTCAAACCACCCAAGTTCCGAAAAAAGCGAAAGGTTCCAGAGCGATCCGCCGAGCCCTTCGTGGAGTAGGATCAGCTCCGCGTGCTGGATGGTGTGGATGGTGTCCGAGTGGTCGCTGCGGGTAAAGATCGTGACATTGCCGTCCTGTGAGGCGGTGATGGCGATCGAGCCCGGCTGGTCGAAGGCGAATTGGGCGGCGGACTGGTGCCGGGTGCCGCTCAGGCTCGAATAGGGGATCGTCCGGTTGGCCGAGCCGTCGAACGGTTCGATGATCTGGAGGGTGGATGAAGAGGCCTTGATGTTCTGAGCCCGGATCTTGGCGCCGAAGCAGTACACATAGCGGTCGAAGTTCATGACCAGGGCGCCGTCGACGGCAGTCAGCCGGGCGATGCGGCTGATCTGCTGCTGCACCTGCTGCCAGGCCATGACCCAGTCCTTCTGGTGCGGCAGGTTCAAATCCTCGATGAGACTGATGACCTGATCGAGGTTGGAACTGTCTGAAGGCGGTTTTACCTGGCCCAAATCCATATCGAGAAAGTTGGCGCCGCCGGTATATTTGATCGGCAGCTTGATCGACTGTGTCCAGTTCGTGTTGTCGGGGACGACGAGGATGATGCCGCCCTTGCCGTGGGCCCGCGTCTGCTGGACGATCTTCAGGATCGCATTGTAGCGCAGGAGATTGAGGAGCTTGATGTCATTGGTATGGGCCTGGGCCGCTATCTTGGGCATCAAGGTCTGAAATATGCCGCGGGGATCGATGAAAACGGCCTGGTTGCCGGTCAGGGCGGCGATGCTCCTGCCGCTGTACATTATGAGAACCCGTCCGGGACCGAGGATCTGTATCCAGAAATCCGGTTTGATCGGTTCATGAGAACTCGGGATGAAGCCCCATATTTTCATCGTCCCGTTCTGATCCGGCCAGATGCCGATATCGGCCCTCGGGTTCTCCAGGGCTGGCCCCAGTTTCACCAGAGTTTTCGATGAAAAATCGAGGGGATTGTCGAAGTGGAAGGTGTCCGAGGTATGCTCTGATTGTTTGAGCATGATCGAGGCCACGACCGGGGCTCCTTCCTCGGTGGCGTAGCTGGCCCAGTAGGCGACGTCGATGATGAGCGCCAGATGTTCGAGGGAGGGGATATTCCCTTTGAGAAAAACGGTGCTGAATTCCGACCCGGTCGTCGAGGTTTCCTGCGGCCGGGTTATCCTTTCCCACAGTCGATTGATGAACTGCTGATCGAGCTGGAACGCTGATGAGTGCATGCAACACAAATCCCTGGTTGGAGCAGGCGGAAGACAGCCGTCAACCCAATCTCATCGCCTTGCTCGATGATAATCCTTTATTATACACGAGGGAGTGAGTGCATGCATTCCCAATATCGTGAAAATAAGAGAGTTATTGAGGGAATGCCAGAGAATCGCCAAGGCTTTGGGCCAGGTCGGATTGCGGGAGTTGATTGACGAAAGCCGATATGGATATCCAACGGGGGGAGAAAATGACAGTACCGATGGCCGACGCAAAAAAACAGACATATAGCGTAACTTTATTTTTTCCTTGCAAATATTGGTCAAATTGGAAGAGCATAACATGTGAATGCATCTTTGCTGCAGGCGATCGCCAGACGGCAGGATGGATTGAGCTCCATTGCTTATTCATTTTATCGGGAGGTGGTAAATGCGGGACCGAATGGGAGTTAAAACCGGATTTGTTCGTGTTGCGGTCATGTCCGCCCTCTGGATGGCGATTCTCTTCCAGCCGGGAGCAAATTGGGCGGAGGCGGCAGACAGGTGGATCGCAGGGGAAAAATCATATGATGTTAAGGAAATATTGGACCAATTGGCGGTGACCGTTGGACAGGAGCCATTGGGTGAGGATCCCGGGAAGATATATCCAGCGGAGGCGTACGGCAACGTGCCATGGGAAGGGGCGGACGACGATGAGTTGTCGCCGGTCGGAAAGGAGCAAGCAGGTTCTGTTGCCATTGCGATGATGGATGATTCGGGAAGAGCGGGTGTCGTCTCATCCATACAGGAGAAACCGCCAAGTCCACCGCCTGAGCAGTCAATCCCGGCAATTGATGGGCACACTCTCCTGGCGATGAACGCATCGCCGGATGATACAACCCCCGGTAAAGGAAATACCGCTCCCGCGCCCAAAACCACCAAGGAAAACTCGGTAAGCACCCCGGTTCTCGTCGGAGCCGGTGTTGCCATTGCCGTCGGGGTTGCCGCTGCCGCCGGCGGGAGTTCCGGTTCTGATTCCGACAGCCCAACGGCGCCGACTTCAGCTCCAACTTCCGGCAATACGGATGTTATCCACCTTGCCGATCTGGTGCGAATCGGCGATGATAGTGATTATAACAGCAACCATCCCGATAAGTTCAAACAGAGCAGGCCGAGTGGGCTGAGTTGGACGGACACCTTTACAATCAATAACGTCAACAGTGTCAGGTCGGCAATGTTCAACTATACCGTCGCTGCCTCGAAGGTGGCGAATCCGATCTATATCAATGGCAAACTGGCGGGAAAACTGTGCAATCCCGGTAATACCGCCTGGAATGTGGAAGCATGTTCGCTGAACATCACGGGGTATATTCATTCCGGTCTCAATGAAATCATGGTCAAGTGTGCCATTGACGAAAGCGACTCGTCCACTCCGTATGATGATGTGGAGATCTATGACCTGCGTATCGAATTGATTCATTGAGGAGAACGCAGGCAGGCTGAGGCGTGTTGATCGGTGCATACTCGGCAGAGGGAGGAAGAGAGCGTCTTCCCGGCTTCTGCCGGCGCACGCTGAACCGGGATTCCCGGTGGCGTCTTGCCGCTGTGCTATCGGGTTACAGAGAGGAAAACCTTTTCGTAAAGTTTTCTATAGCCCTCATGACTGCTTGGATCGAGCCACCTCTCGTAGGCGGCTCGATATCTGGGGCTCGGTCTCTGCTTTATCAGGACATGGTTGATATCATCGATCACTTTCCTCCCCCACTCGGTTTTCGAACAGGCGACATAACTGAGCCATGATTCGCGGTTTCCCTGGTTCTCTTCAATATCGATGGTCATAATCTGATCACGGATTCCCAGCCGTTCCGCCTGGTACATGGCCTCTTCCAGCAGGCCTATCAATCCGTCGAGTCGATTGAGTTTCAGCATTTCGAAAAAATGGAGGGACAGTTCCTGTCCCTCAAAGGCGAAAATGTTCTGTTGTGTTCCATAGCGGTTGAGGACCTCGTCAACAAATCTCCCGTACGAACGGTTTTCCCCCCGGCCGATGATCAACTGTTTGGATTTCAATATATCTTGAAGTTTCAACTTCTTGGCATTGCCGAAAGAGGGCCATTTGGATTTATCGATGATCAGCACCGACGGATAGGTGAAAAAACTGGGAATGGAAAAGTGCATGAACTTCTCGCGCTCAGGGGTCTTGTACAGGCCGACATTGCAGACCTTGTTGCCTTGCTCAAACTCGTAGTAGTGCCGGGTGATACTGGCGATAGTGCGGCTATGGGAGTATTGCGGCAGGTTCTCGGTGATAATGTCGGTGACCAGGTCCTCGTAGCCCTGACCTTTGTACTGCCCCTCGTGAATGAAAAAAGGCGGGGCGGGTGCCTCCAGCCAACGGATCGAGTCCTTGGCACTGGAAGGTTGGGATGAACATAATATAGCGATAGCAATGACAAAAAATGTGTTGAGGTGCCTGGAAGATAACGACATGATAACTCCCCTGGACGGCTCTCCGGTCATTTGACCATGCTAAGGGATATGGGGACTTGGTACGGTTGCATGCAGTCCGTTGAATACGATTTTAGCGAGTTGTTCTATCGTAAAAGGCTTACTGATAAACCCTCCGGCTCCCAGTCGCTGGGTTGCCTTGACTTCCGTATCCCGAGAAAAACCGCTCGAAATGATGGCCTTCTGTCCGGGGTGAATGGCAATGATCTTTTCGTATGTTTCCCGCCCATTCATCCCCGCCCCCATGATCATGTCGAGGATTATCAGGTCGAAGGGCGTCTCCAGCACGCGAGACACCGCCTCTTCCCCCGACGCCACGGCTGAAACCCTGTAGCCCAGGTTCGTAAGGATCTCGACGGCTATATTCCGTTGCTGCTGCTCGTCATCGACCACGAGAATGGTTTGCCCCGACCCTCGATACGAGGAGAGGTCTACTGATTGTTTCTGCAGTGTTTGTTGTCCGTGGCTTCTTGGAAAGTGGAGCTCAAAGGTCGTGCCGTTTTTATCGTTGACGACGGTGACGGCTCCGTCATGGTCCTTCATGGTGTTCCAGACAACGGCAAGTCCCAATCCGGTCCCGCTGCGGCCCATAGTTTTCTTGGTGTAAAAAGGCTCGAAAATATGTTTGAGATCCTTGGCCTGGATACCAGGGCCATTGTCTTTGACGGTTATGACCGCATATTCACCTGCGGCCATTGGCGCATCATCATTTGGTTCAACGGTGATGAAACGGTTGGAAGCGGCGATTGTGATCGTTCCTTTGCCTTTGATGGCTTCGGACGCATTGGTGACGAGATTCATCAGGCATTTTTTGACGTGTATCGGCGAACATGAGATTGGGTGGATATCGGTAGAAAATTTCGTCTTAACGGAAATGTGTGGATTGAAGGCAGTGAGTTGCAGGAATTCAGGTGAATCAAGATATTCACGAATCAGGGATCGTGGGTCGATAACCACCTTGACGGCCGCTACGCCCCGGGCGACTGTGAGGAGGTCCGAAACTACTTCGGCCGCCTGCATACCTGATTTGCGAATGGCTTGGAGCGGACGGCGGAGCGGGCTGTTACCGGGAAGGTCGAGCAGCATCAACTCAGGGTAGTTGATCACGCCCGATAAAATGTTGTTGAGATCGTGGGCGACACCTCCCGCCATCAATCCTATCGCCTTCATTTTCTGCGCACGTCGCAATTGTTCTTCCAAGGCATGACGATCACTGATATCGATAGCGATGAACCGGGTGCCGATTGTGATCTGACCTTGGAGAATTG
This sequence comes from Desulfoprunum benzoelyticum, assembly GCF_014201505.1. Taxonomy (GTDB): domain Bacteria; phylum Desulfobacterota; class Desulfobulbia; order Desulfobulbales; family Desulfocapsaceae; genus Desulfoprunum; species Desulfoprunum benzoelyticum. The sequence continues at coordinate 1,267 of NZ_JACHEO010000031.1, read as the reverse complement.
GAGAAGATCGGAGAAGTACTGGGAACTCCGTCCCTTCTCCGCACACAAAGTGGAACTCTTTCAGTCCAGAGTCATCGCCACGAAGCGACGCTTCGAAATACCTGGCGGCTTGCTGTTGTAATCCGGGAATGACAAAACCGATCCAGTTCACCGGTTGCCCCTGACGTTCTGAAAGACCGAGCCGATGCACGGCTATCTGGTTGGCGTAGATAATTTTCCCGGAATAGTCGGCCTCCCATACCATTTCCGGGAGGAGATTGACCAGATCATGAAATCGCCGTTCGCTTTCCTGTAGATTCCTGGTACGCTCGGAAATCTGTTGCTCAAGGTATTTTCTGTTTGAATACAAATAGATGAAAAAAACGATAGTTATCATGATCAGAAGAAGAAAGATCATGATATTTGTCAGTGGGTAGATGGCTTTTACATATTTTTCGCCCTCGATGATGCCGATTTTCTGGTTATTGAAAATGATGTCAGCGGAAATTTTCTTCGTCCAGATGAGTTTCAGGTTGAGGAGTATCTGCTCAAACCGGTGTAGGGGAGGACTGGTGAGATGAGTGAAGGGTTCGCCGCCCAGATGAGTAACGGAAAGATATTTATAAGAATTAACTTCAATCGCAAGTTGCAGGTAAGGATTTGCCCCGGCGGGGTTTACCGCCCAGACGTCATCGGCGATAATGGTAGAATGAACTTTGAACTGATCGATATCGTATGAATAGATATTTTTTATATAGACTGTTGCAATACCAACGGAAACAATCGTGAAGATCACGAAACAAAGAAGGAGTTGAGATGTGAAACGTGTCAAGAACATTGTTCTGATTCAATTACGGGTTTGTCTTGTATGGTCAATTGAATTGAGCCCTATGCTGGCTTTGGTCAAAATGTGAACTGTCTTAGATGGTCCGTTGGAATATTGAGCATGCATATTTATCTGGCATTGTTGCAGAACGCCTGGTGGTTAGCAATAGAGAAACTGATGGGAGCACGATAGTAGACTCATTGGTTACAGAGACATAAAGAGAAATAACTTGAAAATCTCATTGAAACTCAAGCTCAGGAATATAGATAGGAGAAAATTCGATTATCGATACGAAAGGATTTTCTGAGAAGAAATGAAAATACGAACAAGGTGGCGATGATCGGGAACAAGAGAATGAAGTCCTTAGGTGGAGAGGCGGATTAGGGGAGAAGCGGGAGGCGGGAGTGGTTAGAGAAAAAGGGAAAGGGCCCTGACAGGATGGATGTCAGGGCCCTTTGGGGC
>NZ_JACHEO010000030.1 GCF_014201505.1 Desulfoprunum benzoelyticum | reverse complement strand
CTGAGAGAGTACCTTACCATGGTTGGTAGGACAGATAGAGTCCCATCACGGATAAATCTGTCGAGGCTGAGTTTCAGTGGTAATCAGAAAAAAAAATCATCGGGAACGAAAACACCGGTCAGCCGGCTGGCCCGCTTTGCCCCCGGCCTGCCGGCGTTGCTCGGCTACCGGCGTAGCGATTTTTCACACGATCTGATAGCCGGTCTGTCGGTTGCCGCCGTGGCGTTGCCTGTTGGTGTCGCCTATGCCCAACTGGCAGGTTTCAGCCCGATTTTCGGCTTGTACTCGACAATCCTGCCGATGATCGTCTATGCTTTGTTCGGTACCTCTCGGCAGCTGATAGTCGGTCCGGATGCCGCAACCTGTGCCCTGATCGCAACGGCTGTAACGCCGCTGGCAGCCGGTGATCCAAAGCTCTACATCTCGCTCTCCATCGCCATCGCCACCCTTGCCGGGATTTTCTGTATTGGGGCCAGTTTCCTGCGGCTTGGCGCACTCGCTGATTTTCTCTCGAAGCCGATTCTGGTGGGCTTTCTGAACGGTGTTTCGCTCCATATCCTTGTCGGCCAGCTCGGCAAGCTGCTCGGGTTTCCCATCGAGGCCAACGGCATAGTGCCCAATCTGGTTGAAATGGTGCTCAAGATACAACAGACCCACCTGCCGACACTTGCTGTGGGGTTGGCCACCTTCGCTGTCCTGCTTGTCTCGCCACGGGTTTTTCCCCGCCTTCCTGCGGCTTTGGTAGCGCTGGCTGCTGCCGGTTTGATCGTAGCCGGATTCGGGCTGGATAAACTGGGAGTGACCGTGTTGGGCGTCGTTCCGGCTGGGTTGCCAGACCTGCGATTGCCGTGTCTGCATATGGATCTGCTCGACGATGTCGCCGCCGCGGCAGCCGGCCTGGCCCTGGTCAGTTTCTCGAGCATGATGCTCACCGCGCGCAGCTTTGCGGCCAAGAATCGGTATCATATCGATGCGGATCGGGAGTTTGCCGCTTTGGGCGCGGCGAATATCGCCTCCGCCCTGTCGCAGGGGTTCGCCATCAGCGGAGCCGATTCCCGAACGGCAATGGCCGACGCATCAGGAGGGCGGACACAGATGACCGGCCTGGTCGCGGCGGCAACAGTCGCCATCGTCCTGCTCTTTCTCACCAAGCCCTTGCAATATGTTCCCATCGCCGCCCTGGGTGCGGTACTGGCTATGGCCTCCATTTCTCTCCTTGATCTGCATACCCTGGGCCGGCTTTATCGCCTCAGAAAGTCGGAATTCGCGCTGTCATTGCTCGCCACCTTTGGAGTTATCTGGGTCGGGGCGATTCATGCCATCGGTGTTGCGGTTATCCTTGCAGTGCTCCGTTTTGTCAGCATCAGCGCCAAACCGCGTGTCGAAATCCTCGGCCAGATCACTGGAATTTCAGGGTTCCATGCAACTTCCCGTCATCCCGAGGCCCAAACCTATCCAGGTTTACTGTTGTTCCGTTTCAACGGCCCGCTGATTTTCTTCAATGCCCCCTATTTCAAACAACAGACATTGGCGTCTATCGATGCTGCCGGTTCCGGCCTCAGATGGTTCGTTCTGGACGCAATGCCGATCACCCAATTGGATGTGACAGGGTATTTTGAGCTGGAAGATCTTGTCCATACCCTGCATGAACGGGGCGTTGAGCTGGTGGTCGCCGGACGGAAGATGCAGATCATCAACTGGCACAAGAGGCAAGGGCTGTCGGACAAGTATTTTGCCGACCGCCACTACCCGACACTGCGAGAAACCGTTCGGGTCTACAAGGAATTGTTCATGACAAAAGAGGAATTGTCGCTTCAACAAGAGCGCAGGAAGTGAGGCAGGTTGAAAGATGTGGATACCAGCTCTGTTTCACATTTGTCCTGCCGCCGGCAGTAGGGTGCCGATCGGTCCGTACTTTGCCGGCATCGCCATGGTGAACCGCCATTGCCGGGCCGGGGTGTAGAGGGTCCAGGTAACGTGGCGATTCCATGGGAAAGGCCGGCGGGGAGGAGGGGGCCTTCCCGCCGGCGTCGGCGTGCTGTCGAGGTCAGGAAACTCCTAACCGAGGGCCGTGCCTCACCCCTTGCCGGTGCACTTGATGCCGGAGTCCCGCAGCTTTTCGACATTGGCGCCGAAGGGGGCGGAAGAGATCGTGTCCCGGTCACCCAGGATCAGGGTGGCGGCCAGTTCAGCGGCATCGGTGATGATCTCCCGGCAGTGGAGGGCATGGTCGCGGCACAGCCACTGGTCCTGCCACTGGGCGGTGATGTCCCGGCACAGGGTGTGGCCGTACTTTTCCTTCAGTCTGTTCGGGATCTGGTTGAACATCCGGTACAATCCCGGCCGGCCGTAGAGCTGGCGGGCCGCCTCCTCCATCGCCGCCTTCCGGTCCTCGTTTTCCGGCAATTCGCTGCGGCCGTGCACTGCGCCGACGGCCAGCACCGCCCCGCTCACCGCCCCGCAGGTGTCGCCGAACAGGCCGACGCCGCCGCCGAACCCTGTCGCCAGTCGCAGCGTCTCCCGCGGCAAGCCGGTGTCAACGTGCTCGAGAACAGCTTCCAACACGCATTCGGCGCAGTTGAAACCCCTGGAAAAATTTTTTCGTGCCCGGTCCCGTATCGCCGTGATCTTTTCAGTGTCGTTCATTTTTCTGCTCCTTGATGGCTGGTCGAGGTTCAAACGCAATTTTCCCTGCAACAGTACTGCACTCCGGGATGATCGCAACTACAATCGTGTAGTGGAATGCCGGAAATCGAGGTCGGGCCGGTGTCTCTCCGTCTTCGGTCCGGCCCGGCCGATGATCGGTAGATTGTACCCCGTAACAGAAGGGTCGTCCGCCGGTCGTGATTGCGGTCGGGGATCGAATGCAACATAGGAGAGTTGGCGAAGGTGGAAAAACCAGCTTGACAGTCCACCAAACGCCAAGTAAATAATATTTACCAGATTGGAATATACGTCAATAAGTATAAGCAGAATTTCGATAAAATATACTATATATTAATATTTTAAATCTACTTGCGATAAGTAAATAATATTTATTGACCCACCATGGATGCCCAGCCTGCAACCAACCCTCCGGGTAAGCTGAAGATCATCGATGCCATGCGGACCCTGCTTGACGACCGCACCTTCGAATCCCTCACGATCTCGGAGATCGCGGCCTCCGCCGGCGTCACCGAGGGGCTGATCTATAAATATTTCAAGGATAAGCGCGATCTATTGCACCATGTCCTGAAGGAACACTACGAACATTTCCTGGTGCAACTCGACCGCGATCTGCAGGGGATCGACGGCGCCCTGAACAAGCTGAAGAAAATCATCTGGTCCTCCATCGAACGCTACGCCAACCACCGGGTGTTCGCCCGGATCATCCTGCTCGAGGTCCGAAACTCGGAAGAGTATTTTCGCAGCGAGGCCTACGCCCTGGTCCGACAGTACAACCGGATCATTATCGATATCATCAACGAGGGCATCGCCAATGGCGAGATCCGCGACACCCTGCCCCCGGCCTATATCCGCAACGCCATGTTCGGCGCCATCGAGCATTCGTGCCTGAACCGGGCGATTTTCAACGAACCGGTCTCGACCACCGAGACGGCGCAGGTCATTACCGAGCTGCTTTTTCACGGGATCAAACGATAATCAGGCCTCCCGGCCTGGAAGCCGCTGTCATCAAAACAGCAATATATCTCAAACCGGTGCCGCACCGCCGAGATCAGCCGGAGGCAGGCATCGACCATAACAGAGAGGAACAGAATCATGAAAGACGTTGTCATCGTATCCGGTTGTCGGACCGCCATTGGCGCCTTCGGCGGCACCCTCCGCGACCTCAACGGCGCGACTCTGGCCAGTATTACCATGAAGGAAGCGATTCGGCGGGCCGGGATCGATCCGGTCCTGATCGACGATATCCGCTACGGCTGCTGCATGGAGTCGTCCGACACCCTCAACGTCACCCGGGTCGGCTCGCTGCTGGCCGGCATCCCGGACACCGTGCCCGCCGTCACCGTCAACCGGGTCTGCATCTCGGGCATGGAGGCCGCCATTTCGGGCATGGCGATGATCCAGGCCGGCATGGCCGACGTCATCCTCGCCGGCGGCGCCGAGCATATGTCGAGCGTGCCCTATTCGGTACCGGGGGCTCGCTGGGGCTGCCGTCTCCAGGACCAGACCTTTGTCGACGACCTGATCCATGCCCTCCACTGCGGCTCCCGTATCATTCCCCACCCCGAGGACGGGCCGGTCGACGCCAGCCAGCCGCCGCTCAGCCTGTTCGTCGGCAAACCCTATATCATGGGCCACACCGCCGAATTCATCGCCCAGCATCTCGGCATCACCCGGGAAGAGATGGACGAGGTTGCCCTGCGCAGCCACAACGAGGCGGAGCGGGCCACCGGGGACGGTTCCTTTGCCGACGAGATCGTCCCGGTCGAAGTTCCCCAGCGCAAGAAGGCCTCTCTGGTGTTTGACAAGGACGAGCATTTCCGCCCCGGCATGACGATGGAGATACTGCAGAAGCTGCCGGCGGCCTTCGTCCCCAAGATCGGCACCGTCACTGCCGGCAACTCCAGCGGCATCAACGACGGCTCCACCGGCATGATCCTGATGTCGGCCGACAAGGCCAGAGAACTGGGCCTGCAGCCGATCGCCAGGATCAAGGCCGTCGGCCGCGGGGCCTGTCACCCGTCGGTCATGGGTCTGTCGCCGGTCCCGGCCGTCCGCAACCTGCTCAAATCCTCCGGCCTGACCATCGCCGATTTCGACCTCGTCGAGGTCAACGAGGCCTTTGCCGCCCAGTACCTCGGCTGCGAGAAAGAGCTGGGGCTCAACCGCGAGATCACCAACGTCAACGGCTCGGGCATCGGCCTGGGGCATCCCGTCGGTTCGACCGGGGCGAGGATCATGGTCACCCTGATGTATGCCATGAAAAAACGCGGCAAGTCCCTCGGGCTCGCCACCCTGTGCGGCGGCGGCGGGGTGTCGATGGCCTGTGCCCTCGAGATGCTGTAGGGCTTTGGGAATATTGGTGAAAAAAGGAATTTGGTGAAGCTGCCACCCCCCTGCGAGGGGTGGCCGGGTGCGCGATATGCTGATTCCCGGGATCTTCCGAAGCAGTTCCCGCCCCGGAAGATCCCGGACAGACAATCATTCTTTGCGGAGGGCAAGACCATGATCCATGCACCACTCACGGAACAGGACAAGGTTCGCTACAGCACCATCAACCAGGAAAATATCGATTTCCTGATGACCCGCAACAACCGGATCAACCGGTGGGTCATCGCCGACATGATCCGCCGCACCCGGTATCACTATCCCGATAAAACGGCCCTGATCTTCAACGACATCAGCCTGACCTACAGCCAACTGGAAGATCAGTGCAACCAGGCGGCCAACGCCCTCGCCGCCCTGGGTGTTAAAAAATACGACCGGGTGGCGATCCTGGCCCACAATACCCACCACCATGTCCTGACCTGGCTGGGCTGTGCCAAGATCGGGGCGATCTACATGGCCGTCAATTACCTGCTGAAGGACGACGATATCGCCTTCTGCATCAACCACTCCGAAAGCACCGTCTTCATTGTTGAAGACAGCCTGTACGGCAATGTTCAGGGGGTGCTCGACAAGATGCCGCAGTTACGGCACCTGATCTGGTCCGATCAGGGGGCAGGGCAACCGGCGCCCGACGGCTTCGCCGACTTCAACGCCTGGTACGCCCAGGCCCCGGCCACCGAGCCCGAGGTCATCCTGCGGATCGAGGACCCGGTGCAGATGACCTATACCAGCGGCACCGAATCCCAGCCGAAAGGGGTGATCATCAGCAACCAGGCCCTGATCGCCGAGTACATGGGCTGCATCATCGACGGCCGCTACGACTCCACCGACATCAATATCAACGCCCTGCCCATCTACCATTGCGCCCAGCGGGACGTGTTCATGAACCCGGTGTTCTGGATCGGCGGCACCAACATCCTGCTGAGCCCGGATGTCGGCCGGATCCTGGCCGCCATCGAGACGTATAAGGCGACAATGTTCTTCGCCCCGCCGACGGTGTGGATCGGCATGCTCCGCCATCCCGATTTCGGCAGGTACGATCTGTCCAGTCTGGTGAAATGCTACTACGGCGCATCGATCATGCCGATGGAGATCCTTCGGGAAATCCTGGAGAAATTTCCCAAGGCCGGGGTTTACAACTATTACGGCCAGACCGAGCTGGCGCCGTATCACTGCATCCTCAAGGCCGAGGACGCCCAGGCCAAGATCGGTTCCGCCGGCATGGGCGGGCTGCACATGGAATCCCGCATTGAAGACGAGAACGGCAACGAGATCACCGCCGTCAATGTGCCCGGCGAGATCTGCGGTCGCGGCCCCCACGCCATGACCATGTACTTCAAGGAACCGGATAAGACCGAGGCGGCGATGAAGGGCGGCTGGTTCCACTCCGGCGATCTCGGTGTCCTCGACGACGACCGCTACATCACTGTCGTCGACCGGAAAAAAGACATGATCAAGACCGGCGGCGAGAACGTCGCCTCGAGGGAGGTCGAAGAGGCGATCTTCCTGCATCCGGCGGTGGAGGAGGTGGCGGTGGTTGGGCTCGAACATCCCCGGTGGGTGGAAGCAGTCGCGGCGGTGATCAAGCTCAGGACCGGGATGACGGTCACCGAAGACGAGATCATGGCCCACTGCAAAAAACACCTGTCCTCCTTCAAGGTCCCAAAAAAGATCATCTTCGTCGAGGCGCTGCCCAAGACGCCGACCGGCAAGATCCTCAAACGCCAGATGCGGGAGTCTTTCAAGGGAATTTTCAACTGATCGTCCCGCCTCCGTCGGGACATGGGGAGACTGATGACTATGGGCGATAGAATTTTGAGCGGCGGCGGATACCTGGTGCAGGACATCGACAGCCGCGACGTGTTCACCCCGGAGGATTTCAGCGACGAACACCGCCAGATTGCTGCGACCACCGAGCAGTTCGTGGCCGGTGAAATCCAGCCGGTCAACGCCGAGATCGAGGCCGGGAATTTCGACCTGGTGGTCGAGAAACTGCGGGCCTGCGCCGCACTCGGGCTGATGATGATCGACGCGCCGGAGGAGTACGGCGGCCTGGAACTCGACAAGGCGACCAGCATGCTGGTCATGGAACGGATGGCCTTTGCCCGCAATTTCGGCCTGAGCTATATGGTGCAGACCGGGATCGGCATGCTGCCGTTGATCTATTACGGCAGCGCCGACCAGAAGGAGCGCTATCTGGGCCGGCTGATCACGGCGGAGATGATCGGCGCCTATTGCCTCACCGAGCCGGGCTCGGGGTCCGACGCCCTCGGGGCGAAAACGACGGCGACGCTTGCCGCGGACGGCAGCCACTACATCCTCAATGGCACCAAGCAGTTCAGCTCCAACGCCGGCTTTGCCGACCTGTTTACGATCTTCGCCAAGGTCGATAAGCGCCATTTCACTGCCTTCCTCGTGGAGCGCAGCGCCGCCGGCCTGTCGCTTGGTCCGGAAGAGAAGAAGATGGGGATGCACGGCTCGTCGACCCGCCAGGTCATCCTCGACAACGTCCGGGTGCCGGTTGCCAATGTCCTGGGCGAGGTCGGCAAGGGCCACAAGATCGCCTTCAACGTCCTCAATGTCGGCCGCTTCAAACTCGGGGCGTTCTGTGTCGGCCAGCAGAAATATGCCCTGGCCGAAGGGGCGCGCTATGCCAACGAGCGCCGGCAGTTCGACGCCCCGATCAGCACTTTCGGGGCCATCCGCGAGAAGCTGGCTGCTGTCGCCGCGATGACCTTCGCCTCCGAGGCGGTGGTCTATCGGCTGGCGGGGCTGATCGACGAGCGGCTGGCGACCATCGTCAGGGGCAGCGACAATTATTACGTCGAATACCAGAAGGGGATCGAGGAATACGCGGTCGAGTGCGCCCTGGCCAAGGTTTTCTGCAGCGAGGCGGCGGCCTGGGGCATCGATGCGATGCTGCAGGTGCACGGCGGCTACGGCTACATCGCCGAGTACCCCATCGAGCAGTTGTACCGCGACGAGCGGGTGCAGCGGATCTACGAGGGAACCAACGAGATCAACCGGCTGCTGATCCCCGGCCTGTTGTTCCGCAAAGGTATCGGCGGCAAGGGGCTCGTGCCGACGTTCGATACCGCGGCGAGCGGAGAATTCGCGGCGGAGAATCAGCTGCTGCAGGGGATGAAACGGACCTGGTTGACCCTTGCCGATCGTATCGTGGCGCGGTTCGGTGCAAAAGTTACCGACGAACAGGAAATTCTCCTGGCCGTGGCCGACGTCGCCATCCAGATCTTCGCCCTGGAGAGCGCCGTGCTGCGGGCGGAAAAGGCTGTAACGGCGGCAACGGAGCAGCGACGGGAGGAGTACCGGGCGGTGGTCATTCTGTGCACCTTCGCGGCGAAACAGCGCTTCATCAATGCCGTCGACAGGTGTGCGGCCTTCCTCGGCGAGGAGCCGCCGGCGGCAATGGCGGCGGTGTCCGCTTACCGGCTCGCCGGCCTGCTGGCGGCCCAGCGCCTGCTTGCCGCCGCCGTCAGCCGAGCGGAGAGGTACATTTTTTAGGCAACCTCGGCCCGGTCCGTCGTTGCTCCGGTCTCGATTTTGAGTGGTAGGGGGTATTGTCTGGACATGGCCGCGCCGCCGGCGGTATCCTGATGGATGGCGGCGCCGTAGCCGCAGCTACGACCTTCATTTGTCCAACCTTCAGCTGTGACCAGGAGGCGCCAGATGCTCCCGCTACCGGAACTGATCGCCACCGCCCGCCGTGAGAAGCCCGTCGACCTGCTGGTGCGCGATGTCCGGCTGGTCAACGTCCTGTCCGGCGAGATCCATCCCGCCCACATCGCGGTGCGGGACGGGATCGTCATCGGCTTCGAGGAATACGCGGCCGCGACCGTCGTCGATGGCGGCGGCCGTCACTGCGTCCCCGGTCTGATCGACGGCCATATCCATATCGAATCGACCCTGCTGGCGGCCAGCGCCGGGCTGCCGCTGTCGGTCTTTGTGATGATGCCGTCGTGCGTGCCGGCAACCCCTATGGAGACCGCCGGCGCGGTCCTGACCGCCGCCGACGTCGGCGATTTCCTCGCCCGCTATCCCGACCGCATCCTCGGTCTGGCCGAGATGATGAACTATCCCGGCGTGCTGGCCGCCGATCCCGCTGTCCTGGCCAAACTGGCGGCGGCGCCCTGGCCGGCACCGTCGCCCACGACTCGCATAACCTGATCGTCGGCGGCATGAACGATAGCGATATGATTGCCGCCGCGCAGGAGGTCGTTCGGATCGGCGGCGGCCTGGCCGTCGCCTGCGACGGCGTTGTTCTTGCCTCCCTGCCCCTGCCGATTGCCGGGCTGATGAGTGATGCCCCGGCGGCGGAGGTGCAGCATGGTCTGCAGGCCGTCAACGACAGCCTCGGCCGGCTGGGGTACCGGCTCAGCAGTCCCTTCGCCTCCCTGTCTTTTCTGGCCCTGCCGGTGATCCCGGCCCTGAAGCTGACCGACAGGGGACTGGTCGATGTGGGCCGGTTCGAGATCGTGCCCCTGTGGTCTGCGGGCTGATCTGTCCGCTCCCTGTTGCCGCCACCGTCACCGCCATGGGAGGGCGCTGAATTGACTTCCTCGTGCTATTCAAGTATCTATATACATCATATCGATCCGCGTGGATCGCAGACACTCTCTGCGTGTGGCAGAGTCGGAATGTATGTAAACCTACAAGCAAAGGAGAATAGTAATGAAAAAGTTGGCGATAGTTGCGGCATGTCTGCTCATGATGGCGAGCTTTGGGTGCAGCAGCGACGAAGCGAAGAAAGAGACCGCTGAAAAGACCCAGGAAGCGACGACAACCATCAAGGAAGCAGCGATCGAGGTGAAGGACAAGGCGGCGGAAGTCACCAAGGACGCGGCGACCGCCACCCAGGATGCCGCGGCTGAGGTCAAGGACAAGGCGGCAGAGGTGGCCAAGGAGGCGGCGACCGCCACCCAGGATGCCGCGGCTGAGGTCAAGGAAAAGGCGGCTGAGGTGGTCAAGGATGCGGCGACTGCTACCGAGAAGGCCGCAGGTGAGGTGAAGGACAAGGCTGCCGAAATGACCAAAAAACGGACAGTCGAGGGCTGTTGAGATAGGGGCCGCGGCTCCACCGTTGCCCGGCTGTCGCGAGCTCATGACAGCCGGGCAGGAAAACTGCGGGTTACTTCACCCCTGCCCACTCTGCCAACGGCTCGACCCATTCCCGGTAAGGCCGATAGATCAGGCCGTGGCCGAGATCAAGACCAACGATCATTTCCTTGAATTCCCCCAGTCCGTGTGAGCGCTGAAAATACAGCGACGGAGTCATCGACTGTTTTTCAGCCCGGTCGTGGATCGAGAGGACGTGGCCGTACAGTTTCAGTTCCGGATCCTGGAGGCATTTTTCGAACAGGCCGGCCAGGAAGACGAAATGTATCTCCCTGTTCTGGAGCATGGCGGAGATGTAGGCGGTGATGATGCCGCCCTTGGAGGCCCCGGCGACGGTGATGTTGGCCGGGGCGACCCCGTGTGCGAGGAGCGCTTTGACCTGGGTGACGATCTTTTCGGCATAGGGCTTGATCTGGGTCCCTTGCGGACGCGCCTCGCTGATGACGACGAAGCCTTTACCGGCCAGTTCCTCCAGGATCTTGTGGTATTCGTAATATCCGTGCTCCTCGCTTCTGGGGCGGACCCCGGCCTCTTCGACGATGAGGCCATGGAGATAGAAGAGATAGCGGCTGGAGGTGTCGGGTTGGTCAGGTGCCTGCTGCAGGATGTTGATATTCATGATTTGTAAGTTTGCCTCCGGTTCGGAACGGTCCGTGTCTTGTGACAGAACCGATGGTGAAGAAAGTTGAAGCGGGATGCGGTGCATGTTTCAGTGAGTATTCAATCGCGATGGAGTGTTCCCGTGGCGATGCTGTTCCGGCTTCGGTAGCGAATACCAGGAAATCCCATTATACCAGAAAAATCACGGTACGAGGCCTGTTGAATGCAAGGTTGCTTGTCTTTTCCGCAGACGGAAAAGAGTGTGGAGTGACCTTGTTGCCGTCTATCGGCTGTGGTGAATGTCTGGCGATGTGCCGCTTCGATGCGGTCGAGTTCGACCGGGGGGTCGCCGGCGAGGATCTGCAGAATAAAATCGTCAAGCATGTCAAGGGGATCTGCTCACTGTTCCCGTAAAAGTGCCTGCTTGTCAATGTCCTGATCCGGATCTCCAAGGACTGTGACTGCATGGGGCACACCTTCAAGAAGATTTTTCCGGATATCGACATCCTGGCGTCCCGGTATGCGGTGGCCCTGGATGCCGTCTCGCTCAAGCTGGTGGAGGAACGGGCAGGATTTCTGCGAGCCCGACTGCATCCCATCCCTTCTCCTTTTTCCTGATCGGACGCCTCCTGGCGCTGGTCCAAGATCACGTCGGTTGTCATGTCTGCGCAAACCTGTGGTCACTGCGCTTGGGGTTTGAGCTGAGACCGTTGCCGGGCTGACAATCCCGGGAAAAGACACGGTCGTTGCCCGGCCGCCTGACAATGGTCCGTATCAAGTTGCTCGTAGTTCATCCTTGACGAATTCAAATTGATATTTTAAACTCATGATTTAAAAATGAGTTTTATTGCTGCGAGGGATCATGGGCAGAAGAAAATCAGGTGAGACCAGGGAAAAACTGCTGACGGCGGCGAGCGATGTCTTTGTCGACAGAGGATTCCGTGACGCGACGGTGGCGGAGATCTGCCGCCGTGCCGGGGCCAATATCTCGGCGGTAAACTACTATTTCGGGAGCAAGGAGGCCCTGTACCAGGAGGCGTGGCGCCACTCCTTTGCCGCATCGATCAAGATCCATCCTCCGGACGGCGGCGTCAGTGCCGATGCCCCGGCGGCGGAACGCCTGCGGGGGCAGGTCAGGGCCCTGATCGCCCGGATCGCCGACAGAGACAACCGCGATTTTTTCATCTCCCAGATGGAATTTATCAATCCAACCGGGTTGCTGGCAGAGGTTATGGAGTCGGAGCTGATTCCTCTGCGCCGCAACACCCTTGCGTTGATGCACGACCTGCTGGGGCCGGGAATTCCGATCCAGCAGGTCGTTTTCTGCGAGGTCTGTATTATCAGCATGTGCATCCATCCGATTCTGATGCAGAAGATCCGGCGCGAGACCGAGGGGCCGGATATCATCAACGACCTCGAGGCATTCACGAACCAGGTGCTGACGTTCGCACTGGCCGGGATTGCGGCGATCAAGTCCGCCGATCCTCCATCCGGACCGGCTCTTCGTGACGGTGCTGCGGCCGCAACGACTGCCTGGTGATTATTCATATGCAGAACTGTCATCTCACTCGTTTTCTGATCCTGGCGGTCTGCCTCGGACTGACGGCCTGTGCCATGGTCGGGCCGAAGTATACGGCGCCGGAACCGGACCTGCCGGAGGCCTGGAATCAGCTGGAGCAGACGGACCATCCGGTTGCCGATGATGCCCAGGCCGGTGATGTGAGTCGGTGGTGGCGGCAGCTGGACGATCCGCTGCTGGCCGGTTTGATGGACGAGGCGTTGCAGGCAGGCCCTGACCTGCGCCTTGCCCAGGCCCGATTGCGTGAGGCCCGGGCCCGCCGCGGCGTGGCGGGCGCCGGGCGTTTCCCGGAGGCTGCCGTATCGGGCAGTTACCGCCGCAGTCAGTCGAGCGAGGAGGCCGGCAGCGGCAGGACGAACGATCTGTTCAGTGCCGGTCTCGATGCGAGCTGGGAAATCGATATATTCGGCGGGGTCCGCCGCAGGGTCGCGGCGGCCGAGGCCGATGTCGCGGCGGCCGTGGCCGAGCTCGGCGCTACCTCTGTGTCGTTGACGGCGGAAGTGGCACTCAACTATGTCGAGGTCCGGGGGCTGCAGTTGCGGCTCGCCATCGCCCGCGCCAACCTCGCCAGTCAGACCGAAACCCTGCAACTCACCGAATGGCGGGAACAGGCGGGATTGGTCGGCCGCCAGGATGTGGAGCAGGCGCGTACCAACCGGGAGTTGACCCGGGCGCAGATTCCCAGTCTGGAAACCAGCCTCGTCGAGGCTGAACACCGCCTCGATATCCTTCTCGGGACAGCGCCGGGCACGGTTCATGCCCGCCTGGCTGCAGTTCGGGATCTGCCGGTCATGCCGGTCCGGATCGCAGTCGGCATTCCGGCCGACACCCTGCGCCAGCGCCCCGACATCAGGGCGGCTGAGCGCCGGCTGGCTGCGGAAACCGCCCGTGTCGGCGCGGCCGAAGCGGCACGCTACCCGGCCTTCAACCTGTCGGGCTCGATCGGCCTCGAGGCGCTGGAGGCGGAAAATCTCGCCACCAGCGGTGCGGTTGCATCATCGTTGCTCGCCGGTATTACCGCCCCGATTTTCGATGCCGGACGGTTGCGACAACAGGTGGAGATCCAGGACGCAGTGCGCGAGCAGGCCGAGGTGGCCTATGAGCAGACGGTACTGGCAGCGCTGCAGGACGTCGAAAACGCGCTCGTCGCAATCAAACGTCATTCTGAACGCGGTGGGGCGCTGGCCGGTGCCGCCGCAGCGGCGCGCAATGCGGCGCAACTGGCGCGGCAGCAGTACAGCGCCGGGTTGATCGATTTCCAGACGGTACTCGACACCGAGCGTACCGTGCTGACCGTCGAAGACAGTCTTGCCGGCACCCGTACCGACGGCCTGCTGGCTCTTATCAGTTTATACAAGGCGCTGGGCGGCGGCTGGACGCCGCAGGGCGAAAGCCGCCAGGCCGGCAAGGATACTCCATGAACGACACTACACCTCCATCGACAAACCAGGCGCAGACCCTGCAACAGCTGATCGGCGCCACCTCCGCCAGGCGTCCGTATCGCTGGGTGTGGCTGGGAGCGGCGCTGATCGTCGGTTTAGGCGCGGCCTGGTTCTATTTCCGGGGCGGTGACGAGGCGCTGGCGCTGCGCTACACCACTGCCGCGGCCGAGGTCGGCACCCTGGTGGTCAAGGTCTCGGCCACCGGCAACCTGCAACCGACCAATACCGTCGATGTCGGCAGTGAGCTTTCCGGCATCGTCGCCCAGGTCCTGGTCGACGACAACGATGCGGTCAAGGAGGGCCAGGTGCTGGCGCAGCTGGATCTGTCACAGCTGCAGGACGCGGTGGCGAAGTCGCGGGCCGCACTTGCCGCGGCCGAGGCCCAGGTGCTGCAGGCGCAGGCCACGGTGGCGGAAGCGACGGCGGTACTGTCGCGCTACCGCCAGGTAGCGCAGCTGTCCGGCGGCAAGGTCCCGTCGCGGAGTGAAATGGATACGGCCGATGCCGATCTCAAGCGGGCTCAGGCCAACGAGGCCAGTGCCCACGCGAGTGTCACCGAGGCCCGAGCCAATCTGCAGTCGAACGAAACCAACCTCGCCAAGGCCAGTATCCGCTCGCCGATTGACGGGGTGGTGCTGTCGCGGCAGGTCGACCCCGGCCAGACAGTGGCCGCCTCTTTCCAGGCGCCGGTCCTGTTCCAGCTTGCCGAGGACCTGACCAAGATGGAACTCCAGGTCGATGTCGACGAGGCCGACGTCGGCCAGGTCCAGGCGGGCCAGAAGGCGGTGTTCGGGGTCGATGCCTGGCCCGGCCGCGAGTACACTGCCGTCATCACCCGGGTCGGCTTCGGCTCGCAGGAGGCGGACGGCGTTGTTTCCTACCTCACCGTGCTCGAGGTGGGGAACGACGATCTCAGCCTGCGGCCGGGTATGACCGGCACCGCCGAGATCACTACCCTGACCCGTGAAAATGCCCTGCTGGTACCGAATGCGGCGTTGCGCTTCAGTCCGCCGGTAACGACTGTCGGCGACAAGAAAAAATCCAGCGGCAGCGTCATGCGCGCCCTGATGCCGCGTCCGTCGCGCCAGACGCCCAAGGTCCAGGCAAAGGCCAACAGCGGCGCGCCGCGCGTCTGGGTACTGCGGGACAACCGGCCAGTGGCGGTGGACGTCAAGACCGGAGCCACCAACGGCCGCCTGACCGAGATCACCGCCGGCGACCTCGCGGCCGGCATGCAGGTGATCACCGAGGCGCTGAGCGTGCAGCGATGAACGGCGCCGCCCTCCTCCGTCTGTCCGGAATCACCAAGACCTATGGGGTCGGCCAGGCCGCTTTCCAGGCCCTGAAGGGGATCGATCTGGCCATCACCGCCGGCGATTTCGTCGCCGTCATGGGGCCGAGCGGCTCCGGCAAATCGACGACGATGAACATCCTCGGCTGCCTCGATACCCCGACCAGCGGCAGTTACGAGTTCCAGGGTGTCCATGTCGAGCAGTTGTCACGCAACGAGCGGGCGCTGCTGCGGCGGAACTTCCTTGGCTTCGTCTTCCAGGGTTTCAATCTGCTGGCGCGCACCACCGCGCTCGAAAACGTCGAACTGCCGCTGATCTACCGTGGCGAACCCGCCGCCAGCCGCCACGCCACGGCCCGCCGGGCCCTGGAACAGGTCGGCCTGCAGGGCTGGGAACACCATACCCCGGCCGAGCTGTCCGGCGGCCAGCAGCAGCGGGTGGCCATCGCCAGGGCCATCGTCACCCGGCCGGCCGTGCTGCTGGCCGATGAACCGACCGGCAATCTCGATACCGCCACCAGCCGGGAAATCATGGACCTGATCGGCGCCTTCAACCGTGAGCATGGCATCACCGTGCTGATGGTCACCCATGAGTCCGAAATGGCGGCCTACGCCAAACGCATCATCCGCTTCGTCGACGGCCGCGTCGACACCGACCATCGCCAGGGGGAGGCCGCCTGATGCTGTGGAACACGCTGCTGCTGGCCCTGCGCGCTATCCGCCGCAACCTGATGCGGTCATTCCTGACGATTCTCGGCATCGTCATCGGGGTGGCCGCCGTCATCACCATGGTGACCCTGGGGAACGGCGCCACCCGGTCGGTGTCCGATCAGATCTCCAGCATGGGCAGCAACCTGCTGATGCTGATGCCGGGGCAGCGTTTCGGCCCCGGCGCCGAGCCTGGAGCTCCCTTCAAGGGCGCCGATGTCGAGGCGGTCCGCAACCAGATCACCGGCGCCAGACTGGTCGCGCCGCTCGTCACCAAGGCGGCGACTGTGGTATACCAGGCCAGCAACTGGTCGACCTCGGTTACCGGCAGCTCCAACGAGTATTTTGAGGCCGGGAACTGGCAGATCGCCGCCGGTCGCAACTTCACCGAGAGCGAAGAGCGGGCGGGCAAGGCGGTGTGCGTGATCGGCGATACCCTGCGCGACAAACTGTTCGACCGGCAGAACCCGGTGGGCAGCGAGATCCGCATCAAGCAGTTCGCCTGTGAAGTCATCGGTCTGCTCAAGGCCAAAGGCCAGTCGTCGATGGGGTCCGACCAGGACGACATCGTGGTGATGCCGCTGCGCACCGTGCAGCGCCGGCTCAGCGGCAGCCAGGACATCAATCGGCTGACGATCTCGGTCAGGGATGGCGTCTCCATCGACGCGGTCAAGGCGCAGCTGGTCGATCTGATGCGCGAGAGGCGCAACATCGGTGACAATGAGAACGATGACTTCCGGGTCATGGACACCCGCCAGATCGCCGAGACCCTGACCAGCACCACCAAGATCCTGACGATGCTGCTCGCCGCGGTGGCGGCGGTGAGCCTGCTGGTCGGCGGTATCGGCATCATGAACATCATGCTGGTGTCGGTCACCGAGCGCACCCGCGAGATCGGCATCCGTCTTGCCATCGGCGCCCTGGAACGGGAGGTGCTGCTGCAGTTCCTGATCGAGGCGGTGGTCCTGTCGAGCCTCGGCGGCCTGATCGGCATTGCCCTGGCCACCGCGGCCTCGATTCTGCTCGCCGGGCTGATGAACGTGCCCTACCTGTTCGACCCCGGCATCAACCTGCTGTCGTTCCTGTTTTCCGCCGTCATCGGCGTGATCTTCGGCTTCTTCCCGGCGCGACGGGCGGCCGGTCTCAATCCGATCGACGCCCTGCGGCACGAGTGAGTGTCGTTGGTCATAGTCACTCCTGTCGTTGCGGATCGATCCGTCGTTTCCGCCTGGAAAAGATGGGGTTTCAGTCGGGAGGGTGATGCGGCCGAATCTGTCCGCTTGCCTACGAAACCTCAGGTCAGCAGGAAAAACAGGCCGTTGATGATCGACCAGATCAGCACGATGACGGTGCCGACGATGCAGGCCATGCTCAGTACCTTGTGGCCGAAGGTATCCTGCGACCGGTCGCGATAGCCGAGGAAGTAGCCTGCCAGCGCGCCGCTCAGCATGCCGCCCGCATGACCGAAGTTGTTGATCCCCGGAACCAGGAACCCAAAGATGAAAATCCCCAGGGCCCACCCGCCTATCTGGCTGTAGATCGCATTGCCGTAGGCGCCGCCCCTGCTTTTGCCGTAATACAGCGCCGCCCCGATCAGCCCGCAGATCGCCGCCGAGGCGCCGATGGTGAACCGCACCCCGAACAGGGCCGAGATCAGATAGCCGCCGATCCCGCTCAAGGTGTAGATGGCGATCATCCGGTTCGTTCCGTATTCGCGGATGATCAGAGGGCCGAGCTGGTGCAGCGCGATCATGTTGAAGACGATATGGAGCAGACTGCCGTGCAGGTAACTGGCGGCGATGAGCGACCACCAGCGGTGAAGTTGCAGCAGCGGAATCGTGCCGGTGGAACCGAGCACCAGCAGGCTCTGGTTGCTTGGCGAGAGAAAATTGAATGGACTGCCGGACAGGGCTGCGGGTCGCAGGTCGATCACCACCGACAGCACGAACATGGCAATATTGGCGATCAGAATCGTTCTAAGAATTCCATTTTCGCCGCCGGCACCGCGGGTAAATATGTTATCCTTCCAGATCGAGCCGGGATTTTTCATGCCGCAGGACGGACAGACGGGGGCGGAGCGGCTGACCAGCGTTCGGCAATTGGGGCAGAGGAGTGAGGTCCTTTTCGATGCGTTCATTATGGTATCAATTGGCTCGTTTCATTAATTGGTGGCTGGAGTGGGCCTGTACACTCCCATCCCAGAAGATAATGACATCCCCCGATTATACAACCCGGGATTGATTGTCACGGCCGCGGCGATGCCGGCATCGCCGCGCCTTGTCAAAAAGGGAGACCTCATGTCGATTGAACTCTGGCTCGCTTTTGCAGCCGCCTCCATTATTCTCCTGGTGATTCCCGGCCCCACCATTCTTACCGTCATCAGCTACTCGGTCGCCCATGGCCGACGCGCCAATGTGCCTCTCGTGGCGGCGGTGGCGCTTGGCGACTCCACGGCATTGACGCTCTCGCTCTTCGGGCTCGGCGCCCTGCTGGCGGCCTCAGCCTTCTGGTTCACGGTGATCAAATGGGTCGGCGGTCTGTACCTGCTCTGGTTAGGAATCAGGCTGTTCCATGCCGGGAACTCCCCGATGGTTCTCGCATCTCGAACCGTGCCGGTGTCACGGTGGATGCTGTTCGTCAACACCTATCTGGTCACCGCCTTGAACCCGAAGGGCATCATTTTCTTTGTCGCCTTTCTGCCGCAATTCATCACGCCCAAGGCCGACGCCGCGCCCCAGTTGCTGATTTTGTCCGTCACCTTCGTCACGCTGGCGATAATCAATGCCACGTGCTATTCGCTGTTCGCAACCACCGCCCGCAGGCTCATGTCCTCTTCACGGGCGCAACGGCGTTTCAACCTGAGCGGAGGGGTCCTGCTTACCGTTGCCGGTCTCTGGGCGCTGCTGGCCAAAAGGTAACAGCAATGGCGGTTGATACGGTCCCGCTTCGCTCCGGACGTCGATGCGGAGAGGACGCGTGGCTCTGCCACTTCGCCGGGCTGAAGTCGTATTCACCCGGGTCGATTTCCGCGCACACGGTTCCTGCCGCCGCCACGGTACGGCCCAGGCCGCGCCTGGATTCCTGTCCACCTCCGCGGTCTTTGCCGGTGTAGCGCTGGAGGGCGTAACAGCGCGTGTTACCGGGAAGACAACGTATTATATGTTCATTGCCCTGGCGTTGAACAGCGAACTCGCGGCCTTGAGAAGTATCCAGAATATCGTGACCGGAAAAATCACCACCTGAAGAAAAAATATTCCCACATAGAGAAACGTTAACTTGAGAAGGTTTTCGATAATTTCCGACATGTTCGTAACTGAACCCTGCAGGGCGTTCTTAAAGGCCAGAGATTTCTGTTTGATGAATGCCCCGCTGGTTTCGATAGCCCCCAGAATACCATGTGATTCCGGCAGAGAAAGGTTTTCAAGCTGGTCGAATTTTTTAGTCTGCAGACGCAGTTCGTCATTTGCCTGGGAAATCTGCTGCTCAAAGTACTGTGTATAGATGTAGTCATTTGCGAGTGAGGACAACGGGAGACAAAATCTGACGACGGCTATCAGGATCAGGAGCTTGACCACAATCGATTGGAGAGACGCAATCCTGATTGACGTATCAAACCAGAGCAGAATAGAGAAAACCACGAGCAGGGCGGCCATCATTGTCGGAGCAAGCGAGATGCCGATTTCATATGAAAGCTTTTGCACACCGAGTGAAGTAATGGCGGTTACCAGGACAGTGGACAATCTTTCAGTCATGTCATCAACAGGATCAAGAATCTGACCGATTGCTAACGAAACACCGATACCTGCAGGCTCCAACTGCAAGTTCGACTCTTTGATTACCGAGACCGAGGCATTGATCGCTCTTACGGTGGCATACGCCAACCCGGCCTTTGAGATAGTCTCGTTGAAATACTGATCCGTTTTCTGGTCGACTATCGGAATTGTTTTTGTCGGAATGAAGAAGAGCGATACGGCAACAACGATTCCGACGAAGGAGAGAGCTGCTTTGTGACTGAACAATTTATCCATAAGGAGCTTCTGTGGTTTTTGGAGGATCAATGAATGGATCAGGAACTCTTTTCAGTTCTGAACGGTTGGATTGCAAACAATCCGATAAATCGAAAGACCGGCTGCATGGACGGCCTTCTGATGGCCACCATGCCAGGAAGGTTGGGGCGGCCATCGACGCCTTATTCAAGGAATGAATGGCCGTATTTCTTCCAGATCTCAATGGCGATGCTCAACGGTTTCATCATGGGTACGGTGTAGGTGTGGAGCTTTTTGTCAGCCATATACGTCCTGCACCGGTCCACATATTCTGAAAAACCTCGTGGGGAGATGATGAGCGGTTTGGTCAATTCCTCTTTCAGTTCCACCAATCGTTCCGGCAGGTATTCCGACAGCAGTGGCACCTGAAGGTAGATGGCTGCAACAATGACATCTGTGTTGGGGTCCTGGTCTATGATCCTGATCGATTCCAATAACCGTTCATCGTCGCAGTTGCCGAAGAGATCGATAGGGTTGTTGCCCACATTTTTCAAAATCGTTTCGCTGAGACTTCGCTGTTCAGGTTTCAGATTTTTCTCAATCAGGGCCTTCATGCGCCTCCTGGTTTCGGGGGCGAATTCCGCGAGCGCCATTCCTTCTTCAGTGACCTGGTCGGCAAGAAGGATGCCGGCTCCGCCTCCAACGCTGACAACGGCGATTCGGTTGTTCGACGTCTTTGGCTGGCTCGTCAGGATGGACAGCACATTGACCAGGATCTTGGGGTCTTCCGTCAGTTCATCGACCAGATAAAAACCGGCCTGCTCGCAGCAGGCCTTGAAGGCTTCGTGGCTTCCGGCCAGGGATGCCGTGTGGGAGAGCGCTGCCTCGGCGCCGCCGCCTGTGCCGCCTTTGATGATCAGGACCGGTTTCTTTTTCGCCACCTCTCTGCCGATCTTCATCAGTTTCAAACCGTCGGCGACCCCTTCCAGATAGATGGCGATGATTTTTATTTTCGGATCATTGCCCATATGCGCAAGAATCTCGGGTACTCCGGCGCTCGCGGCATTGCCGACGGAAACCCATTTGCCAAGATTCTGGTTGTCGGCACTGAACATTTCCAACAGTTCGAGGCCGATGCCTCCGCTTTGGGAAATAACACCGACACAATTGGCTTCCGGTACGGGCACCGATCGTCGTTCCGGGATGTAATTGGTATTGAGGCCGGTAAAATTGTCGATGACCCCCATGCAGTTTGGACCGATAAAGGCGACCTGGTACCTTTCACTGATCTCGACCAGTTGTTGCTCGAGATCTTTTCGGCCCATCTCGGCGAACCCGTCGCTGAAGATGATGGCGCCTTTTCCCCCGATGCGGCAAAACTCTTCGAAGATGCGTACTGTTTTTTCAGAGTTTACTGCAAAAACGGCAACTTCGGGGATTTGAGGGAGATCTTTCAGGGATGGGTAGCAGGGAAGGCCGTGGATTTTCTTCAGTCTCGGATGTATGGGGTAGAGGTTTTTGATTTTCATGCAGTTTTTCAATATGACCCCGCCCTGGGTGCCGGGACGGGATGCACCGATCACCGCAACTGAGTTGGCGTTGAAAATGGCATCGATGCTTTGCTGTTTCCACTGCTTGATATCTTCCGCCATCGGTTTGACGACGTTCCCATCCCGAATAAGCCTGACATCAACAACCGCACAGCCTTCCTCGTAAACAATGACAGGATTCAGATCGAGCTCGCAGATATCCGGATTCTCCGCCATAAGTTTGGAAATATTGACAGCCAGATCGATGATTTTGGCCTTGTCGTAGCGTTGCCCTCTGAATCCTCCAAGAATTCTGCCGATCTGGGTGTTCGTCAACATCCGTTCCACATCCTGCCGGGTGAGAATCCCGATTCCCATTGCAGCATCGGAATGCAGCTCGACAAAGATGCCCCCGATGCCGACCATGGTTACCGGCCCGAATCCCGGATCCCGTTTCGCGCCGATGAGCAGTTCGAACCCTTTTTCCGCCATCTTCTGAACGAGCAGGCCTTCTTTGGTTTCATGAGAAAAACCGTCGATTTTTGCTTCAATGGCGACGCATGCTTTTTTCAGCTGTGTCGTGTCGTGTATGTTTAAAAACACCACCCCTTCGTCTGATTTATGGATGATTTTCTCCGAAACGGGCTTCACTGCAACGGGATATCCCAGCTCCTCAGCCGCAATTTCCGCCGCCGGAATGGAGTACACCTGACGACCCTCTGCCTGTATGCCGTAGCGACTCAACAGCGCCGCACTTTCCTCAAAATTCATCTGTCGTTTGTTCATTGTGATCGCAGAATTGGCTGAAAAATTTTGAATCAAAAAATTGGCGTTTTCGGCTGTGATAAACCGCTCCTCGGACTATCTGACTTGATCAGCAACCGCACCCGCATCCACAGGAAGTCCCGCAGCCTCCATGGCTCAGAGCCTTGGCGACGGCCTGCACCACTTCTCGGTTATCTGCGTCCGTCACTCCGGTAACTTCAATTTCCAGATCAATCGTGCCATCTGCAATCTGCTTCCCGAGCATGTGACACAACGTGTGGAAAAGGTGCCCGAAATACTCCTGGACATCGGTGGCCTTGACACTGACCACCAGTTTCTCTCCTTCATGTTTATCCCAGAGTGCGGTTTCAAATGGACAGAGTCCGTCGCTTCCAACGCCATAGATAAACACCAAAGGTATCGGAGGGGCGTTTGTGCTGCATTTTCCAGGCTCAGTTTTTGCCACTAGAGAAAGCGTTACTTTTTTCAGGACTTGAATAGTTGCTCCCATCGCTGTAACTCCCTCGGTTGTGTCCGCATTTACAGTTTCAACCTTATGGATTCTTTCCTTTCTTGAAAGACAAGAGCTCATCTTTCAGCGTTTCGAGTTCTTCCTTTAAATACGCCACTGAATTTTCGAGCGCAGATATCCGGTCATCGTATTTGTCTGCTGCACTCAAGGTGTGATCCTTCTCAACGCAGAGTTGCTCAAGATCTTCAGGTTCTTCGGCCAACAGGTGAGAATAGCGCTGTTCCTTCTGGCCCGGTTGCCGCGGCAATTTGCGCACGAAGCCGATTTCCAAGAGGCTGTCAAGCGACTGGACGACCTCCTCGAGGCTTTCGAATGAACAAAGCCTTTCCGTTCGGCTGCGCAGTTCTCCAGCCGTTTGCTGCCCGCGGAGCAGCAACAGGCACAACAGCGCTGCTTCGCGCCTGATCAGGTTGTGTTGTTTGACAAAATTATGCCAGTATTTGGGAACCCGGGTCGCGTCACTCCGGCAGACGATCTGTTTATCCTTCAGTGATTGCAAGGCGTTGATGATATCATCTTCGTTCAGAGAAAGAACCGGGGATCTGTTCGATTTCTGATTACAGGCGTTCGCCAGGGCATTGAGCGAGAGAGGGTAGTATTCAGGAGTGGCCAATTCCTTTTCGATTAAACTGCCAAGCACCCTGATCTCAATTCCATTGAGTGTAATATTCATGTATATATATGATAATATGATATGTTATTCGGTGAATCCTTTTTCAGCCATTGCATCTCGATTTGTGAACAGGGCCATGCCCGTTTTCATTCTGCGGAAATTGAGTGTCTGATAAAATCCTTCCCTGCCTGGAGAGGCATACAGTATCAGGTTGCAGTTCGGCAACCTGTCCTGCATCGTTTTGATGATAACCGTCCCGACACCTTTGCCCTGGTATTCAGGGTTCACCGCAACATCGTAAATTGCCGCCTGATACACTCCGTCGGAGATTGCCCTGCCGAACCCTATCAATCGACCGTTGTGCCAGGCGAAGATGGTCGTGTGGCTTGCCTCGAAAGCGGTTTTATGGACTTCGGGCGGGTAATGGGCCATGCCGACGGTCTCGAGGGTCGTCGCGACAGTCTCCCAGTCGATTCCGGCCGTATCGAAGCTCAATGCAATTTCCATGTTGTATTCTACGTCATGTTCCGTGCTGATTGTCACGGCGATGGGACAGACCGGCCCATCGTCTCGGACGGTGGTCAACGACTTTCAGCCATCATCCGGAACTGCTCTGGAGGGCGCGGTACAGGCGTTCCACCAGGGCCTGATTGTACCCGTGAGAGGTCATGTTGGCGGTAATCCGTCCGCGGATGGCGTAGCCGAGAAGGTACAGATCGCCAATCATGTCCAGTATCTTGTGGCGCACGAATTCGTCGGGATAGCGGAGTTCGGTGTTGATGACCTTGCCTTCGTGCATGATGATGTGGGAATGGAGATACCCGCCTCCTACCTTGCCGAGTCTCTGGGCCATTTCGATGTTCTCAAAGGTGTTGAATGACCGCGCCGGGGCGATCTCCTTGGCAAAAGACTGGGTTCCCGGGTTGAACGTGAGAATCTGCTCGCCTATAGGCGGAGAATAGTCGACCCGCATCGTTATCTCGAACCCATCGAAGGGTTCGGCGTAGAGATGCTTTTCATCTTTTTCCTCGTTGCCCACCCCGAGTTTCCGGCGAATGACGGCAACTTTGGTGGAGGCAGGCTGTTCCTCTATCCCTGCCTGTTCCATAAGGTCACAGAAATCCTTGGCGGAACCGTCGATATTCGGGACTTCATCATCGACCTTGATGAGCACGTTGGTGATGCCGTACATGGCAAGAACTGCCATCAGGTGCTCAACGGTACGCACCTGTTGCCTGCCGTTGTCGAGGGTGGTGGAGTTGGCGGAGAAGGTCTTGGAGGACACGGTCTGGGAAAAATTGCCGACGGAAGTGATGTGGCCGGGGATAATCTGACCATCGAGGGTTTGAAAGACGATCCCCTCGTCGATGCCCAACGGGCTGAGGATGATACCGGTTTTCCTGCCGCTCAGCAGCCCCACTCCGTTAAGGACGACATTTTCTCTGAGGGTGCGTTGGGGTACGGGGGAATCAACCAGCTCCACCATCCCGGGAGGCATCAAAAGATCGGCGCTGGCGACTTCCAGCCGTGTATCCGAAGGCAGGGCAGCGCCGCTTCCGGCAGGTTTATGCTCGAGGGCGGATTTCACCTTGTCGAGCAACACCTCGAGGTGCAACGGTTTTTCCATGAAATCGTAGGCGCCGGCCTTAATGGCGGCAACTGCGGTATCGATGCCGGCATGACCGCTCATCATGATGATGGGGAGAGCCGGGAAGCGGTTATGGAGTTGTTTGAGAAGCTGCAACCCGTCGATCCCGGGAAGCCAGATATCGAGCATGACCAGTGATGGCTCGATTGTATCGAGATTGTGCCAGAAGCTTTCAGCGTCTTGAAAGACAATTGTTTGATATCCCTCGTCTTTCAAAATTCCTGCGACTGTGGAGCAGATGAAAGGTTGATCGTCGACTATACAGATAGGGTTCATGATATTCCGGTCCAAAATATGTAGTAGAAAAAGATCCTCAGGGTGAGGGGGAGAGAGATGCCGTTTCGCTGTCTGCCACGCCCATCAAGTTCATCCCCGGCCAACTTCATTGCAGGCAGGATCGATAGCTATTGTACTGGATAAATATTATTTCGCAGCTTTTAGATCGGTTGTCGCGGCAGTATGGCTGTACGGTTCTTTACTGCTTCAAGTTTATCTTTACGTAATATGCAATGCAAGGTTGTGATTTCACCCCACCATCATCAACACGCCCAATGCCATCAATAACCCATAGACGATCTGCAGATAGCGGCGGCGATTGATCTTTCCGGTGGCCCGTGACCCGAGCGCCGTGCCTGCCAGTACAAACGGCAGGGTGACCGCGAAATACCCGAGGGTATCCCTGCCGATCATGCCGTTGGCGGCATGGACCCCGGCGGTGAGATAGCCGTTGAGCATGAAAAAACCTGTGAGCGTGGCCTTCATCTCCTCTTTTTTCCAGTCGTGCAGAGTCGTGTAAATGATGGCCGGAGGACCCCCGGCGGCCACCGCCGCGTTGATGACCCCGGACAGGAAGCCGGCAAAGTAGCCCCAGATCACCGGCGGGTTGATCGCCTTCGACTTGAAGACGAGGTTGAAACTGCTGATGCCGATCAGGAAAACGCCCAACAGGAGTTTTATCAGATTCGGGTCGACGACCTTCAGCAGGAGGGTGCCGATAAAGATTCCCGGCAGGGAGCCGACCAGCAACGGCAGAATTTTACGGTAATCGAGAAAACTGCGGAGGTCGTAGGCCATGGTCGTGGTGATGATCAAGGTGCTGATGATGCACAGGCTTACCGCCAGTTTGACGTCCATGATAAGGCAGAGCAGCGGAATCGCCAGCAGACCGGCGCCGAATCCGGTCAATCCTTGAACAATACCGGCAAAGAGGAAGATCAGGCCGGCAAGAAGAAATATGGTCATGAGTGTTCCCAGGGTTTGTCCGGACACGAACGTATATCCGGAACTTTTTTGATTTCACAGGCGGATGCAGGCGTATTCAAAAAATGCACAATCGATTGCGAACTTCCCCATAAGTTGAGACATTTTTCTCGTGGAAAATGAACCCTCTCCCTACCTGACGTCAGAGACCGCCGTTGATTACGGAGCTATCCCGGCCTGCGGACAAGAGATTGTCAGGATTTGATGATGAAGCTCTTGAATGAGCCCGACGACCTTTTTGTGAGCTGTTTTCCCCATGAAAAATGGGATCGGTTGCAATCGTTTCTCAAGCTGATACAACCGAGGCGGTGATGAACGCGATCAATGAAAGCCCATTTTTCAGTATAGGTCGATGGAGGTTGTTGAGATGGGCCCAGGTCGCTCGACTGTTGTCGTCGCGATTGACAGAGCGCATTTGAATCCGTTCAGAGAGGCCTGCATGGTGGTGTCTATGCCTCTGGAATCGGCACCGCCGCGTCCTGGTCTGCCTGTTGTGACCTCGCGGGAGGCAGCGGACTGGTTTCCATTGATCTGATAGTGGACTTTCTGGCGTCGGTGTTGGGGGAAACGGTCGTGGTCAAGGGGCAGTGCCTGAAATCATGGACAACAATCTGCCTTTTCGAAGCAAAAGTGTCTTCCGGAAAAGGCACGTTGTCAGGATATGGAACATCGAAGCTTGTAATAACCGGAAAGCAACAATCGATGGACGATATCGGCCAGCATATCGGTTCCGACAAGCATCCTGTACATCTTGTAACAAATTAAAATAACGTATAAATCACCCTTCGCCTGGATGCGGGGACTGGTGGGGTCGATGAAGAAGCAGTCATCTGCAAGCCAAAGATGTCCCGTCGGTCAAGCAATACCCGGGGTGCCGATATTACAATTTCCCCGTCAATCGTTTCATTCTCTCCGCCCGTTCCACTTTGCTTTGTTCGTCCTCGATAAGCTGCTGTATCTTTCGTCTTTCTTCCTTGATGTGAAGTATCAGCATCCAACAAAGCGCCGCCCCCAACAGACCGATCAATGTGAGTGTAGTAGTGTCCATATAAGCTTATTTGTAGCAAGTTTGTATAAAGTACCGGTAACGTATGGCAGTCCTTCCGCCAAAAGCAGCAACAGCCCTGTCAACGTCATGCAAGTCATGCAACCCCTTGCAATCATGCGGTTGGGAGATGTACTCCTGTATTCACGAGCATGAATACAGATTCTGATTACCATCGAACTTCAGCCAGCTTGAGCAGGCGCTGCGGGACCGGCTGAGTTTGTAAGGCTATATAGGTTAACCGATCAACCAT
>NZ_JACHEO010000029.1 GCF_014201505.1 Desulfoprunum benzoelyticum | reverse complement strand
TCGACACCGAGCGGGACAGCGCGACCCTGGAAACCGGAAAGCCGGGGATCCCCGAGTTCTTCCATGCCCCTCTCGCGCAACCGTTCACGCCGGCCAGGTACCGGGAATATATCAACGCCGCGGCAGGGGAGGGTGCCGAGGTTATCATTATTGATTCTCTTTCTCATGCCTGGGCTGGTTCAGGTGGTGTACTGGACATGCACGACCTCGCCACGAAGGCTCAGAGAAGCGGCAATTCCTGGGCGGCCTGGCGTGAGGTTACGCCGGAACATAACGCCCTGGTAGACGCCATCCTGCAGTGTCCTTGCCATATAATCTGCACCATGCGGACAAAAACCGTATGGGAGGTGGTTGAAGGGGCAAACGGCAAGAAGGCCCCGCAGAAGATCGGCTTGAAGCCCGAGCAGCGGGAGGGGATGGAGTACGAATTTACCGTGGTCCTGGATCTCTCGCTCGAAAGCCATATCGCCACGGCGAGCAAGGACAGGACCAGCCTTTTCGATGGCCGGCATTTTGTGCCGACTGTCGACACCGGCAAGGAATTACGGGACTGGCTGGAGTCGGGTCAAGATCCCGAGGAGATCAGCAAGGGGCTGCTTGCATCCTTGAAGGCTGAGGCGAGCGGGATAGAGCAGGTCTTTTATCTCGATGATTGGGGCCGGCAGCACCGGGCGGATTTTGACAGGCTGCAGCCCGATCACCGGAAAGAACTGGTCGGTTTCTGCGCGGATCTCAGACAGCAAATACTCAAGGCGGCATAATTCAAATGCCATGCGCTACACTGTAGCGCATGGCAATGGAGGAAAACGATTATGATAATCTATGACATTCTGTACAAACGCGGTGAACACGAAGGCAAGGCAAGCTGGTTGAAGTGCGGTATCCTGTTGGAAAAGGAGGGAGGTAAGCGGTCGATCAAGATTGACACGGTGCCGGTCGGCCCGGACTGGAACGGATGGCTGGTGGTCAGTGAGCGAAAGGAACGGGCAGAACGGGAAGGGGTGAGTGTTCTTCCGCCGGGTGAGGAAGTCCCGTTCTAATATTAGATACTAATCTCAAGGAATACAGCCTGCTCTAAGCGAGCAGTGCGGGCTGTATTCCTTGGAAAGTCCCAAATTATTGACTTCTCCTATCTAATGCAGTAGAAATAAACCAGCGTTGTTCTTTTGAAGACTGCGTTATTGGGCGTTATTCTTATAAAAGAATTCGCCGTGCCAGTTCGGAATCCCGGCTGGATCCCCGTTTCATCTTATAAAAGTGAGCGGGCTTCTATTAACACTTTAGGAGCTTACTCATGCCGAGTCCAATCGTTAAACCGCGTTTTGAGGCATTTCATAAACAAGCAGGCCGTTGTTATTATTGCGGAAGTCTGATGTGGCTGAATGACCAAGAGGGCTTTGCCCGCAAGCATTCAATATCGATATCGGATGCCGCAAAATTCAAATGCACAGCGGAACACCTTGTGGCCCGCTGTGATGGAGGCGGTAACGACAGAAGCAACATTGTCGCTGCTTGTCTTTTTTGCAACAATACCCGCCACCGCATGAAAAATGCGCCTGCCCCGAATAAATATAAAGAACATATACAAAGTCGAATAAATAAAGGGAAATGGCACCCAAAATCACTACAGCATCTCGTGTCTTTTCCTGCTTGAGTTAGATGTAGAGATCGCGACCCGATCTGAAGATGGACAAGTGCCATCTTGCTTTCCTCGATCTCGGCGCTGGTTAAACGATTCTCACTTAAACAATCAGAGACCTGAAACGATCTCGTATGAGCAGCTTTCGAGCTTCCAAGAAATCATCGTATCGGTCCATTTGCCAAAGCGAGGGTTCTTGCGGTATGAGATGGAGCTCCAGGTACTCTTTGGGCTTGCCAGAAAGCCAATCAGCGGGCAGTGTATCACTTTTACATCCTGCTCCGTTTTCCTCTCTGGTAAGAAGCATGCAATTGGCGAGCTGATTTCTGGCATCTTCACGATATTTCATCACCTGTCGGCCGGTTTCAGGGTTGAGTACCTTAATTTGTTCCAGTCGGCTTCTCGGAAAAATATGATCGATTTGAGGCAAGTTATTGTCATAAGCGGGCACATGTGTGAAAGTCGGATACCAGATGTTGAACAGAAGGTGGATAGTTTTTGAACCATATCCCATTTGCCAGAAACGATCTTCAGTTAGTTCTAGACTACGCCCTTGAGAACGAATCACTGCAAAGGCTTCCGAACTATCGAATCCTTGTAGCTCGCGGTGCTTTTTGACCAAGGCATCAATGAGATTATCTGACTGACCACTGAAAGCCCCTGTCAACAATGATCTCAGCAGATATTGATCGACTTCTTTTGCTTTTTTCCAAGCTTCAAGAAAATGGTATCTCACATAAACCAAGGGGATAAGTGCTAAGTATGACGGTAGAGCTTTATCGCATTGAATATATGTTTTACTACGCACAAAATCTGATATATCCCGAATAGCAGCAGAAATGTTCTCCCATTGTGCCTCTATGTTTTCGCGGACCCCCTTTTTACGGAATTTTGATACTTCGTAGCGAGCACCATGATCTAACAAAACTAGGCACGTTTTCAACACAAAATCCCTATCAAAAGCAAAGCCATGTTTATTAAGGCTATCAAGTAAATCTTCCATTTTTTGATCGGCAACTTCCCAGCTTGCATTGAGTAACGAAAAGAGCAAATCGGATTTGCCCAACTTAGTCCCTCCAGAATTAGCACGGATGAAAACTTCTACGACATCGTCTTCAGAGTATAAATTAGGATTGTCAATACTATCAAGCTCTTGATATGTGACTGCTTCATCCATTTTGAAGGTTCGATCAACCAGATCAAGATGGTCACCAATTTTGTCTTCCTCGTTTGAAGTTAACTCTCGTCCAGCTTGCAGTTTAATGGTGTCAAGAACTTCACGTTTCTTGCGCGTTGTGAAAATCAAATCCTTAAATCGCACATATGGAAATAAAGCTGTTGACGATTTAAGGAAGCTGAATTTGTACTTGATATCATCGGGTGAAGCAACTTCGCCACTTAGCAAATCGAAATACAGTTCCTTTCCTTCGTAACTGCCACACAAGCCGATAAAAAGGCTTTGTAAGCGCTGTTGACCATCTAAAACAAGATTCTTCTTTCTATTGTCTTCCGGCACATAAAAATCGCTGAGGCGCAATGTATCTTTCCAGTTATCAATAAATTTTCGACGTCGTATAGCACTTGTGGTTTTCCAAACCAACAAGGTGCTTATAGGATATTCACGCAAAATGGAATCGAATAGACGGCAGATCTGTTCTTCACTCCAAACGAATGGCCGTTGGATATTGGGAAGCCAGAAACCGCCGTCCTCTTCAGCATTATTAAGAAATCCAACCAACTTTCTGATAGTTTGTTTCTGGTTTTTCATCGTTCTCTCATTTCGTATTTATTTTTGCTCAACAAATAATTCAACAGATCTTCACATCTCGCCATTTGTGATGTTATACAGAAAGCCAGTGTGTTGGGCAACTTGAAAGATACCACGATGGTATAGATCAAGCTTTGATTGAAGATTTGCCCCTGCTAACTTAATGTATTTTGTTGTTTGTTCCGATTGAGGTGATTCCTGTATTTGTTTCGTATCTTCAGAATCATCTCATGCTAACAGACTGTCCAAGGGGTGCTTCCAAAAAAATTCAGGAACTATCTCCCCAGACAAGAATCGTTGGATAGCCCGACCTAACCAGTAAACCAAACGAAGGTTTGCTTTACGAATCAGGCCGGCAACCCATCCCGGCCTTTTTAACGCTCGGAATAGTAAATAAATATGGTAAATAAATCAAAGTAAAGATATGCTATCAAAAAACGGATTTCTTTACTTGGGAGAAAAACATGGTTTGGGAAATGCTCGATGCGGATAGTGTGGAGCTTCATCGCGCATGGCAATTGTTGCCGGGTGGCCCGGAGGCAAAAGAACCGGTAACCGGAGAGTGCTGGCAATATCTGGG
The DNA here is from genome assembly GCF_014201505.1 of Desulfoprunum benzoelyticum. Taxonomy (GTDB): domain Bacteria; phylum Desulfobacterota; class Desulfobulbia; order Desulfobulbales; family Desulfocapsaceae; genus Desulfoprunum; species Desulfoprunum benzoelyticum. The sequence continues at coordinate 29,846 of NZ_JACHEO010000029.1, read as the reverse complement.
GACGGAAGACGGCGAGCATTGTTTCAGGCACCGGAATTTCGAAGGAGGCGGCCGGAAGTATGTCAGAATACCCGGGCGGGGGGCAGAATGAAAATAGGCTACGCGCGAGTCAGCACCCTTGATCAAAACTCGGAACTGCAGCTTGACGCCCTGAAGGTTGCGGGCTGTGAAAAGATCTTCCAAGACAAAATAAGCGGATCCACGGCTGACCGGCCAGGTCTGGCCGAGGCCTTGGCCTATGTCCGCCCTGATGACAGCCTGGTGGTCTGGCGGCTGGATCGGTTGGGCCGGTCGCTCAAGCACCTGATTGAAGTTGTCGAGGGCCTGGAAGGCCGGGGGGTGGGCTTCGTCAGTCTGCAGGAAGGCTTCGACACCACGACCAGCGGCGGCAAGCTCGTTTTCCAGATCTTCGGCGCCTTGGCCGAGTTCGAAAAAAACCTGATCCGCGAGCGGACCAACGCCGGGCTTGCCGCTGCGCGGGCAAGAGGGCGGAAGGGTGGCCGTAAAGAGAAGCTGACGGCCAGCCAGGTTGAGACCATGCGGAAAATGTCGGCAAGCCGGCAACACACGGTAGCCGAAATCTGCCGGGTGATGTCGATCACCAAACCAACATATTATCGCTACATGGAGGCGAACCATGGAAAAGATCGATAAAGAGACATACGGCCAGGCGGTATCGAAACTCGTGAAATTGGCCCAGGGAGACACGGGAGGCAGTCGAGTCGCCGCCCAGGTCTTGTTGAGTGCCTATAACGGAGATGCGTGGCAATTGAACATTGTTGATCTGTGTGTTCTGGACAAAAGCAATTATAAAGCCGCGCTTGATGTGATCCGCGGAAGGGTGGAGTTGTATATTGAACCACACACCTTGATTGCCAACGGTGATAGGATTTTTGAAGAATTGTGGCACAGCTGGCAGCGGTACCACGTGGAAAACCGTGCCAAACCTCTTTGCTCGACTTGCTCCGGATCAGGGCGGAGATGGGTTGACGATTCAACGGAGGTTGTTTGCGAAAGTTGCAAGGGGAAAGGGTATTGATGGAAATCGATGACAACTTCTGCCCCTGTCCTGTTGATGTTGGTGATGAGATCTATGCCAACGGGATTTTTGAATTCAATATCACGAAGTTTTTTATGGTGAGTTCTCATCTGTCAACGAATCGCATCTGGATTCAGTGGAGGTCTCTACGCCGATCATACTGGCGGAAATTTCTCCTGGCAGGTTCAACTTAATTGACGGCAACCACAGGACGGAGAAAGCGCGGATGATGGGGGTAAAGAAGGTTATTGCGTACAAACTCGGCGTCGAGCAGCACATGAAGTTTTTGACCGATCTGAAGGCGTATAAGGCCTACGTTGCATACTGGAACAGCAAATTTACAAAATGATTGGGTCGGCACGAAGCGTTTCTATCTATTCAAGCCAAAGTTGACTTTGGTCAATATAATATCGGTTTTATGAATTTTTATAATTTTATCAGATCGGATCCAAGCCCAAGGGAAAACGACACGCCAAGCTTTCTACCTTCATCATCAAAACACCTTCCATAAGGGTACCGTTATTCACCTGCCCCCTTGCGGGACAGTAATTCAGATCGAATGACGACCAAGTAATTTTTTTGCTCTCTTAATTTCATCATTCCATATTTTCATTTTTCAGGGTATTAGTACCGCCCAATATCGGCAAGACAGGAATATTGGGTAATTGTTTTCTATATTGTTAATTTTTTTGAGGATCAAAAACTATGAGCGAACAGCCTGATTGGGACAAATATTTTAATAAATTGAAATTTCAGGAATACAAAGAGAGATCTCCATTCCTTTCATCAAGGTCATATCCTACTGTATATAATGAAGATAGAACATGGTTATACCTTGGCTCTTTAGAGGTTGGAGTTGAGATTAAAAACCTCGCGATATTGAAACATTTTCTTGATCAAATAGAGAAAAATTATAAATCTTGGTCGCTCAATGATGAAAGATTCTATAGACAGTCACTTCTCAAATCTGACATGGAATTGCTAAAAGATATCATCGCTGATAGATGACAATCTATAAATTAAAATTAACTGTTGAAGTTCAGAATGTCCTGACAAGTTGACACGTTATGTCTCATTCAAGTGGCTTGAAGAGGGCTTTTCTTTGTTCATATTCGCCAAAGCAGCTGTCAGCAATATTAGAAAGAAGATTGGATTATAAGGTGTTTTATATGGTACGAATTCTCATCATATTAACTGTAAATTGTCTTATTCTGAGTTTATACGAAAACGGTACTGCTTCAGAAAAAATGAACTTCCGTATCGAATGCAACGATTTACTTCAGACAAGATGGGCCTATGAATATAACAATAATAAGTATCCAATGATATTTAAAATTGGATTAGCAACAAACGACTACGATCATCTTGGGATGTATGATTTGGTTGAAATGGGTAGTTTTACTTTGAAAGATGAAAGATTTTTTGAAGTTCATTTCAATTCTGTTACAATTGATTCGGATACTTTCCCCTCTAAGGAGAAGAAAATTGGGCATACAATGAACAAGATCCTATACTCCATAGACAGGAAACACCTTTATCATTATTATGTGCAGTTAAATGAAGATAAAACACAGATTCTTGGTACAAGATCGTCCTATCATACCAATTGTATTAGCATAGGCTTATAACGCCTATAATGACTTGAAGTTGTAACCATCCAAACCTTATACAGTTCTTTGATTAAATGTTGGTGATTCTTGCTCACCAACTTTAATCCCCAATTCAAACAACTTGCTAACTAATGTAAAATAGTTAGCAAGTCACAATCCCTTCACTTCTCAGCAAAAACAGCAACTTATTTCGATAAATTCACTTGCTACTGATTTTCTCGCTTGCTTACTCGCTAAGTTTAATGATATTATCTATTATAAGTTAGCAAACATACAATACAGCACACTCGGCCCCTCGATGACCAGAAATCCAAACCACCCCAAGAAAAATTCGACGATCAAGGTTGAACCGATCCGCGAAATCCGGGATATCAAATCCATCAAAAAACTGCTGGCCGACAACCCCCGTAATCTCTGTTTGTTTGTCCTGGGGATCAACACCAACCTTCGGGCATCCGATTTGCTCCGGCTCACTGCCGGCCAGGTCCGCCAATGCAAACCCGGTGACGAGATCACACTGAAGGAGAAAAAGACCGGCAAGCAGCGGCGGATCACTCTCAACAAGTCTGCTGCCACGACCGTCCAGGAACTGCTGGTATCCAACCCTCTCCCGGACGACTCTCCCCTCTTCTTCAGCCAGCGCGGTGAGGTCCTGACCGTCCCTTCCGTGAATCGCCTGGTCAAATCGTGGTGCCGGGCAATAAATCTGAAAGGAAACTTTGGCAGCCACACCCTGCGTAAGACATTTGGGTATCATCAGCGAGTACAGTTGAACACGTCTATTCCTGAATTAATGGTGATGTTCAACCACGCAAGCCAGAAACAGACGCTCGACTATCTTTGCATCCAGCCTGACGAGATCAGGGATGCGTATATGAAACTCGAACTCTAACTCAAGAGGTAACCTATGCTGATAGAAGAGTGGATACAGAAAGAACTTCTCAGCTTTGATATGTCCGACACATGCTGCAAGTGGCTGGCCGCAGATCCCCTCTTCCTCGACACCGAAACCACGGGACTTAATGAAAACGCTGAAATCGTTGAACTGGCGGTTGTGAATGTCAGGGGTGAGGTGCTGGTTGATACCTTAATCAAACCCGTCAATCCGATACCCGAAGAAGTTTCCCTTCTGCATGGTATAACCAACGAGATGGTTGACGATGCCCCTTGCTGGCGGGATGTGTACCTCGAAGTCGTTCCGTTTCTCACCGGAAGATTGATCCTGTCGTACAATGCCGCTTTTGACTCGCGCATTATCGACCAGTCCTGCAGGCTGTATCGCCTACCTCCGCCTTCTGCTGACTGGCGCTGCGTCATGCAGATGTACAAGGACCATACCCACAACCACAAGTTCGTCAAACTTTCATCAGCCGCAGCTGACTGCCAGGTTACAGTACCGAATCAAATACACCGAGCGCTTGCAGACACCTTGCTCTGTCTTGGCATTGTGCGGTATATCGGAACTGGGACAGCTCAAACCTTGACGATGTAAATTTGCCTGACATAGGTACGATCCTGTCATGAAAATTCGCAAGCCACTCCCCCATCAGGCAACTTCCCACAAGGAAAGCCTTTTCGAAAAGGTTCGATTCCATCAACAGGCCTTAAACGCATTCTTGCGTAAAAACGCATTTACATTTATACTTTAAATCACAAAAACACACGGATTTATATACATTTATACATATATATGTTTATACATATAAACCCCTATACACCCAAACACACATACACCTGAACATGCCGATCTTCTCTTTTGTCCAAACTAAAGGCGGCACCGGGAAAACCACCCTTTCCCAGGGGGTTGCCTGCTCGAAGACCTTTGCAAAGGCCTTCGGCAAAGTAGCCCTGGTTGAGATCGATCCACAGGGAACCCTCGCTGATTGGATCGGAGAGCGCATTGCTAATAAGCGGGCTCTCAAAAACGTCGCCTTTCATCAACTTGTGGGGCTGGACCTTGGGGTTCTGACCAGCAAGCTGGAGAAGATCGTTGAGGAGAACACGGCGGTCATTCTCGATGTTCCCGGTGAGTCTGTTGGCGGATTCGCCACAAAGCTGGCCCTTAACCTGAGCGACCTGGTGTTCATCCCAATGAGGACGTCCACCAACGACGAGGCCAGCTTTGGCCGCAACCTCTGGCCGGTCATCCAAGAGAGTCTGAGGGAGAACAAAGCAGCTTTCCATATTGTCCCCACCTTCATTCATCCGCAGACCAATACAAAGAATATTCAGGAATACTTCCGTGGGATCATGCCTGAGCAGATCGACTGCCTGGGAAGCGTCCTTCCCTTCCGCTCGGTGTTCGAAAATTTCAGCCGAGAAGGAATGACTCTCGCAGAATATTCAGCTTCGGTCAAAGGGAACAACAGGCTCCACGCCCAGGCGAAAAAAGCGGAGATAGACATGGAAACTATCGCGCAGGAAATTGTCAAGCTAACCAAGGAGTAGAGCGCCATGGCCCTGCCTCAGAAACAGAAGAAGATCATCTCCAATATTGGTGAGGCTGTACAGAAGGCCGCGGGAGTGGACGTACCCTCACCTACTCCAGATCCACAGCCTTCTGCAGAAACACCCATAGCAGCAGCGCTGCCCCCTTCACCCAATAAAGGCGGCAGGCCAACCCCAAGAACAGGGAATGTCGTTCGAACCAATATCATCTTGAACGAGGAGACGGCTGAGCGGCTTACCCTTGCTCTGGCAGCCGAGCAGGTCAAACGAAGGAGAATGGGGCAGAAGTTGGATAAGTCTCAACTTATTGAGGAATTGATTTTGAGGTGGTTGGACGAGAGATGATTATCAAGCATTGCGTATGTATATCACATTATTTTCAGACAACCTTGACTTCAGATTTGCAGAGAGAAAATAAAACCTTTCCTTAAATGGGCAAGCGACAAACAATAGCTCGTTGCCAACCATGCAGATCTATTCCCTTCCATATACAACCGTTATATTGATCCCTTTCTTGGTAGTGGAGCCGTTCTCTTCTATCTTCAGCCAAAACAATCCTTTCTCGGAGAATTCAACACCTTTTTACCAATATTTACAAAGCAATGCAAGAGAATGGCATCAGGCAAATGAGCTATACTTGGGTGGATAAGAGAAAGTTATTTGAAGGATTTCAGTTGGTGAAGTGTGGATTGGATTATAAGAGAATCAAACAAACAAAAAACTTAGCAAAATGATATTCTGAGTTTTTTCTTGCCTCAAGTGTATTGATAATGTTTAATAAGGTTTGTGATGGTTTGATAGCCATGAAACAAACAACAAAGAAAAATAGTCACCTCACCATTACGGAAGCCGCAAGCCTCCTGGGTGTGTCTGTTTCGACACTGCGTAATTGGGATCGGCGCGGGAAATTCACACCGCGACGCCACCCAATTAACGGCTATCGTATTTATGATCGTGCTGAGATTTTACGTCTCAGGGAACAGATTGTAGGAACAGAATGAAAGTTAGCGATAAATCTCTCTTTGAAGAAACAGACGCCGCTTCTCAGCCTGTAAAGAAACGGGGCCGCCCGCGTAAAAATGCTGGGCAGAATACGTCGATTGAAGTCAACAACCGTGTTTCCGATGAGCTTCCAGCCACCGTTGACCCGCGTAACAAGCTAAACGATCTGACTGCTCGGGAGTGGATTCCCGAGACGGTTTCTGTCTGGAACCAAAAGGGGCTTGGTGCAGGCCATCCCGATGCGCAAATTGAGCGTCAGCATCCCGCGCCATTTTCCTTCACCGATGTAGGCCGTCTCATAAGATTCTTCACGAAGAAGGGGCACACAGTCCTCGACCCCTTTGTAGGCATAGGGTCTACATTAAAGGCGTGTGCGATCGACGAACGCCACGGCATTGGAATTGAGCTGAATCACGACTTCGCGGAACTGTCACGCAAACGACTAGCCACCGAGGTCCGCAACATGTTCTCTACCGTGGATGGCCAACACATCCTGGAAGGCGACGCCCGCGATCATTTGCCGACGATTCCGGACGAGAGTGTGGATTTTGTCGTGACCAGTCCACCCTATTGGTCCATTCTCAAAAAGGAGGACCACAAAGTGCGCCAAGAGCGCCTTGAGAAGGGACTCGCTAAGGACTACGGCACCGATACCCGCGACCTTGCCAAGATTGAGAACTATGACGACTTCCTCCGCGAGCTGGTAGCGATTTTCGGTGAGTGCTCCCGCGTCCTGAAACGCGGTCGCTACATGGCAATCATTGTTAGCGATTTTCGCGACAAGTCCAAATACATCATGTTCCATTCCGACTTAGCGCAAGCGCTTGAGTCTTACGGCATGGAAATGCGTGGTCTCAAAGTCCTATATCAGCGCCACAAGAAGGTGTTTCCTTACGGATATCCGTATTCCTACGTTCCAAACATCCATAACCAATTCATCCTGATTTTACAGAAACCGAAATAATGTCAGACTCGCGTATTATTCATGGCGATTGTGTCGAAGGGATGAAATCCCTCGCCCCCGGTTCCTTCAACCTGATCGTTGCCGATCCTCCCTACAATCTGAACAAGGATTTTGGACCGTGGAAAGAAACCGAACGTAAGGCTGAATGGCGGGACTGGACGCGTGCGTGGCTTGAGGAAGCCAAACACCTGCTCTCCGATGAAGGTAATATCTTCGTCTACGGAATCCACCATCATATTTGCTGGGTTCAGTGTATGATGCTGGAGATGGGTCTAATATATCGTCGCCAGATCATCTGGCATTATGAGAACGGCTTTGCCGGATATGGGAAGCGTTCTCTCAATGCAACCTATGAACCCTTGCTTTGGTTCTCCAAAACGGACCGTTACATCTACACACCCATCCGCGAGCCCTACAAAAGTCAGGAACGTCTGAAACACAAGATCATCAAGAACGGCAAGGTGTGGGAACCCAATCCGGAGGGCCGTATGGCGGGGGACATCTGGTCATTTCCCACGCTTGCCGGGCGACGCTTTCGCGATGAGAAGGTCAAACACCCGACCCAAAAACCACTCTCAATTTCCCGAAGGATCGTCAAACACTTCTCCAACCCTGGTGATACTGTTCTGGTTCCTTTCACGGGCAGCGGTAGCGAGTGCGTAGCCGCCGTCATGGAAGGGCGAACCTATCTCGGCTTCGAGCTTAATTCTGATTACATTGATATGGCACGTGAGCGCATCATCGATGCGCTGGATAGCAACAGTTCGGAGCAGGCGGATTTGGCCTCTACCTTACCGGTCTAAACGCGCCCGGATAAGGTTCTGGAAGTTTCGCGTCGTCAAGGCCGAGACATTCGGCAAGGTCAATTGTCCCTTCACCAATGGTGAAGGCGTCACCGTCGAATCCATCGAGTGTCGCACAATGCCATAGTAACGCGACAAGAGCCCCGATCGTGATGGTACGGCAACGTAACCCGAGCACTTTCTCGATGTCGCGGACCACCTGATAGTATTCCGAGCGCACATTCGGAAATGACAGGATGATGCTGACTGGGTCGATTTCATCGACTGGATAGTCATAGCGGGAGTGAAGCACGGCAACGTCTTCGATAAGCGCACGCGGAGACTCCAGTACACCTGTGCCGGTTTCAATCTCCGCAACAAACGGCCTTTCGCTGCGAGAAAAGCCGACAGCGTCGATACGCACGTTGGTATCTCCACGCCGCCGAGTGCGAGCATTCAATCCAACTTCGTTGAGAAGGTTCCTGACCAAGAGTGTCGTCCGGCCATCGTCTAGCGCCCCCACCTTTCCCGGGAGATTGGCGGCAGCGGGCACATCAAGTGTTGCAATTTGTCCGCTTCGGTTCACTTCTGGATGCTCGCCCATTGCCGGCCCCGTGATAGCCAGCCCGGCAGGGTCTGCCGCTTCAACGCTGGCAGTCAGCCCATCTTCCAGGCTGATTGCACCGTACGGGCAGCGGCTGATGCACAATCCGCAACCGATGCAATCATCGGTCAAGACAAAGGCGACCGAGTTCTGGCCATCCCAGCGGATTGCCCTCGTCGGGCAAACATCGTGGCTAGGGTCACCGGGGAAGGCATCGAGTGCGCCAAACAGCGTCAGCTCACTTTCGTTCTTTTCCATGCAAGGGGTGTTACCGCATCCGAGGCACGTTCCGACTCCCGTACGTCCATCAGCCAGCATGACCGCCGTTCGCTCCTCATGCACGTAATACACATCCGTTACATCTGCACCGTAGTGCCTCGCAAACGTCCCTTTTACCCGTCGGCCTTTGTGAACAACGAAATCAGACACCGAGAAACCCCCGAAGCTGGCTGAGTTGCCTGTCGTCAATCGATACGCCATCGCGCATGGCGCGTAGTGCAAGGTGGACGAGGGTCGTCAAGTCGATCACACCAAGACGCAGACTAAAGGCTTTAAACACGTCGTCAATAAGATTCGACATCTCACCACGCTCGTTTGGAAGGCGATAGCCGACAATTAAACTCGCCAATTCGGGGCGCGTCTCCAACCCTCCCCGCGAAAGCAGAATTACCTTGTTTTCGAGCGCCTGCCGAACCGCCTTCGTAGACAGCATTATTTCCTCGGTCGGTGACTTGATTTCGATCGGAAGAGCACAGCCATCGACCATCACATAGGCGTCCCAGCGCTGATAATTCACTCCGGCACGCGAATAATCACTCTTGTAGCCGAGGATTTGAAACAGGTGCGTCACCAGCGGGTAGAACGCGACTTGTGTGTCCCTCGCGTGGTATTCCGCGAAAACCGCAGCCGCGACTTCGATACTTCCATGTGCTTCCAGCAGTCCGTTTAATTCTACGCGCAGCGCGTCTGGACCGCCCGAGCCAGCCTCTTCCGCTGCAACCATATTCGGAGGCACAAACAGGTGAGAGCGGTCATCGCGTCCATCCGGTGCCGCCGCCACTGCAGCCCGACTTGCGCCTTCTTCGAATTGTTCGGTTTGCGCATGCACAGGGAAAGCGGCGGCAATTTCGCCGAGCGAGAGGGACTGGAACGGCGAAAACAGCAGATTGCGTCCATCCGTACCCAATCGCTCGAGCACTGGGACCACCACAGCTTCCGCATCTGCAAGACGCCCTCCGACCGGCGCAATGTCAAAGCCGGAGCGTTCCAGCATCCTAAAGTGTGCCACAACGGCAAGAGCCTTGCACTCTTCAGGTGTGAGTCGCGCTGCGTCATTGACACGCAGATCGACGCTGGCAAAGACCCGATCGGCCAGCGCCTGGCCTTTCTCTGTCAAATAAAAGGTTTGGTATTTGCGCCCATCTCTAAATCTCGCTTGTCTCCGCGTCGCCCATCCCAAATCCCGCAGCAGGGCAATCGGCCACCGAGTATAGTTTTGCAGCGTATTTACCTGAATATTTCGAGCCACCGATACGGCTGCCACGGAGCTGTTTGTATCAGCTGCGCTTTTTCGTGCGGCCTTGATTGTCGCTACCACTGAATCCAGATTGGCCTGTCCGCGATCACTGGGAGCACTAAGCGGTCCGATGATCATTTCATCGCGCGAGAGGTGACCATCACAGGCCGCCATCACACACAAGATAAATGCGAATGGTCGGAGGTCGAAATCGCCCCTCACGGTGAGTATTGGCGTGGGGTAAACGATACCCAACACACATTCTTCTAGCAGCGGCCAGAAATCGCGCCCGGCTGCCACCACTTGCTTGCCAAGCAGCGTAAAAGTAAAGTTCAGCGCGCTTTGCGGAATAGGGTGCAGCCACCCCAGCGTGCGGAAAAGTTCCGCATACATTTTAAGCTGGTTGTAGAGAGGGTCACGGCTACGATCGGCCCTTGTCGAGCGCGCCACCGCTTTCTCGCCCATGTAGCCGGACGATGTTGCCAAATTAGCAGCGACCACCGCCGAAACAATGTTATCAAGGTTTACAGTGTACCCGTTCAGACGCTCGAAAGCCGCGCTATAGACACTGACGAAGTTATCAATAGTGGAACCGGGATTGGGGAACCTCAGCATGTCACGCCCCTGACCCCTTACCCGAATTGGAGAAGAGCTCAGCCAAGGTTACGCCAAGTCCTTCGGCGATTTTCTCGATGACAGAGAGGGTAGGGTTGCGCTCGCCCCTTTCGATCCCACCGATGTAACTGCGGTCAAGGCCAGAGTGGTCCGCAAGTTCTTCTTGAGTCAACCCGGCAGCCGTTCTAAAGTTACGAACAGCCTCTCCGAATTTGTAGGGATTTTGCTCTCTTCTCTCCATGCAAACATAGTCGCCCAGAGAGGACTATAAGTCCACGGACTATTAGTACCATTTCAGCATTATGTCATTTGCTTAATGTAGGCTGAAAAATTCGATACTAAAGGTTTGATTATGATCAATAGGAGGTGCAATCATGAAGAGATTACCCCAAGGGAGAGATGCCCCCGAATTCCGCGTAAAGCAGATGGTCATGTAGTGATCGCTGTTTTTCCTCCAGGCCAGCAATACCTTCTGTTTCGTATCTTTTTATGAATTTATAGGCAGTTTGGCTTGAAATTTCAAAATGTCGACAGAGTTCAGATAGAGTGAAATTTCCTGATCGCTGTTCATTGATGAACTCAATTTTGCCCCATCATCGTTTTTCCCATTCCACGACATGGGACCTTTCTTTGTTTGACAGGAAAGATCCTGCCCGAAAGTGTAAACGATGTACTGCTATAACTGTAAAGGATGTAGTGACATTGTCACCCTAATGGCTAATAACGGATAGGTAACGAGAAACTTTGGCGAGGTCGAGGATCTGCAATCCTCGGCTTTCATTACGCGAGATGTTCAGCAATGGAGAGAGGGCGTATGGAGAATATGCCCACTATTATATCCCCCGGGCATAAAAACCCCGCCAAAGTGTGCTTACCCAGAGGGTGGAAGCATGGCGGGTATGTTACCTACACGATAGACCAGCAACTACACCGCAGCAAGGAAAAACCTTTGCACACCCATATTCTCCGTGTGAATATGGGTATATTTTTCAACTACTTAAACTTCAGTACCTTTTCTTTCAAAAACACCCCAAACATCGCCTCAACAGCACCAGGTGCTACTCCTTCGGCATCAAACCGACCCACCACAATCTTGTTCCCTGTATCAACCAGGTATTGACGGAATTCAGCCAGGACCCCTGCCCTTTCCTCCCCCTCCAGTTTTTCAAACTGTGACAAAGCTCTCTCTAAAAGCTCCTGTTCCTGGGCTTCCTGCTGCCTTGCAGAGAGCAATTCCGTCTCTTTGTCCGCCTCCAAAGCCTTTCTTCTGGCCTCTCTTTCTTTTTCCGCTTTTGGGGTCTTGCGGCGGTAGTCTTCTTCTATTGCCACAACAGTGAAGGCAGGGATATTTTGAACCGTGCCCTTTTTGATATAGTCACGAACGGTGTCCAGAACCTCTTCAATATAAAATTCATCTTTACTCTTCAGGATCTCGGTAGCCTTGTTATTCGATATACCAAATTCAGTTGTCAGGACCTTATACAACTCCATGTTGTCCAGTTCGAATGCAGGTAGTGGCAGAGAAAGCTGTTTATTGGCGTTTATAAGAGGCTTGAGGTTTATAACGTTATCTGGGTTGCCCGTGATATAGAACTTTACAGCGACAACTCTTCTAGCCCGGGTGTATTCCACCCGTACCGAGAGATCGGATTTCTCGTTAATCTCTTCAACGGCCTTCTTGATGACATCCTTGTTCAGCGCTTTGAATGATTTGTACTCATTATCATTCAAGCCCAGTAGTTTTCTGAAATCTTCAATAGGGATAACAGGCGTTGCCCCAAACCCGCGTTTGACGTTGTAGTAATCGACAAAGAGCTCATACAGAGCGAGGGAATGTTTGCTGTTGAATCTGTTCTGAAGGCTGAGGCTGATCTTGGCATACATGGCCGGCTTGTACAGCTTCTTGCGAAACCTTGGTCCATACGAATAGAAACACACACCGTTGACGATCGAGACTTCGCCAAGAAGCGAGGATATCCCCCACTCTTCTCCGTCTTTGCCCAGGATGTTCCATTCAACGTTGGTCTCCTTCAGGCCCCGGATCAGGTCTTTCAAGTGTTTCAGGTTCCGGCTGTCATACTTCAGGGTGCCGCAGAGATCCTTTATGGTGATGGAATATTCCTCCTTCTCCTCAAGCTCATCAAATGCATTGGCCAGAAGAATATTCCACGTCTGCCGCTGCAGCAGATTGATCTCGTTTGAGATCTGAATAGCCGAGCTGTGCTTGATGACCTCATTCTTGCGAAGGCCAACTCTCTGGGTTGTTATTTTATCCATAAAAACACCATAAAAAAAAGGTGACAATAGTTCAACTACCATTATCACCTTTTCGATTAATTATTTATTTTTCCACGAATTATCTCATCACAAATCTTGTCACCTTTCTGCACAAATTATATCACCCTTAACCAACAGTTACCCCCAAACTCAAGGCAGAAAAGGGTTTGAGACGTTGCACCTGGGAAGGTGCCGTCACAAATCTTGTCACCTTTCCCACTCCCCTACCCCCGTCAGCACAAATCTTGTCACCTTCTAATAAAACTGACGAATTAAACCTTCCAAAGAGGCTACTTTCCGACACAAATCTTATCACCTTTTGACGACAAGTTTACTTTAGGCAAAAATGAGATGAGCCCCCTTCTGCACAAATCTTGTCACCTCTGCACAAATGATAACTCCTTTGTGCACAATAAATATCACTTCTCACCACAATTTCTGTCACCTTCCACCACAAACCTTATCACTTTCCGCACAATATTTATCACCTGAAAAACCTGTATCTCAATAAAAACAAGGGTTCTGGGGCGCGTAAAACACTTAAAACAAGAAGAACTTTAAAAACAACAACAAAGGAGGATAATGTTGATGATGTTTCTTATCTCTATATTTTCGGAATCATATCACTTTTGATCGATGATAAGTTTCAGATTGTCTCCCAACACCTGCCCCCAGACAAAATCTCCGGCTGAAGCATAATGCCATTTTTGATCTGTAAGAAAAAAGACAGGACTATCGGTTACAGTCCATCCTGAAATCTTCGCCATCTGCCAGGAATCTTTCTGAGGCTTGAGCCTGGCACGCAGGAAAACGCCATCTTTCGGGATGTGGATGATCTTTCTCTCGTTACCTTGTAACGCAAGGCCTGTCTGCCTCTCAGATCCGATTATCAACCACTCCCCTTCTTCAATTTTGCCCGACGACCAGCGCAGTTTCCCTGTCACTCTGCACTTCGTTAATCCCTTTGTTTGATATTCTTCAAACATGATCTTTGGCGAGCCGGTGAGCTGGCCGATCATTGCACTGATCCCCCCTACTGCTCCCATGTATCCCCCACCCCAGGCGATCATACCGAAAACTGCCAGTACGGCTATCTCAGAGGGGGATCCGGATTTGATCCTCCAGGATCTCCGAAAAATAACAAAGAGTTTTTCAGACCATGGTGCAAAAGCCCTGACGCCTGAAACGGTAGCGCAATCAACCAAGCAATGCAGTAAGGCGCCGGTACTGATAATGGCCAAAGGCATACAGAGAAAATAGCCAAGAAGCAGCAATGCCCCCCAGAGCCAGAAAGAATGAAAAGCGCCTCGGTGTCCGCAAAGCCGATTGAGTGGAAGCGAAATCGGAAAGAAAACTCTTCCTATAAAAGATTGGGGGTGATCAAGATCCGGGAGAATTGCTCCACCTGCCAGCAGAGCCAATGCAGGTTTTCCTGCCCCGGCCACGATGCCACAGGAAAGAGCGATGGCGATATGTGTCGGGCCGGTCATTGGTTAAGAAAAAAAGGAGATATATTTTGTGACGAGAAAAACTACCGGTAGGAAAAGAACAACGAGGATCGTCATACACCCTCCTTTACCTGGTTCTCCCCTCCCCTTCTCCATCTCATTGAGCGGGGTGCAGTCGAGGGCGGGATCATCATCGAGAAGGCCATGCGATTCGTCTTCCATAAAATCCCCTCTCTCATCTTCGCCGGTTTTCCATGCCCCTGAACACATAGAATCTGAAGATGATGCCGATGCCCATACCTATACCCCCCAGGAGATACAGGCTTGTTGATTCGAGCCCATGAGCAAGATATCTAAGCATGATAACCCCGGCCAGGACGACAAGCAACAATGGCGACAGATCCAGTTCCTCCCCCTGGACCTTTGCTGATTCAGGGGTGATCTCACCGCGAAGAGCCGCAATGAGCTGGCCCGGCATACCCCTGGCCGCATGCACGGCATCGGCGACGGGAGTTCTGCTTTGTAAAACCGGTGCTGCTGCTGTTGCGATCCTGGTCATTTCGTTTGTCGGCAAGGGCTTCACCTGGATCTCCGGCAGGCCCCAAAGAATTCTCCGAAGCTCCTCCCGTTTGAAAGGTGGAACCCCTGCGGCAATGATCGTTACACGGTCACGCAGGAGCTTGAGTCTACGCAGCAGGGCCGGAGGAGCCTGGTGGATGTCGTCGATCAGCAGCATTCCGTCTGTTTGTTTCAGAACCGCCCTTTCCATCCAGGACACGAGCCAGCTTGTCCTTCCCCGGATCTTGCCCTTGTCGTCCTGTACTTCCAGTTTCCATGTAAGACAAATGTCAGAAAGTATTTCTTTCACGGTATTCGCTGCGCTCACCAGGACCACCTTGCCGGGTGTGTTCTGGACGATCCTTTCAAGGATGGCTGTTTTCCCGGATCCATGACGTCCAGTCAGTACAAACCCCCTACCCTCCTTCAGCCTTGGCCGGATCTGTTTACTGAGAAGGTGATCCCTTCCCAGGAGTTTTGTCTGTCGCCACATACCCACAGAGCTCAAGCCAGGTTATGATTTTTCTTTCAGCGGAATCACGGAGCGATTTTGCTTTCTCCACGTCCTTGATAAGCTCGTAATAGGCAGAAATGCCTTTAGCACCCTCGTCTATCATGGTGTTCTGCAGTACCTCTTTTTCCTTATCAAGCGCATACACGATGGCTGACTGGCTTTGATAATCGGCATACAGTTCAGAAAGATGTTCGATTTTCTCGTGTGCCAGGTTCTGTTTCTCGAGTATTTGTTTTCGAGAATAGATAGGTACGGTCAGCATTGCTGTTGCAAATTCACCATCAACCGGACCGTCCTGATATATTCTGTGCTCGTATCCCGTCGAGACAGACACCTCGATATCACGCCCCTTGTAGCATTGAAGAATCGTTTGCTCTGCGATTTTCCATTCAGGCAGTTCTGATGCGATGCAGACGTTTTCGAGCAGGATCCCACAAAAACACATAAAAATATATGAGTATAAGTGTATACGCATAAATCCACATAAACATATAAATCAATAACAGTAAAAACACCAAAACACATAAACATATAAAAATATAGAAACAAAAAAGTAAAGATGTATAAACACATAAACATAAAACACAAGTGGTGTCAGTTCATGCACAGACAATGCGTTACATGGTAACATATTGTTGCCGTTTCAAGTGGGGAGGATTATAATACGTTACAAGGTAACCCATAAAAGGTGGATCATGGCAAACTCCAGAAAGCGTTTTTCGCCCCGCGAGACTTGGTTGGTCAAAAGTTATATTCGACGAAAATTACTTTTGGATCCAAGCTGGCCTTGTGACGAGCACCCCTCCGGCGGGACTGCCTCTTCAGATTTTGAAAAAATAGAGATCGAAGATTCTCAATCAGGCATTCAGTCTTGGTGTGAGAAATGGCTTAACGAAGAGCAATGGAAACAGCTCCTCGTGGCTCTTCGCGCAAAACGCAAAAGAGAAAACGACCAGGTTCGAAAAAGAAACATCACTTTGGACAACAAAGCCTGGCGGATACTGTCTACACTTGCAAAGCGTGACAAGGTAACTATGTCACAATTTTTAATATCTAGGTTTGAGCGAGAATATCTGGATATGGATGATTCCGAGATATGACTCCTAGTTGATGTCATGATTTAAACCCTTGGGTGTGCGCCATAAAGTGTATGGTAAATGTGTTAACGAGTACACACACATTTACATTTAAACACCAAAACACTTATACATCTAAAACAAAACCCAGCCGCATTCACGCATCAGCCTCAATCCCCAGGCGTATGGTCAGGTTGTCCGGCAATTTTGTGCGAGCATAAATCAGGGTTGTATCGAGCTTCGCATGGCCAAGCAGATTTTTAACCTGTTCCAACTCAAGATCGTTGCGGACAAGCTCACTGGCGTATGTGTGGCGAAGGCTATGGGGTTTTCGGATTCGCAGTTTTTTCATTTCAGCCCAGATCAGCTTTCTTCCCTTGGTCCAATCCTTCTGAGTGACTGACTTGTGGTTCAGGGCGGTCCTCAGCCACTCCGGCGCCGGCACCAGTCTTTCCTTGTTGCCCTTGCCGAGAACTTTGATAGCACCCCCCGGGGCAACCTTCGCGGTCTGGATCTCGCTGATGCGCAGGCCACAGCAGAGCATAAGACCCAGCCAGATCCCTCGCCGATCGCCACCTTGTGTCATTTCAATGGCTTTTCGTGAGAGATCCTTGAAGGCCACTTTGCCTTTGTCCTTTGGAACTCGTATGGGAATACGAGGAGGAATGACCTTTGACAGGGCGATAAACAAACTGTCATCGCCATTGCGGAGCAGCCATTTTGCGAAGGATCGGAGTGCTGCTACTTTTCTTCTCGCGTTTGAAGGTTGGAGTGGACTGATTGCGCCCTCGATGATTTCGAGCGAGATATCGGCAACTGGATAGCATCGCAGTTCCCACCAGCCGAGATCCCATGTGTATTCCTGGATTGTTCGAGCGGCGCGGCCGGCAGATCCAAGGAAAATGAAGTACTGCTCAGGCACGCTGGTGCAGGTTCGTGGTGGTCGTTCTTTTCTTACCTTTTTCTTACAGAAAACAAGTTTGTCTGTACTTTCAGCTGGTTCATTACTGTTGACAGGGTCCGGTGTGTTTGCATGTTTTTGAGTATCGGTGTTTATGCATATAAGTGTTTGTGTGTTTAGGGGTTTAGGTGTATGGACGATTTCCCCGTCAACAATCGATGGAGTGTCACTTTGTGGGTCCTTTAGACCAAATAGACATTTGGTCAGTTTTCTTAGAATGGCCATATATGGGGGGTAGGGGGCTATTTAGGGGGCGTTGCAGGAAAGGGCGATTTTTTGCCCTCCCAGTTCCTTTTCGTATTCAGCGGCAAAGATATGGAACGCCTTTTCCTCAAGCTCATGTTCCTGGACGCCGCTTTCCTTTGCTTCAAGGATATACATGGTCCGATGCACCTGGTTGATGAGCTTCCAGCGCTCAAGAGGGGAGGGGGGTGATCTGGCTATCCTGGAGCATTTTGAGACTTGCCGTTCCCGGAAGGGCGGGTAATTGAGCGGATGACCATTCCTGGTTATGGTCCTGAGATATGCCAGGGGTGACTGGATTGCGGAAAGCTGGTTGTTCTTTGCAGCGAACAGCATCCAATCCATGGCCTGCTGTTCTTTTGGAGTTTCTGGATGGTGGCTGGTTGAAAATTGTTCCTGCCATGCCTCGATTAATTCCTGATCATAAAAATCTCTCTCGGGTTTTTCATTATTGTGGTGGACGGTACCGTTGTCAGAGAACGGCACAGAGAGAGAGATGTTCTTTGATAATGTTCTTTGATAATATTCGGCGGACTGACAGTCCGGGGTGGGCGGACTGGTAGTCCGGGGAGTACGGACTGCTGGGCCGGGGGGTGCGGACTGGTGGTCCGCCCCTTGGATGTGGTACCAAGTGCCTGTCAGTTGTTTTTCTTGCAGGGTGAATTCTGGGATGTGATAGAGACTGGAATGACCTGGACGGGTTTCAGTCCGCAGCAGATCCAGATCTTCGAGTTGCCGGATGGTGCGTCTGACATGGCGCTCGGACATGCCTGAATTTTTGGCCAAGGTTTTGATGCCGGGCCAGGCCTGATTGGCCTTTCCGGCGTATTTGATGATGCAGATCAGAACCATTTTCTCATAGACGCAGAGATCACAATCAAGGATGGCATCTTCGATGATTGTGTAGGGCCTGGGTCTATGATCGTGAATATCGGTCACGGATTCCCCCTCTCTTGATATTATCTGGATCTCCTTCTTCCAAAAACATCCTGACAGTTTGTAGATTTTCCCCTGTTGGCGAGGGTATGGGGGGATTCTTACAAATTTACTACATTTAGAACATGTTGAGGAATAAAAGGAGCTGTCCGTGACGATAGATAGCGTGCCGCGAATCAGCGAACTCGGTAAATTTATGAAGCGATGCGTTTCAAAAAGAATCTGTATGCTCTTTGGGTGGGCCAGTGAGTGTGGCTTTAGTGCATGTTTAGCCCGCGATCCTGTGAAAACAGCCGAGTTTCAAAAAGAATAAAAAAATTATTCATCCCCTTTCTGGACTTACCTGGAGCACATGAGCACCACGAGTACATGGAGAACGCGAGAACGGGGAGCACTACCACGATGGTATAAGCAGTTGTAATCGTTAGGGCTAATTTTCGCGCGAGCAACATCTTAACGTTTAAGTTGACATTATATAGTGTTTTAATTAATAATCAGATTGCTGCATATATACGTATCTCATAGTATTGAAAACAATACTAACAATCTGTTATTATTGATATTTGTGTTTCTTTTTGGTTGATTTTCTTGAAAGCATGCTATATTCTAATCTGAGCATAAGGAGGCATACTAATATGGCGACAAAACGATCCGTGAGAATGTCCAACAAAAGACTGAAGCTTCGGCAGCAACATTGGCCAGAAATAACTGAAGATGATCTGTGGTTACGAAGTGAAACGAAAGGATTCACAACAATACCCCGAGGCCTTTCCCTTATAATGCGCATTATGGATTCGTTATCTCTTCAAAAGCCTCTCTCCAGCACATACATGACCTTGTGGTGCTATGCTTTTGATGAGATGATGGTAACTATACAAAAACCACGTCAGATGGCGTTAGAATCTGGTTTTTCAGGGCAAAGAGCTGAAAACACATGGCGTGAACGAATGAAACGTCTTGAAGAATTCGGGTTTATACGATCCACAGTGGGGGCCACAGGGAACTTTCACTACGTTTTGCTTCTAAACCCCTATAGCGTTGTGAAAGAACTTAATGAGAATAGCAAATATGATGTGCCGCCGGTTTTATTTAATACTCTGATCGACAGGGTGGATGAAATTGGAGAGACAACAATAATGATAGACGAAAGTGAAGGTTGAGCACCCGTCTCCAATATCGGGGGGGGGAATTCTTTTAAAGGAGGTCTTTATGTCGCCGCCAGAGCTAAGAGCGCGAATGTGGGATCAGCGCTGTGACATAAAATGATAAAAGGGAGTGAAAGCCGGCAAGCAATCGCACTCCCCTTTATGAACCCACACCAAGAACAGTGGGGATGCTGTATCTACCTGCTTTTTTATACAGTATCCCCATAACTATAGTCAATATATTCGGAACTACCCTTATATAGTGGAGATAAATATGACTACAAAAAAACCTGGCGAAAGCACAGGCAATGATGGCGGAATTTATCGAGAAGTTGGCCCACGCGGAGGAGCAAAAGATAATTTTGCTACCGTACCAGACCACAAACCTTTACCTCCAACCTCGAAACCAGGGCATGAATGGGAACGGGTAAAGAGAACACCTGACAGCAAACGGTAATCACAAAAGAGGGCGGTGTTGTTGGCCGCC
Organism: Desulfoprunum benzoelyticum; assembly: GCF_014201505.1. GTDB lineage: Bacteria > Desulfobacterota > Desulfobulbia > Desulfobulbales > Desulfocapsaceae > Desulfoprunum > Desulfoprunum benzoelyticum. The sequence continues at coordinate 9,621 of NZ_JACHEO010000029.1, read as the reverse complement.
CTTTTCAAATTAAACCCAGATCTCTTCTGCTTGAAAAACAGAAGCAAGCCCGCCCCGTCACGCCCTTTGCAATCTTTCTCCCTGCCCATCGCATTCTCCAAGCCACACATCGCCGCCACTTGCATGTCCGTCTCAGCAAAGGGTCGTGCCGGGCTACCCCGGATGTTGATACGTCGTGGGATTGTTGTGGCAAGCCCTGAACGCCCTCACCCGCCTGTCACAGCCCTTGCTTTCGTCTGGTTCCGGCTACGGCAGGGCCGGGAAAAGCACCCGTCCCTTGCCGGCCTCCACCAGCATGCAAGGGCAGCGCCAGGCTATGGCGGGGGTGGTTTGCTGCGCCGGTGCTTTGTGGGGTGTTTGTTTTTTTTAAGACTCGTTGTATAGCTTGTTGCATGAATCCTACCTCTTGCCATTCCATAGTTACCCTGATCCTGCTTCTCATCCTCTTTCCTTACTCAAATGTTTTGGCAGCCTGGTCAGGCCAGGTGATGGGAGTGGCCGATGGTGATACCATTTCGGTTCTCCGTGGCAACGAGAAGGTGAATATACGCCTCTATGGTGTTGACACTCCTGAGAAAAAACAGGCGTTTGGCAATCAGGCCAAAAAGTTCACCAATGCCGCTGTAAGAAAAATGTCAGTAAAAATTGTCCCGTTTGAAACAGACAAATACGGCAGGACCGTGGCCATGGTGTATGTCGGTGACCAATGCCTGAATGAAAATCTGATCCGCGACGGCTTCGCCTGGGTCTACAGGAAATACTGCAAAGAGGATTTTTGTCGATCCTGGCTGAACCTTGAGGCTTCAGCTCGGGAAAAGGGGAGGGGGCTTTGGGTGGATCCGGAGCCAAAGCCACCGTGGGAGTGGAGAAAGGATTCAAAGAAGAAGAACGATTGGTGGGGGAGGGTGGTCAGGTAGGGGAGGGCGATGAGGGATTTTCTGGACTCTACCAGGGGCTTCTCACAAAAAGACTACAATCAGGGATCATGTTGAAAAAAATTATTTCAGGTTGTCAGACCGGAGCTGATATTGCCGGGATCGACGCAGCTATTTCATACGACTTTCCCTATGGCGGCTGGGTTCCCAAGGGCCGAAGGACAGAGGCCGGGCCGCTGCCGGAGAAATATCAAGTCCAGGAAATGCCAACTGCGGGGTACCCGAAAAGAACTGAGCAGAATGTCATCGATTCCGATGGTACGGTGATCTTTGTTCGGGGCAAGCTCTCAGGTGGATCCGACTTGACCAGAAAGCTGGCCGAGAAGCATAAGAAACCATGGCTGCACCTGGACATGCTGGAGAATACCGTTGATGGTGCGACGGATATTCTTTTGGCCTGGCTTGATGAAATGGGGGTTGAGGTGTTGAATGTCGCCGGCCGGTCCGCATCCAAGGATGGCCAAATCTATGCCGTGGTGTTTCAGGTGATATCTTTGGCCCTCCAGAAGCTACATCCCACAGTGTGAATCTCTTTTTCCCTTCCTTGAAATATTTCATCTTTGCGACAATCGGGTTTGCCGTGCTCTGTGGGGGAGGTGCTGCTCTTTCTGCAGATTCAGCGGCTGTGGCTCAAGCTGCAAAGAAGATATTGCTTCCCTGTCAGGGGAAGGGAGTCCTTGTTCTCGGTGAAAGGCACCAGCATCCCGAGAGCCAGGAACTTTTCCTTGCGATGATCGAGAATCAGATAGGGCAGGGGAGGCGTGTCTTTGTTGGACTTGAGATATCGGGAGATCAGCAAGGCAATCTCGATGCGCTCCTTGCGGATCCGGTTTCTGTAAAGGATGATGTTCAGCTGTACCATGCTATCGATCACCCAGCATATAGGGAGATGCTGAGAAGGTTAGGGCGCTATGCACATGCTGGTGTGGATGTGCGGGCAATTGACGCAGCTGAAGAGGATAAGGACCGTGACGTTACAATGTCACGCAATGTTGTGGCTGCTGTCCGATCGGGAAAATATGATGTGGTACTTGTTCTGGTAGGGAACAACCACGCTATCAAAAAGATGAAGTGGCACTCGGACAGCGGATCGTCAACCAGATATCTGGCAGAGAGACTTGTTGACGATGGGTTGAATGTCTGCAGTGTGATGCAGAGATTTACAGGCCAGGAGGGCGGTCCGGTGGTGGTTTCGGGCCGCTCTCTTGAAAAAGATGCTCTTATTATGGATCTAATTCGGAGCATCTATCATGCGGAGGATATGACCGGTGATGGGGTGGCAGATGTTGTGGTTGGGTGGTGAAGGTCTCTTGCCTCTTTCGGATAGCCATTAGACAAAATGAATTATTTTGTCTAATGAGTTAGTGGCTATGAAGCCATTTGTTTAGCTTACCGTGTGTCTAACCTGTAACATTAGGTTTTTAATTGAGTTTCCGAAAGTGTTCGGCTATTTCGAATTCTGATCGAGATACGGCTTGCAGACTTCTGCCAGGCTATTGAGGGCAGCCCCGATGAATGGCTGAGTAATTGCATCGGGATGCCGAATGAAGTAGTGATCTATTACCTGAACGAACGCAGCGTCAGTTATCTCGCCAGCACATTTCCCGTACCCCCTTGTTATGCGCATGTGTTCGGGACTGTTACTATAAGCGATAGTCGCTTGGTAACTCAGTACAGCGAATGCATACCCTCTCTTCCATTGCTCGGACGCTTGTTGCCAATTGCTGTACGTTAAGGATTCGGCGTTGGCTAAATGACCGATAAAGACACAGGTAATGGCAACGGCGGCTTTAAGAATTCGCGTGTTCATGTTCTTATCATCCAACGATGAATTGGTTTTCCGGCAGCTGGTTAACCTTGTTTAGGCCAATTAATACCATGCCAATTACTCTAATTGGGAAAGCTTGCGCTTGGCATAAGCGGTACATTTTCGACCCCATTCGATAGCCTCATTCAAAATTCCGCGCTCTATTTGCAACAATTCCCTATCTGCCTCCGCCAAAAACCTATCAGCCTCTGGATTAGAATATTGCTCGTTATCGATGCTCATAGCTTTCATTTCTTCGTCATCTAGTCTTTGGTTTATTTTTCCTCTTCTTCGTTCTATCATAGACAGACGGAAATCAGTTTTTTGCCCTTCTACATATTCTTCTATTTCTTTTATCTGTGTTTTCCAAAACTCCTTTGGATTCCAGGCTTCTTTTCCTTTTGCGACAAGGCCACTGGGCTCACACTCTGGACCGAGATCTACTGCAAGAATGTGTCCTGGATATATAACGGTCAGAAGAACAATCGTAATCAGCAATCTTCCTGGTACACTCAATTTGATCTTCATAGTATTCACTTTCGGGCAAGCCTGTGCCCTTTCTGAGAATTTATTGTTACATGAATGGCATGTGACTTATTGTGGAGGTGTATTAGTAACCACGGCCAAAATTGTCATCAACTTCACGAACACCTGCTTCGCTGAGAAATAGCCAAAGGTTATTTGGTGAGCCACGGAAAGCCTCGGAAATTTGCAAACCAGAGAAGCGCGTGACTATTTCTTGCGCGGTGTGATCATCAACGAACTCGCGAGAAACGTAAAGCCACTGAGATGGACCCTCACGTTCAAGGCGAAACTTGTGAAGGCCGTTACCGTAGAGATATTCCACATTCCCTTCGGGAAATACCTTCATCAGTTCGTCAAAAATTGCTTGTGACTTTGGTTCCATCGGGAGCCTCCTATATGAAGAGTTCTAACGACTGGGGTAAGAGGTTGGGAATGAAGCACAGCGGAATTCCCAATCCTTCTTCACCCCATGGTTATGTGAAGTGTTGTTATCTGTCTCGTTCTAAAAGATTAAATCCAAATAAATCCAGGGAAACTGTCATCCATTTCGCAACGTGATATGCCCCTTGGGGAACAGGATCTCGATCAAAATCCAATTCGACTTCAGCATTCTGATAGGCCAAATCAAAAGCCGTCTCGGCATCAGGCACTACCACTAAGGTTTCTTTAGGATCTAAAAGTAATTTATCGGCCTTTATTCTCCATTCTCGCTCCCAAGTAAAATCAACGCCCTTTTCTGGTTCGAATTTTACATGTTTATACTGTAATTCTTCAGGTAATAATTTGAATTCGTTTTCAGGCTGATAAAGAACGGGTCTTCCTCCCTGGGAATACAACCAATCCTTTTTTACGGCTATTCCAAAAGGTTCATACCTTGTCTTTTGGGTCTTGGATTCCGCAATATTTACCAGAGAAAATAACGATACAATTTCTGAGATAGGGGACTCTGTGAAGCAGATACATTTAAACCCGCCACGAATATTTTTTGAAGAGCCTAATAAAAATCCATCTGATAGAATTTTTTCAAGCACGGATAGCGGGCTGTCTGATAGGCTTGATTTTGAATGCTCTTTTTCGATTTCAACCAATTTGCCGGGAGATCTTGTAAAATGGAATAGCAAATTTCCTAAATCTCTTCGTACAAGATTTATTCTTTTATGTAATTTTTCATTATCCATTTTTCATGAGCACATAACAAAGGATTCACCAATTCTGTATATCACACCATTTTCGATGTTATCCAGAAAGATGATAAACATCTTAAATCAACTATCTGTACGACATTCCGCAGGTCCGGTTTATTGATGAGTTTGGCATGGGCACTAGAATATTATCTATTTAGTATCCACTGAAAACTCGTAGCTACCGGAGTGAGTGCGACGGACTTGGTATACATTATTGTCCTCCCAAGCGTAGACGAGTTCGAAAACGGTTCGATTGGCAATCTCATTTTTGACTTGATCCTCATCGAAATCCTTGCTCGTCCACCCATTCCTGATTTTCAGATCCTGAATGAGTCCATATCGAATTCCGTTGCGTGGCTCAATACCCAGAGATGCGGCAATATCTTTCGCCGCATAAAGCAGCATGTCCTTCTTGCCTTCAATATTACGACGGTCAAAATCCTTCATCAATTTATGCTCAGGGCCAATGTGAAAGAGCATGGTAATTAGGTTCGAGTCATAATCGTACCTTAGATCGAAAATACGAATCTGCTCTTTCATGTTTGGCCCACCAAAATACGCGGGGCCATTTGAAGCAACATACAGTTGATGAAGAAACACGTCAAAAGCTGAGGCCGGAGTTGCAACTAAAGTTCGTATCCCTGAATCTGGCGCTGCCGTCGCCGACATGGAAAGCAGTAACATGCCAGACAACATGATGAACGAAACCAGATTAGATGCTTTCATTATTTCTCCCTTTGTGATGGCAATTTTATCGATTTTTTTGTTAATGCTCTGAATTCCTACAATACTCTTCAAAAAAAACCACAATGCGCAACACATTATCGCAATACCTCATTTATTTCCTTTAGGAAAACCCCCGGCTTTGCCGGGGGACTATAAAAGTTTGACAGTTCCTGAAAAATGAAGAAGCCTCCGCTCCCGTGGACCGGTCAAAGTCACAGGAAGGAGGCTTCATGAACAACACACAATGTTTAAGCCACACGACGTGGGAATGCAAGTACCACGTCGTGTGGATACCGAAATGTCGGAAGAAAGCTCTTTACGGTCAACTGCGAAAGCACCTTGGTGAGATGCTCCACGAGTTGGCCCGGCAGAAGGAAAGCAAAGTGCTGGAAGGTCATCTCCAGCCGGATCACATTCACATGCTGATCGCAATACCACCGAAATATGCTGTTTCCCAGGTAGTCGGATATATGAAGGGAAAAAGCGCAATACATATTGCGCGGACCTACCTTGGGCAGAAGAAGAACTACAATGGAATGCACTTTTGGGCACGAGGCTATTACGTATCAACTGTAGGCACCGATGAGGAGGTCGTGCGAGCATATATCCGTGACCAGGAAAAGGAAGATCATCGCCTCGAGCAGCTATCGCTCTTTAAATAGGCGACCACCGAATGGTGGTCAGTAAATCTTTTTAACATACCGCTTTGAGCGGTTCACAACCTAAAGCCACCGGCTTTGCCGGTGGATACTTACCTTCTTGAGAAAAATTTGAAATTGCCGTCACACAAAAATTCAACGGATTTTGAACATTAGACAAAATAGATTACATTGTCTAATGTATGAAATATATCATATATAATATCAATGCATTAGACGTATTAATGTCAGTCGAACATTAGACAAAATGATGAGTGACTGAAAACATCTTGTTTTTGATCTCTTTGCAACTTTAGGAGAATGATTCCCAACATCTTTTTATCTCACAAGGTGGCTGCCGCCCCCTTGAACCCCCGCTGTAGCCCCATGTCCTGATGTCTGGCCGTGTACCTTGCAGCCCTGCCGACCACAAAAACCGTGCCGGCATGTCTGCAGGAACCCGGCCAGTGCGCGTTCTGATGTAGCCTCATCTCCTGCCTGGCTTGGCGCAGTCTAAAAAGCCAGACTGCGCAGTCACAGTTTCCCCCCTCCCGTCCCCTCCGGGGAGGCGTTAAGGGAATTAATTCCCTTAACAATCCCTTTGCTGCTTTGTCTCTGTGGCTGGTTGCGCTGGGTCAATGCCCCCGCCAATTTGCAAACTGCCGCAAATTGTCATGGCCATCGACATTCAGCGCCCCAGGGCTCGGTCCCCTCTCAGGTAATTGCCTCGTCGTGTTCTTTAAAGTGGCGCTGCGCGCAGGGCTTTTCTTTTTTTTTCCTCCCCTTGAGGGTGAGGAAGGAAAAAAAAAGAAAAAAAGTTTTTTCCAAAGCAAAAAACTACCCAAGGAGGTCCCCCATGCTGCCATCTGTTTCCCTGCTTTCAAGGTCTGCCTGTCTCTTTGGTGCATCCGGTTTCTGTGTCCGTTCTTCCGTTCGGGGGTTGGCCGGCTTTGTTGTGTCTGTCGGCTTTCGCCGCCAGACACAAGCCGCCCTTTTTGCCCGTTCCTGGGCCGTCAGGCTTCCATCAGGCTGCAACGGTTGCGTGCTCAAGCGGTCGGGTGGCCTGGTCTGGGTTTCCGTCCCGGTTCTCCCTGCCTCGGTCCCGGCCGTTGTCCGTCGAGGCGCCGGCCCCCTGTCGGTCCTTGGGGCTCCTCCCGCCTGCCGGCGGGCGGTTGCCTCTGGTGGGGCCTGGGCGTGGTAAGCCCGGTTTTTCCTTCCAGGGCCCTTGCCCGGGCCTGGGCTGTTGCCTGTGGGGTGGCTCCACACCAGGCCGGGGAGTCTGTTCAGGTCTGGGCCGGTGGCTTTCGGTCCATCTGTTCCGGATCTCCGGCGCCATCCTGCCTGTTCTGCCTCGCCCTGGGGCGCTGTGATGAAAAGCCCGGGCCTGGTTGTGGCTTCATCCCTTCGCGCTGGTGGCAATCCCGCCAGGGATCACTTTTCTAATTCTCTCGAAGGAGGTCATACAATGGCTGGAAATTCTGTTTACGACATCATCACCGCCGAAATTTTGCAGATCATGGAGCAGGGGGTTATCCCCTGGCAGAAGCCCTGGGGTTCAAAAGGAGCGCACAGAAACCTTGTGTCAGGCAAAAAATATCGGGGTATTAACATCTTTTTGCTTTCCTGCGCTGGGTTCAGTTCGCCTTGGTGGCTCACCTATCGCCAGGCTCAGGAGAAGGGCGGCCAGGTCCGCAAGGGCGAGAAGGGCAAGCGGATAGTTTTTTGGAAGCTGCAGGGCAGATCCGACGAGGCGGAGGCCGAAGAGCGCGGGCCGCGGCTTGTTCCTTTGCTCAGGTATTACACCGTTTTCAACCTGCAGCAGGTCGAAGGAATAGAGGTTCCATCGGAACCGGATGAAGCGCAGTTGGATCCCATCGCCGGCGCCGAGGCGGTTTTTCAGTCAATGCCCAACCCTCCCAGTCTTGTTTTTGGGGATCGGGCCGCATACAGCCCGGGTCGGGATCGCGTCATCATGCCGGACCTGCAAAGCTTCATCAGCTCGGAAGAATACTATTGCGCCCTGTTTCATGAGCTGGGCCATTCCACCGGCCACCAGGGCCGCCTGAATCGCAAGGAAATCACCAATAACATCCACTTTGGCTCACACGATTACAGCAAGGAAGAGCTTGTGGCGGAGATGACGGCTTCTTTCCTCTGCGGCGAGGTCGGAATTTTACCGGCTACGGTCAGGAATTCGGCCGCATATCTGCAGAGTTGGGCCGCAAAATTCAGGGAAGACAAGAAAATGGTTGTCTGCGCTGCCGCTGCAGCGCAAAAGGCCGCTGATTACATCCTGGACAGGCCAGGGGAAGAGTAGGCGGTTTCTGTTCACCGTGTGCCCGGAGACGGGCACACAACCAAAGGAGGTTGCACATGAGGTATGCAACGCAAGCAACGATGGACGGGTGTTTTTTTCAGGAGTTGATGGACTGGCAGCGGAAGAAAAGAAAGCAGCGCTCGGTCTCTATTGAGATCGGCGGCTTTCTTGATCCGGATCGGGTCAAGGTCTGGGTTTTCGATCATGCCCTGCTGGCCGGTTGTTTTGTGGCCAGCGCCGCCGACCTGCCGGACGATGAGCAGTTGAGGGAAAAGCGGAAGGCCTCTTTGCTGCTCGAACTCAAGCAAATGGAGGTGGCGGCATGAAGCAGGAAATCTTGTTGCCGATCAGAAGAGCCCCGTTGGCGGAAAAACAGCTGGACCTGGCCTTGCGCTTTCAGCTGGAGAAGCGGCGGCGGTACGGCGCGATCCTGAGCCAGGTGGTTCTGTCGCGGGACGAGCGGCGGGAATATCTCGGGGTTTCGTCACTTGGCACCCCGCCGTGTGCGCTGTTCTACAGCCTCACCCAGGCCGAAAAGGAGGAAACCGACGCCGGTTCCCAGTTCGGGTTTGATACCGGCCACGTCCTCGAGGCCTACATTCTCGACCTGCTGGAGATCTCCCCCGGCTGCCGGCAAAGAGAGCTTGTCTGGCAATACCCCAAGGCCCCCGGGGGAAAGATCGTCGGTCATCCCGATGGCATATTGGAAAGGATGTTGCCCGGTGGTTCCTGTGTCATCGAGTGCAAGGCGACGGGCGGCTATTCGTTTGACAAGAAGCGGGAAGAAGGTCCCGAGCAGGGCCACCTAGAGCAGGTGTTCTGCTATGCGTCCAAGCTCATGGCGCCACTCTTTGCCGTGATCTACGCCAACCGGGAGGCCAAGAAATCAACCCCGTTCTATCAGGTTTTTGCTTATCGGATCATCGACCAGCACCGGGCGGCCCTGGTGGTCCAGGCCCTGTTTGATGTCCGGTTCGGCCAGGTGCTTGATTGCCTGCAAACAAAAAGGCCCACACAGCCAGCGGCTCCGAAGGTCGAGTTCGGGGCCAGGGGTTGGCGGTGCAGGCCAGATACCTCCTATTTCGCCCAGGGAAAGGCACAAAAACAGGTAGGATACTGCAGTTATAGGCCAGTGTGTCCGGAGGCGCAAGAGTATTTAGCCAATTCGCGCCGGAAGGCAGAAGAGAAACAGGCAGCGTAAACAACAACCATGCAGGCCGGGCGGGGAGCCCGTCCGGCCATTCCGGAGGATACGATTATGGCGATATTTCAAAAAGCGGTACGAAGCAAAGCGAAGATCCGGCTTTCCATCGATGGTCCGAGCGGATCGGGCAAAACCCATTCAGCCCTGCTGCTTGCCGGGGGCCTGGCCGAGTCGGGGAAAATATTCCTGATCGACACCGAGCGGGACAGCGCGACCCTGGAAACCGGAAAGCCGGGGATCCCCGAGTTCTTCCATGCCCCTCTCGCGCAACCGTTCACGCCGGCC
>NZ_JACHEO010000028.1 GCF_014201505.1 Desulfoprunum benzoelyticum | reverse complement strand
AATGGTTGATCGGTTAACCTATATAGCCTTACAAACTCAGCCGGTCCCGCAGCGCCTGCTCAAGCTGGCTGAAGTTCGATGGTAATCAGAATCTGATAAGATCGAGGTTGTGGGGTTGATGTTGAAGCTTAGTGCTCTGCCCCTTAGGATATTCCTCATGCCCAGATGGTAGCAATTCTGGCAAAAGGGGGAGGAGGGGCATCAGTTATTTGGCCTGTCACAGGCTAACCCTGTGTTGGTGCTAAATTGAAGGCTTAATGGAATTATAAAGCTTATTCATCTCTACTGTGCATTCATGGATGTCCTCAACGAAATCCGGCGGCGCCAACACCTTTGCCATGTTTCCCCAGGACAAAACCCAGCGCTTCAATTCCAGCAGGTGATTGACGGTCAGTGACAGGACCACGGATCCGTCGAGATTTTCGTCGATCTGCTGAGTCGGGTGCCAGCGCCGCTCCCGGATGTATCCCGCCACCTCCCGGTCGAAGCGGATCTTGACTTGATATTCGTTGTCGCTCCAGTGAACCCCGAAATGGCTGCCGGAAAGGCGACTGAAGTCGAAGGTTGCGGGGATGCGGAAGTCGGTGGACAGCAGTACGACGCTCTCCATCCGCGCCAGGCTGAAGGTGCGGATATCGTTGCGTCGATGGCAATGGCCAACGACATACCAGTCCCCTTCGAAGCGGACACCATGGTAGGGATCAAGGTCACGCACTGCCGGCTCGGCGCCGGGGGTGCGGTAGACGACCCTGATCCGGCGGGAAAGGCGGATCGCCTCCGCCACCTTCTCCCAGATGCCGGGCCGGATCAGGGTGTTGGATGGAGGAAAAACGGTGAACCGGGCATGGTCGTTGCCGAGATCGACGGTGGTCTTTGCCGGCAGCGATTCCTCGATCTTGCGGAACACCGAGCGCAGGCTGTCATACAGCGGCGTTCCCTCGTACTGGGTCAGCAGTTTTTCGGCCAGGTAAATCGCGAACAGGTCGCTCTCCTTGACCGAAATGGCAGGCAGCTGGTAGTTCGGCTCGGTGTAGTAATACCCCCGGTGTTTGGCCGAATACTCGATCGGGGCGTCGAGCTGATAGCGCATGTAGTCGAGGTCGCGCTGGATGGTTTTGGCGCTGACCTCGTAGTCGCCGGCCAGTTGAGAGCAGTTGGGATAGCGGCCCCTGGCAAGCTCCCGGTCGATGAAGAGCAGCCGGGAATGCTGCGGTTTGTATTTCGGCATAAAAATTTCTCCTCTTCAGTGGTCGGACAGTATTTGACCTATCACGCCTGCTATAAAGAGTCAAATGAAAGCGGCATCGACCCGGCGGCGACAGGAGGCCGGGCGAGACGCCGCCTGCGATGTCGATCACCCTATAACTTCAGGAGGCGTTCCATGAGACTGACACACATCCGCAATCCACTGAAAAGACGGCAATGGGAAGAGTTCATCGAGAGCGCCCATGGGAAACTGCGGGCCGAGAATATCGACCTCCGGTTCAGGACCGTGAAGAACGACGGGTCCGCCGCCCGGGCCACGACGGTTCTGCCGGCGGTGTATTTCACCTTTGCCCAGGACTGGGGCCGGAAATGGGTGGAACTGGAACTCAGGCCGCGGACGGTCGACGGTGAGCGGCGACAACAGAAGGAGCTGTACTGGTACCTCAAGGCGAACCTGCGCGGCCGGCTGTCGCTGCCGCATCGATTGACCTGGATCGACGAGGGGGGCCCGGCATCGAAGGAACAGGCTCCCGGCGACGAGATGCGGATCAAGGTCTACCTCGACGACTCCGATGAGCACCAGTGGATCGAGGCGATGGTCCGCCTGGCGCACCGGACTCTGCCTGTTCTGAACCGATATCAGATGCAATGTCGCTGATGGCAATCGAATCAGGTCGCCCTGAGGTTTGGGCAACAGCCTCTGCTGCATGAACGGAAGGGCGACGAGAATCAACAGACAGGGGGAAATAACCAATATTTGAAATATTTTATAAAATCAGATAATTGCCGCCTGGTTGCATTTATCACAAATCTTCGTATAATAAGCAGCACTTCAAATTATCAGCCCAATTAGACGTCAAAGATACCGTAATATCGACAAATTTTCCAGAAATGTCGAAAGGCGGTGGTGCGTCCTCAGCAAGCACCTTGAGATATGAGCCTACAAAATCGAGTCGAAGAGACAGCGCCAGATCAGCTGTTGTTTTTGCGGTAGTCCGAACAGGAACTGAATTCAAGATTATTCCAGCACGGGAGGTCCTCATGCTCTGCCTGCAGTGCGTCCATTGGACGGTGGAATCGTTCACCTATGACATTCTCAAGGAAACATGGGACAGGCTGATCGGCACCCCGATCACGCCGGGGTACTTGCAGAAATTCACAAGGGAAAGCCAGAGGCTCGCCATCGATTTCACCGAGACCGAACTGCCGTTCAAATACTGTGGAAAAGGGTGCGTCGACAGGTTCTATGTCGTGCGCAACCACAATGATATCAAACCAAAGAAGAAGATAAACTCGTGTTCGTCCTTCAGTTTGACGGAAGCGGTTGCTTCGGAGATACCCATCCCTGGCCCGCTCTGGCAGATCTGTACGACCGAATCCCATGGACCAACCGTGGTCCGGGGGCACCAATTTTACCCGGGCCTGTATGAGAATACCCTGTACTTCCGGATTCCTGCCCACAACGCGATTCGCCCTGAAATAGGGAACTCCGGCCGATGTACCGTCTGCGGCAGCGAGTTCGAGCATGGCATCATGGTCCATGAGGTCTCCTCTTTCTGCTGCAACAGGCATTATCTTCAGTGGTGGAAAGAGAGAAACCCGAAGCTGTTCGCCAAACTCAACAGGAGAAGGTGAGACCATTCCTGACATCTTTGATGAGCAATAGGGGGTTTTTGTCCCTGAAAACTGTCCTTCTGACAATATTTTTGCACTCTACAGACATATTTTTCGATCATCCATAATTTCAATGCATTGAGCCCGTTCAGCAGGGAGGCAGGCACCACAATGTGAAACCCCTGCGCCAGTAATCCGCCAAAACTGCACAGATACGTCGCCCGATCTCACTGGTAGGACCGTATTTGTCCTATCTGTTGTTGTAAGCTCATAGCGGTGACCGGATCTCTGGTCGCCTGTCCCGGATACCACCCATGGCGGTGGGTCCTTCTTATGCACAGGAGGGTGTTCGAATGAAGAAGATGATCACTGTCGTGTTCGTTCTTGGTCTGGCAGTTCCCGCCTATTCCGGAGACTATCTCGGTCAGCTCAGCAGGAACCCGTATACTCCGAACTCCACCTCCGGCCCCGGTTACCAGGATTTCCGGATCAAACAGTCGATGCGCAACAAGTACACCTCGGATGGTCCGGAACTGTTTGACAGTGACAACAATTACCGGGGCAGAATGAACGGCAACCGGTACGACTCCGACTCCATCTCCAATCCCTACGGCCGGTATGGCAGCAGATACTCTTCCGACAGCATCAACAATCCCTACGGCGCCGGGAGTCGCTACCGCCATGACAGTCCGAACAACCCCTATGGCAGCGGGTGGTCGATCTATGATGATTGACCGTTGGCCGGCAATGAGAGGTGCCTGAAGTTCCATTCCCATCATTTCACCAAGGAGAGAAATCACGATGGATTTTGTCACAGGAGAGGGCGGCAGGAAGAATCAGTTCGGAGTGCATGACCGTTTGCCAAGCATGAATTCCCCCCATGGAGAACTGCCGATCCAGCTCACCAGTCTCGATATCAAGGTGACGGTGAGCGGGCTGTTCGCCCAGACCACCCAGACCATGTGTTTCCATAATCCCAACTCCCGGGTCCTGGAAGGGGAACTGACCTTCCCGCTGCCCGACAACGGCGTGGTCTGCGGGTATGCCCTCGATATCGACGGCCGAATGCTTGACGGGGTGATCGTCGCCAAAAAGGAAGCGCGGCAGATCCTCGAGGTCGAGATCCGCAAGGGCATCGACCCCGGCCTGGTCGAACAGAGCCAGGGTAACGTCTATCGCACCCGGGTCTATCCCATCCCTGCCCGGGGGACCCGCACCGTCAGCATCACCTATACCAGCGAGCTGAACCTGTCGGGCAACGAGGCGGGCTATTACCTGCCACTGCAGCATGCGCAGGATCTTGACGCGGTATCGCTGCGGATCGAAGTCCGGCAGACGCCGGTGGTCCCCACGATCAGCGGCGGCCAGGGCAATATGAACCTCACTCATTGGCAGAACATGTGGGTGGCCGAGGCTCGACTGACCCGAGGGGTGCCGACGGACGATCTCCTCATTCGCCTGCCGGACCTGCCGGATCGAGTCGACATGGTCGAGACTACCGGGGAGGGGGAAACCTTCTTCTGTATCAGTGAGCTGATGAAGCAACATTCCCCGGAGCAGGCCTGGAGGCCCAACAAGATCGGCATCGCCTGGGACGCCTCGGGCAGCCGGACCGATACGAGTCGGGATCTCGAGTTCCTCCAGGTGTTGTTTTCCCGGTGGCGCAATCTCGCCGTCGAAGTCAGGGTCTTCAGCAACCGGCTCGACAACATCACCACGTTTTGCGTCGGGGACGGTCAAGCGGAAGAACTGTACCGTTACCTGCAGGAACTGCCCTCCGATGGGGCGACGGACTTTTCGCAGCTCGATCTGACCGACACCTGGGATGCGGAGGCCTGGCTGCTGTTCACCGACGGTATGGCCACCGTCAACGACCGTCTCCCGAGAATCGGGGGCACCAGGGTGTTCACTTGCACCAGCCAGGTCCGCAACAATCCGGCCTTTTTGCGCTATCTGGCCGAGCGGAGCGGCGGGACCTGCATCAACCTGCTGCAGACCGGTGCCGACAAGGCCGCGGCGATGGTGATCCACTTCCAGGCGGTTCCCGCCAATGCCGCCATCGATGGCTGTGCCAATATCTCCACCTTCCTGCAGGGCGATCGGTTGGTCATCCTCGGCCAACTCACCGGATGGAGTGGTACCGTTACCCTCTCCACCGGTGAGAATATCACTATCAATGCCGCGCAGGCGAACCAGGGGGAGGTAATTGCCCGGCAGTGGGCCGGCCGGCATATCCAGAACCTGTCGATCCTGCAGGGCAGCCAGTCCGAGGAGATCTTGACGCTGGCGAGGAAGTACGGCGTCGTCAGCACCGGGACGTCGCTGCTGGTGCTGGAGAATATCGATCAATATCTCGAGTACGGTGTCGAGCCGCCGGCATCGCGGCCGGAGATGCTGGCCGCCTATCGTAGCCATCACGAGATCAGGGAGAAGGAGATCAAGGTTCTTTCCAGTGGCCATTTGGAGGTCATCGTCGCTCTGTGGCAGAAGCGGGTCGAATGGTGGAAGAAGGAGTACAAACCGGTTTCGCCACAGCCGGGCCCCCGTCGTCGGTCGGCAACAGTGGAGTCGCCGATGACGCAACGGAGTTTTTCAGCCGCAACCGAAGCGGATGTATTCGAAAGCGATATCTGTTTTTCGCGATCAGAGCCCTTCGATGTGTTTGAGAGTTGTGCCCCCTCCTCGTTTCAGGCGGATGAAGACGAATGGTCTGCTTACGAACAGGACTTTGTTCCACAACCGCAGCGCCCCTCAACAACCCTGATGGCCTGGTCGCCCGATACTCCGTATCTCGAGCGGATCAGAAGCACCCCGGGAGAAGGGTATCGTCAATATCTCCGCCAGCGGCAGGAATACGCCGCTAGTCCCGCCTTCTTCTTCGACTGTGCCGACCATTTTCTTGGGACAGGGGAAAGGGAAATCGGTCTGCGGGTCTTGTCGAATCTGCTGGAGATGGATCTCGAAGAGGTCAGTCTGATGCGGATGTACGCCTGGCGCCTGCAGCAGGCGGGGGAACTGGACCAGGCGATCGAGGTGTTCGAGCGGATTCTCACCCTCCGGGACGATGAGCCGCAGTCGTATCGCGATCTGGCCCTGGCCCTCGGCGAGCGGTGGCAAGCCACAGCCGCCGGCGACGATATCCTTCGGGCGATGGACCTGCTGTACACCGTGGCCAGACAGCCCTGGGAGCGGTTCCCGGAGATCGAGATCATCGCCCTGATGGAACTCAACCGCCTGATCCGCCTGGCGAACCTGGCCGGGATTGCTCCCCCCGCCCATTTCGACCGGCGCCTGATCAAGGTCCTCGATCTCGATATTCGGATCTCGATGTCCTGGGATGCCGATCTCACCGATATCGATCTTCATGTCTTCGAGCCGGCCGGAGAGCATGCCAGCTATGCGCATCAGTTGACAGCGATCGGCGGCCTGGTGTCCCGAGACTTCCGGGATGGCTACGGGCCGGAGGAATATGTCCTGCGTTGGGCCGTCCCCGGGGCGTATCAGATCAAGGCCCATTATTACGGTTCGCAGCAGCAGACGCTGTGCGGACCCTGTACGGTCACCGTCAATGTCTTCACCAACTACTGCCGGCCGGATGAACAGCGGCAGGTCATGACCCTTCGCCTCGAGGAGTCTGGTGCTGACTTCCTGGTCGGTGAGGTGGTAATTAAGGGGGACAGAACGTCCTCAAGCCGGAAACGACTCAGTCTCCCGGATACGTTGCACCGCTTACGCAAGGGGATGACCGTCGACCAGATCATGGAGATGATCGGTCAACCCCATAAGGTGGAGTCTGCTGAGGAAGAATCCGATTCGATGGTACTGGTCTACTGTCTGCCGGATCGCTCTGAGCTCAAAATCGCCCTCGGGCCTGAGCTGCTATGGGCCAGACTCGCCATGGCCGGGGCCGAGGTTGAGATAGTCGCCTGAGATTTTTTTCAACTCTGCCGCCGGATCTTGTCCAGCATTGGGTTGATTCGGCGGCAGGACCAATTCTTTCGAACTGTTCAGGAGGGAAACATGCGAGATGATGACCCTGCGGATCTTGATGGCGATGGGGAGTTTGATGCGATCGATATGATGATGTTGGAGGAGCAGGGCAACGAAGGGAAGAAGAATAGTTGTGGGTGCAGTATCTTTCTGCTCCTGTCGATAATTACCCCCACTTCAGTTTGTGTTATTAAAAGGATGATGAGTTGAAGAACTGGCAGATGTAATTTGTGCCACAATGTAGTGCTCATTCCAAAATAACTGGAAGAAAAGCTCCTGGAATACAAACAACTCTTGCTTTTATTGTTTCTCGTCAGTTAGTTATAGAACCCAGTCTGTAAAATTTCCCGGCTGTATGCTCCAAGGAGGTTATATCATGAAAATGATAAAAGATTGATGAGAGAATTCGAATTAGAAAAAAATGAATACAACAGATCAATGGATTGTTCTTATCATCAACCGCTTATTTCACTCCTGCATTCCACAAAACGGTCTCTAATTCCACGAGAAATCCGCCTCGGTTTAGCCGCGAAAGGGATTCGCTTACCCGATCATGAAATTGTGGCGAATTTGCGACATTTACTCAAGGATGGTCTTGTCTCACACGACAAGGGTCGCTGGCAGGCGTACTTTAAAAATACCGAAATGCCGGCGACCGAGGGTAGCACCCATCCTCGTATCTCTATTCCCCACATCTCTGAAGAAGCCCGCACTCTTCTTTCCACGTCACAGTCCTCATTAGCTTTCTCAAAGATACAAAGTTTCTCATCAGATGATTTAACTTCAGATGACAGAATTAATACCCTCCCTGGACCATGGGGGAATTTTCGTGCTTTGGTTGATTATTATCGGGATTGTGTCCGTAGCGATGGTTGTGCTGAAGCAAATGCACTTCTAAGTGATTTAAATGAAAAATTTATTTTTATTTCTGCAAGCGGACAATCATTTCCTCGGCCAGGTCAATCATGGAGTATTTCCATTCCCCTTGGAGAGCATCTCTCCCGTCTTATTCAACGAATCGGAGGCCAAGGCGAAGATTCTCTCTTGATTTTGGGCTATCCTCTCCAGGTAGTCTGTGTTAGCAAGGAGGGCGCCCCAGATCTGCATTTTCTTAAGCCTATTTTTTATCTGCCAGTAAATTGTACGATTGGAAAAGGTGCCTTAACTGCTCAAATTGAGGAAGCAGCCTATCAGGTGAATCTTGATTGGCTGCAACATTCTTTCAATACTCCTGATAAAAAACGGTCTTTCCTTTCGGCATGCGGATTCTTTGCCAACGAATCAGATGGTGCTGCGATGGTATCTAACTCTTCTTGCCCCTCGATTGAACATCTTACTTCCACTCTTGCAGCTTTTTGTGCACACCGTCTCGCAGAGCCACTCCTATCAACTAAAGTTACTAGTCATCCTCTTCAACAACCCATTTCTACAGGGATTTACAACCGCAGTATTCTCATCGTTGCGAATCGTCCTCAATATACAAAAACCCTGCTTAGGGAATTGAGCCAAATACGCGATATGCCAGATACCGTATTGGATCAATCTGCACTAAAATTCATTTTTCGAGAAAAAGACGTAACAATCCAGGACGAAAATATATCATTAAAACATCATGTAGCAGACACCATATCGCTTAATGACGGTCAACGACATGCTGCCGATTCTTTGTTAAATGAATATCTTTCGGTGGTTACCGGCCCTCCTGGTACCGGCAAAAGCCAAGTGGTGAGCGCTGTGATATCTAATGCCTATCTGCAAGGCAGGTCGGTTCTGTTTGCCAGTCGCAACCACAAGGCTATTGATGCGGTGTGTGATCGTTGTCGCGATTTACAGGAAAGGCCTTTAATCACACGTTGTAACAGCCATGATGACCCTTCGCTGAGGATGACGTTTGCTAAAGCGATCAAACAATTGATGGAAGGGGCAATCGACCAGAATGCTCTACATAAAGCTATTCGCTTAATTGATGATTTGCTTCCACTGCTCGAAGATCGACAAGAGAAAATCCGTTTGGCCAAAGTACACGAAGATTGGCAGGAGCGAATTGGCAATCTGGAGCAACAGCAAGCGTTTCTCGAGATGGGTCTGCCCCCTGAGTGCATCGATGCCCTTTCGTCTATACCGCAGAAATTTCCGGTAAGACCGCTCCAGGCATTAGCGTCTGCTATCTCCCAGACTCGTAAACTCGAGGCTCCGGGATCAAGGGATCCCTGGCTTGCGAAATGGTTGACTTGTATTGAAATTATTCCATCTTGGATACGGCTAAAACGCGCTCTTTCCGCATTTCCCGGTATCACCTTTCCCCAGAACGGGTTTCCAACGCCGTCAAAACTCAAGGTGCTGCATGGAAATTTGACCTTCTTGCGTGATGCTGCAAATTATTGCAGTCTACGGCAAGAAGCTATGGCGTTAGAGCCAGGTATAAAGAAGTTACCAGACCATGCCACATTGACTGAAGCAATCCATGCTTTGCATCAAAGGATTGTTGAGCTCGCTCCCCATGCACTAGAAAGACGGCGGGCTGGCGTCGGTGGGTTGGCTTCTGGGGAGGAGCGTGAAACTCTTGCCAACCTTCGCACCGTGCTGAATGACCTTTCAACAGGTATGGTAGCCGGCAGCCTCCAGTCAGCCGCATACCAAGTTCTCAACGAACAGCTACCAAGGCTTTTCAATCATTTCCCTTGCTGGGCAGTAACTAGTCTTTCCGTAGGTAGTCGTATTCCGATGCTCCCCGCCATCTTTGATCTTGTCGTCATAGACGAAGCCAGTCAGTCAGACATACCATCATCTATCCCGTTGCTATTCAGAGCACGTCGTGCCGGGGTCGTTGGTGATCCACAACAGCTTACTCATATTACAGGACTAACCCGCGCAAAAGATACTTTCCTCCGTAGTCGTTTTGGACTCAGCAGATTGACTGACCAACGTTTTTCCTATGTAGATACATCTCTTTACAATCTGTTCGCTGACACGACAGGAGTTATGCCGGTCTTTCTCAAATCTACCTACAGGAGTGTTTTCGAGATTGCAGAATACTCCAATGAGCTTTTCTATGGTGGTCGATTAGAGGTAGAGACGGATACGTCAAGACTCCCTGAAGTGCCAGGTCTGAAACCAGGCTTGCATTGGACCGAAGCCGAAGGTGATGTTAAAAGTGGTGGAATAAGCGGTGCTTGGTGTGCCATCGAAGTGGATATAGTAGCAACACAGGTTAAAGCACTTCTCGACAACGGATTTCGTGGCACTTTGGGGGTGGTTACTCCGTTTCGAGAACAGGCCAACCGTATCAGGGATATTATCCATGATGGCAATCAACGCTGGGAACTACTACAAGCCGTAGATTTTGAGGTATCAACATCGCATGGTTTTCAGGGCGGGGAACGAGATGTCATTCTCTTCAGTCTTTGCGCGGGGCCCGGCATGCCACAAGGCGCTCTCAATTTTTTACGGGAAACCGCGAACCTATTCAATGTTGCAGTGAGTCGAGCGCGCGCTGTTCTGCATGTAATAGGAAATCAAAAATGGGCATCTCGTTGCGGTATAAGGCATATCGAAAAATTGGCATGTCCTGTAGTCACCTTGCCACCAAATAAAAGAAAATCGGAAGGACCATGGTCGCCTTACGATTCTCCTTGGGAACAGAAACTTTGCCAAGCTCTTTTGCAACATGGACTTTCCCCCATCCCTCAACATCCTGTTGCTAACCGTCGACTTGATTTGGCTCTGATCCGACGAGATTTACAGCTCGACATCGAGGTGGATGGAGCCAGCTTTCATCGCAATCCCGATGGTACTCGTAAAACTGATGATATTTGGAGAGATATCCAACTCATTGGGATGGGATGGAAAGTTTTGCGATTCTGGGTGTATCAGTTACGTGAAGATATGGACGGATGTGTACAAAAAATTCTCAATGAATGGGGAGTATCTCATGACGGATAATACTGAATCCGAGTCGCAGAAGGATGAAGCTTTGACCGGGCCGGTCCGACTCGATCAATCTTTTCTTTCGCTCACGATGATGGGCTTACTAATATGTTTGTTGGTTCTATTTTCTGCACTTTCAGGTTGGAAGATCGTCAATCTGGAACAGGAGCGAACCGCAATTGCAGTAAATCAATCATTACTTGCCAAGGATCGGGACCGTCTCAATGAAGATCTTAAGACTTTCAATGAAATTTTAAGCCAACTTCCGGATTTGCTCCAGCAGCGGCAAGATGCAGAGACAGCTCTTGCTGAGAAACAAGCCGCTCTTAACGTTGAGGACAACAGGCTTAAGGCTTTACAAGGTAGGCAAGCAAAATCAGAGGAAGATTACAGAGTCCTTCAGGAAAAAGTGTCCAGCTCTCAGACAGTATTGGTCAACAACCAAAAGAAAACTGCAGAACTTCAAAAGGAACAAGGGGATCTCACACAAAAAAATGACGAGTTGTCTGTGTCAATTACCAAACTAAAAAGTGTTCAAGAATCCACACAGCTGGAAGCAAATTCCGAACAAAAAAGGCTTGATTCTCTTAAAGAGAACATTGCTCAACTGGAAAAACGTCGAACAGAGTTAGATGCGGCAATTAATACACTAACCAGTAATGAAGCCCCGCTGGCCAACCTTCCAGTTCGATTGACAGAACTAAAACAACAGATTGATGATATCGAAAAAGATGCAATCGAGGCATCAAAATCTTTGGAGAGTGCAAGTCAAAAAGTGTCTTCAGATGCGGAAGGGTTAACGGAGGCCGCCAAACAGGCAGATAATGCTACTGTAGCTTTTAATAAAGGGCTTGGCGCGATGGATGGCTTAGTCAAAAATTTCGATGAGCGACAGAAAACCATGGAAAGTGCACTTTCAGAATTATCAAGGGCTGTCCTTGCCCTTTCTTCGGCATCTGCTGATAAACTCGCACCAACGGTTACCTCCCTTTCTGAAAGTACAGGAGAGGTTGGAGAGATAGCAAAACAACTTTCTAACAATCAGAAAACTATTTCAGCTGAAATAGCTGCTCTCTCCCAGTCCGTAGGAGATTTTACAGCCATTGATGAAAAAATTAAATTGGCAAATAGTGTTTTAATTTCGAATCAGAAAACTATCGTTGAGACGATTACTCAAATTGAAGAAAGCATTACTGGGCTTGATAAATTGCCAGGTAGCCTATCATCCAAAAACGACATTGTTCTTGAAGCAAGCAAGACCTTGGCCACTGCATCTTTAGAAGTAAAAACTGCTAGTGAAGATCTTAGTGATGTTATCAATTCTCTGCGTAAGACTCTCAGTAAATTAGAGACGACGTCAGAAAAATCTTCTTCACAACAATTGCATCCACTCAATGGTCCACCTGCGAACAGTTCCGAAACCAAAGAAGAATCCATTAATTAGCTTAATTAACGTACGAACCTGAACTCAGAGAGAAAACTATTATGGAAGCGGTATCTGTCCCTTTTTTACCAACTGGCCTTTGGTTGTTAGCCGCATCTGGCAGTATTCTTATTTTGCTAATTATTTTTGGCATGCTTGTTTATCAGAAGCGCCGATTCCAGTGGGCCTTGAAAGATAGCCGGGATGTGTCCCAACTCGCTTCCCGGAAAGAGCTGCTTCAGGCCGATATAACTGAGCTGCGAAAATTTATCACAGAACAAAATGAAGAGCTCGCGAGATTGACTTCCGAACGTGAAGAGCAGGAACGGATCAGAGGGGAATTGTCACGACTTCAGAGTGAATGCGCAACAGTTGATCAAAGGATTATCGAATCCAGAACCGAAATTGGGGAATTGGAAAATCAACGATATAATACTGCTCAGGCACTCGAAAAACTGAATATTGAGGTTGAATCACTTAAAGCTCAACGCCTAGCTCTAGAAGATATACAAGACAAAATTACAGCATCGAAAAAAGAGTGTGATCAACTCACTGTTTTGCAAGAGCTGAAAAACTCTGAGCTGAGGAAATTGGAACAAGATTTTAGAGAGATGAATGCTAAAACTGAGTCAACCAAGTATGAGTTCGATGAATTAAGAAAAAAGATTGATACGTTAAGAACGCGTGAACCAGAAGTGGATCTGATGAATCAGAAGATGCTCCAACTAAAGCAAGAAATAGAAGATATTAGAAATGAAGTCTCTAATCAGCAGCGATATGAGGATGAAGCTCGCCGAAAAGCAAAAGGATTTTCTGAGGATATCCAGGAAAAGAAAGGTCAAATTCGAGATATTGAAAAACAAATCCAAGATCTTGAAGGCCAAATAGAAAATAAATCAACTGAATTTGGTAAATTAGGTCAGCAGGTTGGTGCGATCATTGAAGAACTTAGTGGAAAACAGAATGCATTAGCAGAGGTTAAAAAAACTCTAACGGAAACGATAAACTTGGAAAAACAGATAGTGATGAAAATCGAAGAAAACAAAAATGATATTGAAAAATTAAAAGCGGAAGAGACCTCGCTGAATGCTTCGATAGCAACACTCAAGGTTTTAGCCAAAAAATATAACAAATCACTTGGTGTTGATGAAGGTGTTGATAGTGGAACAAAATACCGTGATCTATGGCATCCCGTGACATTCCCCTCTCTAAAACCTGCTGCCAGTTTTCCCTCTGAGCAGGAGATGCTCAAAAAGACATCAAATTATATCAAATCACAAAACTTGTATTTCCCAGAGCGAGTGATAAATGCATTCCACACTGCTCTAAAAATCAATGATATTTCTCCGTTGGTTGTGCTGGCAGGAATAAGTGGCACTGGTAAAAGTGAACTTCCGAGGCGCTATGCGGAAGGAATGGGGATCCACACTGTTATTCTTGCAGTACAGCCACGTTGGGATAGCCCGCAGGATTTATTTGGTTTTTATAACTACCTTGAGGAGCGTTACAAAGCTACAGAACTTGCTCGGGCAATGGTTCAGTTTGAACTATACAATCGCGATCAGTGGCAAATACCAGTTGGATGGGACCATGATCGATCTGATCGAATGTTACTTGTTCTTTTGGATGAGATGAACCTTGCTCGTGTTGAATATTATTTTAGTGAGTTTTTAAGCAGACTTGAAACCAGACGAGGAATTGACCTTACTAACCCTGAAGAAAGGGCAAAAGCAGAAATTTCTCTTGAAATGGGAAGTTTGGCAGAGGGTGAAAAACCAATAAGACTCTTCCCTGGGCAAAATGTTTTGTTTTCAGGAACAATGAATGAAGATGAAACTACCCAAGCATTGTCTGACAAAGTTCTTGATAGATCTTGTGTATTGAGGTTCGGACGACCAAAACGAATTTCGGCGCTTGAGAATGTTAAATCAATACCACCTACTGCATCTGGTTTAACTTTTGAGCAATGGAGGTCATTTTTAGAATATGATTTACCGTCTCAAGAAAAAGATAAAGTCAATAGTTGGATCAATAAACTGAACGATGCAATGGAAAAACTTAATCGGCCATTTGGGCATCGAGTTGCTCAGGCGATCCAAAGATACGTCGCAAATTATCCGAACTGGATTCCTAATAGAGTAAGTCTGGCAATGGCTGATCAGATAGAGCAGAGAATTATGCCAAAGCTTCGAGGCATTGAAATTGGTGAGGCTGAGCAACCACTAAAAGAAATTCATACTGTTATTAAGGACTGTGGAGACGAACCTTTGCTGGCGGCTTTCAAACAAGGGGCTCAATCACAACAACAAGTGTTTATATGGCGAGGTCTTGATAGAACCGAGGACTTCTAATAATGGGGCCATTACTTTCTTTAACTCCCTGGGGGATTCAAGATGGAACTTCTCAAGTTTCTACAATTAACGGCGATGGTGGATGCTCCACGATTTCAGGGGCGTGTTGTCCGCGTCTAATAGTTCCAGCAAATTTGTTCCCAAAATACGGGCGTAAAGGCAAATCCTTGCCATGTGTTTCCTTTCCTTTTCGTTGGGATGGGAAGATTTATTCATCTTTTCAACTCCCGGCTGATCCTAAACCTAACAATGCACCTCATCGTTTGCCAATAAAAATATCAATTAAGGATATCAGTCATGAAATAATTCAAACGGATATTGTTGGCCGTCCTTCTAGCAAGTATGAGAACGAATTCGGTCGAAGTGTTGATGGATTTATCGACTGGCAGATCCATTGCTTTAGGGAACTTTCTGATAATGGCCTTGTCTTAGATGAAGCGGAGGAAAAGACAAAGAACGTCATTCGACGAAATTGGAGCTCAGTTCGAAAAGTCTGGATAGGCAATAAAGCTGATAAGGCTATTATGGCGCTTATTGTTCGTCTTGCCCAAGATGTTGATCTACTTAGATTATTTGAAACAATCGCAAACCATCCAAGACACATTTTATTGCGACATAGACAAAATACAAGTTTAGGGCGAATCCAAGAGCTTGATTCCGCATGCATCAGAGATTTCGCCAGACGACCAGGACGAACAATTTACCAAAAAGCAGGGTCCAAGCAAGAACTGTTATCGGTACAGCGAGTTGAGTCGCGAGATACTTTAGAAAACCGTGTTTTTACTTGGGTATTAGGTCGTATGCAGGAAAGATCATGGAATTATGCTGCCACCAATAAGCATCACCAGTTTAGTAGTAGGGTTAAGTTTGTGACCAGATGCAATCGACGTTGTTCGGAGTGGCAAGCTTTAGATGGACTGAAGGAGGTTTCAACTGACCACCTGCACCATCCTGTACAGCCAAACTATACTCTGCAGATGGATACCCGGTATTCAAGAGTATATAAAACATATAAAGAACTTTTACGTGAGCAGCATGTTATTGATGATGCATGGGAGTGGCAACGAAACTTATGGTCTGAATCAGCAAGGCAACTTATGTGCTGTGCGATGACAGAGTTCTATCCTGAAGATTTTGCCAGCACTCCCTATTATCGCATGGAGGGAGAATATGGCACGTGGACAGAAACACCCGTATCTCCAGGTCCTTTTGAGACACAAGGTGGAACTTGTTTTGTTGTTGACTCGCGAGATGTCACGACCAGTCTAAAGGAGTGGATCGAGCACCCCCCATTTGATTTCGCTCCATACGTTGGCAGCGTCGGTTGTGACCAAGTGCTGTACTGGCCTAAAAGTAAAACGTTAACCGCAGTATGGTTTGTGTATTGGACAGGACCATCAGCGTACATTTCATCAATGATAAATAGTGCAGGCTTGGCTCTCAGAAATTTGTCTTCAGATCTTCACCGTTACACCAGAACTTCATACAGATGCTTCGGGTTGATGCTAATTACTGAGGGAAGAGGCTCTTCAGACGTGCCGAGTGTAGGCCAAGATATTTGGCCTTCTTCCGGAGCTTCTGAAGTTGTTGCTTTGAAAATTCCGTTCAATATCGATTTGACTTCATCTGCTCAATTCGAGAAGCTAATCGAGGACTTTAAGGTCGGAATTCAGCTTGCCATAGATATGGCATGCTAAAGAAAATATGAAGCTTTCAAATTCAAATTGCATCGGTGTTGATCTTACACAAAGTGTTCCTCACATAGCTGTTGCTTCAGGTTCAGCTAAAGTAGAGAGTAGCATTCCAGCAAGTAGTCCTCCTGCGGCGTTGTTGCCGGTATTACGGGGTGAATCAATTATAGCCGGTGCTGTCGCTCATACTCATAGACGGGGTATTGGTGGAAATTGGCCACCAGAATGTCAGGTCCCTGTGGGGGGCAATTTCAAGAACGGGACAGGGCGGGTACCGCTCGTGTGTGCCTGGACGAGGCTGGCTAATCTTTCAAGTCAAACGTTTTCGGGCGTCCTTGGTGACACTGAGGTCTCTTGGCAACCATCAGGTCAAATAAAGCTTGGTGCTTTATCGGAAAAAATCATCTCTGATTCCGTTCAAGCTTGGGAGAAGAAATATCACAGTAAAAAAACGGTTGTTGTTGTTCCAGATAGTCTTGGAGAAGCTGCTCAACAAGCACTGATAGACAATTGTGGCTCATTTCTGATTCCGCGACCAATCGCAGTTGCGATGTCATGGTGTCGGAAAAATGCAGACAAGTTCTCGGAAGCTGTTACTCAGTCCCCAAGAGGTGCTACCCTTGGGCATCTCCTTGTAGTTACTCTGACGTTTGATCAATGGGAGGTCGTTCCCATTGAAATAAGAATCATGGCCTATAAGGAAAAAATATGGCTTATTCCTGTCCGCAATCGTGTAGCAGGTGGAGGCGAATTCCCAAGATTGGGGGTAAATTTTTTCTTGGCAATGGCAACTAGTAAAGAGGAATCACTGCAAGGTATTTGGAAAAATGTTTTTGGCAGTGGTCTCTTGACTGAAAACATTGATAATCACTCGAGTAATATGAATCTGTTTCAATCAGTGAGAGATTGTATAACAGATGGCTTTTCTTCAAGAGTAGAAGATCTATTTCATAAATTGGATCTCTGGGGAGAAATTTTCACAGATTCAATTAAATTATCTCCTGGAATGTTTCAAGATCATTTGTCTGTGATTTATAGGAAGCAATTATCTTGTCTTCCTGAAAATGCACACGGAAGATGTCTTGGTGTGGTTCTTGATGGTTCATGTTCATATATTCAGATTGCTAAGAATAGGTCATTAGGCGAATTTGTAGCAGGTGCATTTAAAGATCAAGAAATAGCTATTTGTAATGGTGCAGAAGCTGCGAGAGGAGCTGCAATAACAGCGTTTGCATTGGAGCATAATCTGCCATCTTATCGAGAAACAATCATACCCATCGATATCCATTACCATGGGAAAAATGAACAGGGAGATTATGTCAATGCCTATAAGCTCCTTGTCGAAGGTACAACAGTAGAAGCTGGAAAAGAGTATAAATCAAAAGAACCAGTTCGTGGCCTGTATATAAAGCAAGGTGAGAGAAATATTACCCTCACACTGCGTCGGTCTAGTGAGCGGGATTTATATCTTTTCCGAAAAGTAACAGCTGAGATTCCAAAACCAACGACGTTTGATGAAGAAGTGAAAATTGTCGCACACCTTAGGCCTGGGCAAGGTTTTGCCAATGTGTTTGTTGATTCTGTTAACGAGAATGTTTTCAGAACAAGGTTGGATTGGCGAACAATGGGAAATTGTGAAGAACCACCGCCTCCACCGTTGGCATACCTCCCTGAAGTTTCACGTGTAGTACATGATGAATATATGTGGAGAGATGCTGAATATTATGTCAAAGTTGCTATCAGAGAGTTGAGGGGTGGTGGTGCTAATTTAGAAGGTGCAATGAGAGACTTGAGGAATCAAGGGAAGTTCAATCAGTGGCCTATGGCAGATGATTATGATGTTTATCGAGGTCAACAACCGCAGGGTGATATCTTCCGTCATTATGGTGTGTGTCCGTCAGATGGGGACTTAGATAGTGTCTCCTCCCCTTCGCTAATGAGGGAATTTGCTAATGAGTGTGAAAAAAAGTTTGTAAACATACGAATAAGGCCATCTGAGAGAAAGCAATTACAACAAACTGCATCTTGGATGTATTTAGCTTGTCCACAAGTTATTATCGTTAATGTAAGGAAAAATTTAAAAAATAATTTGGCGTTAATTAGCCAAGAAGATTTGCACACAATAGGGTTATGCTGGTCTAAATCTGATGATATTTCAATGTTCTTTAATGCGCTTGATCAGAGACTTAGGCAAGGTACTATTGGTGTAAATAATTGGTTAAGAGCATGCCGAAATATTGTACGTTTCCGCGACGCAGCCTTACATGTTGATATTATTGGAAATGGGCAATTAAATAAGATTGTAGATCGGATTTTGAAAATCCTTGAAAGGCAAGTCGAAGAAGAGAACTTTAGCATAATTTTCAATAATTGCATTTTGACATGCCTCTATTTGTTGAAGCGCAGGCGGTATGATAAAGATTTTCTGAACAATGAAAGTCCTGAATACGATAGGATTGATCAAATTCTGCGTGGACTCTTAAAGAAACAATCGAAAAACTTGAATGACAGACAATGTTCAATCATCAAGACCACCTTAAAATTTCTGAGAAAAGAAGCAAGCCTTAAAGATCTTGATAGCTCAGTGTTGACTGGATAAATGATCGACGCTGAATTTTTCTCATGACTTCAATGAACTAAGGCCAGGAAAGACCTCGCTGAGCTGTTCGCCGATGTGATGACAACAGGAAGGTGCGTAACCGAAATAGACGAGATCGTGCGCCTGAGCCGACTCCCTATCTGGCCAATTACAAGGTTGGAGAGAGCTAGGAATAGAAGACCCTGTGTAAAGGGCATTTAATTGAAGCACCAATTCAAGGACCGGGATCTGTTAGACAAGGTGTTCGGATAAATCCGATGGTACCATTAAGGCAAAAAATGGCTTCATATCTTTCTTGGCTTGATCATGACTCGATAGCGAGAGAACGCACACTTCGCATCCTTTCCCTTTTCCAAGAAAAGGAAAGTCGTGACGAACTTGGGCTCGGCTCCGTTCGGGACAGCTTTGCCGATCAGTTATTCCCGGGCACAAGCACGATCCAGACGCGTCTCCGCTACATGCTTTTCGTGCCTTGGATTTACCATTCCCTGGAAGAGAATCGACTGCTTGCGGAGAGTTTTGCGATCCAGGCTGACAAACTGGAGAGAGACCTGGTTCAGCCCTTGCTGGATTCCGATGATCAGGCTGGCGTATTCGGAAAAACGGCAGGAAAGAAGCTCAAACGATTGCCCAGTTCCGTCTACTGGGCCGGCCTCGGTGTCTGGGGCATACGTCTGACAACATTCTCGCAGGACGAATATCACCGGCGCATCGATGAAACCTACCGTCGCCGGAATGCCCTGAAGGCCCTTGAGAAAGACGCAAAGGCACGAGGAGACGACATCGACGTTGAGCAGCGGAGGGCCTCTCTCAGTTGGCATCCGCGATTGCCCGCGCCTCCGCAAAATTTCCCTGCAATGGTGAACTTCGCTTTATCCCGGGAAGAAGCTGAGTTTATTCGGGATCGAGTCCAGGTCGCTTGCGGGGGCAGCCTTCTCTCCTTCTTGGCGCTGCACTGCGAGCCCGCCGACAGTCAAGCCCCTTGGGAACATCCGGACTACGGCCGTTTTTCCGAAGAACATAAAGAACTCCTGGCCAATGCACGGCTGTTCTCGGAGGTAATGCATGGAGCGGCGCTTTCGTACAATGTTCAACTCGCCAGGCTTCGAAACCATGAAGACCTTGTCGCCGAGCATCAGGCAAGTTTCGATGAATGGACGGCAAACCTTCCCCTGGAGGAGATTCGCACTTGGTCGGTGAGCCGCCTCTGGGAGTTGACCATGGATCATGGCCACACCATCACTCCTCAAACGAGATCCTTCGTTCAGCAGTGGATCGACCATACCCGAACGTCCCCCAGCGGTCTCCTTTCTGACACCGAGGCGCTCACTCTGATCAAAAGAAGGGAAATGAAACTCAAAGGTGAGCGTTCCCGGTTCAGAAACCACAGGGCGCTTGAGCAGTGGGGTGGGTACTCCGGTGTCGGAAGACTAGTCTATCGGTGGCCGAATGTGAAGGTGCTTTTGAACGATCTGTACCAGGGGATGAACCGGGAGGAGAAATGCTGAACCCAAACTCTCGGAGCCTTTATACCTCTGCATTGACTCCTCCGCCGGGAATGATTTTCGACGAAGCCATTGCGACCACCTTTTCGATGGACCCGGCCTTATTGCTTGAGGCCCCTGTATATCTGGCGTTAATGGCGGCGGATGGCCAGACCGATCCTGACCCGTTGTCAGTGCTTGAAGCCATCCGCAGGTACTCGAAACGCATCACCGTCTATGTGCAACGAGGACGGATTGAAGTGCCCCAGATTGCCAAGCCCAACCCCTTGTTTGGGTTTCTCGAGGAAATGGTTATCGAGGTAACGGCCCCTGGCGGAGGCGTTTTTCATCCAAAAATCTGGGCAATCCGTTTTGCCAGCCCTGATCAAAGCAGCGCGATGTATCGTTTGGTGGTCCTGACGAGGAATATGACCACCGACCAGTCCTGGGATCTGTCACTTCAACTCGAAGGCACGATCACAGGCCGAAAATCCAGATCAAACAAACCGCTGGCGCATTTCTTCAAGTTGCTTCCTGATCTGACTACCAGACCAACAGAATCGAGCAGGGTCGAACAAGCTCTTAGATTCGCGGACGAGTTGCACCGAGTTGAGTGGGAACTCCCCGATGGCTTTGACGAGCTGACCTTCTATCTTCCAGGAACGAAAGGGTTTGACTGGGAGCCTCCTATAGCGAAACGGATGGCCGTCATTTCTCCGTTCTGTTCTGACGAAGTTCTGCAAAGGTTGGCTAAGCAATCCAAATCTGCTGATGCACTGATCTCAAGGCCGGAGTCATTATCAGCCCTGAAGAAGGAAACTCTCGATCTGTTCACGCAATCTCTTCATTTGGATGAAGCGGCGGAAACCGAGGATGGCGAGGAAGACGACAGCGCTGCGCAACCGCATGCGACCGGTCTCCATGCGAAGGTTTATCTGTTTGAGACCCGACACTATTCCGACTACACCCATGTGGTGATGGGGTCCGCAAATGCGACCAACGCGGCATTGAAGGCCTCGAAGAATTTCGAGATTCTGGTTGGGTTGGTTGGCAGAAAGAACAAAGTCGGTGGCATCGACGAGCTGCTTGGCGCCGACGGACTGGGAGAATATCTGGTTAATTTCGACATGACCAGTGAAACAGAGAACGATGCAGTCCGGCAGAAGGCCGAGGAATCTGTCGAGAGGGCTCGCTCCCGGATATCTAAAGGAGCTCTGTCCATCGAGTGCAGCCCGGGAGCGAAAGACGGTCTGTGGGCTTTGCTGCTGACTGGAGAAATTCCGTCTCTTGAGGGGATCGTCAGAGCTTCTGCATGGCCGATCACCGTCACGCGGGATTTCGCGGTGAACATCACGAAGAACGATGCTCCTGGCGGGATCAGACTCGGAGAGTTTTCCACCTCTTCCGTGACAGGGCTCACAGCCTTTGAGCTGAGGACCAATCATCCCGATGTTACGGCCAGGTTTGTACTGAATCTTCCCATTTTAGGAATTCCGGAGGAACGTAACGCCGCCATTCTGCAAACCGTCATCAGCAATCAGGATGGATTCCTCCGGTATCTCCTGCTCTTGCTGGGTGATGACAAGGTATCCGGACTTGATCCAGGCAACGGCTCCGGGTTTGCCAAATGGTTGGCACGGTTGGCCGACGGTGAGGATATCCCACTACTGGAAGAGCTGACCCGCACGTACAGCCGACACCCGGAGAGACTGGCGGAAATCTCGGGGCTGGTTCGTGATCTATCCCAAGGAGGCCAACATTCTATTATTCCCGAGGACTTTTTAGATCTCTGGACAGTTTTTGAATCTGCTATCGGGGGGCGTGATGCATAGCAACCGCTTTTCATCAGCGCCCGCTTTGGCCGGTCTGAAAGACTTCCAGAGGAAGACTGTGGAGTACGTCTTCAAGCGGCTCTATGACAATGACCCGACTTACCGTTTTCTGATCGCTGATGAAGTCGGGCTCGGGAAAACGCTTGTCGCCCGGGGAATCATCGCCAAAACCCTGGAGTACCTGCAAGACCGGGTGGACCGGATCGATGTGGTCTATATCTGCTCCAATGCCGCCATTGCGATCCAGAATGTCAATCGGCTCAACGTCAGCGACACGGATGGCTTTTCAATCGCCACGCGCCTGACCTATCTGCCCAGACAAGTGCACTCGTTACGGAAGAACAAGGTGAATTTCATCAGTCTGACGCCTGGAACGGCCTTCGACCATTCCCGTAGTCGAGGGGGGCATGCCGACGAGCGGGCTATCCTCTATCGGATGCTGTACAACCTGCCACTGGCGCAAACTGAACGGAGTGGGCGATTGCGCGTCGGTCTGCTCAACATTCTTCAGGCAACATCAGGGAAGGATAGCTGGCGAGCCAAGGCCAAAAGCCTCCCCGTAAAGGACCTGGATGCGGATATTTCCAATGTTTTTCGCCGAGCGGTGCTTGAAGATGCCGAACTGTACGCGGCCCTGAAGGAGGGGTGCGAACGATTTGCCCGGTACAGGGACTACAGCAGAATCCCCAGGGAGGATTCCGAACTGCGCTACAACCTGATCGGAAAGCTCAGAGGCAAGCTGGCATCTGTCTGCCTTTCCGCGCTTGAGCCCGACCTGGTCATCCTTGATGAATTCCAGCGATTCAAGCACCTGCTGGACGGCGAAGATGAAGCCTCCATGCTGGCGACCGCACTTTTTGCCTACCCCGATGTTCGCGTTCTTCTCCTTTCAGCAACGCCCTACAAGATGTTCACTCTCGACCAGGAGACTGACGAGGACGACCACTATCCAGATTTCATCCGGACACTGCATTTCCTGTTCAATGATCTTGGCAAGGTCTCTGAGGTCAGGAGTCTCTTATCAGAACATCGATCGACGCTTCATGCCTGCTCCAAGGGCTCGGCCTGTCATCCGGGGAAAAAGGCTGAACTTGAACAGGCTCTACTGAAGGTAATGTGCCGAACGGAGCGGGTTGCGACGACTCGTGATCATAACTCGATGCTGACCGAGGTTGAACGGACGGCACCCCTTACGCCAGCTGACCTTCAGCACGCCGCGACAGTTGATGCGGTGGCAATCTGCGTCAAGGCCGGGGAGCCAATCGAATACTGGAAGTCAGCGCCGTATCTGATCAACTTCCTGAAAAATTATGAACTGAGGCATAAGCTGGATGCGCAGTTGAATGCTCCTTCAGATGCTCTTCGCGGGACTCTTTCATCGGCAAATGGACAGTTGTTGACGAAGGACAAACTGGACGGCTATCAGGCTCTCGACCCTGCCAATCCGAGGATGCGCGTACTTTTTGAAGACACGATTGATAAAGGCATGTGGCAGCTTTTGTGGGTGCCGCCGTCCATGTCTTATGTAAAGCCTGGTGGCGCATATCGGGACAAAAATGGCTTGACCAAGGTCCTTGTATTTTCCTCTTGGAGCGCCGTTCCGGACGCTGTTGCATCAATCTGCTCCTACGAAGCCGAACGGATGATGGTCGCCGGAACCTCAGTTTCCCACGGCGAACTCTATGACAAGATTAAGCCATTACTGCGGTTTGCGGTGGCCGCAAACGACAATCGACTGACTGGAATGCCGGTCATTGCCTGGTTGCTACCGTCGCCAACCCTTGCCACCCTGATAGATCCACTTGAGATTGCGCTGGGCCGTGGACGCAGACCATTGGAAGTCCAGGAGCTGAAAGACGAGGTCAAGGCGATTTGTCGCAGTTTGCTCGAAACCCTGCCTGATGTCGGGGAAGGAACGCGGGCCGATGAAAGGTGGTACTGGGCAGCACCCATTATTCTCGATTCCCACAACGGGCTATTGGACTGGTGCAAAAGCCCGTCGGGATGGAGGTCCGCCATACCGGACCATGAATCCGGCACCCGTTTCAAAGATCACCTCGACCTGCTGGTCAGCATGGCAGAGGGTAACATTCCTCTCGGCCCCCAGCCGGATGACCTGGTCGATGTGCTTTGTGATCTCGCTTTGGCTGGTCCTGGCGTGTGTGCCTTGCGAGCACTTCGCCGTATCGGCGCCGGGCTCGATGCATCCGATCCGAACCTGCTGTCAGCCGCAGCCAGAATCGCTTCCGGTTTCCGATCTCTCTACAACATGCCGGAAACGATTGCCATGTTGCGGGGCTCCGGCGAGGACACTTATTGGAGGTTAACGCTTCAATACGGTATCGATGGCAATCTCCAATCGGTGCTTGACGAATATGTACATGTCCTTCGAGAGTCGTTGGGGCTCCAAGAGCACTCACCGGAAAAACAGGTGGCTGGAATTGCCGAGTGCATTCAGTCAGTGTTGTCATTGCGGACCGCTCAGATTCGAATCGATGAAATCAAGAGGTCAGGTGATGGCTTCACGGTGGATGATTTCAATACCCGCTGTCGTTTCGCGCTTCGGTTTGGGGATATTCGAGACGACAATAACCAGGCTCTTGTTCGTGCCGATTCGGTGCGGGACGCGTTCAACTCCCCGTTTCGTCCCTTTGTCCTGGCTTCGACTTCAATAGGACAGGAAGGATTGGATTTTCACACATGGTGCCATGCGGTGGTGCATTGGAACCTGCCCTCTAATCCAGTTGATCTTGAACAGCGCGAAGGTCGGGTTCATCGATATAAAGGTCATGCGGTCAGAAAGAATGTTGTGGAACGATATGGCTTGGCAGCTCTTTCTGATGCACACAAGGGAGGTGACCCATGGCAGACTCTCTTCCAGATTGCGTCCCGAGGCAAATCAAATGGGCAATCCGATCTCATCCCGTATTGGATTTTCGAGGAAGGTTCTGCCCGGATAGAGCGTCGTATCCCGATGCTCCCGTATAGTAAGGAGGTGGGGAAGCTCAAGCGGTTGAAGCAGGGATTAGCTCTCTATCGGATGGTTTTCGGTCAACCTCGCCAAGAAGACCTGCTATCCAGTATTAACCAGAATGGCAATCATGAGTCAGTAGATTTGGTTGATTGGTTGATTTCTCTTGAGCCTCCAACCTTACCATGACAACAAAGCACCGAGGAAGTCAGTCATGATCAGGAAGTCCTAAGCAATAGGGCTTACCAGTGCATTTTCATTGGCAATGGAAATCTCAATCCGGCACTGCACAATATTGTCATTGAATCTTTCAAAATGCCTAACACACAATCTTTCTGTATAAAATCACAGATGGCTATATATACAGTTCTGTAGAATTACTTGTTGGGCATATAGATGGAACCACATTGGACAACTATTGGAATGTTTTGGGCGACTGTGATTGTCAGCCTCGTAACGGTCACGGCTACAGTAATAAATTACCTCCTTTTTCGTAGCCAGACAGACCCTGAGGTAATTGTATACACGAAGCACGATCTTAAACGCTCAACGATGATAACGCTTGTCATCAAAAATATCGGGAAGGCCGTAGCTTACGATATAGAATTTGATTTCTCGGAAAAGATTCCAAAAAACGCATACGGATGGGAGGAAATTAAAAAGGAAGATATTAAATGGATGGATTCTGGACCGCTTATCCGTGGCATTCCCTCGTTGCCTCCAGGCGGAACGCGTGAATTAAATTGGGGGCAGTATGTAGGTCTTAGAAGTGTGATTGGGGATCGTTCAATTTTGGTAACGGCGAAATATGAAGCGAAAAAGCTACTTTCACTAAATCCCGTAATTTGTGAGACTGAATCGAAAATCGATATTGAATCCTATGCTGAAACAGTTGCTCACGACGACAATGAGGCCAAAAGAATTCGTGAAGAATTGAGCAAAATCGACGAGACACTAAAACAACTTGGTAGTCGAAATCAAGCGTTTATGGTCGATTTCATTGAAAAATCAGATGCCCAGTCAAAGCATTAAGACCGACGTAAAAAGTCGCCGCGCATTATGCCCGCCGTTAGGCAAAAAAAAATGAGGAATGTGTTATGGAAGAGGTTGTTTTTTTCGATGACGGCAACGTTAAGGTAACTAATGCTAGATTTATTGCAATGCAAAAAACGTATGCGATTTCTGCGATAAATTCTATTAGAACGAAGGTTTTTGACGAAACTAAATCAAGAGAATTCTATAAGCTTATCGTTTTTGGTCTTGTGCTTTGGGGCATTGCTCAGTTGTTAATGATGAATGAGGATAAAGGCGGCAGTATTTCAATTCTTATTTTAATCTTTGTTTCAATAGTTTTTACTATTTGGTGGGGAGTAAATGAAAAGAAGAAAATTATACACTATATAATTCTTACTACTTCATCAGGTGAAGTGGAAGCATTGCGTAGCGATGTTCCTGGCTATGTTGAACAAATTGAAGAAGCACTGTCAAAAGCTATTGTTTATCGAAGTTAGTTGACTAACAAGTTTGTTGCAGCGGATATTCCGGGGGACATAACACTTGTTTCCCGCAGGTTGAATTGTGATTAAATAGATTTACTGTTTCTTTGAATTCCCTAGGAATTCTAAATGATAGAACTCTCACTAGAGGTGGGGTCATTACTGGAAGCAGGTCACTCTCTGAAATCTGACAAATGAAATGAAAGGAAATTATTATGTCAGTGAATGCAACAGTTATTACGTGCTCAAAATGTTCATTTTTGAGTTCTGATGGTGTTACCTATGGTAGGTTTAAATATAAAACAAATGACGGTTTAATAAATTTAGTACCAGAACTCGCTTGGTGTAATGTTTGCCAGACATTGGTTCCAGGTGAAGTTATTCCGAACTATTGTGAAGTTAATAAGCTTAAAGAAAGACTTTTGCAGCGTAATCAGGACATCGAAAAAGAAAAGAGCAGGCTCAAAGAAAAACAGTCAATCATTGAAAAATTATTATTAAAACCTGACAGTGTCATGTTGCAAGACTTGTCAATAACAAAAGATATTCTGCAAGATTCAATAAATGAAATGGAAAATTTAAAACAATATGTGGATACAAATCGAAAACCTCGTTGCCTTGAATGTGGTTCTCATGAGATTCTATACCTGCCTTCCTTATCGTACGAGGAGGTCCCTATCCCCATAGGAATGAAACATCCTGGTTGTGGTGGAGAGTTCCTTGCTGCGGTTTCTCCTATCAGATTTTTTATAAAATATAAGGAACGTGTATATACGACTGACGGCATTGAGTGTGAAGTTGTCATCACGAATAATTGTCCTGACGATACAGTTGTATAATGGTTAAAATAATCCGGAGACACGACACTGATTCCAACCTTTAAAATGCACCGGATAAACCGGTGATTTTTAAGTTAACTTGCCGCTTCCAATCTCAAGAAATTCACAATCTTATTAAACGCAATATTTCCGATTAGGGCGTATGTCCGGAAGGGGTAACCTGCTCGTGCTATACTGTAGTTGACAGACCGCAGTGAGCAAGAGCTGACCAATAAAGGAGGTACCCATGATCCAGACATACGCCCATCAAAAATTGTTACATGAAACCCGGCTAGACCTCAAGACTCTTGAGACAATGTTCACAAATCTTATCACCTTTGGAACCAACTGCTCACCTTTCGAATCCGAAGTGATCGTTGAAAAAGCCAAAGAAGTCTTTGCCATTGGCGATCACGCCGAGGGCAATATTCTGCAGCCCGGCCAGATGATCTGGACAGCGCTGGATATGAATGAGCCACCCGGCAAGCCATTGCATGCCTGTAAGTTGCGAAGAATCATTCTGGCCCACATCAAGCCCAAGGAAGACGCAGAAGTCCGCAGGCAATACAATCGTTCAGCCAAGCGCCAGCAGCAGATAAACCGGATGGCGGTTGAAGCACAGGAACAGCAGGCCCTTCTCTCTCAAGAGGACCTGGCAGAGATCCTGGACACCGACGTCCGGACCATTCGCCGTGACATACAAGATCTCCGGAAACAGGGCATTTCAGTTCCTACCCGAGGACAGCAGAAAGACATAGGCCCCGGTGTGACGCACAGAGTGCAGGCAATCACGCTCTTCCTGGAAGAAAAAGAACCTGTTGAAATTGCCCGTATCATCAAACATTCTCTGACGGCGGTTGAACGCTACATCGACACCTTCTGTCGGGTTGTCTATTGCCAGCGCAGGTTCCGCAACAACCTGAAAACAGCGCTCGTCGTCGGCGTTTCCGTCCATACTGTCAACACCTATCTCGGTCTGCATACGGATGCCTGCGAAGATCCGACATATCGAGAACGAATCGCCGAAATCGAGGCGCGGGGCCGGGTCTACTACAAACATGTTGATTTTAAAAAAAAGCATGGGCCGAACTCAGGGAGGAAAATATGAAATCCTCCACATCCAGCCTTGAGGCACAGTTTGGTCCGTTGCAGAAAAAGACCTTCGCCTCTGCTCTTTCGCTTTTCTTTGAGCAGCAATGTCCCCAGATGGGCGGCCATCTCACCCGGCAGGTACTGGTCAACAATATCCAGAAACTAGTTGATCAATTCTACCCGGTAAACAGCCACTTGCGTATGGGGCAGATCATGTGGCCGGCGGTTGATGAAAAAGAACAGGCCGCATACGGGAAATCCATGCAAAAGACAAAAATCAAGCCGGTGTTTGTTGATATGATTGCGCCGGAGGATATCGAAGCCGCATTCAAAGGCGAAAAGAGAATGCGGATCCGGCAGCAGGCAACGGTCAGACTTTTTCATCAGGCCAAAGAACAGGGCGGAGTCCTTACCGGGGTTGATGTCGCGACCATGATGCGCTTGAGTCCGGCAACCATTTCCAACTATGTACGGAAATGGGAAAAAGAACATCAGGCTCTTGTTCCTCGACGTGGTACCATCCATGACATGGGAAGATCCGTCTCTCATAAGAGGCAGATCTGCTATAAAATGATTGTCGAGGGCAAATCAGTAGAAGAAACCGCCAGGGAAACCAATCACTCACCGGAGGCAATCACCCGTTATGTAAAAGATTATAAACGCATTCTTGCTTGCCTGCATAAGGGCCTGACGCCTCAGGATACGGCCTTTGTTGCCAAGGTCAGCGAGGACCTTGTGTTTGAATATGTAAATCTGATACAGGAAAATCAGATTGCTATCAATGACCGGATGGATAAAGATGGGATCATCTTCCATGACATCCCATTCTAACCTGTCAGGGCAAAGAACCCTTCAGGGCATACGCCCTTATTTCTACTGTTCAGGTAGGGCATATACTCAGGAATAAGGTCAAGTCGCAGACGCACCAAACTTATTAAGATTGCCATTGAAATGGTTTTTATAAAGGAGTAGGGAGAGGTCTCCAATAGGTATTTTTGGGGGGAGAAAGTGGTGATTAAGTGATTTTTCAAGACCATTTTGCCTGTACAGTACTTCAATGAGTAATTTTGGTACTTTTTGATTGACAGGCAAACTAGCCAAGGATACAGAATAGCGATAGATCCGACGAAGATCCATCAAAAATTTATTTCCTGATGCCATAACATTGAAAGACATGCTGGTTATTCCAGAAAAGGTATTAGCCCGGTTCAATGAAGTCTTACAACAGCGAGCAGTTCAGGAATCCTTTCATTTCTATTACCGAAGGTGGCTACGATATTTCCTCGATTTTTGTGAAAAGTATCCGCCTCCGGAAACCAAATCGGAGCAGGTTCGCCTGTTCATTGAGAAGCTGAAGTCAAAAAGACAGACCCCGCAACAATGTTCCCAGGCTGCCCACGCGGTTTCTCTCTTTTATGAATCGCAGAAACCGGCAGTTTGTCCTCCTTCAGTACCCTCGGAAGAAAAAAGTCTTCCGGCCACTTGCCTGCCAAATCCGCCACCCAAAGCGCAAGTTGCCAAGAGTGCAGCCACTGTTGGTATCAGGCTCCCGGATATACCCGCAATAACCGTGGTGGAACCTTCCCCTTCCATGAATCCGCACGGCGGAAAGCGCTATAACGAATGGCGCTGTCTTGAGAAATCAAAATCACAAGCCTGGGATCAAGCCATCGAAATACTCGCTGCAGAAATCAAGGTCAGGCACTATTCACGAAAGACGCTGAAAACATATGCGGATTGGGGCCGCAAATTTCAACATTATTTGGCCGATAAACCGCTGGAAGAGCTTACTTCACTTGACGTAAAGGAATATCTCACCCATTTGGCGGTTAAACAACGCGTGGCCTCGTCAACGCAGAACCAGGCTTTTAATGCACTGCTGTTTCTTTTCCGGCATGTAATCAAGAAAGACTTTGGCGATCAACGCGATGTCCCCCGCGCGAAAAAATCAAAATATATCCCTGTAGTTCTTTCCCGCCCAGAAGTTGACGCAATTATTAGGCAAACTGCATACCCCTTCGATATCGTTATCAGTCTTCTTTATGGCTGTGGTCTACGTCTTTTCGAGTGTCTCACACTTCGAGTGCAAAACTTCAATTTTGAAGATGGCATTTTGACTGTGCATGGCAAAGGCGACAAAGACCGAACCGTACCTCTCCCTCAGCTGCTCATCCCGAAATTGAAATACCAATTGGCGGTGGTGAGCGAACTCCATGAAAAAGATTTGGCGGCAGGCTATGCCGGAGTATTTCTTGTCGATTCACTCGAAAAGAAGTATCCGTCCGCTGCAAAAGATTTCATCTGGCAATGGTTTCTGCCACAAAAAGAACTGACCCTGATACCTGGCACAAAAGAGTGTAGACGATATCACCTGCATGAATCGCAAGTTCAGCACGCGCTGAAAAGAGCCGCACGAATGGCAAAACTCACTAAACGCTTTAAATCTCATACTTTCCGGCACAGTTTTGCTACACATCTTTTACAAGCTAACTACGACATACGGACAATTCAAACAATGCTGGGGCACACCGATGTGAGAACGATGATGATTTATACCCACTATATACCGAGTAAGACGGCGAAAGAGGCAAAAAGTCCATTGGATTTTTAAGCATTATTTAACCGTGAATAATATTAGATTTGGCATGGTTTTTGCTTTTATCGCTAACAGCACTATTGGGTGTATTAGTTGGGCAATTCCGTCCAGCTAATAACTTGTTAGAATACAAAATGAGCATTCCTGAGCACCTATCCAATTCATACAAAAGAACTATTCAAATAATAGATGGTTTTATAAAATGGCTTTCCTTTTGTGTTATAGTTACAGGGAAAAACTCAAAATTTAAGGATAATCATTTATTATACCTCCTTTCTGATGACTATTTGGAGTCAATCTCTATTGTGCCTCACTTAATAGAGCAAGGAATTCATAGACCTGTAATACGTGAATCTCGGTTTATTTTGGAAATGTCTATAAAAATGGCCTTAATCCAACAAGCTGAATATAAACTACCGATTGATAAAAAAATAAATGATTTCAAAAATGAACTTAAATCTCCAAATATATCAATAATGCGAAAAGTTGATCTTTTCCTCCTTAGTGAAGGTCTTAAAGATTATTTTTTTGAAGAAACAGGTAGGACCTTTGGGTATTCTTCCAAATATGTTCATTTATCTCCAGACCAAATATCCAAAAGAGCCTCTCTCATACAAGCTGGTCGATCTATTGCCAATGAGTCGGAGTTTGATTTAAACGAAATTAACGATTTCCTTGAGAGAATCCTTTCTTGTTCTATTGTTTTTATGATGCATTCTGTTCCAAGTTATATTGCAGGTGATTGGTTGGTTGAACGAGATGGTTCAACTATTGATTGGTATTTTGTTGGTTCGCGCTTTATCGCCGATATTGATAAATATTTCGATTATAAATGTGAACGACAAGAGAAAATCAATGGGATAATAGATAAAAGAACAAAAATGATAAAGTTCTAACCACCGGCTTCACACGGACCCGGCAAACAGCGCCGGTCCGGTGAGCCGGACGTTAACCCAATGGGGATCAATATGGTGGACGATATTTTGTCGGAAATTAAGCAATGCGAGATCGACGAGAGAAAAATCGTGGAGTTCGACTCCGAATACGATTTTATGCAACTGTCGGTAGACCTGACAATTGAAGTTGGGCAGTACGTCTGCTTAGCAGCCTCTATTCTCCCTGGCGATCGAAAAGCATGGTCACGCGACGAGGCAATATTGGGTGGGCACCTTATACGGTTATTCAAACTCATAAGTGCATTCCTCGATCAGACTTGTCAGCGGCGCCGAGAGATGACAGTTGTTGTCGGGCGGATGGCATTTGAGTGCATAATAAACCTGAAGTACTTGTTAAAAAATGCTTCGCCCAATTTATTCACATCATATATCCACTACTCCTTAAAGCATGAAAAGCGGCTGAGGGCTGAAATTCTCGCAAACATTGCAAAGAGAGGTGGAGAAATTTTAAACATAGAGCAGAGAATGCTCAGATCAATTGATAAAGCATTCAAAACCTCAGAAGTTGCTCCAGATGCGGTTGAGCCCAAAAACTTGAAGAATTGGGGAGGGAAAAACCTGTTTGAAAAGGCTAAGGATGTTGGTCTTGAAGAGGCTTATCTAGCTGCAATAGGTGGCCCGTCTCACAGTGTCCATGGGAACTGGCAAGAACTTCTTGAATACAATATTGAACTAACTGATGGCGGATTTGTTCCTGATCTAGACTGGCACACACCACGTCCGCAACTGGGTAGTGCAATTTGCTACCAAGCACTAATTGTTACAATAGAATATCTAGAGTATCTGAGATATCTCTCCCCTTCTAAAATTGAAGAAATAATCAAAAAGCTGGAACAGCTGTTGGCGCGAGTTATATTACTTGATCAATTACACGAAAAATTTCTCACTGATAAACATAAAATGGCTAACACCGGCGTAGACTCTGACGCGGCAGAGACCGCCGCGCAGGTCACGACGTGACCGTTAGGTTCATCATAAAATCACTTTCATCGATTTTGAGACAAAATTTTAGAATGATAAAAAAGTTCGAAACGCGAAATTTTAAAAACATAGAATTTAGTTAGTTGGAAGGTCACTCGAACATGGCTACGTTATCCTTTAACAACCTTGTCGGCACTGCGGGTGAATATTATGTCTGTGCTGAGCTTTGTCGCCGTGGCTTTTTGGCATTGCTTACACCGAAGAACAATCCGATCTTCGATGTCCTTGTGACATCCGCGGATGGGACAAAAACCATCTCCATTCAGGTGAAGACGAGATCTATAAAAAACAAGCAAGGTTGGAAACTTGGTCCTGACATGGCATTAAAAAAACAGGGCTTATTCGTAGTGTTAGTCAACATGCACGAAAATGGCCTACCAGATTTCTACGTTTATCAGCATGGCGTTCTCGCAGCACGTGTCAATGAGGTGTATAGAGCGTACATGGCAAAGCCTAAAAAAGACGGCACAACCAAAAAAGAAGTAGGTTTTCGCTGGTTTGACGAAATATCGTTTAAAGAAGATGACAGATCGCGCAAAAACAATTGGAAAGCTATTGAAGAGGCACTACGAACAACCTAACCAGTAAATAAACCTGACTGGAAATAGCCGCGTTCTTAAAAGGTGGGCAATACGTCGGCCGGCAGGTTATTTCACCGTTGAGTCACGATATCTCCTGTCAGCTTGTTGGATTAAGAGAGAAAAGATGAAAATTGAACACTATACATATTGCAAGACATGCAGCGAGAAAATTTTGAATGAATGGAAGGGATGGCCTCAAAAAGACAAGGTTCCTGAACTCCCACGAATCATTTCCGGTGAATGTGAGGTATGCAAGGAAACTAATGAGCTGTCGCCAAAGCACATCTCTTGGTTAAATTATCACAGTGAATTCAGCACGGGCCTTCCTGACTATTGGCTACTTCGAACAGATCAGCCAAAGAACAAATGGGGGCTACCGTATTATTGCGAAAGTGAGTGCCCACGCTGCAAAGGAAGATCAATAGTAAGCCAGATGCATTACCCTAATGGGTCGGAAGAAATATGTCAGAATTGTGCGCAATGTGGTGTGATTAAAAACAATACGCGGCCAATATCATAGTATCATAGTAAACGCGACCGGGCTATAAAGCGCCGCCCGGCCGGTTATCATGGCGTTAGGTGTAGAGGAATATCGACCAATGGACTATGAATCAGCAATCCAGACGTTAGATGAAAATGGTTTCACTTGGGGAATTCTCAGGGAGTTATTTCCATTTGGAGACATAAACCTTCGAGAGGGCAATTACCAAAAACTGGTGATGAAGGTATTAGGGCTTCTTGAAACGCCCGAAGAAAAAGAACTCCTATTGGACTTACTCGATACGCAAAATTGCGTCTTTCTCGAGCAAGTCTGGATACAAAATGAAAAAAGTGGAGAGCAGGAAAAGCCTTTTCCAGTTCATGGCCACTTCATAACTGCTCAGTTCCAAATCAATAGCAATATCCGTTGGGAATTGAGGCTGAAACATAGGGATCCCAGAGGAGTAATGCTGAAGCTGCCGGAAACTGAATTGCT
This sequence comes from Desulfoprunum benzoelyticum, assembly GCF_014201505.1. Classification (GTDB taxonomy): domain Bacteria; phylum Desulfobacterota; class Desulfobulbia; order Desulfobulbales; family Desulfocapsaceae; genus Desulfoprunum; species Desulfoprunum benzoelyticum. The sequence goes on along the minus strand of NZ_JACHEO010000028.1, from coordinate 3,976 downwards.
TTTAGATCGAATGCTCCAGGCAGAGGAGTGATTGGATTGGGATTCCGGGGTCAGGACCCTTAATCCCAACTATAAAATGCACCGGATGAAACCGGTGATTTTCATGTTAGTGCGCCAAGCGCAGCTTGGTGCTTCTTATAGGGTGCCCTGCTTAAGTTCCTGGGCAGGAAGTCCCCATCGGGTAAAGTCTAACCAACAGCCCGTACCGAGTGTTGCGCGGTCGGCGGAATCGGTTGCAAGACCGGTGAACAAGGATCGTGAAGCGTACACAGGGAACACTGCAGGCCGCAGGGGAGACGTACCTCCCCTAAGCAATTCAGCCTCGTCAGAGTAATCGATGCAGTCGGCGACGGTTTTAACGTATCGGAAGCCAGTACAGAGGAATCGAATGGTGAGATTCCCGAGGGACTGTCGGGGTCCAAGAGCGTGGCATGTAGTGAGAGAAGCATCAGGAACTTGGGAGACCCTTCCACCTCCTCCGATCTACCGATTGGCGGTAGGGCAGTTCAATCACAAAAAGGCTGTCCGACGGGTCAACAAAGCGAAGGGAGTCAGATCATCTCATAGTACTCTGAGACGGTAACGCCGATCACACGGGGAAGGGGATGACGGTATTGTGCAGCCCGCAAAGGAAACATATGCAGATTCGACAGGCTGACCAACATATGCCAACCTTACTGCGGGGAATAGCAAAGAAGGCAAAGGAAGATCCAAAACATCGATTCGGGAATCTTTACAGTCTCTTAAATGAAGCAAACTTACGCTGTTGCATTTCCCAGCTCAATCGGAAAGCAGCGCCGGGCGTAGATGGCGTCGATTGGCAAGTGTTCGAAGAAAACCTGGAGGAGAATGTCGGCGTTATAGCCAGGGATTTGAAGGAAAAACGCTATAAGGCAAAACTGGTGCGTCGCAGCTATATACCAAAGTCTGGCGGGAAGCCACGCCCGCTTGGCATACCGGTACTGGGCGACAAACTGGTGCAAACGGCAGTAGTTTCCATCCTGTCAGCCATTTACGAGCAGGATTTTCTTTCCTGCAGTCATGGTTACAGGCGCGGAAAAGGACCCCAGCGGGCCGCATTGGAGTTGAGTCAACGGCTTCACCGCGGTAAGTTTCGCTGGATCTTTGACGCAGATATCAAAGGGTTTTTCGACAATATCGATCACGATTGGCTGATGAAAATGCTGGAACAAAGGATAGACGACCAGTCGTTTCTCGGACTCATTCGGAAATGGCTGAAAGCCGGAATCCTGGAGAAAGACATTGGGGTAATCCTGCCTGTCAGCGGTACGCCTCAAGGCGGAGTCGTTTCTGCGGTTTTGGCTAATATCTATCTGCACTATGTGCTGGACTTGTGGTTCGAAAAGGTTGTCAAACCACGGTGCGATGGAGATGCATTTCTGATGCGGTTTGCCGATGATTATGTGTGCTGCTTCCAATACCATCGCGACCTTCAGAAGCTGGTACGGGTTATGGGCAAACGACTGGGTAAGTTCAAGCTGGAATTGTCGCAAGAAAAGACCCGTGTTATCGAATTCACCCGGTTTGAGACCGAGAATAGCAAGACCTTTATCTTTCTTGGTTTTGAATTTCGATGGGGTCTGAGCAGGAAGGGCAAGCCTCTGATGAAAATGCGAACAGCGAAGACGAAGTTACACCTGGCTTTGGCGGCGATTACGAAGTGGATAAAACTCGAACGACTGGTATCCGATACAGTCGACATAATGGAAAAACTCCGAGCAAAACTTCTGGGGCATTTCAACTATTATGGGGTTTCAGGCAATATGGATATGCTGAGTTCCTTTTATAATCTCGCTCGCCGGATCGTCTTCAAATGGCTTAACCGTCGTAGCCAGCGTAAGAGCTACAACTGGCGCGGATTCGCCGAATTGCTTGAGCAATTCAAGATACCGCGTCCCCGGATTATTGGATATTGGAGCTGAACTGCTTTTGTACGAAGCGAACAATACTGAGGAGCCTTGTGCGAGAAAACCGCACGCAGGGATCTGCGAGGGGGCGGTCGGGAAACTGGCCGTCCTACCTCGATGCTGACACATGTAATCACAGGGATAAGTTTATAAAATGTCATCGAAATCAGAAAAGTCAAAGCATGACTTAATCCAAGCAGAGATATTTGCGGCCTGCAATGATTTAGGGTTTCACGCCACTCAAGAACACAAGGGTAAAGGCTGGCGAACAGATGTTTTTGCAGTCAAAGATTCAAAAAAATTTGCATTTGAAATTCAGATAAGCCCTCAATCACTGAAAAAAACTTTAGAAAGACAAGATAAATATCTTCGTGATGGAGTAGTTGGTTGTTGGTTGTTTGAGAAATCGCCGTCTAAACTTTCTGATGAACGACCAGACCTTCCGCTTTTTCACGTAACAGAGCAAATCAACCCGTTTTCTGTGTCACTAAGTGGACGAAAAGAACTTTGCATCCATGATTTTCTGGAACAATTTATTAGTGGAAATATTAAGTTTTGCAATGTCGTACGTACAACTCCTGAACAGAAAGTAAAGTTAGTCTTTTACGAGATGGAATGCTGGAAATGTAAAGCAATGAACCATCTTTATTATATTGAAACGAACTTCCGTTCTGCGTGCAATGCCGTAATTCATTCATACGAAACCCTTTGGTGTTCAGATAAAAATGTACATCGTCCAGAAATAATTGCATTAGCAAGAGAATTTGTTGAAACCGAACAAGGAAAAAATTTAAAGTTAGGGGAAATTAAACGTCGCTTTAGCAAAACTGTACAAGACTCGTACTTGTCATTTGGCTGTTATAAATGTGATAGCATATTTGGTGATTGGTATGTAATGGAAGCAGAATTGGAAGCGGGTTATGGTTATGGACAAGTTGCAACCATAGAACGAAGCGTAAAACTTGATGAAAATATTGAACTCTCTATTCCGCATTGGTGTTACCCAGGCGAGTCACCATTCTGTGACGCTTCCTAAAGTCAAAAGGGAATTAGAAATATAGGGACACAAGAAATATTGGGACACAATACTTAATTCCAAGCAGAAGAATCGCGACGCGCGAGAAATCCAGGAATATGATCTTTAATTCCAACAATAACATGCTGCGGGCAAGCCGCAGATGTTCCCTGTTGGACAGCAAGAAAGAGAGCGGACATGAACTATGGTGAAGAACTGGCGTACTGGTATCTTCGATTGAATGGTTTTTTCCCCATCACCAATTTCGTACTTCATCGAAATGCGGAGATGCCTTACAACTCGGATGTAGACGTGCTCGCGATTCGCCCACCTCATGTGTTCGAGGCGGTTGGTGGCAATGAATCGGACTGGGATCCTTATCTTCGAGACAACCTAGACTTCCGTGAAATTATCGGTCTAGTTTGTGAAGTAAAAACGGGCGCATACGAAGAAGAGCGCCTTTTCCAAAATCAGCAAACCCGCTATGCGTTAGGTCGTCTAGGTCTCTTTACGACAGCTCAAACAGAACAATTTCTGCCCCAACTTGCTGCGGCAAAGTCAGCCTCATTCGGAGGAAACATCAGCATCGCGAAACTCTTCGTTTCTCAAGAACAGTGTCGAAGTGATCGCTACCTAAACCGGACAATTGAACAACTAGAAACCTTTCTTGAGGAACGAGTGCAGCAGTACCCCGCAGAGAAGTTTGGCGCACGGATGTTCTTCTCGTCACCTTTGTTTCAAGGGCTCATTGACCGTGTACATCGCTCCATCAGGCAGCGCAATGTCGCCTAACTGGTCGTTGGACGATAAACCATGCAATAAGGGGATATCAGGTTTGAATTGTAAAGTAACAAAAGTTGTATCGTGTAATTTGCACAGAGAGAGACACGTTTCCGAAGATACTGCTTTATATAAGTATCTTTCAATTGAAGGTTTTCTTTTTCTGATTACCATCGAACTTCAGCCAGCTTGAGCAGGCGCTGCGGGACCGGCTGAGTTTGTAAGGCTATATAGGTTAACCGATCAACCATTG
>NZ_JACHEO010000027.1 GCF_014201505.1 Desulfoprunum benzoelyticum | reverse complement strand
GACGCCAAACACACGAGAGAGGAGCCCAGTGCGTTAGGAGCGCACGCTGGGATCTGCGCGGGGGGTGCAGGGTGACCTGCATTCCTACCGCGACCGCTGTAATTGATCAGGATTGTTCAGGGTTACTTATCACTCGAGTCGGCAAACTTTACCTGAGGTGGGAAAACTCTATTGAATTGCACGGCAATGTCCTCACTCATGTCGTAAGGACTGAATAGTTTTGCGAGAAATTTCAGGATAGACCTGACAACAATACTAACATAAATGTAGAGCAGCCATGTATTCATCCTGGATGAATATCCACGCTCGATCCTGATCAAAACACGAAAAAAACCTTGACCAGGAATTCAGATTTCGAGAGACCAGTGAGACCGCTCCTGCCTCCTAGTACCATGTAACAATTATAGCTTCGGATAAAGGCGTTTCAGCTTTATGCGTGCATCAGCTGTCGTGAATTGCCAATCAATTTTTGGTGTCGCGTTGTTTCGTGCATGCTGCCAGTTTGCAACCTCGACCTGCATGGTGTCCATGTCAGCTAATCGGCGATCAAGGCATTGGCCTTTCAAAACACTGAGTTCAATTTCCGCCATGTTGAGCCAACTCCCGTGCTTCGGTGTGTAATGGATTTCAAGACGTTCGGCCAACCTTCTCGCCTCATGGGCCGCAAATGTCTTATAGAGCGACGCCACACGACGGGTATTCAGGCTATCCATCACCAGCCGAATTTGATCGCCGCGGGGTAACGCTCATCAAGAATCTGTTTGATCTGCTTTGCCCAATCCTGTCTGGTGCGGCGCTCCGTCACCGCCACATGTCGTCTACCGGCCAGCGGTTCAACTTCCATGAATATTTCTGCTACGCCGTTTCGGACATACTCGTCATCAATTCTCGCCACATGCCCAGGTTTACCTGGAATTGGCTGACGAACTTCTCCGATCAGCTACTTGCAGGATTCATCCATGCATACGACCGGATAATCCGGGTCATAGGGCAGATGAAACACCTCCAGCACATCTTCCATCGCCGCTACAAAGGCCGAACTCCCTTGTGGCGGGATTTTCCAGTACTTCCGGAGATGAGGTTTATATGCGTTTTTTTTAGTACCCGTTGCACCGTCATGTGGGAAACAGACGGTGCAAAGTCGAGTTCTACGGCTTTGTCGGCCAGCAATCGAACCGTCCATCGGCGATGTCCCGACGGTGCTTCGGAGCAGGCCAGGGCGATTAATCGGGCCTCGAAGGCCCCGTCAAAAATGACTTCACGGGGCGGTTTTTCTCTTGGCTTACGAACCAGCGCAGCCTCCAGGCCCTCTTCGACAAAGCGTTTTTTTAAGTGCTCAACGGTCCGACTGGTAATACCGAGGGCAGCGGCGACATCAGCAACCTTCCAGCCGGGCCCATTTTCTCCGGCATCGCACAGCAACAACGCTCGGGCATGGATAAATTTTTTCGCCGGGGTCTTACCGTTTCGGGTTAAAGCCTCAAGCTCAGTACGTTCCTCGTCAGTCAGCGTTACTCGATATCGTGGGGACATGGCAGCCTCCTGGTGGATGATACCGCCATTATACACGATCCGAGACAATAACGAATTATTAAATGTTACATGGTACTAGAGTGATGCTGCGTTGACCAGCTGTTGTCCTCAGAGGATTGTTTTTATGGCAGATTCTGCCAGAGCGACAAACCAGGATGGGGCAACTCCCATGACTATTATTACTGTAACAAGAATAAGGGAGAGCGAGTTTGCCAGGAAACCGGTCTGTACGTTTCCCAGGCCATTGCTGTCGGAACAGAAGGTCATGCGGACAACGGACAGATAATAGTAGATGGCAATAGCCGTATTGATGGCAGCAAGTGTCACAAGCAGGAGATGATCTTCACGCAGGGCGCCCAGCAAGAGCATGAATTTCCCGGTAAAACCGACAAAGGGTGGAATCCCGGCGAGAGAAAAGAGCGCTACCGTCAACGTGAGGGCGAGGATCGGCGCACGTTTGTGAAGTCCGCTCAAGTCTGATATTCCGAGATTTTCCCCTTTGGCTGCAACCTGGCAGATAACCAGGAAACAGGCCAGATTCATCAGGGCATATCCGACGATGTAGTACACGGCGCTGGCATAACCGGTCAGTTTGAATGTCAATAGACCGAGAAGAATGAATCCGGCATGGGCGATGCCGGAAAATCCGAGCATGCGCTTGAGATCTTTTTGCACCAGCGCCGAGAGATTGCCGTAGAACATCGAGAGAATGGAACAGACCATGAGCAGGTTGAGGACCATTTCCCCCTGATGACTGGCCAAGGATGTCAAACGAATAAGCAGGGCAACGGCCGCCATTTTTGGCACGGCGGCGATAAACGCGGTCGTTTCGTTGGCAGCTCCCTCGTACACATCAGGTACCCAGAAGTGAAACGGAAAAATGGCGAGTTTGTAGAAAAAGCCGGAAAGAATCATGAGCATGGCGACAACTGCAGCTGGACGATTTGCCAGGATCGGCAACTGTTCTGCGATTCCATCAAGGCTGGTTGTGCCGGTCAGACCGAAGATATAACTCATGCCGAACAGCATGAAACCGGTGGCCATAACGCCGAACAGCAGGTATTTAATCCCCGCCTCCATCTGAAAAAAGATGCCGGTGGCGGTGGTTCGCATCGGCACCATGATATAGACGGCAAACGACGACAGTTCCAGGGCGATGAAGATGGCCAGCAGTTCGACGCTGGAAACCAGCATCACCAGGCCAAGATTGGAAACAAGGAGAAAAAGGTAATATTCAGGGCGTGAATCCTGCTTGATCCCTTTAAGGCCGTTGCCGAAAAGGAAAACGACAAGGGTGGCCGCCGCTATCAATATTTTGAAAATCTGTGAGAATAAATCAACCCGATAGGCCCCGTAGAACAGATTTCCTGTCTGGTTGACACAGAGCACGCATGTAAACAGTATGACGGCTGCGACAGCACTTGCACAGTTCTTGATTGTCGCCTCGCTTGGCTGTCCGAGAGTCAGCAGGAAGAAGAGTAGTCCGGCGCCGAGAATCGTCAATTCAGGAAGAAAGAGCATCGTGGTACCTTGGATGGTCGTTGTATGTTAGTCAGCGATCAGTACATGCCAGCTGCGGTGATCGCCTGCTGGTAACCATGGAACTGATCAAGGAGATTGACGACACTGCTGTGCATCATGGCGAGAAACGGCTGTGGGCCTAGACCAATCCAGAAGACGAAGAAGAGGAATGGCGCCAGCGTTATTATTTCTCTGCTGTTCAAATCGGTTAACCAGGATTGATCAGGGTTGTTCGTCCCCCCCCAGATGATCTTCTGCAACATCCGCAACATGTATGCGGCGGCCAGCACGGCGCCCGGGATGGCTGCCAGAGCAAGGGGCACATCGTGCCTGAAGGCTCCAGCCAGGATCATGAATTCACCGACAAAGCTGTTTGTCCCCGGAAAGGCGAGAGACGAGAGGGAGAAAATACCGATAAGGGTGACAAAAACCGGCATATACTGGCCTATGCCGGTGGCGGAACTGAGCTCGCGGCTGTGTGTCCGTTCATAGATCATGCCAACGCAAAGGAAGAGGGCACCAGTAGTGATGCCGTGGTTGATCATCTGCAGGATGGCCCCTTCGATCCCGTCAATGTTGAGGACGAATATCCCCAAGGTTACGAATCCCATGTGGCCGACCGAGGAATAGGCGATCAGTTTCTTCATGTCCTGCTGGGCCAAGGCCGTCAATCCACCGTAGATGATACCGGCAATGGAAAGCCACAGTACATAGGGCATGAGGGTTGTGGTGGCCTCCGGCGTGATCGGCAGGGCGAAGCGGAGAAAACCATAGGTCCCCATTTTCAACAGAATGCTGGCGAGGATGACCGATCCGGCTGTTGGTGCCTCAACATGAGCGGCCGGCAACCACGTATGGAAGGGAAACATCGGCACTTTGATGGCAAAGGCCAGGAAAAAAGCGATGAAGAGCAGGATCTGGGCGGTGAACGGGTAGTCTTTCCACATCATGTCCGGAATGAAGAAACTGTAGCCGTTTGCCGTGTACAGCCAGATGATCGCGACAAGGAGGAGAATCGACCCTGCCAGGGTGTAAAGGAAGAATTTGATCGAAGCATATATCTTGCGTGGTCCACCCCATATTCCGATGAGAAAATACATCGGGATGAGCATGGCCTCCCACAGGATATAGAACAGGACAAAATCGAGGGCGACGAAGACCCCGATCATCGCCGTTTCCATAATCAGCATGCAGATCATGAACGCCGGTACCCGATCCTTGATATACGTCCATGAGGCCAGGACGCAGAAGGGCATGATCAGCGTGGTCAGCAGAATCAGCAGGATTGAAATACCGTCAACGCCGATAACATAGGTGATATTGAGCGACTCGATCCAGGGATGGTGCTCAGCAAACTGGAAGGCAGCGGTGTCCCGGTCAAATTTAGGCAACAACGTCAACGAAAGCAGGGCGACAATGCTGGTGACGGCAAGGGTCCAATAGCGGGCAAAGTGTGGGTCGCGGACCACGAACAGTAGCAGCGAGCCCGCCAAGGGGAGGAAAATCAGGGTGCTGAGAAGGGGAAAACCCTGGTTAAGCAGTAATTGATCCATTGCCAACGATCCTTGATGTCAGAGAGTTATAACCAGACATAGGCTGCCAGAAAAAGAGCCACAAAGGTGATTGCATAATAAAGGGTCATCTGGATCTGCCCCTTCTGCAGCAGAACACTTATCCTGCCGCCCAGGCCCTGGACGAAACGTGCCGTCCCGTCGACGACGCCATCGATGCCATTCCAGTCGAACCAGGCCGAGAAACGGGCGATTGTCATCAGTGACACGAGACCGACAACCCTATAAGCGGCGCCCCAGGCAGTGTCGAGCCATTGCAGCGGTTTCTCCGCCAACCAGAGAAAGCCTCGTCCGGCCATGCGATAGAACCAGTCAAGATCGAGGCTGATAGCTGCCCTGGCGGCGAGCCTGCCTTTGAGGAAATAGAATGCCAATGCAGTGAAGGCAAGAATTTGCAGTGTTTCCGCCATATGGGGAATCGTGTATGGGTGAAAGGCAACATCAGCATGCGGCAGCATCGAGTAGAGGAAGGGGAGATAGGACCCAATCAGCAGACAGAAAAATGCGGCGATCCACATGGCTAGTCGCATATTCCATACAGGGTCGGCGGCCTTTTCCCAGGTTGCAGGGGTACAGCGTGATGCACCGAAAAAGATCAGATAAGGCAGCCGCAGTCCGGCAACGAGAAAGGTTCCGGCCGAGACGGCGGTCAGCAGAAACGCCGCCCAGTACAGATGGGATTCGAAACTGGCGGTGATAATCATCGACTTGCTGACAAAACCGGAGAAGAATGGAAAGGCTGATACCGAGATTCCTCCCACCACCATAAACAGCAAGGTCAGAGGCATTTTACGGTAGAGGCCTCCCAGTTCCGTCAGTTTGGATTGGCCGGTGCAGTGGATAATCGCCCCGGCCCCCATGAAAAGAAGTCCTTTGTACAGGATGTGAGCAAAGGCATGGGCGCAGGTCCCGTTAATCGCCAAGGCGGTGCCGATGCCGACGCCGGCGACCATATAGCCTACCTGGCTGACGATTTCCCAGCCGAGAAGCCGGCGAATGTCGTTTTCGAGGATGGCGTAGATGATACCGTAGATAGCCATCACCACACCGAGGACGATAAGGATGTCGAAGCCGGCGAAGGCGCGGGCCAAAGTATAGATGGCAGTCTTCGTGGTGAAGGCACACATGAAGACCGCGCCGGTGATCGAGGCCTTGCTGTAGGCATCGGGAAGCCAGGAGTGCAGCGGCGGTACGGCGGCGTTGAGCATCAGGCCGATCATGATCAACCAGGTGTAAAGCTGGGTGTTGTGCTCATCGAGCAGGCTGAAGCTGAGGTCCCCGGTCGCCTGGTAGCGAAGGACAAAGCCGAAGAGCAGCATGACTCCGCCGAAGGTGTGGACGAGGAGGTAGCGGTAGCCGGCGGCCAGAGCATCCTTGTCGGTGTTGAACCAGATCAGAAAAGTCGAAGCGAAGGCCATCATCTCCCAGAACAGGAAGAGCACCAGATAGTCGCCGCTGTAGATTACCCCCAGGGAACCAGCGACGTAGAACCAGGCGGCGATATGCTGCCACTCATCCTCCACGTGCAGGCCGTAGATCGTGCCGATGATGGCCATCAGGGCCATGATGAAGGCAAAGATCGTCGAGAGGTTGTCGATTCTACCGAAGACCAGCGTCCATCGATCCATGAAGGTGATGACACCATACGTCCCGGGGAACTGGTTGAGATAGAGGACGTCGCAAAAGGCCAGGATAGGGACGAGGCATAGATACGGTTTACGGAACGGTCCGCGGATGAAGGGGAGGAGGAGGGCTCCGGCAATCATGATCAATGCCGGATGGATGAAGCTACCGGTCATAGTAATCCTCCCTGGTCTGGATGCCGCATTTACCGAGCCAACCGGCGATAAAGATCAACACGGAAGCGGCAAGAAACCCGAAAATGGCCCAGAAGCCGGGGATATGCTGCTCCACCCAGGTATGGGCATGGTGGGTATCGACCGCTGCCAGACTCCAGATGACAATGGCCGCGGCAGCGACCAGAGAGAGTACCCGCACGGTCCTGGGCCACTGTTTGAGCCAATCGATGAATCTGACTATCATCCTGTCACCGCCTTGACGAAGTTCATCATGAATTGAGGAAAGATACCGATGAGAACCGAAATGAAGCAGGCGATCAGTATCGGTATGAGCATGGACAACGGCGCCTCGCGGATGCCGATATAGCCCTCACCGGCGGGGGGTTTATTGAAAAAGGCCTTGAAGGTCACAGGGGCAAAGTACGCGGCGTTGAGCATGGTGCTGGCGATCAGGATCAGGAGAATACCGATTTGATGGGCTTCCATCGAGCCGACGAGCAGATTCCACTTGGTGATGAAGCCGCCCACCGGCGGGGCGCCGATCATCGACAGCGAGGCGATGGCAAACGCGCCGAAGGTGAACGGCATGGTCTTGCCCAGCCCTTCCATTTCGGAGATATTTTTCTTGTGGGTGGCGACATAGATGGCGCCGGCACAGAAGAACAGGGTGATCTTGGAGAAGGCATGGTTGACGATATGGATCAGTCCGCCTTCGATCCCGGATGGGGTCAGCAGGGCGACACCCATGATGATGTAGGACAGTTGGCTGACTGTAGAATAAGCCAGGCGGGCCTTGAGGTTATCCTTTGATAGGGCGATAATTGACGCCATGATCACGGTAAAGCCGACAAAATAGGCGGTGGGAATGCCGAGGTTGAGGGCATCCATGGTGTCGACGCCGAAGATATACAGCATGACCCGGGTGGTACAGAACACGCCGACCTTGACGACGGCCACGGCATGGAGCAGGGCCGAGACCGGGGTCGGGGCGACCATCGCTCCCGGCAGCCAGTGGTGGAAGGGCATAATGCCGTTCTTGGCAAAACCGAAGAGACAGAAGACATAGAGCATCGTCACCAGCACCTTGTTGACACCGTCGGGAAAGATCCCGGTCGAGATGTTGGCGGCGAAGTCGAGGGTGCCGGTCAGGACATAGATCAGGATCATCGCCGGCAGCAGGAAGAATTTGGCGGTCGCCGTCAGGTACACGATGTATTTGCGTGCCCCCTTGTACCCCTCATCATCCTGATGGTGGGCAACCAGCGGGTAGGTGCAGATCGAAACGATCTCGTAGAAGAGATACATTGTCAGTAGATTGTCGGAAAAGGCCACCCCGATAGCGCCGAAGATCGCGAGAGCAAAACAGGCATTGAAACGGGTTTGGGCGTGCTCCTTGAGTCCCCGCATGTACCCCATCGAGTAGTAGACAGCGATGGTCCACAGCGATGAGGCGACGAGAGCGAAGATCATCGACATCGCATCGGCCCGGAGGGTGATGGTCAGACCCGGCAGGATGGTGAACAGGTGCAAAACAAGGATCTTGCCCTTCAGAACCGAAGGAATCAGCGAACAGACGACGCCGAGCAGCAGGATCGAAGCTACCGACGAAATCCCCTCCCGGACGTTTTCATCATTCCCTCGGAACATCACCGCGAGCGCACCGGCCAGTGGAATGAGCAGGGCGACAAGGAGCGATGGGGAACTGACGACTGTATGCATGTCCATATACGATAGTTCCTTATCTAGCCTTTGAGGTGTGCGGCATCAGCCGTTTCGATCGATTTGAGATGACGATAGAAGGCGACGACGATACTGAGTCCGATGGCGGCCTCGGCCGCGGCGATTGCCATGATGAACAGGGTGAATATCTGCCCCAGTGCCGGATCCGGGGCGGTGAACCGGTTGAAGGCCATGAAGTTGATCGAGGCCCCGGCGAGAAGCAGTTCGGCGGCGATCAGCATGCCGATCAGGGTTCGACGGGTGATGAGGCCATAGACGCCCATGCCGAATAACAGGGCGGCAATGACAAGATAGACGGTCAATTGATCGTACAATGTCAGCAGCGGCATTACTCCTCCCTCCCGCCCCGGGCGATGACGAGGGCTCCAAGGATTGCAAGCAGCAATACGATGGAAATAAGTTCGAATACCATCGAATGATTGGTCAGCAATTGGATCCCGATGGTCTTGACGGAACCGTCATTGATCTTTGTCACACTTGTCCATTCGGTTTTGAGGGCGAGAGAAACGAGGCCGGAGATCAGCAGCAGAGTAGAGATCAGGCCGATGGGACCGGAGAGGGGACTGGTTGGACCGGTCCGCATTTTTTCTTCCGGGGCAGCCAGCATGATGGCAAAAGAGATGGCTACAGCCACGGCGCCGATGTAGATGAGAATGTGCATCATGGCAATAAAGGGAGAGTTGAGGAAAAAATATATTCCCGCTACTCCCACGAAGCAGACGACAAGGCCGATGACGGCCCGGACAAGCCGTTCGGCGTTGCAGGCGACGATTCCGCCGACCACGGTGACGATGAGATTGAAGAGAAAGAGCAGGCCGACAAGCCCGTCCGCACTGAACAGGGTCTTCATCATTGTTTGCTTTCCTCCAGTCGCTTGAGGAGATCGAAGTGAAAATCCTCTTTTCTGGTGCTGGCCAGGTTGTATTCCTTGGAAAAACGTATCGCCCCGAAATTGCACGAGTCGACACAGGAGCCGCAGAGTGAACATGTGGTAAAATCGAGTCTATATGAGGTCAAAACCTTCTTCTTGCTGCCCTCGGGTTTTTCGCCGCCGATGGAGATGCAATTGGATGGGCAGGCCTTCTCGCACATGCCGCAGACGACACAGAGGGGCTGGCCTTCCTCGCCTGGAATCAGTTCGATGTGGCCCCGGTATCTGGCCGTCATTTTGATACTTTGGTGAGGATAATGGATGGTTATTTTCGGTTTGAAGAATTCCTGGAATGTGATGCCCAGTCCAATGAAAAGACTCCAGAGCCCGGAAAAGATGTCATTAAAATATCTGAACATGGCTAGAACACCTTCAAGAGGCCTGCGGTCAGCAGCAGGTTGAAGAGGGAGATCGGGATCAGAACCTTCCAGGACAGGTTGAGCAAGCTGTAGATGGTCGTCCGGGGAAAGGTCCAGCGAATCCAGATGAAAGTGAAGATAAGGATATAAATCTTCACGATAAACCACCACACCCCGGGGAAAAGACCGAAGGGGCAGTCCCATCCGCCGAGAAAGAGGATGGTGGTAAGGCAGGCGCCGATGACGATATTGGCGTATTCGCCCATGAAGAACAGGCCGAAGCCCATGCTCGAATACTCGGTGTGGTAGCCGGCGACCAGTTCGCTTTCAGCCTCGCCGAGATCAAAGGGGGCACGGTTGGTCTCGGCCAGTGAGCAGATGAAGAAGATCAGAAAGGAGGCCGGCATGAGGATGTTGAACAGGCCCTTCTGGAAGGGCCAGATGTTCCAGTGCCAGAATCCGCCGCTCTGTTTGTGGACGATCTCCATCAGATCGAGCGAGCCGGCGATCATGACGACCGTGATGGCCGTGATCAGCATCGGAATTTCGTAGGCCACGGCCTGCGAGACGGCACGGACAGAGGAGATCATCGAATACTTGTTGCGCGAACTCCAGCCGCCCATCAAGATCGCCATCGCGCTCATCGAGCCGAAGACGAAGATCATCAGCAGACCGATGTTGATGTTGTGGGCGACAATGGTGTCGCTGAACGGAATCGTGACAAAGCTGACGATACTCGGGAACATCGCCAGGACCGGAGCGATGACGAAGATGATCTTGTCGACCCCGCCGGGAATGAGGAGCTGCTTGGTCATCAGTTTGATGCCGTCGACCGGTGGCTGCAACAGGCCCCACGGGCCGTTTTCGGTCGGACCGGGCCGGCGCTGAATGAAGCCCGCTCCCTTGCGCTCGGCCCAGACCAGGTAGGCGGCGTTGGCGGCGACAAAGGCGATGGCGATGATGACGGCGGCCAGGACGTTGATCAATGTGAGTGACATAGAGTTCCCCTTATCTGTCCATCTCCGGGATGACCAGATCGAGACTGCCCATGAAGGCGAGGGCGTCGGCGATCAGCATGCCGCGGCAGGCCTCGTCGAAAAGGTGCATGTTGGAGTAGGTCGGTGATCGTAACTTGAGGCGATACGGGCTCTTGTCGCCATTGCTGACGATGCGGATGCCGAAACTGCCCCGGCCTGCCTCGACAGCGGTGTAATAATCGCCGGGCGGGAGTTTGATGGTCTTGGGTTTCTTCTCTGGATTGATAGGCCCGTCAGGCAGTTTATCGAGCCCCTGCTCGATGATGCGCAGTGACTGTTCCATCTCCTCCATCCGGACCTTGTAGCGGGCGTAGGAATCGCCTTCGTTGTAGACCGGAATATCGAAATCGAATTCAGGGTAGACGGAATACGGCTCATTGCGGCGGACGTCGTAATTGATTCCCGAACCACGAGCGACCGGTCCGGTGGCGCCGTAGCGCTGGCACATCTCGGCGGAGACCGGACCGATACCCATCAGCCGCTTCATCAGGATGACATTGGTGGTCACCAACTTGTGGTACATCTTCAAGGACTTGCGCATCCGTTTGACGAAACGCCGGGTGCCTTCGATGAAGTCGTCGTCAACGTCGTTGTAGAGGCCACCGAAGCGGAAATAGCAATAGGTCAGGCGCGAACCGGTGACTGCCTCGAGCAGGTCGAGGATCTGCTCGCGGTCGTCAAAGGCGTACATGAGCGGAGAGAAGCCGCCGAGATCCATGACAAAGGCCCCGAACCAGACGAGATGCGAGGAGATCCGGTTCATCTCGACGGTAATGGCCCTGATGTACTCGGCCCGTTCCGGCACCTCGACCGCTGCCGCTTTTTCCACGGCCAGGACGTAGCCATGGCAGTAGGCCATGGCGGAGAGATAGTCGAGGCGGCTGAGATTGGGCAGGTACTGGGGGTAGGTCCGGTTTTCGGCCATCTTCTCATGCATCCGGTGGATATAGCCGATGACGGTCTCCGCATTGTAAATATACTCGCCGTCCATGGTCATCTTGACTCGGAGCACTCCATGGGTGGCCGGGTGCTGCGGCCCTACGTTGAGGATGAAGGTCTCATCCGGCTGCAGGACAATTGGCTCGCTCATGCTTTGAAATCCTTTAGGAGTGGGTGAAAGTCGGCATCTTCGGGGAGAAGGAGGGGAATAAGGTGGGGATGTCCCTCAAAGACGATACCGAAAAAATCATGGGTCTCCCTCTCGTGCCAGCTCGCCCCGCTGTATATCCCGGTGATCGTCGGCAGGATCGGATTGGCGCGGGGGGTACGGGTACGGACAACGATGCGGCAGAGATCGAAATCGTAGCGGCAGAAATCGTATGTGGCCTCCAACTGCCCGTCCTTGATCCAGTCGACACCGGTGATGGACTCGATGAAAAAGCCATGATCAAAAAGAATGCCGACTGCGGTCAGGAGTTGCTCCGGTGACAGTCTCACATCCAGATGATACCCTCGTTTGGCGTAGTTGCAGTCGAACACTCCGATCTCCGCCTCAGCTGCTTCAGGCTTCTCCGCCTCATGTTCAGCAACGGCAGGTTTCGCGGCAGTTGGAAAAAGGCCTCTCAATTTGTCTTTGACGGTCTCGATTATCATTGGTCCTTCCGATCAGGGATGTCAGCTTGACTGATACTTGCGGGGGTTATTCGGCAACGACCTTCGGCCACCTCCGCCAGCCGGTGATCTTATACTCGAGTTCGATGATCCCCTCGATCAGGGCTTCGGGACGGGGCGGACAGCCGGGGATGTAGATATCGACCGGCAGGAACTTATCCGCTCCCTCGATAATATTGTACTGTCCTTCAAAGACGAACGGACCTCCCGAAATCGCACAATTTCCCAAGGCGATGACCCATTTCGGTTCCGGCATCTGGTCATAGAGCGTCTTGATCCCCGGAGCCATTTTCTTGTTGACGGTTCCGGCGACGATCATCACGTCGCTTTGACGCGGCGAGGGACGGAAAACTTCGGCGCCGAAACGGGCCAGGTCGAAGCGGGCGCAGCCGGTGGCCATCATCTCGATGGCGCAGCAGGCGATACCGAAGGTGAGCGGCCAGAGCGAGTTGGCTCGTCCGAGGTTGATGAGTTTATCAGCAGAGGCGAAATGAATTAACGATGCAGGTATGTTTTCCGTTCCCACTTAAATACTCCCTTGATCCAGGCATAAATGACGGCCAATGACAGAATGGCGACGAAAAGAAGGATCTCGACAAAGTCTCGGTAGACGAACATCGGATCATTGTATGCAAGGGCCACGGGAAAGAGGAACAGGACATCGACATCGAAGGCGAGGAAGATCAGGGCATAAAGGTAGAAGACCACACCGTAGCGGATCCAGCTGTCGCCGATGGGGTCCATGCCGCATTCGATCGGTTGGAGGGTTTTGTTTCTGATACTCCTGGTGCCGAGTGGCATGAAGAGATAAACGATAGCAATCGGACCAAGGGCGAAAACGAATCCGCCCAGAGTGAAAGCCGCGATCCAAATGACACTGTCGCGATAGAGAAATTCAGTGAACTGAGGTTCCATGTCTACTCCATTCGCTTGAAGGTATTTTCTTATACCAATCAAAACTGGATTTGGATAGATAAAATATGTTCAATAATGATGATATAAAAAAATTAAAAAATAGATTGATCGTGGCACTATATATCTCCTGTTCTGAACATGCAGCAAGAAAGTTCTTTGGAAGGAAAAGTTTTCTGAAATGCGATTGGTATCGTCCGGTCCTCTCAACCTTGATATATCAAAAAAACTTGTGAAATGCAGGATACATGCTATGATGCTGCGGTGTAGCGCAGGCCGTGAGATATTTGTGATCGGAAAATCTGAAGAGTGGAATATAGTATGTCTATAACGCTGAGACAACTTGAGATTTTTATCGCGGTTGCCGAGACTGCCCAGGTGACCAAGGCGAGCAAAAAGCTTTTTGTTACCCAGTCCGCGGTCAGCATGGCCCTGGCCGAGTTGGAGAACCAGCTTGGCGGCTCTCTCTTCGACCGGCACGGCAGAAGCCTGCTTCTGAACGCCCGCGGTCGCTATCTTTTGCCGCTTGCCAAGGATATCACCTGTCAGGTCAGCAACATCGAGACTATCATGTCCGAACGCAACGATACGCTCGAAGGGCATATCGACATTGTCGCCAGCACCACTCTCGGTAATTACATCCTTCCCTATCTTGTCGGGGCATTTCGCAGAGTCCATCCCCGCGTTTACATCAACCTGCTTGTCTTCAACACGGGGTACGCCGAAAAACTGATCCTTGACGGCAAGATGGATATTGGCTTTGTTGAGGGGCCTCTGTCAAAAAATAAGGAATTACGAGTGCATCCATGGTTTCAGGATGAGCTGGTGATACTGGTCGGCGCCAACGATCCACTCGCCCATAACGATGTCTTCGATGTCAAGCGGGACATCAAGGACCGGAAATGGATTCTGCGCGAAAAGGGGTCGGGAACGGATGCCATTTTCCGGGAAAAGATGAAGGAGTACTTCCAGGATATCAGCGTGGTCATGGAGATGGGGCATCCCGAGGCTATCAAGCGGGCGGTCGAGGCCGGAGCCGGTATCGCCTGTCTGTCGGCCCTCTGTATCTGCCGCGAAGTGGAAAATGGCTGGATCAAAAGCCTGCAGGTGGAGGGGATCGATATGAAGCGTCAACTGCAGATCATCTCCCGCGCTGACAAGGAGATCAGCGACGCCCACGCCGAGTTCCTCGATTTCTGTGACGTGATGTCGACCTGCAACGACGAAAGCGTCTGTCTGTCCTCGCCGTGGAAGCTGCAGTCAATGCTTGCCCG
Organism: Desulfoprunum benzoelyticum; assembly: GCF_014201505.1. GTDB lineage: Bacteria > Desulfobacterota > Desulfobulbia > Desulfobulbales > Desulfocapsaceae > Desulfoprunum > Desulfoprunum benzoelyticum. The sequence continues at coordinate 25,402 of NZ_JACHEO010000027.1, read as the reverse complement.
GCATTCTTCCCAGAAGAAGCAGGATTCGGTATAAGCAAGTTCCCTTTAGCGTTTCAATTCAATAAAAAACCTTTTTCAACGTAAGCCCGTGAGCCGGGGCGGTTGGGCCGGCTGCGGTTCTGTCCTTTGCCAGCAAAATCCGTTCGAAGCTGTCCACCGATTGCTTTCCTCTGCCGACTTCAAGCAGTGTTCCCACCAGATTGCGAACCATCTGACGGAGAAATCCATTGCCGGTAAAAGAGAACAGATGCTCATTGTCGTTCGTTTGCTCCAGACCGGCGGCGAAAAGGGTCCGGGTAGAGCCTTGTCCTTCGGTCAGGCTCTTGTCACGGGAACCTGTATTTTCAAAAGAAGCGAAATCATGTGTTCCCGTCAGAAGGGTCAGGCACGCCTGTATCGCCTGAAAATCGATTGCGGCAGGATAATGCAGACAGAAGTGGCGCTGTTGCGGCATCAGCACCGTTCCGGTGAAGAGTCGATAGATGTATTGCTTGCCAGTGGCGGCAAAGCGTGCATGAAAATCCGGTTGGACTTCGTCGACGCACAGAATACGGATCGCCGGCGGCAGCATGGAGTTCAGGCCTTGAAAAAAAGCGGGACAGGGGATCTCGGCGGCGGTGTGAAAATTTGCGACCATCCCGTCGGCGTGAACGCCGGCATCGGTTCTGCCGGCGCCATGGAGAGACACCGGTTCCCCTGTCATCCTGAATAATCTGCTTTCGATTTCGCCCTGGATCGTAATGCCATGTTTTTGTCGTTGCCAACCGCTGTAGCCGGTGCCGTCAAAAGCGATGAGCAGCCTGATGTTTCGCGTGGTTTTCACAGATGCTGGACGGGATCGTTGATGAAAACTCAGGGGAAGAGGGGGACAACCTCGAGGCCCTTCGTTTCGTCGAAGCCGCACATGATGTTCATGTTCTGGACGGCCTGACCGGCAGCGCCTTTGACGATATTGTCGATGGCGGAAAGGACGATGATCCGGCCGGTTCTCCGGTCGATGGTAAAGCCGATGTCGCAGAAATTCGATCCCCGCACGTATTGCGTCGCCGGCAGGTTGCCGGGAGGGAGGACCCTCACGAAGGGTTCGTCGGCGTACATGGTCTGATAGAGTTGGTGGATCGCGTCCTCGGTCTGGTCGGACTGCAGTCGGGCATAGATGGTGCTGAGGATGCCGCGGGAGAGAGGCAGGAGATGCGGGGTGAAGGAAATCCTGATATCACGGCCGCCAAGCAGGCTCAGTTCCTGTTCGATTTCCGGGGTATGGCGGTGGGTGCCGCCGACCTTGTAGGCGCGAAAACCATCGGTCACTTCACAGAACAGGCTGCCGATCTGGGCCGAGCGTCCCGCTCCCGAAGTCCCGGATTTGGAGTCGGCAATGATCGTCTCCGGATCGATAATTCCGGCCTTGAGCAGAGGGGCGAGACCGAGGATGATCGATGTCGGGTAGCATCCCGGGTTGGCGACAAGGCTGCTGCCGGCGATATCATCGCGATAGAGCTCGGGGAGGCCGTAGACAGCCTCGCTGAGGAATTGAGCCGAGGAGTGCGGCTGGTACCATTGCTCGTAGACGGTCTGGTCCCTGAGCCGGAAATCGGCGGAGAGATCGACGACCTTCTTTCCTGCCCGGCGCAGGTGCGGTACGAGGTCCATTGCCGTCTTGTGTGGGACTGCGGCGAAATAAAAGTCGGCGCTGTCGCACAGGCGATCGATGTCTGGATTCTCGCAGAGGAGATCAACCTTTGTGCGGAGGTTTGGGAACACCTGGGAAAGCGGTTGACCTTCGAATTGTCTTGAAGTCACCAGTGTCAGGCGCACTTCCGGATGATTGCTGAGCAGGCGGGCGAGTTCAACGCCGGTGTAGCCCGAAGCTCCGATGATTGCAATATTGAGCATGGCGGAATCCTGTGCTGAGTTGATGGCGATAGCGGCTGTCCGACGCTGGGAAATGGACGGTCTACATTCTCTGTCTGATGAGAAATAAACTCCAAACGGTGGAAACGACAAGAGGGAATAACAGGCGTGCTGTTATTCCCTCTCTCGATTGCGGTGAACTTCGAATGCCAGTCGGTACGTTGACCGCCGGATACGCCTGTTCCTGAAGTCGATTAACGTTTGGAGAACTGGAATTTGGCCCGAGCCGCCTTCTGTCCGTACTTTTTACGCTCCTTGACCCTCGGATCGCGGGTGAGGAGGCCGGAACGCTTCAGCGGGATCCTGTTCTCGGAATCGACATCGAGCAGAGCCTTGGATATCCCATGGGCCAACGCCTCGACCTGGGCCGACTTGCCACCACCCCTGAGGGTGGCCATGACATCATATTTGTCTGCGGTGTCGGTGACCTGGAACGGTTTCTCGATCTTCGGGGTCTTGAACGTCCCGCCGAAGTAGGTCTCGGCATCGAGCTGATTGACGATCACCTTGCCGGTCCCGGGGGTAAGCCATACCCTGGCGACAGCAGTCTTTCTCTTGCCGGTGGCGTAAAAACGATCTAAAGCCATGTTCTATTCTCCAGGATTAAATATCTAGTGCGGCCGGCTGCTGAGCGGCGTGGGGATGTGTCGACCCGGCATATACCTTCAGTTTCTTCAGCTGCGCCGCCCCCAGTTTGTTTTTCGGGAGCATGCCTTTCACGGCATGAATGAGCAGGTCTGTCGGATGCTTGGCCATCAGTTCCTTGGCGCTGGTCTCCTTGAGCCCTCCCATATAGCCGGTGTGGCGATAGTATTTTTTGTCATCCCATTTGTTGCCGGTCAGCTTGATTTTGTCCGCGTTCGTGACGATGACGAAATCACCGTTGTCGATAAAGTCGGAAAAAGTTGGCTTGTGTTTGCCACGGAGTCGAACGGCGATTTCCGATGCCAGGCGACCCAGCACCTTATTCTCGGCATCGACCAGATACCATTTTTTTTCGATCTCGTTGACCGGAGCAAGGTAGGTTTTCATCGTGATCCTCAACATGCGATTAATAAAAAAAGGCTCGAACCAAGTCGAACCTTTTCTTGTTTACCTGGAGCGGGAAACGAGATTCGAACTCGCGACTTCAACCTTGGCAAGGTTGCACTCTACCACTGAGTTATTCCCGCTTTTTGTTTTTGTCAAAACAGGTCCCCTATTTACTTAATCGCCGGTAGGGTGTCAATAAAAAAAAAGACGGTCATGCGGTGAATGACTTTTTTATCGATCCCGGCGGTGAAAAATAGAGATGGATTCAAGACAATGGGGTAATATAACCAGTCGAAATATACCAGATCATGGAGTGAAATGAAATGCCAAACGCACTTCGTGACTTTCGGCGACGAGGCGGGGCGCTATCAGCGGTGGACAGGGTACTATTCAACGGATACAGGATATGGATCAGCAGGGGACTCGAACGTCGACGATCGAACGGAAGACAGGGGAGACGGATATACATCTGATTCTCGACCTGGACGGAGAAGGCAAGGCGGCAATCGATACCGGTGTTCCGTTCCTCGATCACATGCTCACCCTCTTCGCCGTGCACGGCTTTTTCGACCTGGCGATATCGGCGAAGGGCGATATCGAAGTCGATGATCATCATACCGTCGAAGATGTCGGCATCTGTCTCGGGCAGGCTTTTGGTCGGGCACTCGGCGGCAAGGGCGGCATCAACCGCTATGGAAGCTGCCATATGCCGATGGACGAGACCCTGGTGCGGGTCGTTGCCGACATATCCAACAGGCCTTTTCTGCAATACAATGTCTCGCTGACCGATCAGAAGATCGGGTCTTTCGATACGGGGCTCGGCAAGGAATTTCTCCGGGCCTTCAGCCTGCATGCCGGTGTCACCCTGCATGTCGACATGCTGCACGGTGAGAATGGGCACCATATCCTTGAGGCGGTCTTCAAGGGACTGGGAAGGACGATGCATGAGGCATGCGCCCTGTCGGAACACGTCAGCGGCGTGCTTTCTTCCAAGGGGTTACTATGAGTTTGGTCAAAGTACGATCGGAACACTACTTGAAAACTCAGCAGAGAGGTCTTGCGTGAAAAACATATCCAACATCCTCACCGTCGTCATGCTGTGCGGACTCCTGTCGTTCCTCTCTTCATGTTCCGGCAGGAGCGTGAGTTCGACTGCCGATACGGAACAAGATATCCGGCCTCTGGACGCTGTCGTCGTTCTTCCGGCCGAGGCTGGCGGAGACGGTGCCGCCGACGGTCAGGGGAACGATAGCGACAGTCTCCGCAAGGGGGCAGGTTTCATCGACCTCACCATCGCCGATATCACCAAAGACTGTCGCAATGTCCGCGTGTTGACGGCCAGCCAGGTTGAATCGCTGATGGATGAAGGTAACAAGGACAACTCCGCCGACGTCATCGGCCATCTCGGCAAAACGCTTCATTGCGATGCGGTGATGGTGACAACCGTTCATCGCTATCGGCAGCGGGTAGGCAGTGACATGGCCATTGAGAGCCCGGCCTCGGCCTCTTTCCAGATCCGGCTGGTCGACGTCAAGACCCGCGCGGTCCTGTGGTCGGCCGATTTTGACGAGACGCAGGAGTCCCTGCTCAGCAATATTCTGAGCTTCAGCAAGGCCCAGAGTCGTGGGTTCAAGTGGGTGACCGTCGAGAATCTTGTCGCCCAGGGACTCAAAGATCGACTTGCCGGATGCCCGTTCCTGAAGCGATAACCAGTCCAGCCCCCGGTTCGAGACGGAAACAACGCCCGTGGCCTGATGCATAACGCCGACGGGCGTTTGCTTTCCAGCACCCAGCAATTCTTTCCCTGATGACCATAGACGCCTGCCTGACATCGCGCCTCAATCGCCGGATCGGCCAGGCAATGCACGATTATTCGATGCTGGTCGACGGCGACCGGGTGCTTGTCGCCGTTTCCGGCGGAGTCGACAGCCTGGTCCTCGCCTGGTTGCTCCGGTTCTGGCAGCACAAGGCGCCGATCCGCTATGTCTTGAAGGCCGTGGTGGTCGAAAACGAGTTATGGCGCCGGCACCCGGAATCGGCCGGGGCGATTGCCAGGATCTGCGGTCAACTCGAGCGCATCGGCATCGAGTATCAGACGGTGCGGGGCTGGAGTCTTGCGGAAGAGCATCGGAACTGCTACCACTGTGCCCGCAACCGGCGGAGCCAGCTCTTCGATCTTGCCCGGCAGGAGGGCTGGTCGAAGATCGCCTTCGGCCATCACAAGGACGATCTGATCGAGACCCTCCTGCTGAACATGATTTGCAGCGGCAACATCTCGACGATGGTGCCGAAGCAGGTGCTGTTCGGCGGCAAGCTGGCGCTGATCCGGCCGATGGCCTATCTCGAGAAGGAGGAGGTGCTGGAGATCGCCGCCCGAATCGGGATCGATGCGGTCGAAAATCTCTGCCCCCTGGCCGGCAATACCCATCGACAGCGGGTGCGGGAACTGCTGGCGCAGTTGTATACGATGGAACCCGGGGCCCGGAACTCGATTTTCGCTGCCATGGCCAATGTCCGTGAGGGATATCTTCTATGAAAACGCATTCTGACTGCCTTTCCTGTTATCTGCGGCAGGCCCTGCAGGTGGCGAAGATCTGTTCCGATCGGGCCGCTGACCATCGGGCGGTGGTCGACGCGATCGATGCTCTGCTCCCCGATATCGACCTGCAGCAGACCCCTCCCGCCAATGCCATCCGGATCTACGGCCGCATCGCCGCGGTTACCGGCTGCCCCGACCCCTATCGGCAGATCAAGAGACAGAGCAATGCCGAGGCCCGGCATCTCCTCCCGCTGATCAGAGAGGAGGTGCGACGTTCGGCCGTTCCTCTGGTCGCGGCGGTTCGTTTTGCCATTGCCGGCAACAGCATCGATTACGGCGCCTTTGCCGCGGTCGACGCCGAGGCTGCTTTTGCCCGCTGCCGTTCGGCGGTGCTGGCAGTCGATCACCTCGACCTGCTCCTCGATCGGATCTGCCGCCTGCAAAACGGCAGTCGGGTACTCTACCTTGCGGATAATTGCGGGGAGATCGTGTATGATCAGCTGGTTCTCGAGTGCCTGCAGGAACGGGGGCTCGACCTGACCGTTGCGGTTCGGGGCGGACCGATCATCAACGACGCTTCGCTCGAGGATGCGCTGGAATGTGGCCTTGACCGCTACGCTCGTCTGATCAGCAGCGGTGTCGCCTGTCCCGGGACGTCGCTTGCCCACTGCTCGGACGAACTGCTGGACCATTTTGATCGGGCGGACCTGGTGATATCGAAGGGGCAGGGCAATTTCGAGACCCTGTCCGAGGTTCATCGCGATATTTTTTTCCTGCTGATGGTCAAATGCCGGGTCGCCGCCTGCCACCTCGCCGACCTGACCGGGATCGATCAGCGGCTGTTGCCCGGGGAGGGGGAAATGGTCGTCTATTATTCACCGCAGCACGAACTCTGAAAAGACATGAGAACGTACACGAAGATACGGCAACTTCTGGCGCGGCAGCCGCTGGGCGAGACGGTCCGGGTGGCCGGATGGGTCCGGACCAGAAGGGATACCGGCGGCTTTTCCTTTATCGAGGTCAACGACGGTTCCTGTCTCGGCAACCTCCAGGTCATCGCCGACAAGAGGCTCGGCAATTACGAGGCCGGGATCAAAAGGCTGACCGCCGGCTGCAGTGTTGAGGTCGAGGGGACAGTCCAGGAATCGCCGGCCCGGGGCCAGGCGGTCGAACTGGTCGCGGCCGAGATCAAGGTTGTCGGCTGGGCCGACCCGGAGACCTACCCGTTGCAGAAGAAGCGGCATTCGTTCGAATTTCTGCGCGAGATCGCCCATCTTCGGCCGCGGACCAACGCCCTTGGCGCCGTCGCCCGGGTCCGGTCGCGGCTGGCCTATGCCGTCCACGCCTTTTTCCAGGAGCGCGGCTTCATCCAGGTCCACACCCCGATCATCACCACCAGCGACTGTGAAGGCGCGGGGGAGATGTTCCAGATCTCGACGGGCCAGCCGTCCGGTGGGCCGGGGACCGATTTTTTCGGCCGCCGGGCCGGCTTGACGGTCAGCGGCCAGCTCCAGGCCGAGGTCTACGCCCTGGCCCTGGGCGATGTCTATACCTTCGGTCCGACTTTTCGGGCCGAGAATTCCAACACCAGCCGGCATCTCGCCGAATTCTGGATGATCGAGCCGGAGATGGCCTTCTGCGATCTTGCCGGCAACCGGCGGATCGCCGAGGAATTGCTCAAATACCTCCTCGACGATATCCTGGCCGCCTGCGCCGAGGATATGGAGCTGTTCGACCGCTTCATCGCCAAGGGACTGGTCGAGCGGCTGCGGAGTGTGGCCGGGCAGGATTTCGCCCATATCACCTATACCGAGGCGGTCGAGGAACTGCAGCACAGCGGCCGGACCTTCGATTTTCCGGTGCGCTGGGGCATCGATCTGCAGTCGGAGCACGAGCGCTACCTGACCGACGAGGTCTACCGCCGACCGCTGGTCGTCACCGATTATCCGGCGGCGATCAAGCCGTTTTATATGAGGATCAACGACGATGGCCGGACCGTGGCGGCGATGGATATCCTGGTGCCGGGCATCGGTGAGATCGTCGGCGGCAGCCAGCGCGAGGAGCGCTACGAGGTCCTGGAGCGGCGGATGCAGGAGGCCGGCATCGACCTCGACGACTACCGCTGGTACCTCGATCTTCGCCGCTACGGCACGGTGCCGCACGCCGGGTTCGGCCTCGGCTTCGAGCGGCTGGTGCAGTTCGTCTCCGGCATGGCCAATATCCGCGAGGTCATCCCCTTCCCGCGGACCCCGGGGTTCGCTCCATGCTGAGGGGGGCGAGGGGAGCGATGCCTGACCGGCAAGGGACGGCGGCATGAGCAAGGGGCCCGGGGTTCAACGGATGTTCGATGCCATCGCCGGTCGTTACGACCTGATGAACCGGACGATGACGCTGGGCCAGGACCAGCGCTGGCGTCGCTTCGTCGTCGCCCGGGCCGGCGATCCGGGGCGCGGCTGGGTTCTCGACCTCGCCACCGGGACCGGCGATATCGCCGCCCTGCTGCGCCGGTCCTATCCCGACGCCCGGGTCATCGGTGCCGACTTTTCGCGCAACATGCTGGCCGAGGCCAGGCGGCGATTCAGTCTTCAGGCGATCCACTGGCAGGCCTGCGACGCCAATCGCCTGCCCTTCGCCGACCAGGTCTTCGAGGCGGTGACCTTCGGTTACCTGCTCCGCAACGTCGACGACAGCCTGCGGGTGATGCGGGAGGTTCACCGGGTGCTCAGACCCGGAGGTCGGGTGGTCTGTCTCGATACCACGCCGCCGGCCGACAACCTGCTGCTGCCGCTGCTCCGCCTCTACTTTCGCTATGGCATTCCGCTGCTGGGGAAAATGATCGCCAGGGATGCCTCCGCCTATAGTTATCTTACCGGATCAACCATGGATTTTCATGATGCCGAGACCCTTGCCGGAATTTTCCGGGAGGCCGGTTTCATCACCGTCGGTTATCGTAAATTCATGCTGGGTACGATTGGCATTCACTGGGGGATTCGACCATGACCGAGCCGCAACCGCCGTCTGAACTCTTTGCCATTCCCGATTATGCGGCGCCGGCGACGCTGTTCCAGGTGCTGGTGGCGAGCGCCAGCCGCCAGCGGCACAAGACCGCCTTCATCTATCTGGCCGGCGAGGAGGAATGCCAGGTCACCTACGGCAAGCTGTTCGAGGATGTCCTGCTCCTGGCCCGGTCCTTCCATCGCCGCGGCATCTCCGCAGGCGATCGGGTGGTCCTGCTGTCGGACAACCGCTATGACTGGATTGTCTCCGACCTGGCGATCATGGCCATCGGCGCCGTGTCGGTGCCGCGGGGGGCGGACACCCCGCTCCAGGAACTGGAGTTTATCGTCGAACAGTCCGGCAGCAGCTACTTGATCGTCGAAACCGGCGACCTCCTCACCCTGCATGACGACTACATCAAGGGTTGCCGGCAGCTCAAGGGGGTGTTCGTCATCTCCGCCCCGGAACTGCACACCCTGTTCAGTCACGTCTACTCCTACACCGACCTGCTGGCCGACCGCCGCTTCACCGACGACGACGTCCAGCGCTTTCTCCAGCGGGGAGAGGCGATCGCCGCCGACGACCTGCTGACCGTCATCTATACCTCGGGGACCACCGGTCAGCCGAAGGGGGTGATGCTGAGCCATGCCAACATCATGCACAACGTCAGGGAGGTGCCGGGTGTCATCGGCCTGACGGAGAACGATCTCTGGTTGTCGATTCTGCCGACCTGGCACATCTTCGAACGAACCGCCGAGTACCTCAGCATTGCCAAGGGCTCGACCATCGTCTATTCGACGGTCAAGCGTTTCGCCCAGGATCTCGAGAAATACCGGCCGACGCTGGTCGCCACCGTGCCGCGGGTCTGGGAATCGCTGTACTCACGGGTGCAGGCCGGGGTGAAGAAGAAGGGCAGGCTGGCCAGCGGGTTGTTTGCCGCCTTTGTTCGGGTGTCGGCGGCCTATCGCCGCAACCGCCGCCGTTATCTGGGGCGCTTTCCGGTCTATGCCCCGGAGCCGTGGTGGCGTGTTGTGACGCGGCGGGTTCCGGCCCTGGCCAGGATGATCGTTCTTTACCCCCTGTACAAGCTGGCGATGAAGAAGCTGAGTCTGGTCCAGCAGCGCTTCGGCGGCCGGTTGCGCCTGGCGATCAGCGGCGGTGGGACGCTGGCCACCTATCTCGAGGAATGGATCGACGCCGTCGGCATCCGCATCGTCAACGCCTACGGCATGACCGAATGTTCGCCGTCGATCGCCGGTCGGGGACTGAGCTGCCGGGTCTACGGCACGGTCGGGCCGCCGGTGCCGCTGACCGAGATCCGGATCGCCTCCGAGGAGGGCGCGGTCCTGCCGCCCGGCCGGGAGGGGCTGATCGAGGTCCGTGGTCCCCAGGTGACTCGCGGCTACTATCGCAACGAGGAGGAGACGGCCAGGTCCTTCACCACCGACGGCTTTTTCCGCACCGGCGACCTCGGCCGGATGACGATGGGCGGCGAGTTGGTGATCACCGGCCGGGCCAAGGAGATCATCGTCCTCGCCAGCGGCGAAAATATCGACCCGACCCGGATCGAGAACGCGATCTCGATGTTCCCCTTCATCCAGGACGCGGTACTGGTCGGCCAGGACAAGAAGGGCCTGGGAGCGCTGCTGATCCCCAATATCGACGAATTACGGGAATACGCGCGGCAGCGGTTTTCCGACCTGAAGGAGGAAGGGGAGGAACTGCTGACCAACAGCCGGGTCCTCGACCATATCCGGCACGAGATGAACCGTCTGCTCCACCCCAGACAGGGATTCAAATCCTACGAAAAACTGCAGGGAATCGCCTTCCTCAACAAGGAGTTCAAACTCGGCGAGGAATTGACCAATACCCTGAAGAAGAAGCGTCACGTTATCGAACAGAAGTACCGGCAGATCATCAACGACCTGCTGCACTGACGTCCCGCCGTCACAGGCGGGCAATCGCCGTCGTTGTCCGGCAGTGGCTGATGATGGTTGCGGCCGGCCGGCCGGCGAGGATCGCCTCGCCCAGATAGCCGGCGATCCCAAAGGTGTGCCGGCCCTCGGGATCGTAGACGATGACCCGGTCGATGCCCTGGCGGCTGCTGAGGTCGTCGAGCAGCTGGCACAGGTTGTTCCCTTCGGCATTGAGGAGATCGACGCGGATGAAGGCCGGCGCCCAGCGCGACATCACCGCTTCCCTGATCACCCCGCTGCAGACCTTCAGTGACTCCGCCGTGCCGATGACGGCGCCCGTCGTCGATCTCTCTTCCAGTATCCGGATTTCGTCCCCCACCCGGATGATCCCGCCCTTGCGGACAACGGCGAAGAGGCCCTCCCGCGGCATGACGCAGTCGCCGGCCTGGTGGTAGATGGCGCAGCGATGGTGGCAGATCTTGCCGAGCTGGGAGACCACCAGCTCGGTTTCTCCGATCATCAGGTGCGTTCCGACGGGGAGGGTCGTCAGGTCGATCCCCTTGGTGGTGATATTCTCGGCGAAGTTGCCGGCGACGACGTCGAGTCCCCCGGCCCGCATCGTCTCGATGCTTTCCTGGGCCAGCAGGCTGACCTGGCGGTGCCAGTCGCCGCCGTGGGCGTCGCCGGCGAGACCGAAGCCTGCCAGCAGTTCCCCTGAAGCGATATTGTTCTTACGGATTCCCTTGCGGTCGCTGATCGAGATGGCCTTGACATGCATGAATTTTTTCTCCTTGGGATGTACCACAATGTGTCATATCTTCAGCGTAGCCGAAATTATCACTTTTGCAAAGATGGAAAAAGATAGGCGGGGACCTGACGGTCGCTGGCGACACATTCTCGCCGTGGCATTACTATTTTCTTGCAATCACTGTCAGCGTTGTGAGAAAAATAAGTATGAACAGGATGTTAACAGCTGTTATCAATTTAACTGCGGAGGTGGGAATGGGAAAGATAATGGAAGTCAAAAAGGTCATTACGCCGATCGATTTTTCAGATAACTCCAAGCTGATAGCAGAATCGGCAGGCTATCTCGCCGGCAAATTCGGGGCCTCGCTGCATCTGATCTTTGTCGTCCAGAATTTCGAGGATTATTCCGGATTTTTCGTGCCGCAGATGAGCATGCCGAACCTCGAGCAGGACCTCATCGCCGGGGCCGAGGAGAAGATGGCTTCCTTCTGTGCCGATCTGGAAGAATCGTTCACCAGGGCCGGGATCGGCGAGGTGACGCATCAGGTGTCGATGGGTGACGTCGCCGAACAGATCGTCGAGTTCGCCACCACCACCAAGGGTGACATGATCGTCATGGGGACCCACGGCTACAAGGGGCTGGAGAAGATCATGTTCGGCAGCGTCGCCGACAAGGTGGTCCGTTCCGCCCCCTGTCCGGTGCTGACCATCAATCCCTATACCTGCTGCAAAGCGGAATAGGCATATCCGGGCCAGCAGCATGCACTGGCCCGGAGGCCGAAGCCGGTCGCCCCGATCCGCCTCCGTCGCCATCGCAGTTCATGCCGGACATGGGCTGGGGTCGTCGGCCTGGATCCGCCTCGGGTGTCACTCACTCTCAACCCGCACCGATACCGCCCCGATCTCCACAGCGGCGGCATTGAAGGTCAAACCGGACTTTTCCGGTCTCCCGGACGCCTTCCGGCGCATGGGCGAACGTCCGCTCAGTGCAGCTGATCGTGCCGTCATCACGCACGATGAGCGCCAGCGACGAGCGCGTGCCGTACTCGCTGCCGCTGATCAAGGCCGTCGCCAGCAGGCGTTCCCATTCCAGGCTCATGCCGGTCTCCGGCAGCTCGTCATCCGGCGGCTGCCGGGAATCCTCCAGCAGCGGGAAGAGATCGTCGGGCTCGATGACCGCCCGGCCGTCCAGCAGGCGGTGGAGGGCCGCCATGCCGCGCGCGACCTTGGGCCAGGGGGTGTCGAGGAGGTGGTTGCTCAGCCCATGGATGCCCGGAGACACCGCATACGCCGGTTGTGGTGAGCGGTTCGAGGTGTAGACCAGGGTGTCGGCATCGCCGACCAGCAGGTTGAAGCCGTTGTATTGCGGCCATTGATGTGCGTTGGTGGTGCAGAACTGCTGCGGGTCGATCCCGCTCATGAGATACTTCACCGGTAGTTGGCCGCGGGACAGGGCGGTGGCGGAGAAGGTGGCCGGATCGCGATAGTTGGTGACGGCGGCGAAGCGGCAACCGCCGGTCAGGCCGAACCAGGTGCCGCCGGCCTGGAGATCGCGGCCGGCGAGGATCTCCGGGCGCTCCGGCCAGAAGGCCAGCGGGGCCGTCGGGCGGTGAAGGAATTCGTCGCGGTTGGCGGCGAGGATCAGGCGGTAGCCGGGGTGGCAGCGCCAGGCGAGTAGGATCAGGCACATGACGGCGGCATCAGCGCATCTTGCGGATCATGCCGAGGATGATCGCCGCCGTCAGCCCCCAGATCGTGCAGCGCCGGTGGCGATAGACCGCCACTTCGTGGGTCCACTCGCTCCGTCGTTCCTTGTAGTGCGAAGGCAGGCCGAGCCTGTCGACCGGCAGCAGGATATGCTCGCGCCCTTCGGTATCGAAATAGGAGGGTTGGATCTCGATCCGGTTGTGGTAAATCTCGGGCTGGGTGGCGAGGAACCAGGCCAGGGGAATGGTGAAGACCTCTTGAACCTCGCGGGGGTCGGGCTGCAGGTCCTCGAGATCGGTGATTTCGAGGACCCCGACGAAGCACTCGACGATCACGGCCCGTGGGGTGACGACCGTGTCGAGCCGGCCGGTCAGTCTGATCCGGTCGCGGGGCAGGCCGAGTTCCTCTTCCGTCTCCCGCAGAGCGGTGTCGGCGAAACCGCTGTCGAGTTCGGGATCGAAACGGCCGCCGGGAAAACAGATCTCGCTGCCCTGGCGAATGGCCTGGGCCCGTTTCTGGAACAGCAGGTGGCAGGCGTTGTCGATGAACAGCACTGGGACCAGGACCGCCGAATTGAAAAAATTGTCACGGCCGTAAATCCCTGGTGTTGCCGGCAGGCTGTCGGAAAAACGTTCGAATTCGTCTCTGTTCATCAGGTGGTTATCCGCGTCCCGGGTGGAGTCCCGGTCTGTTCGTTGCCGCCGGTCAGGCGATGTCGGCGATCGCCAGCAGCAGCGTCCCCTGGTCCTTTTCCTGTCCAGGCTTGCCCAGCAGGGTCGAGATATCCAATCCGGCGAGGTGATGGATGGCGACGACGGTCCGGCCGAATTGACCGGCCGGGAAGTGCTGTTCCAGGGCGTCCTGCCAACGCTTTATCAGCGTCGCCGGCAGGGGGGCGGGAAGGGTTGCCAGCAGTTCATCGGCCAGGAGGGCGAACTCCTTGCGGAAGGCGGCCACGGCGGCAAAGGCCTCGTCCATTGTCAGTCCCACCGTTGTCGGCAGCGGCAGGGCGCCGGCCGGGGTTGCCGCCTGTCCACGGTGCCGTTCATAGGCTTCGAGGATAATATCGGCGGCATCCGGCCAGTGGGTGGCCAAGATCCGCCAGGTGGGGAGCTCACCGCTGAGGAACAGCTGTTTCCAGGCGCGGAAGCGGTTTCTGATGGTTCCGGTCGCCGGTTGCCGCAGCCGGGCCCTGATGTCGATCAGGTCGGCCAGGGGGTTGTCGTCCTCATCGGCAGCAACGAGATCTTCGCCATGGAGCCGCGTGTAGAGGGAGTGCTCGTCCTCGTCGAGGGCGAGGAGGTCGCGGGCGATTTCCTCTTCCTCCTGGTCGAGGATCTCGCCGATCTTGAGGACCAGCCGGGCCTGCCACAGGTCCTGCTTCGGACCTTCGTTTTCCCGCGCGATCTTCCTGCCGGGTCCGCCGAGCAGGGAGGAGAGGATCGCCTGGGAGGTGTCGTCGTCCTGCTGCCGGGGGGCGGTCATCGCCGCCATCGTCAGGGAGCTGAGCTGAGCCGCATAGTCGTCCTTGCGCTCCCTGATATCGTCGATGAGGCGGAGAAACCGCTTCCTGTCGGGACCGAGCGGCTGGGGAGTATGTACTTGACAGAAACCGTGATTAATGAAAAGATCTGCCGATCCGGGGCCATCCCCGGCGCCCTCTTCCGGCTCGACCGGCTGGAGAAGATGGATCGTGGGACAGAGCAGATACAGCGGGTACTGGCTGCCGGAAGCGATGGCGGTGCCCGGAAAATACAGGGTGTCTTGTAGGTTCATATGCAGAGTGTCAAAGAAAAAATCACGTTCTACCTGTCGGCCTTGCTCTATCTCGTCTTCAATTTCCGGATGGGCGCGGATGCCGCTGCCAGTATCAAGGCGACCCTGTGGCAGATCCTGCAGACGGCGCCCTTTGTCGCCGGCGTCGCCTATGTCATCATCGCCCTGCTGCAGTACATGGCGGGAGGAGAAAAGGTCCCATGGAATCGCCGCCTGCGTCTGTTTTTCGCCCTCGGGATCCTGGCCGGGCTGGTCTATGCGATCTATGAGTACGCCGGCGTCGGCACCGTGCCCGGAAAATAGATAATACCTGCCCCGCCGGTTGCTGTAAACCGGGAAACTCAACGACCGGCCAGACCGGAACGAGCGGCAACGCCAGACCGGCAGCACCATCCGGTTGAGGATGGCCTTCAATGTTCTACCTCCACACCTCCAATCGCACCGAGAACCTGCTGCAGCACCTGGCCGAGCTCATCAGGGCCCAGGGGCGGGAAGACCTGTTTACGCCGGAGCTGTTTGTCGTCCAGAGCCAGGGCATGGAGCGGATCATCTCCCAGAAACTGGCCGAGACCTTTGGGACCTGGTGCAATTTCCGCTACCTGCTGCCGCTGAATTTTTTCGAACTGGTGGCCAATTGTCTGGAGATGTCGATCCAGCCCGACGGGTTTGCCCGCGAGGTGCTGGTCTGGCGGCTGGAGGAACTGCTGCGGGACCTCGACTCGCCCGACCTGGCCGTCCTGGCCCCCTATTTCAGCGGTGAGAACGCCGAACTCAAGCGCTTCCAGCTGGCCCGGCAACTGGCCAATCTGTTCGACCAGTATCAACTGCTGCGTCCCGAGCTCCTGGCCCGCTGGGAGCAGGGCCGGCCGGCCGTCGGGCACCCGACCGAGGGCTGGCAGCGGCGACTGTGGCAGCGGCTGGTTGACCAGGCGCCGGACCGGTTGCACCGCGGGGCGGTACTGCAGCGGATCGGACGGCGACTGCGGCAGCAGGACATCCCGGCGGGGGTGCTGCCCGGGCGGATCTCGATTGTCGGCATCCATATCATGGCGCCGCTCTTTCTTGATCTGCTCGCCGGTCTGTCCCTCCACAGCGATGTCCACCTCTACCTCCTCTCACCCTGCGAGCAGTACTGGGGCGATCTGCCGAGTCGGCGGCAGCTGGCCCGGCAGCGGGCGGCGGCAGGCAGGGCATCGGGATTGGAGGATGCCGCCGGCCACCCGCTGCTGGTCGCCTTGGGTCGACAGGGGCGTGATTTTCAGGCGATGTTGCTCGAACAGGTCGATTTCGAGCTGGAATTCAGAAGCTTTGAAGATCCTTGCGACCATGCCGCTTCGACACTGCTGCACCGGCTGCAGTCCGACCTGCTCCACAACCGCCCCGGCGGGACGCCACCGCCGGAGAACGCTGCGGCCGACGACGGGTCGGTCATTGTCGTCTCGTGTCACTCCCGCCGGCGTGAGATGACGGTGCTCCACGACCACATCCTGGACTGGCTGCACCGCGACCCGACCCTCGAGCTCCGCGATATCGTGGTGATGGCCCCGGATATCCAGGACTACGCCGCCCTGATCCCGGCGGTGTTCCATGATCTCCAGCACAGTATCGCCGACCGCAGCCTGCGCCGCAAAAACGCCGTTGTCGCCACCTTTCTCCAGTTTCTCGATCTCCTCGGCGGCCGCTTCGGCTGGAAGGAGGTTTTCGACCTGCTGCAGCAGGAGGCCATCGCCTTCCGGTTCGAATTGACGGCGGGCGATCTCGAACACCTCCGCCAGTGGGTGACCCGCTCCGGCATCCGCTGGGGACTGTCTGCCGGACAGCGACAGGAAATCGGGCTGCCGGCCGATCCCGAGGGGACCTGGCGGGCCGGGCTCGACCGGCTGCTGATGGGCTATGCCATCGATGCCCCGGACATGGTCGACGGCGTCCTGCCCTATGGCGACATCGAGGGCGGAGGGGCTCGGGCCCTGGGCGGGCTGTGCGAATTCGTCGCCATCCTGGAGGAGGCCGAGCGGGATCTGCGTCGCAGCCACGGTCTCGGCGAGTGGTCCCGTCTCCTGCTGCACTTCGCCGACCGGCTGTTCGGTGAGGCCGACGATGCCGTCATCCTCGAACTGCGGCAGATCCTGAGCGAGCTTGATAACGGCGGCTTCCACCAGTCGCCGGTGGCGCTGGCCGTGATCCGCGCCTGGCTCGATACCGCCGCCGCCGAGACCCGCTCGACCTCGGGGTACCTGCGGGGACAGCTGACCTTCTGCTCGATGCTGCCGATGCGCTCGATCCCGTTCCGGATCGTCTGCCTGCTGGGGCTGGGCGATGGTCTCTTTCCCGGCAGCGATCGCCACGCGACCTTCGATCTGCTGGCGGTCGAGCGCCGCTACGGCGACCGCTCCCGGCGCGATGACGACCGCTACCAGTTTCTCGAGGCCCTGCTCGCGGCCCGCGACGTCCTGTATATCAGCTATCCGGGACAGTCGAGCAAGACCAACAAGGAACTGCCGCCGGCGGTCGTCGTCAGCGAGCTCCTCGAGGTCCTGCGCCAGGACTATGGCGTCATCCTCAGGGAAAGGGACGATGATCCGGAAGCCCTGGGCTTTGTCCGCCATCATCCTCTGCACCCCTTCAGCCCACGCTATTTTACCGGCGCCGATTCCCGGTTTTTCAGCTATGACGACCGGTCCCGGGCGGTCGCAGCGCGGCTGGCGCAACCTGCCGCCTCGATCGCCCCCTGGTGGTCGGGAAGCCTGGCGGCGGCGGAAGAGGGTGTGCCGATTGCCGCGCTGTTCGGATTTTTTGCCAACCCCCAGCGGTGGTTCGTCCGCAATTGCCTCGGCATCCGCCTCGATCTCCAGGAAGAGCTGCCCGCAGAGAGCGAGCCCTTCGCCGTCGACCCGCTCGCCGGCTATGGCGTGGGCCAGG
Organism: Desulfoprunum benzoelyticum; assembly: GCF_014201505.1. Taxonomy (GTDB): domain Bacteria; phylum Desulfobacterota; class Desulfobulbia; order Desulfobulbales; family Desulfocapsaceae; genus Desulfoprunum; species Desulfoprunum benzoelyticum. The sequence continues at coordinate 7,858 of NZ_JACHEO010000027.1, read as the reverse complement.
AGATCATCCAGTCCCTGTTGGCGGGTGCAGGGGCTGAGGCCGCTCTCGCCCGGATGCGGATCGAGGGCAGGTGGCCGCTGGGGACCCCGGGAAAACTGCTCTTTGCCCGGCAGCAACAGGAGTTGACGAGTTTTGCCGACCGAATCAGGGGCATGGCGATGGGGCGACGGCTGCCCGACCTGCCGGTCGATGTGACGGTCGGCGCCAGCCGCCTCCGCGGTCTGCTCGGCAATGTGTACGAAGGGGGGGTCCTGATCTATCGCTATTCGAACTGCAAGGGCCGGGATGTCCTGCATCTCTGGCTCCATGCGCTGCTGGCCGATCAACTGCTGGGCGAGGACAGACGGGTGGTGGCGGTCCTGCGCGACTGCGAGCTCGAGACCGTCACGGCACGCGACCGCAGTCCGGATCTGGCCTGCTGCCTCGAGCTGTTCACCGCCGGCTGTCAGGGTCCCAGTGACCTGTATGTCGAACCGGCGCTGAGCTATGCCCGCCACTGCGGCGCGACCAGAAGTCGGGTGCCGCCACTGGCCAAAGCCAGGGAAAAATGGCAGAACAGCATCGACAAGGGCTATGAGCCGGAATGGACCCTGCTGCTGCAGGGGGTGGCGGCGGAAGCGGTCCTGGGTGCGGAGTTCGAGAACCTCTGCCGGACGTTTTTTGTGCCGATCTGGGAGGGGTGCCGATGCCCCGCGAAATGACGACCTTCGACTGCGCCGAAGTTCGATTGCACCGGGGGAGCAGCCTGGTCGAGGCCAGTGCCGGCACCGGCAAGACCTACGCCATCGCGATGCTGGTTCTGCGCCTCGTGGTCGAGGAGGGGGTCCCCCTCGAGCGGCTGCTGGTCGTCACCTTTACCAAGGCCGCCACCGCCGAATTGCGGGAACGGATCCGCAAACGGCTGCTGGAGGCCAGAGACCTGCTGCGCGGCCAGACCAACGCCGCCGATCTCACCCTGTCGAGCTGGGCGTCCGGGATCGGCGACCGCGGTCCCGCCCTGGAACGCTTGGGGCTGGCGCTTGGTGACATCGATCGGGCGGCGGTCTTCACCATCCATGGGTTCTGCCAGCGCATGCTCCAGGAACAGGCGCTGGAGAGCAGCCAGCTGTTTCAGGTCGATCTGGTCCCCGATACCGCCTCTACCCGGCAGCAGGTGGTTGATGATTTCTGGCGGCGGTCGATGTACGGCCTGAGCGATCTGGCCTGCGCGGTGCTGCTCGATGATTTCGCTACCCCGGCGGCCCTCGATGCCACCCTCGGGCCGATGGACGGGACCATCGCCGGAGTCGAGCCGGCCTGCCCGAGCCCGGCTGAAGCTGCCGTCCGCCTGGAGGGGATCCAGGAGCGCCTGCGGTCATGGTGGTTTCTGCACCGGGATCGGCTGGCGGCGCTGTTGGCCGATGCCATCGCCGCTGGATATTTCGTTGCCGAACTGGCACACGGCTTTCCGCAGTGGTGGCGCCAGCTCGAGGCGCTGTTCGGCAGCGGCCGACCGGCGGCGGTGCCCGAGATGAGCTGGCTGGGACGCACCGGTCTCGTGAAGATGCTGAACGGCAGGCGGCTGCGGGACGACGGGAAAAAACTGGCCTTTCTGAGGGACTGGCCGCTGGCCGACGAGCTGGCGGCCGACTGGCAGGACGCGGCGGCGGGGTTGCGGCTGGCCCTGCGGGCGTCCCTGGCCGAAGAGCTGCGCACCGAGGTCGAGAGGCGGGTGCGGGAACGGGGGGCGATGTCCTACAACGACCTGATCCTCCGCCTGGCCTCGGCCCTGACCGGGCCGGCCGGGAAGCGGCTCCGGAGCGTGCTGGGGGATCGCTATGACGCGGCGTTGATCGACGAGTTCCAGGACACCGATGCGGCGCAATGGCAGATTTTTTCGGCGCTGTTTGGTGGCGGCAGCCATGCCCTGTATCTGATCGGCGATCCGAAACAGGCGATCTATCGCTTCCGCGGCGCCGATATCCACTCCTATTTCGCCGCCAGGAAGAGGGCCGACCGGCTGCTGACCCTCGACCGAAATTTCCGTTCCCACCCGCAGCTGGTGGCGGCCGTCAACGAACTTTTTGCCGGTCGCCAGCCCTTCGCCTTCGACGAGGCGATCATGCCGTACCATCCGGTGACGGCGGCGAAAACGGCGGCGGACGGGAGCCTGTGCCGGGGCGGAGCGTTCCTGGCGCCGATGCGCTACTGCCACCTCCCGGCCCCGGCGGAAGGAGGGGACCGCTGGAGTTCCGGCAAGGCCATGGCCCGGATACAGGAATTTGTGGTCGACGAGATCGACGCCCTGCTCCGGGGACAGGCGGCGGCGCAAATCCAGGCCGAGGCGGGCGCAAGGCCGCTGGCCCCGGGGGATATCGCCATCCTGGTCCGCAGCCACCGTCAGGCCGCATCCTATCAGAAGGCCCTGCTGCAGAGGGCGATTCCGGCGGTGATCGCCAGCCGCCAGTCGATCTTCGCCACCGTCGAGTGCGATGACCTGCTCCGGCTCCTGCAGGCCGTTGACGAGCCAGGGGACCTGCGGCTGCTGAAGGCCGCCATGACCTCCCCCTGGTTCGGTCTCGACGGCCCCCGGTTGCAGGCGATCTGGCAGGATGAGGGGGCCTTCGACCACTGGCGCCTGCAGTTTCAGAAGTATCACCAGCTGTGGCGAAACCAGGGGCTCCTGACTATGATGAGCGCTCTGCTACGCGAGGAAGAGGTGTTCGTCCGCCTGGCCGCTCAGCCGGCGGCCGAGCGCCGCATCGCCAACATCGCCCATCTGCTCGAAGTTCTTCAGGAGAAGGCGGCCGCCGACAACCTCGGCCCATACCAGACCCTGCAGTGGCTGCAGGCCATGTGGGCGGGCGGGGAAGGGGGCGAGGAATTCGAGCTGCGTCTGGAAAGCGATGCCGAGGCGGTGCAGGTGGTGACCATGCACGGCGCCAAAGGACTTGAATATCCGGTGGTGTTCTGTCCTTGCCTGTGGTACCGCCGCAACCTGACCGGCAGCGAGACGGAGCTGGTGCTGTTTCACGATCAGGACGGCAGGCTCCGGGCCGATCTCGGCTCCGACCACTTCCTCCGCCGCCGCCATGAGGCCGAAGCCGAGGAGCTGTCCGAGGATCTGCGCCTGCTCTACGTTGCCGTCACCCGGGCCAGGCTCCATTGCTCCGTGGTCTGGGCCGATGTCAGGAAGCATGGTCAGGTGGAGGATGCGTTCCGCTCGGGCCTCGGCCTGCGCCTGTTCCCCGGGGGACAGGTCGATGAAGAGCAACAGATCGACAGGTTGCGCGCCCTGGCCGCAGATCAGGGGGTGGCCTGTCAACAGATCGGAGCGGAGGGGGCGAGGAGCGAGGCGCCGATCATCGCCGGGCCGAGGCCACCGCTGGTCTGCCGGCCGCCTTCCGGGAGATCGCTGCAGACCTGCTGGCAGATGACGAGCTACTCGGCACTGGCGAGCCAGAGCGGGGGTGAGGAGGGGCGGGCTGTCGAGGGGCAGGAGAGGGCCATTGTGGCAGGCGAAGGCAGCGATGACCTGATCGAGGCGCCCGGTCTGCCGGCCGGGGCCCGATTCGGCAATGCGGTCCATGATCTCTTGCAACACCTGCCTTTTACCGGGCTGGCGGCATCAGGAGATTTTGCTGAGCCGATGGAGGCTGCCAGCCGCCGTTACGGCCTGGCCGTCGACCCCGGTCGGCTGGCGCAACTGCTGCGGCACACCGTCAGCGCCGGGCTGCATGATCCCTCCACCGGGGCCGCCTTTGCTCTGGCCGAGCTCGACCCGCGGAAACTGGTGCGGGAGATGCCCTTCTATTTTCACCTTCATCGGTCGACGACGACAGAGATCAACAGGATCGTGGCGGCCGACCCGGCAGTGCTGCCCCTCTCCTTCCGGGAGATGCAGGGTTACCTGACCGGTTTCGTCGACCTGGTCTGCGAGCATGAGGGCAGGTTCTTCATTATCGATTACAAGACCAACAATCTCGGGGAACGGCAGAGCGATTACCTTCCCGACCGGCTGACCCAGGCGATGCGGCAGCACAATTACGGTCTGCAGTACTGGATCTACTGCCTGGTCCTCCACCGCCACCTGCGGACCTTTATGCCCGGTTACGACTACGAGCGCCACTTCGGCGGGGTCCTGTATCTCTTTGTCAGGGGAATGAGCCGGGAGCGGCCGGGGGCGGGAGTCTATCACGCCCGGCCCGATGCCGGCCGCCTGCAGGCCCTCGCCGCCCTGCTGGGGGGCAGCCAATGAACGGACCGGAATATCACGATCTCTTCGACCGGCATCTCGCCGCCTTTCTCGAGGGCCGTTGCGGTCTGGCGGCAGCGGAGCGGCCGCTTTTCCGGATGCTGGTCGCCGATCTGTCGGCGGCCATGGCCGCCGGCCACGTCTGCCTGTCGGTGGGCAGCGAGAAGGCGGCGCTGCTGTCCCGCTCGCCCCTGGTATCGGATGGCGGCGTCCCTGCCCCTCTCGTCCTCCATGCCGGGTATCTCTACCTCCACCGTTATTACCGCTACGAACGCCGTCTGGCCGACCAGTTGCTGCATCTGGCGCAGGTCCGGCATCAGGTGCCGGGTCTGGAGGCGTTGCTCGACAGCTGTTTCCCGGTCGAGGAGGCGGAGCACGACCGGCAGCGGCTGGCGGCCCGCCTGGCCCTGACCCGGTCGTTGACCCTGATCACCGGTGGGCCGGGAACCGGCAAGACCTTCACCGTCGCCCGGATCCTCGCTTTGCTGCTGCGGGTGCACGGGCCGGGCTTGCGGCTGGCCCTGGCCGCCCCGACCGGCAAGGCGGCGATGCGACTGCGGGAATCGATTGCCAACGGTATCGCGACTCTCGACCTGCCACCGGCGCTGGCCGCGGCAGTTCCGGCGCAGGCCGCGACCCTGCACCGGCTGCTCGGGGTGAGAGCGGATTCGTCGCGATTTCGTCACGAAGCCGGTAATCCGCTGCCGGCGGACGTCGTGGTGGTCGACGAGGCTTCGATGATCGATCTGGCGCTGATGAGCAAACTGGTCGACGCCCTGGGGCCGACGGCCCGGTTGATCCTGCTCGGCGACCGCGACCAGCTGGCATCGGTCGAATCGGGGGCGGTGCTGGCCGACTGCAGCCGATCGCTGCCCGACAACACCGTCGAGCTCGACCGGACCTATCGCTTCGACCACGGCATCAGCCAGTTGGCCACCCTGATCAACTCGCAGGATGGCGGCGGCGCCTGGGACCTGCTCGACCGCAACGCGGCGGACAGCGTGTCCCTGGTACGCGGCGATTTTGTGGACCAGGCCGTTGCCAGGTACCGTGACTATATGACAGCGGCGGTGCAGGCCGAGGATGCGACAGAGATTCAGGGACTCTTCACCCTCCTCAACCGCTTCCGGGTCCTCTGCGCCGTCCATCACGGCCGGCAGGGGACGGCGCTGGTGAACGCGGCGATCGAAGACGGGCTGCGCGATGCCGGCTGCTCCATCCCGAGCGACGATCCCTGGTATCCCGGTCGGCCGATTCTGGTGACCCGCAACGACTACAGTCTTGACCTGTTCAACGGCGATGTCGGCATCTGCCTGCCGGATCGCTCCCGGGACGGCCGCAGTACGGTCTGGTTCGAGCGGCCGGACGGCCGTCTCCGCAGCGTTCTCCCGTCGCGGCTGCCGCAGTGCGAGACGGTGTTCGCGATGACCGTCCACAAGAGCCAGGGCTCCGAGTTCGATGAGGTCCTGGTCGTCCTGCCGGAGCACGGCAGCCCGGTGTTGAGCCGGGAACTGGTCTATACCGCGATCACCCGGGCCCGGACGTCGGTGCGCATATCTGCCCGGCGGGAGGTCCTGGCGCTGGCCGCCGGCCGCTCGCTCGACCGGTTCAGCGGCCTGGCAGCCATGCTCGATCAGGCCGCCGCCGGGGCGTTGTGAAGAGGGAAGAAGAGCAAGACGGAAGGCGACGGCAGCGAATATGATGACAGCATGACCCGGCGCCGCAATGCCGGCTGCAGTGTGCAGCACATAATGATGGCGACCAGATTGGTCTCGATCATTTACCTGGAATAATCACCGTTGGCATGGCATGCTGGAGCCCGTTGCGTTCTCCTTCGAGTACATGCCCCATATCATTCCAGACTCATTCGGAAGCCTTGTGGCCGGCTGATGACTTCATCTGCACCAAGAGTGGAAAGTCGACCAGACAGTGGAAAAATCAGCGAAACAACGTGCGTCCGGGTCCTTCGAGAAGCGATATTTCACCTCCATCCAGATACTGCGGGGGATTGCAGCCCTGTCGGTCGTGCTGTTCCATGTCTCTGAGATGCTCCTGCAGTATACCGATGGGGATGGGGTGTTCTGCCGGTTCGCGGCATTCTGGTATACCGGGGCGGCCGGGGTCGATCTTTTTTTCGTGATCAGCGGCTTTGTGATGGTCCAGTCAACGCAGGGGGCATTCGGACGGAAAAGGGCCGGCGCTGTGTTCATGGCGAGGAGGATCATCCGGATCGTGCCGCTGTACTGGATGTACACAGTGATCATGCTCCTGCTCGTACTCCTTCCTTTTACGCTGAAAACCCACGTTTTTTCTGCGTCGTATACCATCAAATCGCTGCTGTTCATACCGGCGATCAACCCGACGCACGGCCTGGATCTGCCGCTCCTGCCGCAAGGCTGGACGCTCTCGTACGAGATGTATTTTTATCTGCTTTTCACGCTGCTGCTGTTCTTTGAAAAACGATTTTTTCTCCCCGTCATCACCGCCGTTTTTCTGCCCTCGGCCCTGGTGGGACTGTTCCTCGAGATACGGGATCCTCTCTGGAAGGTAGTTACCAGCCCTCTTCTGCTGGAATTTGTCTTCGGCTGTTGTCTGGGCCGTGCGGTCAACCACCGGACGATCTCCCGGCGCGGCAGTCTTCTGCTGATCTTCCTGGCCCTGTTCCTGCTGTTTCAGGTGCGCGGCGTGACGATCGACGACCAGACGCGGCTCTTTCTCTGGGGCCTGCCGGCAATGTTGCTGGCGGCTGGTTGCGTGTTTCTCGAGAAGCAGGGGATGCATCGTTTCCCCAAGGTCCTGGTCATGATCGGCAACAGTTCGTATTCAATCTATCTGTCGCACATCTTTGTCGTCCTTTGTGCCGGGACGCTGGCAAAGGACAATGTCCTTGTCGGCGGCCTGCCTAACGATCTCTTCGCTGCCGTTGTCATCGCCCTCTGCATCCTTACGGGGCATCTGTCCTTCAGTTTGTTTGAGCAGCCCATTACCAGGTCGCTTCTCATGCTGCTTTCGAGGTGGGGCAGGCGAAAAACAGAGGAAGCGATAGGCGAATTGCGGTGATAAAACGCAATTTTGAGAAGCTATCATAGCGATACCGCTTCTGTGCGGGGGGTGAAGTCCGGGATCGGTGTCAGTGTCCATGCAACCCAGGGGGCACAAAGCGGTCCCGCATTCTTCTTGCCGATGATCACCGCATGGTCACCGAAGGCCTGCGCCGCCTGATAGAACTGTTGCCGATCCGGTCCGGTATGGGGGCAGGCACGGCCCCGCCGGCGAATAATCACTCCTGTTCCCTTTCCCTGACCTCGTAATTTTACGAGTTCCTTTCCATTTCCATCAACTGCTAACATAAAAATCCGCCAGGCTTCACGTGACTGTTCCGTCGCATTTCGATCCTGGTCCGGTTGATATGTGATCCTCTGATACGTAACCATTTCAGTGGCGAATCACTATTGGCTCAAATCATCAGTCCGAGAGAATCGGCGGGATATTTCTCGATACCTGTTGGGATTTCAATCATGACCAAAAAAAAATCTGATTACCATCGAACTTCAGCCAGCTTGAGCAGGCGCTGCGGGACCGGCTGAGTTTGTAAGGCTATATAGGTTAACCGATCAACCATTG
>NZ_JACHEO010000026.1 GCF_014201505.1 Desulfoprunum benzoelyticum | reverse complement strand
CAATGTTCATAGTGAAGCTCCTCCATGATAAAAGGTGGTCCCACTATGACAGCTCAGTGCAGGGAAAAACAGATGCGGTTATTTTGACGGATACGATATAACCGTTTTTGACAGCGATCGCTCCAAGCCTCAGCCATTTTTTTGACGTCTTCTGCTCGGCAAGACAAGTTCGTAACTGCTCGTTTGTGATGAGGTTGGATTCCGGTATCGTGGAAGGAGTGCTGTTGGTGTCGTCTATGCCGTGGGCCGTAGGGGTGATGGACCGACAACCGAACTGTTGCTTCGACGCCCAATGCAACTGTACTGTATCGGGTGTCGAAGCATGGTCAGGATGGTGTTATTTCCGGGACCGGCATTCAGTGTTCATGGTCGTGTTTTTCCTTTTCATGATCGGAATGGTTGTGGTCGTGATTCTCCATCTCGTCGTCGGGATGAAAATGGCCATGATCATGTCCTTGTCCATGGTCGTGTTCATGCTCGTGTCCATGCCTGTGACCGTGGTCGTGTTCATGCTCATGCGGGTGTTCGTGGATGAGACCGTCATGTTCATGGGGATGCTCGTGCCGGTGATGGTGCCTGTGTTCATGCTGGTGTTCGTGTGGGTGTTTCCCGTCCATATCCTCCTCCATAATTTTCTGTGGTTGTTTGCACGGAGTACCGGTCGTTTCGGAACTCCGTGGATAAATCCCTTATATGCATCATTGCCGTGAAACGGAAGGATTATGCCCTTCGATTTCGCAACCGTCCACTTTTTATCTACAGATTGTGACGTGATCTTCCAGCTCCCCGGCGGATGTGTTCATCGCCATGCAGCAGGCGAAACGCCCCCTATCCTTCATTTTAAGTCGTGTTGCATCCAATGCTCTTCAACAGTGTCAAAGCTGAAAAATAATGCACCGGTGAACTGATTATCGTTTGAGGGCACAGCAAATTGTGGAATAATAATCATTCCGATGTATCATGGTGTCGGTTCGATACGGACAGGTCGTCCTTCCGTGTGGGGGGAGAGTGCCTTTGTGCCGGATTTCATAATTGTCGTCAAAAAAGGAGAGAACATGCAGATTTTAAAAGAGTTCAAAGAGTTCGCGGTTAAAGGGAATGTTGTCGATATGGCGGTGGGTATCATCATCGGCGCCGCCTTCGGCAAGATCGTCTCCTCTCTGGTTGCCGATGTCGTCACCCCGCCGATTGGCTTTCTCCTCGGCGGCGTCGATTTCTCGAATCTCGCCATTACTCTGAAGGCGGCAGCCGACGGGGCGCCGGCGGTGGTCCTCAGCTATGGCAAATTCATTCAGACAGTTTTCGATTTTGCGATCGTTGCCGCCGCGATTTTCATGATGATCAAGGGGATCAATGCCCTGAAGAGGAAGGAAGCGGAGGCCCCGGCGGCTCCGCCTGCACCGAGCCCGGAAGAGAAGCTGCTGACCGAGATCCGCGACCTGCTCAAGGACAAAAAATAGTCCCTCGTTTATTGCCTTGCGGCCCTCGGGGGGATGGCTTGATGGAGTACCACAGGTACTGCGGTACGCCATCGAAGCCGTCCGGGGGCTGTCCTTGGCCAGCCCCCCGGCGAGGTCTTCACACGTTGAGCTGACAAAGGGATTCAGTCGCTGCTCGCCTCAACCCGGCACGGTACGAAACGATGAATCGGGGTGCCGAGGGGATCCCGGTGGCTGCTTCCGGTCAGCCGGTTGACGTTGATCCCGTACACCTCCCCCTCATAGTTTAACCCGAATCCATGGGGAATCAGTACCGTTCCCCGGCGGACGTCGTCATCCAGCTCGACTTCTCCGACCTCGCTCCCGGCTGCGGTCGTCACCCGGACTCGCTGCCCGTCGCGGAGGTTCAGGGCGGTCATGTCATCCGGATGCATCGCCACCGTGCAGGCCCTGGCGCCATTGTTCCACGCCGGATCCCGCATCAGGGTGTTGGCGTTGTACTTCATGTGACGGCCGGCTTGCAGGGCCAGGGGGAATTCGGCCGGCAGGCGCAGATCCGCCTCTTCCTGCACGGCATTCAGGGCCTTTGCCGCCGCCTCCAGCTCCGGGATATACACCTCGATTTTCCCCGACGGTGTGCTGATCCCGGCCATCGGCTTGTCGGTGTCGGCTGCACCGACCCACAGACCCTGCGGCGTATCGATGACCGCCTGAAACAGGCGATCCCCCTGATCGAGTCCCGGCTTGAATCCGGCCCGGGCTGCGTTTTCCCGCAGGGATTTCGGCCCGGTCATCAATAGTCCCCACAGCGCTGCCTTGTTGGCGCTGTTCCACTCCGCACCCAGGGTCCTGGCCAAAATGAACGGCATCTTCGAGCGGATGGCCGGTTCCTTCGCCGCCCATTCCATCAGTTTGGCGCCGAACAGCAGCCGGTTGCCCGGCGCGGCTGCCCTGACCTCCTGCGGAATATCGGGGATGAAGCCAAGCTTGTCGGCAAGGTCGGTGAAGATCTGCGATGCCTCCCGGCAGTCCCCCGGCGCGTCCACCAGCGGTTGCCGCATCTGGAAGTAGACGCCGGGGTAGGTCCAGGGGAAAAAGGTGCCGTCCCAGGATTCATAGGGGTTGCGGCAGGGCAGGATGTAATGGGCGTATCGCGCGGTTTCGCTCATGACGATGTCGCAGACGACGAGCAGGTCGAGTTTCTCGAAGGCCTTCTCGTAGGCCGTGGTGTCCGGATAGGAGCGCAGGGGGTTGCAGCCGCTGATATACAGGGCCCGCAATCGTTGCGGGTGATCGCTCGAGATCTCTTCCGGGACCACTGCCGGCGGAAAGGATCCGGCCGCCGCCGGCGGTATGTTGGTCGCGATCGTCCTCCAGGTCTTCGGATCCCGTTCGTCGGCATGGAAGCCGAGCGGCATGACCATGCCGGGGATCAGATTGCCGCCGCGGACCCCGAAGATGCCGCAGACCGCGCCGAGGATATTCAGCAGATACGAGTTGAGGGTGCTGTGGCGGCCCATATAGATGCCCAGGTCCGGATGCATGCACCACCGCCGGGTCGTCATCAGGCGGCAGAGTTCGACGACCTGATCATACTCCAACTGGCAGACGGCAATCGCCGCCTCGACATCGAATCCGGCAAACCAGGTTCGGATCGTGGGCATACCTTCGACATATTTTTCCAGGTATTCCGTTTTTTCCCAGCCCCGTTGCAGGATGATCGCGATCATCGCCTTCATCAGCAGGGCGTCGGTGCCGGGCCGTAGCGGCAGGTGCAGATTGGCGAGCCGCGCGGTCTCGCTCCGCCGCGGGTCGATGATCACCAGCAGCTTGGCGGGGTTGCCGGCGATCTTCGTCAGCACCCGGGGCGCCTCGGGCATCTGGTGGCTCCGCATCCCGTTCCAGCCCCAACCGACCAGCATCTCCGTTTCGTGCTCGTCGGGAATGGCGATATTGTACTGCTTGCCCAGCATCCGCCCGTAGACCCACCAGGCGCCGCTGAACTCCTGGCCGGCGGAGGAGTACATGTATTGCGAGCCCAGCGAGCGGAGCAGGGTCAGGCCGAAGGCCGCTTCGAAGTGGCCGCCCTGGGAACTGGCGCCCATATAGGCCAGACATCGCGGTCCGTGGGTATCAACCAGATCCCGCATCCTGGCGGCGATCTCCGTCGTGGCCTGGTCCCAGGATATGGCTTCGTATTTTTCTCCCATCCGTTTGAGGGGGGAGGTCAAGCGACCCTTCTGATACTGGTAATGCAGGATCTTCATGCCCTTGCGGCAGGCATAGCCTTTACTGCGCGGGTTATCCTTGTCCGGTCTGACCTTGGTCATCCGGCCGTCTTCGACAAGGATCTCCAGGCCGCAGTTCTGGGCACACAGGATACATCCGGTTTTTCGCCATTCTTTCATCGGGTTCCTCTTGGCAATGGGTGAATGGACTGGCTGCAGGACTGTTCCTCTACTTACTCCTTGCAGGACTCGAATAAAAGCGGCATAAATGCCATATACCGTGCATAAAAGGCCATTCGGGCCTGAAGGGATGAAGAGGAGAGAGCAATGAAGATGACTTTTCTTGCGGCGGAAGGCTGTCTGGCTTCGGGAATTGCCGGTCTGGTCGACATGTTTGCCATTGCCAACATGTGGTCGGCCTATCTGTCCGGCAAGCCCGACCCTCCCTTTGCCACTGAAATCGTGAGCCAGGGGGGAAGGCCGGTTGTCAGCAGCGGCTGCATGCAGATGCTGCCGACCCGTTCACTGACCGATGCCCCGGCCACAGACTTTGTGCTGATCCCGCCGTTCATTCCTCTGCCGGACCCGGATCACGGCGACACCGCCACCGTGCGGGACTGGATCATTGCCCACCACCGGCGGCAGACCCCTGTCGCCGCGATGTGCACGGGTGTCTTCCTGCTCGCCGAGACCGGCCTGCTCGACGGCAGGAGGGCGACGACCAACTGGCAGTTCGCGAGGAAATTCAGAGAGCGTTTTCCCGCGGTCGATCTCCGCCCCGAGTACCTGTTGACCGAGGATAACGGCCTGATCTGTACCGGTGCCGCCACCTCGTATTACAATCTCGGGCTTTGGATTATCAACCGTTATGGATCGGCCGAACTGGCCTCGGCCTGTGCCAAGGCCCTGCTGATCGACCCGAACCGCGATAGTCAGACGCCGTATTTCATGCTGTCCCGGCAACGCGAGCATAATGACCATGAGATGCTGCAGGCGCAGCGCTATCTTGAGCAGAATTTCTCGAAAGGCGTCGTGATCGATGAGGTTGCCCGTCATGTCCGGATCAGCCCGCGCCACTTCAAGCGACGGTTCAAACACGCCACCGGCCATGCCCCGATTCAGTACCTGCAACTGGTACGGATCGAGGCGGCAAAAAAGAAACTTGAAACCACGTTCGAGACCATCGACGAGATAACGCGGTACATCGGTTATGAGGACAGCAGCACCTTCCGGCGGTTGTTCAGGCAGCACACGAACCTTTCCCCTCGGGAGTACCGGGATAAATTTTCCTGCGTGCAGGCCGTTGTATAAAAATAACCGTAACGGTGGAGTGTTGATACCGGCATAAGGGGCCGTAACGAAATGGGTGAAGATGTAATGGTTATTTCGTAACGGCCCCTAAGCTCCGCCGGGTGCCGGCACGCAGCCAGGGGGCGATGAACAAAGACCGGTCGGGTGAACGGCCGATCACAAGAGACAACGGATTGGAACGGCGCGAGAGCTGTCCGGTGTTCCGATCCGTGCACGTCTCAGGCTCGTACCATCGACCGCGGATCAGAACCGGTAGGTGAGGGTGAGAGAGGCCACCTCTCCCTCGGAGCGATCCTCGGCGTCGAATTCCATGACGTATCGGAAGGTGGCATTGGTCTTCAGCGGGGCAATGTAATAATTCACTTCCGGGCCGGCGGCATAGACCTGATCACGGGAATCGGTTGCTCCCCGCCCGGAATCATCGGTGACCTGCCATTGACAGTAGCCGGCAGCCCCGATCTCCCAGAACTGGGCCAGTTTCTTGCCGATCCCCCACTCGAAATGGAAATCGTCGCCGTTGGTCATCTCGGTGTCGTCGTTCTCGCCATGAAATTCATAACGGGCAAGAATCGATGCCGACCATGTCTTCGCCTGATCGAGATAGTAGGTGGCCCCGGCGGTGACCATGCCTGTCCAGTAATTCAAACCTGGCGATGCCGGTTCCGTTTCGTCGTACTCGCCCACGGGCAGGTAGGCGCCGAATGCTAACGCCGCATCATAGCGCTCACCGTGCCACGACAGACCGAATGGTTCCACGGCGATATCGCCGAGACCGAATTGATCGTCGCTGAAAAGAGTCATATTCCCCATGCCGAGGCTGATGTCGGTGGAGACCAGGGGCACGACGACATCGACAAAATAATCGGCGCCGAGGAGCTTGTAGTTGGTAACCCAGATGAACCGGGGAACGACGGCAAACACGTCGAGATCGAAGTTGCCGAAACCGTCGCCGTTTCTATCCTTCAGCTCGTCTGCACCGTAAAAAACGGTGTACAATCGGAGATAGACCCCCGGCGGCGGCAGCGATGCCGCCCGGATGCCTTCGACTCCGTTGGTGTAGTGCGTGCCGAAACCGGCCCAGGCAGTCGTGGTACAGATCGTAATGAGGACGAATAGACTTGCAGCGCATACCCTTTTCATTGCCTCTCTCCTGTTGGTTGTAGAATGGTTTTCCTTTCCCCCGACGATCAGTCGAACATCGGTGCCGCGAAAGGCGGCAGGAATGCCCGGCTGCTGCAACCTCATTGCCAGTTTGTACCGGCAACGGGCGACAATGGGGCGAAGATTACCTGATAGGGGGGCTGATACCCAGCAGTTTTTTCCCTTCGTTCGTTCGCTTTTTCCACAACAAATCCGCACCGGGACGACAGGCGGGGGTAGCGTATCGTGTTCAACGACCACGACCGATCTTTCGATCAGGGCGGCATCGGGATTACACAGAAAAAAACCTCACTCCTCGTTGATGGGGAGGAGGACGGTGAAGGTCGAACCTTTGCCCGGCTGGCTTTCGACGCGAATCTCCCCCTGATGATTGCGGACGATACCGTAACATATCGACAGGCCCAGACCGGTCCCCTTGACTTCGGGCTTCGTCGTATAGAATGGCTGGAAGAGCAGGTCCATCTGCTCATGTCGGATGCCGATCCCGGTGTCGCTGATGGCCACGGCGACTCTCCTGTCTTCCCTCCGGGTACTGATTGTGATCACGCCGCCGGACGGGGAACAGGCATCGGCCGCGTTGGCCAGGAGGTTGAGAAAGACCTGTTTGATCTGGTCCTGAACCGCCATGATCTGTGGCAACTGGTCGGCATAGTTCAGAACGACGGCAATCCGTTTGCTGCGAAAATCGCTCTTATGCAGCAATAGAATGGAATCTATCGATTTCTCCACATCCACCATGACTTTGCGACCTGAGGAGGGGCGGTTGAATTCGCGGAGACTGGAGATCAGATCCTTGATCCTTTTACTTTCATCGATCGCCGCGTCCAGCAGTTCCCTGTCCTCTTCCTCGAGGATCGCCCTTTTTTTCAAGCCGTTCAGGATCGACATGATTCCCTGCAGGGGATTGTTGAATTCGTGGGCGATGGAGGCGGACAGTCTGCCGATCGCCGCCAGTTTTTCAGCGTGCAGGTATTGTCTCTGTGTCTCCTGGAGTTCGCGGGTGCGTCGTTCAACCCGGCGTTCCAGATCAGAATTGATGGACTGAAGCTGCTTTTCCGAGTCAAGCAGCGCCGCTTCGGCCTTTTTGCGCTCGGTGATGTCCTCGAAGACAGTCGCGAAAAAATTCGGCATCGGTCTGTAGGCGACAATCGAGTACCAGCCACCGAGTTGTTCGGAAAATTGTTCGAAGCGGATTTGGGTGCCGGTAAGGGCAACTTTGCCATACACGCCTATCCAGTCGAAGACATCCTGATCGATGCCGGGTATCGCCTGGGTGACGTTTTTGTTCAAAATATCTTCGGCCTTCAAACCGGTCAGCCTTTCGAAGGCGCTGTTCACTTCCCGGAAGATATAATCAACGGGCTTTCCCGATTGGTCGACGACGATTTCGTGGAGGGCAAAGCCGTTGATCATGTGTTCAAACAACGATCGGTACCTGGTTTCACTTTCCCGCAGCGCCGCTTCGGCCTGTTCGCGCATCAACGCCGAACCGATGTGGGCTGCGATTCCCTCGAGTGTTTCAATCGAGTTGCGGGTGAAACATCCCTTGCGCCGATCGTTGAACTGGATCAGGCCGACAATCTTTTTTTTGTCGCGAATGGGCACCAGTGCCACGGAGGCATACTTCTGGTGTATGCAGGTGTTGCGCGGATGCAACCGGGGATCTTCGTCGGGGGGGATATCCAGAAGCGGTTCCGAGTCGTTGACCCAGAAACTGCCGCCGGGCGTGAAGAATGGGTTGGCGGGGTCGGTTCTGCCGGAGATCACCAGGCCGCAGGTGCACTCCAGCCTGACGTTGCCGTCCTGGTCCCGGCAGACCCTGCCACTCTTCGTACGTTCCGCCAGGGCGTTCTCGATTTGGAGAAATTCCTCGGAAAAACCCTGTTGCGCAAAATAAGGGTAATCATCGGCATCCTGCAGGCGGATGGCAACGGCATCGAATCCGGTCCATTTCTTCAGCACCTCGAGGACATGCCTGATCGATTCCGGTACATTTTCAGGATCGTTGAGCAGCTGGAGAACTTCCCGGTTCATCTCCCGATACGCTTCCATCAGCCTGTGGTCGATGGCGTCATCCCTCTCCGAGTTCGGGGTCCGGTTCATGTATTTCCCTTTGTCTACTGTGAAGAGCGCTCAGCAGCGGCGCTGGAACCTTGAACAGGCCTGTTGTGGACGATCATTCGCTCGCATTGAGATCCGACAAGGGATGAGTCGGTGTCCTGCCGCCGATCGAGTTGACGGCGATATGACCTGTGAGATTTCGGTCTTGATAGTCAAAGCTGCCGGTTCAACGACAGAAATTCAACCCGTGTAGCACATAGTAGCAGATCGGATCTGCATTACTCCAGCAGATACTGATGAAAAGACTATCAGGCTCCACCAGTGATCTGTTCCACGTCTCGAAGCCGGCCGTGAAAACACTTGCCCGGAATGCTCTGCATGGTTACTCTACGGGAGTTTGAGCCGGCCCTGTACTTCCGGCACGTTGGTCGTGAGGGCTTTTGGCGTTACTTGTGTCGCCTCTTTATCATCCAGGATTTTCCACCCTTTTCGTTTTGTCTGTGAAGGACTGCCAACACCGTCTTCCGTTTGCCAAATTCAACCAATTGTGTGCGAGAATTATGAGAAATATTGCCTTGTTCCTCGTTGTCTTCATACTGACTGTCCAGACGGCCTGGGGCGGTCGGGCCAAGATCGATACCGTCTCCAGGGACCCATATGCCTCCGCCCTGGTCATTGATGCCGAGACCGGCAAGGTGCTGTTCTCCGATCATCCCGATACCCCGCTGTTCCCTGCCTCGGTAATCAAGCTGATGAACCTTCTGGTGATCCTCGAACGGATCGACCAGGGGACCCTGAAGCTGGAGGACATGGTCCAGGTGACCACGGAGGCGGCGAAGACCGGTGGGTCGCAGGTCTATCTCGATCCGAAGGAACGATTTACCGTCGAAGAACTCCTCTATGCCCTGGCGGTCCAATCGGCCAACGATGCGGCCGTCGCCCTGGCCGTGCATATCGCCGGTTCCAAGGAGGGATTTGTCGCCCTGATGAATCAGAAGGCGGCGGAGCTGGGGATGAAGAACACCCATATCCACTCCGTCCACGGCCTGCCTCCGGCGGAGGGCCAGAAACCGGACGTCACGACGGCCAGCGACCTCGCCCTCCTCTGCCGTGCCCTGGCCGATCGCCCGGATGCCCTCAAGTATACCGGCACCAGGGAACGGGGCTTCCGGGACAACACCTTCATCATGCGCAACCACAACCATCTGCTGGGGCAGATCGATGGCTGCGACGGGTTCAAGACCGGCTATTACCAGGCCGCGGGATTCTCGATCGCGGTAACCGCCAAAAAGGGCGGGGTACGGGTCATCGCCATTGTCATGGGGAGCAAAGATCGCAAGGTTCGTGATGCCAAGGCCAGTGAATTGCTGGGTAAGGGATTTGCGATGCTGCCGCCGAAACCGGAGCCCGCAATCGCCGTGAGCAACCCGGCAGCCCCGGCGGCGACTCCGGTGCAAGCCGATGCCCCTGCGCCTCCGGCTGCAGGCCCCGGGGCACCGGAGGAACCGGTCGTCTCCTCCGGTGGCGGTTGGGGAACTTTTTTCCTGGGATTGGGGACCGGGGTCGTTCTCTTCGGGCTGCTGGCATTTTTCTTGCTCAGAAAACGTTCCAGAAGATGAGGTGCACCGCCTCTTTTACCCGTTCTTCAGGGCCATGCGGGCGGCGATGACGATCGGATCCCACACCCCGGCAAAAGGCGGGGCATAACTGAGATCGAGATAGAGCAGGTCCTCCAGCGAAAAACCGGCATGGAGCGCGGTAGCCGCCGTATCGATGCGTTTGGCCGATCCGGGGCCGCCGACGATCTGGACCCCCAGCAGGCGGGCGGAACTCTTTTCCGCCAGAACCTTGACGCTGATCGGGGCCGAGCCCGGGTAATAACGGGGCAGGGTGTGGGCCTCGATCATGCCGACCGCATACTCCAGTCCCAGTGCCTCGATCTCCCTCTCGTTCAGCCCGGTCCGGGCGCACTCGGTGTCCATGAATTTCGTGATCGCAGTCCCGACCACGCCGGGGAAGGCGGCGGGCCGGCCCCCCAGATTCATGCCGGCGATCCGCCCCTGTTTGTTGGCGATGGTGCCCAAGGCGATATGCACCGGCCGACGGCTGACAAGGTGGAAGGACTGGGCGCAATCCCCTGCCGCCCAGATATTGGCCGTTTCGGTCTGCTGCATCGCGTTGACCTTGATGCTTTCTTTCGGGCCGAGCGGAATGCCGGCATCCTTCGCCAATTGACTGTTGGGTACGACTCCCAGTCCGAGGATGATCAGGTCGGCGGGAATGGTCTGTTTGTCGGTGGCGACGGCAACGGCCAGCCCTGCCTTGTGTTCAAAGCCCTGTACCGTTTCGTTGACCCGGAGATCGATACCGTGATGAAGCAAGGCCCGGTTGAGACGACCGCCCATGTCCGGATCGAGGGTCGACATCACCTGGGCGCTGCGCTGGATCATGGTGACGTTCAGGCCGCGCATGTGCAGGGCTTCGGCCATCTCCAGACCGAGATAGCCGCCGCCGATGATGACCGCCGACCTCGGCTGCTGCTCGGCAAGCGCCCGCTTGAGCTGCGTACCGTTGACGAGGTTGTGGACGTCGTAGATATTGCGACTGTCGATGCCTTCGAGAGGAGGTCGGAACGGTCTGGCCCCGGTGGCGAGGAGCAGCTGATCGTAAGGCTCCCAACGTTCGGTCGCGGAGGTCAGGTCCTTCACCAGGACCCGTTGCCTTGCCGGATCGATGCCGGTGACCTCGTGCCTGATATGGACATTGATATTGTGTTTGTCACGGAACGATTGCGGCGTTCTGGCGATGAGCGCCTCTTCCCTGTCGACCAGACCGGCGACATAGTAGGGAATGCCTCAGGCTGCAAACGAGGTGTACGGCCCGCGTTCAAAAACCGTGATGCCGGTTTCCGGCTGCAGTCGGCGGACCAGCGACGCGGCGGTCATGCCGGCGGCATCGCCGCCTATGACGATCAGCATGGTGTTTCCTTTTCGTTGAATTTCCGGAAAATCAGAGGCCGCTTATCGTGAATGGCCTTCCAGTCCTTGCCCGGGCTCCATCATCGCGGTTCCGCCTGACAATCAATTCTATCGCTTGCTTGGTCCTGAATGTTGCCGAATATCGACGTCGGGGAAAAATCCCTTATCTATTATCTCATTTCCAGGGTATGTTGTTGAAGAAATACTTTTACTCCGGAGAAAATAAAATATGCGCAGAAGAACAGTCCATCAATGGAAGGATTGGCTCCTGGAATATATCGGTGACGACCGCTATGAATTGCTCAACCTGCATACTCGGTCGTTGCAGACGGTCGTGGCCAAGAATGCCATGGATGCGGAAAATCAATGTCGCCAGATTATGATCAAACTCCAGGAAGAAGAAGTTTGATCCGCCCTGGAATCATGTTCGTGCAGTTTCATCGTTCCCCCTTTCGGAGTTGGTCGGGGAACGTCGTTCCCTCCCGAGAGCGTCGATTGTCGTCATTCAGCTCTTGATTTTCGAATAGTCACGCCGTGGTTTGTTAGCGGCGCCAGCCTGACGGATAAAATTTAAAAAAAGGTCTCCCATTGTCAAGAAGCAATTTTTCGTTTGAAAAACGCCAGAAGGAATTGGAAAGAAAGAAAAAGAAAACAGAAAAACAACAACGGAAGCGAGAAAAGAATAAACCGCCGCCGGGGGAGAATGAGGATGGGGGCGAGGAAGAGACCATCCCCGAGTCGGAGAGTTGATAGACCGTCCACTGCTCTCAATCGTTGCCATGTATTTTTCTGGAGAAGCAAACAGAGACTTCGTCAAATGAAGACGCAGTATAATATACCAGTTTCATAACATTTATTTTAAGAGGGAGCAATTATGGCGATTTTTTCCAAAGGTGAAAACGTTAGACACAATAAAAAGGCGGAATGGGGTATCGGAAAAGTCCTCGAGGTAGACAAGTGCGGGACAATCAAGGTTGTTTTTGAAGGAAAAAACGAATTGTCAATAGCCAAGGGGGCGAAATATCTCTTGAAAGTCAATGGCAATGGCAAAGGAATCAAATGAGCGGTTGCCGGATATCATGGCAGATTCTCACTGCAATGGTCGATGATGCGATCACGAACGGGAATGATTGTTTCGCGGGCGGTTGGTGGTGCGGCACACCGTGCTGGGAATGGTCCTGCTCGAAAGATGACGAAATGATAAAGTAAAGGTGATTTTTTGCAAACAGTAGTGAAAAAATGGTTCCGTGACAAAGACTCAGGGTTTCTCGACAATAAAGGCGGTCCCGATATTCTGGTGCGCAAGGCCGATCTTGTCGATTGTCAGTTTTTGAAGGTCGGCGTTACAGTCGAGTTCGAATGTCACATTGAAAAACAGGTTTTGGTTGCCAGAAAGGTCAGGCTGTCGAATCACAAGAATCCCGATGGTCAAAACAATAGAAATCGTGGCCCTAAACCATTCCACTTTGGCGTTATGACCTGAGGTGAGTTGGCTGCATGCCCCTGAAAACAGGTGCCGATGCAGTCCGATCCACATTCGCGATAGATCTGCCGGCCTCGTACTCCGATCATTAACGATCATCGATCGTCCCGCTTGAACTTGACAAGGCCTAAGATCGGCAAGGCTTCCTCCGGCATCGAAGTTCTGCAACCCCAGGCAATGCCTGGCGGCGTCGAAACCAATACAGTTCATAGCGTGCCGTTTCCTTTATTCGAGTCCACACGACGGTGCCGCTTTTGCAACCACCAGTGAGCAATGATCCCAGTCTTCAACGGTTGCCGTCCGCCTTTCCAGCCGGCGGCGGCGATTCTCCGGTGAATGTGGGCGTCTAGCCGTAGCCCAGGGCAACCAGGTCGTCTTCGTCAAATCCCATGTAATGGGCGATCTCGTGGACAACGGTGATTTCGATCTCCTCGATCAGCTCTTCGCGGCTGCGACAGTAGGCCTCGAGAGGTTCCTGATAGATATGGATGGTGTCGGGATAGAGAGGAGGGTCGGCCGGGCTGCGTTCGGTCAGGGGGACGCCGGTAAAAATGCCGAACAACTCTTCATCCGGGGCAAGCCCCATTTCCGCCAGCAGTTGCCGGTCCGGGCGCCGTTGCACCGAGATCAGGATATTGTCGAGATAACGGCGGATTTCCAGGGGAATGCGGGCGATCGCCTGTTCGACAAGGCGGTTGAATTCTCCCGGGTTCATTTTTGGATGGCTGCCAGTCATGTTTTTTTGTAGAAAATTGGGTTGACGGCCAAGTGGGTTTCTGACTCAGATGATAACGTGGAAGGCGACACTTGATGAGGGCGAAACCCGGAAATCGGTTCTCCCTTCCCGGGAGCATCCTCCATTGTATCCCGTTTTGCAAGACATTCCCGGCGTTCGGCATCGATATGGCGTTGTGGTGTCCCCAAAGAGTTGCAGGATGTTGCGGGGAGTTGGTTCTTCCGGAGTTTTTCGAATATTTTGGACAGGCCGCCGTTCCCCTGTCCCGGCATCCACCTTTTGCAATGAGGCCAACCCATGAGCATACTTTTTTCCCCACTCACCCTGCGCTCAATCACATTTCGCAACCGGATTTTCGTGTCTCCGATGTGCCAGTATTCAAGTCCCGATGGAGTACCCGGAGACTGGCATCTCGTACACCTCGGCAGTCGGGCCGTCGGCGGCGCCGGACTGGTGATGGTGGAGGCCACCGCGGTCAGTCCGGAGGGGCGGATCAGCCCGGATGACAGCGGGATCTGGAATGATGCCCAGGCTCAGGCATTCAAGGCGATTGCCCGCTTTATCAAGGACCAGGGGGCGGTGCCGGGGATTCAGCTCGCCCATGCCGGCCGCAAGGCCTCCTGCTCGGCTCCGTGGCTGGGGGGCGGACCGCTGGGTATCGATGAGCGCGGCTGGCAACCGCTGGCTCCGAGTGCCGCTCCCTTTGACGCCGGGCATCCCGTGCCGCGGGCCCTGACCCTCGACGACATGAGCCAGGTCGAAAGCCGGTTCCAGGCTGCTGCCCGGCGGGCGTTGGCAGCCGGTTTCGAGGTGGTGGAACTGCACATGGCGCACGGCTATCTCCTTCATGAATTTCTTTCCCCCCTGGTCAATCGGCGAGGGGATGACTATGGCGGCAGTCTCGACAATCGGCTGCGTTTCCCCTTGCGGGCGGCGCGTGCGGTGCGGGCGGAATGGCCTGAGGATCTGCCGGTTTTCGTCCGCATCTCAGCGACCGATTGGGTAGCGGGGGGATGGGATCTTGATCAATCGGTGCTCCTGGCCCTCCAGTTGAAAGAGATCGGGGTTGACCTCATCGATTGTTCCTCCGGCTTTGCCGTCCCCAATGAGACGATTCCGTTCGGTCCCGGCTTTCAGGTCCCCTTTGCGGCCAGGATTCGGGCCGAGGCCGGAATCGCCAGCGGCGCGGTCGGCTGCATCACCGACCCGGCCCAGGCCGAACAGATCGTGGCGACCGGTCAGGCCGATGCGGTGCTCCTGGGGCGGCAGATGCTCCGCGATCCCTACTGGCCGCTGCATGCCGCCAAGGCCCTGGGTGCCGAGACGGGGTGGCCGAAACAGTACGGCCGGGCCCGATAATCCCGCCTGGCGGTCTTCGGCGATCATTCCTGGATGCCACACTCCATGCAATTATCGGTTCCCATGCCGGAACGAACTGGCTACAATCGCGGTTGCCGGGTATTTTTTCCTTTCGATTCGGTCGTGTGACAAAAGGTCCCGGCGGCAGCCTCGCCCTCGGCCGTCCGATCGGGGCCTCCGGGGCCCGGGTCCTGCCGTCACTGCTTCATGAAATTCCCGAAGATCAGCCCTCTTCGGACCCACCCATAACCTCAGGTTTTCCTCGCTCTCTCTTCCATGCCGATCACGAAACTGACCGTTGACCAGCTGCGTCTCACCGTCGATCCCGACACGCTGGGATTTGCCGACACCTCGGAACTGCTTCACCATCCCCTGTCCTGGATCGGGCAGGAACGGGCGGAAACCGCCGTACGCTTCGGCCTGGGGATGGATCAGGCCGATTACAACCTCTTCGTTCTGGGCGAGGCCGGCAGCGGCCGCTCGTCGCTGCTGCGACAGGCCATGCAGGTCGCCGCCTCGAACCGCGCCACCCCGCCGGATCTCTGTTATCTGTACAATTTCGATGCCCCGGAACGTCCCCGTGCCCTTCGCCTGCCGAGCGGTCAGGGGCGTCTGCTCCGTCAGCATATGGCGCGGATGATGAATACCCTGCTGGCGGATATCCCGCAGCAACTGGACGGCCCGCACTTCAAGGTCGAGAGCGAGCGTATCGCCAAATCCTACAAGGAGGAAGAATCCAGGGCCTACGCCGAACTCGATGCCTTCGGCGAAGCCCGGAATTTTACGATGCACCGGGAGTCCGGTCATCTGCTCTTCACGTTGCGGGGCAGGGAAGGGCATGCGATGACCGAAGACGAGATGCTGGCCCTGCCGAAGGAGCAGCGGGCCGAGATCGATCGGGCCGAGCAGGAGCTGATCGCCGAAATCAACCGCTATATGGAGTTGACCCGGCCGCTGGAGCGGGTGATGGTCGATTCGCTCGCTTCGTTGGCCCGCAAGGAGGTCAAGCCGCTGCTCGACCGTGAACTGCGTCGAATTCGCACCGCCCTGAACAAGACGAACCAGGATTCGGCCAGACTCGATACCTATCTCCATCAGGTCAAAGATGACATCCTCGACAACCTCGAATTGTTCAAGGCCGCCGAGACCGATGACGAGCTGCGCAAGGAGATGTTGAACAAACTGTTGACCCGTTACCGGATCAACCTGGTCGTCGACAACGATGGTCTGCGCGGGGCGCCGGTGATCGTCGAGGACAACCCGCTGTTCCGGTCGCTATTCGGCAGCATCGAGTACCAGTCCGAAAATGACGTGCTGGTGACCGATTTTTCCCGTATTCGTGCCGGCAGCCTGCACAGGGCCGATGGCGGCTTTCTGATGCTGCACCTGCGCGACCTGCTGGCGGACGGCCTGGTCTGGGAGAAACTGCGCCGTTTCCTCCGCAGCGGTCGTCTCCAGATCGAGGAACCAGGCACCGCCTTCGCGCCGATTGCTGCGGTTTCACTTGAACCCGAGGCAGTCGATGTCGATGTCAAGATCATCCTCATCGGCTCGCGTGATCTGTATTACGAACTGCAGGAGGGCGATCCCGAATTTGCCCGTCGCTTCCGCGTCAAGGTCGACTTTGCCGAGAGATTTGCGGCGAGCGACGCCACCCGCCGCGCCTCGGCGATCTTCGTCGCCCATACCTGCAAGCTCCTGGGACTGCCCCATTTCTCCGCCGCCGCGGTGTCCCGGCTGCTGGAGCAGGGGCATCGCGAGGCCGAGGACAAGTCGCGCCAGAGTGCGATATTCGGGCACACCGAGGCTTTGATACTGGAGAGCGCGGCGCTGTGCCAAACCCGGGCCGGCGACCTGGTGGCGGCGGTCGATGTCGACATGGCCCTCGCCGCACGGAGGCAGCGGCACGACTATCCCGAACAGCGGTTGCGGGAATCGATCGCCGAGGGCGATGTGCTCATCGCCCTGCAGGGCGAGTCGGTCGGCCAGCTCAACGGTCTGACCGTCGTCGACCTGGGGGATCACCGCTTCGGTTTTCCGGTGCGTGTCTCGGCCCGGACCTATGCCGGCGAGGAAGGACTGATCAACATCGAACGGGAGGTCAATATGTCCGGCCCGATTCACGACAAGGGGGTCCTCATCCTCCATCATTATCTCGCCGCGCTGTTCACCCGCAACGCCCCTCTGGCGTTCAACGCCTCCATCGTCTTCGAGCAGGAGTACAGCGGCGTTGAAGGCGATTCCGCCTCCTGCGCCGAACTGTATGTCTTGCTCTCGTCTCTGTCCGGTCTCCCGCTGAGGCAGGGCATCGCGGTGACCGGGGCGCTCAACCAGCACGGCGAGGTCCTGCCGGTGGGCGGCATCAACGAGAAGATCGAAGGGTTTTTCGACATCTGTGCCGCCGCCGGCCTGGAAGGCGGCCAGGGGGTACTGATTCCGGATCGCAACCGCCGTCACCTGATGCTTGATCACCGGGTCGTCGAGGCGGTGGCCCAGGGTCGGTTCCATATTCACACGATCGGCCACGTCATCGATGGTCTCGAACTCCTGGCCGGGGTGCCGGCGGGCCGTGTCAACGTCAAGGGCGTGTACACACGCGGCAGTGTGCTGGGCCTGGCCCAGAGCACCCTGCAGGCCTACCGCCGGGCCTGTCTGACAATGGAGCACAAAAGGAAGTAATGACAGCGGCACGGGGGAGGGAGGCGCGGCCGCAGGTCGACAACTGTGGTTCCAGGGGCCTCGGTGCTGTCCGAGTGCTGATCGGTCCGGTCCCCAAACCAGGGGCAACGGCACAAAAAAAATGCAAAATTCGTCTTGAAAGAGTAGCTTAAACAGGTTGCGGAATGTGGATTCCTTGGGCTTCGCTCAGGAAGGCAATCTTTGTCGACCTCCGTTCCCGATGACGACACGGTATGGACACGGCATGAAGGATGAACACAAAACCAGACAGGTGCTGATTGCGGAAAATGATGACCTGAGGCAGCGGATTCAGGAACTGGAACAGATATCGGCTGGCCACGAAAACAGGGGATATGAACGGCCGCAGTCTGAAGCGTCCGGGTCTGAAGTGAGTTATCGGGCCCTGTTCAACTATTCGAACGAGGCGATACTGTCGACCAGTCCGGACGGCACCATCCTCGACGCCAATCCGGCCGCCTCTGAGATGTTCGGCCGACCCCGGGAAGAGATCCGACGCATCGGGCGCAATGGGCTGGTGGACCTGACGGGACCGCGGCTCCACGAGGTCCTGGGCCTCGTGCAGGCGCGCAGCGGCGTGGTCGCGGTCGACAGTTCCCCCGGTCACGGCAGTCGGTATCGCGTCTTTTTGCCGGTGGCAGCGGAGGGAGATGCCGATCGGTCAACGAATGGGACCTGCACCACGGAAGACCGGCCGGCCGGGAAGATCCTGCTGGTGGATGACGATGACATCATCGTCGATATCACCACCATGATGCTGGTGAGGCTGGGATTCACAGTCCTCAGTGCCGGCGACGGCATACAGGCGATGGATATCTTTCGTCAGCATCAGAATGAGATCTGCCTGGTACTGAGCGACGTGTACATGCCGGGGATGAACGGCTGGGAGACTTTGAGCGCTCTGCGCCGGATCGATCCCGGCATTGCCGTGATCCTGATCAGCGGATATGGAGAGGAGCAGGTCATGGAGGGCGGCCATCCTGATCTTCCCCAGGCCTTCCTTCGCAAACCGTACAGCTTCGAAGTACTCAAGGATGCGATTCATCGTGCGCTCCAGGAGATTGCCGGCTAAGAGTCCTGCCGGGACCGCCTTGAATCGACCGCCACCTGAGCGACTGAATGCGGGATATCCGGTGAACGGAAGGGAGATTCCTGCCGGCGGTCCGACGGTCAACCGGTTTTTTGATCCTGCAGTTTTCACCGCCGCCGTCATCTTCCATCAAGGGATGAGACGAGAGACCGCTGCGACACGCCAGAGAGGAGACAATATGGAGTGGAATGTAGAGGGGGTTGTCTTTCTTCACCCTCCCGACGCATACACCGGAACATTCGACAATGCCAAAATGCAGGCCCGGCATGAACGGCAGATGCAGGACAAGCTCGCGCAACTCAAGGATACCTTACAGCGGCAGGCCGATCCCCTCAAGGCGATGAAATTGCTGCATGTCAAGGATCAACCCCAATTCTTCCGCAACAATCTTGGCCAGTTCCGCCAGGCCGGCAGGCTGGAGGAAGCAGTGCTTTTCTTGTACGGCAGGTTCAACAGTCCATTCTCTTCAGGCGGTGACGCCGAGACGTGGAACGACCTGTTCGCCGATTGCGATCCGGAACGGTTGTATGCCCTCGGTGAACCTGTCGGTTTCGCTTCCGCCACTGTTTATCGGGGCTCGGTCGCCGGTGTCAGGACAAGCCTGAGTTGGACGCCGGACCGGCGAAGAGCGGAGGGCTTCGCCGAACGCTGGAAGGACCCATCCCTGGGAGGCGGCGAACTGTTCGAGGTCGATGTCGTCAAGGCCGATATCATGGTGTATCTGCGGCATCGTCACGAGGATGAGGTCCTCCTCAAACCGGCGTTCATCGCATCGGCGGAGATTCGCCCCTTTCGCAGTAAAGGCATGTGATTCCAGGTTATGTGGAGGCTTTGAGGTTGGGCGGGGACGAGATCCGGTCTTGCGCCAGGGGCGGCAAGGGAAGGTCATTCCGCGCGTGATCGATTGCCGCCTGACGTTCTCCGCTTTCCGTTGTTTCTCAACCGTGAATCTCAAAAACACTTTGCACTTTTGAGATGTTCGGGGAATTCCCGCCGTCCGGTCGATCCGGGTCAGGACAGGGCCATTTTCCAGGCGATCAGGAAGACGGCCAGTGATGCGCCGGTGAGGATGGTCTGCAGCCAGAATGAGGGGCGCAGGGCGAGAACCGGCTTCGTCCCGAAGAGATAACCGGCGATCAGGCCGATGACCAGTCCGAAAAAATGCGCCCCGAGGTCGGTGCGTTCGCCTTCGCTGCCGACCATCGCCAGCATCGCCAGGCCGGCCATCAGCGGCATCAGCCACCGGGTGCGGCCGATCGCCGAATGGCGGCGGAAATTGAGGGAGGAGAGCATGCCGATGACGGCGAATATGGCCGTCGAGAAACCGACGAAATGATGGTCCCGGCCATGGGCGACGACATTGATGAGGTTGGCGAGGCTTGCCGCCGTCAGCAGGGCCGCCAGGCCGATCCCGTTGCCCAGGAACTGGAAGAGGTAATGGAGGAGGAAGACGCCGAGCACGCAGTTGCTCAGCAGGTGGAGGGTGTCGGCATGCAGGGTCAGGGCGGTGACCAGGCGGAAGTACTGGCCATCGGCCAGGATGGCGGTCGAATCCCCCGCCCCGGCGGTAAACCACGGCGAATCATGCCGCCATTGGCCGGTTTCGAGGTAGAGAAGGACAAGACAGCCGATAATGAACGGGCTGAGCAGATGGAATGACGGTCTGAACCGGTCCTGTTCCAGCGTTCGTGGCGGCCAGTCACGGTTTTCCTCGGCATAGGCGGTCAGTTCGCTGAGGGCCTGGTCGGCCGATTCTGCGGCGACGGCAATACCCCAGCTCGATTGCGACGGAGAGGTGATCGTGTGCGGTATATCGGCGGCTGAAAGCACCAGTGAGCAGTCCCTCGTTTCCTCCGGGTCATCGGTGGTGTGCACCAGCACCAGCGATTCACCCATGCGTCCGTCCATCGACGTTCACCGAGACGTTGCGACAGGTGACGGGAAAGGAAGATGCGGCCATGGTTGGCGACGATAGACTCCTGTTGATCCCGCAACGGCGGGAGGTCGATGGCGATGGCGGCTTCATCCCGTCAGTGAAATACATCCGGCGCCGCGAGGCAACCATTTTTCATGGCGGCGCCTGCCCGTCTCGCCTGCCGGGAGAAGATCAGCAGGGAACAGGGAACATGATGGACAGGAAACACAAGCGATGGCATGCGACCGGCTCGGTTCGGGCCAATCGCCTGTCGGCCGATGACCCCGGCCGGGGCGGTGGACGATTGTGCGCCGCTCCATGAAACGGATTATCGCCCTGCTGGCGCTGCTGTCGGCGTTCCCACCGCTGTCGACCGACATGTATCTGCCGGCGATTCCGATGCTGGTTGAGACCTGGGGGACTTCGCTGGCCACCGTCAACCTGACCCTGGTCTGTTTTTTCGCCACCTACTGCGGCTTCCTGCTGATCTATGGCCCGCTGTCCGACAGGTACGGCCGCCGACCGCCGCTGCTCGCCGGCATCGGCTTGTTCGTTGTCGCCAGTCTGCTCTGTGCGATGGCCGGAGGGGTGAAAACGATGATTGTCGCCAGGATCGTCCAGGGGGCCGGGGCGGCCTCGGCCTCGGCGATCGCCCTGGCGATCAGCAAGGATATGTTTACCGGCCAGGTGCGCCAGCGGATCTTCATCCAGCTCGGCATCATCACCGCCGCTGCGCCGATGCTGGCCCCGATGATCGGCGGCTGGGTCATGAGCATGACTTCCTGGCGTTTCATCTTCGTCATCCAGGCCCTGCTGGGGATGGTGGCCTTCTTCGGGGTCCTGCGGGTCAAGGAAACCCTCCAGGTCGCCGCCGCCGAACCGCTGTCGCGGGTGGCCTATAACTATGCGCGTCTGTTCCGCAACCGGCGTTATATCCTGTTGGCCCTGACGTTTGCCGTCATGGGAATGCCCTTTTTCGCCTTTATCGCCGCCGCGCCCGATATCTACATTACCCGGCTCGGTTACAGCGAGCAGCAGTTCGGTTCCTTTTTCGCCCTCAACTCGGCGGCCTTCATGGTCGCCCCGATGGCCTTTTCCCGGGCGGTAAAGAGGGTATCGCTGATGCGGCTCCTGCCGTTCGGCTTCGTCGGCATGGTCTGCTCGGCCCTGGTCATGGCCATACCGCTGTTGCCCGGTGTCTGGCGGATTGCGCTGCCGATGTGGTTCTTCACCTTCAGCTTCTCGTTCACCCGACCCCCCGGCAACAACCTCATTCTCGAGCAGGTCGAGACCGATGTCGGTACCGCCTCCGCGTTCATGGTCTTCATTTTTTTCATCACCGGCGCCGCCTCGATGTGGGCCATCTCCCTTCACTGGGCGGACAAGATCACGACACTTGGCTGGCTCGGGGTCGGGGCGTCCGTCTTCACCCTCTGCGCCTGGTTCCTGCTGACCCGTCTGGTCACTCTGCGTCAGCCCTGATTCCAACGGTGCGGCCGATTGCCGGGACACCGCGGCAACCGGACGGCAGCCGGTCATGTCCCGATGATTGTCATTTCACCGCTGCTCTGTTACCATGGGTGTTTTGCAGTTCCGATTGTGGAGGAAGAGGTTGGCCCCGACGGCAACGGGTGGTCCTGTTTGCCGGGGATGTCGTGGAGAAACGAAAGCAATGGTAGATGAGGAGGAACGATTATGAACAGACTGTTGATGGCATTGCTGGCCCTGGGCCTGGTGCTGTTCACCGCTGATCTGCAGGCCGGTGAACACCGGATCGGCGGCGGCGCCAATTACTGGGTTGCGGTGGATGATCTCGATGAGGAAGGGATCGATGATGACGATGGTTTTTCCTATTTCGTCAGCTACCAGCACTGGTGGGATTTCCTCGGCGTCGAGGTCGATATGGAACTGCTGCCCGATCGCTTCGGTGAGAATGCCTACGCCCCGGAAGCCTATATCCTGATCGGCAGCACGATCTATGCCGGTGCCGGCATAGGGCTTATCCGCACCGACGGCGAATTTGCCGACGACCCTTTCTATGCCTTCAGGGTCGGTTTGAACCTCGAGTTGCTGCCCCGGGTCTTCGTCGATATCTCGGCCAACTATCGATTCAATGATTCAGTGCAGCTGGAGGATGACGATACCGATATCGATACCGACACCATCTTCCTTGGCGCTGCGCTCCGCTTCGCCCTGTAGTCTCAGCCCCGGGATGAGATGAACTGAACGGGCGGGCGGCACGAGATGCCGGGGGAGAACCGGCACAACCGGTCCTCCCCGAGCCCTTCAGGCAGGGGCCATTATTTCACTGTCACGAGATTGTTGACTTTTTTGACACCACGGACGGAGGCGGCGATCTCCGAGGCCTTGCGGACCTGTTCGGGAGTATCGACGGCACCGGTGAGGGTGACCTCGCCGGAGAAGGTCTTGACGGAGATAGCGATCCCCTCGAGAGCCTTGTTGGCCATGAGCGAGGTTTTGACCTGGGTGGTGATGCCGGCGTCGTCCACTACCTCCCCGGCGCTTCTCCCGGCCGGGGTGTAGCAGGAGATCAGCAGGGCGGAACAGAGAGTCACGATAAGGGCGAAAACGAGTTGTTGCGATTTGTGCAGCATGGCGATGTCCTCCGTCGAATGGCAGTCTGCGGCAGCGTCCCCTTCTGGACGCTGCCGCAGGCAGTGTGTAAGTTTTAAATTATAAACAATATGCGCCGACCGGCAAGATGAGAAAATCATATCTCCCGTATTGGCCGGTGCCGTTCCCGTTCCGCTGCCGATGATCGAACCCGGGAAATTACCGTCCCCCACCCGTCAGGTCCGCGACGCGTATCTCCAACTCGTCATGGAGATCGACCGGTTCGTGAGCGAGCTTGTCGATGGCCGACTGGCAGGCAAAATCCGCTGCCGGCCGGGTTGTTCGGCTTGCTGTATTGAATTTTCAATCCTGCCGCTGGAGGCGGCGATGCTGCTTGCGGGGCGGGATTGTCGGGCGGCCGGGGGGCAGCGGCGACAAGGCCGATGCGTTTTTCTCGACGACGATCGCTGCACCGTCTATCCGCTGCGACCGATCATCTGCCGCACCCAGGGCATGGCCCTGGCCTATATCGATGAAATCGAAGAGCGGATAGAGGTCTCGGCCTGTCCCCTGAACTTTGCCGAGGATGATGATCTCGAGCAGGCGGACCTGCTGTTCATGGACGGTTTCAACGAACGACTGGCCGCCCTCAATCTCCGTTACTGTCAGGAGAACGGACTGGCGGCAGCGGTCAGAATCGCCCTGGCCGACCTCGCCTGCCCGCCGGCCTGATTCGCTCCCTCCATTCCGGCTGTTCGCTGTCAGTCGAATTCCTTCAGGACATACTGAAGCGGTTTTTTCTGCGGTCCACCCTGATTCTTTTTCGGGTAGCCGATCGGGATGACGGCCATGAACTCGCCCTTGTTCTCGCCGAGAAAGGTCAGGACCTCGTCCTTGATCAGGTAGAGGATGCCGAGCCAGACGCTGCCGAGGCCAAGGGAGGTGGCGGCGAGGAGGAGATTTTCGACGGCGGCGGCCGAACTCTGGATCTCCATGGTGCGGAAGAAATCGCGGGACCGTTCCGGTGCGAGGTTGAACAGCTCGCTGCCGTGGGCAATCAGGCTGCCGGTGTTGTTGACGCTGATCACTACCGGGGCGCTGGCCAGGCAGCGCGAGGCCATCCGCAGGATCGACGACGAGGGCTTGGGAAAGTCGCCCGCCCGGCCGGCAACGAGGTGGGCCAGTTCCAGGCGTTTCTTCTCCCGCAGGACGACAAAGCGCCAGGATTGCTGGTTATGGGCGGAAGGGGCCTGGTTGGCGGCATCGAGGATGATCTTGATCAGTTTCTCGTCGACCGGCGCTTCCTGGAACTGGCGGATGCTGTGGCGGCGAAAGATCGTCTCGAGGGTAGGGTTGGGGTGTGTACCGTTCATCGATCACTATGGCCTTGCTGGAAAAAATGGAAAGGAAACAAGGGACTGCCGTCCCAGTTCCGGCAAGGCTCACTATACCAGAAGTCAAGTTTGCGGCAAACATCTTGTGACGACAACGACGCCACCTCCGTCGCCGCGGCACGGATAGAGGATTGCCACCGCTACTTTCGACTCCGCCGGCGGAGGGAGCGGCGGATCAGCAGCAGATAGAGGGCGGCGTTGATCGCGACGACCAGCAGGCCGAGCCCGATCTGGATCTCCCGGGTCATTTCTTCCGGATAGATGATGGGGAGCAGATAGTGGTCGATGAAGCCGCCGTCATACCCTCTGTGGCCGGCGAGCCGGTTGAAGAGGTTTTCAAGGGGAGTCAGCGGACAGATACCGCCCGTGAACTCGATCAAGGCCCCCCACACGACCGCCGGCAGATGCAGCAGGGCGAGGCGGGGACGCGGCAGGACCAGCAGGCCGCCGGCGGCGACGAAGAGGATGAACAGCAGGTGGAGGACGACGACCAGGTCGCCCAGAAGACGATAGGACATAGGGCGGTGAACCCAGTCGATAACAGAGTGGCGCAGGATCTACGGGGAGCGGCCGTGGGCCGGCCGTCACCCCGTGGCGATGCGGTTATTCGAACTGCTCGACAAACTCTCCGTAACCCGATTCGACAAGTTTTTCAACTTCGATGAAGCGGAGAGCGGCGGAATTGATGCAGTAGCGCAGGCCCGTCGGCGCCGGTCCGTCGTCGAAGACATGACCGAGATGGGCGTCACCCTTGCGGCTGCGGACCTCGGTCCGGACGCTGAAAAGGCCCCGGTCCTCGCGTTCGACAATGTTGTCCGCGACCACCGGTCGGGTGAAGCTGGGCCAGCCGGTCCCCGAATCGAATTTGTCGCGCGAGCTGAAGAGTGGCTCACCGGAGATTATATCGACGTAGAGACCGGCCTTCTTGTTGTCCCAGTATTCGTTGTTGAAAGGCGGCTCGGTGCCGTTCTCCCGGGTCACATGGTACTGCATGGCGGACAGCTTCTGTCGTCGACCTTCGCCCTTTCCCTCCCCGGAAAGGTCGATCTCGGCCTTGTCCCAGGTCCGGCGGAGGAAGTCATCGCGGCCCGAGCGTGAACGGTAGAATGTGTAGCGGATCGGGTTGTTTTTGTAATAATCCTGGTGATATTCTTCCGCCTTCCAGAAACGGGGGGCATCCAGAATCGCGGTGACGATCGGCCTCTTCAGAATGGCGCTGGCGGCCAGCTCCTGTTTCGAGGCCAGGGCCAGCTGCCGCTGTTCTTCATTGGAGACGAAGATGGCGGAAAGGTACTCGCGCCCGCGGTCGACAAACTGGCCGCCGGCATCGGTCGGGTCGATCTGCCGCCAGAAGACGTCGAGCAACCGGCCGTAGGAAATTTTTTGAGGATCATAGACAATTTGAACGACCTCGGTATGCCCACCCGCACCGTAGTCGTCGTAGGTCGGATTTTCCGTCGTACCGCCGGCATAGCCGGAGGTCACCGAGATAACGCCGTCGAGTTCTTCAAAGGGCTTTTCCATGCACCAGAAACAGCCGCCGGCAAAAAGAGCCTTCTCCATTGCCGGAGGTGGGGGTGTTGTTTTCACGTCGTGCTTATCCTCCTTTGCGGATACAGCGAAGCCGGCAGTAAAAAGTAGTGTCAGTGCCGTGATGACGCCCGCCCAGACAAATTTCATGCCGGCCTCCCTGCAGGTTGTTGTTTAATGATCAGTTTTCGTGCGACTCCGTGCCTCGCGCCTCATTGGTGGGACCGAAGACCCCGGCATTGTGGGTGTCGTTGTCGGAAATCCCCGCACCCCGGCTCGGATCGGAGTTTCCAGCGCCCATGCTGCTGAAGTTGTCACCGCTCATTCCAGTTCCTGCGCCCGGTGCCGAATACCCCTGCCAATCTGCGGATTTTGGCCCACAGCCGGCGACGAACAGGGAAATGGAAAGTACTGCAACGAGTGCCAGGATCGATTTAGTGAGAGTCTTCATGACGATTTCTCCTCAAGTTCAGTTAATGAAGGCGATGAGAAATCACCTCCGATGCTTCAAAACTAAGGCGTCGTTGTAAGGATGGTATAACGCCGGTGTAAAGATCCGGTAAAGATGGCAGGAACCGTGATTTTCAGTCGGGCAGGGTAAACCGGATGCAGGTCCGGTCATCCGTGCTGTCGGCTCCGACCCGGCCGCCGTGGGCCTTTATCAGTTCCCGGGTGATCGCCAGACCGAGACCGGAGCCCCCGGCATTGCGGCCGCGGGAACGGTCGGTGCGGAAGAATCGTTCGAAGATGAGGGGCAGGTCGGTGCTGGAGATTGCCGGGCCGCTGTTGCAGAACAGGATCTCCAGGCCATCGTCGAGCCGTTTGCTGGAGATGGCGACCTGTCCCCCGTCCGGGGTGTATTTGACGCAGTTGTCGAGGAGATTGCGGACCGCCTGCAGAAATTTGTCCCGATCCGCCTGGACCGTGTCGGCCTCCGGCGGAAAATCGGTCGTCACCTCGAGGTGCTTTTCTTCGATGCTCGGTCGGTACAGGGTCAGCATCTCCTGCAGTTGCTTTGATATCACCAGTTTCTCCCGGTGCAGGGATGTCCTGGCGGCGTCGGCGCGGGCCAATTGCTGGAGGTTGTCGACGAGCTTGACCAGGCGCAGGGTCTCACCCAGCAGCAGATCGATGGTCTCTGGGGAAGGGGGGAGAACACGGTCGTTGACGGCCTCGAGATAGCCGCGCAGGTTGGTCAGCGGCGTCCGCAGTTCGTGGGCGACATCGGCCACCATGTTCCTGCGCAGCTGTTCGATCCGTTCCAGGCTGTCGGCCATGTGATTGAAGGAGATGCCGAGCTGTCCCACCTCATCGCCGGTGGTGACCTCCACCCGGGCCGTGAAGTTGCCCGATGCCACCGCCCGGGTGACGGCGTTCATCTGCGAGAGTGGTTTCAGCACCCTGCGGGTCAGCAGGTAGCTGAGGACGAAACCGAGCAGCAGGGCGGCGAGGCTGGCCCAGATCAGGGTGGCGTGGATTGAGGTGATAAAGCTCTGGGGGATACCTGCCGGCGGTATCGGGTCGTTTCCCGGCAGATCGGGAAAGTTGCCGGCTGCCAGGCCATCGAGGGCCAACCAGATCACCATGATGATCGTCACCACCGGTATCCCGTTGACCAGCAGCAATTTCCAGAGCAGGCGTTGTCTGACAGGGTTCATAGGTCTTCCGGGTCGGCGAAGGCGTAGCCGAATCCGCGGACGGTGCGGATGTAGCGGGGTTGGGAGGGCTGCCGTTCAATCTTCTGTCGCAGTTTACCGATATGGACGTCGACCACCCGGTCGATGACGATCTCGCCGCCATGATAAACGGCATCGAGCAGTTCGCTGCGGGAAAAGACCCGGCCGGGGGCCTGCATCAGGGCCTGGAGCAGTTTGTATTCCAAACTGGTCAGGTCGACAATCCTGCCGTCAAGGTTGACCCGGTGTCTGTCCAGGTCCATCTCCAGCCCGCCGGAGCGCAGCATTTTACCCTGACTGTTCGTCTGCATGTTCGAGCGCCGCAGGATGGCCTTGACCCGGGCCACCAGTTCGCGAGGGCTGAAGGGTTTGATGACATAGTCGTCAGCGCCGAGCGAGAGTCCGGTCACCCGGTCGATCTCCTCCTCCCGGGCGGTCAGCATCAGTACCGGCACATTGGAGAAGGTCCGCACCTGCCGGCAGACCTCCCATCCATCGAGTTTGGGCAGCATGATGTCGAGGATGATGATGCAGGGCCGGCGATGTCGGGCCAATCGCACGGCCTTTTCGCCATCAGTCGCGATTTCACAGGTAAAACCTTCATGCTCGAGATAGGTCTTGAGCAGATTTGCGGTGTTGGGGTCGTCCTCGACAATCAACGCCGGTCCGGTGCAGCGCAGCATGATATTCTCCTCCTTGTCTGAATCTCGGCAGGGATGGCGGCCAGGGCAAGGTTCCTGCCGGAGAATGTAGGCACTTTCGAAAAGAAAAGCCATCGTCAAAACCTGCCCTGAACGCTGGAGCCAGGCGCCTCCGACTCAGGGATGATTTTCACTGCGTCCTGACTTGTGATCAGTGGACTGACTTGGTAAAGTCTCGGCGGCTGCATCACCGGAGGCAAGCGCTACTCCCCGTTGGGCCCGCTGCGAACCGGTTCGGCCGGAGGAGGGCGGAGGGGCCGGTGGGTCGGGGAGGGACCGCCGCGGAGCAGGGGTGGGCGTTATCTTCGACCGGTATCCGAGGAATCACCCGCCGTGTCAAGGGCGGCCGGGCAGGTCCTGGTCGCCGCCGGCCTGGCGCTGAGCCAGGTCTTGATCACACCGCTGCCGAGTATCAGCAGGCACCCGGCGATCTGCAGCGGCGTCAGGGTTTCGTTGAAGATCAGCCAGCCGAAGGCGATGACGGCAATCGGCTCGAAATAGGCCAGGGTGCCGAAGGTTGCGGCGGGAAGGGTGCTGAGGGCGACGACGGCGCAGAGGATGGCGAGGAAGCCGGGGAAAAGACCGGTGCCGGTCAGCCACAGCCAGTTGGTCGTCGAGATCGCCGGCGGACTGGCGATCAGGAAGGGCAGCATGACCAGGGCCCCGATCAGCAGCTGGTAGAAGGTGCGGCTGTAGACATGGACATGCGCCTTGATCGTCCGGTTGATGAGGATGAAGGCGGCGTAGCAGCACGATGCCAGGGCGGCCAGGCAGATTCCGGCGAAGTGGTTGCTGCCGCTGGAGAAATCGATGCGAAACTCCATCATCATGGCAAAACCGAAGAGGGCCGCGGCGATCAGCAGGACGCTGGCACGGTTCAACCGTTCGCCGAGAAAGAAATGGGCATAGATCGATGCCGTCAGCGGCGCCAGGTAGACCAGCATGATGGCGTTGGCCATCGTCGTCAGGTTCATCGCCTGGACATAGAAGATGATGAAGCCGGACAACATGGTGCCGTTGATCAGCACCGGCCAGGTCGGCCACTGCCTGATACGGCCGGTCTGCCGGCAGGCAACAAGGTAGAGCAGCATGAAGCCGGCGCCGAAAAAGAGGCGGAAGAACGTGATGGTTTCGGCGGACAGGCCGGTGATCTTCGAAAAGACGCCGATGGTCCCCATCAGCAGGGCGGAGAGAAGGGCGGCGACAATTCCTTTCAGGTTCATCGTTTCGGTGGGCTGCGGCGGCATTGGCGGAATCCTCCGGTTATGCGGGTATCAGAAGCGGTGCCCCGTGATACCACAGGAAGCGATTCCCGGCAACGCGAAGATGGTCCCGGTTGTCTCCACGGCATCAGAAGTTTTCCGCAACAGACCTCATATAGCATGTAATGACAGGCAATTGTGATGCTGGGGACGTCGTTATTCGATTGCTTTTCGTGCAGGCATCATTTAAATATATATAAATATTATATCAAATTCTTTGATTATACCCGGCGGGGATGCCGGAAAATAATTCACAGGTGAATACTTTCATGCATTATCTCGTTTTTGTCTATGGCACCCTGAAGAAGGGGTTCAGTAATCACCGTCTGTTGACCGGTGCTGAATTTGTTGGGGCGGCGCAGACACTGGAGAAGTTCGCAATGTATTATTCGACCGGGACGCCGATTGTTCTCAAGGAGGAGGCGGTTTCGCCGATTTTCGGAGAACTCTACCGTGTCGATGAGAAAATACTGGCCGCCCTCGACAGCCTCGAAGGCCATCCCGACTGGTACCGGCGGGAGCAGGTCGATATCTCGGTCGATGACGGGGGGCAGGGGAAACGCCTGGAGACGGCCTGGCTGTATTTCAGTCTTGACAAGCGCGGCATGCTGGTTCCGTCGGGAAAATTTCTGAGCGAAGTCGAACCGCAATGGTGAGCAGGGAGCCGGATCGGCTGCGAGTCAGCTGCGGGCGGTGAACAGCGCTGCCGTTCCGGCTTCGCTGTGGTTGACCGGCAAGGGCCGGGCATGTCGGAGGGGGCATGCCCGGCCCTTGCCGTTTTCCGCTACATGCAGAGCGCCTGGTGCAGGGCCCGCTGGGCCTGGGCGAACTGCACTCTCTCGACGATGAACTGCATGTTGGTCTGGCGGGGAGTCTGGGAAACCGCCAGAATATTGATGTCGTCGGCGGCCAGCGACTGGGCGGCCCTGGCCAGGATGCCGGGCTGACCGATATTCGAGCCGATGGCGCAGACGATGGCTACCGGGCGGCTGGTGACCGATTCGAATTTATCGCTCAGATCGTCCAGCAGCGCCTGTGAGCAGTCGCGGTCGGCGATCAGCATCGCGATCGTGTTGGCATTCGTGGCCTTGCTGATATAGGAAACCTGGTGTTTGGCCAGGACCTGCATGATACGCAGATCGAAGCCGACTTCGCCGACCATGCGCGTATCATGGATCTCCATGCTGACGACCTTGTCGGAGCCGGTGACGATTTCGACCTTCGATCGGGGGGCGATGAAATCCTTGGTGATCAGGGTTCCGGAATGGTTGGGATCGAAGGCGTTTTTGATTCGGATCGGGATGTTGTTGATCTCCAGCGGCTTCGATGCCTTCGGGTGGATCGCCTCCATCCCGACGTCGGCCAGCTGGTCGGCGACATCGAAGTTGGTGTTGCAGACCGGGTGGATCTTGTCCTCACCGATGACCAGCGGGTCTCCGGAACAGAGATGGTACTCCTTGTGGATGATCGCCTCCTTGGCCCCGAGGAGGACCGCCACCTTCGAGAAGGTCACCTCGGAATAGCCGCGGTCGAATTCCCGCATGATCCCTTCCTTGCCCTTGGTGTAGCCGGTGGCGAAACAGATGGTCGAAAACGGGTCGATGGAATTGAAGCTGTCCTTGATCCGCTCGTCAATGGTCAGTTGCCGGCTGTCCTCCCAGCCGCTGAGGTCGATAAACGTCGAATTGTATCCCTGGTTCTTCAGGATGTTCGCCGAGTTGAAGGCGCTGTGCATCTCGCCGAGGGAGGCCAGCATTTCGCGTGCGGCGAGGAGCAGGGCCTTGTGTGAGACGTATCCCGAGGAGAGGACGTTGTCCATGCTGCGGAGGATATTGATGGTCAGATCGATATGGTCGCCGATGAAATCGTTGGCCTCGTCGAGGTCGAGTCCGACCGGCGTCAGGGCCTCGTTGAGCTTGAACAGATTGTCACGCAGGTCAAGCAGTTTCCGGGGATAGTTCTGCTGCTCCTTGAACAGCTGGTAGATGCCGGGTTTGCCGGTTTTTTTGTGTTCGAGGAGCTCGTTGGTGATGCCGCTGTAGGCGGAGACGATATAGATCCGGCCGTAGATGTCGTCGGGATCGCGGAGGATGATGTTGTCGATGATCTCCGGAAATCGGGACATCGAGGTGCCGCCGATTTTTTCGACGCGAAGGAATGGAGTATGCATGGGCTGTGGTCGGGACCGTGAGAGTGTGGACAGTGCGGCGGACGGGAAGTGTCTCTATGGTTGATCCGCCACGCCGGTAGTGACGATGAAGGGCCGTTGCCGGGATGCGGCAGCTGACCCGGAGCAGAAAAAGCTAGCACAGATGAACGTTGCAGATCAAGGCTTTTTTCTCCCCGCCCGTCGGGCAGCCGGGGAGAGGTCCGGGCCGAAGCCCCTCTCCTGTTTCAGAAGGTGAACCGCAGCTCCACCATGTTCAGGTTCAGGCTCGGGTTCCTGCTGTAGATGCCGCCGTTGGACATGTGTGAATAGCGGTAACCGAGGGAGAGCCAGGGGGTCAGGCGGAGGCCGGCCCCGGCATGGAAGAGAAAGAAGACCGGGCCGCCGAAATTGATATCGCCGAGAATTTCGTCTTCGAGGACGCCGGCGCCGACTCCCGTCAACAGGAAGAAACGGTGTCCCGGTGACGACAGGATCAGGTCGGTCGAGACCGATCCGGCCACGACTTCCTCGTCGTCATGCTGGAGGATGCTGAGGTCCAGTTCCACGGCGGCGCCGAGATTCCAGCCGGACGACAGATTCCTGGCCCACGGCAGTTTTCTGGCGACGAAGAAGTCGGCCTGATCGGTGTCTTCACCCCGAAACGATGTGCCGAAACGGGCACCGGTCGAATACAGGCCGGTTTTTTCCGCTGTCGCGCTTGAGGTGGTATCCGCCTTCGCTGTCGTCCCGATTGCCGGGATGATGGCGAGGAGAAGGGCCAGGCTGAGAACTTTGATATACCCGCGTGGCTGCATGATAGTATCCTTTGGGGTCATGATGAGTGGTTCAGAGTTTCCGTTCCTCCATGAGCCGGTTGAGAAAAAGGCGGTAGTGGTTGGGCAGGCTCCGTTTGGGGGCGGAGATGATATAGAACGAGCGTTTCATCGTCAAGCCCTTGATCCTGATTACCTTGACCCGGTCGCCCTGGAGCTCGTCTCGCATCGCCAAACGGGAGATGATCGACACCCCGAGGCCGGCCTTGACCGATTCCTTGATGGCGGTGCTCGATCCCAGGGTGGCACAGATCTTCAGGTGCTCGATGCCGAGGTCCTTCCTGGCGAGAAAGGCCTCGATATTCTTCCGCGTCCCCGATCCTTCCTCACGCATCAGGAAGGGCAGGGCGGTCAGATCGGTCACTTCGATCGCACCCGGGATGTCGGCGTCGGCGGCGGCGACGAGGATCAGTTCATCCTCGATGAAGGGCTGGTAATTGACCTTGCGGGACGGTATCCGGGCCCCGACGATGCCGATCAGCAGGTCGTTGTCGGCGACACTGTCGACGATTCCGGCGGAATCGCCGATCCTGATCTCGAACGAGACCCCCGGGTACTTCGCCTTGAACGACGATGCCAGCCTGGGAATGATATATTCGCCCGGGATGGTGCTGGCCCCGATCATCAGTTCGCCGGCCACTCCCTTGCCGGTGGCGCTGACCTCGTCTTCCAGTTTGCGCAGGTCTTCGAGTATCGCCAGTGCCCGTGGGTAGAGAAGCTGGGCCTCGAGGGTCGGCATGATCGACCGGCCGAGGCGGTCGAAGAGCCGGCAGTCGAGTCGCGACTCGAGGTTGTGGATATGTTCGCTGACTGTCGGCTGGCTGGTATGCAGCAATTCTGCGGCCTTGGTGAAGCTGCGGTTCTTGTAGACAGCGACGAAAACCTTCAGGTGACGTGTTTCGATGGTCTCGGTCCTCAAATTGGAGTCTGGTTCATGTGGTCGGGGGCCGGGAAGGCCTCATGGTCAACGGAAAGTATAGTGCCATCCTCCCGGATTTTCCAGTGTTTTCTACGGCTTCGTCGGTACCGGAGCGGCTCGGGCAACGTCAATCGAGCAGCAGCGGGGTGCTCAGGTAGCGTTCCCCGGTGTCGGGCAGGATAGTGACGATGGTACTGCCCGCCTGGCCGGGTCGACGGGCGATCTGCCGGGCCGCCCAGGCGGCGGCGCCGCTCGAGATGCCGCAGAGGATGCCCTCGCTTCGCGCCAGCTCCCTGGCCGTGGCGAAGGCGTCGTCGTCGCTGACGGTCATGACCTCGTCGATGATCGCCCTGTTCAGCACTTTGGGAACGAAGCCGGCGCCGATGCCCTGGATCTTGTGGGGGCCGGGATTGCCGCCGGAGAGCACCGGCGAGGCGGCTGGTTCGACCGCGACCACGTGCAGGGCGGGGTTGCGGGCCTTCAGCACCTCCGCGATGCCGGTGATCGTGCCGCCGGTGCCGACCCCGGCGACAAGGACATCGACCTGGCCGCCGCTGTCGCGCCAGATCTCCTCGGCAGTCGTGCGGCGGTGGGCCTCCGGGTTGGCCGGGTTGGCGAACTGGTCGGGCATGAATGCGTCCGGCGTCTCGGCCAGCAGACGTTCGGCGGCGGCGATCGCCCCCTTCATCCCCAGCGCCGCCGGGGTCAGCACCAGTTCGGCGCCGAGGTGGCTGAGCAGTTTGCGGCGCTCGATGCTCATGCTCTCGGGCATGGTCAGGATCAGGCGGAGGCGGCGGCTGGCGCAGACAAAGGCCAGACCGAGACCGGTATTGCCGCTGGTCGGCTCGATGATCGTGGTGGCCGGGGTGATCGCGCCGGCGGCCGTGGCGGCATCGATCATTGCCACGGCGATCCGGCATTTGACGCTGCCCATCGGGTTGCGGGATTCCTGTTTGCCCAGGATGGTCGCGGCGGCGCCGGCGGCGAAGTTGTCGAGGGCGAGGAGCGGGGTGTTGCCTGTGGTTTCCGTCAGTTTCATGACTGGCCTCGTTGCGGGGATATGGTTAGGCTATCTGGCCCGACCGTTGGCATAGATCAGTTCCGGGCGTTTGAGCATGACCCTGGTGCCGGCCTCGACGCTCTCGGTGAGCCAGATGTTGCCGCCGATGACCGAGCCGCGGCCGATGACCGTATCGCCGCCGAGAATGGTGGTGTTGGCGTAGATGATGACATCGTCCTCGATCGTCGGGTGGCGCTTCTGGTGCCGGAGCTTGGTGCCGGCGTCGCGGGGCAGCGACAGTGCTCCCAGAGTGACGCCCTGGTAGAGGCGGACGTTGTTGCCGATGACGGTGGTCTCGCCGATGACGACACCGGTGCCGTGGTCGATGAAGAAGCCTTCGCCGATCGTGGCGCCCGGGTGGATGTCGATGCCGGTCAGGCTGTGGGCGTATTCGGTCATGATCCGGGGGACGATCGGCACCTTGAGCCGGAACAACTCGTGGGCCAGGCGGAAGATCGAGATGGCGAGGAGGCCGGGGTAGCTGAAGATCACCTCGTCGGGGCTGTCGGTGGCGGGATCGCCTTCGATCGCCGCCCGGATATCGGTGGCGAGGGTGGCGGTGACATCGGGCAGGGACTCGATGAAGGCCAGGGTCAACTCTTGACTCCGTTCCTCGCATCTGGTGCAGGGCAGGTTGTTGCGCCGGCAGTCGTGACGGATGGCGATAACGATCTGTTCACCCACCTTCTCGTAGAGATCGGTCGTTTCCTTGCCGATATAGTATTCGAGATTGGCGGCATGCAGCCTGGTCCTGGTGAAATAGCCGGGAAAGAGGATGCGCCGCGCCTGCTGGACGATTTCGATGATCTTGTCGTGCGAGGGGATCGACACCGGACTGATATGCTCGTAGCATTCCTTCGTGCTCCAGGAGTTCAGCAGGCGGTTGACGATCGCCGGGACCTTGTCGTGCCGGCTCGAC
Organism: Desulfoprunum benzoelyticum; assembly: GCF_014201505.1. GTDB lineage: Bacteria > Desulfobacterota > Desulfobulbia > Desulfobulbales > Desulfocapsaceae > Desulfoprunum > Desulfoprunum benzoelyticum. The sequence continues at coordinate 9,206 of NZ_JACHEO010000026.1, read as the reverse complement.
TGGCTGATCTGAATGTGGTTGCAGATGTCGGCGATGGTGTCGATCGTTGTTTGCGGCTGTATTTTCGGTGCCATGGCTGCGGTGCTCGCTTTAAGTGGAGAGGGAGGAAGGCGGCGAAGTCAGGCGCCGTCGGAATTTTTCTGTTCGATGATGAAGATACCATAGGTGGCCCGCCAGTCGGCGAGAAATTCGACGACCTTGCCGCTGCGGCTGGCGGTGTCGGTATCGATGGCGATCTCGCGGACGATCCGGTAGCCGACGTCACGGGCGAAGCGGCGGAAGTCGGCGAGGGTGATGACCCGGATGTTCGGGGTGTCGTACCAGGAGTACGGCAGCTGGTCGTTTTTCGGGGCCATGCCGCGCCACAGCAGCTGCAGCCGGATCGTCCAGTGGCTGAAGTTGGGGAAACTGACGATCACCCGGCGGCCGATCCGGGCGAGGGAGCGGAGGAGGCGGGCCGGTTCGTAGACCTGCTGCAGGGTCTGGCTGAGGATGACGTAGTCGAAGCTGGCATCCGGGTAGTCTTCGACCTCGGCGTTGAGGTCGCCCTGGAGGACACTGAGGCCGCGGGCGATGCAGCGGGCGGCCTTGTCCTTGTCCTGTTCGATCCCGGCGCCCCTGACATCCCTGGCCGCCGCCAGCCAGGCCAGCAGGTCGCCGCTGCCGCAGCCGAGGTCGAGGACCCGGCTCCCCGGTTCGATCAGCGAGGCGATGACCTGGAGGTCGAAACGGATATGTTCAGGCTGCGGCGATGCCATGGAGAAATCCTCCGATCAGGTTGCTCAGGCGCTCGTCCGGGATCAGGAAGGCATCGTGGCCGCAGTCGGCCTCGATCTCGCAGAAGCTGACGTCCTGTCCGGCCCGCTTGAGCCGCCGCACCAGCTCCCTGGCCTGGTAGGTCGGGTAGAGCCAGTCGGAACTGTAGGAGATCACGAGATACTTGATGCCGGGTCGCGCGGAATCGATCGGATCCGGCCGCTGCGTCATGTCGAAATAATCGGCGGCGCGGGTGATGTAGAGCAGGGAATTGGCGTCGAAGCGGCGGACGAACTTGCTGCCCTGGTGGCGGAGATAGCTCTCGACCTGGAAATCGGCGTTGAAGCCGAAGGAGAAATCGTTCTTGTCCTGCAGCCGCCGGCCGAACTTGCGGCGCATCGCCTCGTCGGAGAGGTAGGTGACGTGGCCGACCATCCGGGCCACGGCGAGGCCGAGATCGGGGCGGCGGCCGGTGTCGTAGTAGTTGCCGCCCTGCCAGTTGGGGTCGGCCATGATCGCCTGGCGGGCGATCTCGTTGAAGGCGATGGCCAGGGCCGAGTGGCGCATCGTCGTGGCGATCGGGATCGCCGAGCGCACGACCCGGGGGTAGCGCCGGCACCACTCGAGGACCTGCATGCCGCCGACCGAGCCGCCGACGACGGTCAGCAGGCGGTCGATGCCGAGATGGTCGAGCAGCCGTTTCTGGGTCTCGACCATGTCGCCGATGGTCACCATCGGGAAGTCGAGGCCGTAGGGGCGGCCGGTGGCCGGGTTGAGCGAGGAGGGGCCGGTGGTGCCCATGCAGGAGCCGAGGATGTTGGCGCAGATCACGAAATAGCGGTCGGTGTCGATCCCCTTGCCGGGACCGATCAGAAAGTCCCACCACCCCGGCTTGTCGTCCCCGCTCTCGCCGGGGTAGCGGCCGGCGGCATGGGCGTCGCCGGAGAAGGCGTGGGCAACCAGGATCGCGTTGTCGCGCCCCTCGCTCAGCCGGCCCCAGGTCTCAAAGGCGACGGTGATCGGCCCGAGCCGGGTGCCGCTCTCGAGCACCATGGTGTCGGGCGGGTCGGCAAACCGGTGGAAGCGTTTTTCGACGATGCCGATCGAGGCCGGGGCGCCCTGTCCGGTGGCGATGGTCATGGCCGACGATCAGTCCTGTCCCTCGATCGCCTGGTCCAGGGCCTGGGCCAGGTCGGCGAGGATGTCGTCGATATGCTCGATACCGATCGACAGCCGGATCATCGAGGCGTCGATGCCGGCCGCCGCCAGCTGCTCGGGCGACAGCTGGGAGTGGGTGGTCGAGGCCGGGTGGATCGCCAGCGACTTGGCGTCGCCGACGTTGGCCAGATGCGAAAACAGCCGCAGCCCTTCGATGAAGCGGCTGCCCGCCGTCGTCCCGCCCCTGATCCCGAAGGCGACCATGCCGCCATAGCCGTGGTTCAAGTATTTGCGGGCGGTCTCATGGCCGGGCGAGCCGGGGAGGCCGGGGTAATTGACCCACGCCACCGCCGGATGGCGGTGAAGGTAGGCGGCGGCGGCCTGGCCGTTGGCGCTGTGCCGCTCCATCCGCAGGGCCAGGGTTTCGATGCCCTGGAGGAACAGCCAGGCATTGTCCGGCGAGATGCAGGCGCCGAGGTTGCGCAGCGGCACCAGGCGCAGCCGCAGGGCGAAGGCGATGCGGTTCATCTCGCCGAGATCGTGGGCGTAGCGCAGGCCGTGGTAGGAATGATCCGGTTCGTTGTAGAGGGTGAACCTGGGGTCGCTCCAGTCGAAGGTCCCGGCGTCGACGACAATGCCGCCGATACCGGTGCCATGACCGCCGATCCACTTGGTCAGCGAGTGGACGACGATGTCGGCGCCGTGCTCGATCGGCCGGAACAGGCAGGGCGGGGTGAAGGTCGAATCGACGATCAGCGGCAGCCCGTGGCGATGGGCGATATCGGCTACCGCCTGGATGTCGGTCATGTTCAGCGCCGGGTTGCCGAGGGTCTCGCAGTAGAGGGCGCGAGTGCGCTCGGTGATGGCATGGGCGAAATTGTCCGGGTCGCTCGGGTCGACGAGATGGACCTTGATGCCGAACTGCGGCAGAATGGAGTCGAACTGCGAGTAGGTGCCGCCGTAGAGATTGTTGGCGGCCACGAGCTCGTCGCCCTGGCGGCAGATATTGATGATGGCGTAGAAGATCGCCGAGGTGCCGGAGGCCAGGGCGACGGCCGCCGCTCCACCCTCGAGGGCGGCGAACCGCTCCTCGAGCACGGCCTGGGTCGGATTGCCGATACGGGTGTAGATATTGCCGGCCTCCTTCAAAGCGAAGAGGTCGGCGGCGTGCTTCGTGCTCCGGAACAGGTAGGCGCTGGTCCGGTACACCGGCACCGCCCGCGACAGGCTGTCCCCGTCGACGGTATGGCCGGCATGGAGGGCGAGGGTCTCGAATTTCATGGTCTCTCCTTTATGGCTGGGGCGGCGGACGGATCTTGATCCGTTCCGGCAGGAAGCAACCGTTACGGGACCGGTGCGGGCCATTACCTGTCCTTCTGGTTCGCCAGTTCCTTCTGCACCCCGTCGATAAACTGGCGGACGCTGCTGCCGTCGGTCATCTTGGCCTCGGGGTTGAGGCGGAGCAGCTCCTCCCAGCTGGCTATGGCTCCCTGCGGATCATTGAGGTCGAAGAGCTGGACGATACCCTTGTTCAGCCGCGACGGTTCGTGTCGCGGATCGAGCTGCCGGGCCTGGTCGAAGGATGCGATCGCCTTTTCCTTCTGTCCGGTATTGCGGTACATGACGCCGAGATCGGTCAGCAGATTGGCGTCGGGCGGATGCAGGGCGATCGATCGGGTGTAGGCCTGAATTGCCTTCTCGGGCTGGTTGGTATCGAAGTAGAGGTGGCCGAGCCTGATCCATGCCTGATAATCGTTCGGCTGGCTGGTGACTGCGCTTTCGAGCTGGGTGATGGCCTCGGCCTGTTCCTGCGAAATCTGCTGGGCCGCCTGTTCCCCGGTTGCCGGCGGCGCCGCCATCCGGCTCGTCTTATAGGTAGTGAAGGCGACACCGGCGAGAAAGCCGCCGATGAAAACGATCAGGAGGAGGATCGGCGTCCGGTTTTTCGAGGCTGGCTGTCGTGTGGTCATGGCTTTTCCGCTTTCGGGGGGACGGGTTGGCGACGGTCTCGGGTACGGGCGGGACGATGACAGTCGGATACATTTCTGCGAACGGTCTCCCTGTATACTGCAATGTGGTACAATTCTCAACAAAAAGACAGAATCGCCCGCAAGGTCTGGACACTCCGCTGCAGTCATGGCAGACTGGAACGATACGGATTGTTTCCGCTTCACCGCCGGCCCATTTGGATAGAAATAAGCAGGCTGGGTCCGCTGTCAATGTCGGGAATGCGGGGAAGGGGGCGGAGTAGACGCGAAAAGCGAACCGGGTTTCCCGGTTGAGAACCATGGAGACGGAACATGAAAAAAAAATTGCAGAAGGTTGAGTCCCAGTCGGATTCGGGAAAGGATGCACCTTCTTGTCCCGAGGTGTTTTTCAAGACCAATACCGAGGCGATCAAGGACAACATCATCCACCATCTGATGAGTTTTCAAGGGCGGGACCCGGAGCGGTCGGGGCCGACCGACGTCTACAAGTCCCTGGCCTACACGATGCGCGACATCATGGTCGAGAAGTGGATTTCGACCCAGAAAACCTTCTATGCCAAGAAAAAGAAACGGGTCTACTATCTCTCGCTCGAGTTCCTGATCGGCCGTTCCCTCGGCAACAGCCTGGTCAACCTCGGGATCATGGAGGATGCGAAGAAGGCCATCGAGGGACTTGGCTTCGACATGAGCGAGATCCGTGATCAGGAGGAGGATGCCGGGCTCGGCAACGGCGGTCTCGGACGCCTCGCCGCCTGTTTCATGGATTCGATCGCCACCCTCAAAATCCCGGCCTACGGGTATGGCATCCGCTATGAGTACGGCCTGTTCTACCAGCAGTTGATCGACGGCTACCAGGTCGAGACCCCGGACAACTGGCTGCGCTACGGCACGCCGTGGGAGTTCGAACGGCGGGTGCCGGTCTTCCCGGTCCGTTTCTACGGCAATGTCACCGGGTACCTCGACGACAACGGCCGCTACCGGGCCAAGTGGGTCAATACCACCGACGTTATGGCCATGCCCTGCGACATCCTGGTGCCGGGCTACCGCAACGATCATGTCATCAATATGCGCCTGTGGACGGCCCGGGCCTCGCGTGACTTCGACCTCGGCTTTTTCAGCCAGGGAGACTATATCAGCGCCGTCCAGTCGAAGGTCAGTTCGGAGACCATCTCGAAGGTTCTCTACCCGCCGGACCACAACCTCGCCGGCCAGGAACTGCGGCTCAAACAGCAGTACTTCTTCGTCGCCGCGACCCTGCAGGACGTGATCCGGCGCTTCAAGAAGAACAACCGGGAAGGTTTCGGCAAATTCAGCGATGCGGTGGCGATACAGCTCAACGATACCCATCCGTCCATCGCCATCCCCGAACTGATGCGGATGCTCCTCGACATTGAAGGCCTGACCTGGGAGGAGGCCTGGGATATCTGCGTCAAGACCTTCGCCTATACCAACCATACCCTGATGTCCGAGGCCCTGGAAAAATGGACCGTCGATCTGCTGGGCCGGGTCCTGCCCCGGCACCTCGAGATCATCTACGAGATCAACCGCCGCTTCCTCGAGGCAGTGGCTCAGTCCTATCCCGGCGACATCAACCGGCTGCGGAACATGTCGATCATCGAGGAGGGGCCGCCGAAGATGGTGCGCATGGCCCATCTCGCCATCGTCGGCAGCCATTCGGTCAACGGGGTGGCGGCATTGCACACCCGGCTGCTGAAGGACCGGCTGTTCCACGATTTTCACCGCTTCTATCCGGGAAAATTCAACAACAAGACCAACGGCATCACTCCGCGGCGGTGGCTGCTGCAGGCCAACCCCGAGCTGGCGGCCCTGATCGGCGAGCACATCGGCGATGACTGGGTCACCGACCTTGCCCAGCTGCGCCGGCTCGAACCCTGCGCCGATGACCCCGAATTCCGCCGCCGGTGGCAGGACGTCAAGCGGGCCAACAAGGTGCGGCTCGCCGAATACGTCAAGGACCTCTGTTCGCTGGCCATCGATCCCGACTCGATGTTCGACGTCCAGGTCAAGCGGATCCACGAGTACAAGCGGCAGTTGCTCAACGCCCTGCACGTCATCCATCTCTACCACCGGATCCTGCGCAACGGCGGCGAGGAAATCGCCTCCCGGACCGTGATCTTCGGCGGCAAGGCGGCCCCGTCCTACTGGCGGGCGAAACTGATCATCAAGCTGATCACCTCGATTGCCGACGTGATCAACAACGACCCCCGCATCTTCGGCCGGCTGAAGGTTGTCTTTCTTCCCAATTACACGGTGTCCCAGGCCGAGAAGATCATTCCGGCGGCGGACCTGTCCGAGCAGATCTCCACCGCCGGCACCGAGGCCTCCGGCACCGGCAACATGAAGTTCGCGCTCAACGGAGCCCTGACCATCGGTACCCTCGACGGAGCCAATATCGAGATCCGCGAGGAGGTCGGCGAGGACAATATCTTCATCTTCGGCATGACCGCCGAGGAGGCCGAGTACGAGCGTCTCAATATCAGCCGCACGCCGCTGCAGATCTGCCAGGCCAACGCCGAGATCAACGACGTGATCGAAAGCCTGAGGAACGGCTGTTTCAGTCCCGGCAATCGCGACCTGTTCATGCCGCTGGTCGAAAGTCTGATGAACAAGTACGACCCCTATCTGCTGCTGCTCGATCTGGAGTCCTACATTCAGTGTCAGCATCGTGTCAACGCCGCCTTCCTCGACCCTGAGGAGTGGACGCGGATGGCGATTCTCAACGTCGCGCGGATGGGCAAATTCTCGACCGATCGGACGATCAGGGAGTATTCCGAGGAGATCTGGGGGATACCTGTTGCCTGAGGGAGGCGCGACGGCTGAACTTTGGCGTGCGTATCGCCTTCGTCTGTGCTATACAGGGGCAGCCGTGAACCGGCCGGAAACGCGAAAGGGACCATGGCTGATGCCATGGTCCCTTGTATCTGCTGGAGGCGGCGAGCGGATTCGAACCGCTGAATAATGGTTTTGCAGACCACTGCCTTAGCCACTTGGCTACGCCGCCGCAACGATGAGGCCATCTTTATACCATAGTTAATCATTTTGACAAGAGGAAATATTTGAGCATGGCAACGGATCTCGACGCCTTGGTGCAGGAGAACAAGGAGCCGCTGAGCGAGTTAGAGAAGATCCTCGGATACCGTTTCACCGACCTGCGGCTGTTGCAACTGGCCCTCGTCCACTCGTCCTATTCCTTCGAACAGCCGTCCTTCGGCAAAAACAACGAGACCCTCGAGTATCTGGGCGATGCCGTCCTCTATCTGGCGGTCGGTCACCTGCTGCACCAGCGGTATCCGGAGATGCGGGAAGGAGATTTGACCCGCCTCCGTTCGGCCCTGGTCAACGAAACCCACCTGGCCCAGATGGCGCGCAACATCGAACTCGGACGCTTCCTGCGCCTCGGCAAGGGGGAAGATGCCTCGAACGGCCGCAACAAGTCCTCTATCCTCAGTTCCGCCTATGAGGCGGTGATCGGAGCGATCTTCGAGGATGCCGGCTATTACCTGGCAGCCGGATGCATCGAGACCTTCTTCATCCCGGCGATCTCCGGCAAGAAGGAGGAACTGCTGGTGGCCGACGCCAAGAGTCGATTGCAGGAGATACTGCAGGACCGGTTCAACGAGGGGCCCCAGTACCAGCTGGATCAGGAGGAGGGGCCGTCGCACCAACCGCTGTTCACCACCTCGGTCGTGTTCCGCGGCGAGATTCTCGGCACCGGGCAGGCCCGGTCGAAGAAGGAGGCGGAGCAGCGGGCCGCCGCCGCCGCCCTCGGGCGGCTGCAGGAAGGCGAATGATCGGTCATGCCTCTTGTCATTCCGCTCTTCATCCCGCATCGGGGATGCCCCCACCTCTGCCTTTTCTGTAACCAGCACAGCGTTACCGCGGCCGGGCAGGCGGCGTCGGATGCGGCGGCCATCGGCGATATCATCCGCACCTGGATCGACAGGAGCCCGGGGCGCGACGAGGTCCAGGCCGCCTTTTTCGGCGGTTCTTTCACCTGTCTGCCCCAGACGGAGCAGGAGAGGCTGCTGGCGGCGGTGCGGCCGTTTGTCGATTCCGGTGAGGTGCATTCGATCCGTCTGTCGACCCGGCCGGATTGCATCGATGCCGAGACCTGCCGGTTCCTCCGCGACCATCGGGTCGGCATCGTCGAAATCGGTGTCCAGTCCTTCGACGACCAGGTGCTGCGGGCGGCCCGCCGCGGCCATACGGCGGCGGACAGTCGGCGGGCAGTGGAATTGCTGCAACAGGCCGGGATTACTGTGGGTATTCAGTTGATGCCTGGTCTGCCGGGGGAAACGCACCGTTCCTTCATCGCCGGCATCCGCCAGACCATCGTCCTGGCCCCGGCCGTGGTCCGGCTTTACCCGGCGGTGGTGCTGCGCAATACCGGGCTGGAGGAAGAGTGGCAGGCCGGCCGCTATCGACCGCTGTCGCTCAACCAGGCGGTGGCGAAGACCGCCCGGGCGAAGGAGTTGCTCGCCGCCGCCGGTATCCGGGTGATCCGCATGGGCCTGCAGCCCTCCGCCGAACTGGAGGCCGGGATCGTGGCCGGGCCTTATCACCCGGCCTTCGGCGAGTGTGTCCAGTCGCGGCTGTGGTTCAAACGGATCCGGCGGCGGCTGGCATGCCTGACGCAAGACGAACATCTGACGATCCGCATATCCGGGCGGGACCGGTCGGCCATCGTCGGCCGCCACCGAGTCACCCTCCGGCGCCTGGCGGCCCTCGGCTACGCCAGTCTTTTCACCCTGGAGGAAGATCGGCGAGCGGCTCGGGGGAGTGTGGAATATATTGTCGGTCAGAGACCTCCTTCCTGCCCATCCTGATCCCAGCTGCGCCGTTGGCAGTCGCAGAGCTCGACCTGCACCCGCAGTTTGTCTCCATTCCGGTTCGTTGCCAGCCGATACGACCCTCCTGCGGCAGCAACCAACCGGCAGGACCATCGCCGGGCAACACTCCCTGCTTTTTGGGTTCGTTTTGTCGATGTTGAGACCATCGGTCTTGACAGAGGTGGTCGATGCCGTACTATTGAAGATAGTAAATAATTACTATCTAGAAAGGAGGGCGTATGAGCAATCGTGGCCATCATCTCCCGGCCGAGGAACGGCGCGCGGTGATTGTCCAGACCGTGATCGAACTGGCCGCCGAGCAGAATCCGAATGGCATCACCACGGCGGCGATCGCCGAACGCATGGGACTGACCCAGGGGGCCCTGTTCCGACATTTTCCCAACAAGGCCGCAGTACTGGCGGCGGTGATGGAGTGGGTGGCGGAGGAGTTGCT
>NZ_JACHEO010000025.1 GCF_014201505.1 Desulfoprunum benzoelyticum | reverse complement strand
CGGCCTGGAGGACGTTGCCCATGATGACCTCGTCGACGGCGATCTCGCGCAGACCGGGGTCCCAGCCGGCATATTTTTCTTCCAGCTCGATCCGGTCGCGGTCGGCGAGCCGGCCCGGCACGGTCTCGGCCAGATCGGCGCCGGCCGTCGGCCGCAGCCCGGCCTTCTCCATGGTCTTCCGCAGGACCAGGGCCCCGAGATCGACCACCGGCACATCCTTGAGGACGCCGCCGAAGGCGCCCACCGCTGTTCTGCATCCACTGACAATGACTACTTTTTCCATTTCGTGAGCTCCTTTTTGCCGTTCCATTTGCTCCGATTCGTCGGGCAACGGCTATCACTCGTCAGGGTACATTCCCCCATCACCGACGATATCCGCCGTTGCCGTTGCCTTCTCTCTATCCCTTGATGATCCGGGGAAGGAGCATTTGATGGACCGGGGTGATCGATCGTGGGTTCTGATAATTGGCCCCGACAAACGCCTGGATGTACTTGCGCAGATCAGTCAACGCTACGATTTCATCGACGAAGCCATTCATCGCGCAATAGGCCGGACGTGATTTATCCTGATAATCCTTGATCATCTGGTTCATCTTGTCGAGAACCGGATCGAGGGGTTTACCGGCCGAATCCTCCTTGACCAGGCGCCGGGCATAAGAGGCGGCGGCGGCGGTCTCACCGTGCATGACATAAATTTCCGTCATCGGGGTGCCGAGGGTGAAGGCGTTGTTGTTGTTCGCCTGGGGCCCGCACATGATATAATGGGCGGCAGCCGAGCCTTTGCGCAGTACAACGCACATCATCGACAACTCGGTCTGCTCGATCGAATAGATCAGGGACTGACCGAGGGACAGCAGTTCGGCCTCCTCCGCGAGATCACCGACATCGATCCCGGACGTGTCCTGCAGCCAGATGATGGGCAGATTGTCCCGCCCGCAGAGGGTGACGAATTCGCCCTGCTTGATCAGCCCTTCACGGTAATGCTTGCCGCCGACCCCGAAATAGGTGTCGTTGGCATACTTCGGATAATCGGGGAAGAAACCCTGATTGTTGCCGATGAAGGCCACCGGAAAACCATCGACCTTGGCGATCCCGGTAAAGACCTCGGGACCGTAGTCGGATCGATACTCCATGAACTCGCTGTTGTCGGTCAGACGGGCGAGAATCTGCTTGGCATCGTATTGCCGCTTCTGGTTGACGGGCAGGATCCGGTTGAGATCCTCGCCCGGGAACTTCGGCTCCACCGGGGCGGCGACCCGGAACATCGTCGGATCATAGGCCGGCAACATCCGCATATACTGCTTGATACCGTCCAAAACCCCCTGTTCGGTGTCGTGGACCTCGCGGAAATAGGCAGTCTGGTCAAAATGGGTCTCGACCCGGCCGGGACTCTTGGCCTTGAAGGCCTTGGTGGCCTCGATCAGCGCCTTTGCCGCTTCGACATCGAAATGCCCCTTCGGATTCATCCCGCCGACGATACCGGCGCCGCCGACGGCGATGTTGGCATCCTTGTGGGCCAGCAGGATCGTCGGGCTGATCCCCTGGTAGCCGCCACCGGCGGGATTGGTGCCGTAGATGGCGTTGAGGATCGGCACCCCAAGATGATTGAGGTCGGCATGGCGGAAGAACGGGGTGCCGCTCCCCCGCCGCCCGGCGTAGACGGTCTCCTGCTCCATCAGCTTGACGCCGCTGCAGTTGGTCATCCAGACCAGCGGGATGTTGAGCCGCTTGGCCATGTCGGTGACCATCAGGATGTTCTCCGACTGACCCGATATCCACGCACCGGCCATGACCTTGTTGTCAAAACCGATGATGACCGCCCATTTCCCGGATATCTTGCCGATGCCGTTGACCACCCCGGTGCATCCCTCCTCGTTGTCGCGGGGGTTGTACAGGGTGTGGAGGGGGCACCAGGTCCCGGGGTCGACCAGGTAGTCGAGACGGTCATACACGGTCATGCCGCCGCGATCATGAACCTTCTGGGCCGGGATCCCGGCGTTCTTGACCCGCTCGACTTCCTTGGCGATGAGCTGTTCCTGTTCCCTGACCAGATTGACGTTTTCCGCTGTGCGGGTGACCTCAACTTCACTGAGAGCACTACCGACCGGGGGCATGCTCTCAAAATATGGACGTAATGGTGTTTGTCGACGTGACATACCAATCTCCTTTTGTTCAACTTAACACGTGTAATTCCACTGTTTCGAGTTCTGCCCCCGATGTCTTCAGCGGTTGGGGGTATCCCCGAGGGCCATGCCGGCAATGATCGTCTTCTGGATGTTGCTGGTCCCCTCGACAACCCGCAGCGACTGGGCGTCACGCAGGAAACGCTCGGCAGGGAACTCGGTGGAAAAGCCGTAGCTGCCGAAAATCTTCATGGTCTCGAGGGCGGCATGGACCGCGGCCTCGGAAGCAAACAGCTTGGCCATGGAGGTCTGGTACTGGTTGGGCAGGCCCTGATCCTTGAGCCAGGCGGCCTGATAGACCAGCAGTTTGGCGGCTTCGTGCTCGGCAACCATTTCGGCGATCGCGGCCTGGATCATCTGGAAGCTGCCGATCTTCTTGCCGAACTGGGTCCGCTCGTTGGCATACTCGATGGCGGCCTTGATGGCCCCGCCGCCGATGCCAAGGGCGCCGGAGGCACAGCTGACCCGGGTGTTGTTGAGCTGGAACATGCAGATCTTGAAGCCCTGGCCGACCTCGCCCAGAACCGAATCCTTCGGAATTTTGGCGTTGGTGAAGGCAATCTCGCCGGTGGGCGAACAATGGAGTCCCAGCTTGGTCTCGATCGGGGCGGTGACGATGCCCTCATTGTTCTTGAGGTTGATGATGAAGCAGGTCATGCCGTTGTATTTCTTGCTCCGGTCGGTGAAGGCATAGAGCAGGCCCCAGTCGCCGACATGGGCGTTGGAGATCCACATCTTCTGGCCGTTCAGTTCCCAGTGGTCGCCGCGATCGGTGGCCGTCGTCCCCATGCTGGCGACGTCGGAGCCGGAGTTGGGCTCGGTGATGCCGAAAAAGCCCATCGACTCGCCCTTGACCCAGCCCGGGATGAAGCGTTCTTTCTGCTCCTTGGTGCCGAACTTGTTGACGGTGATCGCCGGGCCGATGTTCTGCATGTTGAGGGGTACCCGCCAGGAGCCGCTGACCGTCGCCAGCTGCTCGCCGAGGAGAACCGACTCGAAGAAGCCGCAGCCGTTGCCGCCGTATTCTTCCGGGATCGCACAGCCGAAGAAACCGAGATCGCCCATCTTCTTTACCAGCTCGGGGCGGAAGGTATGGTTTTTTTCATCTTCCTTCAGGGTGGGGAGGATCTCCTTCTCGGCAAAGTCCTTGGCCATGTCCTGCATCATCTTCTGTTCGTCGGTCAATTTGAAATGCATGGTGTTCTCCTTTTGTTCAGTATGATTTTTGTTTGTTATTTCCAGCTTTTTGTAGCCTGTGCTACCTTGCAGAGCATATTTTCCCGCTGCAGTCTTCCTGAACCGCTCCCTGCCTCCATCACCACCGCGGCGTGGCTTTCATCACTATAAAACGAGTTTGTGGGGATCGACCCTGTCCCGCAGAATCGTCAGTTCAACCTCCGTCGGCGGCATCGCCTCCACCGCCCTCGAGACGTCGACCGAAAATTCCATGTTGTCGAGAATCTCCCCGGGGGTCACGCCGGGGTAGTAGCAGGCCAGGTACATCTCCTTGCTGTCGTCATCGAAATGCATGACTCCGAGATTGGTGACGACCGCCGTCGGCCCGCCCGGCATCAGCCCTTCCCGCTCCCTGGCCCCCGGTCCGTCGAGGTAGCCGGGGCTGGTCAGGTAATCCAGCTTGAGCGGGAACTTGCGTTTTTCGTGGTACATGAACACGAGAAACCGGGGGACAAACGAGGCGACATCGCAGGCGCCGCCGCTGCCGGGAAAACGGGTCTCCGGCTGCGCATACTCGCCGATGCAGGTCGAGTTGAGGTTGCCGTACCTGTCGACCTGCGCCGCCCCCAGAATGCCGATGACCCGACGGCCGGTCTTGCGGTTCTGCATCGTGGCGAAGGCCTCCAGCAGCCCGCTGTTGGAGGCCGCCCCGTACATGACCCGAGGATCGGCGACCGCCATCGGAATTTCTTCGAGCTTCGGGTCGATCGCCCCGGTTTCAAAAAAGATGATGCTCTCCGGGGCATTGATGCACTTGGCGGCCATCGCCGTCATGATCGGAAGACCGGTGCCGCAGAAGACGATATCGCCGTTGTCTATCTCGCGGGCGGCCATGATCGTCATCATTTCTTTCAAGGTATATTCCATCACGTCATCGCTCCCGGGGCAACTCAGCGCCGGTCCAGGCCGATCGCATAGCCCGTCGTCTTGTCGGCCGAGATGGTGTCCAGTTGCCCTTTGCCCACAAGATTCAGGAGCCCCTGATGGTCTTTGACGCCATGGACGAACTTGGCCAGGTATTCGGCGTACAGTTTCTCATCCTTGGCGAAATGGCTGACATGCTTCAAATAGACGGGGTCATAATCGTAAAAATTGTGGCATGCGGTCGGATAGGCGCCGAACGGCACATGGACGACGGCATCGACATGGATGAAGGGGATCGAATTGTACTCGGGTTTTTCCCGTAATTGATGGACCTCGACGATCTCTTCGCAGGTGACGATGACGCTTTTCGCGGCCTTGACCTGGTCGATATCGGCGAAATTCAACCCCTCGATCCGGCAGGTGCCGTTGCGGTCGGCCTGCTGGACATGGATGATCGTGACATCGGGATTGATCGCCGGGACCACAACGACCCTGGCCGCGTCGCCCCAGGCGCCGAAGGGGTTGTCGATGATCTCCAGCTTCTTGTCCGGCAATTCCGGGTGGTTGGCCCGCATCTCCGGAGAAAAGCCCCACTTGGCGACGATGTCGGTGCCCAACCCCGATAAGGTCGGAAGGAACGGCACCCCCATGGCGCCGGCAAGAAAGCGCAGCGCCATCTGGTAGTTGGTGTAATCCTCGACCAGGAGTTGTCCCCGCTGGACCGCCAGTTTGAAGCGGATGCAGGTCGGCGCCGCCTTGCCGTTGCCGCCGTAGGCGATCTCGAGCCGGGAAATGCAGCCCCCGCCGATCAGTTCATCGACACCGGTGCCGTTCGAGTGGGCATAGCAATGGAGGTTCTTTCTCCCCTGGCGAATGATCTCGTAGACTGCAGCCATCGGATTGCGATTGACGGTAAAGCCACCGATCGAAATATGACACCCGTCGGTGACAAATCTGGCGATTGCCTCCTCGAGTGTCATGACTTTATCGTGGCTGGAATTCATCTATCCCGTTCCCTGTTGGATGCAGCGTGCTTATCGGCCTACAGATACAGGGTTAATAGCAATAGATGTGCCAATAATTTATGTTATTTTTATATTGTTGTAATTACGTCATTAATAAGGTATCAGGGCGACAATGGATGGTGAGGGTGAAATGTAGGGAGAATGCTACATTAACGGGATGAGTGGGGGTCAAGCGACCGGCAAACGACTTGTTCCACTGAATTTCATGGATAGTGTAGGGATTTTTATACACTGTAGGCTGTTTGCTACATCCCTGAACTCATCCCTCGGCAAGAGCATCGACACCAACCAGGTATAAACTTGCACCATGTGTGCGCCTCAGCGCAGCGATCGTATCACGAACGACAATCATGTCTTTTTTTGGAAAAGTCGGCACTAATCGGCACAAACGCTTGGTTTTGCCAAACCGTCAATGTAATGTATAGCAGTTGATGTGCGGCTTTGTCCGGAATCCAGGGTTTCCTGGAGACCTTCGGGCTGTTACCGAAAACATGATGAACAAGGGATGAAGGCTATGGACGACAGATGGCTGACGGTCGATGACATGTGCAAATATTTGAATGTAAGCAACGAGACGGTCTACAAGTGGATCGAACAACGGTCTATGCCCGGTCATCGCGTCGGCCGTCGCTGGATGTTCAAACAAGACGAAGTGGACGAATGGGTCCGCTCCGGCGGTGCGGCTGACAAATCCGATAAGCCGGACACCGAGCAATAAGGAGCGACCATGGCCGAGCCGATTCACGACAAGATAAAACGATCCCTCCAGGCAGCCGAAGGTCTGTACCACCGCCTGGTGCTGGTGATGGGTGTGGCGGGGTTGAAGAACTGTTTTGCCCTGACCGAGAAGCACCTCGACACCACGCCCATCTGCCCGCATTGTGGCTATCGGCCAGGCGAAACAGAGGCGAGGGGCGAGTGATTAGGGGCAAGCAATGCGGCAGTGCTGCTGAATGCATTTAACGACGAGTTGGATCGAATGCTTGAAAACCGGCCGAGGTAATTGTCGCCAACCGGCCAAGATACGGATCGTTATGGAAGGGTGAACTACGAATGAACACCAGCGAACACCAGTTGAAGGCGCTGATTGCCAAAGGCGAAGGCATCGATTTCGAATTCAAAGCATGCCGTGATCAGTTGCCGAAATCCGTCTATGAAACCGTTTGTGCTCTCCTGAACCGCCACGGGGGAACGATTCTTCTAGGCGTCAAGGATGACGGCTCGGTTCAGGGAATCGATCCGGATGCCCTCGAACAGGTGTGTAAGGATTTCGTCACCGCCATTAACAATCCCCAGAAACTGACACCACCCACGTATTTGTCCATTGATGAGGCTGAGCTGGAAGGGAAAAGACTGCTTCACATCTATGTGCCTGAAAGTTCCCAGGTTCACCGCTGTAATGGACGCATCTATGATCGCAACGAGGATGGCGACCTGGATATCACCGACCACACCGTGCAGGTGGCTCGGTTGTATCAACGCAAGCAGGCCACCTACAGCGAAAACCGCGTTTATCGCTGGATTCAGCCTGAAGACCTCCGCGCAGATCTGATTGACCGCTGTCGCCGCCATGTGCGCATCAACCGGAAGAACCACCCTTGGGCGGACATGGACGATGGAACCTTGCTCCAGAGCGCTCAACTGGTGCAGACCGATCCCGAATCCGGCAAAACCGGTATCACCCTCGCGGGTGTCATGCTCTTTGGTCATGATACGCAGATCCGGCAGGTTTGCCCCGCCCACCGAACCGACCTCCTCCTGCGCAAAGTGGATGTCGATCGCTATGACGACCGCGATCTCGTGATCACCAACCTTATCGACAGCTACGACCGTATTCTGGCCTTCGTGCAAAAGCACCTGCCCGACCCCTTCTACCTCGAAGGCATTGAGCGCCGCAGTCTGCGGGATCACATCTTTCGTGAAGTTGCATCCAACATGCTCATTCATCGGGAATACGCCAGTGGCGCTACCTCCCGCCTGATTATCGAATATGGTCGAGTTTTTACGGATAATCCCAGTCGGCCCCACGGCTTTGGTCTGCTCAATCCGGAGACGATGATCCCTTATCAGAAAAACCCCATCCTCAGCGCCTTCTTTCGTGAAATCGACCGTGCGGACGAACTCGGTTCCGGCATGCGCAAGATGATGCTGTACGGCAAAAAATACGGCGGCGCCGATCCCCAGTTCATCGAAGGCGACAGTTTCCGCATGATCATCAGCGTCCCGGAATTCGGGGCGAACCCGGCCAAGACCACCAGAATTATCCCGAACGAACAAGTCACGCCCCGAGTCGAGGCACAGCCAGAGTCACAGCCAGAGTCACAGCCAGAGTCACAGCCAGAGTCGTTGGACAAACGTGTATTGCGTCTGCTTATGGCTGGCCACATCGGGAAAGCTGCTATTTCTACGACACTTGGGCAGAAGGGTGTGTCCGGGCAACTCAATAAGGTCATGAGAACGCTTTTGACGAATCGCGCCATCGAAATGACCATCCCCGATAAACCCAATAGCCGCCTGCAAAAATATCGAATCACAGAAAAAGGACGTAAAATTGTCACGGGTCGCGAGTCATGAGTCAAAAGAAACACAAAGAATCGGAGTTACTTATAAGGGATAAATACGGACAGCAACGGACTCTATTCGAGATGGAAGAACCCGCGATCCGCGACTCGGGACCCGTGACCTGTTTAGGCATGACCTTTGACAACGACGAGGCCCGCCGCGCCCACTTTACCGAGGAACTGCGCAGGAAGCTGCAGGACCCGGAGTTCCGCAAGATCGAAGGCTTTCCCATCGGCAACGATAAGGGCATTCCTAATCTGAGCGATCCGCCGTCTTACACTACTATCCCAAATCAATAGAATAGGGTGCGTATGATTTAGTTTTGAGTAGTGAGATAAAATGCTATCATTATTTTAATGAGAGATATAAATGAAATTTTGGGTAGGCGTTACTGATAATCAGTGGTTCAAATTTCTTTCTGAATTGCAGCCAGAAGAGGTAAATTTCTGGCAGCCAAGTGCGACACCTCCATTTTCAAACGCACCGATTGGTCTTCCGTTTTTATTTAAGCTAAGACGACCGCATAACCATATTGCTGGTGGAGGTTATTTCGTTACCTACAGCAAATTACCACTGAGCCTAGCGTGGGAAATATTCGGCCCTAAAAATGGTTGTAGCTCGCTTGCTGAACTTCGTAATCTTATAAGTCCTTTAACAGCAAACAATCGTAATGATGGCGAGATTGGGTGCACAGTATTGGCAAATCCATTTTTCTTGACGAAGGATGAATGGCTCGCAGAGCCACCTGGTTGGGCGCCATCTATAGTACGAGGCAAGATGTATGAGACTACCGAGCCCGCAGGTAACAAAATCTGGAATGATATTCAACTTCGAATATCAACACCGCTTGATTTTATAGAGTCTGATGTAATTGGGGCCGAGATTACAACAGAACTTAAAGTGAAGTATGGCGCACCTGTTACCGTTAGACCCCGAATTGGGCAATCGTCATTCCGCCTTTTGGTGACAGAGGCTTATCAGCGGCGTTGTGCAATCACCGGAGAGAAGACCTTGGTGACATTAGAGGCAGCGCATATTGTTCCTTATTCAGGCACAGGTGAGCATGATGTGCGCAATGGTCTCTTGCTTCGAGCCGACTTCCACCGACTATTTGACGTAGGCCTGGTCAGCGTCACCTCTGATCTCGAAATACGCATCAGTCCTCGTATTCGAGAAGAATGGTTCAATGGAAAGATTTACTATCGTCTCGACCATAAACCTTTGTCGGTCGTACCTGCCACTCCGTCTATGCGACCTGATCCCGACCTGTTAGACTGGCATTTCAAAAATCGATTCCAAGCATGAGGTACTCATTTGATTTCAAAAAATTTGTTAAATTTATTGCTTCAATTCAGACATGAAAGGGAATGGGAACAGTTCCACTCTATAAGGAATCTTAGCGCAGCTCTATGTGTTGAGGCAGCTGAGTTGCTCGCCCATTTTCGCTGGGCACGCGACTCTGACATCGAATCTATAAAAATACAACACAAGACAGAAATCGAGTCGGAATTGGCGGATGTAACTATCCTTCTTTTATACATTTGTCATGATCTTGGTCTATCAATTGAAGACGCTGTTGCCAAAAAAATAGAAGTAAATCGAGCTAACTACCCAGTTGAAAAGGCAAAAGGAACTTTTACCAAATATGACAAGCTGTAATATCAACGAAAACTGCATGATGATCTTATACGCAGCATACACGTCGATTGAAAGCGAAGATGCTATCCGCGCCGGATTCAAGAAAGCTTGGCAGGAGCGCGACTACGCCGTCATAGTTGCCGTGGCCGACAAGTTCCTCAACAACGTTCTGAAAGAAAATCCGAAACTACTCATGTGGTACGACCAGGCAGTGTAGAGAATGGGAGGGGTTTGAAATGAGTGGCGGACATTTTGATTATCAAGAAAGCTATCTGGGATACATCGCTGAACAACTCGAACAGGATATCACGTATAATAATGTTGAATATGACAGCTCCAATCCGATAGATACACCTTATGGGTTTCAACATCCACCTGAAACAATCGAATACCTGAAAATCATGGTTGATGAGCTGAACAGGCTTCAAGAATTGCTGCATGAGTACGATTACGCTGTATCCGGCGACAGTTCAAAAGAGCGATTCCTTGAAAAAGCGAGATCGGTCTATCGAAGAGAGATGGGGGGAGAATAATGGCCAAGATTGAAGGTTTTAGAATAAAGAACTTTAGGGCATTAAAGGACATAACGCTTGGTCGGTTGTGGAATCAGCAGCAAGCCGAACCTCTCACACCCATGACGGCGGTGATCGGTAAAAATGGTGTTGGCAAGAGTACGCTGTTTGACGCCTTCGGGTTCCTTGCAGATGCTTTGAAGTCAGGCGTAGAAGATGCGTGCGACTCTCGCGGCAGGGGAGGATTTGAGCGTATCCGGGCGCAAGGCCAAAAAGGGCCAATCGAATTCGAGGTCTATTACAAAGAAGACGGGAATGCTCGGCCGATTACCTATGAAATTTCGATTGATGTTGATAGTTCAGGTCGTCCCTATGTGTTGAAAGAACGCCTCAGGCAGAGGCGCAAAGGCCAGAAGCATGGATGGCCCTTCTCGTTTCTTGTGTTGAACAGTGGAAAAGGTGTTGTTTGGAAAGGCGATCAAGAGGGCCGTCAGATCGATGAAGAACAGGGAGAGTTTGATCTGCTCGGTTTGATGGAGTCCATTAAATCAGGTGAGGCAAAAGAAGAGTCCAAGGAAACCGATGTCGTCGAACTTGAGGACATGCGCAAGCTCGGAATTGCCACACTGGGTTCATTGAAACAACATCCGAGGATTTCTGCGTTTCGCAAGTTCATTGAAGGATGGTACCTCAGCTATTTCACACCGGACGCAGCCAGAAGCCTACCCCTTGCCGGACCCCAAAAGCATCTCAACATCCATGGAGACAATCTTGGGAATGTTGTGCAATTCATGGAGCGGGAACATCCAAAGCGTTTCCAGGCTATCCTGAACCGGATCGCGGAAAAAATCCCGGGCATCAACAAGATTGATACAGAAAAAACAAACGATGGCCGCTTGTTGCTGCGGTTTAATGACAAAGGTTTTCAAGACCCATTTTATTCACAACAAATGTCTGATGGGACATTAAAGGTATTCGCGTATCTCCTGTTGCTCGAAGATCCTACACCACCACCGTTTTTATGTATCGAAGAACCGGAAAACGGGTTGTACCATAAGCTTCTAGAATCCTTAGCGAAGGAATTCCGTGAGCATGCCACGGGTCGCAAGGGCGGATCTCAGGTTTTCATCACGACTCACCAGCCCTATCTGGTTGATGCCTTAGAGCCTGCCGAAGTCTGGATTTTGGAAAAGGGTTGGGATGGCTATTCGGTTATTCGTAGAGCAAGCGACGATGCTATCGTCAAAAACATGGTGGCCGAGGGCTTGCTGTTAGGAGGACTTTGGTACAGCGATTATCTGGATGCGAGGTGATCGAATGCATTTTGAGATCCTCGTTGAAGACCAGTCCAGCAAGAAAGCGCTCGGTATTCTCGTTCCCAAAATTATCGGCGATGACCATACGTTCAAAATCATTGCGTATAAAGGTATTGGTCGTATACCCAAAAACATGCGCACTGGTGTCGATGCAAGCAAGCGCTTTCTTCTTGATAATTTACCACGACTTCTGAATGGTTATGGCAAAACCTGGCAGAATTTTCCAGCTGCCGTTTTTGTGGTCTGTGATCTTGACGACAAGTGTCTGAAGGCGTTTCGCCAAGAGCTCTTTGCCATCTTGAACAGATGCAATCCAAGACCAGAAACCCATTTTTGCATTGCGATTGAAGAAGGTGAGGCCTGGTTCCTTGGAGACATCCCAGCGGTGAAATCTGCCTATCTAAAGGCCAAAGAGCCTGTTTTGAATGCATATGTGAATGATTCCATTTGCGGCACATGGGAACGCTTGGCCGACGCAATTTATAACGGAGGATCTGCCGCACTTTCCGCCAAAGGCTGGCAGGCTGTCGGTGCCGAAAAATCACAATGGGCTGAAAAGATCTCCCCTCATATGGATGTAGCAAACAATTCGTCCCCAAGTTTTGTCTATTTCCGGAAAAAATTGCTCGAGTCCGCAGGAGCAATAGCTTAATGGAGTCGCTTTGGCAATACAGCACCGTTCATAACAGCACCGGCAAGGTCTTCGTGGAACAGGCCTTATGTGGGCAGACGGTGTGCCATGTCTGGTTGCCGAACCAGGACGCGGTGGTTGCCGGATCGACGTTGTCCGCTATGGATTGGACGATGAGCTGTTGAAATTGAAGGGCAAGTAAAAATGCACAGTCCTCCCCCGCCGTCTATCTGTTCACAGGAGAAGATGGCGACTATTCTCGAGGTAGAGGGTTTTATGGACGCTCCATATCCCCCGTCGCCGCAGTTTTTGCCTTGTTGAGCTTGTCGTACAGCGATGTCCGATGAATCCCCAGGATATCGGCCGCCTTCGATTTGTTGCCCTGAACCGACCGCAGGACATCCTCGATGACCTTCTTTTCCGTCTCTTCCAGGATCTGCTTGAGGTTGCCCACCAGCGGCGTATCGTTCTGCCCCTGCCCTTCATCATCGCCATGACGGATCTGCTCCGGCAGATCCTCCGGCATGATCATGTTGCCCCTGGCGATGATCGAGGCCTTTTCCATGACATTGCGCAGCTCCCGGACATTGCCGGGCCAGGAGTAGCGTTGCATCAGTTCCAGGGCCTCGTCGGAGATCCCCGAAGGGCCCCAGGAGATCTCCGATTTGAGTTGCGACAGCAGATAGTTGGCAATCAGCGGGATATCTTCCGGCATCTGCCGCAGGCTCGGCGCCTGGATGTTGAAGACATTGATACGGAAGTACAGATCTATTCTGAACTTATCCTCTTTGATCAGTTCACTGAGGTCACGGTTGGTGGCGGCGATCAGCCGGAAATCGACCGGGATGGTCTTTGTCCCACCCAGTCGATCGACGGTCCGCTCCTGCAGCACCCGCAGGAGCTTGGCCTGCATCGACAAGGGCAGTTCGCCGATCTCGTCGAGCAGGATCGTCCCGCCGTGGGCCATTTCAAACTTGCCCATTTTCCCTTTCGACCGGGCGCCGGTGAACGCCCCGTGCTCATAGCCGAACAGCTCGCTCTCGAACAGTTCCGGCGGAATCGAGGCGCAGTTGACCTTGATGAAGGGTTGATCGGCCCGCTGACTCGACTGATGGATGAAATAGGCGATGACCTCCTTCCCCGTCCCCGACTCACCGGTAATCAGAATCGTCGACGTCGTTTTCGCCGCCAGCAAACATTTTTCCTTGATATCCAGGATGGGGGCGGATTGGCCGATGATGACGTTCCCCCCTTTGAGCTGGCTGACCTGGTTCTGGTAATAGCGCAGCTGGCCGTCGAGCAGTTCGACCTTTTTCTGGAGATCCCAGAGCCGGGTGACCTCGTTCAGCATCCCCTTGCCGACGGCGCCGATCAGCCTGCCCTCGAAATCTTTGAGGGGGATCCTGGAGATCAGCTGTTGCCGCCCGCCGATGTACAGCATGTCGCCGATCCGGGCCTTGCCGTCCTTGAGGATTTCATGGAGGTGGGTGCCTTGTACGACCTCGGTGACATGTTTGCCGACGGCGGCGTCGGCATCGATCCCCAATAGTTTCTCGCTGTAGCGACTGATGAAAACGATGACCCCATCCGGACCGATGACAATCGGGCACTCGTAGGGATTGTCGATCAGGGCGTAGATGTATTCTTCACCGAGGCTGCGTAATTTCGCCTTATGCTCTTCTATTTTTGTGTCGTCCATGTCCCATCTTTATAGCTGCTGGATCGGGTTGAGATTGAAATTGCGTCGGCACGTATCCGGCGGTTGGCCCCGCCGGATACGCAAGTATACCAGATAATATCGTGAGGACCTATCAATGCGACATGTTGAGAGTACAAACCGGCCAGCTGCAAGGCCCTCCTTAAAAAATGATCACCGTCCCTCGTTGCAAGCGGCTTTGTTGAAGGTGGCTATTTCGCACGAGGCAGCGATGTTGACAACTCCGGACATGTTCGATAGCCTAGGCGCCATGGAACGAAGGACCTTATCAACCTTTCCGAGAATGGATGCGACATCATGAGCTTTCTGGATCAATGCGACAAAAAGAACATTCATAACCGCAATATCGATGTAGCGACGTATTCCTGGGATGCCGACCACGTCCTTGTAGTCGGCGAGCTGAAAGAGCAACGGTATGTGGGCTTTATCAACAATTTTGGAGAGCGGATCGTCCCCGGCATCTATCACCACATGAAAATCGAGCTGCTGATCGACACCAGGACCAAGACGATCAAGGATGTGGCCGTGTCTCTGCCCCGGGTCCCACGCGGTGATTGTCCGGCGATGGTGTCCAGCCTCGATCAGATCAAGGGCATGAATATCACCCGCGGCTTTTCATCGAAAATCAGGAAGATGGTTGGCGGCAACAAAGGGTGTGCGCATTTGAATACCTTGCTGCTGGCCATGGCCCCGGCGGCTGTTCAGGGGGCGTGGATAAATATCGCCTGGCTACAGAAAGAAGCTGTACCACCCGATCCGCAAACTGGCCGCCACCTCGTCGATTCCTGCTGGGCATGGCGCAAGGATGGTCCGCTGGTGGCGGAAAAAGGTATACAGGTTGAGAAATAGCTTGGAAAAACTTTGCGCGCGGATGAGGCCCCGATGCATTCAACGTAGTGCAGTGTGATCAAGGATCCAAGCTGGTTTGACGATTCCCCCTTTGCATTCGCCCCCAGCCGATAGTGAAATTGCGCCACCTTAGCCATCTCGGGAACGAAATGGCCGAGGCGGTGCGAAGAATCAGGCGATATATTTGCCGGCTTCCGATATTTCTCCGGCAATCTCTCGCCTGAGAGCAATAATGTCGACTGGAGTATACTGAAAGATCATGGCTACATTGGCCTGCATTTTCACCAGTTCGTCCCCTGCGGCAAGATTCGCCAGGGCCTCTTTGGCGGCCAATATGACTTTCTCGACTGTAGTGTAAATGAAGGCGTTGGCCATGTTTTCCTTATGTTTTGCACCACTTTGCCCATTCATTACCGCCTTTTGTGCTCGACACCAGGCGCTTTCCATTGCATAGGCCAATAAAGCCATATCCGCCAGACGTCCAAGGATTTCCTGCTGCTTCAGCAATTCGTCGCCAAAGGTGTCGGTTGCAATCCCCAATGTGAACAAAAAGGCGTCCTTTGTTGCCTGTACAAGATCGCCCGCATCTTTCCGCACCGGGATACCGGTCGTCAATCGCGATCGCACCGAACTGACGGCATCCATCAAAGGCAGTGCCCTCTTGGCAGCCCGACGAATCAGCGTGGTGGAAATCAGATTGCGATTGATTTCATTCGTTCCTTCGAAAATCCTTCTGACTCGTGCATCTCGATACAATCTCTCGATCGGATACTCGGCGATGTAACCATAACCGCCGTGAATCTGGACACCCTCATCAACGACGAATGCTTCCGCTTCGCTCGCGAATACCTTTTCCATCGAGCACTCAAGGGCGTACTCCTCGATTCCCTTGGCAGTAATCCGTCCGCCATCCGGTCCGCTCCGATCAAGGCTGTGCATCATATCGTTGAGCAAGCCTCCGGTTCGATAAACCGCGCTTTCGGCGGCAAAAGTGCGAATGGCCATCTCCGCAAGCTTTTCCTTGATGAGACCGAACCGGGCGATCGAGACCTTGAACTGTTTACGTTCATTGGCATACCGGGCTGATTCGTCGAGAGCGAGTTTCGCCGCCCCTACTGCATTGGCAGCAATCTTGTGCCGGCCGATATTGAGAATATTGAAGGCAACCACATGTCCCTTGCCTGCTTCGTAGAGCAGGTTTTCCACCGGTACGTTGACATTATCAAAAAATACACTGCGGGTTGAGGATCCCTTGAGCCCCATTTTATGCTCTTCAGCTCCGGTCGTTAATCCTTCAGAATGCCCATCAACAATAAAAGCACTGAATTTATCTCCATCAATTTTCGCATAAACAATAAATATATCTGCAATGCCGGCATTGGAAATAAATGTCTTACTGCCGTTGAGAATATAGTGCTTACCATCGGTGCTGAGGGTTGCCTTGGATGTCGCCGACAGGGCGTCCGAGCCGGAACCTGGTTCAGTCAAGGCATAGGCCGAAATCTTGTCGGCGGTCACTATTGCAGGAAGATAGGCTGCCTTCTGAGCTTCATTGCCGAAATAAACGATGGGCAGATTGCCGATACCGGTATGACCACCATGGGCTATCGCAAAGGAACCCGTAGCACCAACCTTCTCGGCAATGATAGTGGTGCAAATCTCATCTGTTTCCGTACCATCGTACTGTTCCGGAATATCGGCTCCAAGCAGGCCGAGTTTTCCAGCTTCAACAAGGAGCTCGCGCATCAGACCTTCTTTTTTGGCGTCTATTTCCTCCATTCTCGAAAAAACATATTCAGCTAAAAAATGTGTGACTGTTTCCGCAATCAACTTATGCTCATCATCAAAATCTTCAGGTGTAAAAATATTCCGGGGAGCTGTAGTCTCAAAGAGGAAACTTCCACCTTTTGGTAATGTTTGCATTTCAATAGTCCTTTTTTTTACCGGTACATCAGGTTCCAGGAGAATGAAGAAAAAAATTCAGTTGGTTTTTTCTCGATGCTGAAGATGAGGGCGCTATACTGGTTTCCATTCCAGGTAGAGCGGTAGCCGCAAATGCCGAATCCCTGGTACAATAAAATTGTGGACATACTTGCACATCCTTATTCATCTGATGTCAGTCAGTGGCAAGGAGGAAATATGTCCACATTGTATTGAAAAAACGCTTAAATCGAATGAACCTTATTTTACCTTCAAGACGATGGCAGCACCGGTATCACCGGCGGCACAACCGGTGAAAAGGACATAACCGCCGCCCTTCATGACACACTCTTCAATGGCTTCAATGATGGATCTTCCGGCCGTAGGGGCCTGGGGATGGCCAAAGACCAATGAACTTCCGTAATTATTGAAGTTATTGACATCAAGATTCATCACTTTGGCCATATAGATGTCATTGGCTGCAAATGGATTATGCGTTTTAATGACCGAAATATCGCTCACTTTCAGACCCGCTTTGTCCAGGGCCATCTGGGCTGCAGGAACCGGCGCCTTCGCCATCTGGGCTTTTTCCACCCTCGAGTAGCCGTAGGACACGATCTGAATTTCAATATTTGGATCGCTGCTTAATGCCTTGGCATTCTCTTGCGTAGTGACGATCAATCCGCAGTTGCCATCTGCCGGATGCGTCTGGGCGCCAAATGTATGCGCTCCATTCGGTAAAACCGGCCTCAATTTCGCAAGACCTTCGGCGGTTGTTTCCGTGATGCCTTCATCACTCTCAATGACCAAGGTCTTTTTCTTGCTCAGCTGAACTTCCACTGGGAACATGTACCGTTTTTGAAAGGCCCTGTCGTTCGCCAAGGCCTCGGTGTATTGTACGTATCGGCGCAATGCTACCTGATCACACTCTTCACGGGTGACCCCGTTCAAGGAGGCGACATTCTCGGCAGTCTGGATCATCGACGCACCGCCCCAAGGATCATAGTTGAAATGTTCCATCATCCAGTTTTCAGAAATAACCTCACCACCCGGCCCCATCGGATTCGGCCAGATGGTATGCGGGCCATTCGAACAGCGATCGGAGAACAACGTATACGCATTTTTGCAAAAACCAGTCTCAACACCCATTGCGGCTTGAAAAATACCGACAGTCGATGTGGAGCAAGCCTGACTCACCAGTAATCCAGGAATATTGTCGGCACCGATCAGGGCTGCAGACCAGGGGCCGCCATAAAAAATCTTGGGCTGTCCAATGGTGACTCCCAGGATAAGGTAATCGAACATCTTCGGATCCCATTGTTTTGAGGCCAGCCAGCGCTTGGTGGTGTTCGATCCAAGGACAATGGAATTTTCATTCGCCATGCTGCTCTGCCAACGAGAGAATGGGGAGCTGTAATACCCTTTATAGGGGATAAATGCTTTGCTTAACATATCGTTATGTCTCCTTTTAAATTGGAAATGTTTAGTCTTTCCCAGATAAGATGCAGCCTGCCTGAAGTTGACAATCCCCCTGAGAAAAGCTTGACTGCGTACTCTCGTATTCAGATTTTCCGATGGTTGACGTGCTATTTGCCCTGATACTGGGGAGGTTTGCCTCCAACCGACGAAAGGCCAGCCAGGGCATCTTCCGTAGAAAATATATGGTTGAGCTCGGCGAGTTCCAGCTCTATGGCTTCAGGTATTGACACTTTCTGCTGAGCGTCTATAAGCCGATCAACCAACAGAAGAGCCAAAGGCGCTTTACGGGAGATGATCTTCAGGGTCTTCTCCGCCAAATCATCGGCAACCCCTTCCGGCTTCAAACCAGCCAACAGTGCTTTGACGTTATCCGGTGAGCAGACTTTGGCCAATTCCACAAATCGTTCCGGATGTTTCCTTGACCTGTATTTATCTGGTTTTGGTCCGTTGCAAATTTCCAGAACAGTCTTTTCAAGATCCTGCGGATTTACAATTTTTGATACAATACCAAGATCAAGTGCGTCTTGAGCAGTGATTGTTCTGCCGGTGAAAACATAATATTTAGCCAGCTCCGTTCCGATCTGACGGGCAGTGCGAATCATGCCGCCAAGCCCAGGAAAAATCCCGATTGCTGTTTCCGGAAAACCCATCGAACCGGCTGAAGTCGCAACAATAACCTGACAAGCCAGAGCCAGCTCGCTGCCACCGCCGAGAGACAGCCCATCCAATACGGCGATGGTTCGCTTGGTCGAATTCTCGATACGGAGCAGAAGTTCATGCCCGCCTCTGGTAAATGCTACCGTATCGTCAATGCGATCCTTTTTGATATTGTTGATGAAATAGCGAATGTCAGCACCAGCCACGAAAGCCTTGCCGGCCCCCTGAATGGCGATTCCCTTGATATCCGGGTTGCTTTCGGCCTCAGAGAATTTTTCCTCAAGCTGGCGGACAACCGCTTCATTCAAGGCGTTCATCGCCTCCGGTCGGTTAATGGTGATATACGCAATCTGATCTTTGACCTTTAGGTCGACCCACCTGAACTCAAACGGTTTGCCGGTCTGTTTATGGCTCTTCAGAATCTCAGGGACCGCGAAATCAGCGTATTTCAGAGCAAGAGCCTCGACTACCTGACAGGTTTTGGCAATTCCGATTCGATTGATGATTTCAAATGGGCCTTTCGCCCATCTCAAACCTACTTTTGCCCCCAGATCGGTATCTTCAACAGACGCCACTCCTTCATCTACCAAGGCGGCCGCAACTCCTAAACAAACGCCCAGAAATCTGTCCTCGACTTTTTCAAGTTTCGATTCGTCAACCTGGCCTGAAAGATCCCAGTTTTCCTTTTTTTCCATCTGGTTTCGAAGAATCGCGGAAGTGGCATAAAACGGTCCTAATTCCCGGCCAAGGGTGTCGGCAGAATGAACTGCAATGGGAATGCCGGTAACATTCATCAATTCAAATGCTCCCATGCCAATTTTGAATGCGTGTTTGGCGGCGGCTTCGATAGTGGGAATGTTGGCGAGGTTTTCTTCGAGCATTCGTGCAGCTTCGTTTAAGAATGGGACGAAATATCGGTTGACGGCAAAACCAGGTGCATCTTTCACTGTAATCGCCGTCTTGCCATGAAGCCTTGCAAACATCTTTGCTGTTTCAACCGTTTCCGGGCTTGTTCCCTGATGGGGGATCACCTCAAGGAGACGGTTTTTGGCCGGGTGATAAAAATAATGAAGCCCGACAAACCGGTCTGGTCGATTGATTTTCTCAGCGAATTCTCTGACATAGAAGCTTGAGGTATTGGTCGCAAGTATGGTGTGCTGGCTGCATATCGCATCGAGTCTCTGGAAAAGGGCCGTCTTGACATCCTTGTCTTCAAATACTGCCTCTATGATCAGATCAGCATCGGCAACCTGATTGAGATCAGCTGTTGCAGTGATCCGGGAAAGAGTTGCCGCCATTTGTGAGGGCGAAAATATTTTTCGTTCAACTCCTGCCTGGAGCAATGACTTGATATTCGCCAGGCCTTTTTGCACGAACTCCTCGTTGGTATCGACCATGACGACAGAAAGACCTTCCTGGGCAATTTTCTGGACAATTCCGCTGCCCATGTTTCCTGCGCCAATGACACCAATTTTCGCTAATTGTTTCATATCGTAACCTTAATATCTTTATGATGTTGCTTTTGTGGATCGTTTTCCCTGAGCAACAGTCAAAACCACCGATGCTATAAACGCAGGAGTATTTTCATGTCATACTTCCCATACAGATGGGATTCCCG
Source organism: Desulfoprunum benzoelyticum (assembly GCF_014201505.1). GTDB lineage: Bacteria > Desulfobacterota > Desulfobulbia > Desulfobulbales > Desulfocapsaceae > Desulfoprunum > Desulfoprunum benzoelyticum. Next base: position 26,959 of record NZ_JACHEO010000025.1, on the reverse strand, counting down.
CGGCAAAGGTCTTGGGCATTTTGAACGTGCCGTTATCGACAGTCAGGTGTACCAATCTGGCGGCCTCAGCCATCCCCATTTCGTTCATTAAGGTAAAAGGTCCTTTGGGCCAAGCCAAGGCCGTTTTTATTCCCAGTTCAAGGTCTTTGATGGAAACGACGTTCTTTTCTATAAGATGAGAAGAGATCGCAAAGATTGATCCCAACAGACGTTCCTTCGCTGCTTTCAGCAGTGCCTCATCATTCGACACCTCAGCTTCGATGTCCCAGGGTTTTCCGCTTTCAAATTGAGTTTTCAGTTGCACCGGAACCGCCGGAAAGCCGACATCGGTATCCGCAAGGTATTCATGCATGGATACAGCAGCGTGATAGGCTGTTCCTAACCCAGACCCGTTCAGTACCCACATGATGCCGTAACGAACACCCAATGCCAGTTTTGAGACATGATCCAGGGTTGCCGCATTGCAGGTATCGCCAAACATCGAATTGAGGACCATATAGCTGGAAATAAATACCGGATTGATTGCAAATCCCGGAAAATCATTGACAGAAATTGCTATTTTTCCGTTTTTATCGGCAAAAGTCATCAGGGCATCGAAGGTCTCGTCACTGGTCTTTGTATGGCGGATTACCTCGACCAACCTGTTTATATTAGCTGGGAAAAAATAATGTAATCCAGCAGTCCGCTCAGGATTTGAGACTGAGGCCATCAGTTTCTCAATAAGAAACGTGGAAGTGTTGCTGACTAAAATGGTGTCGGGACGGCAGGATAAATCCAAGTCCTTGAATATCTGGATTTTTAAATCCATCTTTTCAACCGCCGCCTCAATAACCAGATCACAGGGCGCCAGATCGGAATACCGGGACGTCCCTGTAATCCTGCCGGCAACCTTATCCATTTCTTCCTGGGTCATCTTCCCTTTTGCCACTCGCTTGGCAAGGGCGTCACGCACCCATCGGTCATACATGGCTTGGACGAGGGTATCATTGAGCTCTTTGTAAATAACCCGAAAACCGGATGATGCTGCATTGAGTCCAATAGCCGCGCCCATTACATTAAAGCCGATGATTCCTATTGTTTTTATTTCCTTACCCATGTCATCATCCTTTATACTGTTGATTATCCTTGATTGTTCGATGGAGTTGTGAGCGATACGATAAAAAAGGCATCATGCGATACCTCCCGTCTCTTCATACAGATGGGGACCTGTAATGTAAATCGGAGCTGCTATTATTTTCAACTTATTAAAAAACCTAAAATTAATTAGGAAAATCTCCTATGAGATGATAGGAAAACATCCTATAGGGTGAAATGTGGGACGGAATGAACCGTAGTTTCCAATAAAAGACTCATCCCGCCCTCCATTTCGATTCAAAAGAGGTCACACTTTTTTAACAGAAAATCTACTGAACAATTGGAGCGGTTGTCGGCAGAATCTGCTTGCCGAAATGGGTGTTGATAGAAATCGCTCCTGCAAGATAAATGGCAAGGATTCCTGTTATGAACAATGAATACCCACCTATTTTGGCGATGGTGGCTCTCCCTGCGACGATACCGAAATCAAGAGCAACGATGCATGGAAGAGCGATGCAGATGAGGACACCAATTATGAAGAGTATTTTCGGGCTTTTCAAGAAGCACGGAAGCATCATGAAAAACCATAATGTTATAGCAAGCCACAACCAACCTTCGATGGCAGCGTCATACGGCATTCCAGCTTGGTGAAGATAATATTTAGCACTGAAACTCAAGGCTCCGGTCAGCATAAAGATGCAGGAAAACATAAGGAACACATTGGCCCCTGGGAGGTTTTTGTCTCTGAACTCAATAACTGCAACCACAATCTGAACGAAGAAACCGCCAACAAGCCATACAGCCAGTATTGGGGTTATGTCATGGGATACCTTCCCGGTCAATAGTGCACCAAAGCCGAAGCATGCCATTGCCAACGTGCCCAAACCGGCGGGAAGAGGATTTGCAAACAGATGATCCTGTGAAGACATAAAATTATCCTTTCTGTGGTTTACATTTCTATTTTCAATGCACCTGCCGGTACGTCGCTTTCCGGCAGGCAGATTGCGCTATTGACCCACGCTCAATCGATGAGTCATCCCTCACGAAACAAACAGTTCATGCGTATCGGCCTCAAGGGTGGCCATGCGCTGTCGTACAGTCATGAAAAAACCCGGCCTGTTTTGAATCCTGCGTACCATTGACACGTTCATCAACAGGCCGATGACTAAAAAATAAGGGGAGGCGCCCCACACCGATCAATTGAGTTTTTTAAAGGCTTCTTTTCTGCCTGTGTACTTCTCTCTGATTAATGGCTTCCTCACTTTTCCTGTCGCGCTTCGCGGAATATCATCGAAAATTACCTTACGCGGAATTTTGTATTTCGCCATTTTCGATGCGGCATACTCAATCAGTTCCGCCTCAGTCATGGATCTGCCTTTTTTGAGTTGCACCACCGCCAGCACGATTTCAACCAGTCGATCATCAGGATATCCAATGCAGGCTACGTCTTCTATATCGGGATGATCCATCAGTGCATCTTCGATTTCCACCGGATAAATGTTTTCGCCGCCACTGGTGATCATATCCTTCATGCGGTCGACAATGTAGAAAAACCCCTCTTCGTCGGTTTGCACCAGATCGCCGGTACGAAGCCATCCGTCTTGAATTGTAGCAGCGGTCATTTTCGGGTTGCCGTGATACCCTTTCATCATGCGCTCAGTTGCAAAAACCAGTTCGCCGATCGAGTGGGCAGGCACTTCATTGCCTTCAAAATCAATGATTTTTGCCTCCACACCATAGGTCGGCTTTCCAATTGAACCTGGTTTTCTCAAAACATCTTCAGGATAGAGATTGAACAGGCCGCCGCCGCCGCCTTCTGTAATCCCGTAGATGTTGGAAATGCCGCAGGGCAAGTTTTCGACCAGATTCTTCATGATGTCGAAAGGCACCGGCTGGGCGCCAATCTCCATGTACCGCCAGGCCGACAAATCGTAATCGGCGATGTTGATCGTCCCATTCTCAATGGCATTCAAGATCATGATACCAACCGGCACGACGAAAAGGACGTCGGTGCATTTTTCTTCGGCAATAGCCTCGAGAATGTACTTGGGATCATTGAATTCACGAAGGATAGTGCCGGTGGCGCCCGTGGTGTAAAATGGCGCCCATAAAAACATGGTCCCACTATGGAAAAGGGGTAGAAAAAATAGATAGTTGTCGTTTTTTTCGACAAAATAGGTCATGCCGTTTCCGGCAGCCGTGTTTTTCAAGGAGAAATGCGTCTGCATGACCGGCTTGGGTGTTCCAGTCGTACCGGAGGTGAACATCATGGCAAGGTCATGATTGTCTTCCACGTCATTCATGACATCCGACACGTCATCGTATGCATCGACTTTGGCATAATCGATCATGTCGTCCGGAACCGTATCGCCGATACAGATATAATGCCGGACGGTTTCGAGTTTGTTCTGGATTGGTTGCACCACCTTCAAAAATTCGGAACCCAGAAAAAAAACACGGGGATTGCAGACGTTGGCAGCATACAGAACATCACTGCTTTCAAACCTGAAATTGAGCGGAACGATGATGGCGCCCAGACGAATGACGGCATAATAGGTGATCAGCCACTCCAGGGAATTGTTCTGAAGATGCATGACATATTCGCCGTCTTTAACGCCACATTCCTTGGCCAGATAATTAGCAGTGCGGTCAATGGCGTCGTTAAATTGTTTCCAGGTAAGCGTTCTTCGCTTTCCGATCGATGGTGTTCGCTCGATCAGGCAGATTTTGTTGGAAAGGTGACGGGCATGTATGGCGGCATATTTAGAGTAGTTCACTGCTAATAACCTCCAAGTAGATGTTTAAAACAATTTCGTTGAATGTATATATTGATACAGCTCAAACATATTATTTTTATCCGGTTTGTACCCCCTTTCTCTGGAATGGATTTTTTAGAATTTTGAAAAACCCTTATCTGATCCGATTCTCAGGTATCACCAACCAATGATCAATCGGCTACATCGAGTTAAGATAAAAGTTTTTCCCGCAACTTCCTGTGCAAGATTTTTCCAGTTGCAGTACGAGGCATTGCTTCCGGCGTAATGAATTGAACTACTTTTGGACACTTGTAGGTGGACAGATTTTTTTTGCAGTACTCCTTTATGTCCTGTTCATTGATCTCGGCGCCGGATGGTCCAGGCTTCGGAACGACAATAACCGCCACCTTTTCCCCCCATTTTTCGTCAGGCAGGCCGATGCAGGCGCAATCATCCACGGCGGGGTGGTTCCCAACCATTTCCTCGACTTCACTGGGATAGACATGCTCACCGCCTGTGATGATCATATTGTCCTTCCGGTCTACAATGGAGTAATACCCGTCCGCATCCATCCGACCCATATCTCCGGCGGAGAAATATTGACCTCGGAAGGACTGGGCGGTTTTTTCAGGAAGTTTGTAGTATCCGCTGAAAAGCATCGGTCCGCAGGAGTAAATCTCCCCCACCTCTCCAATCGTCACTTCCTTGCCATTCCCATCCAGAAGCCTGATCAAATCCGTGCCCAAGGTTTCGCATCCGATCGATCCAAGTTTCTTCAACTGGTCCTCAGGCTTGAGTATGGTGACAACCCCGCCCTCTGTCGATCCATAGGCCTCGTACAGCTGTACATTTGGAAAGAAATCCATTATTTCCATCTTCATCTTCTGTCGCACCGGTGCTGAAGAACAAAGAATTTTGCGTATGGAACTCAACTCCCATTTTCGTCCTTCTGCTCCTGCGCGCAGAATAAGACTGTAGTGAGTTGGAATCAGTGAAATGAAGGTTATTTTTTCTTTACCTATAATATCGAGAACTTCTTCAGCATTGAAAGACATCGCCGGGTGAATATAGACAGTCGCCCCGAGATAGATGAAATTGAATGAATAATACACCGAGTTGATATGACAGAGCGGCATGATATTCATGCAGATATCATCCTTGGTGAAACCGAATTCCAATCCATTGAGCAAATAATAGGCTATGTGAGATTCATGCGAACGGAGCACGCCTTTGGGCTTGCCGGTTGTGCCTGATGTGTAAATCAGGATCCAGATATCTTCCGGCAATACTTCGCAATCCGGTTCTTCAACGCTCCCACCGGTGAGAAATAAATCATAGGCCAGGAATCCAACACTCTCCTTCCCCACCACGAAGTAATGCTCCGTCGGCAGGTTAGTCAGTCCGTCCCTGATCCCGTTTACTGTGTCAGCAAACTGATCATGAACAAATACTGCCTTTGCGTCTGAGTTATTGAGGATATATTCGACTTCCCGTCCAACCAGCCGGAAATTGATCGGGACGATAATGACACCGGTTTTGGCGGTAGCAAGGAACAATTCGACCATTTCAACACAATTTTCCAGCAAAACTCCAATCTTGTCACCCTTCTTCAAACCCAGCGACAGGAGGCTGTTGGCCAGTCGATTCACACGCTCATTTGTTTGAGCGTAGGTAAAACTTCTGCTTTTCTCCTTCAGTGCGACTTTGTCCGCAAACTTTTTCGCATTAACTTTAAAGTTCTGCCCCAGATTCATCCAGTGCGTCATATCCGACCTCCAATATCAAAAATAAAAAAATGTCTTTCTGTTGGCTTTCTCGGAAATCATCTGAATATCATCCTTACGCTTGCTGTACCTGCAAGACCGGCGAAGCAATTGTAAGGTTTATCCAAAATTTTCTGAAATAACGAAATCGTTTACTCTGGTTCTCGAGCTGGAGTTTGGGAGCCAGAAACAACTGGTACCATTGCCCCTGGTTGATTACTTAAAAAACGATAGAACAGGAAAAATAGAGGTCAGTTTTTTGATTCTTCCAACTGCTCGATAAAAGCCTCTATATTTGTCTTTGTCTGCTCATCCGAAAGGAATCTAAGATCATTGAGATCTCCGTTGATAATCAACGATGGAATATTTGTATGCGCCTGAAGTCGTAGCGGTAAACCATAGCGACAGTTTGAGTTGTTCGGACAAGTTTTGGCGTCATGGTAAACGATTCCATCGCATTGGAAGAATCGAAGCTTTTCCTTGATGTAATTTTCTTTATATTCATCGGAACGAACTATAAACAGCTCTGAATACGCTCTTGCCATACTTTCAAAAGGTGCTGCCGGATCCAATGCACTGAAAATCCAGCTGCTGCAGTAGGTGGATGCTATCACACTCGCATTTAAGCCGGCAAACAGCTTGGAATGCATGCCCAAACGGCCCCAGACCGGCATTCCGTCCCAATAGATGCGATACCTTTCATTATTGATGACCCCTACCTTCTGGGTGACACGTTCATTCAGCTCTTCCAGCAGCAGCTTGTATACATCGACGGCCTTCTGTGTTCCCCTGCCGACAACTGCAGGCCCCATCAACGTGGTTCCATCAAAGAACGTCAGGGGTGAGGGAACCGCCGCTGCCGTTGCCAGGCACTGTTCCCAGAGATCGGAACATTGACGGGATAGAGCGACTGCATTCTTCAACTCTTCCATGTCAAGCTTCCTGCCGGCTATCCTTTCGAGTGGCTCGACGATACTCTCCATCTGTTCGGCAATGGACGAGACGTGCATCGGGGTGACCTTGCCGATATTTCGATGTGTCTCAATCCCTACGGAAGGCACACCGAATCTTCGCGAGTACCATGCAAACCAGTCCTGAACATCCCGGCACTGGTTTGTATTGAATACAAGGACATCACACCCCGGAATGCGTTCGATCCCGGGGAAAGCTTTGGACAGGGGGGTAACGCCCTGGAGATACGCTCCTATATCGGCAGTCAAATAGGAACAGATTTCCGGCGAATACCCGATGGCATTCGCTTTGGGAATCAGCTCGGTGGCCATTCTCGTACTTCCCAGCATGGCCGAATGAGTTTCCGGAAAATAGATGAGAAATCCCATCCCTCGCAGAATTTCCGCAGGGCCGACACTGGTGCACCATGCAATCTTTCGCTTACCTGATTTGGTGGCATCATCCAACTCATGGTAGTAATCCGACATGAACCGGACGATATCTTGAGCGGTCTTGAGACGCCTGATTTCAACCTCTTCTTTAGCCATATTGTGCCCTTTCTATAGTTCTTCCGATTTTAAAGGGAATAAATCGATGGCATACAGTGCAGCCCCAATCGCACCTGCCAATTGAGGATGTTTGGAGACCAGGATTTTTCGGCCGATCAGTTCCTCGGTCATGGTTACGATATATGGGTTGTTTTCCACCACCCCTCCGGTCATGACGACGTTTTCAGTAAGGGAATCCATCTCCAGAACTCTCTGGATCATCGAAAAGAAAACGCCTTTGACGATATCCTCGAGTCTTTTCCCACTCCGAATATTCTCCAGGACCTCCGTGGCAGAGAAAACCGTACAAAAGCTGCCCAGTTTCACCATATTCGTTGACCGGCTGGCCAGGGAGCTCATTTCATCCAATGGCACCTCCAGGCGAAAGGCCATTTCTTCCAGGAAGCCGCCGGTCCCAGCCGCACATTTACGGTTCATTTTGAACCCGGTTCGTCGTCCTGCCTCATCCAGCTTGATAATCTTGTTATCCTGTCCCCCGATATCGATGATCGTGATGGCCAGGGGAAAGTAGAAATAGGAGCCCTTGCCGTGGCAGGCTATTTCGCTCTTGGTCTCCTGGGCAAAAAGGACATTTTTTCGACCATATCCCGTTGACACGACTCCGGCTGTATCGGCCTTTGTGCGACCTGCCATCTTGAGGGATGCTTGAAGGCATTCTTCCGCCGTTTTTGAAAAATCAATACCGGATCGCCTGACGTTATATCCAACAAGGTTCTTCTTCAGATCGAGAACCGCTACTTTCGTTCGGGAGGCGCCGATATCAACTCCGACATAACAATGATTCATGTACTCTCAGCTCTTCTTTATCGTTTTTTCTGCCAATACAGTTGTGCTATCCGGCGAAAATCATCCGCCAATCGAGAGCGTCATGAGGCCCCTTTCAGATCGGCCGCAACATCATTGGTTATCGGCTCCGCATCGTGGATTCGAGCCCTTTGACCAAGGATTGAAGTGTGTTGTTGTAAGGCGTTTCTATCCCAGCACGGATGCCGTATTCAATGAACTTTCCGTTCATAAAGTCTATCTCCGTGCGCCGCTTGTTTTCTATATCCATCAGCATTGATGGCTTATGATTTCCCGCCGTTTTCAAGTATTCAACGGCTTTCGGGTAATAGTCCCAGCCTAAGAGGATATCGTTGCCCCGTGCGACTTGTATACATTCCTTCATCAGAGCGTCTACAAGCCTGAAAATAATAGGGTCGGTTGTGGCTTGCGCCATGGTCAGCCCGGTTACGGCACATACGGAATTCATGCATGCGTTCATCACGGACTTCTGCCAGACCATTGGTATGATCCTATCCGTGTGTTCGGTCGGCAGTCCACATTCAGTCAATATCCTCGCGATGGTCACTGCCGCACCGGAGGATTCAGCCGCAAGCTCCTGCAGATAGTGGGGTGGGTGATGAAACGGCATGACAACATGACAGGGACCTTTCAGGCCGCATCCCCAGTTGACTACGCCTCGCATTACCGGTTTGTTGCCAAGTACTTTTGAAACCTCGAGTTCCGTATCGATGCCATTCTGCCAACTGATAATGTAGGTGCCATCTTTGTAAAATTCTTCAATGGCCGAGACGATCAGCGGCAATGCATTCGCTTTTACAGTGATGAAAATCACATCAGGATTGTATTGCGCCAAATCGTCAATGGAGTGACAGGTACGGGCAACCTTCTGGAATACCTGTTCCGCACCTTCGATGGTAATACCTGTCGTTGCGGCTGGATCAACCAACTCGGGGACAACATCACAGATTGTTACGTCATAGCCGCCTCTTGAGAGGAATGCGCCAACGATACATCCCACAGGCCCGGCGCCGATGATCGCAAACCTTTTTGGCCTAAAGTCAGGATTTTTATTTGTCATCACCTTCTCCCTTCTTTATCTGATTGTCGTTGCTTCCGCTTTTCAGTGTTTATTTGCCACTTTCCAATATTCCAAAAGCCTTGGCATCAAGAAGCGTCACGCCTTGTTGCTGCAAGATCTCAATCGCCTTATCGTTATCACTGAACCGAAAAATCATGACGGCCTTACCAGGTGATGTTCCATGAAACGCATACATGTTACTGGGGTAGACCCCTGTGTCCTTCAGCAACCTCAACAGATCGGCGAGGCTTTTTGGGGCATCCGGAATTTCCGCTGCAACTACCTCCGTAATGAATGCGGGCATCTGCATCTCCATGAGAAGGCGTCGCGCAGTGGCGACATCGGAGACGAGCAGTCTCAGTTGCCCAAATTCTCCGGTATCCACCAGATTGAGCGCTCTCAGGTTGATCCCTGCCTCGCCCAGAGCGTTGGTCACCTCGTATAATCTCTCAGGCGCATTCTCTATAGACAAAACAATTTGCTTCAGCTTCATTATGACCTCCTTTTTAAAAGGCCTCATGTTCATCCCTTTCCAAGAAATCCAAGAGGGACCTTTGTTCTTTGATTACCTTTACGCCCTGGACAGCTTTGACAGCCGTCCAGTTTTTGCCGTTTTCTACGGAGACAGATTGCCGATCAGCTCTTTGAAAGATGCTTTCAAAGAATTTACCGGATAATGGTTATTTATTTTTCTGCTGTGCTGCAGAAAATCCCAGTTCAAAAGCCTTAATATTCGACTCGACAAATGCCTGTTTCGTCTTGGTTCGAATAACTTCCTTGACGGTTTCCGCCTTGACAGGAAGTTTTTCGGTTTGAATCAATGCTCCCAATAAAACCATGTTTACGGCGAGCTCGTTACCGGCTTCCCGCGCCAACCTGACAGCGTCGATGGAAATCAGTCTGGCGGTCTTGGCGCGAATCAAGTTCTGTAATTCATTCAGGTCGGGATATACGCCTTTTCCGATCGCAACGGTGAATGGCGGCAACGGCTCGAGGTTGGTGATCACCACAGTTTGGTTATTGCATTTTTTCAATGCCCGAAGCGTCTCCGAGGGCTCAAACCCCACTAACACATCGGCCTCACCATCCGAAATTACAGGGCTTTTGGCATCTCCAAACACCATCGCCGATTCCACAACTCCTCCTCGCTGGGCCATACCGTGTATTTCACTCATCCGAACGGGAATCTGTGAAAGGAGTGCGGCTTCGCCCAATACACTCGATGCCAGAAGATTCCCTTGTCCCCCCACGGCTACTAAGATTACTCGTGTTGTGTTCATCTCGACTCCGGCTGGTTATTCTTTTATTGGCAGGATTGCATTTTCAGGACAAACTTGTACGCATACCGCACAGCCTGTACACTGCGCAGGATTGATCTGAACCCTTCCCTCATTCAGGAAAAAGGCCGGGCACCCCAATTGATTGATACAATCACGATGATTCTTACACTTGTCGCTGACCCGATATCGTTTGCCCTTCTGAAGTTTCAGACTCTTGGCGTACAACGTACACATTTCCCTGGAGATGACGACCGATACCCCCTTGAATTCAAATGCCTTTTTGACCGCTTCGATGCTCTTTTTCAATTTGAACGGCTGGATGACGGTCACTTCTTTCACACCCACAGCCCGTACGACATCCTCGATGTCGACACGACCGAAACCCGTCTGGTTGAGCAGGGTCATGTCCACTCCCGGATTGGGTTGATGGCCGGTCATGGCTGTCGTTCCGTTATCCAGAATAAAGAGGGTGAAATTGTGGTTGTTGAAAACCGCGTTGATCAGCCCGGGTATGCCGCTATGGAAAAAGGTCGAGTCGCCGATAAAGGAAATGACTTTCTTGTTGGTTGCCTTCGAAAATCCGCACGAGGTAGTTACCGATGACCCCATGCAGATGACAAAGTCGGCCATCGACATGGGAGGAAGCAACCCCAGCGTGTAGCAGCCGATATCGGTTGGAATGATAGTCTCCATTCCAGCGGCGGCCTGTTTGGCGATGTAGAAGGTAGCCCGATGCGAGCAGCCCGCACACAGGTTGGGCGGCCGCTGCGGAATTTCCGGGACATCGGACATGTCGGGAATGGCAGGTGGTTGATAGGCAAGGTCAAGATACTCTGCAATAACCTTCCTTACCAAGGCCGGACTATATTCATACAATCTGGAGAAGTGTGATGGGCTTTTTCCCTTGATGGGGATGGTCGATCCTTCCTCCTGGGCAAACGCCTTGACCGTCTCCTCCATATAGGGCTCTCCTTCCTCCACGACCAGCACCTTCTCACAGCCTTTGAGGAAGTTTTTCACCGTTGATTCAGGCATAGGATTGGAAAACCCTATTTTCAAGATTTTGACTTTCTCCTCGCACCCGAGATCCTTCACGGCATCCGAGACATAATTGTAACTGATGCCATTGCAGACGATTCCACAGGGACCGTCCCCTTCGATTAAGTTATACGGAGAGTTTTCTGAAATGCTCTTCGCTTCATCCCAGTGCTTCAGAAGCTTTACATGGAGGTTTCTTGAAACAGCCGGTACGGTAACATAGCTGAACGGGTCTTTGACAAAATCGCCGCTGCTATTCACCGGAGCTATATCTCCAAGAGTAACGATTCCGCTCGAGTGGTTAATTCGGGTTGTGGTCCTGAACAGTACCGGCTCCTGGAGTTTTTCGGAAAGTTCGAAGGCGTATTTGATCATTTCCTTGGCTTCATCGACCGACGACGGTTCAAGGACCGGCAGCCCCGAAAGCTTTCCATAGTACCTGTTGTCCTGCTCGTTCTGGCTGGAGAACATGAATGGATCATCAGCCGACAGAATGACCATTCCGCCTTTGACACCGACATAGGCAAGGGTCATCAATGCATCGGCAGCGACATTCAACCCCACGTGCTTCATGATCGCCATACTGCGCAGACCGCAATTCGCTGCCGCTGCCGCCACCTCGAGGGCCACTTTTTCGTTGGTGCTGTACTCGAAGTAAAGATCACTCTGATGAGATATCTCGAATAGAGCAGCCGAGATTTCCGACGATGGGGTGCCAGGATATGTCGCCCCAATCGCAAGTCCAGCTTCGATTGCGCCCCTTGCAATCGCTTCGTTGCCTAAAAGGAGCATCTTCTTGTCACGCTGATCTGAAAGTAATTTGTGCATGATCATCCCTTGGTAGTTGGAATATAGATTATCCGGTAGTCCTGAACTTGTAATGGTCCGGAAATACCTTGATCACAACCTGTATACATCGCCCGTTCTAAGATCTTTCCGCAGTAAGGGTGAACGCCATAGAGCGGTCGGTTTGCACCATCTCGCTCTTGCTTTCCTGAAAATCCAGATGTATTTCAACTGTCGAAAGCGGGATAAACATATCAGGAATATGCCTCCTTCTTCTCCTGCGTTTTTCTACATCCCAATTCCGAGGAAATCATATTGGCGCTTTCCTTTACCAGATCGATCAATCTCTCTTTATTCTCTCGAAAAATTCGTTCCGCAGGACCTGCCACTGAAATGGAGGCAATGACCTGCCCTTTGTAATCAAAAATAGGAGCGGCAACAGAGCATACATCAGATTCAAACTCGGAATCACTTTCGCTGTATCCCAGTCTTCGAATATCGGCCAACTCTCTTTTCAACTTTTCACTATCGATAATCGTGTTTTTGTTGAGTCTGGCAAGCCCTGTAGTCGCAATTAACTGGTCAATGAAAGAGTTGTCTTTGAAGGCCAGCAGCACCTTTCCAGGAGCACCCGCGTACAGCGGCATGGTATAGCCTTTGGCGGTCATGAATTTGACTGCCCTCGGGCTTTCTATAATATCGGCACAAATTGCATGTGGACCTTCTCCCACGACGAGAATCGCTGTCTCTAGAGAACGATCGGCCAATAATTTCAGATAAGGAGCTGCAACTTCCATTACCGGAGTTTTCTTGGCGGCCAGAAGCCCGAGTTTAAGGATCGTCAGACCGAGAAAAAACTGATTTGTCTGGTCATTTTTGGAAAGAAGCTGTTTGTTTTTGAAAACCTGCAAATATTTATATGTTGTGCTTAATGGTATGGAAAGTCTATCGGCAATCTCCTGAGCAGAGAGTTCAAGGTGTTCTGATTCGAAGAGACTGAGAATATCAATCGCTTTTTCTAAACTGCCAAAAGATTTAGCCAAGATATATCTCCCTGATTTCCCTAGGAGCAAACGTTGTTTCTGATAAGAAGTACACAATATTTCAGACAAAGTTGTCGTACGCCATGAAACAGATGGACAGACGCATCCCACAATCTGACTATTTTGTTTCCTGCCGAAAAAACAGACTATTTTCCAAACTATCGCTTGCCAATCTGGCAAGTTTCTGATTCAAAAGACAACCCGTACAAGATACAATCAATTATCATATTGTGATATTGTATTATCTCTATGTGATAAATGTATCAAAGCATAATCTGAGTGTCAAGAGAACATTTCAATTTTTTCCACATGACATACAGCCTGTCTCAAGTTGGCCCTAACCCTGAAAAATCCCTCACAGATTTAGCTTAGAAAACAGGAGATTGCGATGTACAGACGGAAAACCGACAGAAACCGGTGCGCCGATGTATAAAGCGATGAAACTGCTCAACGCCGGCATCGATGAAGTTGAAAAGGCGGTGTTTTTCAATACCGCCGATCTGTTCTGGAGGTCGATCTGATCTTCCATGACATGAATACGGCATCCTTCCATGTCGACGACGAAGACTTTTGGAGCGAAAAATTGAGTCAATATCCTGTGACCAAAAAAAAAGCACGACTGGAGCGGATTATCCCGCTCCAGTCGTGCTCAAGGCTCAGGCGCTGGTCTGTGCGTCCCGTTTAAAAGAAATTATAGGTGGCACTGACCTGAATACGGTTGAGCTCGCCTTCATCGCCGCTTTCAATTTCACGGTAGCCATGCAGATACTCGATACCGAGATCAACAGAGGGAACCGGGCTCCAGATAAGGTTGGCATGAACGGACTGGAATTCCTTGTTGACAGTATCGGCGACAACCGACAAATCATTGTCGGCTGCAGCATAGGAGTAGACCAGGTTGGAACGGAGATTGTCGAACCAGAAATGGCGATAGGCGAGAAAACCGCCGAACTGATCGAAGGTCTCAAGTTCTCCTGTAGTTGTATTGAATGCCGCGTCTTTAAACTTCGTGGCCATATAACGGCCCAGGGCATTGCCGTAGTGGAGCTGGAAACGCAGGTCATCCTTGCCGAAGGTGGGGATCTTGCCACCAAGAGCCACGGCACCGCCCCAGGTGGAGTCATCGACGGCGGCACCGTCGTCAGCGCTTAATTCTCTGGCCATGACTGCTACGGAATAGGAGCCATAGTCGGATTTACAATTCACGCGGGCGATCATGTCGGCGACATGGTCGTCATCTGTTTCGGCGGAATTATCCAGTGTAGCGCTTGGATCTTCAACCGCGAACTGCACAGAGCCCCAGGCAAAGGGCTCGGTCCAGCGGATCTGACCTTGACGCATGAAGGTCGAGGCAGCCGGGCCGCCGAAGTCGAGGGTGTCGGGTACGGCATCCACGATTTGAAAGGTGGACCAGGTCTGACCGGCCAGGAGTCTCCCCAGCTCTCCAAAGGCATGGCGGACCCGAAAATCAGCAGTATTGGCACTCGTGCCAGTGCCAAAAAAGTCCCCTTCGAAAAAGGTGTTCAGTTTGCCGTAGGTAGTATCCGTAGTCGTACCCACGTTAAAGCGGGTCTGGCGGGCGTGCAGCACGGTCTGGTCATCATTGGGATTGTCTTTATCCAGCGGAATCGTATATGCCAGGAAGAGTTGATCCCCGGCGCTGTTATCCGCAACGCTTTTATCGTTGTAGATGGCGTCGAGTTTGGCGTAGCCGCCGATCTTGAGGCTGGTCTCGGTGCCGGGAATGACAAAATATCCCTTCTGCGCCGGTTTGGCCGGAGCAGCCATCTCGCCGGTGGCAGCCACGACCTTGGTCTCAACCGGACGTTTTTCCAGAGCTTCGATCCTCTGTTGCAGGACCTTCAATTGCGCTTTTAACTCGGAGACTTCATCGGCTTGTGCCGGAGAACCCATGGCGAGTACGCCGAGTCCCAAGATCGCGGGGGTCAGCGCCATCACCTTGTAAGACTTTTGGATAGAAAACTTCATCGTCCTCTCCTTGTGTTAAAAATAGACCGCGTTGATGATAAACTCCGCTCCCGGGCGCCTTTTTCGAGGTGCGGAAGATGAGCGTGTCGCCAAAGATCAGAGACCAGACCGGTTGCGAAAAAAACGTCACCACCAGCCTGGCCGGTTGCACTCCGAGTTCCATCCATGATCACCCGCCCTGCTGGGGCTTTGAGTGCTTCAGTTATCAAAAGACAAGGACTGAAACTCTGAACTCAAGAGATAATATTATACCTATGCTTGCTTTATGATACGGTTTCTTCGGAAAGCCTCGCATGAGCCCCGAGCGCTCCGTTTTTTCCAACCACTACCAACGGTTTTCCAACCGGTAATATCGTCTGCTGAAAGGCCGTATTCAACATATTAGCCGTCGCGAGATAAAGCCCAAGCAAGCCGACTATGAGAACGCAGTATGCCGCACCAAGTGCAGCAGTGGGAGGTGGAAGAACGGCCTGGAATTTCAGGGCAACTAAAAACCAAAGCGTAGCATCCGCGAATAACAACGCGACAAAGAAAACAGGAGAACCTACCAGATAGGCCGGGGTGAACAAAGTTAAAGCAATGGCCAGCACCAGCCAACCATATGGGTCACTGGCCATTGCAAAATGGATTTCATTTACATGGCAGATAAATTCGGCCATACTGATAAGGGCCGTTACCAGCATAAAAAAACTGCTGAAAAGCAACATCACATTACCACCAGTATGATTCTTGTCCTTCAGTTCCATGATACCTGCAACAAATTGACAGATAAATCCGCCAAAAAGCCAGCAAGCTACAGCTAAACGACTATCTTGACCTATCTTACCGGTCAGGAGTCCGAAGAAGATAAAACATGCTACAGCCAAGGCGGTAAGGGCCTGGGGAGCAGGACTGGAAAAGCTGTGCGATTCGCTCGCCATAATTTTCTCCTTTTACTGATAATGGTTTATCGAAATCGTTCTTAACTCCCACTTTCTGTTGACAAATACATGCTTAATTTGTGTTGAATATACCACCAATACCGCAAGCAATTATCGAGATAAAATTTTTCGGTGCGGTTAAGCAATTTGCCATCAAACACCGGCGCGTAAAACCCGTTTTAAAATCTTACCGGTCGGACTTTTTGGGAGTTCGTCTACAAATTGAATTTGTTGAGGAACCTTGTATTTGGCCATTTTCGTACGGCAGAATGCAATAATATCTTCTGGTTCAAGCGTTGTACCGGGTTGCAGAACAATCGCCGCCTTTACACATTCGCCCTTAACGTCGTCATGCATTCCGAAAACTGCAACTTCAAGGATGGCTGGATGACTATACAGATGGTTTTCAATTTCAGTGGGATAGATATTATTCCCCGCGGAGTTGATCATGTCTTTTACCCGGTCGACAATGAAATAATCTCCATCTTCATCCTGGGTACCGACATCACCCGTCAGCAGCCAGCCGTCTACAATCGTTTTCGCCGTCGCTTCAGGCTTGTTCCAATACCCTTTCATGACATTGGGGCCCTTTATACAGATTTCGCCCCATTCTCCGGGTGCTACAGGATTTCCGACTTCATCGATAATTTTCATTTCACAGTTCATGACAGGATGCCCGATGGAGCCGGGTTTGTGCTTAAAATCATGATTATAGGACGAGAAAGGGGAACATTCGGTCAAGCCATAGCCATCGTTGATGGGCATGTGGTACTTGGCATGCCAACTGTCTGCGACTTCAGGGGGCATGGATGCAGCAGCCGTAAAAAAGTACCGGATACTGGACATGTCCAGATCCTCGTCTTTCATGTTTAACAGGTAGATATAGATCGTGGGGACGGCAAAAAACATGGTCACCTTGTGCTTTCTAACGGCTTCTACCACTGGTCCGGGTTCAAACCGTTTATGCATGACAAGTGTGGCCCCTCTTTTGACACTGGAGTTCATGATGAAATTCTGGCCGAAACAATGGAACAGAGGCAAAAACAGGTGGAGGATATCTTTTTCTTTTATTTCGGCGTGGTAAATGGTGGCACTTATGTTGGAGAGGACGTTTACATGGGTGAGTGTCGCCCCTTTGGGAAATCCTGTGGTGCCGGAAGTATACAAAATAGCCGCAGGATCATGAGCATCCATATCCAGGGCTTTAAACGTGTGAACGCTTTTGTCCAGTATTCTGTTGAGATGGCGGCTGTCATTTTCATCGCCTTCGACAAGAATAAGGTGTTCAAGGCTTTCCACCTCGTCCATCGGGACCTGTTCGGCCTGGTCTTTGCCGGCAAAAATGATCCGGGCCCCACAATCGCTCAGGATATATTGCACTTCGTTTTTCACCAGAAGAACATTCAGGGCAACGACGATGGCGCCAAGTTTCTGCGCGGCAAAATAAATCATGATGAATTCAGGGATATTAGGCATAAAAAGAGCCAGCCGGTCTCCTTTTTCAATACCCATCTGCGCAATCCCTGACGCCAGTTGGTTTACCTTTTCATCAAGTTGTGAATAGGTGATTGATAAATCTTCAAAAATAATAGCTGTTTTGTTCGGCAAAAATTTAGCGGTTTGTTCAAGATTTTTAGCGATATTCATTGGACTGCCTCCTTTTCTTGATAGCCCCATCCTCTATGAAATAATACATTGTTTGGCGGTGTTGACTTGATGCTCTTTCAATCTTAAAATCATTAAACTGAGGAAAGATATACAAAGAGGTAGGGATGCTGTAAATCGGAGGTACCACTAATTTGAAACTTATAAAGACCTAATTTGAACTAGGGAATTTTCCTAGGATGATGGAAAATAAGGCGGGGGATGAATATAGACGATGCAAAAAGACAAAAGATACTTCAAAAAAGTTCTGTTTCAAGCCAGAGTACGGCATATCGGACAAGTTCACCGCTTGTTTTTGCTCCAAGTTTTTGCTTGATCCGTTCACGGTGGGCACTGATGGTTTTCACACTTAGATTTAATCTTTCCGCAATCTGCCCTGAGGAAAATCCTTTTCCGATCATCTGAAAAATCTCCAGTTCTCGATCTGTCAGGCCAATGGCAGGGGACTCTTGAGCCGCTTCCGCCTCTTCACCGAACTTGTCTAAAAGCGTATCCATTACGCGTTGGCTGATAAATTTTTTTCCTTCAAAAATTCTTCGAATTGCCTTGATTATCGAGTCTTTTGTTTCATGTTTCATCAAATATCCCTTTGCACCGGCAAGCAGACATCGCTTGGCATGCAAAGACTCTTCATGCATGGACAACACGAGGACGGGGATTTCCTTAAAATACTTGTTCATTTCCCTGATAAGCGTCATGCCATTACTGCTCTTTAAGGACAGATCAACGATAACAAGGTCAGGGTTTGTCAATTCGATTAGATTCCGGGCCTCGGGCACGTCTTCGGCACTTCCGCAGACTATAAGATCTTTTTCTTCGCTGATCAGTTCACACATGCCCATTCTGAAAATCGGATGATCTTCTACGATCAATATCTTTTTTTCTTTTTTCATGTTCAGCTCACACATTCGTTTTTTGTATGACCGGGCCGTCCATCTCCAGCAACACTATTGTCTCACCTCGCACACTTCGACGGATATCCAGCGTGGCATTTAACAACTGAGCCCGATATTCCATTATTTTCAGACCCAAGCCTTTATGATTTGTTTGATTTTCTATGCCTTTACCGTCATCTTTGACCATCAAAACGATTTTGTTTTTGTGGGTTGAGAAATGGATGGTGATTTTTTTTGCATCGGCATGCTTGACGGCATTGTGAACCGCTTCATGAGCAATGTAATAGGCATGGGTTGCCGCCGTGTTTCCTGTAAACGGGCTGGAGCCATCACAATCAAGATGGCACACTACGCCAAACATGTCTTCCACATATCCAACAAGCTCTGAAAGAGAAGCATCAAAACCTTGATTGATAATATCCACGGGACAGAGCCCGCGGGACAGAAGCCTTGTTTTTCGGATGGAATCCTGAACGAGCAGCTCGATCTTTTCAATACTGTCTACCTGAGCAGGAAGTGTTTTTTTAAGTTTCTGGTGTAAGATTCCAATGAGCAATTCTATCCCGATCAATTGCGGACAGAGATCATCGTGCAAGGCAAACGCGATTTCCCGGCGTTGCCGCTCGGTCATTTCCAGAAATTGTCGTTCAAGCTTCTTGGTTTCGGTGTAATCGACTAAAGCGGCAAGGATACAGGTCTCCCCCCAGATTTGTATCACCTCTGCCGAAATCATGCCATCTCTGACGTCGCCAGAGATTCTGCAAAATTCTATTTCCTTGTTTCGCAGACTTTTCTTTTCGTTGATCAATTTGAAAAATTTTTTTCCTTCATTTTCATTCTTAAAAAAATCCAGGTTCAACATCTCTTTTCCTAAAACCGTGGCTTTATCATATCCGGTGAAGGTTAAAAAACTGTCATTAACATTGATGAGTCGACCATTTTCAATATCCGCCACAAACATGCCGCAGGGACTGCTCTGAAAAGCTTTTGAAAACATCTCCTCGGAGAGCAGCAATGCTTTCTGGGCTTGAATCCGTTGGGTTACATCCCGTACCACTCCCCGAATACCGGCCTGGTTGCTGACATTGTTAGCTATAGTCGACAAAGAAGTTTCAACAAAGCACGGTTGGTCGTCTATGCGTTTCAACTCCCATTCAAATATACCGATATTCTGCTCTTTGAGACCATTACCGTCAAAGATGTCAGACATATTTTTTTGGTCTTTATCGCTGGTTATATGTAATATATTTTTATGTCGCAGAGCTTCTCTTGAATAGCCGGTAATCATCGACAATGAGTGGTTGGAGAAGCTTATATTTCCTTTCAAATCTGCTTCAAAATATCCTTCATGAATACACTTGAGAATAGTTCTGTTCCGCCATTCACTTTCCATCAAGGCCTCCGCCGTCAAACGGTGTTCAGAAACCTCTTTTTTCAGGTTGTTACTATAGGTTTCGAGCTTTTTCATAAACCCGTTAAAGTATGTTACAAGCTTTCCGATTTCGTCATTGGAAGTTACCGGCAATCGCGTGGTCAGATTTTGTGGAACCCCCATGCCCAGAAAAACCATCAATTGGTTAAGGGGCTTAATAATCAAGCTGCTCAGCCAGAACGATGTCAAAAGCGCAAATCCCAGCATGAAAAAAATGCCGATCATACATATTTTCTTAACCGTACCCAGAACCGAATAAAATTCGTCAAGATACCCGGATGATGCGACTATCCAGTCATATTCAGGAATATAATTAAAGATTACCATCTTTTGCCGATAAGGATCATCTTCAGCATTTTTCCATAAATACACCAGTTTTCCTGTTTTTAATTTTATCATTTTTTCTTTTAAACTATCTCTGTACTGGGCACTGGAACCTTCCAGCTGGTTGACTTCCAATTCTGGGTGAACAATGATATTTCCCTTGCCGTCAAGGATAAACGAATACCCGGTTTTCCCAAATTTCAAAGCCAAGACACTGTGCCGGAAATCATTGACATTGATCAGATCTTTGAGCTCATCCGTATAGGTGGACACGGACAAAATCCAGTCCCACGGTTCAAAATAACTCATATAGATGGCTTTGGGCCGATAAACAGTTTCGCCTGGATTCTTCCAATCATATTCCATGTAGCCATGCTTCATCTTGATCATCTGCTTGACAAAGGGTTGCTCGGCCCAGATTTTTTTTCCAGCAACATCCGGATTTGGATGCTGCACGGGAATCCCAAGACTGTTAACACAATAGATATAACCGGTTTTACCGATGGTCTGTGAAAAGATGACTCGTCTAACCTCATCTTTGGCCTGGATTTCGCTTATTTCTCCGGACATATATCGGTTATAGATGGCCTGTATATTTTCTTTGTTCTTATCACAGACAGCTCGAAGATAATTTTTTATTGAAACATTAGCAGCTGTTTTGACCATGTTTAGAACAGCACTTGTGCTGTTATTCAACTCATCTTGAATGTTTTTGGTTATGGTATTTTTAACCTGGAAATAGATAATCAAACCACCAAGGATAGAGGTGAGTACAAACATGGAGGTGTAGCCGGTAAGGATTTTAGCCCGTATACCTTGCGTTTTGAAAAACTGCATCAGCTTTATTTCCTTCATTACCAATTTTTCGCTCCAACTTTAACCGACACAATTATAAACCCATGTCTGACATGGTCTATGAGCAGGAATCCCCATCGAAACCCGGCGAATCACCGTACGGTACATTGGCCTTGTGGTCGAAATCGATGCCCAGCCGTGCCATTTTTTTATAGAGCGCGGTACGATGAATACCGAGCAGGCGTGAAGCGAGGGCTCGATTTCCCTCTGCTGCCTGGAGGGCCGATACGATGGCATTGCGTTCGGCCTGATCAAGCTGTTCTGCCAATGTTCCTGAGATTGCGGCTCGACTCCGCCCCTTGTTGAGCGTCGAAGGCAGATGATGCGGTTCTATTGTCCGCCCCTGCGCCTTCCAGGTCATCTGTCGCATAAGTCCACGTAATTCGCGTACATTGCCAGGCCAGCTATGCTGTGCCAGAATCTGTAAAGCCTCCTCGGAGATTCCCAGCATCGGCAACTGTTCCCGCCGGGAGACCTCGGCCAGAAAGTGGCGCGCCAGCAGCGGGATGTCTTCCGGTCGTGACCTCAGCGGAGGAATCTCAATCGGGTACTCGTTGATCCGATAATACAGATCACTGCGGAACTTGCCGGATTTTGCAAGAGTGAACAGATCACTGTTGGTAGCGGTTACCAGACGAAAGTCAACGGGCAACGAGGTTGTGCCGCCCAGGCGATCGATCCTCCGCTCCTCGAGAACCCGCAGCAATTTGGCCTGGCTTTCAAGGGGCAGTTCCCCCACCTCGTCGAGAAACAGGGTGCCGCCCGAGGCCAGCTCGAATTTTCCCGGTTTTCCTTTTTTCCTGGCGCCGCTGAAGGCCCCCTCTTCGTAACCGAACAACTCCGATTCGATCAGCTCACTGGGAATGGCGCCGCAGTTGATGGCGATAAACGGCCCCTTGTTGTTGTTCGAGGCCTGGTGGATGGCCTGGGCGAACAGCTCTTTGCCGGTGCCGCTCTCCCCCAGGATCAGCACCGTGGCGGAAGCGGCGGCGATGCGGCGCGCCTGGTCGATCAGCCCGAGCATGAGCGGGTTGGCGGTGAGGATATCGTCGAAAGTGTAGAGATGGCCGCGCATCTCGTCCAGCAGGGTTTCGTAGCGTTCGACCTGCAACTCGACCGCCCGGACCCGGCCCGCCAGTTTCTCCAGCTGCTCGGTGTTCTGGAACAGGATCCGGCCGACGGCGCCGATCACCCTGTTGTCCTTTTTGATCGGAAGATTGACTGTGATCTTGGTCTTGCCCTGGAGGTCGACAATCTGGGCGTCATCGGCAACGCCGGTGCGGGCCACCTCGGCCAGGCGACTGGCCGGAGCGAAGGAGGCCAGCGCAATCCCCGCCCCCTCCCCCATCTGCAGATTCAGCCAGCGTTCATTGGCGGCACTGAGGAAGGTCACCCTGCCTTCAGTGTCGACAACCGTCAGGCCCTCGTAGGGATTGTTGAGGACCATCCGCACCATTTCCTCATTGGTCGCCGATTCGCCGTAGGGTCCCAGCAGCTGGTCGGCCATCCGCAACCGCCGGAAGACCAGGATTTCAGCGGTCTGTCGCCCTGCCGCCTCGACAAACCAGTCTTCGCCCCAGAAGACCCATTGTCCCGGGTGCAATCGCGATAATTCCGCCGGCAGTTGGAAGCCTGCTTCGAGTTGCAGATTCTCAGGCCAGCCAAAGTCACGACTCAGGGCGATGACTCGCCCCGTCCTGTCGGAGAAGACGATACCGCAACGGCAATACTGAGCTTTTCGGATCAAGGCGGTTGCGGCAGGTGTCTCCATCGAATCTCTCCTCTCCCGTTGGGGGCGACCCGAGGCATGGTCATTTACGGATGACTCGGGCCCCCTGTATACACTTGGCTACAGATTGGCAATGTACCAGATCTTCGCTTCTTTGGGGAGAGTATCCAATCACGACAATTTTTCGATCGTCCCGCCCCGCCTCTGCCACCGGAGCGAGCCCAGCCTTCGCCGGCGCTGCACGACGGAGCTTGACGGAGGCGACCGTCCTGCAGTATGAACTGGAGTGTTGGCCTCCTGTTCGGGGAGGCGCCGAGATCTGACAGAGAAAAGGAGCTTTGAATGTTGATCGTGCCGGACAATGAAATACAGGCAAGGATTGAAGCACTGCGGCCCCGCCTGACGGGTCGGGGATTGCGCGGGGCCCTGTTCACCGCCCGGATCGACCGGTTCTACCTCACCGGCACGGCCCAGGAAGGAATCCTCTGGGTCGGCGCCGAAGGAGAGCCGCGATTGTTCGTCCTTCGCGACGCCGATCGGGCCCGGTCGGAAACGGCGATCGAGATCGTCCCGGTCGCCAACTGGCGCGAACTGTGGACCCGGGCCCGCGACCTGGTCGGGAGCGGCGGAATCGGCCTGACCCTCGATGTCCTCCGGGCCGCCGATCTGCGCTACCTGGGTCTGACCGACCTTCAGGCCGTGATCGACGTCAGCCCCGACCTCCTGGCACTGCGCTCCCGGAAAAGCCCATGGGAGATCGGCCGGCTCGAGGAGACCGGCCGGGTTGCGGCCGCGGTCTATCGCCATGCCGCCGAGATCCTGCAGCCGGGAATGACCGAGGCCGAGTTTGCCGGTCGGCTCTTCGCCTACGCAATGCAGCTCGGCCACGAGGGGCTGCATCGCAGCCGCGGCAGCTTCGAGGCCTATTCCTGGCATGTGCTGTCGGGGCCGAACACCGCCCGCCCTGGTGCCGTCGATACCCCGATGTCCGGCGAGGGCCTGTCGCCGGCCTTTCCCTGGGGCGCCGGGCGCCGAGTCATCCAGCGTGGGGAACCGGTGATCGTCGACTTTGCGATCAGCCTGCTTGGCTACCAGACCGATCAGACCCGTACCTTCTGCATCGGGCCGGCGCCCGACTGGCTGGAGGATGGCCATGCCCGGATCGTCGAGGTCTATGACGCCATCGTGGCGACCCTGCGGGAAGGGGCGATCGCCGGCGAGGTCTTCGCCCGGGGGGAGGAGGCGGCCAGGGCCCGGGGCTTGACCGGCTATCTCGGCCGCCCCGGCCAGCGCTGCCGCTTTGTCGGTCACGGGGTCGGCCTGGAGATCGTCGAGCCGCCCCTGATCGCCCTGGGGGTGAAGGCGGGGCTGCCGCTTCATTCAACACTGGCGATCGAGCCCAAGGCAATCATCGACGGCCTCGGTGGATTCGGGGTCGAGGATACCGTTCTCCTCGAGCCCGGCGGTGTCCGCTCCCTGACTTCCATCCCCCTGGAGCTGATCTCGGTCTGACTACCCCTGCTGCTGTCGGACCCTTCCTCGAGGCCCGGCAGGCCGCGATCCTCTGACCGCCTCCTGTCTGGGAAAACCACTTCTGTCCCAGAACACCCATAATCCCAACCCCGGACGATCAGATCGTCCGGGAGTTGCGGTCCATCTCTGATTTTTAAAATTTCAGGCTTCAAAATATCCGGATGCAAACTGGTCAGCCGGCCGGTTCGGTCGCAAAGGATCATGCCGCATCGGTGATAAGCGGAGGTTCGGATCGAGGCCGCTGCCGAGCACTGTATCCAATGGTCGACATGTATCCCGTTAGGTTCAACCCGCCAAAGGGCCGATTCCGGGCAGAACCGAACGGTCACGTGTAGACGATCGTCTACACCTTTCCGCTGATCCCCATCCCGCCGCGTTCTCGCACTAACTAATTTTTCGTTTTATATCAATTATTTGATTTTTTCGGCCGGCTTCCATCGGTTCTGGCACGATTACTGGATAAAGGCAGCAGAGTCACTCGCAGCATTCAAACCCAGAAAACATCAAGCAGGAGGCCCCATGTTTACCGAATCAGATGAGATCCGCATCGTCACCGAGACTATCCGCCAGGCCGGACGAGAGAAGATCGCCCCGGTGGCGGCAACGACCGACGCCACCGGCGAACTCGACCGCGATGTCTTGACGCTGTTGTGGGACCTGGGACTGATGACCATGGTGTTCCCGCCAGAACACGGCGGCCCGGAACAGAATAAGGGCACCCTGCTCTGTGTCGCGGTCGAGGAGATCGCCCGCCACTGTGCCTCGTCGGCCCTGATGCTGATCATCCAGGCAGTCGGCAGCTTCCCCCTGCTCCACGGCGGCAGCCCCGAGCTGCTGGCCCGGATCCTGCCTCGCATCGTCAAGAACCGGGAACTGGCGGCCTACCTGGTGTCCGAACCCGGCGCCGGCTCCGATGTCTCTGCCCTGCGCACCACGGCGGTCAGGGACGGCGCCGACTACATCCTCAACGGGACCAAATGCTTCTCCACCAACGGTCCGGTCGCCTCGTACTACACCGTTCTGGCCCGTACCTCCGATAAGGGCCGCAACGGCCTGACCTTCTTCCTGGTCGAACGCGACACCCCCGGCCTGACGGTGGGCAAGATCGAGCGCAAGCTGGGGCAGCGCGGCTCGAAGACCTCGGAAATGTACCTCGATGGGGTACGGGTCCCGGTCGCCAATGTGCTGGGCGAGGTCGACAAGGGCTTTCTGCTGGCGATGCAGGATTTCGACATGTCGCGGCCGGCGATCGGGGCCCAGGCCCTGGGGATTGCCGAAGGGGCCTTCGAGCAGATGGTGAAGCATAGCAAGGAGCGCAAGACCTTCGGCCAGGCGCTGTGCGAACACCAGATGATCCAGCAGATCATCGCCGACAGCGCCACGAAGATCGAGGCGGCCCGAGGTCTGATCTACCGGGCGGCGGCCCAGTTCGACAACGGCCAGCGCAACACCAAGCTGGCTTCGATGGGCAAGCTCTTCGCCTCCGACGCGGCGATGCAGATCACGACCGACGCCATCCAGGTCTTCGGCGGCTACGGCTACATGCAGGACTATCCGGTGGAGCGGATGTTCCGCGACGCCAAGCTGACCCAGATCTTCGAAGGAGCCAACCAGATCCAGCGGCTGGTCATCGCCCGAGAGATACTGAAAGAAACCGCGTGAACCGCCCTGTCCGAAATTCTCCACCAATCATAACGAGGTGAATCGATGAAACATCTGACTGAAGAACAACGCTTGACAATCGATATGGTCCGCGACGTCGTGGCCAAGGAAATCGCCCCCCGGGCCCAGGAACTCGACGAGACCGCGGCCTTTCCCGAGCATGCCCGCGACCTGTTCGCCGAGCTCGGCCTGCTCAACCCGCTGCTGCCGGAAGAGTACGGCGGCACCGGCATGCCGGTCTCGACCCTGGCCCTGGTCCTGGAAGAGCTCGCCAAGGCCTGCGCCGCGACGGCGCTGCTGCTGATCGCCCAGACCGACGGCATGCTGCCGATCATCCACGGCGGCAGCCCGGAACTGAAGGAACGCTTTCTTCGCCCCTTTGCCGGCGAATCGAAGCTGTTGACCGCCCTCGGCGCGACCGAACCGAACGCCGGTTCCGACCTGCTCGGCATGAAGACCCGGGCGGTGCGCCAGGGCGACACGTACGTCATCAACGGCCAGAAGTGTTTCATCACCAACGGCTCGGTCGCTGACATCATCGTCGTCTACGCCATGACCGATCCGGACAAGAAGGCCAAAGGGATGACCGCCTTCGTCGTCGAAAAGGGCACCCCGGGTCTGATCTACGGCCGCAACGAGAATAAGATGGGGATGCGCGGATCGATCAACTCCGAGCTGTTCTTCGAGAACATGGAGGTCCCGGCCGCCAATATCATCGGGGTTGAAGGGGGCGGGTTCAAGAATCTGATGGAGACCCTGACGATCAACCGGATCTTCTGCGCCGCCCAGGCGGTGGGCATCGCCCAGGGCGCCCTCGATATCGCGATCAA
>NZ_JACHEO010000024.1 GCF_014201505.1 Desulfoprunum benzoelyticum | reverse complement strand
CCGCCACGCCTCTTCGCAACCACACGCGCTTCATTCAACACGTCCCGTCACCCAAAGACCGCGGCAAACTACTGTATCTCCTGGACCATGTCAAGGAGATATTTGTGTTCATGTAAAAAATAACTTGCCCGGCCATAGCTATATGAGTAAGAAGACCATGATATTCAAAACATATTGAATTTTATGAAACTCCATCGTAATTTCCTCTTATTTCAACCTGTTTGCAGAACTGATTCTATGGCCACTCAACACGATCTCCTGCGCAATCTCCCAAAAGTCGATGAATGCATCAAGCGACTTGATCAGTTCGTTGAGCCAGAAACTCCTCCCGCCATCGTCAAGCTCGCGGTCCAGAGATGCATTGAAGAACAGCGCCGGCGGATACTCGCGGGAGAGGTTGTCGATGAACTGTCTGATATTGCCTGGATACAGCTTTTTAGAACTGAAATAGAGAAACAGAAACGGCCGAATTTTCGTCGGGTCATCAACGGCACCGGTGTGGTCATTCATACCAATCTCGGACGGTCGCTGCTGTCCCGTAAGGCTGCTGAGGCGCTCATGCAGGCAGGGGCACATTATTCAAACCTGGAATTCAGTCTCGATACCGGAAAGCGGGGGAGCCGTTACAGCCTGGTGGAGAAGATCATCTGCGATCTGACTGGAGCCGAGGCAGCCCTTGTCGTAAACAATAATGCAGCCGCGGTACTGCTTGTTCTCGAGACGCTTGCCCGGGGGACCGAGGTCATAGTGTCGAGGGGGCAGCTGGTGGAAATCGGCGGATCGTTCCGTATTCCGGATGTCATGGCCAAGAGCGGTGCCCGGTTGATTGAAGTCGGAGCCACCAACCGGACCCATCTGTTCGACTACGAGAGGGCGATCACTCCGGAGACGTCGATGCTGCTCAAAGTACATACATCCAACTTCAGGATCATCGGTTTTACTGCCGAACTTTCAGCCGAAGAGATGGTTCAGCTGGCACACAAACATGGCGTGCTCGTGATGGAGGACCTGGGGAGCGGCTGCCTTGTCGATCTCTCCAGATTCGGTCTGCCGCGGGAGCCCACGGTGCAGGAGATCGTCAAGGCGGGGGTGGATGTCGTCACCTTTAGCGGCGATAAACTGCTTGGTGGACCACAGGCGGGGATTATTGTCGGAAAGCGGGACGTCATAGAGCGGGTGAAAAAAAATCCTTTGAACCGTGCCCTCAGAATTGACAAGTTCACACTGTCTTCGTTGGAGATAATCCTGCGTGAATACTTTGACCCCATCGCTGCTCTGCAGAATATTCCGACATTGGCGATGCTGACGATTTCTGCGGATAAGATTAAAAAGCGGGCCCAGGCGTTGCTTCGACGCACCAGCAAAGATATTGCCGACCGTTGTGTTCTGTCGCTGATGTCGACCGTTTCCCGAGTCGGAGGCGGGGCCATGCCGGAATATAATCTTCCCTCCTGGGCGGTTGCCCTTCAACCGCAAGACATGAGTCTGAATGCGGTGGAGACGGACTTCCGTCAGTTGCCGGTGCCTCTGATCGGCAGAATAGAGAATGATAAATTTATAATGGATATGAGGACGATACAGGAAAATGAGATCGCCATGGTTGCCGATATTTTAGTAGGCTATTTTGGCAAGGGTCCAGTATTGTGATGGAAAGATTTCCCATCCCGGCCATCGACTGGACTGTCGAGAATCAAGACTTCATCCGCTTTTCGCAGGAATATTCCAGGATACTGCGGGAAAGGATACCGACGGCGGCTGCCGTCGCCTTTTACGCCGAATTGAAAGTTTTGGAAACGGTCCTGCCGGAGGAGGTCAGGGCGATGGCGGCAGATCTCTTCGACCCGGGTGTGGCTGACCACGAGACTGTCATATTCGCTCCGGACGGACTGTTGCTGCCGTTTGTCACCGGCAGGAGGCAGGTAGTGGTTGCCCGTTTGTCCGGCCTCGATCCTCTCGTTGTCGACAGAATGGCGAAGGATTGGCTTGCCGAGGTGCAGGCGGCGGCGTTCCGTGATTTTCTTGCCGTCAAACGGACCAGGATCGAGGCGGTAAGTGGCCTGTGCAATATTACCCACCTGTATGCCCTCCTTGAAACCCCGCCGGAAACCGGTCCCTTTCATCTGGTGCTGATTGAACTCCCGCCACGCACCAGGTCATCACGGGACGCCTTTCAAAATGCCCGAAGAGCGGCTTTCGCCCTGCAGGCTTGTGTCGGCGACAGCGGAATTGTCCATCATCTGGGGCAGTGCGTTTTTGCTATTTTTCTCCGGGATATGCAGGATGAGGATTTCTCCGAACGCTATGGCTCGAAGCTCGTCGCTCTGCTGAAGAGGGATGGCTTTTATCGGGTCCATGTCGGATCCAGCAGCAGGATGGGTGAATCATTGCCGAAAGCGGCGATAGAGGAAGAGCGGGACAGGCTCCTGTCTGAGGCCTGGGCTGCCCTCCAGACCGCTGAGCGGCGTGGCCCGTTCACCTTCTGCGATTACCGGGTCCTTGCCCATCCGGAGCGGCATCCTCTCTTTCCCCCGAGCGAAGGCCTTATATGTAAAGTTCGGAGGAAATACTCGAGATCGAAGCAATTTTGTCTAGTTGAACTGGCAAAGGAGGGTTGGGCGGGAGATCGACTAGCCAATCTGGTCGGCAGGCATCTCGCCCCTGGTCTCTGCTTCGCAGATGCGGCATCCGTCATACTGTTTCTTGAGGGGGTTACAGGCCGGGAGGCCCATCAGCAGGTAGTCGAACTCCTGCGGACACTCGATCGTGAAACCGGTGCAGATCTCCAGGTTTCCGCTGGAATCGGCGCCTATCCGTTCGCCGATTTTCACAAGGGCGAAATCCCCGCGAATTGTCGCAAGGCTCTGCTGCATGGAGCGTTCTTTGGTCCCGGGGCAGTCGTCGAGTTTGACGCCGTCAGTCTCAATATCAGCGGCGACATCTACTATGGCGATGGCGATCTGTCGAAGGCGATGGCGGAATACAGACGTGGTCTCGTCTGCGACCCAGACAACGTCAATCTTCTCAATAGCCTGGGTGTAACCTACGCGATGCTGGACCGACATTCCGTTGCCCGGGAAAGCTTCAGAAAAGCGCTTGCCATCGAACCGGATAATTTTATGGCGTTGTACAATCTCGGACTGGGTGAGGTTCGGCGCGGTGAACTGCATGGAAGTTTGAAATATTTCGAACGGGCGTTGGAGGTATACTGTGAGGATGACGGCCTGGAGATCAGAAAAGATCTGCAACTGCAGTTGGCAAAGTTGTACTGCCATCTCGGTTTGTTTGACAGGGCGTACCCGCTGTTGATGGAATGGCACGACGCAGCGACAGGCGGGCAGCAGTCCGGACCGGCCTTGAGGTACCTCGGCGAGACCTGTTATGGCCTGGGGCGGAAGGAGGAGGCGAAGATCTGGCTTCAGAAGGCGTTGCGGTTCAATGAGCTTGATCCCGAGGCGTTGAGCCTGCTCGGATTGGTGTATATGGAGGAAGGGGAGGGACATCAGATCGCCCTGGCCTTATGCGACAAAGGGGTTGAACTCAATCCCGACAATGCGGCATCCAGATTGAGGTTGGCCAAGGTGCAGATCGCCTGCGATATGCTGGCCGAAGCCCGGCAGAACCTGATGAAGTGCCGTGGCGACAAGAGAATTCTCCCGGAGATCCAGGTCTGTCTCGGGCAGCTGTGGTTGAAGCTCGGCAGGAAAAGGCAGGCGGATCGATGGTTCGCCAAAGTCTTGCAGAGCCATGATCTTTCTCCCGAGCTCGCAGGTACGGCTCGGGGTTTCATGCGAAATTAAGGGTAAGGGGCGTTATGGAGTTTCAGGAGCGGAGAAGAATCAGAAGAGAACCGAAATATTGCCTGGACAACACCGTGGTCGGGGATTCCTGGCGGATGTTCAGGATCATGTCTGAATTTGTCGATGGTTTCGATGCGATGTCGGCCGTGGGGCTGCCGGGAGTGACGATTTACGGATCAGCCAGGACGCCGAAAGAGCACAAGTATTACCAGCTGGCCGAGGAGATCGCTGCCGGTCTTGCCGACGCAGGGTATGCGATCATTACCGGCGGTGGCCCCGGTATCATGGAGGCGGCCAACAAGGGGGCCATGGAGGCCGGCGGGGTATCGATCGGACTGAATATCAGCCTGCCGCACGAGCAGGCGCCGAATCCGTATACGAATTTCCCCTTGCATTTCAAGTATTTTTTTGTACGAAAAGTCATGTTCATGAAGTATTCGATGGCATTTGTCTGTATGCCCGGCGGCTTTGGTTCGCTTGATGAACTTTTCGAGGCGATGACCCTGATTCAGACGCAGCGCATCAAGCCTTTTCCGATCGTGCTGGTCGGCAGTGGTTTCTGGACTGGACTTGTTGGCTGGATCAGGGAAACGCTCCTGGCGGCAGGCAATATCGACAAGGAAGACATGTTGTTGCTGAAGGTGCTCGATGAGGCGGAGGATGTCGTCAGTTTTATCAAAAAAACGGTGATAGTGTAATCGCATAACAGGGCTGCCGTCGGCTGAAGGCCGCCGGCAGGCTGGTTGAATTCTGCTGACAAGAAATCGAGGAGAGAAACGGTATGGCGCAGATTGACGCATTTTTCAAGCTGATGAATGATGAAGGGGCCTCCGACCTTCACATGGTCGCGGAACAGCAGCCATTGCTCCGTATCCGGGGTGATATGGAGCGGGTGAAGTTCAAGAAGATGGGACATGAAGAACTGCGCAACATGCTGTACGAGATCTGTCCTGAAGAGAAGATCAAACTGTTCGAAGAGACCGGCGATATCGATTTCGGCTATGAAATTCCCGGTCTGGCTCGCTACCGCTGCAATTTCTTCCAGCAGAAATATGGGATCGGGGCGGTCTTCCGCGAGATCCCCAGCGAGATCCTGACCTGCGAGCAGCTCGGTTTGCCGAAGGTCATCGCCCGCCTGGCCCATCTGCCGAAAGGCCTGGTTCTGGTGACCGGGCCGACCGGCTCCGGCAAGTCGACGACGCTGGCGGCGATCGTTGATGAGGCGAACAAGACGCGGAAGGATCATATCCTGACGATCGAAGACCCGATCGAGTTTGTCCACAAGAGTCAGAAATGCATCATCAACCACCGCGAGGTGGGAAGCCACACCCGGTCGTTTTCCGCGGCCCTGCGCGGAGCGTTGCGTGAGGATCCGGACATCATCATGGTTGGCGAGATGCGTGATCTGGAAACGATATCCCTGGCGATGGAGGCGGCCATGACTGGGCATCTGGTCTTCGGCACGCTGCACACGATCAACGCGATGAAGACCGTGGATCGCGTCATCGAGATCTTCCCGGCAACCCAGCAGGGACAGGTCCGTTCAACCCTGGCCGATGCCTTGAAGGCCGTCGTCTCCCAGACCCTGTTCAAGCGAGTTGATGTCAAGGGACGATGTGCCGCGCTCGAGATTCTGATCGCGACGCCGGCAGTCCGCAATCTGATCCGTGAGGCCAAGACCTACCAGATTCTGTCGTCGATGCAGACGGGGAAAAAATTCGGCATGCAGACCCTGGACGACGCTATCATGGAATATCTCGAGAAAAAGATGATCAGTCCTGACGACGCCTACTCGAATGCGGTCGAGAAATCGAAATTTCTTAAATTCCTCCGCAACCCGCCATCCGATTTTACCGAGGTCTGATCTCTTCAAAGGGATGAGTCGGGGTGGCGACCCTGCCACCTTGCTCATCACCGCCAGCTCCACCCAGGACGACGCGCCTGTCGCTGCCGGGTTCCCTCGATGTTGCGATGGTGAACCGGTTGCCATCGGTGACCGTGATGATGGTACCGTCGCGTCCGGTCGTCATCATTGTAATTCCCAGGTCTTCACACTGCCGTTCCAGCCTTGGGTGAGGAAAATGGGCGGATCGCCGGCTGCTGGCGGAAACGATGAGATATTCGGGGGCGACGGCGGCGAGAAAGGTCTGCGAATTGGACGTCTTTGATCCATGATGGGGCGATAGAAGAATCGTCGCCGCCAGGTCTTCGTCGGTGTCGGTGAGTCTGCGTTCGATCGATTGGCTGATATCGCCGGGAAACAGCAGCGCGATGCGGCCCAGACGGGCCTGGATCACCAGTCCGCTGTCATTCCTATTGACCCCTGTATGCGGTCTTGCTCCGGAGCCGGCAGACAGGTTGCGGATACACTTGAGTCGGCCGCGGCCGATTTCGAGGCGTTCTCCCCTTGTTGGCATGCTTACCTGCATCCGCTGCCGCCGGGCCTGCTCAAGGAGTTGCGCGTAGGGGCGATCGTTTGCCGCCAGGCTGTTGGTCCACAGAACGGCTGGAGAAAAACGCTCGAGGACAAAGGGAAGACCGTTGTAGTGATCCGAGTCGGGATGGGTAACGACGATATGATCGAGACGGGCGATCCCCTTATGCCACAGGAAGGGGGCGATCACGGTTTCACCGACGGTTCGTGAAGACGCCGATGAACCGCCGCCATCGATCAGAACCCGGTAGCCTCCGGGAAATTCAAGCAGGGTTGCGCTTCCCTGGCCGACATCGAGAAAGCTGACAGTCAGGTCCTTTTTGAACCTTTTCGTCAACTCATACGGGGGGAAAATAAAAAGAAAGCTGATGGAGGTGAAAAACGCCACCGCGGCGATGAACAGTGTTCTATTTTTCCGCCAGTGGCAGATCAGCAGCAGAAAAGCGGTATAGTAGACGAAGATCAGCCAGATACGGGGGGTCGGCAGCCAGGCGCTGGAGTGAGGCAGTTGTGTGAACAACTCCATGCTCTTCAGCGATATCGTCAGCCCGGGGGCGCCGAGGTGGAGCAGGGTCGACGCCAGGTCCGGTGAGACCGGAAGCGCCAGGCAGGCGAGCAGGGCACAGGGGAGGCTCCACAGGCAGATCAGGGGTTCGACGAGGAGATTGGTCAGGGGGGCGATCAACGACAGGTGGTTGAAATGGTAGAGCAGCAGCGGGGCGGTTCCCAGGGTGGCGGCGACGGAGACGAGGAGGGCGGCTGCGACCCAGTGCAGGAAACGTTGGAAATAGAGTGAAGAAGCAGATTCCTGGTCTTGCTTGCCGCCGGTCAATCGTCGCAATGCCGGTGCCGTCAGCGCAATAAAGGCGACGGCGGCAAACGAGAGCTGGAACGAGGCGGTGAACAGGGCCTGCGGGCGGACCAGCAGGATCAGCAGGGCGGCGACGGCGAGGAGGGTGGAGATGGACTTTCGCCGGTCGGTGCACAGGGCGACAATGGCGATACAGCTCATGACCAGGGAGCGAAGGACCGGGATGTTCATGCCGGCAAGGAAGGCGTAGAAGAGAAGAATCGGCAGACAGGCGAGCATCGCGGTTTTCCGGACATTGGCGCGGAGGATGAGCCATGTCGAGCGGCGCAGCAGCCAGAAAATCAGCATATAGAGGATGGTCGCGATGATGGCGAAATGCAGACCGGATATGGAGAGTATGTGCATGACGCCGCTGTCGCGGAAAAGATTCCTGGTGGCATCGTCGACCTGTGTCTGATCACCGATGACCAGGGCGCGATAAATGCCGTTCAGCGGCGCCGGGACGAAATCGTCAAAAGCGGCGCCGATGGTGTGGCGCAGCCGTTCCGGAAAAAACCGGAGTTGGTGGAGGAGCTTAGTCGATGCCGGTATTCTGGTGATATACGCGGATGAGGAGAGATGGCCTGTGACCCGGATTCCCTGGCGGGCGAGGTGGGCCGGGTAATTGAAGGTTCCCGGAGTGTTGAAGCGTGACGGCCGTTGCAGGTTCAGCCGCAGGGCCAGCATCGTTCCCGGTACAGTGAAATCGGGCCATGGCTCCATGATTCTGACCAGAACCTTGCCCTCAGCCCGCTGAAAATCCGGCCTGTCGGCAAAGCGGATCGATTCCAGTTCGACTGTCGCTCGACCAGTCCCGTCAGTGTAGGTCGGCATCGAGACCAGAGTGGCGATGACTACGGCCTCGCGTCTTTCCTCAATGAGGTTGAAGATATGATCGGGCGAAGAGGGGGACCGGTTTGCGATGATGCCGTGAAGGACACCGAGAAGAAGAAACAGGTTGAGAAGAGACAGGTGGGCGGCGAAGGTCCGGCGCCGAAGGTAGAACGTCAGGGTGACGACCATCGTTGCGCCGGTGAGCACGGCCAGCGGCGACGGTGGTATCGGCAGCAGAGGGGATAATCCGATCCCGCCGATAAAGCCGAGGATGACGGCGGTCAGAAGATTTGCAGAGAGAAGGCGGACGATGAAGGTCACAGGTAGGGGCGAATGATTGTCAGGTGGCGGGCGACCACGCCTTGCTGCCGCTCGACATATCGGCGGGCGTGACGGCCCATGATTTTTCGTCGGTCTTCGCTGGACAACAGGGCATTCAGGGCTTCGGCGAGCGATTCCCTGTCGGAGACCGTCAACGCCCCGCCGGCGGCGACGAGGTCACGGCTGATTTCGGCGAAGTCCTCCATGTGCCGGCCGAAGAGGACCGGAACCCCATGAGTGGCCGGTTCGATCGGATTGTGGCCTCTTGCCGCCACCAGGCTGCCGCCGACAAAGGCGATGTCAGCCAGGGCATACAGCCATGGCAGTTCCCCAATGCTGTCGACCAGGAGGACATCGGCTGTTTTTTGCGGTTCCCGGGAACGCAGTGTCAGGGAAAGATCATGGCGGGTGGCGAGCCGGGCAATCTCCGGGCAGCGTTCGGGATTGCGAGGGGCGACAATGAGGCGGAGGCCGGGATGGTGATTTTTCAGTTCAGCATAGATCGTAAAGATGATATCCTCTTCGCCTTCGTGGGTCGAACCGGCGAGGATTGTCAGGCGGTTGTCGGGGCTGTGGAGTGAGAGGCCGTCACGGCATCCGGCGGGCGAAGTGACCGGCGTGTCGAACTTGAGGTTGCCGAGGCAATGGAGCCTGTGGGGTTCGACGCCGAGTCCTTCCAGATTGATCCTGTCGCTATCGGTCTGCATGCAGAGATGGGCGAAAGAGCGGAAGAGCGGCCGGAAGAAAAAACCGGCTCGCCGGTAGCGGGACAATGACCGGGCCGAGACCCTGCCGTTGACCAGGATTGCCGGAATGTCGTTTTTGTTGAGTGTGGTCAATACGTTGGGCCAGAAATCGGTCTCGACGAGGATGAACAGATCCGGCCGGATCAGGCGAAGAAACCTGGCGACGACCGGCCTGAGATCCAGCGGTGACGGGAAGATCGCGTCAACGTGATCGTGCAGCAGGGTTCTGGCGATCGCCAAACCGGTCGCGGTCGTTGTCGAACAGACGATGCGGACATCGGGAAACTGATCGCGGAGACCAACGATGAGGGAGCGGGCTGAAGAAACCTCCCCCACCGAAAGGGCGTGGACCCAGACTGTCTTACCTGTTGCCGGTGCCGACGGGAGGTGACGTTGCAGGCCGATCCCCAATCGGAAGAAGAAGGTTTTCCGGTATTTGGGGCGGAGCAGGACCAGGAGGGCAAGAATCGGCCAGGCAACGACCAGGACAAGGATCTGGCAAAGATTGTAGATTGGTATCATTGAGAGTTTTTCTCCGTAGAATTTCAAGAATCTACCATAGACAGTTCGAGATGGAAAGCCCGGGAACGAAGGCCGGGAAAACGGGGCAATGCCGCCTGGAGTCAGAGAATGAACATCATCCTCTTCGAAGAACAGGAATTGGATGGAGGACGGGTTGTCCTTCATGATCGTCGAGCGGTCCATATCCACAAGGTGCTGCGGGCCACGATCGGTGATCGGGTCCGTGTCGGGCTGGTCAATGGTCCGATGGGCAGCGGGAGAGTCGCCTCGGTCGTCAAGGGACGGCCGACCCGGGTCGAACTGGATGTGGAACTGGGTGAGATCCCAACCCATCAGCCGGAAATCGATATTATCCTGGCCCTGCCGCGGCCGATCATGCTGCGGCGCATCCTGGGCCAGGTTGCCGCGCTCGGCATCGGAACGCTGTTTATCATCCAGGCCAACCGGGTGGAAAAGAGTTTCTGGGATTCAGGTCTTCTCGAAGAGGGCGAATATCTCGAGCATCTCCGCCATGGACTGGAGCAGGCCGTCGACACGAGGTTGCCCCAGGTGAGGATTTTCAGGAAATTCAAGCCATTTGTCGAGGATTTTCTTCCCCTGGTGAAAGATCATTACCGTTTCAGAATTCTCGCCCATCCGTACGGGACTGCCACCCTGGCGGGGTATCTCGGTCCCGGGGAGGGGCGGATTGTTGTTGCCGTCGGCCCCGAGGGCGGCTGGGTCGATTTCGAAGTTGAGCGGTTCGAGGCCCAGGGGTTTCGTTCCTGTTCGCTCGGGGATAGGATTCTCAAGGTCGATACAGCCGTTGTCGCCCTGCACGCGCGGATTTCAGCGATACGGGAACTGTTGGGCCGGTCGGCGGCATGAGGATGGAGAGACAAAAAAACGAGGGCAACAACCAATGCGTGTTGTTGCCCTCGGGGTGATGACGTGAACAACCTCTATCAGGGAAACTGCTCGAAAAAAACCGGTTGTCCCGTGCCGGTGGTTCTATCTGTGGAAATGGAAGGTAGCCTGCCTGCTTCTGTTGCCATACGGTGCATGCAGATAAACGCCGCCGTGGGCCGTGCCGGTGTCGTGCACACCCTCACCGTTGGGACCGATACCGGGTTTGAAGACAAAGCCGTCGCTTTCCCGGTAATTCCTGGAGGTATTGTTGACATAGACCGTATGGCCGTTGGAAAAAACCACCTTGATCTTCTTGCCGAAGGCAGGGCCTTTCTTTGGTATTCTCCATGCCTGTCGACCGCCATTGCGGGTTCCATAGCTGCTGTAGGTTTCCTGCTGGTCGTATTCGGGTTGCGCATTCTCAGCCACTGGCTCATTGCCGCTGCCGCTTATCGTGTCGCTGTCGTCGTCGTCACTGCAGCCATTGATGGTCAGGACGAGGAAGAGAATAAGAAAAAGACGACAGATTTTGTTCATTACATGCTCCTTGTGTAGTTCTTTTGTTCTGGATTCACTTGGCCGGTCCTTTCCGGCCTCAATGGTGCAACGTCACCTGCTTGCTTGCGTTGCCGTACGGAGCATGCAGATATATTCCGCCATGGGCGGTCCAGGTGTTGTTTTCACCTTCGCCGTAAGGCCCGATCCCGGGCTTGAACACGAAACCGTTGCTTTGTCGGTAATTCCTGGAGGTGTTGGTTACAATCACTGTATAGCCGTTGGAAAACACAAATTTGATCTTTTTGCCGTAATCGGGTCCTTTCTTTGGGATCCTCCACGCCTGGCGGCCGCCGTTACGGACGCCGTAACTGGTATAGGTCGATTTGCGGGTGTATTCACTGGTGGTGGTTTTTTCGGTGTCGCTGCTGGTTTTTGTCTCGGTTTTTGTCTCGGTTTTTGTATCTGTCGTCGTCGTGGGGGTGGATACGTCCTTACGGGGCAGGTTGGTCTGAGTGGTCGCGATATCGTCGTCATCATCCGAACCGGAAATCGAATCCACAAGGTCGTCCCACTCGCCACAACCGCTAAGGGACAGAGAAAAACAGAGAATCAGGAAGATTTTCAGGAATGGTTTCATGTCGGTCCTCGCACGGAAAAGATCTTGGAAATCGGATGACTGCAATGACGATGAATTTAACTGACTGAGATACCAGAACTAACCGGATTTTGCAATTTTTTTTTCATATTTTTAAGGCGTTGAGATGGTTATTTGTTAATTTGCTTAAACATTATAGTTTATGATATTGTAAATTCGTTATTAATTCCACTTGATAAATATCCTTGAATCAATTTCAGGATACTTCATCAGCTATCCTGAATGGTGAATTCCCTCCTGCCGACCGATTCGCCGTTCAGGCGAAGATGAACTTCCCAGCGACCATAGATGTTGCCCTTGTATTCCCTGCCGGTGATCATCTCGGAAAATGGACCGTTCTTCATCAGTTCCAGCCAGAAATAGGAACGGTGACTCGACTCCGGTGCATGCAGCACGATAGTATGCTCAGACGTATTGATGGTCTTGCCTTCCGGGTTGATCCACGAGGCTGACAGCTGGTGCTTCCCCTTTTCAAGGTCGTGGAGTTCCACGACGATATAGATCCGGTCCGAAGGAAGGAACCTGTTCTGTTCCGTGACAAAGGGTTTTTTGTTGTACATCGCAGATTCGTGACTGGGGATTTTTCCGGCGGTGTCGTCTGTTTCGGTTGTTCCAACGTTCGCGGACCAGCGGTCGAGCTGTCCGGCCAGGAGCATCTCCATCGATCTTGGCTCAGTTTCTTCAACAATCTCCAGTGGCGATATTCTGACAGGTGTCTTCTGTACCGATTGCGGCGGGGCATGCTGCAATGCCAACCAGTAGAGATAGAGGACGAAAACCAGGGCGAGCAGCGGCATGCTGACGAGGTGAACGGTTTTCATACACTCTCCGGTTATGGCCGCATCCGCTTGATGGTGGCGGGACGGCCGACGGCAATGGCGAATTCCGGGAGCGGTTCGGTGACCAGGGCATGGGCGCCGACAATGACGCCTTGGCCGATCCGCACACCGGCCGTAACCTGGGAGCGCAGACCGAGCCAGCACCCAGGCCCGATGATGATCGTGGGCTTGTCGGTCGGCCCTGTCGGTATCTGTGGATCGTGACCAGCCGTCGCTGCCGGTGCTTCCGGGATGTCTCCGATCATGCAGTACCCGGCCAGCAGCGAGTGGTGGCCGAGAACGACATCCCCGGCGGCGACGATCGTGCATCGGCTGCCGATATTACTCCCCTCGCCGACGATCAGTCGTCCCGGACCGGCGGCGAGGAGGGTGTCGGCGCCGATGAACGCCCCGTCTGCAACGTCGATTGCCGTGTCGGGGCCGGAGTGGCTGCCCGCATCAAGACGGGCGCCGTCATTGACGATCACCTTGTCGCCGAGGCTGATGCCGCCGGGGTTGATCAGGTCGACATGGCGACCGATCAGTACGCCGCGGCCGCAATGGCCCAGCAGGCAGGGGTACAGCCTCTGGCGCAGGAGAAGACCCAGGATCCCGGGACACCAGCGGAGAAAACGATAAACCCAGGTCGGCATGGCAGTCATTCCGCGCGGCCTCGAATCCGACCCGGCACTCCGGTAACAGTTGAGTTTTCAGGAATATCGCTGATGACCAGGGAATCAGCGGCGATATGGGTATTGGCGCCGATTTTCACGCCGTCGAGGACAGTGGCCCGATCGCCGATGACGACATTGTCGCCGATGATCGTCGGCCCTTTGCAGGTCACGGGCTGGAGGGCGACGGGGATACTGCGGTCGTCGTAGGCATGGGCGGCGCCGGAACAGCAGGCCTCGATGCCGATACGGCAGTTGCGGCCGATGCGCAGTCCCAGTTTCGAGCCGAGGCGGCAGGAGGCGGCGATCCGGCTGCCGTCGCCGATCTCGAGGATGGCCCCGGCGCAGTTGCAGATGGTGCCGCGGCCCAAGAAAACGTTGCTGCCGATGATCAGCCGCTCGGCATCGGGTTTGACATCGAGGCAGACCCGATCCTCGATGACGGTGTCATCGCCGATCTTTATCGCGGCCGGATTCCTGACGGTACAGTCCCTGCCGATATGCACCTTGTTGCCGATGCTGACGCCGGCCAGAGGCAGGAAGAGGTTGCGTGCCCAGCGGCCGAGCCCGCCCGGCAGGGGCAGGACGCAGGTGGTGATCAGCTCGAACAGGAACAGGCCGGCGGTGGTCCCCTTCCGCCCCACCGCTATGGTGCGATACCTGGCCAGGGCGCTGTCGCGGTTCGATGCCTGCAGTCTCTCCAGATTTGGCCGGTTATGCGGTGGAGTTTTATTCATCGGTTGTCATGTTGTTCAATTGCAGCGCCGACCGCGGGCTCAGAAGGACTGCCTGGGTGAAAGAAAGTGTGGATCGCCGTGGCCAGCTCCGGGCCGATACCCTTGACCGCCGCGAGCTGTTCCACCGATGCCGCTTCAATCCGACGCAGGCTGCCCAGGCCTTTGAGCAGCCGTTTCTTACGGTCGTCGCCGATGCCGGGGATCAGGTCGAGTCGGGAGGCGAGGGTTGAGGAGTTGCGCAGTCGCCGGTGCAGGGTGATGCCGTAGCGGTGGGCCTCGTCGCGTATCCGCATGAGATACAGCAGCACGGGACTGTGGGCCGGCAGGACGATCGGATTTTTCCGGCCCGGTTTGAACAGTTTCTCCCCCTCGTCTTCATGTTCCTTGGCGATGCCGATCCAGTCGAGGTCGGCGGTGATGCCGAGGCTGTCGGCCACCTGCATGGCCATCGACAACTGGCCCCGGCCGCCGTCGACGACAAAGAGATCGGGCAGCGTCTGTTCGGCTGCCGCCCGACCGAGCCGGCGTTGAAGCACCTCCGTCATCATCGCATAATCATCCGGCCCGTCGACGGTGCGGATCCGGTAGTGCCGATACCTCTTGGGATCCGGGACGCCGTCGGTGAAGCAGACCAGTGAGCCGACCGCCTGCTTGCCGCTGATATTGGAGATATCGAGGCATTCGATCGTGTTCGGCGGGCGCAGCAGATGCAGTTTCTGCTCCATCGCCTCCGCCAGCGTCTGCCACGATTCCCGTTTCCTCTCCCGCTCGGCAAAGACCTGACGGGCGTTGGTGGCGGCCATGGTCATCAGGCGCAGCCTGTCACCCCGGCTCGGCACCGACATCGCCACCGCGCGGTCGCCGAGGTCGCTGAAGCGTTCGACCAGCAGGTCATAGTCGTCGGGCAGGAAGGGCAGCAGGATCTCATGGGGGACAGGGGTCTGCCGGTCGTAGAACTGGTGCAGCACCTGGGCGAGGATGGCCGGGTCGTCGCCGTAGGGGTCGGCGAGGAAGAAACTGCGGCTGCCGCCGATGACTCCGCCGCGGACGAAGAGCACGGTAACGGCGATCGCCGCACCCTGCCGGGCGAAACCGAAGACATCCCGATCCCGGCCGTGTTCGGCTGAAATCACCTGTTTTTCCAGGGTCTGCGCCAGGGCCTGGATCTGGTCGCGGAGCAGCGCCGCCCGCTCGAATTCCATCGCCGCTGCGGCCTTCTCCATCTGTGAAGTAAGCGAGGTGATCAACTCCCGGTTGCGGCCTTCCAGCACCATAATGATCCGTTGCAGGTGTTCATCGTAGGCCTGGCGGTCGGCGAGCCCGGCGCAGGGGGCGAGGCAGCGCCCCATCTGGTGGTTGAGGCAGGGCCGCTTGCGCGGCCGGACCGTACTGCCGGAGCAGCGGCGCAACGGAAAGAGGCCGGTGATCAGTTTCAGCGTCGCCCACATCGCCGTCGCCGAAGAGTAGGGGCCGAAATAGCGGGCCCGGTCCTTCTTGCGGCGCCTGGTCATCATGACCCGCGGCCACTCCTCGTTGGTGGTGACCTTGATCAGGGGATAATTCTTGTCGTCGCGCAGGATGATGTTGTAGCGGGGACGATGCTTCTTGATCAGCGAGGCCTCGAGGATCAGGGCCTCCTTCTCGGTGGCGGTGATGATGGTGTCGACCGTGGACACTCTGGCCAGCATGACCGTCGTTTTATTGTGTTCGGCACCGCTGTGATGGGCATAGGACGACAGACGCTTGAACAGGTCCTTGGCCTTGCCGACATAGAGGACGGCCGCTTTGCCGTCCAGCATCAGGTAGACACCGGGGGCATGGGGCACGGATTTGAGAATATCGACGGGAAACATCAGGAAGAGGCGGCCTCCTGCGTCCTTTTGGGTGGTCGTCCCGGTCTTTTCGGGCGAAGCGGCAGTTGCAGCTGTCGTTCCAGGTCGTCGATGAAGTTGTCCGCTGCAAACGGGCGTCCGGTTCTGGTGGCCCGGCGGAGCGCCTCTTCGGCGACGTTGTCGGCCTGACGCAGGAAGGTGGCGTACAACGGTCGCTTTTTCGGGACAAGCCATGATGAGCTCGACAGCGCCATGTTCCTGGCGCCGACGGTATGGGCTCGGGCGCTTGACCAGGGATATTCTTCCGCCGTTGCCGCCAGGCCGCTCCGGATCGGGTTGCGTTCGATATAGCGGGCGGTCTGCCACAGATGCTGCCGGCCACCGACGATGCAGGAAAAGAAGCGGTTCTGCCACAGGTGGCCGGAGTGATGCATCCGCCGGTTGATGTACTGGGTGTAGACCTGGTTGGTGATGCCGATGCCGCGGGCGAGGGAGTCCGCCCGTTCCGGCACGGCGAGGATATGGAGGTGGTTTTCCATCAGGCAGTAGGCCCAGATCTGCATTGAATGCCGGGTGGCGTAGAAGGTCAGCATGTCAAGGTAGGTTTCCCGATCGTCATCGGCAAAAAAAACCGGCGAGCGGTTGTTGCCCCGCTGGGCGATATGGTGCGGCAGACCTGGGGCGATGATCCGTGAAATCCTTGACATGGCCGCAACCTACCGGATGGCAATACGGTGGTCAATAAAATAAATCGGGACACCCTCCTATTTTTCGATGACTATGCCTTCTGGATGAGGGAGGCGAAAACCGATGCGCAGAGATTGTTGAACTGGGAAAACACGATTTCATCTCCGATGGGATACATGGCTTCCAGGGGAGGGAACAAAAGCATTGAGGAAACGTCCTCCCGGGTGTCTGAGCCTCCTTTACAGAAACAGTTCTTTTGAGTAGAGTCGTCGCCTACTGATCTTCTCTGGTGTCGTCTGCCCTCCTCCGGGATGGCAGCGGTGAAAAGGGAATACGGTGCAAATCCGTAACGTTGGGCCAGCGCTGTGAGCGGGGACGAGGGCTGCATGATGCCACTGGGGATGACTCTCGAATTCGGGAAGCCCTTGGGAAGGCGCGGTCCGAGGATGAGCCGCGAGTCAGAAGACCTGCCAGGAAGATAACGACTTTTCCGTCCGTAAAAAGTCCGTGCCGCATCGAGGTGATGCGGCACGGACTTTTTTTTGCCCGCCGGACCGCAGAATTTCATAGAAGGAGCAAGTATGGAGACCCAGATCGAACTGGCACGACAGATGGTGGTCACGGCGGAGATGGAGCAGGTGGCGATAGCCGAGAATTTTCCAGCCGATGTCATCCGCCAGGCGGTGGCCGACGGTCACATCGTCATTCCCGCCAACCCCAACCGCCGCCAGAAGGCGGTCGGAATCGGCCGCGGCCTGCGCACC
Organism: Desulfoprunum benzoelyticum; assembly: GCF_014201505.1. Taxonomy (GTDB): domain Bacteria; phylum Desulfobacterota; class Desulfobulbia; order Desulfobulbales; family Desulfocapsaceae; genus Desulfoprunum; species Desulfoprunum benzoelyticum. Next base: position 30,865 of record NZ_JACHEO010000024.1, on the reverse strand, counting down.
AAGGTCAACGCCTCGATCGGCACCTCGTCCGACATCAGCGATATCGGCCTTGAGCTGGCGAAGGCGAGGGCGGCGGAAGAGGAGGGGGCGGACACGCTGATGGAGTTGTCGACCGGCGGCGATCTCGACCGGGTCCGGCGCGAGGTCCTGGCCGGCTGCAGTCTGCCGGTCGGTACCGTGCCCCTCTACCAGGCCTTTGCCGAGACGGCACGGCGCCAGCGCAACCCCAACCTGCTCGATGATGAATACCTGTTCGAGGTCATCGAGCGCCAGTTGAGCGACGGCATTTCGTTCATGGCCATCCACTGCGGCATCAACCGCTTCTCGATCGAGCGGCTGCGCAAGCAGGGCTTCCGCTACGGCGGCCTGGTCTCCAAGGGCGGGACCTTCATGGTGTCGTGGATGGAATACAACAACCGGGAGAACCCCCTCTACGAGCAGTTCGACCGGGTCTGCGCCTTGATGAAGAAGTATGACGCGGTGCTGTCGCTCGGCAACGGCATCCGTGCCGGGGCGATCCACGACAGCCACGACCGGGCCCAGATGGCCGAGATGATTATCAACTGCGAGCTGGCCGAGATCGGCCGCGACATGGGCTGCCAGACCATGGTCGAGGGGCCGGGCCATGTGCCGCTCGACGAGATCGAGGGCAACATCATGCTCGAAAAACGGATGAGCGGCGGCGCCCCCTACTATGTCCTCGGGCCGCTGCCGGCCGATTCCGGCGCCGGCTACGACCATATCACCGCGGCGATCGGGGCGGCCAACTCGGCCCGGCACGGCGCCGACCTGATCTGCTACATCACCCCGGCCGAGCACCTGGCCCTGCCCAATGTCGACGATGTCCGGGAGGGGGTGCGGGCGACCCGGCTCGCCGCCCGGATCGGCGATATCGCCAAGTACCCGGACCGGCGCGACCACGAGAAGCGGGTGGCCCTGGCCCGTCGCGACAGTGACTGGCAGGAGCATTTCAGCCTGCTGATGTTCCCCGAGAAGGCCCTGCAGATCCGGCGCAGCCGGATGCCGGAAAACGAGGTCACCTGTACGATGTGCGGCGATTTCTGCGCGATGGAGCGGGGCCAGGCCCTGTTCAAGGACGATATCGCCGGCGACAAGGTGCGGCGCAAGGCTGCCGCCTGTCCGGCTACGGCAGCAGTGCAGCCCTGAACAGGCTCCGGGTGTAGGGCTGGCCCGGCGCGGTGAAGATCTGCCGGGCCGGGCCGGCCTCGACGATCCGGCCGTGCTGCATCACCACCACGTGGTCGGCCAGGGCCCGCACCACCCGCAGATCATGGGAGATGAAGAGATAGGTCATCCGGTACTTGCGCTGGAGCTCGCGGAGCAGGGTGATGATCTGGGCCTGGATCGTCATGTCGAGGGCCGAGGTCGGTTCGTCGAGGATCAGCAGCTGCGGCCGGAGGACGATAGCCCGGGCGATGGCGATGCGCTGGCGCTGACCGCCGGAAAACTCGTGGGGGTAGCGGTGCGCCATCTCCGGCTCCAGCTCGACATCGGCCAGGACCGAGGCGACCAGTTGGAACCGTTCTTCCCGGTTGCCGCCGAGGCGATGGACCTTCAGCCCCTCCTCGATGATCTCCTGCACGGTCAGGCGGGGCGAGAGCGATGAATACGGGTCCTGGAAAACAACCTGGATACGGCTGCGCAGCGGCCGCATACGGCCGGTGGACAGTTGCTGCAGGTCGACGCCGTCGAAGCGGATGACACCGCGGCTGGACACGAGCTTGAGAACCGCCATCGCCAGCGTCGTCTTGCCGGAGCCGGATTCGCCGACGATGCCGCAGGTCGTCCCCTGCCGCACCTCGAGACTGACGTCGTCGACCGCTCGGATGACCTTGGTCCGCCGTCGCAGCAGTCCCTGCCAGCCGGCCGGGAGCCGGAAATGGCAGTTCAACCCTTCGACCTGGAGCAGGACCGGTCCTTCCTCTTTTGTTTCCGGGGTCGGATGGGGGATGGAAGACATCAGGTGGCGGGTGTAGCTGTCGCCCGGCTGGGTGAAGACCTTCTCGGTTGGTCCGTCCTCGATGATCCGGCCGTTCTTCATGATGGCGATGGTGTCGGCGATCCGCCGCACCATTGCCAGATCATGGGTGATCAGCAGCAGCCCCATGCCGAATTCCTGCTGGATGTCGCCGATCAGGTCGAGGATCTGGGCCTGGATGGTGACGTCGAGGGCGGTGGTCGGCTCGTCGGCGATCAGCAGGGCCGGCCGGCAGGCCAGGGCCATGGCGATCATCACCCGCTGCCGCTGGCCGCCGGAGAGCTGATGCGGATAGACCCGCAGCCGGGCCTCGGGATCGTCGATGCCGGTGCGCTGCAGCAGCCGCACCGCCTCCCCTTCCGCCTCCTTTTTGTTCATCCGCCGGTGCAGCAGCAGTGGTTCGAGGAGCTGGCTGCCGACGGTGTAGACCGGATTGAGCGAGGTCATCGGTTCCTGGAAGATCATCGCGATGCGATTGCCGCGCACGGCCCTGATCTCGTCGCGGTCGAGGGTCAGCAGGTCGCGACCTTCGAACAGGACGCTGCCCCTGGTTGCGGTCCGGCAGCTTTCCTCCAGCAGGCGGAGGATCGACAGGGCGGTGACCGACTTGCCGGAACCCGATTCGCCGACCAGGGCGCAGGTCGTTCCGCGGTCAAGGGAAAGCGAGACGTCGGTGAGGATCCGGCGGTGGCTGATTCCCTCCTCCGTCTCGATGTCGATCCAGGTTGAGAGATTGTCTATCTGCAGCAACATGAAAGTTCAGAATCGGATATCGAAGCCGGGAAATTCCTGGGGCGGGACAATGTCGGTGACCTTTACTGCCCGGACCACGGCATGGGGCGAGCCGATCTGGAACCAGTCGAGCATCGCCTCGACCGCCTTTTCGGAGCCGGTGATGACCGCTTCGACACTGCCGTCAGGGAGATTGCGGACCCAGCCGTCGACTCCCTGTTGCAGGGCCTCGCGTCTGGTGTAATCGCGGAAATACACCCCCTGGACCCGGCCTTCAATTCGAACCTGTACGGTTTTCATACCTTTCTATCCTCTCTCAGGAACAACCCCGCATACGCCACTTCCGGAAAATTGCCGCAGAGTACCATCTGAACGAGAGAAGGCCAGCCCAAAAGCGGACTGGCCTTCGTTTTTCCCGGCCGATGGAGGTCGGCGCAGCGCTTAGTCCTTCTTGTATTTGAAGGAGACTTTGACCCTGGCCCGATAGGAAACGACCTTGCCGTTGTCGATCTGCATGTCGAGTTTGCCGACCTCGGCGATGCGCAGATCCTCCAGCGACTTGGCGGCGGTCTCAACCGCGTTGCGGGCCGCATCATCCCATGATTTATCACTGGTTCCAACGAGTTCGATGATCTTGTAGACGCTTGTTGCCATGGTAATCCCTCCTTGTAAAAGTTGGAAAAACGACGCACTGCGAGCCTGTCCTGCAATAATATGCTATCAGCTGCAAAAGGGAAAAAACAGGAAAAATCAGCTGCAAAAGGGAAAAACAGAAAAATCCGGCTGTCGACCATCCCGGTCGATACCGGCGGGGTGAGTCGCACTCAGGCACCCTCTTTGAGGAACTGGGCGATCTCGGCGGTGGCGATTTTTTCCATTTCCTTGAAGGAGAAGGCCATCCCGATATCGTAACTGTTCGGCCCGAACGATTCGATCCTGACGATCGTGCCGATGAGGAGGAGCGGCGCATTATTCCTGCCGGTGATGCTCACCTGGACATGGGCGCCGACCGGCAGCGGGGTGTCGTTTTCGAACAGGATTCCGCCGATACCGATATTCTTGCTTTTTCCCTCGTAGGCCTGCGAATCATTGAATCCCATCTCCTTGATGAGGACGGGCTGCATCAATTTGACCCGGAGGTAACGCCGCTTGTCCTTCTTGAACAGGCAGATGGTGTTCTTTCCCGATCCTTTAGCCATGTAGGTGGCGCTGTCGGCCATGTGCAGCAGGTCGGCCGGTTCGGTGGCATTGAGGGGGCAGGAGGCCAGGCCGCCGCTGACGGTCAGTCTGTAGGTGAGGTCGTGGGCCGTAAACTCTTCCTTCTCCACCTCCTGACGAATCCGGTCGGCGAGGATGAAGGCGTTGATGCTTTCGGTATGGGGCATCAGCAGAACGAACTCCTCGCCGCCGTAACGGGCGGCGAGATCGCTGTCGCGTTTCGTTTTTTTGATGATGGCGCCGATTTTTTTCAGGGCGACGTCACCGACGATATGGCCGTGGGTGTCGTTGATCGTCTTGAAGTCGTCGACATCGAGAAAGAGGACCGAGAGATCGGTGTTGTACCTCTTGGCCAGCGAGATCTGATGCGCGAAGGCCTCGTCGAAGTATAACCGGTTGAAGAGTCCGGTGAGGCCGTCATACATCGATTCGTAGACGATCCTCTCAAAGGAGTCGACTTCGACGAGACGGGGATGTGGCAGATACCTGGTCTCAGAACGCAGGAAATCGCACATCGCCGTCATCAGATCAACATTTCTGCCGAGAATCCGGCTGAGCTGCTGTCGGCGGTAGAGTACTTGCCGCCAGTAGTCTTCGGCGGTGTCGCGGGGGAGGTCGATGCCGGCCAGGGTTTGGAAGATGGACCGGCAGACCATTGGCCCGTGCTCGTGCTGGAGTTGAGCCAGTCTCTCGATAAACTGATCGTCGTCGGCGGCGGTGTTTCTGCCGTCGACGATGGCGGCCCGCAAGCTGTCCATACGCCTCTCTGACTGAATGTGAGTGTAAAATCGAAAGAGTATCAGTATCCGTCGACTCTACCAGAAACGGCAAAATCGGGGCAACAGGAAAGTCCCCGGCGAAATTGTCAGGCGGGGATGTGTTCGAAGACGTCTTCGAGCAGATCGCACAGCATCCAGTTCCTTCCCAGCGGTGAGTCGACGCCGAGGATCAGCTTGCAGGTCTCTGCCGCCTGGATGGCGGCGATCACGGTCACGGTCGGGGCGAGAACATTGACGGGCGGTTTGCTGGCCGAGTCTTCGCGCACATTGGGATACAGGGTGGCGATGAGCCGGTTGCGGGCGGTGGCGACCCCGGTCTGGCCGTGCCAGTCGCGGACGGCGCCATGGACCAGCGGCCGGTCCAGATTGGTGCAGTGGGCCGCCAGTTCCAGCCGCTTGCCGGCGTCGTCGAGCCCGTCAACGACAATGTCGACGGCCTCGATGTCGGCTTCGGTAAAGGGACGAACAACCGCCTCGACGACGACCGCGGGATTGATCGAGCTGATCGCTCTCCGGGCGGACTCGGTCTTCGGACGGCCGAGGCTGTCGATGGTGGCGAACCTCTGGCGGTTGAGGTTGTGTTCCTCGAAGCAGTCAGGGTCAACCAGCCGCAGCCGGCCGATACCGAGTCGGGCCAGCAGCGCCGCGACCGTCCCGCCGAGCCCGCCGCAGCCGATGATTCCGACCCGGGCCTGCACCAGACTGAGTTGTTCCTGACAGCGAAGGCCGTTACGCAGATAGCGCAGCGGCATGATGTTGAGGTGCAGGGCCTGTTCCTCGATCTCCGGCAAAGGGCGGCGAAATGTCGCCGCCGCCTCACGGGCATCGGCCAGGGCGATAGTGCCGGAGGCGGCTCGTTGGCGGAGGAAATCGCCCAGCCGGTTCAATCTCAGCCTCCGCCGATGACCGGAAAGATGGCGACGACATCGCCATCGCCGATCGGGGACTCAAGGCTGCGCTGCAGGGAGTTGATCATCACCACCCCGACCTCGTCACGGCCGATGCCGAGTTCGTCGACGACATCACCGACCACCGTTCCCGCCGGGTACTCTCTGCCCTCTTCCTTGAACCGGCCATCGCGGAAGAAGGCAAAGAGTTTGACCGTAACTTGCATCAGAAGTTCCAGAATGTGTCGATTTCTTCACCGCTGAAGTCGAAGACCACGTTGTGCGGCGGCAGCGGCTCGGTATAGAAGAATTCCGGCAGTCTGTCGTCGACGCTGGTGAAACCGGCGGCGATGTTGAAGGCCCGTTCGGTCTTGAGGATCGACTTGCCGAGGTTGACGACGTCGTCACCGACCAGCGAGGTGCCGAAGCGGGCGTTGATCAGGTCGATCAGGGCCGGCAGGCAGGTCTGGTCGTCAAGGGCGGCAAAGGCGATGAACAGGCACATCCCGGTCGAGTCGATGGCCGCCGTGGCGATCTGGAGGTTGCGCGACAGCTCGACCTGGCCCTCCTTGGTCAGCGGATCGATCTTGCCGCCGACTCCGAGGATGTTGGTGGCGATGGTGTAGCCCATGGTGTGGTCGGCGCCCTGGGTCGAGGTGGCGTAGGTGATGCCTATGCCTTTGATCGCCCGCGGGTCGTAGGCCGGAATGGCCTGGTTCTTGACGGTCGGCACCCGGGTGACCCCGAAGGCCCGGCCGACGGCGCCGGCGCCGCCCCCGATGATCCGGCCGAGGGCGGTCCCCTTGGCCACATCCTCTCTCAGGATCCGGCAGACCCCGGGGCCGTCGCCGAAGGGCAGCACCCCGGCCTCCATCGCCACGGCAAATGCCACCGGGGTCTCGATCGAGTCGATGCCGATGTCGTCCATGATGCGATCGGCCTCGGCGATATGGTCGAGGTTGTCGATGCAGCAGTCGGCGCCCATGGCCCAGATCGACTCGTACTCGAAGCCGGAGGTGAGCTTTTTGCCGTCGGCGTCGTTGTAGATCTGCGAGCACTGGATGACGCAGCCGGGATGGCAGTTGTGCTTCGGCTTGCCGCCGCGGGCGACGATGGTGTCGTGCATCGTCTCGCCGGAGATCCTGTCATGGCCGTCGAACTGGCCTGAGGTGAAATTTCTGGTCGGCAGGGCGCCGGCCTCGTTGATGATGTTGACGAGGACGTTGGTGCCGTACTGGCCGAGGGCCTTGGAGACCGGGTGGTCGACCAGGGCCTTGGCAAAGGCGCGATTGGCGTCTCTGAATTTTGCCTGATCGGCGATATCGACTTTGCCGTCACCGGGGTCGATGGCGATGAATTTGATCTTTTTCGAGCCCATGACCGCGCCGAGCCCGCCGCGACCGCAGGAGCGCAGGCCGCCGTCAGGGTCCTTGACCGAGATATTGGCCGCGGCCATCCGCATCTCGCCGGCCGGGCCGATGGTGATGATGCCCGGTTTGCCCGGCAGTCGGGCGGTTACGGTTTCGACCACTTCGTAATTGCCCTTGCCGATCATCTCGTTCTCCTCGTTGATGACGACCCCTTCCGGGGTCACCGTCAGGCTGTACCAGCGATCGTTTCTGGGTTGACCCTCGATGATCAGGGCCTTGCATCCGCAGCGGGCGAGAAACTGGGCGCCGGAGCCGCCGGCGTTGGCCTCCTTGATGGTGCCGGTCAGCGGGCTCTTGGCCCCGACCGAGATGCGGCCGGAGTTGGCGGCGAGGGTGCCGGAAAGCAGGCCGGGGGCGAAGACCAGCTTGTTCTTTGGACCGAGCGGGTGGCAGGTCGGTTCGACCTCGGCGGCGACGACCGTCGAGGTCAGGCCGCGGCCGCCGTGTCCGGCCCAGGCGGCGGGTACGTCTTCGATGCCGGTGGTGAGATCGGTCATATTGATACGGAAAATTTTGTCGGTCATGGTGTTCCCCCTTGTCTTCATGGTTCAAGAGTCCACCCCGTGAGGGGATGGGTTGGAAAAATTTGATTTGATTGTGAGACGACAGTGTCAGCCCTGCTCGTACATGACCTTGCCGGAGTCACGCAGTTCGTAGCCGCCGAGGGCGAGGATCCGCTGCTGGAACGCCTGGTTGGTGCGGATCAGATGAAGGACCCGGGTGATCTTGTCATCATGAAGGAACTTTTTCGGGATGATCAGGTCGTACCGTTCTTCGGCCACCGGCACGAAATCGAGATCGAGGGCGACGGCGGCGGCGCGGATGCCCATGCCGGTGTCGGCGCTGCCGGAGGCGATGGCGGCGGCGACGCTCATGTGGGTGTACTCCTCCCGCTGATAGCCCTGGATCCGCTCCCGGCCGATCTTCAGATCGGCGAGGCACTTGTCGGTCAACAGCCGGGTACCGGCGCCGCCCTGACGATTGATGAAGAGATGGCCGTGTTCGGCGATATCGCCAAAGCCCTGGATGTTTTTCGGATTGCCCCTGGCCACCAGCAGGCCCTGTTCACGGTAGCAGAGATTGATCAGCTGCAGCGGAATATTGGCCAGAAATCGCTTGATATAGGCGACGTTGTATTCGCCGGTCGCCTCGTCGAGCAGGTGGGTGCCGGCGAGATGGGCCTCGCCGCGCTTGATCGCCATGATGCCGCCCATAGAGCCGACATGGGCGCTGGAAATGCGGATCAGTGGCCGTTCGGTGTGCAGTTGATTGGCCAGCAGGTCGAGGATGTTGTCATGGCTGCCGATGCAGACGAGGGTGGCGTCGACCTCGGCCTGGGGGCGCAGCAGTTCGATGGCGACCTTTTCGCCGGCGCCGATGCCTTCCTTGCCGGCGCCGATGGTCAGCAGGCCGTCGGCCCGCACCAGCGACATCACCGCCCCGGCGCCTTTGCCGACCGGAGTCGCCATCAGGATGTCGCCGACCCGGCCGAGGGTCACCCGGACGAACTCGTCGACCCCCATGTGCGAGTGGAACGGCCGCGAGATCGTGGCCTCGACCTCCGGTGGCGTGATTTTTTCCCGGCCGAGAAAGGCGGTGATCATGTCGCGGAGGAAGAGACGCATGGTCAGTACCGCCGAAACGGGATAGCCGGGCAGACCGATGACCGGGACGGCCCCGACGATCGCCAGGATCACCGGCTTTCCGGGTTTGATCGCCACCCCGTGGACGATGACCTTTCCGACCTCGGCGAGGACCTGGGAGGTATAGTCGCGGGTGCCGGCCGAGGCCCCGGCGTTGAGGATGACGATGTCGTTGTCGGCCACGGCCGCCAGGATGGCCTCCTTCAGCTTGAGCGGATCGTCGGGGATCGGGGCGCTGCGGCGGGCCACCGCCCCCCATTCGTTGAGGTAGCCGGCCAGGATCCGCGAGTTGAATTCGATGATCTGGCCCGGCTGGCCGACCTGCCCCGGCTGGATCAGCTCGCTGCCGGTGGGGATGGCGATCGCCTTCGGCGGGCACTGGACCCAGAGCTCCGTGACGCCGGTGGCCAGCATCGCCCCTTGGTCGATCGGCCGGACCTGGTGCCCTTCCGGCAAAATCAGCTCGGTGGCGACGATGTCCTCGCCGATGGTGCGGACATGCTGCCATGGGGTGGCCGGCAGAATCAGTTCCACCTCGTCGTCGCTGAGATAGTGGACATCCTCGATCATCACCACGGCGTTGCAGCCCTCAGGGATGGCGTTGCCGGTGTTGACCGGTGTGAAACGGGCGCGGCCGAGACGGACCGGGTTGCTCTCGCTGGCATTGGCGAGGTCGAGGAAATGGACGGCGATCCCGTCCATCGCCGCCGCATTGTAGGAGGGCGACGATCGCAGGGCGAAGACCGGGCGGGCCAGGATCCGGCCGAGACAGTCGTCGACGGCGATTTTCTGTTCCGGGCGGCGGTCAAAAAAACCGGCATCGGCAAGGGCCTGGTGCCAGATGGCCTTGGCCTCGTCCAGGGGTTTGTTGTCGAGATAGATGTTGCGTTTCATGAATAGAGGTGGACCGTGATAAGAGTATCCTGTGAAATCCCCTGACTGCTTTCGGGGATGATGAAGTAGCCGTGGGCCCGGGCCAGCGACGAAATGGCCCCGGATTTGCCCAGTACCGGCTCGGCGGCCCAGCTGTGATCCTCGCGGATCAGCCTGACCCGGACAATATCGCGGCGGCCGGCGGCCGAATTGATATTGCGGTCGAGCCGGGCGATAATCGTCGCCTCGGGCAACTGGTCCGTCACCCTCCCGGCCAGCCGGTCGATCGCCGGCCGGACGAAGAGGTCGAAGCAGACCATCGCCGATACCGGATGGCCGGGCAGGCCGAACACCGGTTTCATTCCGCTCAGGCCGATGATCACCGGTTTTCCCGGTTTCAGGGCGACGCCGTGAACCAGGATGCCGGGCGGATGAAGCTCGGCGATGGCCTGTTCGCCGAGATCGCGCATGCCGACGGAACTGCCGCCGGAGAAGAGGACGAGGTCATTGTCCGCCACCGCCTGCCGGAGGACCGGCATGAAGACCTCCCAGCGGTCGGAGACGATGCCGTAGTCGACGACGGCGGCCCCGACCCGCCGGACCTGACCGCCGAGGGCGATCTTGTTGATGTCCCGGATCTTCCCGGGAGCCGGGGTCTCGGTGAAGGGCACGATCTCGTCGCCGGTGGAGATGATGCCGACCGACACTGTCCGGGTCACGGTCACCGCGTCGATGCCAAGTCCGGCCAGCAGGCCGAGGTCCTGGGGCCGCAGCAGCTGACCTGCCGGCAGGGCCAGCTGGCCGTGGGCGATATCCTCGCCGCGGCCGAGGATGTTGACCCCCGGCCCGACCCCCTTGACGATTTCAACCATGGTGTCGTCGACCGGCACCGTATGTTCGAGCATGACCACCGCATCGGCGCCGTCGGGCAGCAGGCCGCCGGTCGGGATGCGATGGCAGGTCCCCTCCGTCACCCGGCCGTCAGGGGCCTCGCCCATGCTGATCTCGCCGGCGATCTGCAGGTAGCCGGGCATCGATTCGCTCGCCCCGAAGGTATCGGCGGCCCGGACGGCGAAGCCGTCCATCGTCGACCGGGCATGGGCGGGAAGGTCCTCGGGGGCGAAGATCGGCGCAGCCAGGACCCGGTCGAGGGCCTGATCCAGCGGGACGGTTTCCTGGTCGGGGATATGGGAGCCGAGGCAATCAAGAAGCACCTGCCGGGCCTCGTCGACCGGAATCAGGCCGGACCTCCCCAGCATGTCGCGGGTGGTATCAGTCATTGGCCGCCTCTCTGACGATCAGGGTGATGGTCTGCTCCTGTTCGAGCCAGACCGACATCGAGTCTGCGGTGATGGGTCGGCCGTCGAGGACGATGTGCCTGAGGCCGGCGGCCAGGGTCGGGTGAGTGGAGCAGAAGCCCCGCAGCACTGCGGCGTTGAGACGGATGCCCGCGGCCAGCAGGGCCGGGCCGCAATCCCTGGCGATGCTGTTGAAGAGCTTGAGGGTGATGGTGATGCTGCCCTGCTGGTGGTGATCCCGCCGTTCCGTCACTGTGGTGCGGAGGGCGGCATGGTAACTGTTTTTGCGCAGGATGGCCCCGGCCAGACCCGGCATCGCCGCCGACAGGGCGAGGACCGGATGATCGCCTTCGATCGGGGTTTCGAGATCGTCGATCGCCGTGCCGTCGAGGAAAATCGTCTGGATCACGTTGACGATGTAATCATGGTTGAAACCGGGCAGGGCATCAAGAAAGGAGCCGAGCGGGATGCCGGCCCGGGCCTTCACCAGAATGCCCCCTTGAAGGACGGTGGTGTAGAGCGGGATATCCTCGGGGTTGACCTGCAACTCGAGGCGGGAGAGGTCGGAAGAGCTGTTCATAATCACCTTGGCCAGGAATTAGCCGGTTGCAGGTTTTTCCGGGATGGCGTACGCTGCAATACGGTCGCGGAGTTCCTGCGATTATTGACATTTTCGGCAGTATATCATAAAAAGCTCCTGAAATACATGTGAAAAAATGGCGATCATCGCCAGGGACTACCGTTAAAGGAGGAAGAATGACAGAACTGACCTTGCAGCCGCTTTCCGGCTATTCCGCCTTCCCGGGACCGGTGGTAGCCGTCATCATGGATGGAATCGGTCTCGGTCCCGCAGATGACAGCAATGGCGTCCATGTTGCCTATACCCCCACCCTCGATCGCCTGTTCCAGGACAAGCTGATGTTCCGCCTCAAGGCCCACGGCAAGGCGGTCGGTCTCCCTGGCGATGGCGATATGGGCAACTCCGAGGTCGGCCACAATTCCCTCGGGGCCGGCCGGGTCTTCGCCCAGGGAGCGAAGCTGGTCAACGAGGCCATCGCCGGCGGGACGATCTTTACCGGTCGGACCTGGAAAGAGGTCATGGCGCGGGGAGGGCAGGGCGGTACGGTCCATTTCATCGGCATGGTTTCGGACGGCAATGTTCACAGTCATATCGAACAGTTGTATGCCCTCCTCGATCGCTGTGCCGCCGAGAAGGTCAAGCGGGTGCGGGTTCATGCCCTGATCGATGGCCGGGATGTCGGTGAGAAGAGCGCCCTCGACTACATCGTGCCGCTGGAGCAGCGGTTGGCGGCAATTTCCGGCAGTGGGCTCGATTATCGGATTGCCTCCGGCGGCGGCCGTATGGTCACGACGATGGACCGTTACAACGCCAACTGGCAGGTTGTGGAAAACGGTTGGAAGGCCCATGTCCTGGGGGAGGGGCGCCAGTTCACCGCCGCTTCCGAGGCGGTTGCCGCCTACTACGCGGAAGACCCGGCGATGACCGATCAGTACATGGCCAGTTTCGTCATTGCCGACGGCGGGACCCCGGTCGGGACGATAAACGATGGTGATGCGGTGATCCTGTTCAATTTCCGCGGCGATCGGGCGATCGAGATCTCCCGGGCCTTCGAAGAGGACGTTTTCACCGAGTTCGAGCGCGTCCGTCGACCCGACGTGCTCTACGCCGGAATGATGCAATATGACGGCGATGCCCTGATCCCGAAGCAGTACCTCGTCGAGCCGCCGGCCATCGACCGGACCCTCGGCGAATATCTCTGCGCCGCCGGCGTTACCTCCTACGCCATCTCCGAGACCCAGAAGTTCGGTCATGTCACCTACTTCTGGAACGGCAACAAGTCGGGCTACATCGACAAGAAGCTGGAGACCTACGACGAGGTGCCCTCAGACCGGATTACCTTCGACCTCCGGCCGTGGATGAAGGCGGCGGAGATCACCGACCGGGTGATCGAGGCCGTTGCCGGCGGCGGCTATAAATTCATTCGTCTCAATCTCGCCAACGGCGACATGGTCGGCCATACCGGGATCGAACCGGCGGTGCGGATCGCCGTCGAGACCGTCGATCTCTGCCTTGGCCGGATTCTCGCTGCAGTCGGGAAGGCCGGCGGCATCGCCCTGGTGACGGCCGATCACGGCAACGCCGACTGCATGTGGACGGAAAAGAAAGGCAAGCGGACGCCGATGGTCGCCCACACCCTCAATCCCGTGCCCTGCATCATCGTCGATTACAGCGGCAGCAACGCGTTTGTCGCCAGCGGCTGCGCCGATCCCGGGCTGTCGAACGTGGCGGCCACGGTCTGTAACCTGCTCGGCTATCAGGCGCCGGAGATCTATGATCCGTCGCTGGTCCGGCTGCAGCCGTAACGCATGGCGATCACCATCAACCCAACAGAGCCCCTATGACGGAAATCATCAGCAGGTCGGAGCAGAAACGCCGCCTCAAGCGGATCGAGGATACCGCCGCCGAGCTGGCCGACCTCACCAACAACGACCTCAAGGTCTTCCCCGGCAGTGACGAGATCAAACGGGAGATTCTCTCCATCCGCGAGCTCAAGGGCGGGGCCCGCAAACGGCAGATCAAACATCTGGCCAAGATCATGCGCCAGGATTCGCTCGATGCCGTGTATGACTTTCTTCAGCAGCGTAAGGGCTCGCAGCAGAAGATCATCCAGCTGCAGCATGAGGCCGAACACCTGCGTGATGCGATCATCAACGAGGCGATCGCCGACCAGGATCAGTGCCGGCAGCAGCAACGCGACTGGGAGCCGGGTTGGCCGAGCCCGGTCATCGAGGCGACACTGCGGCAGTATCCCGGTTTCGACGAGGAGGGGGCGCGCAACGCCGCCCACCAGTATGTGCGCAGCCGCAACCGGACGTACTACAAGGAACTGTTCCGGATCGCCAAGGCGGCCCTGGAACAGGATGAGATCCGCCGGAGGATGGCATGATCAGAAGGTTGGCGCTTTTCATCAGCCTGGTGGTGATTCTTGGCGGCTACACGGTCTTCACCCAGTACGGCAAGCAAGATCGGTTGCCGTCGGCAACGGCGGATCGGCAGGAGCAGACCGATGCCCTGCTTGCCCGTGCCCTTGCCGAGAGACTCAGCAATCTGCAGGTCGAAGGGCGGGGTGTGGTTGAAAAAATTTTGCCCGATGACAGAGACGGCAGCCGGCACCAGCGCTTCATCATGCGACTGGCCTCGGGGCAGACCCTGCTGGTCGCCCACAATATCGACCTCGCGCCGCGGCTGGAAGGACTCAAACGCGGGGACGAGGTCGACTTCGCCGGCGAATATGAATGGAATTCCCAGGGCGGCGTCCTCCACTGGACCCACCACGACCCTGAAGGCCAACATCCGGCCGGCTGGCTCCGTCACAAAGGCCGGACCTATCGCTAAGCCGCTGTCCGGGGCTTCTCTCTTCTGTTCGCAATCCTTGTCGAGATCCGGTCGGGGCTCCGGAAATCAGAATCTTCGTGCCGTTGAGAAGGTCCGGTCCCAGTAGGCCAGTTTCAGGTTCGAGACGGTCACCCCTTTGGTTGCCGAGGCATGGACGAACAAGCCGTCATCGAAATAGATGCCGACGTGTCGATCGAACAGGCCGGTACGGAAGAAGAGCAGATCGCCCGGTCGGAGGTCACCGCGCCGGACGGACCGGCCATGGTTCAGCTGGTCCTTCGTCGAGCGGCCGGGATTGAGACCGAAGAGCTGACTGTAGGTGAGCTGGATAAATCCGGAACAATCGACGCCGGCCGGTGACATTCCCCCGGGGCGATAGGGTGTTCCCCGCCATTTTTGGTAATGGGCCCGCAGGGCCTGTTTGACCCGGGCGCTGTCGGCCAGGGAGGCTTCGCGATAGACCACTTCTTTGTGGCCGCACGAGACGAGCAGCAGGGCCAGGAGCAAAGGGAGAAGGATACGGCTCATGGTTGTGAACGGTGAAGATGCGGCGACTCCAGGCAACGGGGCCGTCGGCGACAGGGTTTTGTTCCGGATCATGTCGATCTCCGTTGGTGGCCGGATCAGCCTGTTCAAACTGCTTATGTCGTCGATCATAGGGGAAAAATGAGATAGATTCAAGAAGTTCTCGGCGTTTGACCGTGGAAAACGGGGTGTACCCGCCGCCAAACGACTGCCTGGCGGCGGGTGCCGGGAGGATCGGGGGCTTGTCATCCCTGAGTTTGATTCTATAGTTTCGATAATTGCGCGGCGGGCGGTTCGCCGCCTGGTCCGTCAAACGCAACGCGAAGGAGTACGCACCATATGTCCATACGCCACCTGGCCCTCGATCTGTACCGGGCGCAGCAGAAGGTTGACAAGCTGGAGAAGGCCCTGGCGGCGGCGTCGCCGCGAGAGCTGGCCGCCGTGGAGGACGAGTTGCGGGTGGCGAGGGCTGATCTGCAGCTGCTGCGCAAGATGCTCGACGGCGAAAAGGAGACGGGCCTGACCCGCACCCGTTCGCTGTTTTCGGTCAAAAAGAGATGATGGAGGAAGCCTATGCCATTCACCCTGCCTCTCGGGAGCAGTCCCCCTGATTTCAGTCTTCCCGCCACCGACGGCACCACCTGTTCGCTCGCCAGCTTCGCCGAGGCGAAGGTGCTGGTGGTCTTCTTCACCTGCAACCACTGTCCCTATGTCCTCGGTTCCGACGAAACCACCCGCGAGACCGCGGAAAAATTCGCCGCCCGCGGGGTCAGATTTGTCGCGATCAACTCGAACAGCAAAAACACCTATGTCGAGGACGATTTCGCTCACATGGCGGCAAGGATGGCGGAGAACAGGTTTCCCTGGAAGTACCTGTACGACGAGACCCAGGAGGTCGCCCTGGCGTACGGCGCCCTGCGCACTCCGCACTTTTTCGTCTTCGATGGCGGCAGAAGATTGGTCTACTCCGGTCGGGGCGTCGACAATCCCCGCGATGTCAGCCGGATGACCGTCAACGATCTCGACCGGGTCCTCGACGAGGTCACCTCCGGCCGGCCGGTGTCGGTGCCCCTGACCAACCCGATCGGCTGCAACGTCAAGTGGGAAGGCAAGGACAGGCATTGGATGCCGGCCGATGCCTGCGATCTGGTCTGACTGCAGGTTTCCGTAGCTGCGCCTGTCCTTCGGCGGTGTGCAGCAGGAGGAGGATATGGGACGGACACTCGTACTGCTGGGGATGGTTCTGGTGGCGGTCGGCCTGGCCTGGCCGTGGCTGCAGAAACTGCCCTTCGGCCGCCTGCCGGGGGATATCTTCATCAAACGGGAGGGGTTTCAGTTCTTCTTCCCGGTGACGACTTCCATCCTGATCAGCATCATCCTCACCCTGATCTTCTGGCTGTTCAGAAAATAACCGTGGAGAGTGCGGGACGACCGCCGGGCGACGGCTGCCGACCGATCCGGCCTCAGCGGATTTCGTCGCTGTCGACGTAGGCGTAGGCGCTGTGCTTGTGGATCGATTCGAAGCTTTCGACGCCGGCGGCGAACCAGGTGATATCGGGATGGGCGAGGGCCGCCAGGGCCACCTTGCGCACCACGTCCTCGACGAACATCGGGTTGTGGAAGGCCTTCTCGGTGACGTACTTCTCATCCGGCCGCTTGAGCAGGGCGTAGAGCTCGCAGGATGCCGATTGCTCGACCATGACGATAAGATCTTCGATCCAGAGGAAGTTGTCGAACTTGACCTGTATATCGACCTCCGCCCGCTGGTTGTGGGCGCCGTCGGCGCTGATCTCCTTCGAGCAGGGGCAGAGCGTCGTCACCGGCACCCGGACGCTGAGGATGAAGTCCTCGTCATCGCCGATCCCGCCGGAGAAGGTGCATTCGTATTCCATCAGACTGCGGGTCCGGGTGACCGGCGCCTTCTTTTCGATGAAGAAGGGAAAGCTCATCTCCAGGCGGGCGCCCCTGGCCTGCAGCCGCTCCTGAACATCGGCGAGGATCTTCGAGAAGGAGGTGACGCTGATCTCCCCGAGGGAGCCATTCAGGGCCGAGGTGAAGGCGTCGACGCAGCTGCTGGGGGGGTTGGCCGTCGGCATGCTCGCCTGGATGCTGATCGTGGCGATGGTGGCCTGCAGCCCGCCGCCTTTTTCGAGGACCTTGACCGGGGTCTGGATGTCTTTGATACCGACCGAGTGGATAAGCATGAGAGCACGTTTTGATAATGGCGCCTGCGCACCAGGCGATTTCCGGCTGTTTACGATGTCGAGCGCCCCGGACTCGGAAAGGAGCCGGAGCGCCTGTCACGACACCCCTGTAGATACACTTTTTGCCGATTGCCGACAAGGGGCTTTTCCGGTTGGCAGGGCGACTGTCTTTTTTCATGCGCTTCCAGTCGAATCAGTGTAGTCTATGACACTTCACCCAAAGACAACGATTGGTGCAAAGAGACCTTCATGGAAGCCGCCGCTCCTGCTGTACGCCTGGATAAATGGCTGTGGGCCGCCCGTTTTTTCAAGACCCGGTCGATGGCCACCCATGCCGTCAACGGCGGCAAGGTCCGCTGTAACGATGCCCGGACCAAGGCCGGGAAAACCGTCACCGTCGGCGACCAGCTGATCATCAACAACGGTCACGAGGAATTCCGGGTCACTGTCCTGGCGGTGTCCGGGACCCGCCGGCCGGCGAGAGAGGCGATGCTGCTGTACGAGGAGAGCGAGGAGAGTGTCGGCAGAAGAGAGGAGCAACGGGAGATGCGCCGCCTCCTCCATGCCGGCGGCATGACTCCGCCACGGCGGCCGGACAAGCGCGACCGTCGCAAGATCAAATCATTCTTACGAAAGGACTGAGAGGAGATGAGCAGGATAGAGAGAGCCCTGATCAGCCTGACCGACAAGTCGGGGATCGAACACTTCGCGGCAGAACTGGCCCGTCTGGGCATCGAGATACTCTCCACCGGCGGGACGGCCCGGACAATACGGTCGGCCGGCATCAAGGTGACCGATGTGTCGGAGTTCACCGGTTTTCCGGAGATGCTCGACGGCCGGGTCAAGACCCTCCATCCCAAGGTCCATGGCGCCATTCTCAACCAGCGGGCCAACGCCGACCACCAGCGGCAGTGCGCCGAGCACGGGCTGCAGAACATCGACCTCGTCGCCGTCAATCTCTACGCCTTCGAGAAGACCGTCGCCGATCCCGCCTGCAGCCTCGCCGACGCCATCGAGAATATCGATATCGGCGGACCGACCCTGCTGCGGGCCTCGGCCAAGAATTTTCAGGATGTCACCGTCATCGTCGACCCGGCCGATTATCCCCAGGTCCTGGCCGAGATCACCGCTACCGGCAACACCACCCTGAAGACCCGGTTTCGCCTCGCGGTCAAGGTCTTCGATCTCACCTCGAGCTACGATACCGCCATTTCCCGGTGGCTGAACCGGATCGACGTCGACCACAACGTCTATTTCGCAGGAGAATGAACGATGCTGAAGATGGCAGTTCTGCTCTCCGGCAGCGGCCGGACCCTCGATAATTTTCACGACCGGAGCCGAAACGGCAGCATGGCCGGCGTTATCGAGGTGGTGATTGCCAACGTCCCCACCGCCCTCGGCCTCGACAAGGCCGAACGCTACGGCTATCCCGCCTTCCATGCCGATGACAGCGAGACGACGAATCGGATCCTGGCCCGTTACGATATCGATGTCGTCTGCCTGGCCGGCTACCTCAAGCTCTACACCCCGCCGCCACAGCTCGCCCGCTCGGTGGTCAACATCCACCCCTCACTGATCCCGTCCTTCTGCGGCCCCGGCTACTACGGCCACCATGTCCATCAGGCGGTCAAGGACCGGGGCTGCACGGTCAGCGGCTGCACCGTCCATTTCGCCGACGAACGCTACGACGAGGGACCGATCATCCTGCAGAGATGTGTCGCCCTCGACGATCAGGACAGCATCGATGATATCGCCGCCAGGGTCTTCGCCGTCGAATGCGAGGCCTTTCCCGAGGCGATCAACCTGGTCGATGCCAGGGGAGTGGAGTATTTCTGGAGACGGGTGGGAAAGTGAAAGGCGAAACGCGTATCATTATGAACCGCCAGGAGATCGATCTGGCCCTGAAACGGATCGCCCTCCAGATCCTGGAAAAAAACGCCGATCTGACCGAGATGGCCATCGTCGGCATCCACACCTGCGGGGTCTTCCTGGCCGAGCGGATCGGCGCCATCCTCCATCGGCAGACCGGCCGGGAGATCCCGGCCGGAAGTCTCGATATCAACCTTTACCGCGATGACTGGAGCCTGATCAATCAGAATCCAGTCGTCCGGACGACCGATATCCGTTTCGATGTCGACAATGCCAATCTGGTACTGGTCGACGACGTCATCTTTTCCGGGCGGACGATCCGGGCGGCGATGGACGCGATCATGGATTTCGGTCGCCCCCATACCGTCCAGCTGGCGGTGCTGGTCGACCGTGGTGGCCGGGAGCTGCCGATCCAGCCCGATTACACCGGGTTGCGCACCACCGTCCTGCCGAACCAGCGGATCCAGGTCCGGCTCGATGAGCATGGCGGCCGGGATGAAGTCGTGATCGAGAGCTGATTCGGTTTATGGAACTCCTGGCCCCGGCGGGCACCATCGAAAATTTTCACGCGGCGTTCGAGGCCGGCGCCGATGCCGTTTATGTCGGAGCCCCCGGCTTCAATGCCAGAAACCTCGCCCGCGATCTCCGCCTGGAAGAGATCGGGGCGATGATCCGTTTCTGCCATGAGCGTGGCAAAAAACTGTATGTCGCCGCCAACAGTCTCATTCTCGAACGTGAACTGCCCCTGGTTGCCGAGACCCTTGCCCAGTTGGAGTTCCTGGGGCCGGATGCGCTGATTGTCCAGGACCTGGGGCTGATCCGGCTGATCCGCCGCTATTTTCCGAAACTGCGCCTCCACGCCTCGACCCTGATGACCGCCCATAATTCGCCGGCGGTCAGCGCCCTGGCCGGTCTCGGCTGTCAGCGGGTGGTGCTGGCCCGCGAACTGACGGTCAGGGAGATCGCCGCCATCCGGGCCCGGAGCGAGGTCGAGCTCGAGGTTTTCATCCACGGTGCGATGTGCTTCTCCTATTCCGGGCTCTGTCTGTTTTCCTCCTTTCTCGGCGGCAAGAGCGGCCTGCGCGGCCGCTGCGTCCAACCCTGCCGGCGCGCTTATACCGTGGCCGGCAAAGGCAAGGGGGGCACCGGGGGCAAAGGCGGTTCCTACCTTTTTTCGATGAACGATCTCTCCGGCCTGGAGGCTGTTCCGGCCCTGCGGGAGATGGGTGTCGCCTCGTTGAAGATCGAAGGGCGGCTGCGCTCGGCCCACTACGTCCGTACTGTGGTCGGCGCTTATCGCATGGTCATCGACGCCGCGCCCCACGAACTCGAAACCGTCATGATCGAGGCGGGGGCGAGGGTGCGGCAGGCGATGAGCCGGAAAGTCACCCCCGGCTACTTTTTTTCGCCCCAGCCCCAGGATGCCGTCACGCCCCATCATTCCGGCAACATCGGCCTGCACCTGGGCAGGGCGGAAAAGTTCACGGCGACCGGAGAGGGGCGGTACTGTTCGGTGGCCCTGAAAGAGGATCTGGCGGTGGGCGACCGGCTCCGTCTCCATCTTGAACCGTCAGGGGAGAGGCTGGCCTTCACCGTGAAGGAGATGTATCTCGGCCGCCAGGCGATCGAAGCGGCCGAGGCCGCCACTCTGGTCCGGATTGCCCTGCCGCCGGCCTGTCCCGCGCAGCCAGGGCAGAACCTCGATCTCTACAAGGTCGATACGGCGGGAGGCGGGGCGGCGGAGATGCCGAAACTGGCCGTCGCCGAGGTGAAGACCGCCCTTGCCGGTTACCGCTCACGGCTTGTCCGCAGGTTGCGAGGTATCGCCCGGGAGGTGTGGGAACAAGATCAGTCCAGGACTGGTGACCGGCACGGCAGGGGAGATCGACGGACGCCGGGCGCCCCGGTTGCGGCGCGCCGAAACAGGGGTGTCGCTGCCGGCAGGACAACACTGGAGTGGTGGCTGCGCACCGATTCGTTCAAAGTGTTGCAGACCAGGCTGCCTTTTGCCCCGGATCGATTCCTGCTTTCGTTCGACAAGGGGCTTGTCAGCCAGGCGGGCCAGATCCGGCGTCTCCTCGGCAACCGGGCACGGGATGTGATCTGGGGGCTGCCCCCGGTCATCCAGGAACAGGACCTGACGAGGACGCACAAACAGATCGGCAACCTGCTGCGTTCCGGCTACAAATCGTTCCAGATCAGTCACATCGGCCAACTTGATTTTTTTGCCGGCGAGCGGGTGCATCTCCATGGCGACTACACCTTCAACCTGCTCAACAGCCAGGCTGTTGCCGCGGTGGCGACGGCAGGACTGGAGTCGGTACAACTGTGCATCGAGGCGGATCGACAGAGTCTCGGCGAACTGATCCAGGGCTGCAGAATGCTCTCGGAGGGGTCGGGGCGGGGAGGGGAACGCCGCAGCCCGCGGCTGGGGTTGACGGTCTACGGCTCACCGCCGTTGTTCACTGCCCGCCTCGCCGCCCCGCATTTCACCTATGACCGGCCTTTGCTCAGCCCGAAGGGCGAGGCCCTCGTTATCCGCAAGAAGGAAGGGTTCACCGAGACCCATTCAACCCGCCCTTTTTCACTTCTCCCGTATCTGGCGGAACTCAAGGGGTTGGGGCTCGACCATGCCGTCGTCGATATCCGCGGCGGGCAGGTGGACAACCGGCTGCTGAAGGAACTGCAGGAGCGGCTGACCGGAACCGGTCGTCACGCGAAACTTCCCACCTTCAACTACCTCGGCCGGCTCGAGTAGGATGCTGCGTCGTGATGGAAGCGTTGTCCCATCATGGTCGATTGGTGCAACATTGGAAAACTTTTCTTCTTGCAGGTAAAAACAACCTGTGCTAAGGGTATCTGTTGACTTTATCGTCCGGGTCCAGTATAAATTTCTTTCTTTTTGCAATGGAAATACAGGTCTGGATTTGAATGTAAGGTAACCTATCCAACCGTCAATCCGGTGCCATATACGAGTGTCATCAACAGGAGGAATTAATTCGTGGCAAATCATAAATCGGCTGAAAAAAGGAATCGGCAGTCCCAGACCCGTCGTCTGCGCAACAGGACGAACAGGTCGCAGATGAAGAACGCAATCCGTAAGGTCAACGAAGCAGTGGCAACCGGGTCCGAGGATGCGGCCAAAGAGGCGTTGCAGCTCGCAATACCGGTCATTGCCAAGACGGCATCGAAGGGCACCATTCATAAAAATGCGGCTTCACGCAAGATTTCCCGTTTGACCATCAGCGTCAACAAGGTCGGCTCAGCAGCCTGATCCACCATCGTTGTCGTTCGTCGAGCCAAAGCCCCTTTCGGCGGCGGCTGCTTGAAAAGCAAAAGGACCATGGAATCTCTCGATTCTATGGTCCTTTTTTTCATTGTCCGACGGTGAAGATGCTGGACAATAGGGATCGAGAACTGGTATTCTTCGCAAATTACCATCGATATCTTCATGTAATGCATTGAAGTTCCTAGGATATTTTTAAATCATGCCCCAGCGAGCCTACCACCCTCCGCCGCAGAGTTTTGCCGGATATCTTTCCACATCGAAGCTTGTTCCGGTCTACACCGAGATCATCGCCGATCTCGACACTCCTCTCACCCTGTTTGCCAAGATTGCCGACGCCCACAGCCATATCTTTCTGTTCGAGAGCATGGAAGGCGGGGAAAAATGGGGGCGATATTCCTTCATCGGTTTCGAACCGCTCGTCACCTTTGAATCCAGGCGGGACGAGGTCCGTATCACCGAAGTACACAACGGGCAGAGGGAAGAGGAGCGGTTTCATGCCAATCCCCTGCATGCCATCAGGGTTCTGGTCGAACGGCTCGACGCTGCCGACATTGACGGTCTGCCCAAATTCTGTGGCGGCGCCGTCGGTTTTCTCGGCTACGATATGGTACGGTTCATGGAGGAACTTCCCGACTCGAGGCCCAGTCTAGATCTTCCGGAGTCCGCCTTCATGGTGCCGCGCATCGTTCTGGTCCATGACAGCGTGCGGCAGACCGTCACGGTGGTCTGCTGGGTCAGGGAGGAGGACGGGGTTGGCGGCGCCGATCTGTTGTATGACGACGCGGTACGGCGAATAGAGGAAATCATCGCCGTCCTGAAGGCGCCGGTCCCGGTGCAGGTGCATGACAGCATGTGCGGCATTCCGATCCCCCATGTCTTCACCTCGAATATGGAGCCGGAAAGGTTCCAGGCGATGGTCGAGAGGGCGAAAGAGTATATTGTCGCCGGCGATATTATCCAGGTCGTGTTGTCCCAGAGGTTTCACACCGAAACCGATATCGACCCGACCGTGCTCTATCGGGCCCTGCGTCATATCAACCCCAGTCCCTACCTCTTTTTCCTGAAATTCGGCGATCTCGTCCAGATCGGCTCCTCGCCCGAGATCCTGGTCCGCAAGGAAGAGCGGATGATCGAACTGCGGCCTATCGCCGGTACCCGACCGCGCGGTGCGACCGTTGAGGAGGATCTGCGACTGGAGCAGGAACTGCTCGCCGACCCGAAGGAACGCGCCGAGCACCTGATGCTGGTCGATCTCGGCCGCAATGACGTCGGCCGGGTCGCCAGGGACGGCTCGGTCGAGGTCCGGGACCTGCTGGTGATCGAACGCTACAGCCATGTCATGCATATCGTCTCCGGAGTGCACGGTGAGATCCGTGAGGGGCTGGACCAGTTCGACGTCCTTGCCGCCTGTTTCCCGGCCGGCACCGTCAGCGGCGCCCCGAAGATCCGGGCGATGGAGATCATCGACGAGCTCGAACCCGACCGGCGGGGACCATATGCCGGTTCGGTCGGTTATTTCGGTTTTTCCGGGAACATGGATTTCTGCATCACGATCCGCACCTTTATCATGCAGGGCGGAAATCTCTGGATCCAGGCCGGCGCCGGGATCGTCGCCGATTCCGACCCGGTGCGGGAATTCGAGGAGACCATCAATAAATCCATGGGGCTGCGTCGGGCAGTGGAACTGGTCGAAAGAGGATTTTAGACGATGCTGGTCATTATCGATAACTACGATTCCTTCACCTACAATATCGTCCAGACCATCGCCGGCAGTGCCCGGAAAGAGGGGAGAGAGGAAGATATCAGGGTGTATCGCAACGACAAGATCAGCATCGCCGAGATCGAGGCGATGCGGCCGGATCGGCTGCTGGTTTCGCCCGGGCCCTGTTCGCCGCAGGAGGCCGGGATATCGATTGCCGCCATCCGTTATTTCAGCGACAAGGTGCCGGTCCTGGGCGTCTGTCTGGGCCACCAGTCGATGGGTGAAGCCTTTGGCGGCAGAACGATCCGGGCGCGGCGAATCATGCATGGCAAGACCAGCCCGATCCACCATGACGGCAAGGGGATCTTTACCGGCCTGGCCAACCCCTTTGACGGCATGCGGTATCATTCGCTGATCCTCGAGGAGGAAACGCTGCCTGGCTGTCTGACCATCACGGCGAGGACAGACGAAGGCGAACTGATGGCCATCCGCCACAAGACCCTGCCGGTGGAGGGAGTGCAGTTCCATCCGGAATCGATTATGACCCCGGCCGGAATACGGCTCCTGCAGAATTTCATGAGCCCCGATTACCAGCGGATGGTCAATGGCTGATTCGCGGCAATCCAGCACAAGAGGTTGAACAGATGAAGATAAAGGAAGCGATAGGTCGGTTGGTGATCGGTCATGGTCTCTCGGAACAGGAGATGTACGAGGTCATGCTGGTGATCATGAACGGCGATGCCACTGGGGCCCAGATCGGCTCCTTCATCACCGCATTGCGGATGAAAGGGGAGACGGTCGACGAGATCACCGGCGCCGTCCGGGTCATGCGGGAGAAGGCGACGCCGATCGATACGGGCGTGGCGACGGCAAAAGGCGAGGTCCTGGTGGACATCGTCGGCACCGGCGGCGACGGTTCCGGCACCTTCAACGTCTCGACGACTTCGTCCTTTGTCGTTGCCGCGGCCGGTATTCCGGTGGCCAAGCACGGCAATCGTGCGGTTTCTTCGCGTTGCGGCAGCGCCGATGTCCTCGAGGCCGCCGGGGTCAGTCTGAATCTGCCTCCGGATCAGGTCGGGCAATGCGTGCGCTCCGTCGGCATCGGCTTCCTCTTCGCCCCGGCCCTGCACAAGGCGATGAAGTATGCCATCGGCCCGCGCCGGGAGATCGGCATCCGGTCGATCTTCAATATCCTCGGCCCGATGACCAACCCCGCCGGGGCCAACGTCCAGGTGCTCGGCGTTTTCGATCCCGCCTTGACCGAACTCGTCGCCAACGTTCTGCTGCGGCTGGGGACGAAGCGGTCGCTGGTCGTCTACGGCGAAGGCAATCTCGATGAACTGACGGTGACCGGATACACGAGAATATCGGAAGTGGCGGACGGCAGGGTGCATACCTATACCGTTACCCCGGAGGAGTTCGGGCTTACGCGGGCCCGGCTCGAGGAACTGGCCGGGGCGGCGACGCCGCAACTGGCGGCGGTCGACATGCGGGAGATCCTCGCCGGCCGGCCGGGACCGAAGCGGGACATGGTCCTGCTCAACAGCGGGGCGGCCTTGATGGCGGCCGGGGTGGTGCCGACGGTTAACGAGGGTATCGCCAGGGCGGCCGAGATCATCGATTCGGGCAAGGCGGTGGCCAAACTCGACGAACTGATCCAATACTGCGCCTCGTTCGCCGCGCAGAAGGCGTAGGCAACGGCTATCCGACCAGGGGGCGGGGATTTTTCGACTGCAGTATTTGCTCGGTGATCAGGAAGATGATATTAGATAGAATAGTAGCCCAGAAACGCCTCGAGATCGCGCAGCTGAAAAGCGCCGGGATCGCATTGCCGCCTTCCATGCAGGGGAAGAAGATCGACCCGCCGCGCGGGTTCCGCCAGGCACTGGTGGCGTATCCGGGGGTCTCGATCATCGCCGAGGTAAAAAAGGCCTCCCCCTCCAAAGGGGTCATCTGCGAAGACTTCGACCCGGTTGAAATAGCCGGCAATTATCAGAGATCGGGGGCGCAGGCGATTTCGGTACTGACCGATCGTCAGTTTTTCCAGGGCAGTCTTCTCTACCTCATGCAGGTCAGGGAAGCTGTCATCCTGCCGGTCCTGCGCAAGGATTTTATCATCGACGAGGTGCAGATCCGGGAAGCCGGTATGCATGGAGCCGATGCCATCCTGTTGATCGCCGCGATTCTCGACGCATTGCAGCTGAAGGAATATCAGGTCTATGCCGGGGAACTGGGGATGGACGTTCTGGTCGAGGTGCATGACGAGCGCGAAGTCGAGCTGGCCCTTGCTGCCGACAGTCGGCTCATCGGTATCAACAACCGGAACCTGAAGGATTTCTCGATGGATATCAATACGACCTTCCGCCTGAAAAAGATCATCCCGGCCGATATCCCGGTTGTCAGCGAGTCAGGCCTGCGGGATCACGAGGATATTGAACGATTGGCGGAGGCAGGAGTGGCCGCTGCCCTCATCGGTGAGACCCTGATGCGGGCCGGATCGCCCGGAGATGTGCTCCGGGGCTTGCGGTAATACGATAACTATGAAAATGGAGGAGTGATGCACCGGCGAACGCGCATAAAAATGTGCGGAATTACCAACATGGAAGATGCGGAGGAGGGCATACGGGCGGGAGTCGACGCCCTTGGATTTATCTTTGTGGAAGAAAGCCCACGATACATCGAGCCGGAAAAGGCCAAGGAGATCGCGGCAAACATCTCACCCTTTGTTGATCTGGTCGGTGTGTTTATCGATCGGGATAACATCGAAGTCCAGGAAATTGTCGATTACTGCGGTCTTTCCTACGTGCAGCTGCATGGCAGCGAAACTCCCGAATATTGCGGCCAGTTGGCGTATGCTGCGTCACCCTGCAAGGTCATCAAGGCCTTCAGGATCAGCGGCAGCGCAATTCCTGAAGATTTTCAACCCTATCAGGATGTTGTTCAGGGGTTCCTGCTCGATACCTACGTTGCCGACCAGGCGGGGGGGACCGGAAGCAGTTTCAACTGGGATATGATTGAATCTCTGGCGCTGCAGCGGCCAATAATCCTGGCGGGCGGACTGTCCCCCGATAACGTGACCGAGGCCATCGACAAGGTCCGGCCCTTTGCCATCGATGTCAATTCGGGCGTGGAAATCCGGCCCGGGCTGAAGGACTACGATAAGCTGAGAATGCTGCTGGATGCGGTCTGGAAAGCGGATCTTGCCAGGATCAGCTGACAGGAACTAACGTACGACTACCAACGCTTCTTTGTAACCATTGTTGCGCATCTTCCGCTCCGTGCTGAGCGCCTTGTCACGGTCGTTGCCGGCGGCGATCAGCACCCGGTAGATGGTCGATTTTTTGCCGCTGACCTGCCGGATGATGACGGTCTGGCCGGCTTTGGCGAATCGCTCCTGCATGCGCTTGGCATTGGATTCGCGAGAGAAGGCGCCGACCTGGACATAGAACGAATTTGCGGTGTTGGTGGAATTTTGCTCAATCTGCATTTCGTCTATCCGGCCTTGGCTGGCGCCGTTGAGGACGGTGATCTCAACCTTGGCGATCCCCTTTCTTGCCAGTTTCAGGGTCTTGGCAGCGGAATGACTCAGGTCGATAATCCGTTTCCCGGAATAGGGGCCTCTGTCATTGACGCGGACAATCGTTTCTCTGCCGTTTTCCAGGTTCTTGACCTTTAACAGGGTGTTCATCGGCAGCTGCTTGTGTGCGGCTGTCATTGAATGCATGTCGAATCGTTCGCCGCTCGAGGTGCGCTTCCCCTGAAAAGATTTGCCATACCAGGAAGCGAGGCCGGTCTCTGAGTAGCCATCGGAGGGCGAATGGACACTCATGTCTTTCTGGTCCAAGGTGCTGGACGGCTTGGCATCCGGATTCCTGTCGTACGAAGCGAAAGCTGACCCGGTGGGGATGGCGACCAGGAAGAACAGGAAAAATGCTAAAAACCTGAGACGGTGGAGTGTGGCGGCCCCATTCAGAATGGTGTCGTCGTGTACTCCGGGAATGGAGCGGCTGCTGGTGGTCGTTGTTGTGCAACTGATCATAGGCGGCAGTCGTTTGTGATGATTGATGATTACAGGACCGTTGCTATTCAGTCCCCCTTCTTGATCTCCTCTGCTGCTGCAGTGAAATGGAGGTTTTCGAGACGCTGCCGGTAGAACAACCCGGCTTTTCCTGTCGTATGCGGGGTGTAGCGATGGAGGCCGTTGCTGCCGGCCTCGGACGGATGGGAATCGAAATGTACCTGGCCGTTCCCATCCTGCCAGGAAAGAGTGAAATCAAGCAGCGGCCTGACTACGGAGACATTGTTTTCCCGGTCTTTTTCCAGGAAGATTGTCTCCCAACGCCGCATGCCGTAACCTTTATACCACACTCCTGGCTGATTCCCGAAGTGAATTTTGTCTTTCATGGTCGGAAAAATTTCAGTCTTCGAAAAATCAGTATTGTTTTCAAGAAGATTTGTTACCTCGGAACTTTCCTGGGTAGTCAACCGATCCCAATGGTCATACTCCTCGTACTCTGAACGCAGGAGATGCTTGCCGAAGTCGGCGAAGCCCCACTGGGCATGGCAGACCTGGCAGGAAATCTTGTCGTCGTTGGTTGAATGGGCCGGATCGCTCATGACCGGCAGAGGATGCTCCTTCATCCCGGTTCCGGAAAGGAAGATATACCCGGAAGCGGATTTGCGGACCCGGTCGGGCAGGTTTTTCCCGAGCTGCGCGGCGTCGTGACATCCGGCGCAGGAAGGGCCGGGATCGCCTGCCGCCATCAGTTCCCTGCCGCTGTGGCAGTCGATGCAGACGAGGCCGCGCTGCTGGTGGATGTCCGCCGCCAGTTCATGATACTCAACGCCAAAGGGACGGAAATGGTCCTCTTTCGTCGTGTAAGGGGTGCGATATTCGACGTTCAGGTCATGCTCGAATCGTCCATAGTAGTCGAACCCGACCCTGTTCCCGTAATGGCAGGAAAGGCATTGTCGGTCGCCGGGTGCGGACAGAAATGCGTGTGAGGCCAGCCGGCCGTTCTGAAAATCAAGATGACAGGCGGCGCAGCCGGTGCCGTGGGTGACGGCGGGGTAATCGTCGCCCTGGTAGTAGAGATGACAGCGCAGGCAACGGCGGCGCAGGAGGTCGTCGGCAAGGGCGAGGGCATCCCTGGGGGAGTCGGATTCCGGGATCTCGACCATCGACGGCAGATCAGCCGTGGCGCCGAAGGCGCGACGAACCAGGTTGACGAGGTTTTTCAGGGTCAAATGGGATGCAGTGCGGAGACCGTCGACCTGCCGGGAATGGCATGGCCCACAGGATCTGGCCATCGCCTCCGGGTGGGCCGGCTGGGCGATCAGGCCGCTGTGGGCCGCGCTTTTTTCTTTGGAGCTGGCGTTGCCCTGATGACAGGCGGTGCAGGCCATGGCATGGTTGCCGTCCAGCATGACGGCGTGACAGCCGGTGCAGCCGTTGGCGTCAACCGGGCCTGAGATCGTTTCGCCGCTGCTGATCAGCAGGAGAACAAAGCTGAACAGGAGCTGAGGCAAGGTGATGCGGTTTGAGTTCGACAAATGCCAGAGTGAAATGAATTGTTTTGATAACGTATCGATTTGTTGAAAAATTTAACGCAATGGTCGAGTACGGCCGATCATTGGTTATATTTCATAAAGGTTGAATTTTCAATCGTTACCTGCTATAAAGGCGTCACTATCAGAGGCCAATATAGCTCAGCTGGTAGAGCAACTGATTCGTAATCAGTAGGTCTGCGGTTCGATTCCGCATATTGGCTCCAGTAAAATCAAAGGGTTAAGTCGATTCGGCTTAACCCTTTTCTGCGTCGGTTCTACCCCGGTTCTACGGAAACGACAAGGCAGGGAGTTCTTCAAGTTGTTGAGGGGGAAGGATGCCACGCGAGCGGGGGAAGCCATTTTCAAGCGCTTTCCGGCGTGCTCCGGTATTTCCCTCTCATCCCATCAATGGTTGTTTTGACCTCATCTGCGAAACTTCGTGGCGCAATCACCTCTGCCATCTCCCCCCAGGACAGCACCCAGCGCTTCAGTTCCAGCAGGTGATTGACGGTCAGTGACAGGACCACGGATCCGTCGGGATGCTCGTCGATCTGCTGGGTCGGGTGCCAGCGCCGCTCCCGGATGTATCCCGCCACCTCCCTGTTGAAGTGGATCTTGACCTGATATTCGTTGTCGCTCCAGTGGACCCCGAAATGGCTGCCGGAAAGACGGGTGAAGTCGAAGGTTGTAGGGATGCGAAAGTCCGTGGGCAGCAACTCGACGCTTTCCATCCTTGCCAGGCTGAAGGTGCGGATATCGTTCCGTCGATGGCAATGGGCGACGACATACCAGTCCCCCTCGAAACGGACGCCATGGTAGGGATCGAGGTCACGCGCCGCCGGCTCGGTGCCGGGGGTGCGGTAGACGACCCGGATTCGGCGGGAGAGGCGGATCGCCTCTGCCACCTTCTCCCAGATGCCGGGCCGGATCAGGGTGTTGGAAGGGGGGAAGACGGTAAACCGGGCATGGTCCTGGCCGAGATCGACGGTGGTCTTTGCCGGCAGCGATTCCTCGATCTTGCGGAACACCGAGCGCAGACTGTCATACAACGGCGTTCCCTCGTACTGCGTCAGCAGCTTCTCGGCCAGGTAGATCGCAAACAGGTCGCTCTCCTTGACCGAGATCGCCGGCAACTGGTAGTTCGGCTCGGTGTAGTAATACCCCCGGTGTTTGGCCGAATACTCGATCGGGGCGTCGAGCTGATAGCGCATGTAGTCGAGATCGCGCTGAATGGTCTTGGCGCTGACCTCGTAGTCGCCGGCCAATTGCGAGCAGTTGGGATAGCGGCCCTTGGCGATCTCTCGGTCGATGAAGAGCAGCCGGGAATGCTGCGGTTTGTATTTCGGCATAAAAATTTCTGATTACCACTGAAACTCAGCCTCGACAGATTTATCCGTGATGGGACTCTATCTGTCCTACCAACCATGGTAAGGTACTCTCTCAGAACAA
>NZ_JACHEO010000023.1 GCF_014201505.1 Desulfoprunum benzoelyticum | reverse complement strand
CAGGATCCCCCAGGGTACCTCGCGGCTGACCCCAAAGGTATGCTCGTGCCCGACGTACAGGGAATGGATGCCCGCTCCCACCCCGACCAGGGTCAACAGGCCGCACAGACCGATCGCCGCTGCGTATTTCCCCGATACGTTCGCCTCTAAACCGCCTTCCTGGGGGAGTACCCCCGCCAACATTCTGTTCATTCTCTGTTACTCCTCGTGCTGTGGGCGTGCCGATATCAGGTTGCAACCACTACGGTATCTGATGCTGCGGGATGCTGCTGCAATGAAAGTCTGCATGAGGGGAAAGTTGTGTTTGCACATTGGCCTGAATATAGGTCCAAACACGACTTAAACACAACCAAAAAAGCCACTTATAAAGAGAAAAAACTCCGCCGGGATATCCATCTAAGAACTGATTTATACGACAAATGTCTACCTCCAGGGCCCAAAACAGACAGTATTTAATTAATTTCTTTAATTGAACCTTTTTACAATCTGCAAGGTTCACTGTCAAGCTGAATCAATAGGCTGGGTCGGAGCAGAAAAAATTTCAAATTTATAGGTGTCAATTCAGTATAATATAGCAGATAACCAACGCCTGGAGATTGGCCTTGGGCTTGAGTGCGATATTTGCCTGCCGATGCCGGATCGATTGCTCAATCAGACTTTTTCAATGGTAAATCTCGCTCTTGACGCTATGCTAGTGAGGCAGAAGTGATACCGAAACGCCATCATTTGCCGGCGCAATGCTGTAAGCTCATACAACTAAAATCTATCTCAACCAGAGCATCATGACCTTGCAACCTGCTATCTCCCGAGGCGATAAACTGGCCTTCCACGCCGTACAAGGCTATTTCGCCTGCAGTCACAGCATGCCGCTCTCCATGTGGCTCGGCCTCGGCAGGGGCCTGGGCACCTTGCTCTATCACCTCGCCGGAAAACACCGGCAAATCGCCCGGGCCAACCTCCGTTTCGCTTTCGGCACCTCAATGACAGAGGACCGGATCGACCGGACAATTCGCGATAACTTCAAACAGTTCGGGATGATCGGGCACGAATTCGTCCAATTCCTGGCTGACCCCCTTAAGACCGCTGCCACCCTCGACCGGCTGGTTCGGGTCGAAGGAGAAGAACATCTGCTTGCCGCCCGGGCTAAAAGCAGCGCGGTGATCCTCCTCGGCGCCCACTTCGGCAACTGGGAGATTGGACATCGTTACTATGCCCGACATTACAACAAATTGAACTTCATCGTCCGCCGCATCGACAACCCTCTGCTCGAACAGGCCCGATACCAGCGCAATACCGCCCTTGGCGTCAACATCCTCTACAAGGAAAACGGCCTGCGCGAGGCGATCCAGCGCCTCAGGAAGGGTGAAGACCTGGTGATTTTCACCGACCAGAATGCCAACCGCAAGGAGGGGATCATGGCTGAATTCTTCGGCCACCCCACCACCTCTCTCTATATCGCGCCCAGCCTGGCCCAGAAATACCAGGTGCCGCTGGTGCCGATGTTTACCGTCCGGGACAGGGATCCCCGTTGCCACCGTCTCGTCTTCCTGCCGGAAATTCCCATCGGATACGGTGAAGCGAAGGAGGATATCGAGGTACTGACACGACGGCAGAATGAGGGGCTGGAACAGATCATCACCAGATATCCCGACCACTGGCTATGGTTTCACCGCAAATGGAAGGCCGATTATCCCGAGATCTACCGCTGACGCCCGGGCCGGCGTGCCGCTGGCCCAGCCCCGGCATAGATCCACTATTCATTGGACACCCCGCAGGCCCTGTGTTAAACAGCCCCGTAAACGCCATCGATGACAGGTGGCGGACATCGGCTCCGGCCGGCAGCATCCTAAGAGTATCCACAGACCAACGGTAACCGTTCAAGTTCAAGGAAAAAGACAGATGAAGGTGATTGTAAGCGGCTCTCTGGCCTATGACAGAATCATGAATTTCCCTGAATACTTTTCAGACCATATACTGCCGGACAAGATCCACGTGCTCAACGTCTGCTTTCAGGTCGAGGGGGTCAAGGAAAATCTCGGCGGGACCGCCGGCAATATCGCCTATGCCCTGCGACTGCTGGGCGGGACGCCCTTTATTTCGGCAACAATCGGCAGCGACAACCACCGATATTTCGAATGGTTCGCCGCAAACGGCATCTCCATCGACGGCATCAAGGTGATCTACACGGAATTGACTGCCGGCGCCTACATCACCACCGACAAGGGCGACAACCAGATCACCGGCTTCAATCCCGGGGCGATGAAGTATTCATCGGAACTGGATTTCGCCGGCCTCGACCCGGTGGACACGCTGGTCCTCGTCTCACCCGGCAATCTCGATGACATGGTCGCTTATCCGCGGCGATGCCGGGAAGCCGGGATCCCCTACATCTTCGATCCCGGCCAGTCCCTGCCGGTGCTGCAGGCCGATGCCCTCCTGTCGGCCATAACCGGGGCGAAGATCCTGATCGTCAACGACTACGAATTCGATCTCATCCTCGACAAGACCGAAATAACGAAGGATCGGCTCCTCGACCTCGCCGAAAGCACGATCATCACCCTTGGCGAGGCTGGTTCAACGGTCCATCACCAGGGGCAAAGGATACAGATCCCCGCCTATCCGGCCAGACAGGTCGTCGATCCAACCGGTGCCGGCGATGCCTACCGGGGCGGCCTGATCAGCGGACTGACAAGAAGACTGAGCCTCGAGGAGAGCGCCCGGCTCGGCAGCGCCTGCGCGTCCTTTGCCGTCGAACACTACGGGACCCAGGTCTATCGCTTTACTGCCGAAGAGTTTGCAGCGCGGCTCGACTCAAGCCGATAAAGCAAAAGGGCTGTCCGACTGGAACAGCCCTTTGCCATCCATCCGCTGGTCAGCATTACCATACAAACAACAACCGGATCAGGACATGGTTTATGAACGATCGGTTATCCCATCGTTTTCAAGGCGATAGGATTCGGCGCCATCCGCACGTATCCCTTTGCCTGGGCAACGAGGTCGAGCGGCAGGCTCGCCATGTCGGCCAGATCCAGGGTCATCTCGTCGAGGATGGAACTCTCCACGATCTTGACATAGCTATGGCACGCATCGCAGGTCGCCAACCGAAATCCAGATTCATCCTCGGCCATGATGGTGTTGAGCTGCGAAACATCCGTCGACCCGCAGTTGGGACAGCCGATGAACTGGTAGGTGCCGGAAGTCCCGCAGAATGAACAGTGCAGGTGGCGCTGCGGTCCTTCGACTATGGTCGCCAGCGCCGGTCGCGCCGAGCACAGGGGACAACGGCCATCCTCCCACTGGCTTCCGTCCAGCGGAAAGGTCTGCCGCAGCGCCAGAAAATACGGCCTGCTCACCAGAAACAGGATTTTTGACAACTCATCTTCAGTGGCAGGAAGGGCGGAAACGACCGGCACTTCGCCGAGCGGCAGCCGCATGAAATCGATTTCGCCGCTCTCCAAGGCCTGGCCCAGCGGCGCGAGTTCCTCTCCCGGAAGATCAAAGATCGAGACGAACAGGCGAAAAATCGGGCCGGCACAGTCACGCGGGTAGGTCCTGGAATCCTCGGCCGACATCGCCGATCTCTCTTTCGGCAGCAATTCCCCCGCCTCCTGGTGAAAGCGCTGCCATCTGGCATACATTTCAAGTGGGTCCTTGAGGTGCGGACGTTTTGCAATCAAGGCCTGAATATCAATGGTCATGGTACTCCTTAAGGAATTTTTGGGTAGGTGAAGGCCTTCGGCGCTCCGGTCAACCCGTGTTCGAGGAAAACCTTGAGCTGTCGTTTCTCCTCGGCCGTGAGTTGCAGGGGCTTCAGCACGGTATTGCCTTTTCCGCCACCCATGTCAAAGAATTCGATCGTCTCATCGAGGGTAGCATAGATACCGTTGTGCATATAGGGAGCAGTGGCGGCGACCTCCCTCAGCGTCGGAGTTCTGAAGGCTTTCCAGTCTTTCTGTTCCTTGGTGATGAGGAAGCGTCCGGGATCCTCGGCCAGGGTCCGAAAGTCCTCGAAATGATAGACCTTGGCGACAAACCGGCGGGTCGCCGCGATCCGGGGGTCCTTGAGGTGTTCCGGATTCTCCGGGACATTGAGGGCGTGAAACCGGTCATCGGCCAGATTGACGCCAAAATGACACTCGGTGCATTTGCCTTTGCCGGTGAACACTTCATAGCCTTTCAACGCATCCGGCGACAGGGCATCCTTGTCACCGCGCAGAAACCTGTCGAGCGGGGCATCACCGGAAACAATGGTCCGCTCGAAGGCGGCGATGGCCATCGCCACGCGCTCCCGGGTAATATCATCATCACCGAAAACTTTTGTGAATTCGGAAACATATTCTGGAACCGAACGGATCTCCTCCTCCATGAAATCGAGATTCTGGTTCATCTCGTAGGCCGACATCATCGGAAACAATGCCTGGTCCTCAAGGCTCGCCGCCCGCCCGTCATGGAACAGAAACTTCTGGAAACCGACATTGATCAGCGTCGGTGAGTTGCGCCAGTTCCGGGTCGTCGGATAGTTGAGAGAAAGCTCGAGTCCGTCGCTGTATCCCTGCTCCGGATCGTGACAGGTCCCGCAGTTGGTGGTCCCGTCGCCGGACAGGCGCCGATCGAAGAACAGTTTCCTGCCGAGTTCCACTTTCTCCGGAGTCTGGGGGTTCGATTTCGGAATCGGTACCTCCTTGAACGGCTCGAGGGATCCCCCAAAACCGCAAGCCGGCAGGCAGATAACCGAGATTACGATCCATAACAGCCTTCTCATCCGCTCACCTCCCTGCCTGGTTCAATTCCTCGTCGATGATCTTCTTGAAATAGTCGAATGGGCGCTCTCCGACAACCTGCCGGCCGTTGATGTAAAACGTCGGTGTATTGTAGAGGTCAATCGATTCGGCCAGTTGCACATCGGCTTCGACGTCCTTGGCATGTCGGCCGCTGTCGATGGCCTCGGTGAATTTGGCGACGTCAAGCCCCAGTTCACCGGCATAGGCAATCAGGCTGGCCCGGTCCAGTTTGGGGGAGCGGGCAATCAGGATGTCGTGCATCTCCCAATATTTGCCCTGTTCGCGTGCCGCGAGGGAGGCCTCGGCCGAGATCTTCGAAAAATCACGGTATTTATAGGGATAGTTCTTCACCACCAGGCGGATCTTGTCGGGGTAGGTCTGCAGCAACTGTTTGACGGTCGGACCGGCCGCCACACAGTGGGGTCACTGAAAATCAATGAATTCGATGACCGTCACCGGCGCGTCGGCCGGGCCCAGGGATGGTGAGTCGCCGATGGGGACTTCGACCCTCTGCTGTTCCGCGTGTGCAATCCCGACCATAAGGAGCACAAAAATACAAATAATTATTTTTCTCATTATTTTCACCAAAAAGAGGGGATAGCATCTATCCCCTCTTTCCTTGAATTTGACTATTGATCAGACAATACTATTACATTTTCCCAATCGCTTTCATCCACTTGGGATATCTCTTTTTGGCGAGCTCAAGCGGCACCATGCCGGTTGTCATGATCTGCAGCGTTCCAGGGTTGGCCAGGGTGCTGAGATAAATGTGAACAGGGACCATGATGCAGAAGAAAACGAAAGAAACATTATGTACCAGGTGTGACAGGAGCATAATCGTCGCATTGTCCTTCATCAGCCAGATGCCGAGACCGGAAAGGGCAATGGCGATCCCGAAAATTACAATACCCAGATAATAAAGTTTCTGCCCGGGATTATGCTTGCCCATCGGCGGCACTTTGACCTTGTGGGACAGATACCCTCCCGCCACCTTGAACCATTGGGCGTCATCGGCGTCGTATTTCAGTGAGTCCCCTAAATACTGGAACATGGTGAACACCAGGGACACGCCAAAGACGACGCCGACCCAGTTGTGCACCGTCTTCATGGTCTCGTAACCGCCGAAGACGGCGCCGACGCCGTCCAGATGGAAAAGGAAGGCGAATCCGGTGACGATCAGCAGGATGCAGCTTATAGCCAGCATCCAGTGGTTTAAAATTGCACCACCACTTTCTTTTCTTACCATCTCAGCCATAATCACACCTCCTCTTCGTTATCCTTGTGGGGGCCAATGGCCAGATAGTGGATCGCCGCGGCGGCGACCACGCCGCCCAGACCAATGACGGAGAGCGGTTTCAGATACGTATGCCAGAAATTGACACTGCTCGGGATCGCAGGGTTTTCGACCATGCCGTAGAGTTTCGGCTCCTCCTTGAAGGCGTAGACCGAACCCAGGCCGCCCAGGTCCTGTTCGCCGTAGAGGGTGGCGAAACCATCCTTCCTGGCGGTGCTGATAAGCTCCTCCCGGTCGCCGTATTTCAACGCCCCGGTCGGACAGGTTTTGACGCAGGCCGGACTCATGCCGGCGCCGATACGGTCGAAGCAGAGATGGCATTTGGTGACCTTGCCATCGGCATCGTAGCGGGGGACGTCGAAGGGACAGGCGGTGACGCAGAGCTTGCAGCCGATGCACTTGTCGCGGTCGAAGGCCACGGCGCCTTCGTCGGTTTTGTACAATGCCCCGGACGGACAGATCTTCATGCAGCCTGCATCATCGCAGTGCATGCACCGCCGGCTGACGAAGAGCCAGCGAACAGGGTTGTCCTGCGACGGGACCTCATTGTAGCGGATGATGTTGTAGGCGGCGCTGGCCAGGTCCGGTGGATTCTGGTAACTGCCGTTGTTCTTGGTTTTGATTCCCGGCAGCTGGTTCCAGGACTTGCAGGCAACCTGGCATGCCCTGCAACCGATGCACAGCTCCGGGGTGACGAGGATCGCTTTACGGTTTTTCGAGTTTTCGTTGGCCATGATTCACCCCCTATGCCTTCCGGACGTTGACCATGAAGGCCTTCGACTCGGGTATCATTGTATTCGCGTCGCCCACGTTTGGCGTGAGCAGATTCGCGCTGTCATAGCCGCTGCCGTCCTCAGGGAACTGCCAGCCGAAATGCCAGGGAACACCGACCTGATGCACCGTCGAGTTCTCGATCTTGAAGGGTTTGAACCGCTCGGAAACCAGCACGACCGCCTTGACCTCGCCGCGGCCGGAGGCGACGACAACCGTCTCGCCGTTCGTCATTCCCAGTTCCTTGGCCAGTTCAACGCTCATTTCGACGAAGTTCTGCGGCTGCATCTCCAGCAGCCATGAGCAGTGCCGCGTCATACAGCCGGTCTGCCAGTGCTCCGAGACCCGGTAGGTGGAACAGACGAATGGGTACCGGGCATCGCAGGAGAAGGCGGCATCCATCTCGTCGCCGAAAATCTTGATCGTCGGATTGACCCGCTGTTTGGACATCGAGTTCTCTTCGAGCGGACACTCCAGGGCCTCGTAATGCTCAGGGAACGGACCTTCCGCGAGACCGGGACCGAAGATCGAAGCGATCCCGTCGGGCTTCATGATGAACGGCAATTTGCCGGTGGGCGATCCTGCCGGCCCGCCGCCGCCGTCGACGACATCACCCTCCCAGACACCGGGCGTGCCGGTGGGACTCAGCTTCGTCGCATTGAATTTGAGCAGCGGCCGTTTCGGATCCCACGGCTGACCGTTGAGATCGACCGAGGCCCGGTTGTAGATGACCCTCCGGTTGACCGGCCATGACCAGGTCCAACCCGAAAAGAGACCGAGGCCCGTCGGGTCGTCCTTGCCCCGCCGCGCCATCATGTTGACCTCTTTGCCGTCCTTCAGGATATAGGAGTTGCAGTAGAGCCAGTTGCCGCTCGAGGTGGAGCCGTCTGCCTGCAGCGACGGGAAACTGGTGACCAGATCCCCTTTTTTGCCGATGAGCTTGGGCGGATCGACCTTCGTGTCATAGACATCCTGAAGGAAGTAGCCGTTGATCTCCTTGGCGACGGCATGAATGTCGACGTGCTTGATCTTGCCGGCCGCATCGCGTTCCCCGTAGTCCCAGCTCAGATTGACGATCGGGTCGGGATAGGCGCCGCCTTCCTTCTTGTACAGCTCCTTGACCTTGAAATACAGCTCGTTCATGATCTCGGCATCGGGCAGGGACTGGCCGACCGGCTCAACGGCCTTGTAACGCCACTGCGCCCAACGTCCGGAGTTGGAGATACTCCCCTCTTTTTCCACCGACGAGGCGCACGGCAGCATGAAGACTTCGGTCTGAATGTCCTTGGGGTTCATGCCGGGGCCGCGCCAGAAGGACCCGGTCTCGTTGTCGTAGAGGTTGACATTGACCATCCATTTGAGCTTGGTCAGGGCCTGGCGGGTTTTGTTGGAGTTGGCGCCCGAACATGCCGGGTTCTGACCCCAGGCGAAGAAGCCGTCGAACTCTCCCTTCAGCATTTTATCGAAGATCATCAGCCATGAAGCATTCTGACCCACATCCAGTTTCGGCAACCAGGAGTAGCCGAAATCATTTTCCCTGGTCGCGGCGTCGCCATAGACGGCCTTGAGATAGCTGACGACGTACTTGGGCCGGTTGGACCACCAGTTGACGCTTTGCGGTTCCTTCGTCGTCGGGGTGTTCTTCTCGTTGTACGTGGCCAGGTCGACCAGGGACGCGTTCGGCGTGGGGTTGTAGCCGGGGAGGATGTGGAACAGCAGACCGTAGTCGGTGGAGCCCTGAACATTGGCTTCACCGCGCAGCGCGTTGATGCCGCCGCCGGCCATGCCCATATTGCCGAGCAACTGCTGGATGATGGTCATCGCCCTGATGTTCTGGGTGCCGACGGTATGCTGAGTCCAGCCCATGGCGTAGCACTCGGTCCCGACCCGGTCCGGTGTGCCGGTGGAGGCGTAGAGTTTGTAGACCTCGAGCAGTTTATCGAGGGGGGTGCCGGTGATACCGGAGACTTTCTCCGGGGTGTACCGGGCATAATGTTTCTTCAGGAGCTGAAAGACGCAGTTCGGATCCTGGAGGGTCGGATCCTTCAAGGCGATGCCGTTCTCATCCTTCTGGAACGACCAGGTCGTCTTGTCGTAGTTGCGTTTCTGCTCGTTGTAGCCGGAGAACAGGCCGTCCAGTTCCGCCGGGCCCTTGAATTCCGGATTCACCAGGAACGAGGCGTTGGTGTAGTTGACGACGTATTCCTTGAAGTAGAGCTCGTTGTCGAGGATGTAATTGATCATGCCGCCGAGGAAGGCGATATCCGTTCCTGAACGGAGGGGGGCATAGAGATCCGCTTTTGCGGCGGTCTGCGAAAAGCGGGGGTCAACACAGATCAGTTTCGCGCCCTTTTCGCGGGCCCGCATGATCCACTTCATGGAGATAGGATGATTGGAGGCTGGATTCCCGCCCATCGCCAGGATGACATCGGCGTTTTTCAGGTCGATCCAGTGATTGGTCATTGCACCGCGTCCGAACGACTCTGCCAGAGCCGCAACAGTTGCGCTGTGTCAGATACGCGCCTGGTGTTCTATGTACACCAGGCCCCAGGACCTCACCAGTTTCTGCAGCAGATAGCATTCCTCGTTGTCAAGGGCGGCGCTGCCGATATGGGCGATGGCGTCCGTCCGGTTGACCACGAACTCCTTCTCGACCTCGATCTCGGTGCCGTCGGGCTGTTTCTCCTTGACCTTGGCCTTGGAGACCGTCTTGAAGCTCTTGTCCCGAGCGTCTTTGACCAGGCGGGCGATACGGTCCAGGGCCCAGTCCCACTCGACTTCCTTCCACGCCGTTCCACCGGGCTCACGGTACATCGGTTTGGTGAGGCGGGTGTCGTTGTTCGCCATCTGCACCAGCGAAGAGCCCTTGGAACAGAGCGTCCCTTCATTGATCGGATGTTCAGGATCGCCCTCGACCTGAATGACCTTGCCGTTCTCGGCGTACACGAGTATGCCGCACCCTACCGAACAGTAGGGGCAGACCGTCGTTGTCACTTTGGCGTTCTTGATCCTCAGATCCTTGGCATAGGCCTTTGCAGGGTCGAGGTTGACGCCAAGCGATGCAACCAGAACGGTGCCGCCTGACAGCTTGAGAAAATCCCGTCTTGATACTCCCATTGAAGCCTCCTTCTGGTTTTGAGGATTAGGTTCCCGGGTTTTATTGTTGCTCCGGTTGTCGATCATGACTCTCCTTTCTTGTTCAGCACAAGTGAGCTAAGTAATGTGAAGCCCGGCACATCCTGCCCGGACCGGATCCCGTATACTGCCGCGCCCACCGGCCCCTCCCCCTCCCGACACGAGGCAACCGGATCAGGTGCATTCATCATGGATGCGAGACAACCTCGACATTCATAACGAGAAAGCCGGAGTACCCGTCGACGCAAAACAGCGGACGTAACTCTCCAACTATCAATGCTCACTATAGAAAGATGACGATGAGAAGAAAATCAGGCAATTGCCTTTTTTTATGTAAGGATATTGCCGAAGCAGGCGTAAGGAAGGACCCCAGGAAACGGTAGGGATTATCCTGAGTGGAGCGTAAGGATATTGCTGAAAATCATGTAGGGATATTACCTACATAACCCCCTGAAAGGCTTGAACAACCTCTTTCAGATCGAAAAATACGGGATTATTTCCGGCTGTCAACCCTGAAAACAAAAACAAACCAATTCTGACAAAAACGGCTAGAAAAGCAAGACCGAAAGAGAGTGTGCAGCATAGGTAATCATCGTCACGGCCGGAAGTGCGACCCGGATCAGGCCAGGCCGTTACCCTGCCGTCATGTTTTCCGATGACCTGCAGACCATAAGACCCGATATGCACAAAATCAACGAGGAAAACGATGAACCGATCACTACCCCCATTGCCGACGGCCCTGTCGCGCCGTCGTCTTGATATTTCGCCAGCCATACCTATCTGTATTCCTAAGTACGACCGGAATGGCCTGCATTCCAGACGGATATGCACCCCGGACGAGAGGAAGTCTTCTACCCAGAGGAGGATCCGCCATGAAGGAATTAGTATGTCATATACAAGCTGAATATGCCGGCAAACCAGTCACGACGATGACCTTGGAGATGCCGACGGAATTGCTCGAGCAGATCAACAGAACCGCAGCGCTCGAGGATACCGACGCCGCCTCGATCATCAACTGCTTCGTTCATCAAGGGTTGATGAACAATAAAGCGGCGGTGAAAAGGCTCGAATTTGCCGAACACGCCAGAAAGGTTATGAAAGGTCAGGGAATCAATCAGGATACTATCGACGAGATCTTCATCAAACTGGGATCTTGAGTCATAAGTTGCCGGTCATGGACGACACCGCAGTCGATTGTCCTCCGGAACGACGGCATAGCCCTGATATCGAGGTCGTTTCCCGGGCATTCCCAGTATTCCAGGGCCCCGTGCTCCTTCCGGATGGTGCCGGATGTCTGGTCTGAAGGATTTCGGCCGGAGTGAGACGATCGAAGGATTTCGCATGATCGGGGTCGGCACCGCGAAGTCGTTGCGAAAACGGTCGGTCGGTCCGACAGTGTCCGGAATTTGTATTCGCGAACCGGGTGCGACGACGCGGTTACCCCCGGCGGGCGTTGTAGACGGTCCGGCCACTGGCGCCGAACCAGCGGAAAAGGTCTATCGCCTCCCGGCGCAGGACCCCTTCCGTTACGACTATGCCCCGCCTCGCCAGCTCCGCCCGCCATTGCCGCGGCAGCGGCCCCTCGTCGAAGCCGGTCAGGTTCTCGAGCTGCGGCCCGCTACCGGCGATGGTCAGGCGCCGGACCCCGGACCACAGCACCGCCCCGAAACACATGGCGCAGGGCCGCCAATTGACCACCAGCTCGAACGTCGGCTGCCCTGGCCCTCCCAGGTCGTAGACCTGGAGGCGCTGCTGTGCCAGTGACAGGGCCATGACCTCGGCGTGGGCGCTGGAGCAATTGGCCGGCATGACCCGATTGACCCCGACGGCGACCAGCCGGCCGTTGCCATGTTCGAATACCGCGGCGGCAAAGGGGCCGCCGCTGTTCTCCAGGGCGTTGCGCCTGGCCAACGCGAGGACCAGGCGCATCCGCTGCTCTGCTGTTGCAACAAATTCCGGCAAGGCGGCGAATCCCGCCACCGCCCATTCGGGAAGCGACAGGGTAAAGGCGAAGGGAAGTTCAGTCATGGCGGACTCGTCACCGATGGTTGAAAAAAGTTTTTCGGCCACTGACCCTGCTCCGGCCGCGATGGAGCGGCACAGATCGACAACCGCCCAGGATCTTGACGGCCGCCCTCAATCGGCGCCCCGGACGATGGCGGCGGCCCAGTTGCCCACGGTGGGGGGAGCCAGCACGGTGGCGGCCCCCCCGTCGAGCGGCCGGCTCGGCCCCCACTCCCCGGAGGCGATATCGATCCAGTAGACGGTCCAAGGCCCACGGCCTGCGGACAGATCGAGCCGCACTTCGCCGCCGGCGGGAAAATACAGGGCATAGGCGAAGCCGGCGGCGGCAGCGAGATAGGCCTCGTTCGGTTCCCGGTCGGCGAGCAGGTCGGTGGCCGGGGTTAGCGACCACAGCCGGATCTTCGATTCGAGCTTACGGGCGGCGCGAATGGCCGCGACCGCCTTGTCGCCCAATCCCAGCCCGGCTTCGGGACGATGGAAGCGCAGCGAAGCGGCGCCGGCGAGGAGGTGGCGCCAGAAGCGCTCGATGCCGTCCTGTTCGGTGGAACCGGCCCTGGTGCCGGCTCCGTAGATCTTGGTGGTGTTCATCGGCCGCGGCCTCTCCGCCAGATAGCGGCGGACGTAAAGGAACCCATCCCAATGCTTCTGACCGCGGTTGTGGTTGTTCTGCGAGACATCGACAAAGCCGTACAACTCCGGGTGGTCGAACGTCCGCTTGTGCCGGGCGGCGCTCAGATTCCAGTCATCCCACATCTCGGTCACATAGATCGTCCGGCCCGCCTTCACCGCCCTGGCCTTGACGAACTGGGCCCAGTATCGCCCCCACTCCTCTTCGCCGCTGGTCTCGTTGTCGATGCAGTACAGCACATGATCGTAGCGCAGGCTATGGTCGAGCATCCGGTCGACGAAACGCTGCTGGAAACCCAGGATCGTCCGGTTATGACGCTGATTCGGCGTGGTGAAAAAAAACGGCTGCCGGTTGGCGGCGGGATGGTCGGGATAGCGCGGGGCGAATCCCGACTCCTCATAGCCGTAATTGACGTTGTTCTTCGGATTATAGGGGTGGATCTGCCAGCGGTTTTTGCCGCCCTGATCGGTGAAATCGAACCGGTCCCAGATCTCGATCTGGACGAAGATCCGCCGCCTGGAAGTCTCCCGGAGCAGGCGCTCGAACCGCGCCCAGTACTCCTCGTCCCATTCATTGAGGTCGTAGCGGCCGTCGGCGCGGCGTTTGAAGGGATAAACCTCGAAGCCCTTGTCCTTGCGGTCGCTCATCGTGTTGCGGATGACATTGCCGCCGGCGGCGTCCAGGCGCTCCAGTTGGGCGAGAAGATCCTTCTCCGGCCACTGGAAGAGGCTATCGTCATCGCTGCCTCCCAGCAGCAGCACCGGTTCACCGCGATAGCTCCAGTACCAGGGATTTTCGGACCAGGGTTGCAGTCCGGCCGCGGCAGCAACGGCAGCCGGTCCGGTGACAGCCAGAGCGACCAGCATGAAAAACAGAGCAACAAGATAACGCATATCCTCAATCCTTGATGTTGTGTGGTTCCGGCGCCAGGCCAAAGGCACCGCGTACTACGTGCGGTCCCGGCCGGGACTGGTTGCGGATCGA
The DNA here is from genome assembly GCF_014201505.1 of Desulfoprunum benzoelyticum. Lineage (GTDB taxonomy): Bacteria > Desulfobacterota > Desulfobulbia > Desulfobulbales > Desulfocapsaceae > Desulfoprunum > Desulfoprunum benzoelyticum. The sequence goes on along the minus strand of NZ_JACHEO010000023.1, from coordinate 34,778 downwards.
CCGATTGCGGGGAGATGCGGCCTTGCCGGTCCGGGTATTTCCGAACCGATACCCTACGGGCTCACCCGTTTTCCCAGGATGGACAGGCTGAATTCCCGGCCGTCCATCTCCGCCACATCGGGCAGTCTGCCCCACTCGGCGAAACCGAACGATTTGAAGAGGCGGAGGCTGGGTTCATTGTGGGAAAAGATAAACCCCATCACCGTCTTGATGCCCAGTTGTCGAGCCAGGCCCAGGGCCTCGGCCAGCAGGGTCCGACCCAGGCCCTGCCCCCTGCAGGCGGGAGCGATGTAGATGCTGATTTCGGCGGTGTTCTCATAGGCAGGTCGGCCGTAAAACGACTGAAAACTGACCCAGGCGACGACCCTGTCGTCCTGCTCGTGGACCATCAGCGGCCGTCTGTCGGGAAGATGCTGCTCGAACCAGTCCCGCCTTGATTCGATCGTCACCGGGGCTGTGTCGGCGGTCGACAACCTGGTCGGAACGGTCGAATTGTATATGGAGACGATCGCCGCCAGATCGCCCTCGTTGGCAATACGCATCTTTTTCCCGATTGTCCTGTTGTTGCGCCCTGGGGACCTGAAGCAGCCACATTGCCGATGGCCGGCAACCGTCGCTGGCGACGCTGTGCCCCAAATCGGTAAGCCGGAATTGTCGCCGCGGTCGATCGTCATCGCTACGACCGGCACACGGGATTGTGGTGACGCATCCGGCGACGTTCCCGGAACCATACGGCTGGAAACCGGGTTCTCCATCGACGCCTCTCCAGATTCTATGCGTTCAGCAGCCAAATGCCAATTGATTTGTCGCATACCACTCCACACCGCTTCTTCCGCACACGGAGGCAACGCATCCCTCTCCATGTTGACATCGCCACCCACCACATCGCACTCGAATCACTGCCCACCGGCGCCAACCACCACGAACAACCAGGGCGAGTGATTCTCGGGGTCAGCGTTGCCCGGCCTTCAAGCCAGGGCCTTGTCACAGGCCAACGCCTCCGACGCATCTCACTATCGTCGCCAACCGCGATCCCCTCCACAACCCCAAATCCCGGATATGATATATTTGATATCCATTTCATCCCCCATATTCACCCATTGTCATTTTTCACGCAAAAGGTCATTGATACATTTCGATCGAACTCATCTGACGTCGTGTAAAATCCTTCAGGCAGGGAATCCTGAATCGGCTTCGCCAGTTTCACCGTCCTTGACGCGACGTCTTCACACCCCGGTACAGCAAGCGGGAGAACCATGGCACAATTCAACTCACCCCCCAAAAACCGGCAGGGCAGTTTCGGGCTCATGGAAGCGATTGCGTCCTTGAAAGACAAATCGTTGCTGGTGGTCGATGATGAACCGATCATCCGCAACAGTCTCGCCAGGGATCTGGCCATCGCCGGCCTCACAGCGACCACAGCTGCCGATGGCGAGGAGGCGGTTGCACTGATCGATGCCAATGCCTATGACATCGTGATCACCGACCTGGTGATGCCCCGGCTCAATGGCCTGCAGGTGCTGGAGGCTGCCAAACAGCGGCGTCCGATGGCCATTGTGATTATCCTCACAGGCAACGGGGTCATGGAGTCGGCAATCGATGCCCTGCGCCTGGGGGCGGACGATTTTCTGCAGAAGCCATGTGATACCGATGAACTGCTGTACCGGATGTCGACCTGTCTCGTGAAACAGGCTATGCAGCGAAAAATCGCGTTGTATGAGGAATTTCTGCCGATGTGCTGTTACTGCAAGAAAATTCGTGACGATCAGCAAGGTAAACAAGGAGAAGGCCGCTGGTACAGTCTGGAAGAATATTTCAACAGAACCAAAGGGGTGCGCATTTCCCACGGTTGCTGCCCCGATTGTTACGCTGAACAGATCAAAAACCTTCACTCCGACCGGGACGAACCATCCTCTTCGTGACATCACCGGAGGACCCCGCCGAAGTCGACGGCACAATCTTTTTCAGATTGCGTCGGCCTCTGGTTATCCCCGGCCGGAACCCGTCCGTCCTGCATCCGCTTTCGGGCAAACGCGACGATATCAACCCGGAGACGCCGCCGCACTCCTCTTCGGTGACAAACCGACCCGACATGCACCCGACATGCGCCCGACATACACCCGACATGAGGTCATTCCGGACCCTATGCCCCCTGATGTCCGCTTTCAATCTCCAGCAATCGGACGTAAAAGTTGAATCAGGGCACGGTATCCCTCAAGGCGGTCGCGACAATTCACCGGGACATGACAAGCGGCGCCACCTCCGATCCCAACCCTTTTTCAATTCAACATTTCGACGCGATACCCGATCGAAACAGCGCCGACACAACTATCAGGATGGATCGGAGGCATGGGGCCGCGACAGGGGATGCAGATCGAATTAGGGAATGTACCGTGGAATTTTTTGTACAATCTGGAACGGAGCGATGAAAATGAAAAAGAAAATTGCACTACTGGCGATGGTTTTGTGCGTTGCAGGCACGACGACGGCGTTTGCCCGGGGCGGCCACCATTATTACGACCGTGGGTACAGTCACAGCTACTATGGAGGGAGACATCACCACAATGGTGTCGGCATCGCCTTCGGCGTCATGGGAGGACTTCTCCTTGGTTCGGCACTGATTCATGCGGCAACACCACCGCCGACAGTTGGATACGGATATCCGACCGCGGCATATCCACCGGCTGTCGTCGTCCGCCAGCCCCAGATCTGCGTCGAAGACCGGGTTGTCAGCGGCGAGTGGCAGATCAGCCAGTATGACGGCCGTCGGGTCTGGGTTTCATACCCCTACCCTCTCACCCAGAGGATACAGATTCCCTGCTATTGACAGCGTCGGCAGGATCCTTTTCACACCCGTATGCCGACAAACACCGTTACCAGGCGGCCAGGAACGTTGCTGCAGGAGCTACGACGATCCGTCGTTGTCGAGCTCAGGCGACCCTGTAGCAGCAAAGGGCACCTTGAAAGGAGGAAACAATGAAAAAAATCATAATGGGACTTGTTCTCGTGCTGTCGCTGGTCTCCCTTGCAGGCTGTCATCATTGGGTCGGATATCACGGCGGCTACTACCGCGACGGCATCCAGTACCGGGATGGCGGCCGCCACCGGGACGGCGGTTACTACATGGGCGACAGGTACCACCGGAGCCGCGATTATTACCGCGGCGACCGATACAGGGACCGAGACAGGTATCGGCAGTAGGCCCTTGCCCTCATGACGACCGGCGGCGGCCACGACCGGTCGCCCCAGCGCCGTCGTCGGCATCGAGGGCGGGAAGGCGGCAAAAGAGCCTTCCCGCCGCCAGGTTCCCGTTACCCGGGGAAAAGGCTGCTACCAAAGACGGGTTGATCCCCCTAAAACGTCACCTTTTCCGCCCCCTCCACCAGTCGCGCGAATTCACTCATCCAGTCAGGTCCGCCGATGGCCTCGGCCAGGACCACCGTCATGTGCTGCGGGGTGATCCCCATCTCCCGGTTGCGCCCGAGGCCGGAAAGGCAGGACGGGCAATTGGTGGCGATGATCGTCGCCTCGCTGCCGGCCCCGGCCCTGGCCAGGGACTCGCGTTTGCGCTCGAGCATCGCATGGGAGATATCCGGTCTCGAGACGGCCAGGGTCCCCGCTTCGGAGCAGCAGTTGGGAACACTCCGCACATCCTTGTACAACTGCCCCAGAAGCCTCGGTCCGTCCCCATCGAAGGAGTCATGGCAGGGAGTGTGGTACAGCACCGTTGCCTGGCGGCGGGAGCCGAACTGACCATTGGAGTTTTCCATGACGAATTGCGAGATGTCGGTCATCGGGCAGTCGAATATCTCGCTGACCCCCATTTCGTGCAGGGACTCGCGGCAGGTGCCGCAGCTGACGAGAAAGGCGTCGAACACAAGATGGCCGAGCATGTCCCGGATCTGGGTCAGGATGATGGTGTCGCGCAGGCTGATGATCGATGCCATCTTCTTCCTGGCATTGGCCTTGGCCGGAAAACCGCAGCATTGCGACAGCGGCGGGATGATGACCCGGATATTGTTCTTGGCCAGCAGATAGATGGCGGCGGTGGCGATGTCGGCGTACAATCGTTCCGAACCGCAGCCGGGAAAATAAAACACGGTCTTCCCGACCGGTCCCTCCGGGTTGATCATCAGCGCTTCCCGCTCCGAATAGTGCGGCAGCCGGGCGCCGAGGCTGGTGGCCGAAGCCGGCATCATCGGCGACTTGAACATGTTGAGAAAGCGCCAGCGCTGGTCGGTGATCGCCGGCGGCGCCTTCCTGTAGGCCTGGGCCGCCCAGCGCTGCAGGTCGCCGCCCCATTGCAGCACCCCCTTGCGGAAGACCTTGTTGAAGCTGCGGTTCCTGTTCTTCAGGTAATACAGCGACATCAGGGTCGCCGGAGCGGTGTGCTTGTAGCCGAGATCGCTGAGGATCTCCCGCTCGAGCAGCGACACCTCGGCAGTGTCGATATCGACCGGGCAGGGGGCCAGGCACTTGCGGCACAGGGTGCAGTGGTCGGCGATCTCCTCGAGGTTTTTCAGCTGATTGAAGCGCGGCAGGTGGGTGCGCTGCATGTCGTAGAGCAGGGCCTCGATGAGCGAACCGATGACCATGTTCTTGTTGCGGGGATGGAAAAAGATATTGCTTCCCGGGTGGTAGACGCAGCACACCGGCATGCACTTGCCGCAGCGGATGCACTTGGAGATCATCGACGACAGCTTGGCCAACGACCCATACTGGAGGATCTTCGCCTCCAGTTCGAGCAGGTTGAACGACGGGGTGTAAACCTTGTCGATGATTTCCGGATCGTTGAGCATCCCTGGATTCATGATCCCCTGGGGATCGACGTCCTGCCGGTAGCGGCGCAGCTCCTCCAGCCGGGAATGTTCCAGAAATTTCATCTTGGTGATGCCGATCCCGTGCTCGCCGCTCACCACTCCGCCCAGTTCGACCGCTTTGGCCATGACATCTTCGGCGGTCTTCTCGGCCCGCTTCATCATCGCCCGGTCGTTGGAGAAGACCGGGATGTTGACATGGATATTGCCGTCGCCGGCGTGCATGTGGGTGGCGATGATGATCCGCCTCGACCGCACCTCGCTGTAGATGCTCTCGATACCACCGCTGACCTTGCTGTAGCCGCTCAGCAGCTCCAGCAGATCGGCCAGCAGTTTTCTGATATCGATCGCGTCCCGCATCGACTCCCGACTGCGGAGCTGCAGCTTCTCCAGGGTCTCCCGGCACAGGTCGTTGGCCTTGGGGATCTTCGCCTCGAGCCAGTCCGGGTCCTCGATGGGTTCGGCGGTCTGCAGGTACTCGACGATCCGCTCGATGAACTGGGTCTTGTTATGGATATCCTCGTCGATGTTGTAGGCGTCGACGAACCGGGCGAATTCGGCCAGTGCCGGCAGGGGGAGGACGATATCCTCGTTGAGTTTGAAGGCATTGGTGCGGGCGGCGATGGCCCCGAGCCGCTTGCGGTCGCGCCAGAAACGGGCGGCCTCGTCGGCATCCTGGGCGATGAACAGCTCGGTGTTGCTGTACGGCAGCAGGAGTTGTTTCAACCGCTCCTTGCCGCGCAGCACCTGGGCGGTGGTGTGGCCGACCATGTCGATCAGCAGCACCGCCTTCGGATGTTCGCTCCGGGCCGCCTTGAATTTGTACTTGATGGCGCGGATATACTCCTCGTCAAAGTGCTCGAGGGCCATCAGCGCCTCTTCGCCGTGGTTGACGAACTCCTCGGAGATCTCGACGATGACCCGGCTGGCCTCATCCATGTCGTCGCCGAAAAATTCCAGGCAGTAGGTCATCTTCTTCTCGTAGGCCTGGTGGAGCACGAACTCGCCGGAGGTGATGATCCCGTCAGTGCCCTCTTTCTGGAAGCCCGGCAGCCCTTTCAGGGCCTTGTTGGTGATATCCTTCCACAGCCCCTTCTTGCGGATATCGGTCCCGGTCAGATGGACGTCGCGGAGCAGCCGCCCGTTGTGATCGAGGACCTGGAAATGGACCGCATCGTCGGGCAGAATCTTGCGCATCGGATGGTTGACCCGGCGCACGGTGACCAGCCCGTTGCCGGGCATGGCGATGGTGTAGGCCAGGATGTTGTCGATCGCCGTGCCCCACAGCACCGCAGTCTTACCGCCGGCATTTTCGGCGATGTTGCCGCCAATGGTCGAAGCCCAGGCGCTGGTCGGGTCGGTGGCGAAGACCAGGTTGTCCCCTGCGGCGTGGGCCATGGCGTCGGAGGTGACGACTCCGGCCTCGACCTTCAGCGTCGGAATCCGTACATCCGGACCGAGATGAGGCATATCCCAGTAAACGATGTCATGAATTTTCGTCAGCTTCTCGGTGTTGATGATGACGCAGTCGCTGGTCACCGGGACGCTGCCGCCGGTCAGGCCGGTGCCGCCGCCGCGGGGGATGATTTTCAATCCCAGTTCGGCCACCGCCTGCATCAGCGGCGGCACCTGCTCCTCGACCGAGGGCCGCAGCACCGCCAGCGGCAGAAAGAGGCGCCAGTCGGTGGCGTCGGTGGCGTGGCTGATGAGGGTGAAGGGATCGAAGCGGACGTTTTCAACGCCGATGATCGCTCCCAGCTTTTTCTGCATCTGCACGCGCAGCGCCGGGGCGTCGTGAATTTCCTGCTTGATCTCGGCGAAGCGCCGGCGACAGGTCGCCACCAACCTGAACACCTTGGAACTGCGCTCCGAACCGACCCGCCCGATACGCGCCGCCTCCTCGATGATCGCCAGATCCTCTTCGGCGGTGTCGAAAAACCGTTGCCGCCGGTCAGGCGAATCGATCAGCTCCTGAAACAGGAACGGGTTGCGCCGCAGGATGAACAGGTCGCCCATGAAACGCATTACCAGCCGCGACGAGCGCCCGGTGATCCTCTGGCTGCGCAGTTCTTCCAGATCCTCCCACACCTCCGCCCCAAAGAGAAGATTGATGATCAGTTTGTCGTCGGCTGAGGTGAAGTTATAGGGTATTTCGCGATAGTTTTTCTTGGTCATGTTCAAGGTCCTGAATGGCGAAAAAAAAGCCCCTCACGCTGTTATTCGCAGCCAGAAGGCTGTTGGCGCCGGCAGTGGCGTTGAGCGACCGGGGGGGTGGTTGAGTTTTGACAGCAGCACATCGACCGGTGCAGGAAATCCTGCCCGGCGAACGTCGGGTTGCAGCGAACGGTCGCCCAAGAGGCGAATTCGTCTATTCCTGGGAAGACGACGAAGGGTAGAATGATATACAGAAGGATAGTTTCAGACACAACATTAAACCGGACTCTTCGGATGGTTGATGTATTTTCATACACAATTCTCCGAAGATCGGCAAGAGCCGGAAGACGGTTTCCGGAAAGCCGTCGTCAAACAATAACTGTTACGCAGAAATACCTTTCCGGCATAAGGGGCCGTAACGAAATGGTGAAAAATGTAACGGTTATTTCGTAACGGCCCCTAAGCGCCGGTCACCTCTCCGTCCCGGGAAGGCCCGGCCGCAAGTGACGGCGCCGGCATTTCAGACAATCCGGCGAAAGGACGAGGCCTTGATCGCGGCGACGACCTCGCCCCCCGCCGCGAGTCCCATCTCGCACACCGATTCCTGAACAATCTGGGCCACCAGGCGGTTGCCGCGGCAATCGAGTTCGACCCCGACCCGGTTGTTGACCCCGAAGAGGCCGACCACCCGGCAGGTCAGAAGATTGCGGGCACTGATGGCGGCAAGCCGGCCCTTGAGCAGAATGATGTCCCTGGCCTCGAGCTCGAAAAATTTGTCGCCGGCGCCGCCGCCTTCGGTCAGGACCAGTTCGGTCTCTCCCCAGGGATAACACCACAGATCGCCGACCTGGCGCGGGGGGCCGAGATGCAGCATGTTGACATAGCCACCGCCGGCCGTGGCCATGTCGCTGCGGGCCAGGCTCTCGGTCGACACCTGCGCCTGCAGGGCGCCATCATGAAAGACCAGGACCTCGTCGGTCATCAACCGCATCTCGCGCAGCGAATGGCTGATGAAGAGCAGCGGGATGGCGAATTGATCGAGGACTCTCTGCAGATAGGGGATGATCTGGTATTTCAGTTCCTCGTCGAGGCCGGTCAGCGGCTCGTCCATCAGGATCAGCCGGGGACAGGCCAGCACGGTGCGGCCGAGGGCCACCCGCTGCCGCTCGCCGCCGGACAGCCGGGTGACGCCGCGATGAAGGAGGTGACCGAGATTGAGGACCTTTATCAAGGCCTCCGGTTCGATCCGGCGATCGCCGGGATCGGTCCGTCGCCAGCCGTACAGCAGGTTCCGCCGCACGTTCATGTGGGGGAACAGGCGGGCATGCTGAAACACCACCCCGATCCGCCGCTGTTCCGGCGGGAGGTTGATCCCTGCCTCGGCATCATACAGCGTGTGCCCGGCGAGGCGGATCCTGCCCCGATCCGGAACGACCAGCCCGGCCAGCAGGTTCATCAAGGTCGATTTGCCGCTGCCGGAAGGCCCGAACACCCCGCAGCGCAGCGAATGCACGGTGAAGGCGGCGGCGCAGCAAAACGCCCCGAGCCGTTTTTCGATATCGACCTCGAGTTCCATCCCCTCACCTCCTCTTCAGACTGCGGCCGAGCGCCTCGCTCAGCAGCAGGATGGCAAACGACAGGGCGATCGACACCAGGCAGAGGTTGAGGGCGGCCCGATCGCCGCCGGGGGTGTTGGTGTACTCGTAGATCGCCAGAGGAATGGTCTGGGTCACGCCGGGGATGTTGCCGGCGAGGATGATCGTCGCCCCGAATTCGCCGAGGCTGCGGGCGAACATCAGGGTCATGCCGGCCAGGACCGCCCGCCCCGACAGGGGCAGGGTGATGGTGACCAGGGCATCCCACCGACCGGCCCCCAGGGTCCGCGCCGCCATCAGGCAATTGTCGTCGATCGCCTCCATGCCGATGCGGATCGCCCGGACCATCAGGGGAAAGCCGACCACCGCCGAGGCGAGGATCGCCCCGCTCAGGGTGAAGATGATGCGGATATCGACCGACCGCAGCAGCGGCCCGAGTAATCCAGCCTGGCCGCAGACCAGGAGCAGCAGATAACCGACGACGACCGGCGGCAGCACGAGCGGCAGGTTGATCAGTCCCTCGATCAGCGACTTTGCCGGCATCTTGGAAAAGACCAGAAAATGGGCGGTGGCGAAACCCAGAGGGGTGGCGATCAGGGTGGCGCCGCAGGCCACCTTGATGGACAGCCAGACGGCAGCGGTATCCTGGGCCGTAAGGGTCAGAAATGTATCCATGTATCGCAAGATAAATAACCCGGCTTGAGCTGGGAAAAAACGCCGGTGATAAGGCTGCACTGCCGGTGACGGCGTCATCCCTGACGGTTGGAGGCGACGCCGTACGGCCGGTTACGGCGCGGAGGACCTATTGAACTGTCACAAACCCGAATTTTTTCAATATTTCAAGGGCTTCCGGACCGGCAAGATAGCTGTAGAACGCCCTGACCTCGGCCTTGGCTGCACCGGCGGTGGTCATGACCATCGGATAGGCCACACGATCGTAGAGATCATCCGGGACCTCGAACAGGATCGTCGCCTCTTTGGCCAGCAGGGCATCGGTCCGGTAGACGAATGCCCCATCGACCTCGCCACGATCGGCATAGAGCAGCGCCTGGCGGACATCCTGGGCCATCACCAGTTTATGTGCCCTGTGCAGATCTTCGTAGACTCCGGCCGTGCGCATCGCCTGTTCGGCATACTGGCCGGCCGGAACACTGGCCGGGGTGCCGAGGGCGATCCGCTGCAGGCCATTGAGGTCGGTCAGTGATGTGACCGCAACACCTTTTCTGCCGACAAAGACCAGCCTGTTCGAAGCCAACACGCCCCTGCTCTTGCCCTCCGCCTTGCCTTCCTTGACCACATGGTCCAACCATTTGGCGTTGGCGGAGAGAAAGATATCCGTCGGCGCCCCCTGCACCGTCTGTTTGGCCAGGGCTCCGGAGGCCCCGAAATTGGTCCGGATCCTGGCGTCCGGCTGCACCCTTCCGAACCCCCTGATGATCTCCATCATCGCATCCTTGGTGCTGGCCGCAGCCGACAGATTGATCTCACCGGCACGGGCGAGACCGGTTGCCAGAAAACAGACGGCCACGATTACAGCAAACAGCATGGTTCTTCTCTTCATTGTCCTATCCCTTTCACGTAGTGATTGCGAGCCGCACGTTTTCCCGACTCCGTCAGACGACCGCCAGCAGGACGCTCGAGGCCTTGAAGATCGCCGCGACCTCCACTCCCGGCTGCAATCCGAGCCGGCGGACGCTCTCGCAGGTATTGATCGCGGTCACCGTGTTACCGCCGGGCAGATCGATGATCACCTCATCATTGACGACTCCCGGGACAATCCGTGCCACCTTGCCCGGCAGAACGTTGCGGGCCGAGAGCTGTTCCCGCCGGACATCACGGCCGAGCAGGACCGAGGGAGCCTTGACCATCGCCAGCACCTCCATCCCCGGTGCCAGACCGAGACGATGGACGCTGTTGTCGGTGATGACCGCCACCACCGTATCGCCTCCCTTCAAGGCCACGGTGATGACGCTGTTGACCGCACCCTGCTCGATCGCGGCCACCGTTCCGGCCCAGACATTTCTCGCGCTGACCTTCATTTCGAACCTCCGCAACATTTTCAGGGCGTTCAGGGCCTCGTCCGGCCGCTCGCCCAGAAAACCGACGAAGGCGGCGAATTCCCGCCGCAGGATCGCCACCTTGCGCAACAGTCCCCGGCCCTCTTCGGTCAGCACCGTTCCCCCGCCACCACTGCCGCCCACCTGCCGGATGACCAGCGGTGTAGTGGAGAGATTGTTCAAGGTCTCGATTTTTTCCCAGGCCGCCTTGTAACTGAGACCGACATGCCTTGCCGCCCGGTTGATCGAACCGCAGGCGTCGATGCTCTCCAGCAGGCGAATCGAGGTGTCATTTTCTCCCACCCACCCGAGCATATGCCGTAATGTTGTTGAAATCGGCACGTTAATCCCACCTTCGTTAATTGGAGGACCTGACCGCCCCATCCGTTATTCGATTTATGAATAACGGATGGGGCGGTCAGGTGCAATCATTTTTTGGCCTTGCCCCGATTGAGATTGGTCTGCTGCCAGCGGACCAAACGAAGACAACCGCTATTGGGCCGGTGTCCATGATGGACCAACCAGACCGATCAAGCCCGTTTTTCGTGTCATTCCCGGTTAATGATGGTCATTTCCAGATCATGTGATGAAAATATTCGCTTTCAAGGCTAGGCTTTGCTGATCAACAGATCCGTGTCGGCCGAAAAGTACCGATTCCACTCACTTGAACAACCGCAACAGGGAGAAGATCGATGACCAGTCCTGCGACAATCGTGATTAACGGCAAGGAAGTCCAATTTACCGGAGGCCAGACCATCCTCGAGGTCTGTCGAGGGGCGGGGGTACCGATTCCGACCCTGTGCCATGACAATCGGCTGAAGCCCTACGGCGGCTGCCGGCTGTGCATCGTCGAGATCAAGGGAGTGCCGCGGCCCCTGGCCTCCTGCACCACCCCGGCCGAGGCCGGGATGGAGGTCACGACCGAAAGCCCGCGGCTGACCCGCCTGCGCAAGACCGTCCTTGAACTCCTGCTGTCCAATCACCCCAATGACTGCATGTGCTGCGAGGCCGCCGGCAACTGCGGCCTCCAGACCCTGGCCTATCGCTTCGGCGCCAGGCTCGACCGGTTCCCGGGCGAACAGTGGCAGTTGCCGATCCGCCAGGACAACCCGTTCATCACCTACGAGCCGAACAAGTGCATCGTCTGCGGCCGCTGCACCCGGATCTGCAACGAGGTCGTGATGGCCGGGACGATCTCGCTCGTCAATCGCGGCTTCGAGGTCATGCCGGATACCGCCTTCGCCAAGCCGCGCAGCCTCGACAACTGCGAATTCTGCGGCCAGTGCGTCTCCGCCTGCCCCACCGGCGCCCTCACCGACACCAAGGGTCGCGGTCTCGGCCGCGCCGGCGATGTCACCAAGGTCAAGACCACCTGCACCTACTGCGGCACCGGCTGCAACTTCTTCCTCAACGTCAGAAACGACCGGGTGATCCGGGTCACCTCCGATCTCAACGCCCCGGTCAACCACGGCAACCTCTGCATCAAGGGCCGCTACGGCTACGATTTCATCCATCACCCGGACCGCATCCGCACCCCGCTGATCAAGGAGGGCGACGGTTTCCGCGAGGCCAGCTGGGATGAGGCTTTGACCCTGGTCGCCTCCCGCTTCAAGGCCCTGATCGACGAATTCGGACCGGAAAAGGTCGGCGGCTTTTCCTCCTCCCGCTGCACCAACGAGGAAAACTATCTGATGTCGAAATGGGTGCGAACGGCGGTCGGCTCCAACAATGTCGATAACTGTGCCCGGGTCTGACACGCCCCCACCGTGGCCGGTCTGGCCACCAGTCTGGGCGCAGGAGCAGCAACGAACTCCCTGGCGCAGATGCCCGACATCGACACCCTGTTCCTCTTCGGCTCCAACCCGAACGAGGGCCACCCCATCATCTCCCTGTACCTCAAGGAGGCCATCGCCAACGGCGCCAGGCTGATCGTCGGCGACCCCCGCAAGACCTGGATGGCCAAACGGGCCGATGTCTGGCTCAACCTCAAGCCGGGCAGCAACATCGCCATGCTCAACGGCATCATCAACGTCATCCTGGAAAACGGCTGGGAAAACAAGGCGTTCATCGCCTCGCGAACCGAAGGCTTCGACGAACTCAGGGCCAAGGTCAAGGAGTACGATCTCGACCGGGTCGAACGATTGACCGGCGTCGGCCGCGACCGGATCATCGAGGCCGCCCGCCTCTATTCCCAGGCCGACAAGGCGATGATCGTCTACGGCCTCGGCGTCACCGAGCACCGGACCGGCACCGAGAACGCGATGGCGATTGCCAATCTGGCCCTGGTCTGCGGCCAGATCGGCCGACCGGCCACCGGCATCATGGCCCTGCGCGGCCAGAACAACGTCCAGGGGGCATCCGATCTCGGCCCGCTGCCGGCGACTTTGCCCGGCTACCAGTCGGTCGCCGACGCCGCCCTGCGCGGCAAGTTCGAGAAGGCCTGGGGGGTGAAGATCCAGGACAAACCCGGACTCAAGTCGGTCGAGATGCTCGACGAGTGCCGGCGCGGCAACTTCAAGGGGATCTTCATCCTCGGCGAGGACCCGGCCCACACCGACGCCGATGCCAAGCACGTGCAGGAGGCCCTGGCCGCCGTTGATTTTCTCGTCGTCCAGGATCTGTTCCACACCGAGACCACCCGCTTTGCCGACGTCATCCTGCCCGGCGCCAGTTTCGCTGAAAAAGACGGGACCTTCACCAACGGCGAACGCCGGATCCAGCGGGTGCGGCGGGCGGTGACGCCGGTGCCCGGCATGGCCGAGTGGGAGGTCATCTGCCGGATTTCGACCCTGATGGGCTACCCGATGGCCTACAACCATCCCTCCGAGATCATGGACGAAATCGCCGGTCTGGTGCCGATCTACGGCGGCATCAGTTACGACCGCCTGGAGGAGAAGGGGATCCAGTGGCCCTGCCCGACCAAGGATCATCCCGGCACCACGACCCTGTACACCGACCTCTTTTCCCGTCCGGGAGGTCTGGCGACCTTTATGCCGCTCGATCACCAGGGTTCGGGCGAGGTCCCGGACGAGCAGTACCCCTATGTCCTGATCACCGGCAGGATCCGCGAGCATTACAACAACGGTTCGATGACCAGGAGATCGGCCGGGATCGCCGAGGTCGTGCCGGAGGAACTGGCCGAGATCAATCCCGCCGATGCCGCGGCGCTGCAGATCAACGACGGCGACTGGATGCGAGTGTCTTCACGCCGGGGCGAGCTCAAGGTGCGGGCCAAGGTCAGCGACCGCTCCCAGGCCGGCAATGTCTTCATGACCTTTCACCACCAGGACACCCTGACCAATATCCTGACCTCAGGGTTCCGCGATCCGATAACCGGCACCCCGGAATACAAGTCCTGCGCGGTCAGGATCGAAGCCCTGGGCTAGATCGCCGGTGGCTGAAACAGGGCGGAGGCGGTGATCTTCACCGCCTCCGCCTGACAGGAAGGGGCGACTGCCGCGTTCATCACTACCGGATGACGGCATCGCCCCTTTTCTTCACTGCATCATCTTTTGCTATCCGGCGGCACAGCGTCCCTTCTCACCGACTCGTAGCACCCCAGCGCCTCCCGGCTCAATCGGCGGTGGCGAAGGTATTCCACTCGCACTCGGCCATCGGCTGGAACCCCTTGTCCTGGACCAGCATATCGAAGTGGGCAAGACTGAGGGCGATCAGATCGGCATTGGTCCGGCGGAGATTCCCCGACTGGTCGGTCGTCACCAGATAGCGTTCACATCGCTCGCAGGTGAAGGCCATCTCCTCCTTTTTGCCCTCGACGAACAGATAGCTCGTGCCCGCCGGTTCCTCATGTTCACAGTATGGACAGGTCATGCGGGGAAAGGACCACTCATGGCTGCACTGTGGACACTGCAGCCAGCGCTGCCCCTTGTCCCGGATGATGGCCAGATGCGGGAAACTGCCGCAGATAGGACAATAGCCTTTTGTCCATGTGAGCGAGGCCAGCTCCGTGGCTATTTCCTGCGCTTTGATACTCAGCATCAACCGTCCGAGGCAGCGGAGGAAGACGGCCAGCGACAGCTCCTGAATGCCGGTCTCCCTGGCCTTCCGCCCCAATTCCTCCGGTTTGAGCTCAATCGCCGAGCGGTAGAGGGTGCAACAATCCAGCCCTCCCCGGATTCTGTTCGTCAGGTAATCCATGTCCCCGGCAAGCTCACAAAAACCGTAACCGATCGCCCCGGCGACGGCCAGTCCCGCATCGTGCCAGCGGTCATCATAAAGCAGATCCGGGCATTGCTGCATCACCGTCATCCCGCTGGAATACCGAAGCGGATCGACGGTAATGGTCGTTTCTCCCTCCCGTTTGTTCTGCCCCCAGCGTTGCCGCAACAGCAACATCGGACCGAAGGAGGTGAACAGGTTGTCAAGATACGGTCTCTCCTGCTTCAGCCGGGCGATCTCCGCGGCCAGTTCTTCTTCCCTGCTTGTGGTATGACTCATGATTCAGCTGCCCTCGTATTTCATTCCCGCCCCCGTTGCAAGGGGCGGGGATACAGAAGAAGGAGCGGAGCCTCATGAGGCCCCGGTCCTCACGAAAAGATCACATGCACACCGGCGAAAAGATCATCGACCGGCCTATTACCTTCACTCTTCCAAAATCGATGCAGCAGCCCTGGACGGCGGCAATCGTTTCCTTCAACCCGCGAGGAGATCCGCGGCCTGTTGCCGTCAGGATACCAACTCTCGACCGCTAGCAGGGCCGAACGTCGATAACGGGACGGTAGCGCCGACACAGATCCTCGATCCTGCTGATCGTCCCCTCGGCCCCCTGCGCGAGTTCCAGCCATATCTCGGCAACCAGCTGGTTCTTGACCACTGCCTGTTCCAGTGCGAGGAAATTGATCCGAATTCCCACCTGACTGTGGATCGCCGCCAGCGCCTTCTTATCAACCCGCAACTGCCCGCCGTGCGCAGCCCGCATGCTGACAACCCCATCCTCGATTTCAGGCATCAGGATGCCGCTGCCGGCGGCGGCCACGGCGATCCTCAGTCCCGCGTCATCATTGCCGGCAAGGCCGTCATCGAAACTCAAGACGCAGACGTGCCCGGTGCCGGCGTTGATAATGCACCCCCCGCCTTTGACGTCGACGCAGTTCGAAATCGGAATGTGGTCACAGTCGTGAACGGGACTGGCTCCCGTCACGTTCTGTACCCGAATGATGTCTATCACCGCCCAACCTCCGCCTGTCGAAGAGCGCCCGATCCGGCGTCAACATGAGAGATTGTTGGCCGGTGACACCCCGTGATGATCGAAGGTTATAGAGTCATTTCCGTTATCGGCAACGAAATTTCTTAAACCGACAAACAACAACTAAAAACGATAAATATTTTGTAGTACTCAGATTTTTGTAAGCAGATACCTTACAGGAGCCCAAAGGAATTCCCTACCGGAACGGCTGCGAAAGGTCTGATCACAACCAGAAAAAGTCATTTCCGGTCAAATTGACGGATAAATCGGCGCGGCAGAGATACGATGTGATAAAAATAAAAAAAAGACGACGCCACATTTCCGGCGCCTCGGAACCGACCGATTCAAATCGGTATGCGGGGCGGAGTGGGGAGGGCAAGGCGGGAGAATACCCGCCCGCCTCGCCGATTATATACTCGATCTCACAACGGTATGGCGGCGTGCTGATGCTGTCCCAATGTACAGGTTGGTACCTGGGACGGACGCTCGCAACCGGTTCTAAAGATTCTTTTTTTCACAAAATATGAACAGACCTACGCTCGCAATAATAAAAACGGGAATAACCACCCAGTGATTGACGTGCAGCACGCCCGGCAACGTGATCTTGCCGAGATTGCCCCAACTCAGCAGAGTCTGCTGCATCAAGGGATAGGCCTCGGCGTACAAAGCCCCGCCGGCCAGCATTCCGAGCACGCCCCAAACACCGTCCCAACGCCCCTCTCCGATTGCACCGATGGCGGTCCCCGGACAGTACCCCAACAAGCCCCAACCGATACCGAAAAGCAGCCCCCCGCCAATTGTGGCCCCCAGAATAGTGGACTTCACCGAAAGCTTTGCGAGGCCCAGATCATGAAGAAGATAGATGCCAACTGTGCCAACCAGAATAGCGGAGAGCATGAATTTCACAATCGTCATGTCCAAAAGGCGTAATGCACCGATTTGTTTGTCATATCGCAAAACTTGCCCCCGCTGCAAAAAAAATCCGAAGAGAATGCCGGTGACAATTCCATACACAAGCTGGCTCATCGTTTTTTACCTCCCAGATACAAAAGATTGGCACTGATCATCCCGCCGATAAAAAAACAGAACAGCGCGACGAAACCACTGACCGCCAGCTGAGCCAGACCGCTCAGACCGTGGCCGGAAGGTCAGCCATCGGCGAGACGGGCGCCGAACATTGCCACCGTACCGCCGAGAAAGGCGATGGTACCTCTGAAGACGACATTCGAGCCGAATTTGTCCCGCCACATGTCCGGAACGGCCTGCGTCTTGTATGTCCCCGACGTTTTCGCCGCCACGAAAGAACCAAGCAGAACACCGGCAACGAACATCCACTGCCAATCGATTTTGGGCGTGGTCTTGACGAAATAATCTATCTGAGCAACGCGTTCGGCACTGAAAATCTGCTCAATCAATCCAACAGATCGTACAAATGACGTGGATGCCCCGAAGTAATTACCGGAAATCAGGACCGACAACACCAGCACAAGGCCGGCGCATGCTCCTGCGAAGTAGGGACTCCAATAGTTTCTGTCTCTCAGTTCTCCCATAATCGATCCTCCTTGATCAGTTGGTGTAATTCCGTTGCCTGTCTTTCATTGCTGCACGGATCAGTGCATTCCTTACATTTGTGCCATTACAACGATTACACCTGTTTGCATTTGAGACGGCCAGGTTCATCGATCAACCTGAACGTCGCTTCACCGAAGTATCCTGACCTCCTCTGCCGAAAAACCTTTCTCCAGAGTGGTTGTGATTGACTGAGGAGACATCATTTCCCTGCGATCCTGGCACTGTCGACTGAAAATGTCCGACAAAGGTGTCTTCCAGGAAAAGGTTACACTCTTCAGGGATATGCTGTCCATAGCCAGCGACGGCAAGAGATATCGTGGCGAGCAACAGCGAGGATCCATTCCTTGCCGATGGGAATGACTGACAAAGGCATTGAACGGTTAACGTTGACGTGCAACGAACGCCTTCATTTTCCCTTTTATTTTGGCCGCTCAGCCGGATTTGCACATCGTTGTTGAACAGGATGGTGTCTGCTCGCCGATGAACACCGCATTGCAGTGGCAATGTACCACAGGACTGGACTTTCAGGAATGGTTGTTGCCAGATCGAAGGAAATGCAGATACCGATCTCGAAGCTGTGACTTGAGATATTTTATTGAATTTATATGATTTTTAAGGCAACGGCCGCGCTGTCAGCCGTTGCCTTTATACTGTCTCCTGCTGAACACATCTGAACGGCACGGGAGAGAGCTTCGGATTTTACTTCCCCTTTTTCACCACTGACACTTCAAAACCGTATTTTTGCAGAATCGTTTGTCCCTCAGGTGACAGAATATACATGGCCAGCCGCCATGCCTCCGGAGAGGCTCCGTTCCTCACGACAAGCCCGTAATCCGCCCCCACGGCAAGATTCTCCGGGATACTGACGATCTTGAGCGATTGCACTTCTTTTTGAGCCGATACGGCATTGGTACAATAGGTGAGGAAAACGTCGGCTTTTTTCTCATCCATGACCCAACCGTATTGGTTGCGCTTTTCAGGGGCCTTGTCGCTGTCCGGTCCGCCGGTGAGTTGAAGTGCCTTGCCGGAGAGCGTGGCATAGCTTCCCTTCTGTATCGCCTCCGCTTTGCTGAAGAGTTCCCAGGCATAGTCACCGCTCGGATCGGCTTTCGGGGTCGAAGTTCCCAGGCGGACAGTGTTGTCCAGCAGAGTAGACAGAAGATTATCTGAGGTTGCCGAGACATCTTTCTGCGCCAGGGCGCAAAGCTGATTGCGGGCGAACAGCACGACAGGGCCGCCCCATCCGCTTGCCGCCAGTTTTGCCGGGTGTGCCATATTCGCCGAAGCAAACACATCGGGATTCTCTCCACCTTCAATGGCCGTAGTCAGAAGACCGCTGGGACCGAATCTGGTGGCGACTTTCGCTGCATACGTATTTTCATAGGCAAGGGCGACCTCGCTGAGGGCCGCCTTCAAGCTTCCTGCCGCGTACAGTTGCAAGGGTTCGGCCGCAGATGCGGATAAGGGAGATAAAAAGAAGAAAAGAGCGGCGGCGACCACATAGTTGCAAAAAATTCTCATAACACCTCCTTCTTGATTGTAAGTTCCGAAATTTCAGCTCCAGTGGAGCCATAGAAACTGTCGACTGGATGCATCGTTACCAAGGTTCCGGCAGTAGCTGGTCAAAAATTACAACAATCAGCCTTGCCCTGCGCTGTGCGGCATTCAAAACCGCTTCATCGCTTTCTTCGTCAATGTCGTCCAACAAGCGCCAGATTGTCGGGCGGTGGCCTTTACCACCGGAATGACCCTCGTATTTCCCAGCAACACCGTTTTCACCGTGTTCTCGGCGAAGAGAACCATTTCATCGGCATCCAAGGTCTGCCCGTCATCTGCCCTCACCGCATCAACACAGTCATGGCGGCACAGCTCCGCCACCGTCGTCGCTTCGCCGGCATTGCCGAATTGGTGCCATCCCCGGTAACGGCCGTCATTGCCGCACATCCTCAGTCCGGTTGCCGCCAGGGCGCCGATGACCCCACCCCCGGTCCCGCCATGTTCCGAGAGGGACACGCCGAGGGTATCGGCCAAAGCATATGCCGTCTGCTTGTCGAGAATCTTCTGCTTGGCATTTTGGCCAAAGGATATCAGGGAATCTTTATCCAGGCCCAAGTCATCAATGACGACACACAGACCCGGATCGGAGCCTTCCGCCGACGATTTTTCCAGAAATGACCGACCAAAGGAGATGACGTCTGCCACTCTGCCGGCCTCACATGTGGCAGGGATGCACATCGCGCTGTTATGGGAGGTAAAGGGAATGTCGTCGTGAACCAGAAGCTGATGACGGGTGATGCCGTCACATTGAGCCAGGCCGTTGCGCTGCAGCGCCGTCGCCAGATTCTCAGCCGCCGTCCCCGAACCGGGACTGTCGAGATTATCGGTGTCATCGATACCGATCAAAATTCTCATCATACCGAGGCTTCGTGTCATAATTTGTCACCCTTGGTCCACGACAGAAACGAAAACCGAATTCTTAAAAACAAACGACAAAAGAGACGTAAAATATCATCAGATAACATCTGGATTCATATTGTGTTTGTGCCGCATATTGCTGATATTTCCATCACCAATCTTATTGAGATTCAACACGGGTTGTATTGAAAAAAGAGAGTTGACTCAGCTTGATTACACACGCTTTCATCTCTGCCCTTTTGAAATAAAAAACCCACCGATTTATCTAGCATACCAAGAAGATACACACACAGAAAAAACCGTATATTACCTACAATAACCATAGATTACAGCAGAATGGGCCTTGCCATCCCGGGCACGGTGCTCTATATTTTAAAGATGCGGTTTTTTAAACAATATCATCAGGGAGGAAGACCATGGCTGGACAAATTTTTTACCGGGAACGGCAGAAATCCAAAGATGGGGCGAAGACCCCTCGCTACCGTATCATCGCGGTCACCGGGGTTGACCTGAAGGTGTACGGCAACCACCTGCGCAAGGTTGAACTGGACCAGATCGCCAAAGCCACGCAATCCGATCTCGTCGCCCTGAAGCGCGGCCCGAAACATCAGTAACAGAAACAATCAAAAAACCACGGAACAAGGGGAGAGAAGATGGCTTTAGTGCGGGAAAAGGACGGCAAGCGGCTGCATGTAAAAAGCGTTTTGATGGGCGAGAGCCTGGTGAGCAAGGATTTCATCGGCCAGTTGGAAATTGCCCCACAGGAGCGCCTGTATCCGGATATCGCGATCATGAAGATCGGCGGCCAATCGGTCTGCGATCGCGGTGTCAAGGCCCTGCCGGCGATCCTCAAGGAAATCGTCAGGAACCGCCAGGATCACAAGATGTTGATCACCACCGGCGGGGGTACCAGAAGCCGTCATATCTATACCATTGGCCTGGAAATGGGGATGCCGACCGGCGTGATCGCCAAATTCGGCAGCACGATCTCCGAACAGAATGCCCTGATGATCGCCACCCTGCTGTCGCCGTGGGGAGGAATCAAGATATCTCATTCGGATATCGTCAAACTGCCGACCTACTTTGCCGAAAACATCATTCCAGTCATGCAGGGCATGCCTCCGTACGATTATTTCGCCTTCAAGCCGAAAGTCGGCCGCATACCGATCCACCGTACCGATGTCGGCCTGGTGATCCTCGCCGATCTGATCGGATCCCGGACCATTCTCTTCATCAAGGATGAAAATGGCCTGTACACCGATGACCCGAAAAAGAACCCGGACGCGACCTTCATACCCGAGATCGGGGCCCAGGATCTGCTTGATCGGGACATGGACGACCTGGTGATCGAACGCCCCTGCCTCGAAATCATACAGAACAGCGAGGTCATAGAAAAAGTGCAGATCATCAACGGATTGGTCGAGGGCAATATCACCCGGGCCCTGAACGGCGAACACGTCGGGACCATCATCTACAAACAGTAGCGGGCATGAGGAGAGAAAGGAGTGATCCTTTATCGGCGGTGTCTCTGCACCATATGCGGGGACGCCGGGAGAAGGCGGCCATGAGTCGTCGGGTTGCTTACCGCTGAATCAGCCCATGCTTACCGTACTCATCATTTTTGTCGTCATCCTTTTCTTTCTGGAAGAAAATTTTCGGCTCCAGTCGCGAGGTATACAATGGCGAAATCGGCTATCCGGCCGATTTTCAAAAGGGGCATAAACTTTCCGTCAAGGAGTTCTACTTTCGGCTCCTGCCTTTTGCCGCCCTGTGTACCGCAGGGCTGTATCTTTTGCTGAAAGTTTATTCGGTCCTGATTGATAAGGTGTGAGTGTCCAGAAAACTCATACCGGGCGAACGTCACCACTGTTCGGAATGCAGTGCACCGCCTCGTCGGGGATGACGACAGCCACAATCTCCCCGACCCGGAGAGACCGATCCGCGTAAATTTCAGGCGAAAGCGTGAGATCGAGGACGATCCCGGCATGGAGTTTCACCGCTACGCCCCCGTTTTCTTCCCTGATCTGGGCCACCCGTCCTTCCACCAGGCTGCCTTCCGTTTGCCGGTCGCCGGTGATTGCCGCCAGCCGAATCTTGTCCTGATCGATTCTCAGGTTGAACAACGGTTCCGCCGGGATGCTCCGGGTCGGCACAGAGATGATCACCCGCTCCGCCAACCGACAGGATGAGCGTCGTTGCCCTCGCTCGATCAGTTCGGCGTGATAGACATTGTCGGCCTGATGCTCGCTGAGATGCCCATGCTGGAGGTGCAGGCAGAAATGGGCCAACTGCTGTTCCAGTGATTGGTAATGGGTAGAGAAGATGATAGAGGTTTTGTCCTGGCGGTTGATAGCGGCAAGGATATCGAGAATGATCTTCTGATGTTCACTGTCGACATTCGCCGTCGGTTCATCGCACAGCAGGACCTTCGGTCTGATCGCCAGGGCCCGGGCGAGGGCCACCCGTTTGGTCTCACCCCCCGAAAGCCGATGGGCCTCAGTCCGGTCGAATCGTTCCATCCCCACCTGCTGAAGGGCTTCGATCGCCCTTTTTCTCCTTTCGGCGGCAGGGATCTTCCTCATCTTCAGACCGAATTCGACATTGTCGATAACGGTGCCGGTAAACAGCAGCGGCGACTGATCGACCATCACCACCTGCCGCCGCAGCTCGAGCAGATCGCCTTCAACCTGCAGAACCGATTTTGTAAAGAACCGTATCTCCCCGGCAGTCGGCCGATCGATAAAGGCCAGAATTTTCAACAGCGTCGTTTTGCCGGCGCCATTCGGCCCGGTAAGAGAGTAAATGCGCCCGGATCGTATCGAAAATCTGTCAATATCGAAAATCTTGCGCCCACCAAGAATTTTTTCCAGACCGATCAATTCATAGAGCATCCGTTCTGGTCCTTCCCTGGAAAAAATGGAACAGCATATTGACACCGAAGGCGATGCTCATCAAAACGACGCCCAGGGCGACGGCGAGGACATACTCCCCCTTGTCGTATTCAAGGGCCATGGCGGTCGTCATCGTCCGGGTGAAGCCCTTGGCGTTGCCGCCGAGCATCATCCCGATCCCGACCTCGGCGATCACCCGCCCGAAGGCGGCAACGACGGCAGCGACGATGCCGAACCGGGCCTCCTGGAAGATCACCAGGGCCGCCTGATAGCGATCGGCCCCAAGGGTCATCGCCGACATGCGGTAGCGCTCATCGAGCTTGCTGACGGCGGCGATGGTCAGGCTCGTCACCAGGGGAACGATGAGAATGATCTGGCCGATGATGATCGCCTCCTGGGTATAGAGCAGGCCGAAGGAACCGAATGTCCCCCGCCGGGAGATGAAGGCGTAGACGACCAGACCGATGACGACGGTGGGCAGGGCCAGCAGGGTGTTGAGGCAGGTGAGGACGAAGCGCTTGCCGGGAAAGACGGCCTGGGCCAGCACCAGGCCGGCGGGGATGCCGAGGGCGGCAGCGGCCAGGGTCGAGAGACCGCTAACCTTGATTGACACCCAGATGATGAACAGCAATTCCGGGTCGAGCTGCATCAGCAGCAGAAAAGCTGAGATCACACTGTCACGTAACAGTTCCATGCCGCGATCCAATCAGAAATGGGAACTGAAAAGCCGGCAGCGCAGGCGTGAACCTTGACCGGCTTTCCAGCAATTCCCCAGATAAAAAAGGGAGAAACAGAGACTTCGTTTCTCCCCTCGACACAACGGTTCGGTTTAAAAGGTCTTACTTGATCGCATCCGGAAAAAACAACTGTTTCCCCTCAAGCTTGAAATCGGCAATGACGTTCTGCCCCCGGGCCGAGATCAGCCAGTCGGCGAACTGCTGGGCCAGATCGTACTTGACGTGGGGGAATTTTTTCGGATTGACCGGGATCACACCGTAGGGATTGGCCAGTGTCTCATCGCCTTCAAAGAGGATGTCGAGATCGACCGCCGGGGTCTTGCCCCACTTGTAGGCGATATAGGTGCCGCGGTCGGCGATGGCATAGGCGTTTTTCTCATCGGCAAAGGTGAGGGTCTTGCCCATGCCCTGGCCGATCGAGTAGTACCATGCATCCGAGTTTTCGGGTTTCTTCGCTACGACCTGGGCCTCTTTGCCGGAGATGACCAGCTTCTGGCTCGTTTCCACCAGTTTCAGCGAGGATTTGCCCCAGATCTCCTGCTCCTTGGTGTGGGTGCCGCTGTCGTCACCGCGGGAGATGAACGGCGCCTTGGCGGCGGCGATCTTCTGAAGGGCCTCGATCGAATCCTTCGACCCCTTGATCTCGGCCGGGTCCGCCGGCGGGCCGACGATGATGAAATCATTGTGCATGACGGCATAGCGCTGGGTGCCGAAACCCTTGTCGACGAAATCCGCCTCTTTCTGCTTGGCATGGACGAACACCACGTCGACATTGCCGTCCATCCCATCCTTCAGCGCCGCCCCGGTGCCCTTGGCCAGGACCTTGACATCGATGCCGGTGTCCTTCTTGAATTCCGGCAGCAGGACGTCAAGCAGTCCGGAAGACTCGGTGCTGGTGGTGGTCGACATCGTCAGTACCTTGGCTTCCGCCATGGCGCTGCCGATGGTGGCGCTGACAAGCAGGTAAACTCCAATCACTACCCATTTCAATCTTTTCATCTGCTACTCCTTCAATTTTAAATTGTCTGGAAAAATCATCTTGCCGCAGAGGGAGATATCATATCCGGTAAACGTCTCGGCAAGCGATCTGAACTCCTTCTCGTGCAACAGCCCGATAAAATCCTGAATTCCCTTCTCAAAAAAACGTTCCCTGGCAATCAGCAGATCGTAGCGCTCCCAGCGCAGCGACAGGAAATCGAGATCGAGCAGCCCGGCCACCGCCCTGATCGCCGGAGCTGCGTCGGCCCGACCGGACAGGACCTCGAGCCCGGCGTCCATATGGCGGGAGACCTCCACCTCATACCCTTCAATCTGGCTGGCGGAAATCTCCGACCTGGAGATCTCGTAATCGAGCAGCAGTCGGGTGCCGGTCCCCAGCTGCCGGTTGACGATACGCACCCCCTTCTTCGCCAGGTCGACGATGGAATGAATGCCCTTGGGATTGCCCTTCTGCAGCAGAATCCCCTGTTCACGCTTGCTGAAATTGACGAAGACCGGGGCCCGGTCCAGTTCCTCCCGGGCAAAATCGAAATTGTACTCGGCATTGTCATCCTGGAGCAGATGACAGGTGCCGATATGGCACAACCCCAGCCGCAGGCTCTTCAGTCCGCCCATGCTGCCGAGATTGGCGAAGAACACCGTCCCCAGCCCTTTCTTGTAGAACTGGGAAAGGACCTTCTGCAGCAGCAGGTCGTCGCTCCCGGCCATCAACAGGATCCCGTCATTGGAAGAGCGATCGATTCCCGTCCGCTGCACGTTGAGGACATGGGTCTCCAGCCATTCCTCGACCAGACGCCGGGGGAACAGCCATTTCCCGGTGATCTTGGTTGCCGGCAGCCCTTTATCGTTAACGAGATAATAGACCATCTTCTCGTTGATATTGAGAAAGGCGGCAACCTCCCGCGTCGTCAGATACGTACTGTCCTTCCCCTCAGCCATCGACATCCCTCTCTTTCGATACGGTTTCTGCATCGCAGCACTGCTAACGTACTGGGACATGTTACCCAACGTGTCAAAAAAGGCGGTCTTTTCTTCAATAGTTACCAACAACAACAAATTCTAACACCTATCACAGGTTTGATTCAATTCTCCATGAAATCAGTTGCCGGGAAGCATGGCAGTTCCAGATCCACTCCGCAATTGGTTACCGACAGACAGAAATAATGGCTGCTACAGCATCGCCTATATTTTTTCTGGTCGGACGATGAAGCACGCCCGGGTATTTCAGCTTCCTGCGGCATCGACGTCCGGCACCTGAAACAACGGCGGTCGAATCTGATCTCGTCATTAGAAAGAATGGCGAGCAGGCAGAGGACTGTGATACAATCCCTTCTTATTATTGACACCCGGCTGAACAGCAAACCGATCACACCAGACGAGAGCAACGATGACACTTTTACCGGCCATTGAGAAAGAAACGAGCCCCAGTCCCGACAGCACGGTCATCTGGCTGCACGGCCTGGGGGCGGATGGCAACGACTTCGCGCCGATCATCCCTGAACTGCAATTACCCGTTACAGCGGCAATACGATTCATCTTTCCCCATGCGCCGGCGATACCGGTGACGATCAACGGCGGCTATGTCATGCCGGCCTGGTACGACATCATGGAAATGCAGATCAACCGCAAGATAGACAGCGAGGGCCTCATGGCATCGGCCCGATCGATCAACGCTTTTATCGACCGGGAACTCGACCGGGGCATCGACAGCCGGCGGATCATTGTTGCCGGTTTTTCCCAGGGCGGGGCGGTGGCTTACCAGGTCGTTCTCAGTCACGACAAGCCGCTCGGCGGCCTGCTGGCCATGTCCACCTATCTGGCCACTGCCGATACCCTTGAATATACAGCCGTCAACAAGGAGATCCCGATCAGTGTCCAGCACGGCTTGCACGACCCGGTCGTTCCCGAGCAGCTTGGCCGGACGGCTGTGGCCCGCCTGATCCAGGAGGGCTACCGGGTGAGCTATCAGAACTATCCGATGGAACATTCGGTCTGCCCGGCCCAGATCGACGACATTTCCCAATGGCTGCAGAGCCTTCTATCGACGACCTGTCGATCCTTGCGATGAAGACTATCACCCCCGGCAAAAACGAAAACCACCTCGAAGAAGCGGTGACGAAATTCAGACAGGCCCGGTCCGCCGCCGCACTCACCGGCGCAGGTATCTCCGTTGCCAGCGGTATCGCCGACTTCCGCAGCCCGGGTGGAGTCTGGACCGTCTTCTCGCCGGATGAATACGCCACCCTCGACGTCTTTCTCCACAATCCGCACAAAGCCTGGAAGCTGTACCGCGAAATGGGCAGAGGACTGATCGGCAAAAAGCCAAGCACAGGACACAGGGTACTTGCCGAACTCGAGAAAAATGGTTTCCTCAAGGGACTGATCACCCAGAACGTCGACAATCTGCATCAGGCGGCCGGGAGCAGGAATGTTTTCGAGATTCACGGCGATCATCAGCACCTGCACTGTCTACAGTGCGGCCATACCGTTCAGGTAACCGAGGTCCACTACCGGATGGCTGAAGTGCCTGCGTGCGAACGATGCAGGTATCCCTATAAACCCAACGTTGTCCTGTTCGGCGAACAGGTGAGAAGCCTCGGGCAGATCGAAGAGCTGCTCGCCGGTTGCGACCTGCTGCTGGTCATTGGCACCTCCGCCGGCGTTTATCCAGCCGCCGGTTTCCCGGCACTCGTCAAGGACCGGGGCGGACTGG
Source organism: Desulfoprunum benzoelyticum (assembly GCF_014201505.1). Lineage (GTDB taxonomy): Bacteria > Desulfobacterota > Desulfobulbia > Desulfobulbales > Desulfocapsaceae > Desulfoprunum > Desulfoprunum benzoelyticum. Next base: position 7,622 of record NZ_JACHEO010000023.1, on the reverse strand, counting down.
TGTACGAATTCAACCGCGAGACCGCCCTCTCCGCTGCCAGTTATCGCCGCCGTGATCCCCTTGCCGACTATTTTTTCGAGGGTGACCTGGCAGTAACCCTGCCGCTGTTTGGCCGCGCCGTTTTACCGGACTGACTGATTCCCATTGGACTTGCGCGTCTGCGTCATCCTTCCCCTTTTTTATGGACTCTAAAAACACGGAATGAGCTAAGCGGCCGGCCCATGCGGCTGGCGGTTCAGGTCAATTTGGCCAGCAGCGCCCTGGCCGCCGGCTCGGAGGAGGCAGGGTTCTGCCCGGTGATCAGCAGGCCGTCGGTCACCACATGGGGCTGCCAGTCCGCCGCTTTCGAATAGCTGCCCCCGTTGCCTCTGAGCATGTCCTCAACCAGAAAGGGCACGACCTCGGTCAGCCCGACCGCCTGCTCTTCGGAGTTGGCGAAGCCGGTTACCGTCCTGCCCCGGACCACGGGAGAGCCGTCGACTGTTTTCGGGTGCTGCAGCACGCCCGGGGCGTGGCAGACGGCGGCCACCGGTTTGCCGGCCGCCAGCATCGTCTCGATCAGGGCGATGGAAAAGGCGTCTTCGGCCAGATCCCACAGCGGCCCGTGGCCGCCGGGGTAAAACACCGCGTCGAAAGCGCCGGCGGAAACCTCCGCCAACCTGCGCGTACCGGCGAGATCGGCCTGGGCCGCGGCATCCGCCTTGAAGCGGCGGGTGGCATCGGTCTGGGAGGCCGGATCGTCGCTCTTGGGATCAAGCGGCGGCTGGCCGCCACGCGGCGAGGCCAGGGTGATCTCCGCGCCTGCATCCTTGAAAACGTAGTAGGGGGCCGCGAATTCTTCCAGCCAGAAACCGGTCTTTTCACCGCTATTGCCGAGTGTGTCGTGCGAAGTCAGAACCATCAGTATTTTCATCGCATATCTCCTGTTTGCAACAGTTTCAGTCACCCGCGACGCGAATGACCAGTTTGCCGAAGTTCCTGCCTTCGAGTAGGCCGATGAAGGCCTCGGGGGCGTTCTCGAGTCCGTCGACGATGTCTTCGCGGAACTTGATCCGGCCCTCCTTGAGCCAGGTATTCATCTGGCTCTGGAACTCGCCGTAGCGCGAACCGTAATCGTCGAAGATAATGAAGCCCTGCATCTTGATGCGCTTGACCAGCATGTGGCGGGTCAGCAGCCCCAGGCGATCCGGACCTTCCGGCAGGCTGGTCTCGTTGTAGAGGGAGATCAGGCCGCACAACGGCACGCGGGCCTTGACATTGAGCAGGGGCAGGACGGCGGCGAAGACCCGGCCGCCGACGCTCTCGAAATAGACGTCGATGCCTTTCGGGCAGGCGGCGGCCAGCTCCTGCCGTAAATCGCTGCTGCGGTGATCGACGCAGGCATCGAAACCCAGTTCATCGACGACAAAACGGCACTTCTCGGCGCCGCCGGCGATACCGACCGCCCGGCAGCCTTTGATTTTGGCGATCTGGCCAACCACGGAACCGACCGCCCCGCTGGCGGCGGCGACCACCACCGTTTCCCCGGCCTGCGGCTGACCGATGTCGAGCAGGCCCATGTACGCCGTAAAACCCGGCATGCCGAGAACGCCGAGTGCGGTCGAGGGCCGGGACATCCGGGCATCGAGCCTGACGAGGTCGGTGCCGTCGGAAAGGGCATATTCCTGCCAGCCGCCGGAGCCCTGGACCAGATCGCCCGGCTGGTAGTCAGGGTGCCGGGAGACCGCCACCTGCGACACGGTGCCGCCGACCATGACCTCACCGATCGCCACCGCCGCGGCGTAGGACCGTGCATCGCTCATCCGGCCGCGCATATACGGGTCAAGCGACAGGTACAGGGTCCGCAGCAGGACCTGCCCGGGACCGGGTTCCGGTACGGGTCCTTCCTCGAGACGGAAATTGTCGGCAATCGGTGCGCCGACGGGACGTGAGTTCAGGACGATCCTGCGGTTGATGGTACTGTTTTCGGCCATGATGGTTCCCTTTTCTGTAGTGGATACTCCGGGTGGTTTATTGGTGGTCGTCGAATTTGCCTGTCTCAATGAGAAGCAATCATGATACAGGCCGATAACAGGCCGGATCTGATCCCGGGAAATACTTCCGATCCTTTCTTCATCTGGCGGGGCCGTACATCTCAACGATTCTTGCGATGGCTGCAGGTCTGTCCAGATCCGTCACTTCATAAATCGAATAGTCGCCGTAGAGATCATGGGCAGCATCGATCAATTCTTCAAACTCTTCCTTCAGATCTTCCCACTTGGATGGAATCGAGAAGGATACCAGCGATTCTGACGGATCGATTACAGGAAGGTGCCTGGCGGGAAGCCGACCGGCGAAGAACGGAACGAAAAAGGGGTTACGTCTCATCGACATAACCCCTTGTTTTTACTGGTGCACCAGGAGAGATTCGAACTCCCGACCTACGGATTCGTAGTCCGTTTTTTCACCTTTCATTTATCACAACAAAGCGTCCTTTCTTGTCTCTTTATTATAGACAATACAGCATCTTGTGATGTACAGTTCTTCATATTACATACTTGATCTTCAGCTCATTTAATCAACTAAAGGCGGGACAGGAGCGGGACAGAATTGACCTAGGGATCAACCATGGGACTTGTCATGGTTCAGTCCCGCCTCCCTATGCATCGCCATACAAGAGGTCAGCCATGTCAGAATGGATAAAATGCAAGACGACCGGAATCAGGTATCGACTGCACACCACCAGGAAACACGGTGTCGGCTTCGACCGCTATTACACGATCAGGTACAAAATTGCAGGCAAAGAGCGGTCTGAAGGCTTGGGGTGGGCGTCTGAGGGGTGGACGGAGAAAAAGGCATCTGCGGTCCTTGCAGAACTGAAGAAGAATATTACCACCGGCTCCGGTCCTGCTACTCTCGAAGAGAAGCGTCAGATCGAACGCAACCGCCGGGCCGAGGAAGTTAAGCAGGAGGCCGCTGAACGGGTGGCGAACATCACCTTCGCAGAAATCTTCACTGAACATTATCTCCCTGTCTCGAAATCCAACAAACGGAACCAGCAGTCATGGCAGAGGGAGGAACAATTCTTCAGGCTCTGGATCAACCCCGTTATTGGGGAAAAACCTATGAGAGAAATAGCACCCATACACCTTGAAAAGATCAAGCGGGCAATGACATTGAAGGAGAAAAGCCCTCGAACGGTTCAATACTGCCTCGCCACCATCCGTCAGGTATTCAACCACGCCCTCATCCACAGCCTTTACTTTGGATCGAACCCCGCCGCAGGAAAGATCGTCAAGAGGCCGGTTATAGACAACCGGCGCACTCGGTTTCTGACTAGGGACGAGGCAACCGCCCTTCTATCAGAACTGGCCAGACGATCCACGGACGTGCACGATATGGCCCTCTTTTCCCTTCAGACGGGTGCAAGGGCGGGCGAGATCTTTTCGCTCACCTGGAGCGATATAGACCTATTCCAGGGCACTGCCTTATTGCGTGACACGAAATCCAACAAGAACCGCCCTCTCTTCCTCACTGATGAAGTAAAGACCATGCTGACCAGACGGCGGACATCAGAGACGAAAAGTACTGACCTAGTATTCCCGGACAAGAACGGCAACAAGATCGTTCAGATCAGCGATTCATTCAACCGGGCCATTGATAAACTAAAACTGAACGAGGGTCTCACCGACCGACGTGACAAACTGACATTTCACTCCTTGCGGCATACCTACGCGAGCATGCTGGTCCAAGCTGGAGTCGATATCTACCACGTGAAGGAATTGCTCGGTCACTCCAGCATTGCCCTGACAGAGAGATACTCTCACCTATCGGATAGCAGTCTGAAGCAGGCAGCACTGACGATCCAGAACAGTTAACATGGAATAGTTACGACTTGATCTGATCCAATCTAATCTCCAGCCTTGGCCTACTGACAGTTCTCCATCAGCAGTGCTGATCAAGATCAGTCGTAGATAATCTAGGTTTAGGCAATAAGTCAAAGCTGAGATGAGAGCTATTGTCTTTCAAAATTGAAGATTTACAGTCTATATACGTAATAGATCCTGTTTTTTCTTTTTAGATTAGTCCATTAGCTACACTTTATTTTCGTTCATCTTTGCCTTTGATGTCAAGTTCCATTCTCCCATTCTCCCATTCTCCCATCTCCGAGGTGAGTTCCATCAAGACTGATTCTGAGAATCGCACCTCAAATAGTCCTCGCTTGCCGTGGACGCAATCAGTGACTATTTTTTCTCTACTCATCCGGAGGATAGGGCAACGCTGAGGAGCGACCCGAGCGCCGAGATGAGCACCGTAAGGCTGGAGGCCGGGTCACGGATACTCGGCCTCTTTTTTATTCCTCCATCCTTATGGTCATAAAGCGTTAAACCTCGGGGGTTAGGGGGCAGAGCCCCCTGAGTGCTTGTGATCCTTGGTCTTCCTCCGGTTTTGACTTCTGACGTCATTCCAACTGCTTGATCTCGGTGTTTTTCATCACCAGTTCCATTGCTTGAAAATAATCCCTCTGCGCTTTCAGATTCGATAATTTGCTGTAGCGCTGGGTCGTCTTGATCATGGTGTGCCCCAGTATTTCCTGGATACTAACCAGGTCGGCATTGGCATTGAGGAGTTGGGTTGCCATGGTATGACGAAGTCTGTGGCAGGTAACGGGAATTCCACATATCTTTGCATACATCTCTATCCGTTTCTGAATAGCCCGAATGGAGATAGGTTTGTCTCTGCAACGTCCTTTTTCTGCCAAAAAGATACGTCTCTCTGTGGTCACCGGTCGTTCCCGCAGATAGTTAGCCAAGGCAGCTCCCGCATCGTTGCTGATGAAGACCATGCGATCCTTTGCACCTTTCCCTGCCCTGATAACAATCTGACTGCGCCTGTAGTCAATAACATCAAGGGTGAGATTGGCTACCTCCTGAACCCGTAGACCTGACCGGAGCATCAACATGAAGATCGCCAGATCCCTTGTACTGGCAACGCATTTCAGAAACGCCTCCACATCACTGTCTGGCACATACCTGGGAAGCGGATGTGGTTCTCGTAACAGTAGCCCGGTGACCACGGGATTCTCGATACAGATATTCTCCTCGTCTTTCAGATATTCGTAAAATCTTCTGATACTTGAGAGGTGGCAGTTGACGGTTCTCGGCGCCATCCTTTGCTCCAGCATGGAGTCGATATACATCTTCACCTCCTTTACCGTCGTCCCTTCGACAGTCGTTGCCACCCAACAGAAGAATCGTTTCAGCCGGTGGAGGTAGTTCTTTATCGTCAGATCAGAGAAGTTTTTTCTCTTCAAAAACCGCCTGTAGTTCAGGATTGACTCTGTTAGGTGCATCACTGACCCCCTTTTCGATTATCGCCATTGCCCTGAAATAGGCATCCTCCCGGGTTACGTCTGCTATTCTTGCATACCGAAGAGTTATGTCGATGGTGAGATGTCCCAGGAGTTGCTGCAGCACTTCAAGCCGCAACCCGGCGTTGAGCATATTCGTGGCGAACGTGTGGCGAAGGGAATGCAGGCTGTAGCCTTTCCCTTCAAGCCCCGCTTTCTGTAGGGCATCCTTCATAATCATCCAGGCCGTCACATAGCAGAGTTGCTTGCCGCCATAACCATAAAAAAGGTACTCGCTGGTTGTATCCCTTGTCGCCAGCCATTTATTCAACGCCAGGTCAGCAGTGGTGCTGTAGAAAACTGTTCTGCCGTGTAAATTCTTCTCGCCCAGATACAGAAGGATTTTTCGTTCTGACAAGACGATGTCTGCTATCTTCACCTTCAGCAGTTCTCCAATTCGCATGCCGGTATGGAGGAGGAGAAGAATCAGGGCACGGTCTCTCACCCCTGTTATAACTTTCAGGATTTGTTTTAGATCTTCAGCTGGTATCGCTTTTGGCAGCACTTCAGGCAGCTTGATGCGAATTTTCTTCTGCAGAATATCAGCGGGCAACACATCATTTTCTACCAGGTATCGGAGATAGGCGTACACTGTGTGGAGGTGATTTCTCACCGAGTTAACCTTCAGCCCTTTTTCCTGCTCATGTTCTACATAACCAGCTATGTCCTGCCGCTGGATACCCTTTATATCGCTTCTCCCCAGGTCCTTGAAAATAGACAGAAAAGCGTGTAGCGTTCGTCCTGTTTGGCTGATGGAAGTGACTGAGTGATTGCGACGATACTTGTCATGGATGTAGGAAATGACATATTCAAATCCCGGTAAAGAGCTGGCCTCGAGCCTATCTATTGCTTTGTTGAGGGCTCGACGCCGTTTGCTCGGCTGATACACATAAAATGCGCCGGCAGCAGGTGCAAACAACGTCCGGATAGATTCCGCATCTGGATTTGCGTGGTCATCCAGTGGGAACAGGAAAGATAGATTTGAGAAATAAACGGATTGGCCCCAATCTGTGGGGTAGTAACTGGGATATATACTTTGCGAAATGGCCATCTTATCCTCCTTTTTCTTATGAAAAAACAGGATGTTGATGACCTATTATACCACAATCTCAGGTCACAATTTAATTACGTATATACAGTAGTAGTCTCAAATTGAAGCGTTAATACAATATGAAGACCTCCGAAGTGGCAATATTAACGTTTAGTTCACCGGCGAGCTTCAGCGAGTCCGAGTGAAGCGTAGCGGCACGGTGTGAAATGGCTAGTTATATTTATTTTTTTGACTCGCTGTTTTTCTTCTCAGATAAAAGTTTGTTGAGTTTGTCGAAAGCTTTGTAGCGTGTTGTTGTTCTTTTGTCGTTATCAGAATTGTGAGTTGGCAGCCATTCGGCATCCAGGTCACGGGAGTGCTCATTATCATGACAATACAGACATAATAACTCCCAGTTGCTACCATCTGGAGAGTTGTTTTTATAATTATGATCTTTGTGATGGACTGTCAATTCTCTGATTTTTTTGCCAGAAAATTCACGGCCGCAACTTGCACAGACCCACGGTAGGATTTTCAAAGCTTGATTTCGATAGTCAATTTTTTTCATACATTTTTTTTGTAACAAAATATAACGGCTGGCCGGTGAGCGGGTTCACCGCTCCACTGGCCTGTTGGACTTTTCTTTCTATCTAAGCCAATGTCGGAACACTGTGTTCCTGCTTTTGGTTTAGGCTAGCCATCTTACAGGACCTACTACTCGTGATTCCCAACTGTTTCAGTGACGTTGCCATATAGTTGGGATATACGACAGAACCGAATTCCATCCTTCGAGTTTATACACCTGTTTCCAGCGTTAATTGATGCACGTATTGCCATGTTGTAAATGGTTCGGGAAATCCACTTATTTTGGGCTGTACACGGTGAAATCAGAATTTCATCTACAAAATCAAACCAATTGCCTATAGTTATGGTTATATTGCTAAAAGTGGGCTGTGCGTGATCTGGCACTAGTATAAATCTGTATTCTGACTCATGTCTAAAGGGAGTTCGTTTCATAAGCAACAACGAAACAAGATCTTTAGTTTTCATTGTTTTAGACCAGCTAGTAGCTGGCTCATAAAAAACTTTCCCTCTGAACACTTTGCAATTTCTGATTACCATCGAACTTCAGCCAGCTTGAGCAGGCGCTGCGGGACCGGCTGAGTTTGTAAGGCTATATAGGTTAACCGATCAACCATTGTA
>NZ_JACHEO010000022.1 GCF_014201505.1 Desulfoprunum benzoelyticum | reverse complement strand
CATGAACCCGGTGCCGGTGATGAAGCTGGTCGAGGTCATCCGTGCCCTGCCGACCTCGGACGAGACCTACCGGGACACCGTCGATCTGGCGGTCAGGATGGGCAAGGTCCCGGCCCAGGCCGGCGATTATCCGGGCTTCATCGCCAACCGCATCCTGCTGCCGATGATCAACGAGGCGATTTTCTGCCTGTACCAGAGCGTCGGCGATTGCGAGGCGATCGATACGGTCATGAAACTGGGGATGAACCACCCGATGGGGCCGCTGGCCCTGGCCGACCTGATCGGTCTCGACACCTGCCTGGCGATCCTGGAGACCCTGCACAAGGGCCTCGGCGATCCCAAGTACCGCCCCTGCCCGCTGCTCCGGCAATATGTCGAGGCCGGGTGGCTGGGCCGCAAAAGCGGCCGCGGTTTTTACGAGTACCCCCCGAAAGCGTGAACCCGATCCTGCAGCTGCGACAACAGGACTAACGCCATGCCGCCAGACGGCGGCATGGCTGAATACCAACCGACAGGAGTTTTGCCATGAAATTTGAATTGACTGAAGAACAGAATCTGCTCCGTGACATGGTACGCCAATTCGCCGAGACCGAGGTCGCCCCCTCTGCCGCCGAGCGCGACGAGCAGGAGCATTTCGACCGTGCCCTGATGTTTGACCGTCTGGGCGAACTCGGCCTCACCGGCATCGTCTTCCCCGAGGAATACGGCGGCGCCGGCGCCGACTACATCAGCTACGCCATCGCCGTCGAGGAGCTGTCGCGGGTCTGCGGCTCGACCGGCGTCACCCTTTCCGCCCACCTGTCCCTGTGCTCCAACCCGATCTACCTGTTCGGCACCGAGGAGCAGAAGAAGAAGTACCTCGTCCCGCTGGCCGAGGGCACGGCCCTGGGCGCCTTCGGCCTGACCGAGCCCTCGGCCGGGTCCGACGCCGGCGGCACCAGGACCACCGCGGTCCGCCAGGGTGACGAATGGATCCTCAACGGCACCAAGATCTTCATCACCAACGCCGGCGACGCCGACACCTATGTCGTCCTCGCTCGGACCGACAAGGAGGCCCAGAAGCACCACGGCATCAGCGCCTTCATCGTCGAGAAGGGAACCCCGGGGTTCTCGTTCGGCAAGAAGGAGAAGAAGATGGGCATCCGCTCGTCACCGACGATGGAGCTGGTGTTCGAGAACTGCCGGGTTCCCCACGAAAACATGCTCGGCGAGGAAGGGATCGGCTTCAAGGTGGCGATGAAGACCCTCGACGGCGGCCGCATCGGCATCGCCTCCCAGGCCCTCGGCATCGCCCAGGGTGCCCTCGAGGCCGCCATCAACTACACCACCCAGCGGGAGCAGTTCAACAAGAAGATCACCGCCTTCCAGGGTGTGTCGTTCCAACTCGCCGACATGGCGACCCAGGTCCAGGCCGCCCGGCTGATGGTCTACAACGCCGCCTACCGGGCCAGCGCCCACCTGTCCTATTCGCAGGAATCGGCAATGGCCAAGCTGTTCGCCAGCGAGACGGCGATGCGGGTCACCACCCAGGCCGTGCAGCTGTTCGGCGGCTACGGCTACACCCGTGAGTTCCCGGTCGAACGCATGATGCGCGACGCCAAGATCACCGAGATCTACGAGGGAACCAGCGAGGTCCAGCGTCTCGTTATCGGCGCGGCCCTGACCCGCTGATGACTGTCCGCTGATCGTTTCCGCCCATCGGCAGGGACCGGCTCGCAAGGCCGGCCCCTGCCGTCCCGCTGACCCAGGGAGATGTCGCTCGGCACTCCCGTTTTTTTTGTGATCGCCATGGAATTCACCCGCGAAATTTACTGGAACGTCGGCCACGGCGCCGCCACCCTCGTACCGATGTACCTGCTGGCCATAGCCGCCATAGCCGCCCTCGTCTATGGCTTTGTGCGCCGGGCCGAAACGTATAAGCTCGGCAAACCGAAGGATCGCTTCGACCAGCCGCTGGCCCGCACCGCCGCCATGCTGCGCGACGTGCTGCTCCAGACCCGGGTCCTGCGGGTCAAGGGACCGGGCCTGGCCCACTCGCTGTTCTTCTGGGGCTTCGCCCTGCTGTTCGTCGGCACCGCCCTGATCGTGATCCAGGCCGACTTCACCGACCTGCTGTTCGATGTCGTCTTCCTCAAGGGCGCCTTCTACAAGCTCTTCAGCCTGGTCCTCGACCTCGCCGGTCTCGCCGCCCTGGTGACGCTCTTCGCCCTGCTGATCCGGCGCTGGGTCATACGCCCGGCGGGACTGCTGACGAGTCGTGATGACCTGATCATGCACGGCCTGCTGTTCGCGATCCTGCTCACCGGGTTCTTCATCGAGGGGGCGCGGATGGCGGTCACCGAGGCCGGCAACCCGCTGGCGGCCTGGTCGCCGGTCGGGATGGGACTGGCCGGACTGGTCGGCGGCCTGGGGGAATCGACCCTGCTCGCCCTCCATCGCGGCCTGTGGTGGTTCCACCTGCTGCTGGCGGTGCTGTTCATCGGCCTGATCCCCTTCACCAAGTTCCGCCACATCCTGACCACCAGCGCCAACCTCTTCCTCGCCAACCGCGGCCCGGTCGGCAAACTGGCGACGATCGATCTCGAAAACGAGAACACCGAATCGTTCGGCGCCCGCACCGTCACCGACATGAGCTGGAAGGACATCTTCGATGCCGACGCCTGCACCCTGTGCAAGCGCTGTCAGGATCGCTGTCCGGCCTACAACACCGACAAGCCGCTGTCGCCGATGCAGGTCGTCAACCGGATCGGCGAGACCGCCTTCACCGCCCCCGATGCCGACCTGATCGAGACCGTCGGCCGCGACGCGATCTGGTCCTGCACGACCTGCCGGGCCTGCCAGGACATCTGCCCGGCGGCGATCGAGCACGTCGACAAGATCGTCGAACTGCGCCGCAACCTGGTGCTGATGGAGGGGGAATTCCCCGGCGACGAGGTCATGACGGCGATGGAGCAGATCGAGGTCAACGGCAACCCGCTGGGGATGGGCTATGCCGCCCGCGGCGACTGGGCCGAGGGCCTGGGGCTGGTCGACGCCGGCAGCAGCCGGGACTTCGACGTCCTCTACTTCGTCGGCTGCTATGCCAGCTTCGACAAGCGCAACATCGCCGTCGCCCGCAGCTTCGTCAAGCTGTGCCAGGCCGCCGGCCTCAAGGTCGGCATCCTCGGCAAGGACGAGAAGTGCTGCGGCGAGCCGGCCCGGAAGATGGGCAACGAGTACCTGTACCAGACCATGGCGGGCGAAAACATCGGCACGATCGAGGCCTCCGGGGCCAGGCGGATCGTCACCACCTGCCCGCACTGCTACAACACCCTGACCAAGGATTATCGCGATCTCGGCCTGACGATCGAGGTTCAGCCGCATCCGGTCTTCCTGTCGCAACTGGTGGCCGAGGGCCGGCTCAAGATCGATGCCGCCTCCTTCGACTGCAGCTACCACGACTCCTGCTACCTCGGCCGCCACAACGGCCTGTATGGGGCACCGCGGCAGCTGATCGAGTCCGCCGGCGGCCGAATCGCCGAGATGGAAAAGAACCGCGACCAGGGCTTCTGCTGCGGCGCCGGCGGCGGCCGGATCCTCGCCGAGGAAAAACTCGGCAGCCGGATCAACGTCGCCCGGGTGCAGCAGGCGGCGGCCACCGGCACCTCTCTGCTGCTGGCCAACTGCCCCTTCTGCCTGACGATGTTCGAGGACGGGGTCAAGGGCGCCGGGATCGAAGAGAGTCTGCGGCCCCGCGATATCGCCGAGGTCCTGGCGGAACGCCTGCCGGCCTGAGCGGGCGGCCGGGATTTCTCCTGCTGGTCGAAATGAAACCCTTTCCTGTGTCATTTCGTGCGCCAGCAAGAAATCTCGTTGTTCCCGCCAGGGCAAAGGTCATGATCCCGCCCCCGCTGTCATTTCGAAGCGAAGCGAGAAATCTTGTCGACCTGACCCGGGACACCGCCTGTCGGAATGACAGGGCAATCAGATACCGATTCGAATGTTGATTACCAAGAGGCTGACAAACAAAAATCTTTCTTGTGGAGGAACACAATGAAACTGCTGGTTTGCATCAAACAGGTTCCGGACATGGAATCGAAATTCAAGATCGACGCCGACGGGGTGTGGTACGACCGCTCCGATCTGGCCTGGCGGATGAACGAATACGACGAGTTCGCGGTCGAGCAGGCGGTCCAGGTCAAGGAGGCCACCGGCGCCGACCTGACCGTGCTCTGCATCGGCCCGGAGCAGGTCAAGGAAACGATGAAGAAGGCCCTGGCGATGGGCTGCGACCGCGGCGTCCACATCGCCGACGACCAGAGCCACCGCCGCGACCCGTATCAGATCGCCTCGCTGATCGCCGCCTTCGCCGGGGACAAAGGCTTCGACCTGATCTTCACCGGCATGCAGTCGCAGGATCGCGGCAGCGGCCAGGTCGGGGTCATGGCCGCCGAACTGCTGGGCCTGCCGGCCGTCACCACGATCGTCGGTTTCGCCCTGGCCGGTGACAAGATCACCGTCAAGCGTGAACTCGAGGGCGGGGTCAAGGCCACGGTCGAGGCCACCCTGCCGGCCCTGGTGACCTGCCAGCTCGGTCTCAACACCCCGCGCTACCCGACCCTGCCCAACATCATGAAGGCGAAGAAGAAGGAACTGCTGGCCGTGGCCGCCGCCGATCTGAGTCCGGCCGACGCCCTGCTGCAGACGGTGAAGTTGACCTTCCCGGAAAAGAAGGGCGGCGGCGTGTTCCTCGAGGGCGATGTCGGCGAGGTCGCCGACCGGCTGATCCGGATCCTGAAAGAAAAGACCAGCGTACTGGCATAGGAGGCTGATATGAAAATGCTGTTGGTGGCGGAATACAGACAAAAGAAATTACTGGAAAGCTACACCGAGCTGCTGGCCTTCGCCGGTCAGTTCGGGGCCGATTGCGCGATGTTCCTGGTCGGTGACGGCGCCGCCGAGCTGCCGAAATTTGCCGGCAAGCTCTACCTCGCCGATGTCGCGACCTTCGGTGAATACAACCCCGACGCCCACAAGCGCCTGCTCCTCGACGTCGTGGCCCAGGAGCAGCCGGAGATGATCGTTCTCAGCCACAGCTCCTACGGCTGGGATCTCGCCCCGCGGCTGGCCGCCGGCCTCAAGGCGGCGCAGGTGTCGGAGGTGGTGGCGGTGGACGACGGCCGTCTGGTCGTGCCGGCCTGCAACGCCAAGCTGCGCCGGACCGTCTCCGGCACCGGGGCGGTGACGGTCGCCACCCTCCAGGCCGGGGCCTTCTCGCTGGCCGAGGCGGCCGCCGGCAGCCCCGAGGTCATCGCGGTCACAGGCGAAGGCCAGGGCCGGGTCGCGCTGCTCGGCTACGAGGCCGCCGAACATGGCGGCGTCGACCTGACCAAGTCGGAGGTCATCGTCAGCGCCGGCCGCGGGGTCGGCAAACCCGACAACATCCCGCTGGTCGCCAATCTGGCCAAGGCCCTGGGCGGCGAATACGGCGCCAGCCGGCCGGTGGTCGACGCCCAGTGGGTCGAGCACAACCGCCAGGTCGGCACGACCGGCCTGACCGTGGCGCCGAAGCTGTACGTCGCCTGCGGCATCTCCGGCGCCGTCCAGCACCTCGCCGGGATGAAGAAGTCCGAGTTCGTGGTGGCGATCAACACCGATCGCGACGCCCCGATCGGCGATGTCGCCGACGTCTTCGCAGTCGCCGATCTCAAGCAGCTGCTGCCGGTTTTGACCGAAAAACTCCAGGCCCTCTAGGGCCGGGCGGCGGGACGGCAACCCCCCTGCACCACTGCCGTCCCGCCATTTTCTCCCCGCCGACGGCATTACCCCGGCTATAGCGGCTTTCTCTTCCACCCTGTCTCCAACCTTCAACACTATCCGGCGACGGAGCGAGATATGCGCTCCTGCCGGTTCCCGCCTGACAGGCCCGCCTCTTTTTTCCCGGTTTCTTCGACTCCCGGACCGGTTTCCGCTCAGGATCCTCTCGGCACAGCACCCTTCACCCAGCACGGGACGATCCCTGCCGGCGCCAACTTTTTCTATACAACCCGGCCTCGAATGCTTAGAATGATCAGAGGTTGAGTACAGGGGGGGACATGCTCAACGGCGGTTGAGCATGTCTTTTTCCTCATCATCCGCAAGATGACTGCCAAAGGAGTATCACCATGAACAGGATTGCCGGATTACTTGTTTTGACCTTGGCCCTGATGCTGCCGCAGGCGGCGGCGGCGCGGGTCGACGTCAATGTCAGCATCTCCATCCCTCCGCAGGTCGCCTTTGCCGCCCCGCCGCAGATGATCGTCATTCCCGAGACCTATGTCTATGCCGTCCCGGATATGGATGTCGATATCTACTTTTATGAAGGCTGGTGGTGGCGGACCTGGGAGGATCGCTGGTACCGCTCCCGGAGCTACGATTCGGGCTGGGTGTATTACGAAAGCGAGCCGGTCTTCTACCGCGACGTCCCCCGGGAGTGGCGGCGCTGGTACCACGAACGCCGCTGGCGAGACTACCGCTGGGACCATCGCCCGATCCCTTACCAGGAGGTCAGGCGCAACTGGCGGGACTGGGAGGAAAACCGCTACTGGGAGCGGGAAACCACCTGGTACGTCGACGGCCTGCAGCGATCGGAATCGGTGCATGTCGATGTCATCGTCGCGGCGCCGCCGCCCGTGACCTTCCGTCAACCCCCGCAACTGGTGGTCATTCCCGAGACCTATGTCTACGCCGTGCCCAGTATCGACATAGACATCTACTTCTTTGACGGCTGGTGGTGGCGGTCATGGGAGAACCGCTGGTACCGCTCCCGGAGCTACAGTTCCGGCTGGGTCCACTACCAGCACGTCCCGGTCTTCTACCGGGATATCCCCCGGGAGTGGCGACGTTTTTACAAGGAACGCCGCTGGCGCGATTATTCCTGGGAGTATCGACCTCTCCCATACCGCGAGGTCGAACGCAACTGGCAAAGCTGGGAGCGAAACAAGTATTGGGAAAAACAAAAGAAATGGAACATTCGGGCTAAACCGCCGAAATCGTCGCGACAACACTACGACGTCGTCGCGCCGGCAGGGCCGCAGCATCGCCAGGTCATCAGCCCGCCGGCGCAGAAGGTCTATCGCCAATCCGGGCCCCCGGTCCAGAAAATATACCGACAGACCGGACCGCCGGCACACAAGGGGGGGAAACCACCCCAGGCCGCAAAACCACCGAAAGGCAAACCTGACAAAGGCCATGCAAAGGGCAACGGAAAGGGCAATGAAAAGGGCAACAAGGGGAATAATGGCAAGGGCAATAAAAACAAGTAATCGGCCCGAATAACCCGACGTCCGGGATCTCCGCCTCGTCAACCAGTCTCCGGCGCCGTTGGCATCACCCCGACCTGCCACCGGCGCCGGCCGACAACACTCCCCTTCTCAGCCCCGGCCGATCCCGCACCGCCTCAGCCCGTCGGCCAGCAGCGCCACGACTGCCGAGCGTCCGCGGTCGTCCACCACCAGGTTCTGATTGATCTCCAGCTCGAGACCGAGATACCCCCTGTCGCCGCAACGCCGCCGCAGGGCAGTGGGATGGCCGTCGGCGACGCCGCGATAGGGGTGGTTCATCCGCAGCGACAGGTGCGGGTCGAGGCTCCGCATCGCTGCCGCCCATCTTCGGGCCAGATCCCCCTCCCCCTCCCGCCGTGGATCGTAGAGGAGGCCGATGTCGTTGGAGCGCACCACCCCGAGCAGGACCGGGGTGAAGGAGTGAACGGAGAGGTGCAGTACCTCGCCATCCCTGGCGATGATCTCCTCGACGGCGGCAAGGACGGCGTTGCGGAACGGGGTGTAGTAGCGGGCGACAACCTCCGCCCTGGCGGCCCGGGGCAGGTGCTTCGAAAAATCGGAGAACACCCCCCGGTGGTGGAGGGAGCGGTTGAGGTCGATCAGCAGGCGGCTGCATTCGCCGTAGAACGCTGCCTCGGCCAGCCCCTCCAACCCCCGGCAGACCGGGGCGGCGCCGATATCGTAACTGCGGTGGGAATGCAGCAGATGCCGGGCGCCGGTCAGCAGTTGAACATACGGTTCGGGAAGCGCCGGGAAGGCATGTTCACAGCTGAGCAGCAGTCTCACGGCACAAACTGCGTGTTGGTTGCCAGCGACCGGGCCAGCCGGCGATAGACCTCCCGCAGCCGCTCGCGGCCGGTATCGCCGCCGAGGGCACAGAGGATGCGCGTCGCCAGACACCCCTTTTCCAGGATCAGCGCCAGGGCCGCCCGGCTGCCGCCATCGATCCTCCCGGCGCAGCGGTCGAACAGCCCGTCCCAGACCGCCTGCACCGGCATCCGCCGCTCGTCGAAGCCAAGCAGCCGCAGATAGTGGCGATCCGCCACCACCGCCTCGCCGCCGGCACGGATGACCCGCAGAAACAGGTCGCGCAACATCTCGGTATCGACTGCACCCTGGGCGCGAGAACCGGACCACTCCCCGGCTGCCAGGGAGCGCAGACATTCGATCAGCAACCGGGCGATGCTGCAGTCGGCCAGCGGACATTCCTGGGTGTCGAGGATCCTGATCTCGATCGTCCCGCGGTCGAAACGGGCGATCGCCCCCCGGGCGTTGAGGAAATAACGGTCCATGATCCCCTCCCGGTCGAAGGGCGCAATCGCCGCCATGATCGGGGCGAAGATCCGCGCTTCGTACTCCGCCTCGCTGGTGACCGGCTCCGGGATCAACCGCCCGGTCAGGGCCGGCAGGCGGTCCTGGTTGTGAAGGTAGACGTCGAGCCGCGAATCGAGCCACCCGGTCGGCTCCCCGTCGAAGATCGGCGAGGCGGCGGACAGCGCCGGCAGCAGCGGCAGCAGCAGGCGGATGGCGGTATGGAGCCGGGCAAACTCATCATCGCCGGCAAACGGCAGGTTGAGGTGGGCGCTCTGGAGGTTGGCCCAGCCATGGCCGCGACAGTCGAAGATCGTATTGTAGAGGTCGTAGATCTCGTGGGCATCGTGGGGCCACAGCACCATCTCCCGCCCCGGGTCCATCCACGGATGGGCCCCGCCCGGCAGCAGCATCGCGCCGTGACGGGCGAGCAGACCGTTGATGAGCTCGACATTGCGATGAAAATCGGCGGCGGCACGCTGCAGGTCGGCAGTCGGGCCGTTGGTCTTGAGCTCGAGGACATGGGCCGCCAGTTCGTTCGACCAGGCGATCGCCCCATTGTCGACATCCGACACCTGGTGGCCGGCAAAATCCTGGAACAACCGGTCGACGACCGGCCGGACGTCGAGGCTGTCGCGGTCGACGACCATGTACTCGATCTCGAGGCCGAAAGCGGCGAAGAGAGACAGGACCGGCGTCGTGTTCATAACGCCGTCCCCCCGCCGGTGCGTTCGACGATCCGCCGCATGAAGGCGTCGATGATCCGGCGGTAGACGACATCGCCCTCTCCAAAATCCTCAACGCCCTCGTCGATATTCGGGTTCTCGTTGATCTCGATGACGATCGGCCGGCCCTTGACGGTCTTGATATCGACGCCGTAGAGACCGGGGCCGATCGGCTTCACCGCCTTTTTCGCGATCTTCAGGATCGCCGGCGAAACGTCGGCCAGCCGCACCCCCTCGAAGCCGCCGGAGACCTCGCTGCCCTTCTCCGCCTCCCAGTTGTAGATCTGCCAGTGGTTCCGGGCCATCAGGTACTTGCAGGCGAAGAGCGGATCGCCATCGAGGATCCCGATCCGCCAGTCGAATTCGGTGAAGATGAATTCCTGGGCGATGAGCAGCTCCGATTTCTTCAGCATCGATTCGACCAGCGCCTCCAGTTCATCGCTGGTCTCGGCCTTCTTGACCCCGAAGGAGAAGGTGGAGTCGGGCAGTTTCAGTACGCAGGGGAGCTTGAGCGCCGACTCGACGAGATGGCGGTTGCGGCGGTGGACGATCATCGTCTTCGGGGTCGCCACCCCGGTCGACTGCAGCAGTTCGGCGAGATAGACCTTGTTGTTGATCTTGAGGATCGACTCGGGATAGTCGAGCAGGGCGATCCCCTCACGCTGGGCCTGGTGGGCGAACTGGTAGGTCTCGTTGTTGACGTGGGTGTTCTGGCGGATGAACAGCGCATCGTACATCAGCAGCCGGCTGTAATCCCTGGCCGAGATCACGTCGACGTTGAAGCCGGCCTTCTCGCCGTAGCGGACGAACTTCTGGATCGCCTTCCAGTCCGAGGGCGGGGCCGGATCATCGTCGCGGTACAGGATCGCCATGGCGTAGCGACCGATATGTGTCCCCGCCTTCCCCGAGCCGTAGCGTTTCCGCGAGAAATAGTCCTCGGCCCGGCGCAGCACGAATTCGAAATGATTGTCCGGGATATCCTTGGCCGAGATCGTCCTGACGCTCTTGATATGCCACAGCCGGCTGGTGCTGCGGACGAATCGGACCCGGAGGAAGGGCACGCCGAACATCCGGTAGAACAGGTTGCTGAGGTCGTCGTACTTCTCGGCGAGGTTGCGGCCGAAATAGACGCTGAGGACGAACTCGTCCGAGCGCAGGTCCCTGAGGCGGCGCTGGATCAGGCTGTCCATGTCCTCCGAGACCATCTTGATGACGAAGGGCTTGTGGACATCGAGGAGGTTGCGCACCGTCGGGATCGGCTTGTGGCCGCGGGCCTCGGCCAGCAGCGAGACATAGTAGCCCTTCGACTGGTAGCTGTAGGAGCGGCAGAGGTTGAAGACCCGCAGTTTTCTGGCCTTGGCCCAGTCGGGGTTGGTCAGGTACTCGTGGGAGGAGACGATCGCCAGGTTCGCCCCCCTGATCTTCCAGGTCTCGGGATTGTCGACGACGATGACCTTGTCCATTATCGCCTCGCCGGCTGGACGATCAGCAGGTTGGCGTCGTAGGTGACGCTGCCGAGGTGGATGGCGTTGATCAGCCGCTGCACCGGCAGGGTATAGTACTGCGAGCCGCTCAAGGGGTTGCCGCTGTAGGGATCGGCGATCCGGACCATATCGACCGCCGCGTATTCGGTGAGGACGACGAAATGGCCCATCGGTTCGCCGCTGATGTCGTTGTAGACAGAGCGCTTGCCGCGGCTGACCTCCCGCATCGAATTGTAGAGATAGGTAGCGGACAGACCGGTCAGGATCGGGATCGACAGCTGCAGGATGCCCTTGAGCAGTTCCGGGGTCAACGGGTCGAACAGGATCCGCCCGCCCTGCTGGAGGAAGGTGATGTAGGCCTGACTGGCCTGGAGAAAGCGCTTCCTGTTCTTGTGCTCCTGCTGCCGTTCGAGCTTGGCGATCAGGGCCGGCGGCTCGAGGCCGGCCCAGGTCGGATCGAACATCTTGAGGTTCCAGGAGTAGATGGTGGCGTCCATGCCGCGCCGCAGGGCGTCGATGCCGAGGTAGACGGCGAGGGTGCCGCCGGTCTCGAGCGACCGGATGTCGGTGATCAGCCGTGCCAGTTCGACTTCGAGGTCATAGTAGCGGTAGACCGCGTGCAGCGAGGTCGGACCGCAGGAATTGTCGTCGGGCTGGGGGAGGATCGTCAGTTCCATGCCATTTATCCTGAGGGAAAAACATTGTCCGGCCCTGGGCGAACCGGTGCTATCTCATCATGCCAGAGGCAGGAAGCGACCGTCAACACCTTCTTCGGCAAATCCTCGCTTCGGCCGACACCGGTTCCGGCTTTCCCGCCTTTATCAATCGATTCGAATCGGTTATGATACCAGTTTCGCCGCAACCGGCGCAACGTCACCTGCGGCCGGAACCAGCCGCCATTCAAATCGATACGATCCCCCAACCACCTGACAGCCATGCGCAATATCCTTCTCGACCTCGACGGCACCCTCACCGACTCCAGCCTCGGCATCACCCGCTGCGTCCAGTACGCCCTCCAGCAACTCGGCCGACCGGCGCCGCCGGCCGACGAACTGCTGTTCTGTATCGGTCCGCCGCTGCTCGAGAGCTTCACCGTCCTGCTGCCGGACGGCTCACCCGACCTGCCCCGCGAGGCGGTGCGCCAATACCGCGACCGTTTCGACCGCATCGGCAAGTTCGAGAACCGGGTCTACGACGACATTCCCGAGGCCCTGGCCGGACTGCAGGATCAGGACTGCCGCCTGTTTCTCGCCACCTCCAAGGCCGAGGTCTTCGCCCGCCAGATCCTTCACCACTTCGAACTGTCCCCCTTCTTCACCGCCATCTACGGCGCCCGGCTCGACGGCAGCCTCTGCGACAAGGGTGAGCTGATCGGCCATATCCTCGAGCAGGAACGACTGGCGCCGGCCGAGACCCTGATGGTCGGCGACCGCAAGCACGACATGATCGGGGCGGCGACCTGCCGGATCGGCAGCGTCGGCGTGACCTACGGTTTCGGCAGCGAACAGGAGCTGACCGCTCATGGCGCCCATCACCTGGTCCATGCGCCGCTGGCCCTGCCGGGCCTGATCGCCCGACTGCGCCGGGAGGAGAACGGCGGCACGGCGGAGATTCCCCGCCAATGATCGCCGGCTTCCCGCCGGTGGCTGCGGCCGATGCCCGCCTGCTGATCCTCGGCAGCATCCCCGGACGGGCGTCGCTGCAGCACCAGCAGTACTACGCCCACCCCCGCAACGCCTTCTGGCCGATCATCATACAGGTGTTCGGCGCCGCCCCCGACCTTCCCTACCCCGACAAGCTGCGGCTCTTGACCGATCACGGCATCGCCCTGTGGGATGTCATCGGCCAATGCCGGCGACCCACCAGCCTCGACAGCGATATCGAGCCGGTGTCGGTTCAGGTCAACGATTTCTCCCGTTTCCTCGCCGCCCACCGCCACATCGCCACGATCTGCTTCAACGGCACCACCGCCGAGGCCACCTTCCGGCGACGCATCCTGCCGTTCCTCGATCTGGAACGGCAGCCTCTCACCTTCCACCGCCTGCCATCGACCAGCCCGGCCAACGCCGGCTGCAGCTATGCCGACAAGCTGGCCAGATGGCGCAGCGCTCTGACGGGGGGAGATCATTGAGGCCCGGCGAGAAAAAAATCAGCCCATGGCCACGAGGAATATTTGGAATTCCCACCGTAACAGGTATTATCAACTGAGGCCTGAAACGCCTTGACGATGTTTCCGGCACGGCCCCCAGCCATTTTTCCACTCCACTCATCCAGACAAAGACCTTGATTCTTCGATCTCTGATGCGGCCAGTCTTGTTCTTTTCCACCGCCTGGCTCCTGCTGCTCGTCGCCTGCGCCCCGGTCGGTCCCGAATACCGGCCGCCGGCCGCCAACCTGCCGGACAACTGGTCTGACGGCCGGCGGCCGGCGACCTCTGCCGCCCTTCACCACTCTCGCCGCTGGTGGGGCATGTTTGCCGATCCCATCCTCAACGGCCTCGTTGACCGCGCCATCGCCGCCAACCACGACCTGCGCATCGCCACCAGCCGGATCACCGCCGCCCGGGCCCGACTGCGGCAGACAACGGCAGCGACCGCCCCTTCCCTTGACGCCGGCGCCGGCGCGACCCACTCCCGCCGCAGCGGCAACGCCGGCAGCGACGGCGGCAGCCGCGACCTGTTCGAGGCCGGATTCGACGCCGCCTGGGAACTTGATCTCTTCGGCGGCCGGCGCCGATCGATCGAGGCCGCCACCGCCACTCTCGCCGCCTCGGAAGAGAACCGCCGCGACATCCTCGTCTCGCTCGAGGCCGAGGTGGCCCGCACCTATTTCGAACTGCGCGGCAGCGAACGGTTGCTGGCCACCGCCCGCAACACCCTGGCGGCCCAGGAGAAGACCCTGGCGGTCGTCACCGGCCGCCGCCAGCTCGGTCTGGCCTCCGATCTCGATTCCGCCCAGGCGCAGACCCAGAAATCTCTCGTCGCCGCCCAGATCCCGACCCTGGAGCAGAAGATCACCGCCGGCCGCAACCAGCTCGCCCTGCTCCTCGACCTGCAGCCGGCCGAGATGGCCCGTCGCCTGGCAGGCGCCGCTCCGGCGTTCACCCTGCCGTCCAACCTGCCGCCCGGCCTCCCCTCCGATCTGCTCCGCCGCCGCCCCGATATCCGCCAGGCCGAACGCCTTGTAGCCGCGGCGACCGCCGAGGTCGGGGTCGCCACCGCCGACCTCTTTCCCCGGTTCTCGCTTTCCGGGCTCATCGGCCTGCAGAGTTCGAGCCTGTCCGACCTCGTCAGTTCCGGCAGCCGGTACTGGTCGATCGGCCCCTCGCTCAGCCTGCCGGTGTTCAACCGCGGCCGGCTCCAGGCCGCCGTGACCATCACCAAGGCGGAGTTGGAAGAGACCGAGGCCACCTACGAAAAGATCGTGCTCGCCGCCCTGCTCGAGACCGAAAATGCCCTCGTCGGCTACTCCCGCGAGCAGGAGACCCGTGCCCGGCTGGCCGCGGCGGTTGAAACCGGCAGTCAGGCCCTGACCTTCAACGAGGGTCTCTACGCCGCCGGGCTGGCCGACCTCACCGACGTCCTCGCCAGCCGGCGCACCCTCTATGCCGCCCAGGAGCAGCTGATCATCAGCGACCAGCGACTCGCCGCCAATGTCATCGCCCTTTACAAGGCCCTGGGCGGCGGCTGGCACATCACCGAAGCCACCCAACCGACTCCCCCAGCCCCCGGGATATCTCCATGACCGCAAGCCCAGATTACCCATACTCTCCTTCGTTCCAGTTCTGGCGCCGGATGCTGCCGCGGCCGGCCCTGACCTTCGTTCTTCTCCTGCTGCTGGTTGCCGGTTGTTCCGGCAACGACCGGGACAAGGACGCCAGGGGCGGCGCCGATCGCCGGGCCGCCACCGCGGTCACGACCGCCCTCTGCCGCACCCAGGACATCCCGGTCGTCATCACGGCCACCGGCCGGGTCGAGGCCTCGGCCTCGGTCGCGATCAGGGCCCAGGTGGGCGGCATCCTTCACACCATCCACTTCCGCGAAGGCCGGGAGGTGCGGCAGGGAGAGCTGCTGTTCACCATTGATTCCCGCCCCTATCAGGCCCAGCTCAAGGCGAAGGAGGCCCTGCTGGCCAAGGACCAGGCCGAACTCGACAACGCCGTCAAAGAGCTGGAACGCTACCGTCCTGCCGCCGGCAAGGGCTTTGTTTCCCAGGTCCAGGCCGACCAGGCCGCCACCCGGGTCGCCAGCCTGAAGGCCGCGGTCCTGGCCGACCGCGCGGCGGTCGACAGCGCCCGTCTCGACCTCCAGTACTGCACCCTGACGGCGCCTTTCGCCGGCCTGGCCGGTGAGATCCAGGCCGATGCCGGCAACCTGGTCAAGGCGGGTGACGATACCCCGCTGGTGATTATCAACCGGATCGCGCCGGTCAGCGTCGCCTTCGATATCGCCGGCGAACGGTTGCCGGAGGTGCAGCAGGCGATGGGCCAGGGCGGCCTGGCGGTGGAGGTCGCCCTGGCCGGCTCAGACCAGGCCGTCGCGACCGGGGACCTGACCTTCATCGACAACAGTATCGACCCGGCCACTGGTTTGATCCGGTTCAAGGCCGACTTCGCCAACACCGACCGGTTGCTGTGGCCGGGGCGGATGGTGGCGGTATCGCTGCAGCTCGGCCACCGCCGCAGCGTCCCGGTCGTGCCCAGCCAGGCGGTGCAGATCGGCCAGGACGGCGCCCATGTCTTCGTCGCCAGGGATGATCACACCGTCGCTTACCGCCAGGTCGTCACCGGAGTTCGGCACGGCGGCGAGACCGAGATCGTCCAGGGCCTGGCGGCCGGCGAGCGGGTCGTGACCGACGGCCACCTGCAGCTGGTCGACGGCGGCCGGATCGAAGACCGCAGCGACCGGCCGGCCGGCGTCGGCAACGGGACCGGGACCGGAAATGAAGGCCACCGCGGCGCCGGCGCCAATGGCGAGGACGGTGGCCAATGACCGGCGGGCTCTCCGATCTCTGCATCCGCCGGCCGGTGATGACGGTGCTGGTGATGGTCAGCATCATGCTTTCCGGCCTGATCGGCTATCGCCTGCTGCCGGTGGCCGACCTGCCCAACGTCGACTTTCCGACTATTCTGGTGACCGCCTCGCTGCCCGGCGCCAGCCCGGAAACCATGGCCTCGACGGTGGCGACGATCCTCGAGAAGGAGTTCTCGGCGATCGCCGGCATCGATTCGATGAACTCCGTCAGTTCGACCGGCCGGGTCCAGATCACTATCCAGTTCTCGCTCGAGCGCGATATCGACGCCGCCGCCCAGGACATCCAGACCGCCATCGCCCGCACCGTCTCCCGCCTGCCCGACGACATGCCGTCGCCGCCGTCGTTCCGCAAGATCAACCCGGCGGCGATCCCGATCATGTTCATCGCCCTGACCAGCCCGTCGGTGCCGATGTCGGTCCTCGACCAGTACGCCCAGACGATGAGCGAGCGGATCTCGATGCTGAGTGGGATATCCCAGGTATCGATCCGCGGCACCAAGAAATACGCGGTTCGGGTCCAGCTCGACCCCAAGGCGCTGCAGGCCTTCGATCTCGATGCCGACCAGGTGGCGGCGGAGATCAACGCCCAGAACGTCAACATCCCGATGGGCCAGC
This sequence comes from Desulfoprunum benzoelyticum, assembly GCF_014201505.1. Taxonomy (GTDB): domain Bacteria; phylum Desulfobacterota; class Desulfobulbia; order Desulfobulbales; family Desulfocapsaceae; genus Desulfoprunum; species Desulfoprunum benzoelyticum. The sequence continues at coordinate 34,223 of NZ_JACHEO010000022.1, read as the reverse complement.
TGAGCGGGCCGCAGCGGACGCTGACCCTCAAGGCCGACGGCCAGCTCGACGCCGCCGGCCAGTACCGCCGGATCGTCGTGGCGGTGCGCGATGGCCGGGCAATCCGGCTGGAGCAGGTGGCGACAGTTCTCGACGGCGTCGCCAACGACAAAGACGGGGCCTGGATGTACACCGCCGCCGACCGGGCCAACGCCATCTTCCTCGCGATCCAGAAACAGCCGGGCAGCAACACCCTTCAGGTCGCCGAACGGGTCAAGGACCTGTTCCCGGCCTTCCGCGCCAACCTGCCGGAGGCGGTGCGGATGACCCTGCTGCGCGATGCCAGCAAGTCGATCAAGGCCTCGGTCGACGACGTCCAGTTCACCCTCCTCCTCACGCTGATCCTGGTGGTGCTGGTGATATTCCTCTTCATCCGCAACCTGTCGTCGACGATCATCCCCAGCCTGTCGCTGCCGATGTCGATCTTCGGCACCTTTGCGGTCATGTACCTGCTCGACTACTCGCTCGACAACATCTCGCTGATGGCCCTGACCCTGTCGGTCGGCTTCGTCGTCGACGACGCCATCGTCATGCTCGAGAACATCGTCCGCCACCTCGAGATGGGCAAGAACCGGATGCAGGCGGCGCTCGACGGGGCCCGGGAGGTCGGCTTCACGATCGTGTCGATGACCGTATCGCTCGCCGCGATCTTCATCCCGCTGCTGTTCCTCGGCGGCATCCTCGGTCGCCTGTTCCGCGAGTTCTCGGTGACCATCGCCGTCGCTGTCGTCGTCAGCTGCATCATCAGCCTGACCCTGACGCCGATGCTCGGCAGCCGCTTCCTCCGCGAGCAGCAGCAGGTGCGCCATGGCCGCTTCTACCAAACCACCGAGCGGATGTACCTGGGATCGCTGGCGATCTATGACCGCAGCCTCCGCTTCGTTCTCCGCCATCGCCTGGCGACGATGGTGCTGTCGCTCGCCATCCTTGTCGCCACGATCCAGCTGTTCCGGGTCGTGCCGAAGGGCTTCATCCCGTCGGAGGACCGCGATTTCATCAGTATCTCGACCCAGACGGCGCAGGACATCTCCTGGGAGTCGCTGGTGACGCACATGCAGGAGCTGGCCGAGATCGTCCGCCGCGACCCCAACGTCGAACGGTTCATGATGAGTGTCGACGACAACGGCACGATGATGGTAACCCTCAAGCCGCGGGCGGAACGGGAGCTGAGCGTCGACGAGGTCATCGCCGACCTGCGGCCGCAGCTCAATGCCGTGCCCGGCATCCGCGCCATGCTGGTCAACCCGCCGCCGATCAACATCGGCGGCCGCCGCGCCCGCAGCCTCTACCAGCTGACACTGCAGGGCACCGACACGAACCAGCTCTACCGGACCGGGGAGGAACTGGAGCAGCGGATGCGGCAGCTGCCGGGCCTGACCGATGTCTCGAGCGACCTGCAGCTGAAGAACTCCGAGCTGCAGATAGAAATCGACCGCGACCGGGCCCTGCTCCTCGGGGTCTCGCCGCGGCGGATCGAGAGCAGTCTCTACAATTTCTACGGCGACCGCTCGGTCTCGACGATCTACGCCCCCAACGACCAGTACGACGTCATCATGGAGATCCAGCCGCAGTACCAGGACGATGCCGACGATCTGGCGAGCATCCATGTCCGCTCCGACCAGGGCGCCCTGGTGCCGCTGACCTCGGTCGTCACGATGCGGCCGGGGCTGGGGCCGCTGTCGATCAACCACTCCGGCCAGCTGCCGGCGGTGACCCTGTCCTTCAACGTCCGCCCCGGGGTCTCGCTCGGCGAGGCGGTCGGCAGCCTCGAGACGCTGACCGCCACCCTGCCGGACGGCATCCAGTCGACCTTCCAGGGCAGCGCCAAACAGTTCCAGGAGTCGCAGGCGGCGATGGGCTGGCTGCTGCTGCTGTCGATCGTCGTCATCTACATCGTCCTCGGCATCCTCTACGAGAGTTTCATCCATCCCCTGACCATCCTCACCGCCCTGCCCTTCGCCGGCTTCGGCGCCCTGGTGACGCTGCTGCTGTTCGACACCGAACTGACGATCTACGCCTTCGTCGGCATCATCATGCTCGTCGGCCTGGTGAAGAAGAACGGCATCATGATGATCGATTTCGCGATCGAGGCCCGCGCCAAAGAAGGCAAGAACGCCGAGGAGGCAATCCTCGCCGCCTGCCTGATCCGTTTCCGACCGATCATGATGACGACGATGTCGGCGCTGATGGCCGGCATCCCGATCGCGATCGGCTTCGGCGCCGGCGGCGAGTCGCGCCAGCCCCTGGGCCTGGCGGTCGTCGGCGGCCTGCTGTTCTCCCAGACCCTGACCCTCTATGTCACCCCGGTGTTCTACCTGTACATGGAGGAGTTGCAGCAGTGGAGCAGGGGCAGAATTCACCCCGTCGCGGAGTGAGGTCCTGATAAAAGTCACCAGTACAGGAGATCTGCCGCAATGGCCATCAAGATGACCGCCGAGGAGAGAAGCTGGGTGCTGTACGACGTCGGCAACTCGGCCTTCGTCCTGGTCATGGTGACGGCGATCATGCCGATATTCTTCAAGGATTATGCCGCCAGCCACCTGCCGGCGGCGGCGTCGACCGCCAACTGGGGCTTCGCCAACTCGACCGCCTCGCTGATCCTGGCTCTGCTCGCCCCGATCCTCGGGGCGCTGGCCGACTACCGCGGTCGCAAGAAATTATTCTTTCTCGTCTTTGTCGGCATTGGCCTGTGCTTTACCCTGGCCCTGCCGATCGTCCGGGAAGGCCAGTGGCTGCTGTGCCTTGTCCTGTTCGTCATGGCCCGGGTCGGCTGGGCCGGGGCCAACATCTTCTATGACGCCTTCATCACCGATGTCACCAGCCATCAGCGTATGGACGCCATTTCCTCCCGCGGCTACGCCTGGGGCTATATCGGCAGCGTCATCCCCTTTCTGGCAGTGATCGCGCTGCTGCTCACGGTTGGGATGGCGAACGGCCTGCCGCCCGTCGCGACCAAGATCGGTTTCATCGTCGTCGCCCTGTGGTGGCTCGCCTTCGCCATCCCGATGCTCAAAAATGTCCGCCAGGTCCATTACCTGCCGGCCTCCGCCGCCCCGCTGGGCGACAGTTTCGTCCGGCTGTTCACGACCTTCCGGCAGATCCGCCGCCATCGCCGGGCCTTCCTGTTCCTGCTGTCCTATTTCTTCTACATCGACGGGGTCGACACCATCATCACGATGGCGATGGCCTACGGCCGCGATCTCGGTTTCAGGGTCACCCTGCTGATCGTGGTACTGCTGTTCATCCAGATCGTCGCCTTTCCCTTCGCCCTGCTCTACGGCCGGCTGGCGATGCGCTTTTCGGCCCGGACGATGCTGCTGGCCGGGATCGCGGTCTACGCCCTCGTCACCCTGATCGCCTTTTTTCTCCCGTCAATCGCCGACATGGGACTCCGAACCCTGGCCTTCTGGGGCCTCGCCTTCCTGGTGGCCTCATCGATGGGCGGGATCCAGGCCCTGAGTCGGAGCTACTTCGGCAAACTCATCCCCGCCGAAAACAGTTCCGAATTTTTCGGCTTCTACAACGTCTTCGGCAAATTCGCGGCGATCACCGGACCGTTCCTGATGGGTGTCGTCGGCCGGCTGACCGGCGACACACGCTGGGGGGTGCTGAGCATCCTGGTCCTGTTCATCATCGGCGCCTGGCTGCTGGGCCGGGTGGAAAAGGACGAGGCCGGGGCTTGACTGCACCTCGCCCGGCATCTCCCTCAACCTCGTCGCGACGGCATGCACCCCGCCACTTTCCTGCTTGGCATATCACCTGTGTCATGGTCAATTACAGCTGACCGGAAGCAGTTCAGCAGACTCTTATCTGCAACTGTTGCAAGACCATCCGAAGCAGGAGTCCCAAAATGAAAATCATGATCTGCGGCAAAGGCGGGTGCGGCAAGAGCACCCTCACCATCCTTCTTGCCAGGGCACTGGCAGAAAGCGGCAAAAAGGTGCTGGTGATCGACGCCGATGAATCGAACCTCTGTCTGCACCGGCTCCTGGGCGCGCACCAACCCGAGATCATGATGGATGCGATGGGTGGGCGCAAAGGGACGCGGGAGGTGCTCAAGCAGGCCGCCGACCATGAGCATGAGGATGATTTTTTCAAACAGGTCATGACGTTGGACAACCTGCCGGGAGAATGTCTGGCCGAGGCAGACGGCATCAAGCTGCTGGTCGTCGGCAAAATCAAGGAATTCGGCGAAGGCTGCGCCTGCATGATCGGCGGCATCTCCAAGGCGGTGCTTGCACGTCTGCAGGAGAAGGCCGATGAAATCGTCCTGATCGACGCCGAAGCAGGGTTGGAACATTTTGGCCGCCAGGTCGATAAGAACTGCGACCTGGTGATCTGTGTTGTCGATCCCAATTACGAGTCGATCCAGATGGCCGAACGCGCCCGCCAGATCGCTGCAGGAGCAGGGGTCCAGACCTATTTCATCCTCAACAAGGTCGACGGCGAAGTGCTCGAGGCCATGACCGCCGGTCTCGACCGACAACGGATCATTGCCGCCATCCCCCGTAACAACGAGATCTTTCTCCAGAATCTGAAGGGGCAGCCACTGACTGCCGACATGCCCCAGATCGCGGCCGCCTGCAGCTTCATCACCAGCTACCGCAAACCGCTGTCGCTGAATATAAAGATGTAATCTATCCGGCACACAGGGAAACAGTGACACCCATCACCCCCTGAAAACCACCTGCCACAGAGGAGGGCGTCAATATCGCCGGGACTGTCCTCCACACATCCCCCGGAAGACACGAATCGTATTCCCGATCTACCGCTAAAAACACGATCACGCTTGCTGACCACCGACAAAAAGCACACCAGGCACATAATCCGCCAAGACACCCCCGCAAAAAACCGCACCCCGTCTCGTTTCTCTCGTCACTTCTGTCAAATTCAGCTTGACTTTTATTTCACTTCCTGGGTTAACTCCTGATTTTCCACGCCTCTCACGCACGTACCTCCCCCGGCGACGACCGCAAGGATCAACCCCGACTTTTTCAGGAAACAGCTATGGCATTCTGGCGACAGCCCCTGGACACCCAGGAGATCCACATCACCAAAGGACTGGTGACGATTATCGAAGACCGGTGCAAAGGCTGTGGCTACTGCATCGAATTCTGTCCGACGCACATGCTCGCCTTCTCCGACCGCTTTAACAAAAAAGGGTATCACCCGCCGCAGACCAGCAGGCCGGACGACTGCGTCAACTGCCATTACTGCGAGATTATCTGCCCGGAATTTGCCATCTACTCGGTGGAGGCCCCCTGAGATGCAGGAGCGATGGGCTTCGACTTTCCTTCGTGTCCCCACTACCTTACCTTGAGCTGAAGGTTGACTATGAAACCAGCCGTACGAACCGGTAACCATTATATTACAGGCGACGTCGCCTGTGCCGAGGGGGCGATCGCCGCCGGCTGCCGTTTCTTCGGCGCCTATCCGATCACCCCGGCGACCGAGGTGGCCGAACACATGGCCGAGCGGCTGCCCGACGTCGGCGGCACCTTTATCCAGATGGAGGACGAGATCGCCGCCATGGCCTCGATCCTCGGCGCCGCCTGGACCGGGGTCAAGACCATGACCGCCACCTCCGGCCCCGGCTTCAGCCTGATGATGGAAAATCTCGGCCTCGGTGTCTGCACCGAGACCCCGTGCGTCATCGTCAACGTCCAGCGCACCGGCCCCTCCACCGGGCTCCCCACCCAGACCGGCCAGGGCGACATGATGCAGGCGCGCTGGGGCTCGCACGGCGACTACGAGCTGATCGCCATCGCCCCGTCGTCGCCGCAGGACTGCTTCTATCACACGATCCTCGCCTTCAACCTCAGCGAGAAGTACCGGGTGCCGGTGCTGGTAATGGCCGATGAGATTGTCGGCCACATGAGCGAAAAGGTCGTCATCCCCGACGCCAGGGAGATCACCCTGGTCTCCCGCCCCAGACCCAAGGGCCGAAAAGACCGCTTCCGCCTCTATCAGCCCGGGCCCGACGGGGTTGCGCCGATGCCCGCCATCGGCGAGGGCTACAACGTCCATGTCACCGGCCTGACCCACGACGAGCGCGGCTACCCGGTCATGACCCCGGAGGCCCAGGAAGAGATGATGACCCGGCTCAAGGGCAAGATCCGCAACAACCTCGACGATATCATCCGCACCGAGGAATACCGGATGGAGGATGCCGACATCGTCATCGTTTCCTACGGCATCTCGGTGCGCACCGGGCTGACCGCCGTCGACGAGGCCCGCCGGCTCGGCTACAAGGTCGGGCTGTTCCGACTGATCACCGTCTGGCCCTTTCCGGAAGAGCGGATCCACGCGATCGCCGCCCGCGTCAAGGGGCTGATCACCGTCGAGATCAACCTCGGCCAGGTCCATTACGAGGTCGAGCGCTGCGCCCATGGCCAGGCCGCCACCTACCTGGTCGGCGACGCCGGCGGCAAAATCATCCACCCCGACAAGGTGGTCTCCCTGATCCAGGAGGTCTTCCAGCCATGAGCGCCAATACTCAGCCCGGTATCGACCACCAGGGCGCCCATCCCCTCGACGACCTGATCCGCACCGACCGCATCCCCCACATCTGGTGCCCGGGCTGCGGCACCGGCACAGCCTTCTCCTCCTGCCTCACGGCGATCAAGGCCACCGGCATCCCCTACAACCAGTTCACCATGGTCTCCGGCATCGGCTGCTCCGGCCGGGCCGCGGGCTACATCAAGATCGACTCTTTCCACACCACCCACGGCCGCGCCATCCCCTTTGCCAGCGGCATCAAGATGGCCAGGCCGGACCTCAACGTCATCGTCTTCAGCGGCGACGGCGACCTGTTCGCCATCGGCGGCAACCACTTCATCCACGCCGCCCGGCGCAACATGGACATGACGGTCATCTGCGTCAACAACCTGATCTACGGCATGACCGGCGGCCAGGTCGCCGCCACCACCCCGAGTAAGGCCAAGACGACCACGACCCCGTTCGGCAACCCCGACGCCCCGTTCAACCTGCCGCTGATGGCCTATGCCGCCGGCGCCTCGTATGTCGCCCGCTGGACCATCCTCCATGTCCGCGACCTGACCAACGCCATCAACGAGGCCCTGCTCAAGAAGGGCTTTTCCTTCATCGAGGTGCTGGCCCCCTGTCCCGTCAACTACGGCCGCCGCAACAAGCAGAAATCCCTGGATACCCTCAGGTTGTACCGGGAGAAGACCATCATCCGCAACGGCGCCGACCCGGCCCGGGCGGACATCGATTTTGGCCGCGGCGTCATCCTCGGAACGTTCATCGACAGGGATCGAGACACCTGCGACGAGCTGTATGACGCCACCTGCCGCCGCAACGAGGACTGACCGACAGGTCCGGAGAGGAACAAAATCATGAACACAACCGACAGTACCGTTGCCACGCAGCAGGAAATCATCATCACCGGCTTTGGCGGCCAGGGCATCATCCTGGCCGGCCGCATCATCGGCATGGCCGCGTCGCTCGGCGACAACAGGGAGTCGACCCTGACCCAGGCCTACGGTCCCGAGTCCCGCGGCGGCGCCTGCAACGCCCAGGTCATCATCTCCGACCGTCCCATTCACTACCCCTACGTCAAGACCCCGCACATCCTGGTGGCCATGTCCCAGGCCGGCTATGACAAGTTCACCGACCTGCTGACGGCGGATGCGATCCTGCTCACCGACCAGGACCTGGTACCGAAGACCGCCGCCCCCTGCCCCCACTATGCCATCTCCGCCACCCGGATGGCGGAGGGCCTGGGCAACAAGATGATGGCCAACATCATCATGATCGGTTTTTTCACCGCCATCACCGGGGCGGTGTCGAAACAGGCGGCCCAGGACATGGTCCTCCAGTCGGTACCGAAGGGAACGGAGGAGAAGAACACCAACGCCTTCAACAAGGGTTACGATTACGGGGTTTCCACGCTCAAGGGCAAGGAAAAGCGCGCCGCCGGCAAGACAGGAGCCATCGCATCATGACACGAGAAAAAGAACGACTGCAGCGGGTCATTGTCCTCGGGGCGACCCCGGAGGGCATCGCCGCCACCAACAAGCTGGGGGAACTGGGTGTCCCTGTCACCCTGGTCGATCCGGCCCCCGACCTTCATGTCAAGCTGTCCGCCGAACCGTATCGCCTGCCGTCCGGGTTGACCTTCAACTTCGCCCACCGTCCCGGCCTGATCCGGATCCTGCGCAACAGCCGCATCCGTACTCTGCTGCCGGCCACGGTGGCGACCATCAAGCATACGCCCCAGGGGTTCAGTGTCCGGGTGGTCAAGGACCAGACCTACGTCGACGCCGGCCGCTGCACGCTCTGCGGCAAATGTGTCGAGGTCTGTCCGGTGAACGGTGAGAGCGCCAAGGCCATCACCTTCCATTCCCGCCACAGTCTGCCCGGCCGCCCGGTCATCGACAAACGCCGGCAACCGCTGTGCCAGGCCGCCTGCCCCTTGGGCGTCAATGCCCAGGGCTATGTGGCCCTGGCGGCGCAGGGCCGATACGACCAGGCCCTGGAGCTGATCCGCGACAAGAACGTGCTGCCCGCCATCTGCGGCCGGATCTGCACCCACCCCTGCGAGGACAGCTGCCGCCGCGGCGAACTCGACGAGGCGGTGTCGATCCGCGCCATCAAGCGCTTCCTCGCCGATTATCTTGAAAAACAGGGCCGGGACGGTGGGCAGGCGATCGTCGACCGCAAGGATGGCGAGACCATTGCCCCCCGTACAGAGAAGGTCGCCGTGATCGGCTCCGGCCCCGCCGGGATCGCCGCTGGCGCCGAGCTCGCGAAAAAAGGCTACCGGGTCACCGTGTTCGAACGCCGGGAACAGCCCGGCGGCCTGCTGCGCTACGGCATCGGCGCCCACCGCCTGCCGGAAGCGGTGCTCGAGCGGGAACTGCAGGCGATAGAACAGATGGGCGTAACCTTTGCCTGCGGGCAGGATATCGATCTTGCCGCGAGAATCGCCGAACTGCAGGCCGGCCATGACGCCGTCCTGGTGACCGTCGGCAGCTGGACCGACCGCAAGCTCGGCGTCCCCGGCGAGGACCTGGACGGCGTCGAGGGCTGCCTTTCCTTTCTGACCCGCCGCCGGCATCAGGACATCAGCGACCTGAACCGGAAAGTCGCGGTCATCGGCGACGGCAACTCGGCCTTCGACCTGGCGCGGACCCTGACCCGGCTCGGCGCCAAGGTGACCATGCTGTCCTGGTTCAGCGAGGAGGAGATCCCGGCCGACAGGGACGAGATCCGCGAGGCACTGGAAGAGGGCATTACCATCAGGGACCGGACCCAGGTCACGGCCTTTCACGGCGTGGACGGTCGTCTCACTTCCCTGGAATGCCGGGCGACCCGACCCGGCCCTCCGGATCCCCAGGGCATCGCCTGGCCGGTGGTCGATGAGACGGTGGCCCCGTGGACGATGGACTTTGATTCCGCCTTTGTCGCCGTCGGCCAGGTCGGCAGCTTCGGCGCCGGCAGCACCACCCCGTTTGCGGTATCGGCGCGGGGCTGTATCGCGGTCGACGAGCGGCAGCGGACCACCCTGCCCGGGCTGTACGCCGCCGGCGATGCGGTCACCGGCCCCTCGACCGTTGTCCACGCCATGGCCTCCGGGGTACAGGCGGCAACGACGATCCACGGCGATCTGTCCGGCGAGAGCGTAACCGCCACTGCGACCCGACCAGTCGACCGCGACTTCACCCCGATCTCCCAAAATACCCCGCGCCAGAAGCGGCGGGAGATGCCGGAACGGCAACCGGCGGAGCGGGTCGGCAATTTCCAGGAAGTCGCGCTGGGCCTGTCCGAGCAGCAGGCCGTTGCCGAGGCGCGCCGCTGTCTCCAGTGCGGCGTCTGTTCCGAATGCCTGCAATGCCTGGAGGCCTGCGGCGCCGTCGGCGCCATCCGGCATCAGCACGGTGCTGCCGAGGTCGTCGAACAGGGCGGGGTCGTCGTCATCGCCGATCCCACCATGGCCCCAGCCATCCGCGGCGAGGACATCATCCGGGCCTACGGTCCCAAGGCCGCCCGCACCGATGTCAACGACATGATCGTGCGCGGCATCGACGCCGCCGCCAAGGCCATGCTCCTGCTCGGCGGCACCAATCAGCGCACCAAGGGCCACGCCACCGCCTTCTCGATGCCGGACGCCGGCCTCGCCGCCGAGATCCGCATCGGCGTCTTCGCCTGCCGCTGCAACGACTCGCTGGGCTGGCTCGACGGCATGTCCGCCTACCTGCAGAAACGGCAGGCGCAGGATCCGACGATTGTCCATGTCGAAACCGTGGCCGCGGCCTGCATCAGCGACGGCGTCGAAACCATCATCAGGACCGCCAGGGAAAAAGGGCTGACCCGAATCGTCCTCGCCTCCTGCGTCTGCTGTCCGCTCAACTTCGTCTGCAGCGCCTGCACCGACCAGCGCAGCCGGCTGAAGGACAGCCTGTTCCATGGCACCGGCATCAGCCGTTCGATGGTGGAGACCTGCAACCTGCGCGGCGAGATCCTGCGCCTGGTGGCGACCAACCCGTCGCTGGCCATGCAGCGTTTCAGGGGACTGCTGCACCGCTCGATCGAACGGGTCAAGAACCTCAGGCCGCTGCCGGCCGTCGACCGCAACTACAATTTTGCCGCCGCGGTCATCGGCAACTCCCAGGCAACCGTCACCAGCGCCGGCCACCTGGCCGCCATGGACCACGATGTCTTCCATTTCGACCCCGGAGATCAGGCCGCCACCGCTGGGCTCGAGCACACCAACATCCATCGTTTCGCCGGCTGGACGGTGACCGGGCTGCGCGGCACCGTCGGCGATTTCCAGATCCTGGTTCAATCCGGCGATGAGCGCCAGGTCATCCGGGCCGGCACGGTAATCATGGGCGAACGGGCCCGGCGGCGCATTCCCTACAGCTACCAGGAGGGCCTGCCGGACAAGTATATCGAACCGGTCCTCCAGCAGCAGGGCGTTACCGACATTCCCTTCACCTCCCCCTGCGCCACCGCCGTTCCCGGGCTTTTTCTCGCCGAGCCCTCGGGGATCAACGTCTCCAGCCTGAAAAAAGGGGCCGCGGCGGCGATCATGGCCGCCGCCGCCCTGCCCCGAGGCCCCCGCCAGAGCAAGGGCTTTACCGTGACGATCGCCGCGGGGCGCTGCCGGGGCTGCGGCCGCTGTGCCGAAGTCTGCCCGTACCATGCCGTCACCTTTGCCGGCAACCAGGCCGGCGGCTGGCAGGCCCGGGTTGATGAAGCCATCTGCAAGGGCTGCGGCAACTGCATCTCCGTCTGCCCGACGGGAGCGGCCGACAGCCCGTTCCGCAACACGGAATATCTCGCCCAGGCCCTTGAGGAAATACTCCAGAATGATGCCGCCCAATAAGAGTGCAACGCCAATGACCCGTCCGACCAAAATCATGCTCTTTCTCTGCAACTGGGGGCCGCACGCGGCCTTTCTCAGCCTGCAGGATGACAAACGGGACATTCCCGAGGAAGTTCTGATGCTGCGCGTTCCCTGCACCGGCAGGGTCGATCGCTCGCTCTTGATCAAGGCCTTTGCCATGGGCGCCGACGGCGTCGCCCTGGTGGGCTGCGCGCCGGGGACCTGCCGCTACGGCACGGGCACCCGGACCGCCGCCCGCAACGCCCATGACACCGGCAAGATCCTCGACCTGATGGGCATCGGCCAGGAGCGGCTGCGCGCCGCCACCTTCCTGCCCGATCAGGCCGACGGGCTGCTGACCTTCCTGCACGTCTTTTCAGATGACATCAGGAAGATGGGACCGACGACGATTACCTCGCTGGCGACCGCTCCGGCCGCCGACGACCCGGCAACCCTGCCCCGCGACGAAGTCGCCCGGCTGATTGCCACTTATGATATCCACGCCTGCCAGGACTGCGGCAAATGTTCGTCCGCCTGTCCGCTGGCCCTGGTCGGCAAACCGTTTTCCGCCCGCGGCATCGCCACCGCCGTGATCAACCACGATCTGTACCAATCGGGGGTGCAGGAGAATGTCTGGTCCTGCCTGACCTGCGGCCTCTGTTATCAGCGCTGCCCGTCGGCGGTGAACTTTCCCGCCTTCATCAAGGACCTGCGCCACCTTTACCGGCAACAGTCGATCCAGGGCGATGAGGCCCACGGCGGTTTTCTCCATTCGCTGATGCGCTCGATGGCCTCATCCGAGATGGTCCCGAACCGCTGGCGCAACCTGCCGCAAGACCTGCAGATCGACCAGCGATCGCCGGTGCTGTTCTACGGCGGCTGTGCCCCGTATTTCGACATCTTCTTCGGCAAGCACCTCGATGTGCAGACGGAGAAAATCCTGTTCGACGGCATCCGCCTGCTCAACTTCTTCGACGTGTCGCCCCGCCTCTTGACCGACGAGCGCTGCTGCGGCCACGACCTGCTGTGGTCCGGCGAGCAGAAGCATTTCGGCCAGGTCGCCCGCCTCAATGTCGAGCGGCTCAACTCGCTTGGGATCACCACCATGATCACGACCTGCCCGGAGTGTTACATGACCTTCAAGACCACCTATCCCGATCAGGGCCTGGAACTCAATTTCGAGGTTCTCCATCTCTACGACTTCCTCGAGCGGGAGATCGATCGCGGGGCGGTGGAGTTCGCCGCCCTGGACCAGGCCGTGACCTTCCAGGACTCCTGCCGTCTCTGCCGCCTCGAAGACCGGGCCGAACTGCCGCGGCAGCTGCTGAACCGGCTGCAGCCGACCGGCTTTACGGAAATGCGCGAGTCGGGCAGTGCAGCGATGTGCTGCGGCAATACCGCCTGGATGGGCTGTGACGCGTATTCGAAGGCGATGCAGGTCAAACGGCTGCAACAGGCCCGGGAAACCGGGGCCGAGCTGCTGGTCACCGCGTGCCCGAAATGCCAGATCCATCTGCGGTGTGCGATGCAGGACCCCTTCCGCGGCGACGAGCTGCAGATGGAAATGCTTGATTTGACCAGCGTCATAGCCAAAACCATACGCTGGAAATAGAAGAAGAGCGGAGAAAAGTACATGACAACACAGAGTGTCACCCAGAAACCCGGCGGCGACGGCAGCGAGCCCCGCATCGGCGTCTACGTCTGCCACTGCGGCCTGAACATCGCCCAGTCGGTGAACTGTCCGCAGGTTGCCGCGACTGCGGCCGACGCCGACGGCGTCGTCCTGTCCAAGGACATCCCCTATGCCTGTTCGGAGCCGGGGCAGCACCAGATCAAGCAGGACATCCTCGACAACCGCCTCGATCGGGTCGTGATCGCCTCCTGTTCACCGCGGCTGCACGAACCGACCTTCAAGCAGATGGTGCAATCGGTCGGCCTCAATCCCTACATGATGGAGATGGCCAACCTGCGCGAGCAGTGCAGCTGGGTCCACATGAAGGATGTCGACAATGCCACCCGCAAGGCCGAGACCCTGGTCGACATGGCCATCGCCCGGGTGCGGCACCTGCAGCCGCTGACCGGGGACACCCTGCCCCTGACCAAGCGGACACTGGTCATCGGCGGCGGCATCGCCGGCATCCAGGCGGCCCTCGATCTGGCCGACAGCGGCTACTACGTGACGCTGGTCGAGAAGCAACCTTCGATCGGCGGCGTCATGGCCCAGCTCGACAAGACCTTTCCGACCATGGACTGCTCGATCTGAATACTCGGTCCGAAAATGACGGATGCCGGTCGGCATCCCCGGATCAAGCTGTTGACCTTGAGTGAAGTCGTCGATGTCAAAGGCTATGTCGGCAATTTTGACGTCAAGATCATCAAGCGGGCCAAATATGTCGATGAGGCCGCCTGCACCTCCTGCGGCGAATGTTCCAAGGTCTGCCCGGTGGTGCGCCCCGACGAGTTCAATATCGGACTGGCCTCGCGCCGGGCGATCTACAGCCCGTTCCCACAGGCCGTCCCCTCCTCGTACCTGATCAATATCAAGGAGTGCCTGGGCCACAACCCCGCCGTCTGCTCCAAGTGCGTCGACGTCTGCGACAAGCAGTGCATCAACTTCCACATGTCGGATGAAGAGCTCGTCGAACGCGTCGGCACCATCATCGTCGCCACCGGCCTCAAACCCTACGACCCGACCGAGCTCGACGAGTACGGCTACACCCGGTTCGAAAACGTCCTGACCAGCCTCGAGTTCGAGCGCCTGGTCAATGCCGGCGGCCCATCGCAGGGCGAACTGGTGCGGCCGACCGACCGGCGGCATCCCCGGTCGGTCGGCTTTGTCCAGTGCGTCGGTTCCCGCTCCGCCCGCAAGGGCGGCAGCTACTGCTCGAACACCTGCTGCATGAACACGATCAAATCGACCCTGGTGCTGAAGGAGCACTACCCGGAGATGGAAGTCAAGGTGTTCTACATCGATATCCGGGCCTTCGGCAAAGGCTTCGAGGAGCTGTACGCCCGCAGCCGCCGGCTGGGAGTGCAGTTCATCCGCGGCCTGCCCGGTTCGGTGGAAGAAACGGCCGCCAGGGGGCTGCGCGTGGCGGTGGAAAACAGCGCCAACGGCAACCTGGAGTTCCATGACCTCGATATGCTGGTGCTGGCCCAGGGGATGCAGCCGGCGCCGTCGACCCAGCGCCTCCAGGAGATGATGGGGCTGCAGCTGACGCCCGACGGTTTCTACCTCGAGGCCCATCCCAAGCTCCAGCCGGTGGACGCCGCCACCCGCGGCGTCTTCTATGCCGGCTGCGCCGAGGGCCCCAAGGACATCAAGGAGAGCGTCACCCAGGCCTCGGCGGCGGCGGTGCGGGCCATCCGGCTGATGCACCGGGGCGAGATCACCACCGAGCCGATCACCGCCGAGGTCAGCGCCGACAAGTGTACGTCCTGCGGCATCTGCGCCCAGGTCTGCCCGTATAACGCCATCACCGTCGACAAGAAGAGCAGGCAGCCGGCGGCGGTCAACTCGGCGGCCTGTGCCGGCTGCGGGACCTGCGCCGCCGAGTGCAGCTTCGATGCGATCACCATGAACCACTACACCGACCGGCAGATCATGGGCCAGGTCGATGCGATGCTGCAGACGGCGCCGGAGTCGAAGATCCTGGTCTTTGCCTGCAACTGGTGTTCCTACGCCGGCGCCGACTACGCCGGGGTGTCACGCCTGCAGTACCCGGCCAACGTCCACCTGGTGCGGGTCATGTGCTCGGGCCGGGTCGATGAGAAATTCGTCTGGAACGGCTTCCGCAAGGGCGCGCCGGTGGTGCTGGTCAGCGGCTGCCACATCGGCGACTGCCACTATATCGACGCCAACCACTGGACCGAAAAGCGGATCAACCGCATCCGCAAGAAGATGAGCAAGATGGGCATTCGCCCCGAACGGCTGCAGCTGGAATGGATCAGCGCCGCCGAGGGTATTCGCTTCGCCGGCAAGATGACGGAGATGGAGACGATCCGCCGCACGGTTACCGGTGCGGAGATCGAAGAGACGATCGAGCTGCTGCGGAATATATAGGGTATCGACACTGGGGAGAGAAAAATCAGGGGTGCGGAAGAGTCTTCTGCCCCCTGAACGCTTCATGGCGTTGATCAGTTGAATCAGTTCTATCTGATGTGAAAAACATGACCGATAACACGATCGTTGAATTGACTCCGTTCCGCGCCGATCTGATCCGTTCCCTGTCCCGCCGGGGCGAGCGGATTCTGGCTGCCGCCGACCTGGCCGATGAAGTCGCTGCCCTCGAACCTCTGGAGGCCTATTACATCGTCAGAGAGATCGGTCTGGATCAGGCCGTGCCCATCCTCCTCGAGTTGAATCAGCAACAACTGGAGGCCTGCATCGATCTGGATTGCTGGAATCGTTACGACTTTGCCGTCGACAATCTTGATGAATGGCTGACGGCCTTTGCGCTGGCCGGTCCCGAAGCCCTGGCCAGGGCTTTTTTCTCCCTCGACTATGTCGTGCAGCTCCTGTATCTGGCCCAGACCGTCACGGTGTATGATCCTGATACCGATCAGGTTCCCGAAGAGGACACAGAGAAAGACACGCCCCGTGCCGCGACCCCGGACGGCTTTTTTGTCCTCGACGTCAAGAATGAGGTGGCGCAGAAGACCCATCCTTTTTCGTTGCTGGACGCCCTGTACCAATACGATCCTGCTGCGTCCCATCAACTGCTGAGCGCTTCCCGCGTGGATCTGCCGACCCAGATCGAAGAGGAGGCCTTGCGCTTCCGCAACGGCCGCATGGAGGATATCGGCTTTGCGCCACCAGAAGAGGCCGCTGTCCTCTTCTCCCGGCCGGCCACTCGTCAGCCCTTGCCGCGTCCGCTCAAACCGACGGACAACACCATCTCCCGGCTGCCGTCCGTGTATGCCGGCCCTTTGGTCGCAACCTCCCTGTTGCAGCAGGCCCTGTCCCTGATTACCGACAAGGAACGGTTGTCAGGTCTGGAACAGGAAATCGTCTGGGCCATCAACAGCGCGATTATTGCCTATGGAGAGAATGCTCGAGATATGCAACAGATAACGGATATTGCCGAGCGGGTGCGGGACACCATTTCCCTGGGGATGGAATCGCTTTTGGTCCACGGGGGAACCGGTCTGCCGGACGGCGCAGCAGCCAAGGCGGCCGATCTGCTGGAAGTCTGGAGCATAACCGATCTGTTCCGGCATGGTTTTGGCGCGACCCTGGGACTTCAGCAGGAGGCGCGGCAGTCTCTGGATTCGCCCCGGTTTCGGGCCTGGTATGATCTGGCCGAGACACACCGGTCGGACGAGCCGGGCGATCGGCTGGAGCGCGCCTTCGTCACCGCGCTGCTCGGTCGTCACCCTTTATGCAGCGGTTTCAATCCGGCCCACGCTGAAGCGGTCAAGGCCTTTGCCTGTCTCGCCGATATCGCTGCAGCCCATGTCCGTCTGCAGAATCTTGTTGCCCGAATCTGTCGATAATCATGATCTCCGGCAATGGGCTCATATTCCAACGTAATCATTCTCGCGAAAACGGAAGTAACCTTTTTCGGTAATACGGATAAACGGTATTGCGGCAGACGTGAGTGTTACAAGAGTGAGATGCGCCGATCGCAGCGTTGATCCGAGTTCTTCCATCTTTCTCTGGAAATCGATCATCGCTGCATGTATGTCCTCCACAGGAGCAGTGGAGGTATAGCCGGCGACAGGGAACGGGATGTCTACCGCAATCGCGCCCCCGGCGGTGATCACCGCCCCACCCTGATGTTGGATGACAGTGTTCACAGCCAGGGCAATGTCCTCGTCGCTCGCTCCCGCGGCGATGATTGCAGACGCATCCCAGGCCTGTGTCGTCGCGACCGCCCCGGACTTCATGCCAATCCCCCGCACAAAACCGATGAACATATCGGCTCTGCCCGTGGCCCGGTCGATGAATACCAGCTTCAGCAGGTCATTTTCAGGATCAGCCGCAATCATCCCGTCCGCAACAGGAACTTCCGCCAGGCCCTCTTTCGCCACAAGCCCGTTGGCCTGGATATCGATCGTTCTCACCTGACCCGGAATCGAACAACCGGCGGCAGGAACGGCGAAATCCTCCGGTCTCGTCAACGGGACATTCACTGTGGTAAATATTTTTGTATCGTAAGGAATCCGCCTGAGTTCGGCAGTTACTTTGTCATTTTCGAAAATTACGCTGCCGTTGGAAATCACCATCTCCGGCCTGATTTCATTCAGTGACGGCAGAACAAGGATATCCGCATATCTGCCAGGGGCAATTCCTCCGATCAGATGATCCATGTGATAGAGCTCGGCACAGTTCAGGGAAGACATCCGGATTGCCTCGACAGGAGGGACGCCGAGACTGATTGCATACTGGATTACATTGTTAAAATAACCGTGTCTCAACAGGAGCTCGGGATCGATGCCGTCTGTGCACAATATACATCTTCTGAAATCCATTTTTCCGATAAGTGGCTTCAAGTTCCCCACATCTTGCCTGATATAGCCATGACGGAGAAATGTCCAAAACCCCATTTCAAGCCTGTGCACGATATCCTCAGGAGACACGGATTCATGACAGGATACGGCACCGGCGCAGGCGTAGGCGCCAAGTTTTTTACCTGCGGCTCCGGCAGCATGCCCCTGCACCGATTTACCGGCCCTGACGGTCTCCTGCATCAGTTCGAGTATACGGTTATCCGGCGTGAGAATCGCGTTCTGCCAGTACGATTCTCCCATACCCAGCACGTTCTCGTTTTTCAGCAATTCCCGCATCTCATCAGGTTGTATGGCGAAGTGACCGGAGGCAGGACTCGTTGAAACCATTGCCGGGACCGTGCAGCGCAATTTGACCGGCCGGTCCTTTATCTGATCCAGAAAAATGTTCAATCCCTGCACACCGAGGCCGAAGCAGTAACTTTCAACCTCGGTTATGTATGTTGTTGTACCGCCCGGAATTGCGTATTTGAGAAAATCGGCAATATCAAAAAAATTTGCAATATGGGTGTGGCCATCGATAAAGCCGGGTGAAACAATGCGCCCTTCGGCATCAATGACGCGGGTATTTTCTCCGATCGCATAATCAGCATCCGGACCGACATAGGTGATCCAGCTGCCGCTCACGGCTACGGAATATTTGGGAAGAACGCGCCCTGTATAGACATCAACCAATTCTCCATTCCTGATAACAAGATCAGCTTTCCTGTTACCGAGAGCAGTTTCAACAAGGCTACGATTGTCGGCATTATATGGGAACATTTGGTTTCACCTGACAACAGTTGATGATGAGTACGTGCATTTTACGGCTGCCTTTGAAAATCAGGCGTCCTGACAGAAAACACCCCGATTACGACTCCCATCGTAGCAGCTTGACCTCGATCCTGCAAAGTTTTCTCCCCCGATCCTTCAACCGCGTGTCACCCCGGATTTTCGGGGATCAAAAATTTACGGTGCATCCGGTTTGGGCCTGCTTTTCAAAAAAACATGTGGTGCGGAAGAAACTTCTGCACCACATGGGAACTCTCACTTTAGATTCACTGACGCTGGATTCAAAGCCGGTAATGAATCATTGTATGTCAAAGATGTCCTATCAATAGCCATTCATTCCCACCTGTTTTGATTGAGAGAGGAGTTCAGCCATCCAACCAAGGATCGTATCTATAAATTCTCAGATGTCAGAGGATTCTGCTCCATGTCTTTGATTATTTGACGGATTTCATCGTGTAAGGGTGTGGGGAGAAACTTGGAGAAACTTGCATCGTCTACGTGCTGCATTACCTTTGCTCTCAATGCAAAAAATGCAATCAACGCTGGGTTACGAAGGAGAAATCCTCAATGATACGATACCTGCTCATTTTCCTTTCAATAACGCTTCTTACGTCTTGCGAAGATACCAACGTTTTGATGATGACGGAGGCAACTACGGAAGCCGTTACAGCCATCACCCTTTCTGATCAAGAGGTGAAAGATCTGGCAAGACGTTCCGCTCTTGTTTCAGATAGCAAACATGATATTGCTCCAGTTGGGAACCCCTACGATAAACGCCTTCAAAAATTAATTGCCGATCATACTCAGAGAGATGGAAGATCCTTTAATTACAAAGTATATCTTGCTAATGAGGTCAACGCATTTGCGATGGCCGATGGAACCATCAGAGTATATAGCGGCCTGATGGATCTCATGAACGACGAGGAATTGCTTTTCGTGATCGGTCATGAAATGGGGCATGTAGTAAAAGACCATTCCAGGAAAAAGGTTGTGCTGGCTTATGCTACAAGTGCCCTGCGAAAAGGATTGGCCTCTCAGGATAACCAGGTAGGGCAAATCGCCAGTTCTGTTATTGGCAGCTTTGCTGAGCAACTCACTCATGCTCAGTTTTCTCAACATGAAGAACGGCAAGCTGATATGTATGGTGCTGCTTTTCTGCAAACTGAAGGGTATCAGATTTCTTCTGCTGTCTCGGCCCTCAATAAACTCGCTGAATTAGCCAGGCAACACACCTTTTTGTCCAGTCATCCCGATCCCGAAGCCAGAGCGAAGAGGCTGATGCGCGGAGATGAGGACGAAGGTGAAGCACAAGATTCTCTTTTTGGTAAACTGGTTGAGGAAGGGAAGGAATTTCTGGTCAGTCTTCTGTATCTGATTCGTTTTTTGTTCAATTGGTTACTGTCTTTACTGTGAAAATGAACGTCCAGCTCTGCGGAGAAAAGACGATGCCGGCAGCGTCGAATCTACCCGGGATCCTCATTCAGAAATTATAAGCAAACGGCACATCTTCAATTGCCAAGAAAGTGGGAAACCGACCTGCATGGTCTTTTCTCTACGGATTATCGAAGGTCCGAAAGATCACACCAACTGCCCAGTGCTGTCTCGGGAAAAGGTACCTGTATCTCCGGGCCGGATAAAGTACGGCTGCTTGCCGGGATCGCTTTTTCGCCACTCGCAAAACCCACTGGCTGGAACATTGCAGATCCTGTTTTTTAAAAGGCTCCGGAAGGATGGCTTCCGTTCGATACCATCCCTCCGGGCGTTGATCAGCGACGCGATTTCCCGAGCTACCTGGCTTTTTGCTGCTCCATGACGCGCAGCTCTTTTTTGAGGACCTTGCCCACGCTGGTTTTTGGCAACTCATCGCGAAATTCGATTTCCGTGGGCCACTTGTACTTGGCCAGCTTGTCTTCACAATATTTCAGCAGCTCTTCAACCGTGGCGGTCTGGCCCTCCCTCAAAACGACAAATACCTTGATCGCTTCGCCCCGTTTGGGGTGCGGAATGCCGATAGCTGTGGCTTCCACCACCTTGGGGTGCTCAAAAAAGACCTCTTCGATGTCTCGCGGATAGACGTTGAAACCGCCGGAGATGATCATGTCCTTTTTGCGATCAACAATGTAGAAGTAGCCTTCCTCATCCATTATGGCGATGTCGCCGGTATGCAGCCACCCGTCGGTAATGGCTTCAGCCGTGGCATCGGGGCGATTCCAGTAGCCCTTCATGACCTGTGGGCCCTTGACCAGAAGTTCGCCGGTCTCGCCTATCGCAACGTCGGTAGTCGCATCGCCGAGGGCCACGATGCGGCATTCGGTGTCGGGAAGGGGAATGCCGATGCTGCCGACCTTGCGCTTACCCTTGAAAGGGTTGATGTGGGTAACGGGACAGGACTCGGTCATACCGAAGCCCTCGACGATGATCGCACCGGTTTTGGCCTCGAACGCCTTGATCACCTCCACCGGCAACGGGGCGCTGCCGGAGAAACAGCCTTTGATGGAGGTGAGGTCGGTTTTCCCGATATCGGGGTGTTCGAGCATGCCGATGTACATGGTGGGCACCAGAGGCGCAAACGTGGGCTTGAATTTGCTGATGGCCTCCAACAGCTGCGGAGGTTGGGGTTTGGGCACCAGGATGTTGTTCCATCCTTTGAAGATGGCCAGGTTCATGGCGGTGGTGAGACCGAAGACATGAAAAAACGGCAGAGCACCCAACATGATCTCATCGCTGCCGAAGCTCGGGAACCAGGCCGAAACATGTTGGACCTGCTGGCTCAGGTTGCCGTGGGTGAGCATGACTCCTTTGGAGACGCCGGTGGTGCCTCCGGTATACTGGTACATGGCCACATCGTTGAAATCCAGCGTTACCTGCGGCATCGAGGCTGACGGGCGTTCCAGCAGGGCCTTCCACTTATAGAGGTTGTCTGCCGCTTTGACATCGGCGGACAGCCCTTTTTTTTTGCCGACTAACGGGAAAAGCAGGTTTTTGGGGAAGGGAAGGTAGTCACCGATACTGGTGATGACAATCTGTTTGATGCTGGTTCTGGGTCGCAGATCTATCATCCGGTTGCCGAGCAGGTCGAGGGTGATCAGCACCTTTGACCGCGAGTCGCAAAACTGATGCTCCAGCTCACGGTCCGAATAGAGCGGGTTGTTCATTACCGCAATGGCGCCGATGCGCAGGATGGCATAGTACGCCACCACACACGGAATCACATTGGGCAAGAGAATGGCCACACTGTCGCCTTGTTTCACACCGAAGTCGGTCAGACTGGCGGCGAAGCGATCGACCATGTCGTTCAGTTTGGCAAAACTGACACGGTACCCCTGAAACGTCAGAGCCGTTTTATCCGGGAACGCTGTGGCCGACCGCTTCAGGTAGTCCGGCAGGCAGACGGTCTCATATTGAACATGCTCAGGGACGCCTGCCTCATAGTGCGCCAGCCATGGTTTTGCTTGATAGGGACTGTCAGTGCTCACCGGAACCTCCTTTTTATTTGTTTTTGGTAGATGATCGTAATAAGAGGGGTCTCCATGTCCCGGGTGGGGGATCGACTGCAGGATCTCACCCCGGTGCCCAGGGGAGGAGACAGGTGACACGCAGCTGCTTTTGACGGCATCCCTCAAAAATCGGCTCTCTGACCGGAGCTCCTCCAATTGCTAGTTGCAGCGTAACTGTTTGTCCCCTATCCAGCAAGATTTTCTAGCCAAACTTCCAACCGTTTACCAAACCCTCCGACCGTCCTCTGCGACGGATTCACACCGGGTCTTTTACCCAGGTCATTTGTCTCAGGCAGAAGCCGGGGATTGATACCAACAGACTGAAATAACATGATTTACACCAAATTTCCCTGTATCTCCAACCAATCCAACTCCATTTTCCAGGGGAAGAAATTTCTCCTGGCAAGGTTAACCATTTAAGCAAACCTGCAAATCAGGACTATTCCGAGTCATCTCCGTTGCAGAGCTCTCCAGGCCGACGATCTCAAAGGTGCGGCGAACAGGCAGAGAAGAGATAAATTGAACCTGAGCCGCTGAATTCAGAACCTCTGCAGTGTGAAGAGCCGTACCACCGCCGGCATCGCTCACTCCATCCCGTACCAGGCCAGCATGAACGGGATGGTGACGATGGACAGCAGGGTTGAGAGGAGCACGGCGAGCGCCGCCTTTTCCGGCCGGGCCTTGAGCAGCACGGCCAGGGTCACGGTGTTGCCGGCAAGCGGGACAATGGCGAAGACGAACATGACCCGGTACAGGTCGCGGTGCAACAACCCGAAAAATCGGCTGTCGGTCCAGATGATCAGGGCAATCAGCGCCGGCCAGAGCAGATGCTTGATGGCCAGCGTCAGGGCGAGGAAGCGGGGATCGGCGCCGCCGCCCTGGCGAAAACCGACCAGACCCATGCCGATGAGCATCATGCCGATGATCGAGTAGGCGATCCTGAACTGCCCGAAATAGGCGGCCAGTGATTCGGGGAGCATCACCCCCGCCAAATTGAGGATCAACGCCAGCAGGAAGGCGTACAGCACCGGCAGCCGCAGCACCTTGATCAGACTTTCGCGGGCCGTGAATGTCCCCTTGGCGGTGATGTAGAATCCGGTCGTCGACTCGTAGAAGAACGAGGCCAGCACCGTGAAGATGTAGATATCGGCAACCCGCGGCTCGAAAACGATCAGGGCCAGGGCGATGCCGAAATAGCCGGTATTGCCGGTGCCGGCGGTAAAGGCCAGGATATTGCCGGTCGCGTCCGGCCACAAGCGTTTGAACAGCCACAGCGCGGCGACGGCCATCAGGCTGGAGAAGAGAAACAGGAACAGCGGCAACAACGCCACCGCCGCGTCGAGGCGCACCCCCATCGTCGCGCTGAACACGACGATCGGCGCCATCAGATAGAACAGCAGCGCCGCCGCCCCGGCCCGGTCGACCTTGAGCAGCCGGGTGGCCAGATAGCCGAGGACGATATTGGTATACAACGGCAGAATCTTGCCGAGTAGAGGAAGAAAGAGGCTCACTGTCAGCTCATTCCGTGGTTGTCGATCCCGCCCGTCGGACGACGGTGCCGGATCAGTATTGCTGGTGAAGGTATCTGGCGCGGAGATGATCGAGGAAGTAACCGGGATTGGTGCCCTCCCCTGTCGCCTGACGCATGATGTCCTGCGATTCCATGGTGCTCCCCTTGCTCCACACCTGTTCGCCGAGCCACTGGCGGACGAAGGCCACATCCCCCCTGGCGAGCGCCTCCCGCCAATCCGGGAAGTGCCGGCGGATGGCGGCAAACAGCTGGGCGGCGTTCAAAGCCCCCATGGTGTACGACGGGAAATAGCCGAACGAGCCATCGGTCCAGTGGATATCCTGCAGGCAGCCGTCGCGGAAATTGCCGGCGGTCGACAGCCCCAGATACTGCCGCATCTTGAGGTCCCACAACTCGGGGATGTCGTCCGGCTCGATCTCGGCGTTGATCAGCGCCTTCTCGATCTCGAAGCGCAGCACGACATGGAGCGGATAGGTGACCTCGTCGGCCTCGATGCGGATCAGGCTCGGGCCGACCCGGGTCAGCGCCCGCCACAGTTGCTCTTCGCTGAAGTGGCGGCTCTCAACCAGATGCTTGTGAATCATCGGGGTCAGGAAGGCGACGAAGGGCCGGGCGAGAAACAGCTGGTTCTCGAACAGCAGGCTCTGGCTCTCATGCAGGCAGAGATTGCGGGCCTGTCCGACCGGCAGACCGTCCCACTGGCGGGGCAGTCCGGCCTCGTAGCCGGCGTGGCCGGTCTCGTGCGCCGTCGCCTGCAGGGCACCGGCGAAATCGTCCTCGCGGAAGCCGGTGGTGATGCGGTGGTCGCCCCGGTCGCCGGTGGAAAACGGATGCATGCTGACATCGAGGCGGCCGGCCGAAAAATCGAAGCCGAGGCAGCGCATCATCTCCTCGCTGAGGGTCTTCTGGGCGGCCGGCGGATAGGTGCCGGCCAGCGATGGAGCCGGTTGCCGGCGCTCCAGCACCTCGGCCAGCAGGGTCGGCAACTCGGCTTTCAGGGTGGCGAACACCTGGCCGATGAAGGCGCTGTCGTCACCGGTGCAGTACAGATCGAGCAGGGCATCGTAGGGGGTGGCAAACATGTCGGCAGCCACCGCCTGGCGCAACCGTGCCTCTTCCCGCGACAGCCGCACGACCTCACGGAAATTGGCAACAAAGCCCTGCCAGTCGTTGTCCCGGCGCTGCTGCCGCCAGGCATGCTCGCACTGCGACCCGGCCAGCGACTGGGCCTTGACCAGACTGGCCGGCAGGCAGACCGCCCGTTGCCACTGCCGCTCCATCTCCCGCAGGCTGCACTGTTCCGGCGCCGCCAGGGCCTGGGTCCGCGCCGCCTGCAGCAGGTCGCCCACCACCGGCGCGGTCAGCAGTTCGTGCTGCATGGCGGTCAACTCGGCAATCGCCGCCGCCCGGCTGTCGTTGCCCGCCGGCGGCATCATCACCAGCTGATCCCAGTTGAGAAAGGTCAGGGCGTGATCGATCCGGGCCAGCTGGCGAAACCGTTCGACCAGCGCCCCATAGGCATCCTGCATGGTGAGCTCCTTCTTTCACTTTTCAATCACGCGATGACTTCAGCTGCGGCGTTGTGCGGCCCTCCGCCGCACTCCTTCGTACTGTCTGGTCGCTGCTCGCCTGCAGCTTCGCTTCCATCTGGATTATGATCTGGGAAACGGCAGTGGGGCCGGTCATTGCGGCGACCGCCTTCACCTGGTGTGATGACTCTGGCCACCACATCATAATGACCGGTGACCAGATAGGCAACCTTGTTGCCCGGATCACCGTTGGCCTCCTCACATTAGCAACCACCTCACCATTTCCCCAAATACCCAGTTTCCCCGCCACCTGCCTGCCGATTTCCAGGCTACGTCAAATAGTGCTTGATCGGATTGTTTAGACGAGCAATTTTTGACATCGGTCTGACCTGCCGCCAGGGATGATTACGTCAAGGACGAAATATGTATGACATCCCCATATTCCCCCATATTTTCCGGAGGATTCAGTGCCGCCCCAACCATTACCTGGACTGCTGGGTGGTGGCCGAATTGACATTCATTGGAGGCAGAGGAATGGAGGGGAATGTATGGATACTGGAGGTCCTGAAGGAAATCAGCGCCTAGACCAAGCGGGACAATGGCACCATCCGCAAGTGGACCGATGAGGAGAACTTCCCGGCGGTGGTGATCGACGGCCGCTGGGAATCGAACACGGTGCCGATTGACGCCTGGCGGCTGCAGTGCATCGAGCGGGTGCGCGGCAGAGGGCAAGGCTGAGGCATGAGAAAGCGAAGTATGTAAAACAGGAGGGCATCGGCGGGGATCGGCAAGCCTGCTTTCCTTCTTCCGCCCCAAAGAACATCTGGAAGCACCTCGATTGAGTCAAACAATTAAATGCCTTGGATTATGGCCAATTTTCAATCAAAACTTGTTCTATCCAGTCCCGGTATCTTTCAAGTTGCCTAACACAGTAGCTTTCTGTATAACGTCACAAATGTCGAGATATACAGATTTGTAGAGTTACTTGTTGTACTCATAAAATATGAAATGAATAACACAAAATTCGACAATAGAATCATCGAGGATATTGAAATTGAGGAAAGAGCAAAAAATATTTGATGATCTAACGTCTCTTTGCATACAGCCAGGCTATGCTCATGCCATTTGCTGGTTTTGTTTCAGGGATAACCTCGTTAAGGTCGGTGAGAAATTAGAAGCGAAGAACCTCGAAAACCTGTACGGCTATGGTAGGTTGGTCCGTACTGAAATATCCACTTTGATAGGTCTAGCCTTAAAAGGCCCGATGGACCTCTCACTTCCAGCACCCGATACCTTTCAGGGGTACATAGAAAAAACCGAAACCCTCCTGCATGAGATTCATGAAGCGATGTGCGAACCTTGGTTTGCACATTTGACACCAGAAAAGATCAATGGAGGCTTTGATCCATTCGCTAGTGGAGACTCTCTCCGGGAACCGATCTTCTACGGTGGCGAGTCGGCATATGGATTTCAATATCGTGACTTTTCCGTCAGAAAATATCAAAAGGATGATGAATGGATCAAGAAAACGAAGGGTTTCTCGATTCATACCGCAAGGGAAGTGGTAAAGGCAATATGTGATCTACAAGCAGCCAAAATACCTCGAGTACATTATTCCTTTATGGATTTACCTCCCGAAGATTGGACACTACTGAGGGGTTTTGAATTTTCTGTAGAGGAACTAGCTGCTCACGCAGGTGTTTCCGAAGAGACTGCGGATTCGGTTGTCAAGGCCTTCGCTGTTCCGCAAGGCGATACAAATACTGGGTTTCAATCGCTTAGTGATTTCAATATAGCTAACGCATTTCCACTAATTCCAACCAGCACAGGTTCATTCTTGCTATTTCAGCAATATAATATCCTCGAAGCTCTTTATGATGCACCGTACTATTGGATGACCTCCGACAAAAGGTATTGGGGAAAAGCAACCAAAAACCGAGGACTATTTACCGAGGAGTTCTGTGAGCAACGCCTATCGCATGTATTTGGCGATAAGGACGTTTTTGCGAATGTCGATATCTACGAATCTAAAGGAAAACGTATCGGCGAAATTGATGTCCTTGTCATCTTTGGTAACCAGGCAATTTTGTTGCAAGCAAAATCCAAAAAGCTGACACTTGAAGCTAGAAAGGGAAATGATCTGCAGATTAAGGATGACTTCAAGAAGAGTGTCCAGGATGCCTATGATCAAGGGCTTATCTGTGCAAAAGTGCTTGGTAATCCCCAATACAAATTTGTTCCCAAAGATGGACGCCCGATAAATCTGTGCGCATTCAAAGAGATTTACATCTTTTGCGTGGTTTCAGATCACTACCCTGCCCTTGCGTTTCAGGCAAGGCAGTTCCTAAAGTTTGAAACAAATGACCAGATAGCGCCGCCCTTTGTGATGGATATATTCACGCTCGATGCGCTGACTGAAATGCTTTCTACTCCTTTACGACTGCTGAGCTATGTTAATCGTCGCACACGATACACAGAGCGCCTTCTGGCAACAAACGAGCTCACAGTTCTCTCATACCACCTCAAATACAATCTCTGGTTGCAGGACCGATATGACATGTTCACGCTCGAGGATAACTTTTCAATAGACCTCGATGCAGCAATGATGGTTCGAAGAGAGGGTTTTTCTGGAAAAGCAACGCCTGATGGCGTGTTGACTCGGCTCTCTAAGCTCTCACTGGGTAGATTAATAACAACTATTGAGCGAGAGCCACATCCAGCCACTATTGCGTTGGGCTTCATGTTGCTGACTATTGGTGAAGATTCAGTTCGCAATATCAGTAATGGCATAGACAAAATCGTTGGAGATGCACAAAAGGATGGCGAACATCATGACTTTACGGTTGCCGTGGGCGGGTCCGATACTGGCTTAACAGTTCATTGCAATGACTATCCAAAAGAAATTTCTATGGCGCGTCTCAGAGACTATTGTCTGAGACGTAAGTATAAGCAGAAGGCAGGTACTTGGTTCGGCGTTTGCCTGTCATCTTATGATGGAGAACTAAGGTTTGTTGTTAACCTGCAAAATAAGTGGCAGTTCAATGAGGCTATGGAGGCCGCAACCCGACGGATGGCTGCACCGACCAAGATGGCAGATATTCTCAATAAATCACGAAAGAAACGTAAGCCTGGGAGAAACGACCCTTGCTCCTGCGGAAGTGGGAAAAAGTACAAGAAATGCTGTTTACGAAAGGTTACGTAACACCGTTTAAGAGACCATAAGTATTTGCCACACAAATTCCAACAATAAAATACACCGGATTAACCGGTGATTTTTATGTTTTTATTGCAAGAACATCCGCGTTTTTAATTTTCAGAAAGATCTGTTGGGCGCTCCCGACATATCTTAATCCTGGCCCACAGCTGGCGTGCGGCGTCGGTAATGCTGCCTGCCCATTATGGTGCACACGACCTCATCCTTCTGGTTGAGTACATCCCAGCGGAATTTCACGGTGCCCCGCGTCGGGTCCTTTTTCGATGGGGTCTGATCGAGAGCGGTCGTCTTCAGTCGCAATGAATCCCCGGGCCGCACCGGCTTGAACCAACGCAGCTCATCGAGTCCCGGCGATCCAATGCACGAGGTCTGGAGCAGGTAACTATCGCACATGAGCCGCATCGCGATGCTGCACGTGTGCCAGCCGCTGGCGATCAGCCCGCCGAAGGGTGTCGACTTCGCCGCCTCTTCATCGATATGATACGGCTGTGGATCGTATTCGCGCGCGAAGTCCGTGATCTCGCGCGCCGTAAGTTTTCTCGACTGGGACTCGCATTGCCAGCCTGGAGTGAAGTCTTCCCAATAGTACTTGATCGAGTTCATGGGTATAATTTGGACCTCCAATTCAGCCTATTGATTAAAATTTTCCTGTTCAATCACATACAAAAACGGATCACGCGTACTCCCGGCAGAGGGCCGCAGGAGAAAAACCTATTCGCAGACGCCGTAAAACGTATGCCAGACACCGTTTTGGGCGCGGGTTTCGCGGATGGTGACGGGAAGTCCGGCAAGGATCTCCGTGACTTTTGCCGCCTGGGATGTGAGCAGGCCCGACAAGATGAACTGTTTCTTGGTGACAAATCCGGGGGACCGGATGATTTTTTCCATGACATCGTAGTGAATATTGGCGATCAGAAGATCGGCGGCTATGTCGGTCATCTCCTCGGCCATCCCTTGAACTGCAAGGATCTGGTTTTCCAGTTGGTTGAGACGGATGTTGCGCCAGGTGGTTTCCACGGCAAGCTCATTGAAATCCACCGCCAGGATCTTTGCACATCCCAGTTTCGCCGCCGCCAGGGCCAGAAGGCCGGTACCGCACCCCAGGTCCAGTGCCCGGTCCGCCGGCCCGTTGTTGACGGCCATATCCAACAGCTCCAGACAATCCCTGGTGGTGGGATGGGTCCCGGTGCCGAACACCACCCCCGGGTCGAGAAGGATGGGGATGGCGTCGCAAGCGGGCAGGCAATAACTGGCCGCCGGGGCCCAGGGCGGCGCAATGATGAACCGCCCTATTTGAACCGGCTCGGGCTTTTCCCCCAACCATTCGTTGTAGCCCATGATGTATTGGTCGATGAGGGTCAGATCCTTCTGGCTGTCAACAAGTTGTTGGACCATCGCATCCGCGGGCTGGGAAAAAAACAGAAATGAAAACCCGTCTTCGACCCAGTTGCCGATAAAATCCGGCCCCATCCAAGACGCATCGGTCTGGGCCCGGCCGTTGAGATAATAAATGTACAGCTGGTCATAGGGGCATGCGCCGCCGGGACCGGAATCCTGTTGTTCCACGATCTTCTCCACCATCATTTTGTGTCTTGCGGGACGTTGTGCGCAGCCGGTTCAATGTTCCTGTTCAGGTCAGCCGTGATGGCCGCAACGTCGCCAATTCTCAACCATCATTCTCGCCTCTGAAAGGTAACCAAGATTTCCCCATCGAGCAATTCATCACCAAAGTTGCCGTTGACAGACTCTCCCCAGGCGAAAGACGAAAATACACCTCAGATGTTGCCGCTATCCACCCCGGCTTCTGCAAACGAGGCCATCTCCCGCATGGTCCGGCAGGCCAGATCGACCAGGTTCATGGTGATGGCGGCGCCGGTGCCTTCCCCCAGCCGGAAGTCGAGATCGATCCCCGGAGAAAGGCCCATCCGTTGCAGGGCCGCCTGCTGGCCCTGTTCCACCGATCGATGTCCGGCGACCAGATAGCCCTGCACTGCCGGGCAGATGAGGTAGGCGATGAGTCCGGCGGCAGTGGAGATGATCCCATCCAGCACGACGCAGCAGCCGTTCGCGGCAGCGGCAAGTACCGCCCCGGCGATTCCTGCCAGTTCATAGCCGCCCAGTTTTGCCAGTAATTCAAGGCCGTCGTCGGGGTCAGGGCGGTGGAGTCGCAAGGCCCGATCGATGACCTCCCGTTTGCGCTTGAGCCCCTCGTCGTCGACACCGGTGCCGCGCCCCACCACCATGGCGCTGCCGAGCCCGGTGGCGGCGCAGATGATAGCGGCGGCGCTGCTGGAGTTGCCGATCCCCATTTCCCCCATCCCCACGATTTTCATGGGAGTTACAGCATGTTGTTCCAGAAAGGCTCGGGCTCCGTTTTCGATGGCGGCAAGGGCCTGTTCTCTGGTCATGGCCGGTTGTACCGCAAAATTGGCGGTACCGCGAGCAACCTTTTTGTCGATGAGGAGCGGATGGCGAGCGAACGTAGTGTCGACCCCCATATCGACGACACTGAGACCGATATCGTACTGGCGACAGAAGACGTTGATCGCCGCCCCTCCGGCCAGGAAATTCTCGACCATCTGTACCGTCACCCGGGCCGGGAAGGCGGAGACGCCTTCATCGACCACGCCGTGGTCGCCGGCGAAGACAAGGATGTGTTTCGTAGCCACGTTCGGCATCAGTGACCGCTGGATGACGGCAAGTTGCACAGCCAACTCTTCGATACGGCCAAGCGCGCCGAGGGGTTTTGTTTTCAGATCGATCTTGCGGCGGGCGACCGGCTCGAAACTGCCGTCAACCGGGGTAACGGTGGAGATCAGCTCGTTGACAAAGGTCGAGAGCGCTGGCACGGCCGGGCGGGCATCGATAGCGAACGAATTTTCCGGGGCGACGAAGGACCGTTCACCCCTGTATTCTTGGAAATCAATGATATATTTCAAGGCGTTGCCTGACAAGACATGAGGAAAGGCGCTCTCGGCTTCCGCCGGCGGGATGACTTTTTCCACCAGCAGCGGCAGCGATGTGCGCCAGCTGCCGATACAGCCGACGGCCCGGGCCATATGCGTGCGTCTGGGGCCGTAGCTGCCATACATCTCGAGCTCCTTGTAATGAAGGAGATTGAGCAGTCCGGATTCGAGATCCTGGCGTTTCCTGAGACCACTGAAAAAGCCCATTCGGCCACCCTTGCGCAGCTTGGTGATGGCCTGGCTGAAAGCGATGTGGCTGTCACAGCAGTTGACGGCGAGATCAAAATCGGCGGCGGTGGTGTCCTTGACGATGTTGATGCGGTTGAGATCGCAGAAATCACGCAGCCGGGAAATTTTCTCGGCACTGCGTTCAATTACCGTCACCCGGCAACCCGATTGCTGGGCCGCAAGCGCAGCCAGCATCCCGACGACACCCCCGCCGTAGATGACAAGACGTTCGTTCGCCTGCGGTCTGAGCTGTTCCATGCAGTTGAGCACGCAGGCGATTGGTTCGGCGAAGGTGAGGAGCATTTCATCGACGGTCGCATCGGCCATGATCAGGCCGTCCCGCGGCACCACCACCTGCCGGCTGAAGCCGCCATCGGCGTGAAAACCGATGATCCGCATGCTGTCGCAGAGATTTTCCCGGCCGGAGCGGCAATAGCGGCAGGAATTGCAGACCATGCCCGGCCAACTGACATAAAGTTGACCCGTGGCGAGGTCGCGTCCGACAAATTCATGGCCGAGCACCCTCGGCAACGCCAGGTCACGGTGCCCCTCCCGCCACATCTTGGCATCGGTGCGGCAGATGGCACAATAGGAAACAGCCAGCGTTACCGTATCCTCGTCCGTTACCGGGTGACCAGGATGGTCCTCCATCACCATGTGTTGACATTCTTTCAGTGTCAGTCGCATGTTACATGGCCTCCGCATACGGTTCCTCGATGATGGTCAATTTGCGCAGCTCGATATCCGCCGCCCCGTCACCAATGGCGCGATGCATTCGCTCCAGCACCTGGACCACCTGATCGAGGGGAAATACACTGGCCTTATCGAAGCTGCAGAGTTGATGTCCTTGCGGCAGAAAGCGGAGGTACCGGCTGCCGGCCTTCACGATGAGCAGTTCTTTCATTGGCGGCCTGCCTCTCTTTGCAGGTTGTTCAGCCGGGCGAGCCCTTGTTCCGGGTCACGGTTCTGGTTCCGGACCCAGCTTTCCAGGGTGGCCAGGGCGGCGCCGGACTGGATTGTTGCGCGGGCCAGGGCAACCCCGTCTTCAAGATTGTTCACGGTATCGCTGACTAACAAGAGCAGGCCGCTGTTCAAGACAACGGCGTCGGTGCGGGCGGCGGAACCCCTGCCGGCCAGCAAGCGGTACATTCGCACCGCGGCGGTTTCAGGATCGCTGTCGGCGCGAAGGCCGGCCGGGTCGTGGAGCTGGAGTCCGCAATCCGATGGTTGCCACAGGTGGCTGGTGATGCGGCCGTCTTTGAGCCAGACGCCATAGGTCGTGCCGCAGACGGAAGCCTCATCCATCCCGAGGCTGCTGCCGGCTATCGTGCCATGGACCACCAGGGCATCGGTGTAGCCGATAGTGCGCATCGTTTCAGCGACCGGCATGAGGAGAGAGCGGTCATAGACACCGCGCAGGGCCACACGGGGCATGGCCGGATGGGCGAGAGAGGCGGCGATGTTCAGAGGCGAGCCAAAGGCTATCTGGGACAGGATACGGCCAAGGGCGATGGGGTGCACCGCCGGACTCATGCCGTTGAACAGGCCGAGGCCGGCCGTGCGGACACTGGCGGCGACCACCTCGACCGGACATTCCACGTCGACCCCGAGTCGTTCGGCCATATCGACGGTACCGCAGGATGAGGTGATGGCGCGGGCCCCGTGGCGGGCGACGGCGAGGCCTGCGGCGGCAGCGACTACCGAGGCGGCGGTGCTGATATTGAAGGTCTTGAAACTGTCCATGCCGGTACCGCAGTTGTCGACGATCGGCAGATCACCGAAATCGACCTTGTTCGTATCAAGTTCATAGACGGCCTTCCAGCCACCGGCAACTTCGGCAGCGGTTTCGCCTTTGGCGGTCAGGGCAGCCAAAAAAGCGCCCTGCTGCATCTCGGACACCTCATCGTTCAGAACCAGGGAAAAGGCGGCATACGCCTCTTCCTGGTCAAGGTGCCGGTGATTGATCAATCTGCCGATGGTACGACCGAATTCTCTGTTTTTTTCCCATTCCATTGCGTCCTCTCCCATTGCGGAATAAGCAGTTCTTCCTCGGGCAAGCTGCTTGAACATACGCACTTTTTTGCGGATAAGGACAACGTGGAGAAGCAACGGCGCTCCGTACCCGCACCTTTCCTGTCCCGATCCCGGGCAGGATACCGTGGCAGATACAGAGAACTCCAGTGGTTGACTCTGGGGGGCGACGCGGAACCGCGCACCCTGCAGGCAGGCTT
Organism: Desulfoprunum benzoelyticum; assembly: GCF_014201505.1. Lineage (GTDB taxonomy): Bacteria > Desulfobacterota > Desulfobulbia > Desulfobulbales > Desulfocapsaceae > Desulfoprunum > Desulfoprunum benzoelyticum. The sequence goes on along the minus strand of NZ_JACHEO010000022.1, from coordinate 354 downwards.
TCTGGCTTGCGAATTATCCTGCGTTACGGCAGCCTTCCCGGTTTCCCAGTGACCAACTCCAGCAAACAAATGCGGAGATACGACGGCAAGAAAATGCCGACGGCCGTTACAGCCTTCGCATACAGCAAGGACTGGCTTGTGACGGATTCCCACCGTCTTTCCTCTTAGCGCCGGACCGGCGCACCTGCAGAGGCAGGTTATACACAGGAATGATGTGAATCTCAAGCAGATGGTAGAGCCGCAAACAAATGGGGCCAACAAATGGGGTCATCCATGATAAGTATTGTCAATGGGAAAACGGAGGTTTCCCGTCTCGCCCAGGAATGAGTCTGCTTCCGCCTTGCTGCTGCCCCG
>NZ_JACHEO010000021.1 GCF_014201505.1 Desulfoprunum benzoelyticum | reverse complement strand
GGAGAGTAGGTCGCCGCCGAATCCTTGCCCCAAAGGGCCCTGACATCCATCCTGTCAGGGCCCTTTCCCTTTTTCTCTAACCACTCCCGCCTCCCGCTTCTCCCCTAATCCGCCTCTCCACTAAACCACCTCTCCACTCCCTAAGACTTTCCCCTTCGTCGCTTCGCCGAGATTCCCTGCTCTGTCATTGAATCAATAGATTCTCGCGGTCGCGCATCGTAACAAACCAATGTGTCGCAAATTCCCTTGTTATGCTCCAACACTCTTTTTCCTCAGGGATGCGGGACACATTGCAGTCTTGCCCATAGCCAATTATAATGGACGGATCAGTACAGTTTGTACTTTAGCCATTATCTTTCTTGAAAATTTTTTTTCGCAGACTCAGTGGACCCCTTCTATGTCATCAAACGATTATCCACACACAATATCGGATCTCAGCTATTTTGTTCGATATCGACAATGCATTCTTTTGTTTTTTCTTACCCTTTCCTTTTCACTCTTCACCTTTACCCTCGACACTACAACGTTCACGTTCACTGTAGATTCAGCACTCGCCGCTGATTCCTCAGGTGGCGAATCCGGCGACGCTGGCGATGCCGGCGACTCTGGCGATACCGGCGACTCTGGCGATACCGGCGACTCTGGCGATACCGGCGACACGGGCGATGCCGGCGACACGGGTGATACCGGCGACTCTGGCGATACCGGTGATACGGGCGATACCGGTGATACGGGTGATACCGGTGATACGGGTGATACCGGCGATACGGGTGATACCGGCGATACCGGAACCGATTCAGGGGCTGACGCTGATTCTGGCTCGGGTCTTGATGGCAGCAGTGATGATGACACAATGGGTGGTGACAACTACGAAACCGATAATGACCTCATAATCGAAACCAATCAACGCAGCAGGATCGATGGTGATTCCGTTGATGCCGTAGAGACCAATAGAGGAGGGAGAAATACCCCGAAAGGTTTCGGTGACAGAGATACAGCCCTGTCACATCTTGGCACGTTCGACGATCTCAGGCCTGTTTCCTCAATCGAGGAAGAACGAATTCTTGGGACCTGGGACGATATAGAATAACAACCGTCATCTTCTTTAAATGAGATATTGCAATATCATGGTTTCAATCATCAGACACCTTGAACTGACCCTGCCGACATCCATCGGCGTTGCTTTTCCGTTTATCCTTGCGGTACTTGCCATTTCAGGCTGCGCTCCGATGGCTCCGCCAACCGCCCACCAGTACCCGCCAACCACAACAATCGTCTTAGGGCGCTCAACCCTTCCGGAACATACCGTGGGTACAACCTTTGTTTATTCAGACGGTTCCTGGGAAAAAGTCGTTGAAACAAACCCATCTTTCGTTATCTGGGAAACCAGCCGCGGGGAACGTTTGCTCAGCTCTCCTGATTTCACCTACCGCCCTGCCCGGTGGGAAAACAAAAACATGAAGGGGTACAGATTCTTCACCCCGACCAAATATCTCTATTCGACCACTCAGACGAGTGTCTGGCCTCTCGCCGTCGGCAATCGCACCCATTTCGACGAAAAAAGTAAATGGGGCATCCCGGGGGTATATGAAAAACACGCTGAAGCAACCTGGAAATGTTCCGTCGACGAAACAGAACGGGTGCAAGTGCCAGCTGGGACCTTCGACACCTGGAAGATCACCTGCTCACGCTTCAACAAGATGACCCGGGCGGGAAGGGCAATACGGTGGGAGGAAAAGATCTTTCACTACGCCCCAACCATCGGTCACTGGGTACTTTTCGAACAGAATTACCAGGCTGCACGCCCCAAGGTCCACAAGGAACTTGTCGCCATCCTTCCTTCCCTTTCCGCGCTTGGGATCGATAAAAACGCCATCGTCGGCATCAAGGAACACTTTCAACAAACTCTGGGAACTGCTGCCAGCGGCGAGATGAACAGGTGGACGGACGAGAACAAACAGATTTCTTTTGCGATGACTCCGGTTGCAACCTACCGTCTCGCCGACGGGACCCCTTGCCGCCGGTACGAGCAACGACTCGATCTCGGCTGGCAATCAAAAACCTATTATGGTATCGCCTGCCGCGGCGAGTCCGGCCTGTGGACGATCCCAAGGAAATAGCCAGACATCAACCGGATAGTGAATGGGCAACGAACAGCATCATCAAGATAACGCAAGCTCATTCCGTCCTACTCCTCGATCGGTACGCCGTCGTTTATCGGTAAACATCCTGCAGAGAGGGGCGCGCCACTGATCTCCACTCAGCTTTGACCGCCACGCCGGAAGCCTGCTGGTTTTCCAGTTTCACCGGAACAACACCTCTGCCATCCCCAGGAGAGATCATCCCTCTGCAGGTCGTCGCCGAAAAGCGGATGTTGCGCTGAATTTCTTCACTCATTCAGTGCTACGAAAAGGACCGTTCCCTGCTTCTCATTGTTCCCCTCCCCCACCCTGTTTCTCGCCGAAAAACGATTGCAAAAAGAGATCGGGAAAGGTAATGCATGGGGCTGCACTTATGGCCATGCCGATCAGGGTACATTCGGTGGCCGGAAAATTATCAGCAGAGAGAAAAATGATTGGGACAATCGTCAACGCCGTTGCCATCATCGCCGGGAGCATCATTGGACTCCTTTTCAGCCGGGGGATTCCCGAACATTACAAAGTGACAGTTCAGAACGGGGTGGGACTTTCGGTTGTCATGATCGGCGTCAAGAGTGCCCTCGTCGCCGACAATCTGCTGGTGGTCATCATCTCCATCGTAGTCGGCTCACTCTGCGGTGAAATCGCCCGAATCGAGAACAGGCTGGAACAGCTTGGCACCTATCTCGAAACCAGAGTCGCCGGGAAAAACGGCGGCAACACCGACAGCACTTTCGCCAAAGGCTTCGTAACGGCCAGCCTCGTCTTCTGTGTCGGCTCGATGGCCATCGTCGGATCGCTGGAAAGCGGCTTGACCGGCAACCATCAGACCCTCTTCGCCAAGTCGGTCCTCGACGGGGTCACGTCGATCATCTTCGCCTCGACGATGGGCCTCGGCGTGATATTCTCCGCCGTCGCCGTTTTCCTCTATCAGGGCGCGATCACCTTGACTGCCGTATTCATGAAAGGTTTTCTCGTCCATGCCACCATCCAGGAGATGACCTCCACCGGCGGCCTGCTCATTCTGGCCATCGGCATGAACATGCTCGGTATGACCCGGATCAGGGTCGGCAACATGCTGCCGGCGATATTTATGCCGCTGCTCTATTTCGCCCTGAAACAGTTGCTGTCATGAGGACGGTTGCAAGATAGCACGGTCAGCGGCCTCATCCTCGACCACACCTCTTCCGCCTGGCCCTGCAATGACCGCCTCCACCCAGGCCATGGTCACTCGGGAATCGTGAAAGCATTCCCCAAGAACATGAAAAAAGAGGGTGAAAAAACATGAAAATCGAAAAATAATTGCCCCCGTCCACGAGGAACACGGCCTGGTTTTTGTGGCTCCAGTAGACCGATCACCGGTGGCTCCAGTAACCCGGTCGGTGACCACCAGCCGCAAGGCCCCGAGGCGATAAAAAAAGGTATGACCGGCAAAGCGGTTCACCATACCCATACTGCCGGCGTAGGAATAGGGCAGCACCGCCTCGCCACCATGGCGGCGCATGACCTCGGGGAGTCTGGTCCTCAGGATATCCCAGGCGTCGTCCCAGCCGATCCGCGAAAATCGGCCTTCACCCATGGCGCCGGTCCTGACCTGGGGGTAGAGAAGGCGATCCTCGGCGATATGTCCGCAACTGCCTCCCTCGCGTTTCCCGAAACTCGCGTTTCCCGAAAATCACCGGACGGCAAAGACGACGTTGACCATGACCGTCACATCCATCTCCCCGGCAGGCAGCGCGGAGGGTGCACCCTCCACCGCCGCATGCATCTGCGGCGTCGTCCGGAAGTAAGGGATGGGCCGGGCGTTGCCCTCGTTTTCGCTGATCTGCAGCGGCTTCTCCACCGCCAGCCCGGACAACTGGGCCAGCGCTTCAGCCTTCTGCCGCGCTTCCTCGAAGGCAAGGACGCGTGCCCGGTTGACCAGTTCCTTGCGGTTCTTGACTTCGAAACTCACCGAATGCATCTCGAGTTGATGAATGGCGCCGAAGGTGTCAAGGATCTTCGCCACCCGATCCGGCCGCACATCGATCTCGGGGATATCAATATTGAGACTCTGCTCGACGCGCTGCCCGATCAGTCGCCGCTCCCCGTCGCTCCAGTCGTATTCCGGACGAAACGCCAGGTGGGAGGTCTGGATATTGCGTTCCGGGATCTCATTTTCTTTCAGGATATCGAGAACCCTGGTCAGTTTCTGATTCGCCTGCTGCTGCGCCTTGCCGGTGGTTTCCGCCAGTTCCGAAACCCCGGCGGTGATCCTGACATGATCGGGCTCGACGACGATCCGACCCTCTCCCGTCACCGTGATTGTTCTCTGCGTCACGGGAATCGCTTCGGTCTTTTTTTCCACTACCGGTTCACTCCGGTCTTCGATGCGGATTCCGGTCTGCTGCAGCCTGTCGGCGGCAAAAACGATCGCGGCACAGACGATGATCGCCGCCAGCACCACGCCCCACTGTTGATTCTTCATTCCGCAACCTCCCCTGCTGCATGGATTTGAGATCGATCCCCTTTATTATCAAGCTGTCCCAGAAGGGTAATTGCATAGCCTAGCGGATGCGTTGCAGCCGGGCAAGCGAATTTTCGGCTTTTCCCTTTACAGACCAACGCTGACGCTGCATAGTGCACTGAAGCAGCCGCACCTCCCTCCCAGGCAAACAGAGCTGGAAAAACCGATGCCGGCCACAGGGGATCACGACGCTTTCCCGGCTCGATCCAACCTCCGATCCAGTGCGCAGACGATGACGACAGCATCTTCCCCCCTCCGGTCGTCGACCGGCAGCGTTTACTGCAACTACTGCCCAGGCTATTGCTGCTATCGGCTCAAGGGCTCGACGCTTCTGATCACGGCGGAGGATATCAACAGACTGGCCCGACATTTCGGGATCAGCGACGGTGAAGTGCGTCAACGTTACATCGAAGACAGGAACACCTTCAAAACGAGGAGCGATGGCTCCTGTCCCTTTCTCAGCAACGACAGGATGACCAAGCGGTGCTCGGTCCATCCCGCCCGCCCCCGTCAATGCCGGGAATTTCCTTATGAACAGCCCTGCCCCTACCTGCTGCGTACCGATCTTCTCGAGGAGATCCAGCCCCGGATAGAACAGGCCCTGATCCGGTCAGGAAGATCGGAATGAACGAATCGGCAATGGCTGCCTCCATTGCATGGCCCGATTGAGAGCGGAAAATGCGGCCGGTGCCGTTCACTCCCCTGGTTGACGGAGACACCGGAACTTGACACGGGCGGACACACGTACCGCAAGGAGACGTTCGCCCGGAGGTACGGTTTCAACAGCGGAACCGGAGCGTTGCCGCAGGTGCCCCGCCGCTGCAATCGACATGTGCCGATCAGTTCATTCGGTCCGGATCGACCTCGGCGGGGAGATACACCCGGACAGTCGTGCCGCTCCCAGGTTTGGACCAGATCCTGATCTCTCCCTGATGCCGGCGAACGATGGCGTAGGCAACCGACAGTCCCAGTCCTATCCCCTTTTGATTGCCCCGTGATTTCGTCGAAAAATACGGATCGAATACCCGCAAGCGATGGGCATCGGGAATGCCGACACCGGTATCCGATATTTCGATCACAACGAGTCTCCCGCGCAGCGGCGGTTCGTCCTCTGTTTGAAGACCGATATCAACGTCCGGATGGTGATTGTAGAGGCGAACCCTGACGCTCCCTCCAGCGGCGACGGCCTCGACGGCATTGTCCAACAACTTGTCGATGACATGATCAACCTGGAAGGCATCGAAACAGAGGAGCTGGAGATCCGGGGCAATATCAAGCTCGATTTGGGTCGCGACTTTGGCCCTGACCCTATCGACACAGATGGCGATCACGTCGCCGAGGTTGCCCGGAACCAATCGCGGCGCATCTCCCAGCGAAAAAGAGATCAGCTGCAGCGTCAGTTCCTTGGCCCGCAGACTGGCCTGCCTGGCGGCATGGATAAACTCCCGCTCCCTTTCCCGCAGGTTCCCTTTCATCTGGAGGAGATCGAGATTGCCTATGACCACAGAAAGCATATTATTGAAATCATGGGCAATACCTCCAGAGAGCACACCGATCGATTCGAGTTTGAGAACTTTCAGCCTCTCCTCTTCCGCCCGGTTGCGGTTCGTCAGGTCATGGGCGATGCCATTGACAACCACGGACTGGCCACAGGTATCATACTGCCTTCTGATCGTCCAGTGCAGGGGGATCGCCTCACCGCTACGCCGGTTGACAAAGCGGTTCTCGACGACGATACTCGTCCGCCGCCGGGACAGGATCTGCAGAATGGCATCGAGAAAGGCCTCGGCGTCATCTTTATGGACGAAATCGATGATGGCCCACCCGATGCACGCATCGGCGGGTTCCCCGAATATCCGCTCGGCCGTGTGGTTACAGTAGGTTATGATCCCCTCCTTGTCCAACTGCACCACCAGGTCGTCCGTCCCCTCTACGAAGCCCCTGAGCCGTTCCTCGCTCAGGCGAAGGGAATCCACGGCGACCTTTCGTTCGATGGCAACGGCCAACTGCTGCGATATCGAGGTCAGAATCTCGAGGTCATCCCGGTCAAACTGGTCCGGATTGGTGTAGCTCTTGACCGACATCACCCCGAGGATTTCGTTGCCGGTCATCAACGGCACCCCCAGCCAGATCAACGGCATCTTCGCAACTCTGCGGTCCGCCGCCCGTCGCACCAGGTCGGCGGTTTGCAGCAGCAGCGGCCGACGGACCCGGAGCACTTCGTCGTCGAGAGAGTCGCCGTCGGCGAACCGATAGCCGGAATCATAACCGACATCCCACTCATCCCGAAAAAAAGGGAAGGACAGTATGCCGGTCCGACGGTCCACGATGCCAATGGCGAAATTGGTGACATTGATGACCCGGGCCAGTTTGCAATGGACCACCCGGAACAACTCGTCGAGATCGAATGTCGTGCTGACGGCACTGGAGATGTCGATCAGCGTCCGGCGGATCGCCGCGGCACGAAGGTCTTTTTTTCTACGACCGGCATTCCTGTGGTTCTGCACGTCGCGGATCATGGTTTTCAGCCCAAAAAAATGAATATGTGCAACTGAAACAATACTCTATTCCTTGATGAGAAAGAGCGGCATATGCTACCCTTTTTGGTTCCTCTTTTCAATCTCCTTCAGGGAACCTGATCCCGAGACGATGAACACCGGGTTTGGTGAGGATTGCGTCTGTGCCGATTCGATTTCGACACAGCAGTACCTGGTCGTACGCGTCGATATCAGGTAGCTTTGGTCACTGATGTCGGATCAACCCAAAAAGTTTGAGGTCCAGATGAAACAGTTCCGCTTCAAGAAGCTCGATGCCTTCGCCGCCGGCCAATCAAGCGGCAACCCGGCCGGAATGATAACCGTCGATTCCTTCGCCGATATTGCTCCCGAAGAAATGCAGCAGATCGCCCGTGAACTGCAGGGATTCGTCTCCGAGGTCGGGTTCGTCTGCCGAATGGCTCCGGAGCGAGTCGCCCTGCGTTATTTCTCGGCGGAGCGGGAGGTGGCCTTCTGCGGTCACGCGACGATTGCCATCCTCTACGACCTCTTCGCCAACGACCCAGATCTCCGGAATCTACCGGCAATCCATGTCGATACCACGACCAGCAGCCTGATTGCGGAAAACAGGGTTGCACCCGACAACGCCGTCTTCATCAGCGCCCCCAATCCGGTATCCACCAGGCAGGACATCGCTGAAACCTCTATCGCCACGGCACTCGGCATCGATCCCACGGACATCTCCACGTCCCTGCCGACTGCCAAGATCAATGCCGGACTCGAGACCCTGCTCGTCCCGTTCACGACCCTGCAATCGACACTGACGGTGCTGCCCGACCAGGATCGGCTCAGAAGATTCTGCGAGGACCACGCAATCGACATCGTCACCATCTTCACCGGTGAAACCGCGAGGTTCGATGCCGCCTGGCGCAGCCGCGTCTTCGCCCCTCGTTTCGGCTACCTCGAGGACCCGGCAACCGGCTCCGGCAATGCCGCCCTCGGCCACTACCTGCTGCAGCAAGGCCTCTGGGACGGAGAAACCCTGATCATCGAACAGAACGGCGAGCGCGATGATCCGAATATCATCAAACTCATGGCACGGAGCAGGGAGAAGGGAGGCCCGCAGGTTTTTATCGGCGGCGGCGCCGTCAGTCGAATCGAAGGGCTGTATCTGCTCCGCCGGCCAGGATCATGAAGTGAGGCGGTGCCTCTGCTACCGCGGCGTGACGATCCTACCAGTAGCGGTAAAAATGGTGCACCGGGCCGTGGCCGTGGCCGAGGGCATAGGAGGCGCCGGCGGCAATGGCGCCGGTGATGTACTCTTTCGCCTGCCGCACCGCCGCTTCGACCCCCTCACCGCGGGCGAGATGTGCGGCGATCGCCGACGACAGCGTACAGCCGGTGCCGTGGTTGTTGCGGGTGGCGATCCGTCGCCCCGGCAAAACGAGCAGTTGCTGGCCGCCGTCGAGACAGAGGATGTCATCACAGGCGACGGTTTCGAGGTGTCCGGCCTTGACCAGGACATTGCGGCACCCCACCGCCGCCAGTTCAACCGCCGCCTCACCGATCGCCTCGGCGGTGACGATCTCCCGCCCCAACAAAACCGAGATCTCGGGCAGGTTGGGAGTGACCAGTTCGGCCAGGGGCAGCAGGTACTTCTTCAAGGCGGCAACCGCCTCGTCCTGCACCAGCCGGTCGCCGCTCTGGGCGACCATGACCGGATCGAGGACGATCCGGTCGATACCGTGCCGCTGCAGCCCTGCCGCCACTTCCCTGATCAGTTCGGGAGAAAAGAGCATGCCGATCTTCACCGCATCGCAGCCGATATCGGAGAGCACGGCATCCATCTGGGCCCGGACGAACTCCACCGGCACCGGATGGATCGCGGTGACGCCGCAGGTATTCTGGGCGGTCAACGCGGTGATGACGCTCATGCCGTAGCAGCCGTTGGCGGCGATGGTCTTCAGATCGGCCTGGATGCCCGCCCCGCCGCCGCTGTCCGAGCCGGCGATGGTCAACACCCGGTGATAGGTCCTGGTCTCGTTGTTCATATCCTTTTCCCTCCCCAACTCTGCTCACCTCGCCCCTTCAACTCAGCGGAATCCCGCCCCCGCGGCACCTCCCTGTCGGTCACCAGATAGCGCGGCAAATCGGCTCTCGGGCCGATCTTCATGCGGTGCTGAACCGGCTGCGCTCAGCGACCTCCTCCGGGCGGAGATTATAGAGGGCGTCGAGCAGATTGATCATGAATGAACCGGGTCCGGCTGCCTTCTCTCCCGCCATCTCACCGGCGATGTTGAAGCAGGCCAGGCCGGTCGCCGCCGCCGATAACGGATCGGGGTCGACGGCAAGAAAGGCGCCGATGATCGCCGTGGCCGAACAGCCGGTGCCGGTCACGGCCGTCATCAGGGGATGGCCGTTGGCGATTCTGACGGCTTTCCGGCCATCGGTCACCAGGTCGACCTTCCCGGTGACCGCCAGGGTGGTCTGCAGGGAGGTGGCGAGCCGGGCGGCCACCTCGACGGCCTCATCTACGGCGTGGACCGCGTCGACACCCCGACCGGCCGCCGCGGCATCGCCAAGGGACAGGATTTCGGAGGCGTTGCCGCGCACGACGCTGACCCTGGTCTCGGCCAGTATCCTCCGGGCTGCGGCCGTCCGCAGGGCGGTGGCCCCGGCCCCGACCGGATCGAGGATGATCGGCCGACCGAGGACGGTCGCCCTTCGCCCCGCCAGCACCATCGCGTCGACCCAGCGGTCGGTGAGGGTGCCGATGTTGAGGACCAGGGATCCGGCCAATCCGACCATCTCCTCGACCTCGCCTGCGGCATGGGCCATGACCGGCGAGGCGCCGGTCGCCAGCAGGACATTGGCGGTATAGTTCATCACCACGAAGTTGGTGATATTATGGACAAGCGGTTTGCCGGCTCGAATCTTCTTCAGATTTTCCGCCGTTTTCCCGGGAAGCTGGGTGATAGTGCTCATGGTTTTGTCGAAAATCAATGGCAGTGAAAAGAGCCAGCAGATATGGCGAACAATCGGCACGGACAATCGGCAGCACCTTTGCCGCCGCTCCCCCGGCAACGACGCCCGTGGTCATCGTTTATAGGGATAACGGGCGGTGTTGTCAACCTTTTCACGGTTGACAGATCCTGCCGTCGCCACCGCCGCTCTTCAGCCTGGCCGCCCTATCGCTGCAGTTTCCGCCTGACGCTCTCGACCTTGTCGTCCAGTCCCTGGTCGCGGTCGGTGCGGGTGCCGAGTTTGATGGTGGTGGTGATCCGTGGCGCCCCCATCGCATGCACCCGCTCGTGGCAGCGTCTGACCGCCGCCATGACCTCGTCCCACTCCCCCTCGATATTGGTGCCGTAGGCGTGGAGACTGAACGTGAGTCCGGCCTCGGCCAGCACCTCCTGGCAGGCGGCGACATAGGCCGAGACCGAAACCCCGACCCCCATCGGCACGACACACAGATCCATGATTACGCGCATTTTTCCCTCCCTGGGCTGTTGCATTGCCGGGCGCCGCAGCGATCATCGAAACGGCTCCGGTGTTTCCCTTTCCAGTATACATCATGAACACAACGCCGCCAAACCGTCAGACCGCCGGTGAATGATGACGCTCTCGGCCACATGGTCAGCGGCGGCCGCCGCCTTTGGTCAGAAAAAAGAGCATCCCCCCGATCCAGCCGTCCCCTTCACGCCGCAGACGGATGGTTTCACGGTGACGAAGCACCCAACCGGTCGTGGTGGCGAGACGGCCAATAAACCCGGGAGAATGGGCGAACCTGCCGGTCGACTGCAGGCAGTACGTCGGCGTCTCGGCAATCTCGATCGAAAAGCAGAGGAGCGCGTCATCGGTGGTCTTCAGGTGCACCGCCGTCAGCATCGGTTCCGGATCACCAAGGTAGATCAGGACATCGGCAAGGGTCACCAGATCATAGCGGCCAGCGGTCCCGTTCAGGAAGGGGAAAATGCCATCGACTACGAGATGATGGTACAGCCGTTTAATCCTGGCCCGGACGATCATTTCCTCGGCGAGGTCGACCCCGGTGAGACAGTCGCAGATATCAACAAAGGCGGCCCCCACCAGCCCGGTGCCGCAGCCCAGGTCAAGGAGATGGGCAAACCTCCGGCCGGCACCGGCCACAAGACCGACACCACGTCTCAGGCCTTCCGGTACCCGATAACCCAGGCCCTGTACCAGGCTGTCTTCGAAATCATCGGCATAGCCGTTGAAGACGGTGCGAACGTACTCGTCGGCGGCGGTCCCAATCCGCTCCCCCCGCAGTGCGGCAACCATGTGGCGGGCCGTCTGGTGGCCGGGATGCAGTTCCAGCAAACGGCAATAGCATCTGCAGGCCTCGTGAAGCTTGCCCTGCAGGTGCAAGAGGTAGGCGAGGCCGCCGGTCGCTCCCTGGTGGTCCGGTTGCAGCACCAGTAACCGGTCGAGAACCTTTGCCGCCTGGTCGTATTGCCGCAGTTCCCTGTAGCAGCCGGCGAGGTTGTACAGGCCGTCGACATCGTCGGGGGCAAGTCGGAGCAACTCCTCGTAAACGAGGGCGGCCTTGCCGGTCCTGCCGCATTTCTGCAGGCAGAGCCCGAGGTTGTAGAGCAGGTCGGGATCGTCGCCGGAGGCGTCCATGGCCTGAAGATAATGATGAAGCGAGGCCTCGAATTTTTCCTGGGCATAGAGCAGCAGGCCGATATTGTAATGGAGGGCCGGAGAATCGGGAAAATATTGAAGGAGCCGGGCATACTCCGCCTCCGCCTCGGCATAACGACCTTCACCCTGCATCAAGGAGGCGCTCCGGTAGATGCTGTCGACCAGTTCGGCGGAGATCGAAGACGGCCCGGTCATGCCTCGCCTCCGGTCGTGACGATACCATCGATTCCCTTCATCTCCATCTCCTCATCTTTGTCCTCCCCGCGGATTGACGGGGCATGCCGCCCCCGCCTCCTGAGTATTACCGTTGACGCAGTCGGGAACGCAATCTATTTCCTCGCAGGACGCTCTCACATTGCGGAACGGTCCGGGGATGCTTACCAGTTCTACAATAGACGCCCATCGACCGGTATCGGCACAGGGCGATGACGACTCAACCTGAATCACAAGGGGGATACACCCATGAACCTGATCTTCAGCATTCGACGACTGACCGTCCTGGTCGCCGCTCTCGGCCTGTTTTTTCTCCAGACCGCCCCGCTTGCCGCCGCTCTCTACGAGGAAGATGTTTCGACCGGCGAGTACCTCTATCTCAAGGGCATGGTGCGCAAAGTCTCCGCGACCGACAAATCGGTGGTCCTCGAGCAGGTGAAAGGTCCTCGCGTCACGATCCGCGTCACCCCCGACACCGAGCTCGAGGGGATCGGCAAACTCGAGGATCTGCAGACCAGGCAGATCATCAAAGTCTGGTATCGACCGGAGCAGGACGGCAACCTTGGTCTCAAGATCCTCCGACTCCCGGACGTGGGGTGTTGATACGCCAGCCCCTTTCCCCTTCCCTGCACAGGAGATACGTCGATGAACTGGATGATGAAAATGGTGGTGGTGATGCTGCTCGCGGTCGTATTCATCCTCCGCAGCGATGACGGCGCCGCCGCCTTGAACCACGGCGGGGCCTTGTCCGGGGTCTTGACGGCCAATGTCTATTTCGACGTCAACATCGGTGAGCCGGCCAAGCTGCGCACCCGGCTGCAGCTCATTGAAACGACCTACACCGATCTGGTGACCGCCGGCTTCTCGCCCCGGGTGGTGATCGGGATCAGGGGGATGGCCAGCAACTACTTCACCGAGGGCGCCGACTACGTCCTCGAGGCCGATCTGCCGCTCAAAAAAGAGATCGTGGCGAAGGCGGAAAAATTCAAGGCCATGGGGTTTGCCGTCGAACAATGCCGCATTGCCGCCGGGCTGCAGAAGATCGAGGTCGCCGACTTCCTGCCGCTGGTGCAGGTCGTCGACAACGGCTATGTCTCGATGATCGGTTACCAGGCCCAGGGGTATGCCTACGTACCGATGGACTGACCGGGGAGTGTACAGAAAGTGCAAGCGGCAGCCGCTATGACTGTCGTATCACATCTTGATGAAGGTCTTTCAGATACCGCAAGGGAGGGAGCCATGGCATTTTGGGATTTGAACACCTTGCCGCTGGAGGAGTTCCGGCCAGGCATAGTCAGCAAGGCGGAATTCGGCAACGATCTGATCATGGTCTGCATGAAGATCGCTGCCGACATGGAGGATGCCGGCCATGTCCACCCCTTCGACCAGTGCGGCGTGGTCCTCGATGGAAAAATAGAGATGTTCGTCGGCAATGACCGCCGACTTCTCACTGCCCGTCAGAGCTATTTCATCCCCGCCGGCCAACGCCATGGCTGGAAGACCTTCGAGGAAGCGGTCACGCTGCTGGACGTGGCGGTGAAGCAGCCGCCGCAATAACCGGAGATACGTGCTCCATCCTGACAGATGGAGCACGTCACAAGACCCGGTGCAGGAGAATTTCAATCAGTCAGGCGGTACACGATCATCAGGCCGCCCACTTGGCGTCGACCTGCTGCTGGATCGTGTTCACCATATCGGTGTCGAGGGATTTGAAGCGTCCCTGGGCGGCAAAATAGTCACTGACCGGTGGGCGCTTTTTGCCGACGAGCCGTTGCGAAGGCGCGGAAAGACTGAAGCTGCCGTTCTCGATTTCATACAGGTCAAAAAGCCCCGTCTCGACGGCGAGTTTCCCCACCTTGATCGTGTAGCGCGTATCGAAACCCCACCCCGGCGGGCAGGGAGTATGGACATGGATGTATTTCGGCCCGTGGATGGTGGTGGCCTTCTTGACCTTGTCATAGAAATCGAGGGGAAAGGCGGCAGAGGCGGTGGCGACATAGGGAATGCCATGGGCGGCGATGATGGCCGGCACGTCCTTTTTCACCTGCAGCTTGCCCTTGATCGGTGTCGTGGTCGTCAGGACACCCTGGGGGGTGGTGCCGGAGCGCTGGACACCGGTATTCATGTATGCCTCGTTGTCGTAACAGATATAGATAATGTTATCGCCCCGCTCGCATGCCCCCGACAGGGCCTGAATCCCGATGTCGCTGGTGCCGCCGTCGCCGGCCCAGGCCACGACATTGACATCGTCCTTGCCCAGCGCCATCATGGCGCTGCGGACACCGGTAGCCGCAGCCGCGGTCGAAGCGAAGGTGACATTGACGCAGGGGAGTTTGGTCGAAGCCACCGGATAGAGGCCCTGGAGAACGGTGAGACAGCTGGGAGGCACCACCAGGACGCTGTTTTTGCCCAGGGCCTTCAGCCCGATGCGGTAGACGATGGACAGACCGCAACCGGTGCAGGCCCGGTTCCCGGAGTGGACGAACTCTTCCTCAGTCAGGTTTAAAATGGTTGTCTTCTCAGCCATGATGCTCTTCCTGTAATTTTAAGCCGATCCAGCGTGGCGTATCTTCGATTGCCGCAGGCCTGGCGCATGATTCCGTCAAAGCGTCGAGCAGCTGCTGCGTCTTGATCTCCCTGCCGCCGAGGCCGAGGATGTAATTGTGGATAATCGGCCGGTCGTCCATACGGTAGAGGGTCGATTTGATGTCGCTGTAGAGCGGCCCCTGGTTGCCGTAACTGAGGGCCTTCTCGAAAACGATGACGCATTCCTTGCCGGCAAGGGCGGAGGCAACGGCCTGATCCGGGAAGGGCCGGTACATCTGCACGCCCATGACGCCGATGGCAATGCCGTCTTCCCGCATGGTGTCGATGACATCGCGCAGCTGGTAGGACAGCGAGCCGACGGCGACGGCGACGAAGCGGGCGTCATCGCAGCGGTACTGCTCGACAAAGGGACTGCCGCCGCGGCCGAAGCGCTGCTCGAATTCGCGATCGATCTCGGCATAGCTGTCGAGGGCGGCGCGGAGGTCCTGGTGCAGGTTATGGCGGATCTCAATGTACCCCGGTCGCATGGTGCCATCGACCCCGGGCCGGACATCGGGCAGAGTCACGGTATTGAAGTTGCCGGGATTTTCCGGATCAAGGAAGTGCTTCGGGACAAACGGCGGCAGAAAGGCGTCAACCTCGCTCTGTTCCGGCAGATCGAACGGCATATAGGTATGGGACAGCAGATAGCCGTCGTAACACACCATGACCGGGATGCTGACGGTCTGGGCGAGACGGAAGGCCTTGATCACCGAATCGATGATCTGCTGGTGATCGCTGGCGTACAGCTGGATCCAGCCCACATCCCGCTGGGCCATGCTGTCCTGCTGGTCGTTCCACACCGTCCACGGCGCCCCGATGCCGCGATTGACGACACAGGTGACGATCGGCAGGCGGGCGCCGACGGCCCAGTGCAGCTGCTCGTTCATATACAGCAGGCCATTGGCACTGGTGGCGGTGAAGGCCCTGGTGCCGGCCGTCGAGGCGGCGATGCAGACGGCCATGGCGCTGTGCTCGCTCTCCACCGGTATATACTGGGCGGTGAGCTGTTCCGACTCGACGAATTCCGATAATTTTTCGGTCAACGGGGTCTGCGGGGTGATCGGATAGGCGGCGATGACCTGGACCCGTGAGAGTTTGACACCCGTCGCCGCGGCGACATTTCCCGATTCGATGATGTGCATGGTACTATTTCTCCTTTCCGGTCTGGCTGGCCTCGTCCACCATCTCGATGGCGCCGGCGGGACACTCCTCGGCACAGATGCCGCAGCCCTTGCAATAGTCGAGGTTGATGGCGGGCGGAATGGTCTTGCTGACGACGCAATCAGGGCAAAGGAGCCAGCAGGTGAAGCACGCCCTTTTCTTGGTTTTGGCCGGAATGCATTTGTCGTAATCGATGATCGGCCGCTTGACCCGCCAGGAACCGGTGTTGCCGCCGTCTCCGGGCCCCGGCTGGCTGCGCGAGATCATCTCGCAGTAGGTTTTCGTTGCCATTTCTTACTCTCCGATGAAGGTATGTTCATAGGCGATGCGTGCCGCCCTGGCGTTCAGTTCCGGCTTCTTGCCGGTGAATTCCTCTTCGATGGCGCGGGCCAGGGTGTCGATATCGACAAGACCGCTGGCCTTGGCAAAGGCGCCGATGATGCCGCTGTTGACGATACCGGGCTTCAGCCCTGCTTCAACCCCGTGGGCCGTGACGTCGGCAACGGCCACCCGGGCGCCACCGAAAGTGTAATTGGAGGCGGGCGGCGGTGCGTTGAGGACCACCAGACCGTTTTCCTTCAGGCCGGCGACGACGTCAACCTCTTCAAGCAGGGTGGCGTCGAGGACGACCACCATGTCGGGGGTGGTGATCGGCGAGAGATCGTATATTTTCTCCCGGGAGATCTTCAGCGAGGTGAAAACCGGGGCGCCCCGCCGCTCGGTGCCGAACGTCGGCGCCATGACCACACCCTTGTAACCGCAGGCGAATGCGCCGTTCGCCACGATCTTGGCCGCGGTGATGGCGCCCTGGCCGCCGCGTCCGTGCCATCGTATTTCAATGATGTCTTTTCTCATTTCTCACCGCTTTGGTAAAATTTGCCGGTGGCACAGAAGCCTGCACCACCGGCGGTTGATGCCTTGCAACTCTCATTCCGGTCGCCCATCCCGGCCGATGCCGGGGTCCATGATCTGCAGTTTTTCCGTTATGACGTTATCCGCCGAGGCGGCGGCATGAGGCGTGGCCAACAACCGAGCGCTCAATCAATAACCGCCCCACCATACCACAATGTCGCGTTCAGGTAAACACACCGGTTACTGCCGGTAGTCGACTGGAACTGGTGGCTGAAGACCTTGCAGAAACGCACATGCAGGATGAAAATCCAGTTGGGAATAAATGTCGCTCAACATAACGTGTGCAGCCAAAAAAAACTCATGATTTTTTCTTCTGCCCGCCATGGCTCGCGTCTCCGGGAACCTCCCCGGCCGGACATTATCGAAACGACCGAATATGCAATCGTACCGATCGGAGAGACCACCCGAGCCCTGTACCCGAATCCGGTTTATGGCTTTGACCTCGTCGCATCGTCCCGACCCTCCGGGGGAAGGCGCCATCACGGCCAATCGTTGCCGGCACTCAACGGCGCGGAATCCCCTTCCCTCTTTCTGGCAGAAATATGTCACAACCCTGCAACCTTGTCTCGGAAAAAAAGCGCCACTTTACCCTGGGATTATGGTATGGTGGCAACGGTTTGGAGCCCTTGGTCATACTGTTGGCCCGAGTCGTCCGACGAACTCCCGGCCGACTCCCCGAACCTGTTTTTATTGACATTTCCTCGCATTTTCAGCAAACAGCAATAAATATATGCATCATTACTATTTACGGAAGGAGCCATAATGGAAATAGCATTCAGAAAAGCGGACAGCCTGAAGAATCACCCCGATCAATCCTCGCTGGGGTTCGGGACCATCTTCACCGATTACATGTTCAACATGGACTACAACCCCGACCAGGGTTGGCACAATCCCCGCATCGAGCCTTATGGGCCGATGGAAATGGATCCTTCGACCATCGTGCTCCACTACGGCCAGACCATTTTCGAGGGCCTGAAGGCGTACCGCACAGAGAGCGGGGCCGTCCAGCTGTTCCGACCGATGGATAACATCAAACGCTTCAACCAGTCGGGGGACAAGCTCTGCATCCCGCCCGTCGACGAGGAGTTCGTCCTCCATGCCCTCGTCGAGCTGCTCAAGGTCGAAAAGGACTGGATCCCGAGCGCGCCCGGGACTTCACTCTACATCCGCCCCACCATCGTCGCCACCGATCCCTACGTCGGTCTCCGGGTATCGCAGACCTACCGTTTCTTCATCATCCTGTCGCCGGTGGGCGCTTACTATCCGGAGGGATTCAACCCGGTCAAGATCTGGGTTACCTCCAAGTATGTCCGCGCCGTCCGGGGCGGATTGGGCGAGGCGAAAACCGCCGCCAATTATGCCGCCAGCCTCTATGCCACCGAGATGGCTCACAAGGAGGGGTACACCCAGGTAATGTGGCTCGACGGCGTCGAACTGAAATATGTCGAGGAAGTAGGGTCGATGAACATCTTCTTCATCATCGGCGACGAGCTGATCACCCCGATGCTCAACGGCAGCATCCTCGCCGGCGTCACCCGCAACTCCGTCATGACTCTGGCCCGGTCGTGGGGGATGAAGGTCACGGAGCGCAAAATCAGCATCGATGAGGTCTATGCGGCCAACGAGAAGGGAGAGCTGAAGGAGATCTTCGGTTCAGGAACGGCCGCCGTTATCTCGCCGGTTGGCCACATGAAATTTGACGGCACCGAGATCACCATCGGTGACGGCGGCGTCGGTCCCGTTTCCGCCCGGCTGTTCAAGGAGCTGATGGATATCCAGTACGGCAAGGCCGGCGATCCTTTCGGCTGGACCGTACCGGTGGCATAGGAGAAGAGAGGCAACGGCGGTTGTCGCTCGCCGGGACTCAGGCAGGGATGGCGATCCGATCGAGCCCCGTCGACCATCCCGGCGCAGGGGACCGGCAGCTGCCGCGAAGAGTTTCCACGTTCAGCAGTGAGCCCCGGCAGACCGGCAAAGCCGATCGCAACGCCTTTGTCAATCTCCATCGGGGGCAGGGTGTGCAGGGCAGGTCGATGTTGCGGCGTTAACAAAACAGACGAGGGGGAAGGTATGAGTGCAGAAAAGATCAGTCAGCGAATCAGGTACTATATGGAAAAGCGGGACATCGGCATCGACCGGCTCGCCGAGAGCACCGGACTCGACAAAGAGTTCATCACCACGATGCTCAATGAGAACGTCTACCCCCCGCTCGGGCCGATGATCAAGATCGCCCGGACCCTCGGGGTCCGCCTCGGCACCTTCCTCGACGATCAGGAATCGACCGATCCCTACATCGTCCGCAGTGCCGAGCGGCTGACGAAATTCAGCGTTCTCGCCGAAAAGAACAAGCCGGCGGCGCTCAACTTCTTCTCCCTGGGAATGGGCAAGACCGATCGCCACATGGAGCCGTTCTTCATCGAAGTCATGCCGGAATCGGCCGCCAGGAAAACCCTGTCCTCCCATGAAGGCGAGGAGTGGATCGCCGTGCTCAAGGGCAGCATCGAAGTGATCTACGGCAAGGAGACCTACATCCTCGAGGAGGGTGACAGCGTCTACTACAACTCGGTGGTGCCCCATTATGTCAGCGCCCGGGGCGGCGAAAAGGCCCAGATCCATGCCGTAGTCTACATACCGGAATAAGGGAGGCGCCATGGAACAGACACTTCCGCTGCTCGAAATGACCCTGGGCCAGATGCTCGATGCGACCGTTGCCAGATACCCTGACCACGACGCCATCGTCTACGTCGACCGCAATTTCCGCCTGACCTACCGCCAATTCCAGCAGGCCGTCGACGACCTGGCCAAGGGCCTGATGGCGCTCGGCGTGCAGAAGGGCGAAAAGGTCGCCATCTGGGCGACCAACATCCCCAACTGGGTGATGCTGCAGTTCGCCACCGCCAAGATCGGGGCGATCCTGCTGACCGTCAACATCAATTACAAAAGCGCCGAGATCGAGTACCTGCTCGGCCAGTCCGAGACCGAAAACCTCTTTTTGATCGACGGCTATCAGGACACCGACTACATCACCACCATCTACGACCTGGTTCCGGAACTGAAGACCATGGAGCGGGGCCGACTGGCCAGCAGCCGCTTCCCGCACCTCAAGCGGGTCTGCTTCCTCGGCCTGGAGAAGCACCGCGGCATGTACTCGATGCCTGAGATCAACGCCCTGTCGGTGATGGTCAACGACGAGGAATACCAGGCCCGCCAGGCCGCCCTCTCGCCCTATGATGTCGTCAACATGCAGTACACCTCGGGGACCACCGGCTTTCCCAAGGGGGTCATGCTGACCCATCACAATATCGGCAATAACGGGTATTTCGTCGGGGCGAACCAGCTCTTCACCGAGAAGGACCGGGTCTGCGTGCCGGTGCCGCTGTTCCACTGCTTCGGCTGCGTCATGGGAGTCATCGGCTCGGTCAGCCACGGGTCCTGCCTGGTGATCCTCGAGGGCTTCGACCCGGTGATGGTCATGACCTCGATCGAGAAGGAGCGCTGCACCGCACTGTACGGCGTACCGACGATGTTCATCGCCATCCTCGACCACCCGCTGTTCGCCAAATTCGACTTCTCATCGCTGCGGACCGGGATCATGGCCGGCTCGAACTGCCCGATCAAGGTCATGGAACAGGTCATCGCCAAAATGCACATGACCGATGTCACCATCTGCTACGGCCTGACCGAGGCCTCGCCGGTCATGACCTATACCCGCATCGGCGACGATATCCGCCTGCGGGTGGAGACCGTCGGCCGGGCCCTGCCCCACCTCGAGGTCAAGATCATCGACCCCAAGACCGGCGAGACCCTGCCGCCCGGAACCCAGGGCGAGGTGTGCTGCCGCGGCTACAGCGTGATGACGGGCTATTACAATAACGAGGAGGCCACCCGCAAGGCACTCACCGACGACGGCTGGCTGCGCTCCGGCGACCTCGGCATCCTGGACGAAGCCGGCAACCTGAGAATCACCGGGCGCTACAAGGATATGATCATCCGCGGCGGCGAGAATATCTATCCCCGGGAGATCGAGGAATTCCTCTACAATATGGACGGCATCAAGGATGTCCAGGTGGCGGCCGTGCCGAGCCCGAAGTACGGCGAGGAGGTGGGGGCATTCGTCATCCGCAGGGACAATGCCAATATCGAGGCGAGCGATGTCATCGACTTCTGCCGGGGCAAGATCGCCCGCTTCAAGGTGCCGAAGTATGTTCACTTTGTCGACGGTTATCCAATGACCGCCAGCGGTAAGATCCAGAAATACAAGCTGACGGAGATGTCGGAACAGATCTGGCCGGAGCGGATCTGAAAGGCTCTTCATTGTAATTTTCAGTAAGGCCCTGAACTTTCGGCTGCCGCGTCGACGCAGCCGAAAGTTCAGGGCCTGCGACATCTTCTCGATCCTGCCGTCCATTCCCAAAGCCCGCCGTCGCAAAAAAAAACAGCGCGTATCGAGCAGACCAGCCCATGTATGATGCAACATGCCACGGCACATCAGGGCTGGTTTCGCTGATCACCGCCCGCCTGTCCATCCTATTCCGTTGGTCGGAAAAAAACCCGGAATTCCAAAGATCTGTCAAAGGCTTGAGATTGATTGCCGAAGATCGTCAGCGTTTTGCTGTAGCTCATGTCCGCCAGTACTGTATAATCGAAGTGCTGATCCATATGGTCTGAACTCTGTTCGACGAACGGTTGCAAGCCTTAAGCGGTGGGAATTCATGGATATCAACCAACGAATGGTTACGATTTACACCCCGGGGAAAATTTACAGCGGGTATATCGACATCGCCAATGAATCACAACGGACGATTGATATCTTCAACAGCGCCAATATCTACTGGAAGGATCCGAACGAGAGGAGTTTTGACGATTCCCTGCTGTTGAGAAATGCCTCCATCGTCCTCGAAGGGAACTTCAAGATACGCGAATTCAGTAAGCTCCAGATCAAAATCTCAGACATACTTTTCTTTTACGATTCACTCGAGAGTCTGGGGAATATCCTGGAACAGAAACGAGCGGCTCACCTCAATGTCAAGACCAGGGAGAGCGCCTCTCTGGCGCATATGATCACCCATACCCGGGGAGATGCCTTCTTCTATATTACCGGTACCTTCTACGGACTGTTCAAAAGCAAGAGCAAACATCGCTATATCCCTATCACCGAGGCAAACGTGATCGAGGTTATCCGCTGCGGTGAAGGCTGGCAAAAAAAACAAATACCGATAGAGGGTGGCTTCGTTGGCATCAGCACTCACCATATTGAAGCCTGCACCTTCTCTGAAAAAACATGCAGGGCAGCGGAGTGAGCCTCACGGCCCCTCTGAATGTGGGGTTGAATGCCACACATCCGGAATCTTCTCGACCAACCCATGCCAACCGCATCCAGCGATACGCCCCGCAACGCACTGATCTTCCGTATTTTCCGCAGCCGATGTCCCTCTGCCGCCCTACGTTATCATTCCACTGCCCGGCGGTAAGAGACACCCCAACCAGCCGGAAAAGCGGTCAAGTTCATTGACTTACCGTTACCGGATCGTTATCTGATAGAGAAAGATCGCCAACCGTATCGTCCGTCGGCCGGGGATGCATTACCATCTTCGCCGCCGCGACAGCCTGCGTTGCACCGACCAACGCCTGCTAATTCCGTGGAACCGACATATGCAGCTCAACACCCTGTTCAAATACTGGACCTACCGTCTGTTCGCCCCAGGCGTCGTCCTGCGCGAGACCTATGAGGCGTTTCGCGAACTGCTGGTCTTCGACAACCGCAGCCACGAACTCATGGCCGACCTGGAAGTACTCTATTATCAAGGGATCAAGGAAGATCTCTGCCGCATCGGCCACCGCTACGACGCCCTGTCGGACAGCGTCAACGGCATGATCACCTGCCTCGAACGGATGGCCCCCGGATCCTTCGTCACGCTGCGTGAGTATTATCGAAAATTCGACTTCTACGGCCGCTTCCTGCTGGCCCCGCCGACTGTCCGCTTCGGCCCGCCGTTCGCCCTGCCGCTCGACGCTGCGGCCGCGCAGAAGCCGGAAATGGTCGGGGCCAAGACCGCCAACCTGGCCGCCATTGCCGCCAGTCTCCAGCTGCCGATCCCTGCCGGCTTTGCCATTACGGTCAACAGCTTCAATTACCTGCTCGAATACAACGACCTGCGCGGCGCGATCAATGCGTTGCTGGCCCGGATCGAACCCACCGTCCCTGACTCCCTTGCCGATATTTCCAGCCAGTTGACCGAGCTGATCACCTCCGCCGAGGTCCCGCCCGCCGTTCACGAGGCGATCTTCACCGCCCAGGCCGCCGCCTTCGCCGACCGGGAAGACAGGATCAGCATGGTCGTGCGCAGCAGCGCGGTAGGCGAGGATAGCGAATTCTCCTTCGCCGGCCAGTACGCCACGGTCCTCGATGTCCGTCGCGACAACCTGATCACCGCCTATCTCACCGTCCTGGCGAGCAAGTACCAGCCCGAGGCGTTGGCCTACCGTATCCATACCGGGTTCGGCGACGAGGAAACGCCGATGGCGGTCATGGTGCTGGAAATGATCGACGCAACCGCCAGCGGTGTCATCTACACGGTCGGCCCGACCCTTCCGGGTGCCGATCAGGTCCATATCCACACGGTGCGCGGTCTGGGGGAAGGCCTGGTCAGCGGCCGGCTGATCCCGGAGATCATAGCCGTCGATCGCGACGCGTTGCAGATTCATACCCCGACCACAGACGACGATCGCGTCGAATCAGAGCGGCCGCCGGCCCTGAGACAAGAACAGGCCGTCAGCCTTGCCACTCGCGCCCTCGAGATCGAGGAACACTTCGGCAGTCCCCAGGATATCGAGTGGGTGATGCGGGAAAACGGCGAGCTCTTTTTCCTCCAGAGCCGTCCGTTATCGACCCACCCCCGGCCGTCGGAGGCGCCTGCAACCGGAGAACCGGCGGAAAGTCGCGACGACGATCGCCACCCCCTGCTGCAAGGCGGCACCATGGCGGCGGCGGGTCAGGCCAGCGGCCCGGCGTACTGCGTCGATCGCGATCACCCGGTCGAACAGGTCCCGGCCGGATCGATCCTCGTGATCCGGGAGGCAAGCCCTGCCTACGTCCAGGTCATCGACCGGGTGGTCGGCGTGCTGGCCGAACTCGGCAGTGTCGCCGGTCATTTCGCCACGATCTGCCGGGAATTCGAGGTGCCGCTGCTGTGCGGCCTCGGCAGTGGAATCCAGACCATCCGGCACGGCCAGACCATCAGCATGCAGGCCGCGGAGAGAAGGGTGTTCGACGGGGCAACGCTGTCAACCCGCCCTCCGATCCCCCTCTATCACAGCCAGAGCCGCCTGCCCTATTTCCGCAAACTGCGCCGGCTGCTCGATACGATCACCCCCCTGCACCTCACCGACCCCCGGGCCGGTAATTTCATCCCCGAGGAATGCCGTTCCTTCCATGACATGATCCGGTTCTGTCATGAACAGGCGGTACGGACGATGTTTTCCCTCGGCGACCGTCTTGGCCAGCCGGCTCGCAATCGCAAAAAAATCCTGTCGGACCTGCCCTTCGACATCTTTGTCGTCGATGTCGGCGGCGGCCTTGAATCCACGGTCCCGGCAGGTGAGGCGATCCCGATCGGGGAGATCGCCTCGGCGCCGTTTCTCGCCCTGTGGTCCGGAATAACCCATCCTTCGGTGCACTGGCAGGACCTGCCGCATTTCGACTGGCGCCAGTTCAGCGAAACGACCCTGGGTGACGGCATATCCACGGCCGATTCGCCGGAGTACGCCAGTTATGCGGTCCTTGGGGGAGATTATGTCAACCTGATCATGCGCTTCGGCTACCACTTCACCCTGATCGACGCCCTGTGCGGCGACAACAGTGCCAACAACTACTGTCAGTTCCGCTTTGCCGGCGGCGGCGGCGAGTTCTCAGGACGCCTGCTGCGGCTGCAGTTGATCTCCACCGTGCTGGAGCAGGCCGGTTTTCAGATCGAAACCCGCGGCGATCTGCTCGACGCCCGCATCTCCGCCCTGCCGGCCGCCGACATGCAGGCGCCGCTGCAGATCCTGGGACGACTGCTAGGGGCCACCCGGCTGATGGATATGACGCTGCATGACATCGACGACGTTCATCGCTATATTGAGAATTTCCTTGCCGAAT
This sequence comes from Desulfoprunum benzoelyticum, assembly GCF_014201505.1. Classification (GTDB taxonomy): domain Bacteria; phylum Desulfobacterota; class Desulfobulbia; order Desulfobulbales; family Desulfocapsaceae; genus Desulfoprunum; species Desulfoprunum benzoelyticum. The sequence goes on along the minus strand of NZ_JACHEO010000021.1, from coordinate 31,441 downwards.
CCCCTGAGGGTATGCCTTCATGACCTACAGTGTAACCTGGCTGACCAGCCAACTGGCCTGCGGCTCGGCCCCCATGTCCTATGATGACCTTGATCACATCAAGGAAGAGGGCATCAACGCCATCGTCAATCTCTGCGGCGAATTCTGCGACCTGCATCAGATAGAGAAAGAATCCGGCTTCGAGGTCTACTACCTGCCGATACCGGATGAAAGCGCTCCCGACATGGGACTGATGGAAAAGGCCCTGGACTGGCTGGACGAGGCCCTGTACCTGCAGAAAAAGGTCCTGATCCACTGCCGCCATGGTCTTGGCCGCACCGGCACCTTCGTCTCGGCCTATCTGCTGCGACGGGGCTTCGGTCTCAAACTGACCGAAAAGAAGCTGAAAAAGGCGCGGATCAGTCCGGGGAGCTTCAGCCAATGGCGGCTGTTGCGCAAGTACGGCAAACAGAAGGGGCAGCTCAAGGCCGGCGAACCGACGCTGGAAAACAAGGCGACCGTCGACTTAGAGCCGTTTCTGCTGGAAATCGAGGCGATTCTCCAGGAAGCGGATGCGGCAGCCGCGGCGGCCGGCAACAATCCCGATGACGCCGCCCCGGACTGTTGCTGCCATGGTGGATTCGAGGTCGACCTGATCGAGGCGGTGTATCTGAGCCAGTCGCTGAACCGGCAACTCGACCGTGACAATCGCATGGCGGCAATCGAACGGGCGCTGGCATCATCCGCTCAGCACAGAGAGGCCAGGACGACAGCGGGCCGCAGCCGGGATGAGGCGGCGGAGCAGAAGCCCTCCCCGCCGGCCATCCCCTGCCCGCTGCAGGTCGACGGCAAGTGCGCCCTGTACGCCCAGCGCCCCCTCAGGTGCCGGACCGGGCTGGACAGCGCGACGCGGCAGCGGTTGCAGGAGGCGATCCGCAAGGCCTCCCGGGAAATTTTCCTCGCCCTGACCGGATCGTTCTCCCCGGCAGGCGACCTGCAGTTCTCCATCGCCGACACGGTTTCAGGCCGCTTCGTCCAGCAGTATTTCCAGGCGATACTCAACGGAGCGTCGAAGTCCGGAGCGTCACAATCGCCTTGACAGAGCGTTGGTATCGCGCAATCGGAAGTATTATTTCACCAGCAATATCTGGCCGGGATAGATCTGATTGTCGGTGCCGAGGCCGTTCACCTGGCGAAGGTAATCGATTTTCAGATGGTAATTAAGGCTTATCCTATACAGATTCTCACCTTTTTTTACCACGTGGTAGGTGGGTTCGGCCTCCGCTTCGACCTCCTCTTCCACCGCCGTCGGGATGTCCTGCTGCAGACTTGAATCATCACCGAATTCCGGAGATAAGGCCGGATCTCCCTCCCCTCTGCTTTCCAGCCGATCCACCAGTTTTTCAATTTTCCCCAGTTCGGGGATGGTGTTCTTGACGTTCTTCAGGTCATACTGAATATCATCGATTTTGCCTGCAACATCGGTCATCGATACATTCGCCGACTGCAGCGATTTCAATTGAGATTCTATCGATTCCAGCCTTTCGGCAATCTGTTCGATGCGGTGCATGTCAATTTTGTCATGTTCGTTGAAAAATGATACGCCGTACAGCGACAGCCCCACACCAACCATTAAGATGATGAAGACAGTATATTTTTTAACCATGTTTTTGACCCTGAAAATTCTGGCGTCCGCTTGAGATCACTACCATCCATTCGCTGATTCGGGAAGAGGAGGCCGGCCATCCTCCTGCTCTTCTTTTCCGATATTTCAGTACATTTTTGAAAAACGCGTTGTCATTGCGGCCAATCACCCGGCGACCGCGATCCAGCCGGCAAGGATCGCCAGAGAGGCCAGCGTCACCGGGATGCCGATTCCGGCATGTTCCGCGAACGAAACCACCACCCCTTCCGCCAAGGCCTGTTCGACGACGATGAGGTTGGCGATCGAGCCGATGAGGATGAAGTTGCCGGCAAAGGTGCTGGATACGGCCAGGACGTACCACAGGTGATGATCGGCGGGATCCAGGAACTGGATCAACACCATCACCGCCGGCACGTTGCTGAAAATATTGCTGAGCACCGCCGAAATTGCCGTCAGGGTCAACGGTTCGCCGACATCAATGCCGAGCCCCTGCAGCCCGGCCATCAACCGGGCCGGCAGATCGCCTGCGGATATGCCATGGACGACGATGAACAGGGCGCAGAACAGGGTGATCAGATGCCAGTCGACGAGAGCGAGGATCCGGCGGGTGTCGTAGCGGCGACTGCAGAGGAGCAGACCGGCGAGACCGATGGCCGAGACCTCGCGCGGCACCGGAGTCAAGAACAGGGCGATGAGGACCCCGACCGCCACCAGGCCCTTGACGGTCTGATGGCGGTTGAACTCCGGCCAGGCGGCATCGCGGCTGAGACGAGCGGTCGCACTTTCGGCGCCGGCGATGAAGCGACGACGATAGCACAGCACGAGCAGCAGGTAGCCGACGCCAAGGGCGAGCAGCGACGGCGGCAGGCACCAGCGGAGGAAGGCATTGAAGCCGAGTCCGGCGCTCTGACCGATCAGCATGTTCTGCGGGTTGCCGATGATGGTGGCGGCCGAGCCGATATTGCTGGCCAGCGCCAGACCGAGCAGGAAGGGAACGGGGTTGAGCCGGGCCCCGACCAGGCCGTGGATCAGCACCGGGGTGAAGGCCAGGCAGACGATATCGTTGGCCAACAGGGCCGACAAGGTCGCAGCCAGCAGCATCGACACCGCCAGAAACAGCCGGGGCCGATCCAGCAGCGGGATGATCCGGTGCGCCGACCAGGCGTAGAAGCCGCCGAGCCGAAGCTGGGCCGAGATCACCATCAGCGAATAGAGCAGCAGGATGGTCGGGATGTCGATGGCGGCGAAGGCCTCGGTGGCGGTCATGACCCCGCTGACGACCATGGCGATGGCGCCGAGCAGGGCGATGCCGGTGCGGTCGATGGCCAGACCCGGCAGACGGCCGCAGGCGATGCCGAGATAGGTCAGAGTAAAGACGACCCCCGCGGTCATTGCTGTGGATACTCCCGACATACGATTTCAGCGTCCTTATTCGCAATCGTTGCGCATGATCCCGACCCCGCCCCGGCCGCTCCCGATCCCGGTCCGAGCGGTCGGAGAGGCACTGCCGGACCTTCGGCGGCATGCCAGTTTCTTTTACTCCCAGGCATGCGGGATTGGCATCAAAAAAACGCCCTTTCTTGGCCTCTGATTTGTTTTCGGCCGGCAACCCCTTGACAAGGAACAGAGACGAGGAGTAACTGAAGGGACAGCGGGAAACGAAACACGTCGAAGACATCGACGTCCCCTTCCCGTGGCGGATACCCCCTGACGGAAGGACGACCATGACCTTCTTCGACCGATTTTCCGATGTCCATCTGATCGGCGCCCATCGCGGCTTCAGGGCCTGCCGCCCGGAAAACACCATCAGCGCGTTCACCGCCAGCCTGGGCCGCTGCCATTTCATCGAAATCGATGTCCAGATCAGCCGGGACGGGATCCCCGTGGTGTTCCACGACTCGACTCTCAAACGAACCTCCAACGCCGCCCTGATCGCCGACAGGTTCGGGATAAAGTCCATGCGGCTCAGCACATGGGACCTCAGCCGGCTGAAGGAACTCGACATCGGCTCGTGGTTCCTCGCCGCCGATCCGTTCGGGACCCTGGCCGCCGGCACGACCTCCGTCGCCGACCTCGAGCCGCAGATGCCGCAACGCATTCTCACCCTGGCGGAATTGCTGGAGTGGGCGATGCGGCACATGCTGCCGGTCAACATCGAGATCAAGGACCAGCGGCACACCAGATTCGACCAGCACGCCGCCAGCCTCGTCCTCGATGTCATCCATCGGGCCGGAGCCGCCTCCATGGTGCTGATCTCCTCTTTCAACCATGACTATCTTCTTCAATGCAAGGCCATGGCCCCGCAGATCTCGATCGGGGTCCTCCAGAACGAGCAGCATCCGCCGGAACTGGTCCAGTATCTGCTTGCGCTCGGCGCCGCCGCGTACCATCCCGCCGATGCCATTACCACCAGGGAACTGATCCGCACCCTGCGGGCCGCCGGATTCGGGATCAACGTCTACACGGTGAACGACAAAAAGCGGCAGCGGGATCTCTTCAACTTCGGGGCGACCGCGGTCTTCACCGATTTTCCGGAACTGCCCGCCTCCGCCCGGCGCCGCCCCATCCAGATCCCCCCACCCAGCCTGAAGCGGCGGCGGCGATTTTTCCATTTTCCGCTGTGAAATTGGCGGTGACTTTATTATAGTTTCCTCTTCATTGCATGTCGGACGCAGTGAACAGACGGCGGGACCGGCGACATTGCCTCGCCCTCCGGGCCCGACCGGTGGAATGTGACGGTGGTTATCGGCCGCATGCGGCCTTGTCACCGTTTTTTATTGCCATGCTCTCTCAGTGTCCCAGGACATCGGTGCCGGGCATGCAACTCGTGATTGAAAAGGAAGGAAAATGGAAGATCTGCTGAAGGTTGACGAGGAAATATATGCCCTGGTGCGACAGGAAGAAATTCGCCAGACCAGCAAAATCCGACTGATCGCCTCGGAAAACTATGTTTCAACGGCGGTCCTGGAGGCGACCGGTTCGGTCCTGACCAACAAATACTCGGAGGGGTATCCCGGCAAGCGCTATTACGAGGGGCAGCAGATCATCGACCAGGTCGAGACCATCGCCATCGCCCGGGCCAAAACGCTGTTCGGCGCCGAACATGCCAACGTCCAGCCCTATTCCGGCTCGCCGGCCAATCTTGCCGTCTACCTCGCCTTTCTCAACTGCGGCGACACCATCCTCGGCATGGCCCTGCCCCATGGCGGCCATCTGACCCACGGTTCGCCGGTCAGCATCTCCGGCAGGTACTTCAACGCCCAGTCCTATCAACTCGATCCGGCCACCGGTCTCCTCGATTACGAGGCGATCGCCGAGAAGGCCAGGAGCTGCCGGCCGAAGATCATCATCGCCGGCCATTCCGCCTATCCGCGGATCCTCGATTTCGCCAGATTCCGCGAGATCGCCGACGAGGTCGGGGCCCTGCTGATGGTCGACATGGCCCATTTCGCCGGTCTGGTCGCCGGCGGCGCCCACCCCTCGCCGGTGCCGTACGCCGACGTCGTCACGACGACGACCCACAAATCCCTGCGCGGCCCCCGCGGCGCAATGATCCTGTGCCGTGAAAAATATGCCCAGGCCATCGACAAGGCTGTTTTCCCCGGCGTTCAGGGAGGACCGCACGACAATACCACCGCCGCCATCGCCGTCGCCCTGAAAGAGGCGTCGACCCAGGAATTCCGCCAGTACGCCCGCCAGATCGTCAACAACGCCGCGGCACTGGCGGAAAACCTGATGGCCAGGGGATATCGGCTGATCACCAACGGCACCGAGAACCACCTGATGCTGGTCGATGTCACCAACAAGGGCATCTCGGGCAAGAAGGCCGCCCGCATCCTCGATGCCGCCGGCATCGTCCTCAACTGCAACGCCATCCCCTTCGATACCCGCAAACCGTACGACCCGAGCGGCATCAGGCTGGGGACGGCGGCGGTCACCACGCGCGGCTTCAAGGAGCCGGAAATGCTGGAAGTCGGCCGACTGCTCGACGAGGTCATCAGCGACCCTGAAAACGAGGCGACCCACGCCCGGATTGCCGCCGAAGTCAGGGACCTGTGTTCCGCCTTCCCGGCCCCCGGTCTCGAACACGTCGTCTGATCGTCGCTCTTTTTCGGGTTGCCCAGGGATTGAAGGCCGCCGGTCTTCAATCCCTTTCCTTTTTGCAACCGGCGGTCCTGATCCGCCGGACCACATCCCGCTCTCCCCGTCCCCCGGTAGGCGCAGAACCTAGTCCCTTTCGGAAAAACCCGCAGATCAAATTCAGCTTCCAGCCGATTGCGATCAACCGGCGCCATCATCTATATTTCCGAACAAGAAGAGATTCCCCCTGTCAGCCGATGGCAGCCGGTAACGAAGATCATTCCACGCCCAAGGAGATCACAGTGAAATACACAAGCCAGCTCAATAGCAAGTTGATGTCGCCCAGCGACGCAGTCCAGATGATCCAATCCAACGACTGGGTGGACTATGCCTGTTTTCTCAGCACGCCCATCACCCTCGACAAGGCCCTGGCCCAGCGGGTCGGCGAGGTTGAAAACGTCAAGGTCCGCTCCCTCGGCTTTCCCGGTCTGGCAGCGGTAGCCAAGGCCGATCCGGAGGGGAGGAGCTTCTCTTACAACAGCTGGCATTTCACCGGCGCCGATCGCAAACTCCACGACCAGAAGGTCTGCAACTACATCCCGCTGTGTTATCACGAAGGTCCCGGTTACTACGACAATCAGGATATCACCACCGATGTCATGCTGCTCCGCACGACTCCGATGGACAGCAACGGCTTCTTCAACTTCGGCGTCTCCAACTCCTTCACCTGGGCCCAGATCCGGGCGGCGAAAAAGATCATCGTCGAGGTCAACGAGAACATGCCCTACTGCTACGGCGGTTACGAGGAGCGGATTCACATCTCCGAGGTCGACGCCGTCGTCGAGAGCGACAACGAGGAGATGTTCTGCCTGCCGGAGCCGAAAATCTCCGCGACCGATGAGCAGATCGCCGAAATCGTCGTCTCCCAGATCGAGAACGGCTCCTGCCTGCAGCTCGGTATCGGGGCGATGCCCAACGCCATCGGCAAACTGATCGCCAAGTCCAATCTGCGCAACCTCGGCGTTCACACCGAAATGCTGTGCGACAGCTTCGTCGACATCTACGAGGCCGGTTGCATCGACAACAGCAAGAAGAAGAACGATATCGGCAAGATGGTCTACACCTTCGCCCTCGGCTCGAAGAAAACCTACGATTTCCTGCATCACAATCCGTCCTGCAGCAGCTACCCGGTCAACTATACCAACAGCCTGGAGAAGATCTCGGCCAACGACCGGGCCATCGCCATCAACAACGCCCTGGAGATCGACCTCTTCGGCCAGGTGTCGTCGGAGTCGAGCGGCACCCGCCATATCTCCGGCACCGGCGGCCAGTTCGACTACACCTATGGCTGCTACCATTCCCGCGGCGGCAAGGCCTTGATCTGCCTCACCTCATCGGTGGTCGACAAGAACGGCACCAGGCACTCGCGCATCCGGCCCTTCCTCGAACCGGGCACGATCACGACCCTGCCCCGGGTCTTTGTCAACTACGTCGTCACCGAGTACGGCATCGTCAACCTCAAGGGCAAATCGACCTGGGAACGGGCCAAGGCCCTGGTCTCGATCGCCCACCCGGAATTCCGCGAGGAGCTGACCGAGAAGGCCAAGATGATGAACATCCAGATGTAAGACCCGCTTCCATCCCGGCGCCTCCCACCTCCGAGGCGCCGCGGGTCTTTAAGGGAAATGAAGGGAAAGGGCTGCGCCGGTACTCCTCGCTCCATGTCGTGTCCACCTGCCCGGACTGCGCCCGGCAGGCCTGGACCCTTCATTCTTTTCCCTCTCCCGCCGCCGCAATCCCCCTGCGGCTCCCGTCTTCCCCTCCAGCCCTGCAGGCCCGGGCCGGCCATGAAGGCGGGGGACGATCGATGCTTTCCCGGTTCAACTATTTCTGGTACAGAGAGGAGTGCCGCGTTCGCAGGAGATCGGTCCGGCGTCTGCGGCCCCTGACGAGCGCCGGCGCCTGGCCGGTCGCGGGAGAATCACCCCCCGGCAAAGGAGGATGGGCATATGTTGGCTGGCACACGGATTCGGAACAAGCTCCTCTACTCCTACGCGCTGCTCTTCACCCTGTCGCTGTCCATCGCCTTTGCCACCATCTATGTCATCGTTCGCGACACCATCTCGACCAACATCGAGAGCGAACTGCATAACACCACGACCTCGATCAACAACCTGGTGGGCAACGCCGCCACCGCCTCGATCAAGAACTACCTGCGCGGCATCGCCGAAAAAAACCTCCAGATCATCGACAGCTTCCATCGCGCTCAGCAACAGGGACTGCTGAGCGAGGCGGCGGCAAAGGAACAGGCCGCCGCCATCCTCCTCAGCCAGACCATCGGCACGTCGGGATACATCTACACCGTCGACGGCAACGGCATCGTCGTCGTTCATCCGCAGAAGGCGGTGCTGGGCAGCGATGTCTCGGAGTATTCCTTTGTCCGCGACCTGCAGACGAAGAAACGCGGCTATCTCGAATACGACTGGAAAAATCCCGACGACCCGGCGGCCCGACCGAAGGCCTTGTACATGGCCCACTTCGCGCCCTGGGACTGGATCATCTCGGTTTCCGCCTACCGCGAGGAATTCAAGGGACTGGTCAATGTCGACGATTTCAAGAAGAGCGTCCTCGACCTCCAGTTCGGCCGGACCGGCTACGCCTTCATCATTGACGGCAAGGGCAAGGCGATCATCCATCCGAAGCTCGAGGGCGCCAACATCCTCACCCTCGCCGGGGTGTCCAACGAGGCCCTGGCGACGATCCTTAAGAAACAGAACGGCCAGATCGTCTATCCGTGGAAGAACCCCGGCGAAACCAGGGCCCGCGACAAGCTCTGCATCTTCACCTATGTCAAGGATTATGACTGGATCGTCGGCGCCACCAGCTACCACGACGAATTCTTCGAACCGCTGAAGATCATCGGCAGTCTGACCCTGGCGACCTTCGTCATCACGATGATCCTGATCCTGACGCTGACCGTGCAGATCGGCAACTCGATCACCAACCCCCTGCAGCGGTTGATGAACCATTTCGAGAACGCCAGCCGCGGCGATTTCAGCCAGCGGATGACGACGGCCGCAACCGACGAGATCGGCCAGCTCGCCGGCTACTTCAACCGTTTCATGAAACAGCTCGCCGACTACAGCAACAACCTGAAAGAACAGATCGCGGTTCGTCAGGAGGCCGAAAACAGCATGCGCGAAAGCGAGCAGCGCTACCGTTCGGTGATGGAATCGGCTGCCGATCCGATCGTCATCTACGACATGGACGGCAAGGTGACCTATTTCAACCACGCTTTCGAATCGGTCTTCGGCTGGCACCTGGAGGAGTGCCTGAGCCGGCGGATGGACCACTTCGTGCCGGAGGAAAACTGGCCGGAGACCTTCGTGATGATCAACACCATCAAGAACGGCGGGATCCTGCCGGCCACCGAGACCAAGCGCTATACCAAATCCGGCGACATCCGCTCCGTCAGCATCAGCGGCGCCGCCTTCCAGGACCATAGCGGGAATCCGGCCGGCAGCGTCATCATCCTCCGTGACGTCACCGAAACAAAGCGGCTGACCAACCTCCTGATGGATATCGGCGACAATATCCGCCAGACCATCGGCCAGGACCTCCATGACGATCTGTGCCCGCACCTGATCGGCATCGGCGGCCTGGCCTCGGCGCTGCAGGCGACGATCAGTGCCGAAAACGGCAAGGCCGCCTTCCTGGCGGAAAAGATCATCGAGCTGATCGACGAGGCCACCGCCAAGGCCCGCGGCCTGGCCCGGGGACTGTGCCCCGTCCACCTGGTCTCCTATGGCCTGCAGTCGGCGCTGAACGAAATCGCCGACCACACCCGGATGACGGCCAACATCCGCTGCACCTTCAACGGCGACGAATCTCTGACCTTTTCCAACAACACCCTTGCGACACACCTCTATTATATCGTACAAGAAGCAGTGAACAATGCAGTGAAGCATGCCGCCGCCACGACCATCACCATCTCGCTGACCAGGGAGGAGGGCTACATCCACCTGCGGATCACCGATAACGGCCGGGGGATCGGCGAGCGCCAGGGCGGCATCGGCATCGGCATGCAGCTGATGAAATACCGGGTGCTGGCCATCGGCGCCTTCCTGGAGATCACCAGCGCCAAAGATGCCGGAACGACCATCCATGTCGTCATGAAGACCCCGGAAGACAAACCCGACAACATCAAAGGCTGAGGAGCACGATGCCTCCGCGCAAGAAAAGCAGGATTCTGATCATCGACGACCACCCGATCTTCTGTCTCGGCATGAGCGAGTTGATCAACAAGGAGGAGGATCTCGAGGTCTGCGGCAGCGTCGAATCGATGAAGATGGCCTGCGCGGCGATCGACGAACTCAAACCGGACCTGGTGGTGGTCGACATCTCCCTGAAGGACGGCAACGGCATCGAACTCGTCCAGGAGATCAAAAAATCCCACGAGGGCCTGCCGACGCTGGTGCTGTCGATGTACGACGAATCGCTCTACGCCGAGCGGGCGCTGATGGCCGGCGCCAGCGGCTACATCATGAAGCAGGAGGCGATCCACAAGGTCGTCGAGGCGATCCGCCACATCCTCGGCGGCGACATCTACGCCAGCATCTCCGTCAAGGAAAAGGTGTTCAAACGGCTGACCTCGCAGCACGCCGCCGACAGCCGGTCGCCCCTCGACATCCTCACCAACCGCGAGCTCGAGGTCCTGCGCCTGATCGGCGAGGGCTGCTCGACCAAGGAGATCGCCGACCGCCTCCACCTCAGCATCAAGACCATCGGCACCTACCGCGAAAATCTCAAGGAAAAGCTGAAACTGAAGCACTTCACCGGGCTGGTCAAGTTCGCGGTCCACTGGTCGAACAAGATCATGCAGTAGCCGGCGGGCAGGAGCGGCGCCAAACGTCCCTGTTCCGACACGGGAGATTGAGAAGACCGTGCCCTTCTGCTACAATCCGGTTCGGGAGCAACCATCCCGCAACCCGGGTTCCCCGTCCAACGTCCCGGCTTTTCAACCCTATGGAGCGATGCGATGAAAAAAATAGTCCTGGCGATCGATGGTTCCGACCACTCGGCGAAAGTGCTCGATACGGCCGTCGAATATGCCAGGATGATGGACGCGACGATTCTCTTCGTCTACTGCCACGAAAAATTCCCGACAATCCTCGGCGAGCCGTATCGCAACAACGAAATCGCCAAGATCCTGGATGAGAGCGAAAAAGTCGTGACCCCGTTCCTGCAGCGCCTCGCAGCCGAGAATATTCCCTTCGAAGAACGGATCATGGAAGAACCGGCGGCTACAAGAATCACCGACATCGCCGAAATCGAGGGCTGCGACCTGATCGTCATGGGGTCGCGCGGCCTGAGCAACCTTGCGAGCCTGATCGTCGGCAGCGTCACCCACCGCGTACTGCAGACGGCCCCCTGCTCGGTCCTGGTCGTCCGCTAGAGCCGAACCCGGAAATCATTGCCAACCGGTTGACCCGCCGGTCATCATCGCAGCCTGGAGAAAAGAGAAAGATGGAAAACACTATGGACCTGCAGGACATGCTGAACATGCTGGGGCAAATCTACGAAAAGCAGATGCCCTTTCACCGTCTGCTCGGCATCCGCATCGTCAACCTGACTCCCGACGATGTCCGGGTCAGGATCGATATGCGGGAGGAGTTGATCGGCAACTTCGCCCGCCGGATTCTCCACGGCGGCGTCATCTCGGCGGTCCTCGATCTGACCGGCGGCCTCATCGCCTTCGCCGAGTTGATGACGCATCTGGGAGCGATGCCGCTCGATGAACTGACCAAACGCTTTGCCCGGGCCAGCACTATCGATATGCGGGTCGACTACCTGCGACGGGGAGAAGGCGAGTATTTCATCGCCTCGGGTTCGGTGCTGCGCCGGGGCAACAAGGTGACGGTCGTCCGAACCGAATTGACGAACGACAAGAACCTGCTGATCGCCGCCGGCACCGGCACCTATCTGATCATCTGAACCGCGCCCCCGCTGTTGCAGCGCCCGGTTGAAAAGGCGCTGACAACGGCAGGGGGACGACGGTCTCAACGTCGCCGCGATAACCCTTCCCCGATACCACCCGGAAAAATCATCGCGGACCGACGCCTGTTCCGTTGCCCGCAATCAGAATTCCCAGAACGAATCGATGGCGGCGTTGTCGATATCCCAGACCACGTTGTGGGGGGCGATCGGCTCGGTCCGGAAGAATTCCGGCAGCCGGTCGTCCTGGCTGGTGAAACCGGCGGCCAGGTTGAAGGCCCGCTCGGTCTTGAGGATGGTCTTGCCGAGGTTGGTGACGTCGTCGGCCGTCAGGGCGATGCCGAACCGGGCGTTGATCATGTCGATCAGCGCCGGCAGGCAGTTGGCGTCATCAAGGGCGGCAAAGGCGATGAACAGGCACATCCCGGTCGAGTCGATGGCGGCGGTGGCGATCTGCAGATTGCGCGACAGCTCGACCTGGCCCTCGTTGCTGAGCGGATCGAGCTTGCCGCCGACCCCGAGGATGTTGGTGGCGATGGTGTAGCCCATGGTATGATCGGCGCCCTGGGTCGATGTGGCGTAGGTGATGCCGATGCCCTTGATCGCCCGGGGATCGTACGCGGGGATCGCCTGGTTCTTGACGGTCGGCACCCGGGTGACCCCGAAGGCCCGGCCGACAGAGCCGGCGCCGCCGCCGATGATCCGGCCGATGCCGGTGCCCCGGCCGACCTCCTCGCGCAGCATCCGGCAGACCTCGGCGCCGTCGCCGAACGGCAGCACCCCGGCCTCCATCGCCACCCCGAAGGCCACCGAGGTCTCGATGGTGTCGAGGCCGAGATCGTCCATGATGTGGTCGGCCTCGGCGATATGGTCGAGATCGTCGACGCAGCAGTCGGCCCCCATCGCCCAGATCGACTCGTACTCAAAGCCCGAGGTCAGATATTTCTTGTCCTTGCCGTTGTAAATCTGCGAGCAGTTGATCACGCACCCCGGATGGCAGTTGTGCTTCGGCTTGCCGCCGCGGGCGACGATGGTGTCGTGCATGGTCTCGCCGGAGATCTTCTCGTGGCCGGCGAACTGACCGGCGGTGAAGTTGCGGGTCGGCAGGCCGCCGGCCTCGTTGATAATATTGACCAGGACGTTGGTGCCGTACTGCCCCAGCGCCTGGCTGATGGGGTTGTCGATCAGGGCCTTGGCGAAGGCCCGGCTGGCGCCAAGGAAATCCTCGGGCCGGGCGATCTCGACCTTGGCCTCGCTGGCCTCGATGGTGATGAACTTGATTCCCTTCGAACCCATCACCGCCCCGAGGCCGCCACGGCCGCTGGAGCGGATCCGCGAACCCGGATCCTTGATCGAAATGTTGGCGGCGGTCATCCGCATCTCCCCGGCCGGGCCGATGGAGATGACCCCGATTTTGTCGCCGAGCCTGGCGTTCAGCCTCTCGATGACCTCGTAGTTGCCCAGCCCGATCAGTTCGGTCTCGGTGGTGATCGTCACCCCGGCAGCAGTCACATGCAGCCCGTACCAGCTGTCCGGCTGCGGTATGCCTTCGATGATCAGGGCCTTGACCCCCAGTCTGGCCAGCATCTGGGCGGCGGTGCCGCCGGAGTTGGCCTCCTTGATGGTGCCGGTGAGCGGGCTCTTGGCGCCGCAGGACAGGCGACCGGAGTTGGCGGCCTGGGTGCCGGAGAGCAGGCCCGGGGCGATCACCAGCTTGTTGCCGGCCCCGAGGGGGTGGCAGGTCGGTTCGACTTCGGCGGCAATCACGGTGGACGTCAATCCCCGACCGCCAAGGCCCATCCAGGTTGCCGGAACCTTCTCGACCGCGGCGCTCAGATCGGTCATGTTGACACGAAAAATTTTGTCGGCCATTCTTGTATTCCTCAATAAATAGATAACCCTCAGCGGGGATGTTTCCAGGCGACCGTCGTCGCCTCGTGGTGTCCGGGTCGGTTTGCCGCGGCGGGTGGGCAACACATCCGGGCCGTAAAAACGCCGGTGCCGGAGCACGTCAACCATGCTCCGGCACCGCGGCAGCGCCGCATTACATATTACAGGGCTGCCTTGTAGATCGCCATGACATCGGCGTCCTTCGGACAGCGCGGGTTGGTCAGACCGCAGGCGTCCTTCTGGGCATTGCCGGTCATCGTGGCGATATCCGCCTCCTTGACGTCCTTGCCGTAGCGCTTGCCGAGCTCGACCAGACCGGCGGGGATACCGATATCGGTCGACAGCTTCTGGATCGCCTTCAGCGCCAGTTCGGCCGCATCGCGGGGGGAGAGACCGTCGACGTTTTCACCCATCAGTCTGGCGATCTTGACGAAGCGCTCCATCTTCGCGATCAGGTTGAAGCGGCAGACATGGGGCAGCAGGATGGCGTTGCACTCGCCGTGCGGCAGGTCATAGAAGCCGCCGAGCTGGTGGGCCATCGCATGGACATGACCGAGGCTGGCGTTGTTGAACGCCATGCCGGCGAGATACTGGGCGTAGCACATGCCTTCGCGGGCGACGATGTCGCTGCCGTTGGCCACCGCCGGCCGGAGGTGGGTGGCGATCAGCTCGATCGCCTTCTCGGCCGCCGAGTCGGTCATCGGCGTGGCGATGGTCGAGACATAGGCCTCCACCGCGTGGGTCAGCGCATCCATGCCGGTGGCGGCGGTCAGCGCCGGCGGCATGCCCATCATCAGCAACGGATCGTCGACGGCGATGCCGGGGGTGACGCGCCAGTCGACGATCGCCATCTTCACGTGGCGGGAGGTGTCGGTGATGATGCAGAAACGGGTCATCTCCGAGGCGGTGCCGGCGGTGGTGTTGACTGCCAGGTAGGGAGGCATGGGCTTGGAGGATTTGTCGACGCCCTCGAAGTCATGGATCTTGCCGCCGTTGGCGATCACCAGACCGACGCCCTTGCCGCAGTCATGGGAGGAACCGCCGCCGAGGGTGATCAGGCTGTCGCAGCCGTTCTTCTTGTATACTTCGACGCCGGCGTGGACGTTGGTGTCGGTCGGGTTGGGGATGGTCTCGTCGTAGACGACATACTTCATCCCGGCCTCGTCGAGCAGGTCGGTGATCTGTTTGGTGATGCCGGCGCCGGTGATCCCCTTGTCGGTAACGATCAGCGGTTTGGTGCCGCCGAGGGCCTTGATCTTGGCCGGGATCTGTTTGGCGGCGCCGATGCCGATCAGGGTGACGCTGGGAATGAAATAACCGTATACTTCTTCGCGAATAGCCATGGTGAAACCTCCGTTGTTCGATTGTGGTTTGATTCAATCCGTGTGGTGCCCGGCCTGGATCCTTAGGCTGGACAGTAATACTATAGCAATTCGCGTGCCAATTTAATTATAATGAAATATCAATATCTTATGTTTAAAAATGAAGCAAAGGGAACGTCATATTGTCCGCAGCGGAAAATAATTTGAGCCGAAAGGACCGTATCTGGAGAAATCTACGCCCGAAAAATGACAGATACCGACAACTTAAAGAAGGACGGGTCAGAATGACACAGCAGGGATGGGAAAATGGGACTAAATGACACCGCGCCCTGCCAGCCAGGGCAGCGGGATCTCACTCACGGCCGTACTGCGCCAGCTTGCGGTAGAGGGTCTTGCGGCTGACGCCCAGCGTCTCGGCGGTTTTCTGGCGGTTGCCGTCGTAGAATTCGAGGATCTTGAGGATATGGTTTTTCTCGACCGACTCCAGGGTCAGTGCCGCCTGTCCTTCTTCGGCCGCGGACACCAGCTCCCGGGGCAGACAGCGTTCGGTGATGAGGTTGTTTTCAGCGAGGATGATCGAGCGCTCGATGACATTGCGCAGTTCCCGGACATTGCCCGGCCAGGCATAGCGGAGGATACAGTCCATGGCGCTGTCGACGATGCGGTAGGGGGTGTTGTCGGGGCTGAGCCGGGTGAGAAAATAGTTGACCAGCAGCGGCAGATCCTCCTTGCGTTCGCGCAGGGCCGGAATCCTGATCGTGAAGGCGTTGATGCGATGGAAGAAGGCCTCGTTGAACCGGCCGTGCTCGACCTCTTCGGCGAGGTTGCGGTTGGTGGCGAACAGAAAGCGGATGTTGACCGTCCGCTCCTCCTTTTCGCCGACCCGCCGGAAGTTCTGGGTCTCCAGCACCCGGAGCAGCGAGGCCTGAACCTCGAGCGGCAGCTCGCCGATCTCGTCGAGAAACAGGGTGCTGTCATGGGCATAGGTCATCAGCCCCTCGCGCGACTCGGTGGCGCCGGTGAACGACCCCTTCATATGGCCGAACAGTTCGCTGCGGGCCAGCTCCTTCTGCAGCGAGGCGCAGTTCTTGATGATCATCGGGTTGGCGGCGCAGGCCGACCGCTGATGGATCAGCCGGGCGACGACATCCTTGCCGACCCCCGAATCGCCGGTGATCAGCACCGGAATCCGGGCCGGGGCGACCTTGTTGATCAGGAAGCGGATCTCGGCGACGGCCGTGGAGTTGCCGATGAACTGCACCCTCTCCTGCTCGAGGCCGCTGGTGTGGCGCAGGATCCGGTTCTGACGGGCCAGCAGCACCCGCTGGTGGGCCTTCTCGACTACCAGATCGAGCTGGTCCAGGTTGAACGGTTTGCGGATGAAATCGCAGGCCCCGAGCTTCATTGCCTCGACCGCGCTGTCGATATCGCCGTGGCCGGTGATCATCACGACTTCGACATGGAGTACCTGCTCCTTGATCTTGATCAGCAGGTCGAGGTCATGGACATCCGGCAGGCGCAGATCCATGATGACGACGTCGAACCAGTGGTTGCGGATCAGCGCCATTGCCGCGGCGGCGTCGGCCGCCGCCATCACGTTGCGCCGCTCGTTGGCCAGTTCCTTCAGCAGCAGTCGCCGGATCGATTCCTCGTCATCGATGACGAGGATGCTGTATGTATCGCCTTCCATATGTCGACTAGACCTCGATTCCCGGCAGCGACACCTTGAACGAGGCGCCCCGGTCCTTTTCGCTGGTGACGGTGATTTCACCCCGGTGGTGCTTGACGATGGCATAACAGGTCGACAGGCCGATGCCGATCCCCTTGCCCACCGGCTTGGTAGTGAAAAACGGCTCGAACAGCTTGTCCTGCAGTTCGGGGGGGATGCCGCAGCCGTTGTCCTCGACCAGCAGTTCCACCCCGCCGCCCGCCCGTTCACGGGTGATGATATCGATATGGCCGCCCTTGCCCGTGGCATCGAAGGCGTTGGTGACCAGGTTGATGATGACCTGCTTCAGCTGCGATTCGTCACCCATGATCTTCGGCAGGCCCGGCGCCAGAGACGTCTTGACGGTGATGCCGCGCCGCTCCTTGAAATGATGCTTCAGCAGAAACAGGGTGTCGTTGACGCACTGGTTCATGTCGACCGGCCACAGCGAGGAGGCCACCGGCCGGCTGAAGGTCAGCAGGGTCTGGACGATATCGCGACAGCGCGAACATTCCTTGACGATGGTATCGGCATATTCCTTGAAATCGGCAAAGACCTCGGGCTCCACGCAGTCCCGGACCCGGCCCAGGCGGCGCCTGAGCCCCTCGGCGAAGCCGCTGATCGCGGTCAGCGGGTTGTTGATCTCATGGGCCACCCCCGCCGCCAGGGCGCCGACCGTCGCCATCTTCTCGGCCTGGTAGAACTGGGCCTGGAACTCTTTCTCCAGGGTGACGTCGCGCTTGAACACCAGTACGCTGCGCTCGCCGGTGGGCGACAGCTTCAGCGGCGAGGCGATGATCTCGAAATGCCGGAACTTGCTGTTGACCTTATAGATACAGAGATCCTTGACGATCTGGCCGAGGTCGAGGGAACGGAGGGCCGGGCAGTCGCCGCAGCGGCTGGTGCTGCCGCGGAACACCTCGTGGCAGGTGCGGCCGATGGGATCGATGCCGGGAAACCACTCGGTAAAGACGTGGTTGACCTGCTGGATCCGCAGATCTTCCGACAGGACCACCATCAGGTCGGTAATGCCGTCGAGCACCGCCTGGATCTCACGGCGTTTCTTTTCCAGTTCCTGGTTGGAGGTCTTCAGCTGTTCGACCTTCTGCTGCAGCTCCTGGTAAAACCCGAGCTTGCAGTGCTCGATGCCGACCAGGTCCTCGAGGGTCGTAAGGGCCTTCATCACCACACCTCCTCGCAGATCTGGAGGAATTCCTGCCACGAGGCGGGCCGGGGATTGGTGAGGTTGCAGGCGTCGTTGACCGCCATCCGGCAGATCGGCTCGAGATACCGGCGGTCGGCCTCGGCGATGACCTGCCGCAACCGCAGCGGCACATCGAACGAGGCAAAAAACGATTCGAGTCGGTCGATGCCGGCCAGCGCCGTCTCCCGGGGCGTACCGACGGTCCGGTCGAGCACCACCCGGCCGATTTCGGCCATCCTGGCCTCGGCGTGATAAAGATTGAAACGCATGACCGCGGTCAGCAGGATCGGGTGGATGACCCCGTGCCGCATGTCGAAATGGCCGCCGAGAGAATGGGCCAGGGCGTGCTCGGCGCCGAGACTGGCGTTGCTGAAGGCCATGGAAGCGGCGGTCGAGGCGATGCTCAATTGTTCCAGGAAGTCCATCGAGCGGGTCGCCACCGCTTGCGGCAGATAGCGGAGGATCAGGTCGATCGCCTTCAGCGACTGCATGGCGGTAAAGGGCGACGCAATGGTCGAGATATAGGCCTCGATGGCGTGGGCGAGGGCATCGACGGCCGACTGGATGATCAGCGTCTCGCTCTTGGTCTGAAGGATCAGCGGATCGACGATGGAGATATTGGGGACCAGGGTGCGGGTGATGATCGACATCTTCACCGCCCGCTCGACATCGGTGATGATGCAGAACTGGGAGATATCCGAACCGCTGCCGGCGGTCGTGGTGATCAGGACCATCGGCGGCAGCGGCCGGTTGACCCGATTCGCCCCCTCGTAATCCCTGATCCGGCCGCCGTTGCTCGCGATGATCGCCACCCCCTTGGCGGTGTCCATCGAACTGCCGCCGCCGATGGCGATGATGACGTCGGCGCCGTGTTCGCGGTAGAACTCGGCGCCCTGCTCGACCTGGAAATCACGGGGATTGGAACTGACCCCCGGGTAATAGACCCAGTCGATCCCGTCCTTGCGCAGGATATCCATCAGCCGCTGGACCCAGCCGGCCTCCTCGATCCCGGAGTCGCTGACCAGCAGGACCTTTCGGGCCCCCAGGCGCAGGGCGCACTGACCGGCATAGTTGAGGCTGCCCCGGCCGAAGATGATCTCGGGAATGGCAAATTTGGTTACATCCATTGTCACGTATATTCCTCAATCAGAATGGGTTGAGTGGTCAATGACCGACAGGTGAGCGATTGCCGTTCCCCGGCGCCATCGCTCCCGATCTCTGTACAGATGTGATGTCTTTGGGCGCGATTGTCAATGGGACAATGGCCACGACCCGCTTTCGCCGACTTCACGGAAGGCGGCGGACAGTAATTGCCGCTCACCTACGTGCCGCATTTGACTTTGAACGGCGGGGCGTGGATAGTACATGATATTGCAGGCACATTGCAGGACTGGAATCGACGGCTTCATGTGTATCGAAAGAGATCTCATACTGCGTCCAATCGCCACCGACCGACCATCGAAGCCCACGCCTTAGAGGAGATCGCCATGACGAAACGTACATCGCTTTGCTGTTTTTTCGCCTGCATGCTGATGGGTGGCGTATCCGGGTGCGTACGGGCAGGAAGCCTCAGGCCCAGGGCAACCTGATCTGCCAGGAGGTGCGATCGTGAAAAATGTGGCAGGTTGAGAAAAAAAGAGGGGTCGCCACCGCACAAGAGGTCGAACTCCATGCCGCCGGATTGCAACTGGGGGTTACGATGGTTGACGCCCGCCCACCACGGCGGAGATGTTCGAGCCGGCAAAAATATTTTTCTGGCACAGGAACAATGACTGCGATATGAACATGCGGGGTGATTTCCGGATTGTCGATGACAAGCGGCAACCAACCCCCGGCCGTTGGGAAATCGACTTCGCCTGCGGCCCGGTGTACCGGTATTTCGAAGGGGGACGCTCACGCGGGAACGTCCGGGCGATACGCCCGTGAAAGAAAAATACAATGACACTTTACCTGGTTTCCGTCCGGAAACTCAGCAAACTGTCCCTGGGAATTCAGGATGAACAACAATCTCAAGAACACAAGCGTCAAGGGCTTCTGGTGGAAACGGTTCTTTTATAACGTTACCGGAGCAGACTATGATTACGAGGTGGGCCCCAATTGGTTTGCCTCGGTGATGGGCACCGGAATTATCGCCAACGCCGCCGCCTCATTGCCACTCTTCTCCGATCATCTCAGCGAGTTTGCCCTTGTTGTCTGGTGCCTCGCCTCCTCGATGCTGATCGGTCTCGTGCTGGCAACGACCTTTTTCCTGTTTCGAAAGAAAAATGCCTGGGCCAGACATTTCCGGGACCCGATGATGGCCCAGTTCTACGGAGCGCCTCCGATGGCCGCGCTGACCGTTGCCGGAGGCGCCCTCCTGGTGGGCCACAATCTCGTCGGCCGGGACCTTGCCCTGGAAATCGCCTGGTCCCTCTGGCTCATTGGCACGATCACGGGCTTTTGTTCAGCCGTCATCATTCCCTACCGCCTCTTTACCGTATTCTCGGTACGCCCTGACTCCGCGTTCGGGGGTTGGCTCATGCCGGTCGTCCCTCCCATGGTGTCCGCCACCATCGGCGCCATGCTCGTTCCCTACACGCCCATGGGCGTGCCGAGGCAAACGCTCTTTTATCTCTGCTTTTCCCAGTTCGGCCTGAGTCTGCTGGCCGCGCTGATCATTATTTCGATGATCTGGAGTCGGCTGGCGCATCACGGGACTTCGGGCACCTCGCGCGTTCCGACCCTGTGGATCGTTCTCGGGCCCCTGGGGCAATCGATGACCGCCGCCGGAATACTGGGCACCGTTGCCAAGGGGGCTGTCCCGGCTGAACTTGCTTCTGGCTTTGAACTGTTTGCCGTGTTTTACAGTGTCCCGATCTTCGGGTTTGTGATCCTCTGGACCTGTTTCGCGATTCTTTTGACCGTCCGGGCCAGCCAACGAAACATGAAGTTTGCCCTCACCTATTGGGCCTTTACCTTTCCGGTCGGCACGTGCGTCACCGGGACGGCGCAGCTGGCGCATCATACCGGTCTGCCACTGTTTGCCTGGGCCAGTGTCTCTTTTTATATAGGGCTGCTCGCAGCATGGGGAGTGGCCGCCTTCGGCACGACCAGAGGCATGATAACGGGACATCTTTTCCAGCCGCCTGCTGCAACCACAAGCCCCATCATCTCTGTCAAAGAATCTGACAAAATGTAGATTGACAAATTCGCCCGGAATCCACGAACACCTGACATGGAAACATCATCGAGGGATACATGATGAGTAATGATATATTGCTGAATACAGCAAATAAATACCTGATAAATGATTTAAAAGATGCAGCCATCCCTGGTGGACGATTCGCTATTATTCTTGAGAAACTCGAGACCAATGAAAAGATTTCCGATGAACTTCTGGATTTTTTGAATCAAGGATGCTTCGTTGCGTTATATCTATTAGCAACCGAGGAGATAACTTTTGCCGATTACCTTCCGCTAGCTCAAGAGGAACAAGTCGAAAGGCAGGAAGCGGTAGGAAAAGAGGCCAGACGGATCAGGTTCCTCGCTGAGGCTGAGGAAGCAGAGCAAGAACGTCGAAATTTTGTGCGGCGGAGACATGAGCAATACGAGGCCGAGCAACGTGCCCGCCTGGAGGAGCATTGGGCACGTCTGGAGGAGCGACGTGCGCGGTTGGCTGACCCGCGTTATCAGGCCAAAATCCGTGAACGCGAATTACGGCAGCAATACGGGCTGGAGGCATTCATCGATCCCAAGAACTACCCAAGGCTTCTGGGGCTGTTACGCATGCTCGAGAATGGATCGCGGATTTCAGCAGAGGAGTTTATTTGGCTGTCTACCCAAGGCGACGACACCTATGATCGCTATCTGACAATAGAATTGGCGGAACGGTATCATCTTGTCGAAGCAAGATACTTGGCTGCCGAGTTCAGACGAACAGGTGATCTGTGGCAAGCAGTCAACGCAAGTGGACATTTCCGCAAATGCGAAGAACCTCAACAGGCGATACAGCTTCTTGGCAGGACTGAGATTTCGCTGGTCAAGAACGCAAAACTGCAATCAGCGCTTTGCACGACGCTTGGTGGCGCACATCGCGATTTATCTGCATTCGATACGGCACTTGAACTTGGCAGCCGGGCGCATAAATTGACACCTCACGACTTTCGTCCATGCACACTTCTTGGGGCAGTACATTACGAGCAAAGCAATTACGAGCAGGGCCAAAGGTGGTATGAAATGGCTGTTGAACGGGGCTTCAAGGAATCACAAGTAGATTCTGAATTAAAAAGCATTTTCCGACAGCTTAGTCCAGACAAGCGAGCTGCCATGCGTGAACATCTGCTGTCTTTGGACCAGGACCGCTACGAATGGGCAAAAGAATAACGAGGAATTTTTATCGTTGCGCTATGCCCTTCCTGTTCGTTTGCGTCTAACAGACTGTAGTTCGGACGGTAGTTCCGGAGACAGCGAATGAATCCTTGACGCCTGTCTGCGAACCGGTAGCGTTTCAGATTGCAAGCTGACCTGTTTTCGGACTATATTCAGTCTTGAAAGGAGGATGGTTATGAAGCTATCGAGTCAGATAAAACCGATCAGTTACCTGAAGGCCCATGCCGCGGAAATCGTGCGCAACCTGTCGGCGCAGTGAGAACCCCTGGTCATCACCCAGAATGGTGAAGTCAGGGCCGTGCTGCAGGACATCGAAAGTTATGAGCAAGCGCAGGAGACCATGGCTCTTCTGAAGATTCTCGCGCTCGGTACGCGGCAGATCGAGGAGGGCAAGGTCCAACCCGCCGGGGATGCCGTTCAGCGACTGCGAGACCGGAGCACGAGTCGCCGATGACCTTCCAGGTGGTGCTGACCGACGATGCATCCCGGGACCTGGAAGAGTTGTACGACTCCATCGAATCACACGACGCTCCGGGAAGGGCGGTTTACGTTCTCGAGCAAATAGAGAAGGCCTTCTTCAGCCTCGCTGAAAACCCGGTCCGGGGAGCCTGGCCGAAGGAACTCCTGGCTGTCGGGCTTCGCGAGTACCGTGAGATTTTTTTTAAACCCTATCGCATCATCTACCGGGTCATGGCAGAAACTGTCTATGTGATGGTGATTGCCGACGACCGCCGCGACAGGCAGACACTCCTGCAACGGCGTCTTTTGCAGGCATAGCCCTCCCGTTTTGTGCGCACCCCTCTGTGCGCGCTGATCCGCCACTCGATTTGGATACACTGTCCCCGTGAATCAGGCCAGCAGCTCCCGCGGCTGCTGGCCTTTCCCATGCAACCGTTATGCCCCTCTCGCCGACACAATCACCAACGCCCGTGCCGAGAGGCAGCCGACCAGATCAGGGCCGCACCACGATGTCCTCGAAATGGATCCAGTCCGGCCATTTTTGCATTTCGAGGGTGAACTCGATCTCCCATGCCAGTGCCATGCCTGTTCCCGACTGCATCAGGTCGATGGAACAGGGCGCATCCGGCGGGATCACAACCTCCCCCTGGATCTCTAAGGGAACATGAGTCCGAACCCTTTTCACCGCCAGGGGCAGTTCCCGGCGGTGCTCATACAGACCTTCCTTCAGATACTTTTTGTTGGAGGAAGACCGGAAAAAGTCAATTATTTCGTTGGCTCGCAGAATGACAACGGCCTTGTCGACATCAAAGGGGATGTTGCCCTCGAAGGTGAGGGTGAAGGGGATCGTCTCCCCCGGACTGACCGACCTGGCACCGAGGCGGACCTCGGACGTTTTGATCCTTCTGTAGATCAGCGCCGAATACGTCAACAGAAAAAACGCCGCCCCGCCCACCAGGGTGATGACAAGCCCGCCCATCCCGTACAGTTCGGCGGCCTCCGGTGCAGCGGTAAAGGATTTCCAGACCATGTAGATGCCGAGGGCGGTGAATATAACGGCAATGGTAAAACATCCCGTCAGATTTTTGGCAGTCTCACGATGCTCGAGATTGCCGGGACCGGCGGTCTCGTTATCGAACATCGTTTTCTGTTCCGCCAGGAGCGTCATTTCGGTTTCGACTGCGGCGTCTTCCCAGGAAGAGCGCACTGCGGCTTCCAGTTGCCAGGCGACATCAAAGATCCGTCCCCTGTAGGTCCGGGGACCGGAGGGAAGGACAATCGCAAAGGGATACACATACTGACCCGGCAGCCATGCCCCTGCGAACAGCTTTATTTCCCTGTGCTCCCTGTCGATCCTCCGCCGGATATCCTGCGCCCTGGACGATGCTCGGCAGCGAAAATCCAGCACCAGCTCGGCGTCTTCAATCCTGTCGGCAACGACGACCTCGACCTGGCCGGTGACGGTCTCGCCGCCCAGATAGGTCGTGTCGGGCCTGTCGAAACAGATGCTCAGTGCGGGTGCCGCCATGGTCCCTCCTGATCGGGGATTACAATCTTCCCGGCATGCAGGTTAAAAACGGCTCATCATCCGCTGAAACCGTTATTTCTTCAATCGTTTGCCTATATCCCACCCCTTGCCGAGCTTTTCCCCGACCGACCAATACGTATTGTCCGGCATGGACAAGGTGAACGGATTGACCTTCTTGATATCGACAACGTTATCCGTCAGATACTTTTCTTCCGTAAACACCTCTTTCAGTTCGCCGATGTACAGCGTATTAAACGGCAGTTTGACCGCCTCAAACAGGGAGAACGACATGCAGACCGGACACTCCTGAATCAGCGGCGCCTTCTCCAGCGCCCCGTAGAAGACCTCGAAGAGTTCGGACTTATCGGTCTTGCCGCCGGATACCATCCCGCAATAATCGGTTTGTGCAAGCAACGAGACATCGGGAACATTGATACTGAACTCCCTGTTGGCGTCGATGCCTTTACCGGTATGGTGCGGTCCCAGAGCGATCGCAAACAGCGGCGGCTTGAAATTGACGCGTGAAACCCAGCCTGCCGCCATAAAGTTCGCCTTCCCATCGACAACGGCGCCGACCAATACCATCGGCATCGGGTATAAAAAAGCGGCACTCGGATCAATTGTGATTTTTGCCATAGCACTCACCCGTTGGTATGTGATTACAACACAATGCGAACACAGGAAAATCCTCCGGCGAAAGCCATTCCGTCGCCGGAATGGCAATCTTATTGGTCTGATCGGGCATCAGGCAATACGACAATACACCCAGATATCGACCTGAAATTTTCGGCGCCACTCGATCATCAGCGCCGGATACAGCCGATACTCTGCGATCAGGCCATTCTGGTCACCATCATCGTGGTCTGGTATTCAATGACCTGCTGGTCGCGCTGATTGAAGCCTTTGTTTTTGTAGATGAACAGGAATCGTTCCGGATTTTTGGTAGGACGAAGGTCAACGACCTCGGCTTCAGCGCGAAGGGTGTCGCCAAACACAACCGGAGAGGTGATTTTCATATTGTCCACGCCGATGTAGGCATAAATTTCATAGCCGTCTTTGGCGAGCAGTTCGGCAATCGTATCGGCATGATGGATCAGGCCATCGACCACGGTAAAAATGAGGGGGCCGGCCAGGGACCGCTCCTTGAACCAGGTATTTTTGGCATACTCGGCATTGCTGTGCACCGCCATGTTGAACCAGGTGAGCTGATGCAGTATCGAAAAATCCCCCTTGTCGAGGGTCCTGCCGACACGACATGGAATCTTGGTTCCCGCTGCTATCGTACCCATATTTCCTCCTTTTGTTGTCTGTAAGGATAGTTTTCGACCGCTCTTTTACGCGTTGACATCGACCACGACATGGCCGGTAATATTGCCCGCCAGGAGCTCCTTGGCGTACCGGGGCACTTCCGCCAACGGGATGACGGTGTTGATGGCTGCCAGGTCTTCATCGGTGATATCGGTCACCAGTCGCGCCCATGCCGCTTTCCTCCGCGGCGTCGGGCAACTGACCGAATCAACCCCTCGCAGGCTCACCCCTCGGAGTATAAAAGGCATGACCGTTGTCGGCAGATCAAAGCCGGCCGCCAGCCCGCAGGCCGCCACACAGCCGCCATACTTCATCTCCGCCAGAATGCGTGCGAGGACGATGCTGCCGATATTATCGATGGCGCCAGCCCATTTCTGGCTTTCCAGCGGCGCCGGGGGCCTGGTCCACTCTTCGCCGCAGATAACCTCCCTGGCGCCGATTTTGTGCAGATACTCGTGGATAGAGGGTTGCTGCGAGCGGGTGAGCGCCGTTACCTCGTACCCCAGCTTGTTGAGAATCGCCACCGCGTTGCCGCCCACCCCGCCGGTGGCGCCGGTAACCAGGATCGGACCGCTGCCGGGTGTCACCCCGGCCTCTTCCAGGGTCATGACCATCAGCATGGCGGTGTAGCCGGCGGTACCGATGGACATGGCCTTTTTGGTGTCCATCCCCGGGGGGAGATGGATGAGGAAATCGGATTTGATCCTGGCCATCTGCGCATACCCGCCCCAGTATCGCTCGCCAACGCTCCAGCCATTGAGGATAACCTTGTCGCCCGGCTTGAAGGCCGGGGATTGTGATGCGACGACTGTTCCCGCCAAATCGACCCCCGGCACAATCGGAAAGATGCGGAATATCTTGTTGCGGTTGGCAAAGCCCAACCCTTCCTTATAATTGAGGGTTGAATAGTCGACCTGCACCAACACATCTTCGTCAGGCAGGTCTGCTACGGTCAACTGTTGCAGGGAGGCAACCAGTTCGTGTTCTCCTTTCTCAACCACAAGGGCCCTGAAAG
Source organism: Desulfoprunum benzoelyticum (assembly GCF_014201505.1). Lineage (GTDB taxonomy): Bacteria > Desulfobacterota > Desulfobulbia > Desulfobulbales > Desulfocapsaceae > Desulfoprunum > Desulfoprunum benzoelyticum. The sequence goes on along the minus strand of NZ_JACHEO010000021.1, from coordinate 4,941 downwards.
TGTCGTTATTTGCCATCGTTCGTGCTCCTTTCATGAAGGGATGTCTGCTGCCTGCTGCTCTTCCGCCTTTTATATCTGCTTGGCTGATAAAAGGGAACACCTCTCTTCTCCGCATCCGCACTCTGGCTCCTTGAACTCACCCGCCAAGCTGCTTCTTGATGTCGATGATCGGGGTGCCGTCGAGGATGTCCAGCCCCGAGACCTCCAGGCGATTGCCGTCCACAGCCAGGACCTTGAGCTCCGAAATCGCGATCGGGTTCGGCCGCACCGGGCTGCGGGTGGCGAAGACGCCGTGCAGCCCCCGCGAGCGGTCGCCGCGCGGGTAGACCATCAGGACGTCGCGATTGGAGCGGTGCAGCCAGAACAGCACGACGATGGTCTGGCCGGCGGCGATCCCCTCGAGCCCGGCCTGGTACTCGGGGTAGATCTCCAGGGTCCCGGTCCGATCCGAGATGTCATAGTTGCGCGGGGCCTCATCGAGGCCGGCGATATCGCCGTGCAGGATCCCGATAATCCGCAGTGATGGTTGTTCCATGTCGTATCCCTCGTTTGACAGCAATTGGTGATCAATTTCCCGGCCACGCCCACACCGGCAACGACCGGGCCGATAGTGGCACGCAGGTTCATGTTGTCTTATTGTACACTATACGGTAAGAATTCCTTCCTGCCGATCGCCAAAAATGGAGGTACGACCATGACCAAATCGACCGCAAATTACAAGAACTGGACCATCTGCGTTGCCGCCGAGTCCAGCATGTGCTCCAATTTCAGTTTCGATGTCACCAACCCGGCCGGCCGCACCCAGCACGTCGCCATGGGCGGCGACAACGAGCGCCGGGCGCTGGAGCGGGCGAAAGAATTCATCGATCTGGAGTTGGCGCTTGCCTCTGAAAATTGATGACGACGCCTCCGCCGCTCCGCCATTCCAGCGAAATATCCTTTTGTATCAATATATTATCCGACAAACATGGGACTAGGTCCTGAACCTAGTCCCCATCAGCTTTTTTTCCAATAACAAATAGGTTTTGTACCGATTGTCTGTTCGCCCGATATCCTCTACTATCGATTTCCATAATGGTGCAGCAACCGGCAAACCCCTCCTCTTTCATCATTTCTTGCCGGGCCGGCGCCACAGTCGGAGCAGACATGATGTACACAGCGGGTGTCAACCACGACATACTCAGTCCGGTTTCCTTTCTCGAGCGCAGCGCCAGGGTCTACCCGGACAAGACCGCCGTGATCTACGGCGACCGCCGCTACTCCTACCGCGAATTCCAAGCCAGAATCCACCGCCTGGCCAACGCCCTCCGCTCCTCCGGGATCGCCCCGGGCGACAAGGTGATCTTTCTCTGTCCCAATACCCCGCCGCTGCTCGAGGCCCATTTTGCGGTGCCGATGATCGGCGCCGTGCTGGTCTGTGTCAACACCCAACTTTCCGCCGGCGAATACCGCTATATCATCGATCACTCCGACGCCAGGGCGGTTTTTACCGACAGCGAATACGCGACCACCATCGCGGCGATCCGCGACGACCTGCAGAAGGTCGAACTGTATGTCACGATCAACGACACTGCCGCCCCCCCGCTCCTGCCGGGCCCCGATTACGAGGACTTCATCGCCGGCGGCGCCGCCACCGCCCCGGATCTGCTGGCGATCATCGACGAGGATACGGCGATCACCATCAACTACACCTCGGGCACCACCGGCAAACCCAAGGGCGTCATGTGCAGCCATCGCTCGACCTGCCTCCATGCCCTGGGCGAAATTATCGAGACTTCCCTGACCTCGGATGCGGTCTATCTCTGGACCCTGCCGATCTTTCACTGCAACGGCTGGGGGTTCGTCTGGGCCGTCACCGCCGTCGGCGGCACCCACGTCTGCCTCCGCCATTGCGAACCAGGGAGGATCTTCCACCTGATCGAGCAGGAGCGGGTTTCGCATCTCTGCGCCGCCCCCAACGTTTTGCTGGCGATGGTCTGCGACCCCCAGTCGGTCCGGGTCAAGCTGCGGCGACCGCTCCAGGTCCTGACCGCCGGGGCGTCGCCGTCGCCGACCATCCTCCAGGGCATGGAGGATATCGGCGCCGATATCACCCATGTTTACGGCCTGACCGAACTGCACGGCCCGCACAGCGTCTGCGCCTGGCAGGCGCCATGGACCGAACTCGACCCCGAGGCCCTGACCCGGATGAAGGCCCGCCAGGGCGTGCCCTACACCACCAGCCTGCACATGGAAGTCGTCGATCCGATCTCCATGCAGCCGGTCCCCCCCGACGGCAAGACCATCGGCGAGGTCGTGATGCGCGGCAACAACGTCATGCTCGGCTACTACAAGGACCGGGAGGCGACCGACCAGGCCTTCCGCGGCGGCTGGTTCCACAGCGGCGATCTCGGCGTCATGCACCCTGACGGCTATGTCCAGATCATGGACCGGGTCGCCGACATTATCGTCCGCGGCGGCGACATCATCTCCTCAGTCGAGATCGAGGAAGTCATCAGCCGCCATCCCGACGTCCTCGAGGTGGCGGTGGTCTCGGCCCCCGACCCGGTGTGGGGCGAGGTCCCCAAGGCCTTTGTCGTCGCCAAGCCGGGCCGCACCCCGACAGCGGAGGCGATCATCGATTTCTGCCGCCAAAACCACGCCGACTTCAAGGCCCCGCAGACCGTCGAGTTCGCCCAGCTGCCGAAGACCGCCACCGGCAAGACGATCAAGGCCAGACTGCGCGACCAGGAATGGTTCGGCTTTCAGCGCAAGGTCAGCTGATTGCCGCCGGGCACCCGAGGGCCATCCTCGGCAACAACCATCGGCGCCCCCGCGGGGCTCCACCCATACAGGAGACACCATGGCATACACATGCATCGAGGTACAGAACGAGGCCGGGATCGCGACCATCACCTTCAACCGACCCAAGGCCCTGAACGCCCTCAACGGCGTCACCCTCCGGGAACTGGATGACGCCCTCACCGCCATCGCCGCCAACGACGAGATCAGGGTGCTGATCCTCACCGGGGGAGGCGACAAGGCCTTCATCGCCGGCGCCGACATCACCGAGATCCGCCAGCTCACCCCACTGGCCGCCCGGCGCTTCAGCGGCTTCGGTCAGCAGGTCATCGACCGCCTCCAGCACCTGCCGATCCCGGTGATCGCCGCGGTCAACGGCTTCGCCCTCGGTGGCGGCTGCGAGATGGCCCTGGCCTGTGACTTCATCTATGCCGCCGAGACCGCGACCTTCGGCCTGCCGGAAATCAATCTCGGCATCATCCCCGGCTTCGGCGGCACCCAGCGCCTGCCGCGACTGATCGGCGCCAATATGGCCAGGGAGATGATCTATACCGGCCGCTTCCTGCCGGCCAGGGAGGCCCTGGAGCTCGGCCTCGTCAACCGCTGCTTCCCCGCCGACCAGCTGCTGGCCGAAGCCCGCAAGACGGCGACCCAGATCGCCTCCAAGGGCCGGGCCTCGCTGCAGGCCGCCAAGGATGCGGTCCGCCAGGGCCTGAACGCCGACCTGCAGACCGGCCTGGCCATCGAGCGCGACGCCTTCGCCCTGTGCCTCAGCAGTCCCGACGCCCAGGAAGGCACCTCGGCCTTCATCGAAAAACGCAAGGCTGTTTTTACCGGAAAACGCGATAGCTGATGACCTCATCACACAACCAGACTGGAGCAATCGAAATGGAAAAAGTAGTCATTGTCAGTGGATGCAGAACAGCGGTGGGCGCCTTCGGCGGCGTCCTCAAGGATGTGCCGGTGGTCGACCTCGGGGCCCTGGTCCTGCGGAAGACCCTGGAGAAGGCCGGGCTGCGGCCGACGGCCGGCGCCGATCTGGCCGAGACCGTGCCGGGCAGGCTCGCCGACCGCAGCCGGATCGAGCTGGAAGAAAAATATGCCGGCTGGGACCCCGGTCTGCGCGAGATCGCCGTCGACGAGGTCATCATGGGCAACGTCCTCCAGGCCGGCCAGGGCCAGAACCCGGCCCGCCAGGCCACGATTCAGGCCGGGATCGCCAAGGAGACCCCGGCCTTCACCGTCAACAAGGTCTGCGGCTCCGGCCTCAAGGCGATCGCCCTCGCCGCCCAGTCGATCATGACCGGCCAGGCCGAGGTCGTGCTCGCCGGCGGCCAGGAGAACATGAGCCAGGTGCCGATGGCGTTGATGAAGGGACGCTGGGGCTACCGCATGGAGATCACCGGGGTCGGCGAGATCCACGACCTGATGGTCTTTGACGCCCTGTACGAGAAATTCTACGGCTACCACATGGGCGTCACCGCCGAGAATATCGCCAAACTGTACACTATCAGCCGCGAGGACCAGGACCGCCTGGCCTGCCAGAGCCACGCCCGGGCGATGGAGGCGATCGAAACCGGGATCTTCGCCGACGAGATCGTGCCGGTCAAGGTCCCGTCACGCAAGCAGGAGATCATCGTCGACCGCGACGAGCGGCCGATGGCGACCTCCATGGAGAAACTGGCCAAACTGCGGCCGGTCTTCACGAAGGACGGCTCGGTCACCGCCGGCAACGCCTCCGGCATCAACGACGGGGCGGCGGCGGTGCTGCTGATGAGCGAGAGCCGGGCCAAGGCCTTAGGGCTCAAACCGCTGCTGACGATCGAGAGCTTCGCCTCGGGCGGAGTCGACCCGGCCTACATGGGTCTCGGTCCGGTGCCGGCGATCCGCCGCGCCCTGAAACAGGCGAAGATGACGATCGGCGATATCGATCTGATCGAACTGAACGAGGCCTTCGCCGCCCAGGCGATCGGCTGCATGCTCGAACTGGGGATCGATGTCGACAAGCCCAACCGCTACGGCAGCGCCGTCTCGATGGGCCATCCGGTCGGCTGCACCGGCGCAAGGCAGATGGTCACCACCCTCAACCAGATGCAGCGCGGCAACCACGCCACCGGCCTGATCAGCATGTGCATCGGCGGCGGCATGGGCATGGCGATG
>NZ_JACHEO010000020.1 GCF_014201505.1 Desulfoprunum benzoelyticum | reverse complement strand
TGTTCTGAGAGAGTACCTTACCATGGTTGGTAGGACAGATAGAGTCCCATCACGGATAAATCTGTCGAGGCTGAGTTTCAGTGGTAATCAGAAAATGCAAAGAGATGGGTCTAAATATTAAAGATTTAGAGTCGGATCAAAAGCTACAAGACCGAGTGTTATCTATTCACCACATCTATTCTCATACGCTGAACAGCACAGCTGCATTCAAAATAATAGAGAACAACTTGGGTACGGCATATATTCAGCAAGCACAAAAATTATTAGTCCAAACCCCCGGAGTACAGAGAGGGCAATTACAAGTTGGAGAGCCAATTACCCCTGCGACTCCTGCGATACCTGAAAGTGGAGCGCCGCAAGAAAAGCCTACCGCTGTGCTCACCCGACCTCCTACGTTGGCGGGTGAGCTTGGGCGTTAATATTTCCATCTCGAAGGTCTTCATATTCTATCAACGCTCAATTTGACCTTCCTACTGGACCTCAGGTTTTCAGACCAAAAATCTCCTATCACTTTTGACTTCCGGACCCATAAAAATAATTCCTATCATGATAGTTTTGCTTTGAGCTTCTCGATCGTCCGAGGGGCTGATCCTTCGTAGTGGTTGTTGACGTTGATGAAGATCTGGTGCTGCTTGTCCTTCAGGTCGCCTACCATCCTGGCAACTTCAGGTAGCTCGTTGTCTTTTGGCTCAATAATACTGTTCCAGGCGTTACCAGTGCGCTCCTCCATAGCCTTCCTTTCGGAGCCATGCAATCTTATTACCACTGGATCCGCCAGCTTCTCCCGGAACTTCCAATACACCCCGAATATAGGCGGCATATAATACCCTTGCAGGAAGACATGGCCCAGCCTGTGTTCGGCAAGATAATCGAAATACTCGCCCCTCAACCAGTTGGGGTTCCTGATCTCGACGCAGTAGCGGTATCCCTCCGGCAGTCCCTGACGGAAGACCTCGAACAGTTCGAGAAAGCGGTGGAGGCTGCCCATCTTCATCTTATTCAGGTATTCAAACTGGAACATCAGCGGGCCGATATGGTCTCCCAGTGGTTCAAGGGTCTGAAGGAACCGTGCCATTAAACCAGTAGAGAGAAAATGCGGATTGGGGACGAGGGTTGCATTCTTGCCCTTACTGTAATGATGGGTGAGGGTGATGCTGTTCGGTACCTTGATGCTGAAGAGAAATCCCGGTGGGACCGAAGCAGCGTATTCCCGCACGACATCAGCCCTGGGCAGGACCGGCATGTCACTCTTGAAAAGGGACCAGAACCACTGGTCGACTTCGACGGTGGAGTACTGCCGGCTGTACTGCTCAAGGTAGTTGCTACCCTGTCCTGCGGAGTAGACCAATCCCTCCCAGGAATCATATTTCCAGCTGCAGGTGCCGATTCTGATCAGATCTGTACTGTCCATGATGTCGACTATAAGGTCACATCAGTGCAGTGACAACAGGCTGTTCTCAGTATTTACCTATCACCCACCCTGCACTATTCCTCTGGGCGAGTTGAACGTGATGCGCGGCTACAATGCCCTTGGGTGAAAGGCAGGACCCTATTTGCCGGATCTGACCTTTTTGTTTCCGGAAGCTGAATGATCGATGTGGAGCTTACAGCAGCGCTGGTTCTCGCCATGCCCTGATCCGGTCGAGGATGGAAAAATATTTTTCGATCCTTTCCAAATCTGGCGAGCCGTACATCTCTACCATCCGTTCGATGGCCGCGGGCTTGTCCAAGTCAATCACCTCATAGATTGAATAGTCGCCATAGAGATCATGGGCGGCAAATATCAAGTCTTCGAGTTGGTCCGGCATGGCGTTTCCTCCCAGATGAATGGCGAGAAGGATACCCAGCTAATCTGACGGATGGCTTACAGTGAGGGCCGTGTCTTCTGTTTTGAGAAGGTTTGATGAACAAGGATTGTGATCGTTGAAAAACAAAAAGGCGGGACAGGAGCGGGACAAGCTACTCACCAACGCAAAAAGGGGTTAAGCCAAATTGACTTAACCCCTTGAATTTACTGGTGCACCAGGAGGGATTCGAACCCCCGACCTACGGATTCGTAGTCCGTTGCTCTATCCAGCTGAGCCACTGGTGCGAAAAGAGTTGATTGTATACCCTATATGCAGACTTTCCTCAAGCCTGATTTTTTGCCACCGGCTCTTTTTCGGCCCTGTGAAACAGGATTTCATTGTCGGCCGGTTTCATCGACGTTTCCGCAGTAATCATCACTTCGGTACTGTATTTATGCTCCAATTCCTGCACTTCATGGCGTTTATTGTTGAGGAGATAGTGGGCGACATCAAGCGGGAAATGGCATTCGACCTTTACGACATTCTTGCGACTGGCCCCGGTCTGAATCCGTCGCAGATAAAACAGCGCCAGGGTCTCGACCGAGCGCACCATGCCGCGGCCCTTGCAATGCTCGCACACCCGGTAATTACCGGCCTCGATCGGCGCTCCAAGCTTCTGCCTCGATATCTGCATCAGCCCGAACTTGGAGATCCGGCTCATATCGACCTTGGCCTTGTCTTTCTTCATCGACAGCTTGACCTGCCGCTCGACGTCACGGATATTTTTCTTGCTGCGCATATCGATGAAATCGACCACGATCAAGCCGCCGAGGTCACGCAGCCGCAGCTGCCGCGCCAGTTCCGACGCCGCCTCCATATTCGCCTGGAAGATCGAGGCCTCGAAATTCTTGCCCTTCGATGTCGATCCGGAATTGACGTCGATCGCCACCAGGGCCTCGGTCGGGTCGATCACGATCGACCCGCCGGAAGGCAGATTCACTCTCGACTGGTAGATTGATTCAATCTGGTCTTCCACACTGTACTGGTTGAAGATCGGACGGGCCCCCTTGTGCAGGCGCACCCGAACCTTCCGCTGTTCCGCCGGCAGCAACTCGACAAATTCCTTGACCTGCTCGAGGGCCGCACGGTCATCGACTAAAATCTCTTCGATCGACGGATCAAAATGTTCGCGCAGGAACCGCAGAATACTGTGCTGCTCCTCGTAGACCAGGCCTACCCCCTCCAGTTCCTGGCCTTTGCGTTTGATCTCGTCCCACAGACGAAGCAGATAGGTTACATCCCGAGCAAGGATTTCTTCAGTGATATCAACACTCGCCGTCCGTACAATCCAGCCGATACCCTCGGGGATGTCTATCGAGTTCATGGCTTCCCGCAACTGTGACCGCTTCTCCTCGCCGGAAATTTTCCGCGAGATGCCGGAGGAGTCCGAGCCGGGCATGAGGACAACGCAACGACCGGGAAGCGACAGGTAGGTCGTCATGTTGGCCCCTTTCTTACCGACCTCCTCCTTCACGACCTGGACCAGCACCTCCTGCCCCTTGTCGACGACATCGGTGATGCTGAGTTTTTTCCAGCTCTGCGCCTCGACAAGCCGTTTCGTTTCACCGGATAGGTCCTGCTTGAAATACTCGGGATGGATTTCACTGAAGGGCAAAAAGCCGTTCTTCTCCGTGCCGTAATCGACAAAGGCGGCCTGCAGGTTGGGTTCGATCGCCACGATCCTGGCCTTGTAGATGTTGTTTCTGGTCTGGGTCCGGTTGATGGTGGAGACGTGGATCGACTCGAGACGGCCATCTTCCAGAAGAGCAAGACGACATTCCTCGGGTTCTTCGGCATTGATCAGCAGCTTGCAGACCGGCTTGCGGATGTTTTCCGGCAGATGTTCCTCTTCGATGAAGCTGTCATCGTCTTCCTCATCCTCGACAAACGTATCGTCGATATCCTCGACCTCGACATCCTCATCATCCTGAACCCGACCTCTCCCCCGCGACGGCTGGGCACCTTCTCCTGGCACAACCACCGGCACCTCGGAATCGGCATCTGCCGCGGCATCTTTCCGAGGAAGTTCGGGTGCGTCGCCGTCCTTGCGTTTTGACCGCCTTCCCCGCCGCGACCGGCGCGAACCGGCCTTCTTCTCGTCGGCACGCGGGAGTGGTATCTCCTGGCCTTCAGTTCCTTCATTGCCGCCTGCCGCATCGCCGGGACTCGTTTCACCCTCGGAGACCGTCTCAATCTCGGGGCCACTCTCAATTTCGAGGTTCGTTCCAGCTTGAAGGCCGCTCTCAGCGTCGGTGCCCGTCTGATCCTCTACAGACTCGGCAGCGTCGGGCTCCGGCAGTGGCCGTTTCTTTCGCGGCGAGCGTTTTCTCGCCGCCTTCGGGATTGCAGCCTGCTCTCCAGACGGCCCAACAATGGCGGGGATTTCAGCGACTGCTTCCACTTTCTCTCCACCAGATGTGTTGTCGGAGGCCGACTCCTGCTCTAAGGCCTCGACCGGCGCCGCTGCCGCTTCGGCCCGGTCGCCTTCGCTCTCCGTCTTCTTCTTAACCGCACGCTTGCGCTTGGGTTTTTCGACAGCCTCGACCTCGACAGGAACAGCCGCATCCTGATCGGCATCATCGATCTTCACCGGCGGAGCAGCCTTCTTGCGCCCACTTCTCCGTGCCGGTTGCGGTTTTTTTTCTCCGTCGATCTTTTGCCCCTCCGCTTCTTCCGCTACCTGAGCCGTTTCCCTCTCGTCGACACCGGTGCTTTTCCACCACGCGCCGGTTGTCGCCTTCGCCGGAACTTCGCCTGATGGTTCTTCCGTTTTTTTCTTTGCAGTCATACTGTTCGTCTTCCTTTATCGCAGATGATACCGAAAAGAGGCATCTCCCTCGACAATCTTGCAGCCGACTGAAGAAGTTCCGAAAAAAGGTATCTCTTCTTCATCCGCCGACATAATTCATCAGATCAACCTGAAACAGGTCGCGATGTTCAAAAACAGGTACAGCGCCAAGTCATTTTCCTCATCGACAAACCGATTCGGTCCCCGATATCTCAGTGGAACAACCGAAGAACCGGAAATGATTTTTCTTGACACGACACCTGTCGCCAATTCCTGCGTTCATGCCTGGATGTGGGAGTGACGCGGATATTGCCTGTCGAAACGCAATCGCCCACGTCTTCCCATCACCTGCGCATTACCGCCTTGCATCACCCCTCCCCTTGCCCGCCGACGCCGCACTGCCGTCCGGCATGGGTACACCGTTCACTCCCCCTGTAACAGTTCTCCAGTCTCGTTCGCATCAAAGTACTCCGGATAAGGCAGGAATCGTTGGAAAGAGAGGTTGAGTGCACTGCAAAAGAAGCTGGTTCGGGAGGGCTGACACATTTGGTTGAAAATAAAACAATTTCCCTTTATTATCAAGGCAAATCTATGACTTTTGGCTTGACACCGATCAAGGAGAACCGTAAATTTCCTGGTTAAGCTGGATTGGCGCCATCGACTCAGGAGATCAGTGATTTCAACTGTCTGGATACATGCGTTTTGCAGTTGAAACAACTGCATATCCATGACAAGGAGGTAAGGTACCCGCTTGACGAGCCGGGCTGCCGGCTGCTACCATGTCATCCATGCACCTTCTTTAACGAATTCTCTCACAAGGAGTCTACTGTGATATTGCACTCCCCGCAGTTTCAGAAAGCAAAACGATATATCACCGCAGCCGCTCTCAGCCTGTTTGCGTTCCACTCCGCGCCGGTTATGCTGCAGGCTGAAAACGTTGCGACAGAGGAGTGGAACATTTCGGCCGACAAAATCACCCGCTACGAAGATCCGCAGAGCGTCGTCGCCGAGGGCAATATCATCCTTGAAAAAAGGGAAAAACTGCCGCCACCGCCTCCGCCGACCGAGGCTGAAAAGGGGATGACGGACTGGAGCGAACTGCTGGGAGAAGAACCGGCACAGAAAAAGGAAGTCAAGGCTGAACAGATCGACGCCGCTCCCGCTGCCACGATGAAGACGACGGTCACCATCAAGGCCGACTGGATGGTCTACGACACCACGCTCCAGTCGATCAAGGCCCGGGGAAACGTTGAGATCAACACCGGAGAAGACGTCCTTACCGCCGACCAGGCCAGCCTCGATCTGACGAAGGAAACCGGCACGTTCACCAATGCCTCGGTCGTCCGCAGCAACAAGTCGCTGCACCTCGAAGGGAAGACCATCGAAAAAACCGGGGTCAACACCTACAACATCGGCGACGGCTGGGCCATTACCTGCAAGGTCGAAAAAGGGGAAACGCCCCCCTGGAGCTTCGCCAGCAAGGATACCAAGATCGAACCGGGCGGTTACGCCGTCCTCAAGCACGCCCGTTTCAATGTCAAGGGCGTACCGATATTCTACACTCCGTACTTGATCCTGCCGGTCAAGAATACCAGGCAGACAGGACTCCTCTTCCCTGAATTCTCGAGTTCGAGCAATAACGGTTTCGGTCTCAACCTGCCATTCTTCTGGAACATCTCCGATTCCGCCGACATGACCTTTTACCCCCAGTACTACACCGACCGCGGCTTCATGCCCGGCCTCGAGTTCCGGTACGCCCAGGGCGATATGGAAAAAGGTGCGATTGTCGGCACCTGGCTCGATGATGAACTGTCAGATCCATCGGAAACCGGATATTATCAAGATACCGGTTTTACCCATACCAACAGCGATCGCTACTGGATCAGGGGTAAGGCCGATCACACCTTCGGCGACGACTGGCAGACCCGCCTCGACCTCGATATCGTCTCCGATCGCGATTACCTGACCGAGTTCAACACCGGCGTCAATGGCTACAACAAAACCGCTGATCGCTTTCTCGATGAATACGGCCGGGATTTTGAAAACAAACGCGCTGAAACCAGGGACAACACCCTGAAGGTCATGAAATCCTGGTCCGGCATGACGCTCGAAGGCACCCTGCTCGGGGTCAACGATGTCCGTGCCGTGGAAACCGATCCGACGCCGCTGTGGAAGTTGCCGAGCTTCGATTTCACCGGGTTCCGGACGATCGGCGAAAGCGATTTCAGCTACGACTGGGAATCGGGATATGTCAATTACTGGCGGGAGGACGGGGTCGGCGGCCATCGCTTCGATCTCCATCCCTCAATCAGTGCGCCGGTACCGCTCGGCCAGTACCTGGAGTCGAGGGCCGAGGTCGGGGTACGGGAAACATTCTACCTCGTCAACACCTACGGCGACGGCGAATGGACCAATGATGACCAGCAGAACCGGCTTCTGGCCGATTTCGAGTGGGAGGTGGGCACCACCGTCCTGAAGAATTTCTTCGCCGACGCCAGCCAGAACAGCGGCTTCGACCACCAGGTCCATCCGTATGTCCAGTACCAGTTCCTGCCCGATGTCGATCAGGATGAACTGCCGATCTTCGATGAGGTGGATGCCATCGAAGACGTGAACCGAGTCGTTTACGGCGTCGACAACTTCTTCAATCTGTTCGACAACTACGCCAGCGGCAACGCTACCCTGCAGGATTATGCCTACGTCAAGCTCAGCCAGTACTACGATCTCCGCGACGATTACGCCGGCGACTCGTCGTCCGATGTTCTCGGCCTCTCCGACCTGTCGGCGGCCTCCAACGATATCATCAGCGCCGATTCCGACGGGCGGTTTTCCGATATCTTCCTCAGGACCGGCTGGACCCCGACCAACTACCTGGCCGTTGAATACCAGACCGATATCGACGCCTATGGCGACGGATTTGTTGCACATTCCTTCGAAGGAACGTACCGCACCAAGAGAGGCGATCACTTCAGCCTTGATTACAGCTTCAGTGACGACTCCTCCATCGAGCAGATCAACGGCCTCGCCCGCACCCATCTGATCAACAACTGGTTCACCTCGATCGATGTCGAGCATTCGCTCTCCAACGACGAGACCCAGGAGGCAACCGTGTCCCTGACCTATCAGGCGCTGTGTTGGTCAATGTCGCTGGAATCGAACTATACGCCCGAAGACACCGCCTTCATGGTTGTCTTCAATCTTGCCAATATCGGCGGACGTCTCGGTCTCGGCAACTGATCGACCGGCTGCAGCAACGTTCGCAGGAGCCGGATAGCCTCGGACCCGGCTATTCCGGGTCCTGAGAGGTTCGAAGGTCCTTATCCATGCATCATGACATCTTCAACGGCGATGCCGACGGTCTGTGTTCCGTCCTCCAACTGCGACTGGCAAATCCCATCCCTGATGCAGTCCGGATCACCGGCACCAAGAGGGATACCCTGCTTCTCGCCCAGGTCACTCAACTGCATGGCAGTTCAATCACCGTTTTCGACATCTCCCTCGACCGGAACCGGGATTTTCTCCTCCAGTTGCTTCATCAGGGCAACAGGATCGAGTATATCGACCACCATTACGCCGGGGAAATCCCCAGGTCGCCCCTGCTCACCGCCCGTATCGACCCGCGACCGGATACCTGCACCGCATTGCTTGTCAATGCACTGGTCGGCGGAAAATACGGCAAGTGGGCCGTATGCGGCGCGTTCGGCGACAATCTTCATATCCCGGCCCGTCGACTCGCAAAAGAGCTTGCGCTCTCCGACGATCGGGTACAACAGTTGCAGGAAACCGGGGAACTGCTGAACTACAACAGTTATGGGGAGACGGTGGACGACCTGCATGTCGCTCCACTCGTTCTCTATGCAGGTCTGGCCCAATTTGACGATCCACTTGATTTTTTTGCCCAGTCGCCGCTGCTGCCTCGGCTCCGTCAGGGATTCCAGGCAGACCTCGACCTGGCGCTGCAGATCAAGGAACATGGACTCCCCGGCAAAAATCGAGTATATTTTTTTCCGGATGCCGCATGGGCGAGACGTGTCTCCGGGGTCTTCGCCAACCGCAAGTCCACCGAAAAGGCAGATGCCGCCCACGCCCTCGTGACCAGCAATCGTGATGGCAGCTGGCGGATAAGTGTCCGGGCGCCGCTCTGTGACTGTCGGGATGCCGACACCCTGTGCAGAAAGTTTCCGACCGGAGGCGGCAGGGCCGGAGCGGCCGGAGTCACCAGCCTCCCCCACGAGATGCTTGACAGTTTTTTGACGGATTTCCAGCGGATGTATCAATGATCGCCCGGAGTCCGATCATGATTCATCTTCAGTAATTCCAGAACCATTTATAACCAACCCAAGCCAAAGAGGTGCGCTCATTTTCAACGTTCATTGCCATTCCGACCACCGGTTCATGCATCTTATCGTTGTCCTGGCCGTCATCCTCCTCGGCTGCTCTCCCGCCTCAGCGCAGGAAGCGCCGAAGGCCGCCGACATGGTGGTCAACGGCCAGCCGATCGATGTCCACGGGGATAACTATCGTCAGCTCTTTCAGGAGCTGCGTGACGTCCACCATTTTACCCAGCAGCAGCTCGATGCCCTTTTTGCCGGGGTCGTCATCGACAAGAAGGTCCTCGAATTGATGGACAAGCAGTGGGAAGCGAAGCCGTATTACGAATACTGGCCGCTGTTCATCACTCCTGCCGTCATCGCGACCGGCAAGAAAAAATTAAAGGAGCATCAGGCCCTGCTCGACAGGATTGAAGCGGAGATCGGGGTTGACCGCGAGTACGTCATCGCCATCTGGGGGATCGAATCGCGATTCGGGGCCAACCACGGCAAATACGGCGTCTTTCAAACCTTGAACACCCTCTTCGATGCCTATCCTCGCCGCTCCAAGTTCTTTCGCAATCAGCTCATCCAGTTCCTGCTCCTGTGCCGCGACAACCAGATCAATCCGCTGCAGGTAAAGGGATCCTACGCCGGCGCGTTTGGCCAGACCCAATTCATCCCTTCCAGTTTTCAGGAGTACGCCGTCAGTTTTGATGGTGACCAACGGCGCGACGTCTTCGGCTCGATCGACGATATCCTCGCCTCTATCGCCAACTACCTGCACCACTTCAAATGGGTATTGGACGCTCCTGTCTATGTCGATATAGGCAACCGGCTCCACTCCGACAAACTCGTCCAGGCAAATCTCACCGGCAGAAAGGCCCTGGTCGACTGGCGGGAGGTCACAAGCGCGCAAGGTGTCACCTTGCCCCGCCCGCCACAGGACCGGGGCGTGACGATCGTCGGCCTCGAAATCCATCCGACAGAAGGCGGAGGCTTCCGCTATGTCGCGGGCTACCCCAATTTCCAGGCCATCACCGCCTGGAACAACTCCAACAGATACGCGATGGCGGTGTCGGAACTGGCCGAAGCGTTGAATCGCGGGCACTGAATCACAGCGACACGTCGATGAGGAACAGGCCGCCCCGCCCTTCTTCGCCTGTCGCGATCGTCATTGTGCTCCTGACCGCTTTATTCTCCGTCCTGCCCGGTACCGCCATCCAGGCCGCTGGAATCACGACAACGGCCGAAGAACCGCTGTTCACCGATGATTTCGATCGACACTCCCTGCTGGAGGCGGCAAGACGACAGGCGGAATACCTGCGCAGGATACCGGAGGACGATCACTTCAAACTGGGGACTCGTACCGTTTCGGCAGAGCTGCTACGCAGATCCATCGCAACATTTATCGAGATCATAGAACAGGAATCCTCGCCACTGGTGATATCCAGGCGGGTGCAGGAGAGTTTCGACTTCTTGCGGGCAGGGGCCGGCGAGAACGCCACCTTCGCCGGCAGTATGCTGGTGACCGGGTATTTCCAACCGGTCCTTGACGGCAGCCTGCTGCCGATCCCACAGTTCAATCATCCGCTCTACCGTCTTCCGCCGGATCTCATCGAACACAACAACGGCACCACCACCAGCATCGGCAGGTTCTGCAACGGCCGCCTTGTTCCCTACTGGTCCCGGGAGGAAATCGAAACCCGCCGTCCCCTTGCCGGCAACGAACTCCTCTATCTCGCTGATCCCATTGAAGCGTTCATCCTGCACATCCAGGGATCGGGAAAAATCCGCCTCCGGGACGGCTCCTGCAGACCGGTGCGTTTCGCCGGATCAAACGGTCGCCCGTACCGCAGCATCGGCCGACTGCTTGTCGACGAGGGCCGGCTGACGCTCGAGCAGGCCACCCTGCCGGGCATTGTCGAGTACCTGCATGCCCATCCCGGGGAATCGCAGCGTATCCTCCACGCCAATCCCCGTTTTATCTTTTTCGCCTGGGGAAAAACAGGGACTGTCCTCGGCAGCGGCAATATCGCCTTGACCGCCGGCCGGTCGGTCGCCGTCGATCCATCCGAGATCCCCCTGGGAACGGTGGCCTTCCTCAAATCCCGGCAGCCGGTCGTCGACCGGAATGGCCACCTGCAGCGATGGCGTGCCCTTGACCGTTTTGTCTTCCCCCAGGACAGCGGCGCGGCGATCCGGGGCGGCAACCGTCTCGATCTGTTCCTGGGCGACGGCGATGAAGCGCGGCATGCGGCGGGACTGATGCGGGAAAAGGGATCGTTGTATATCCTTGTGGAAAAATCGACAAACGGGCTGAAAAAAGATGAATGATCCCATCATTACCCTGACCACGGATTTCGGGGCCGCGGACGAGTATGTCGGCGTTTTGAAAGGCGTCCTGCTCACCGGTCTCGGCAACGCCAACATCATCGATATCACCCATACCATCCCACCCCAGGACGTCTTCCATGCCTGTCGGATCCTGGCCGGTTCCGCCCCCTATTTTCCACCCGCCTCAGTTCACCTGGCAATCGTCGATCCCGGCGTCGGTTCCAGGCGGCGTATCCTCGCCCTCCGCTCGGCCGGGCAGACCTTCGTCGGGCCGGACAACGGCATTTTCACCCCGTTTCTCAACCTCGATTCAACTATCGTTTACCATGTCACCAACGAACGCCTGTTCCGATCTCCGGTCAGTCCTACCTTTCACGGCCGTGACATCATGGCCCCGGTCGCCGCCCGACTGGCAGGGGGGATGGACATCGCCGAGACAGGCCGACCCGTGCCGCGGGAGAGTTGCGTCCGACTGAGCGAGAACGAGCCATACCAGAGCGGTGGACGACTGGTTGGCAGCGTGCTCGCCAAAGACAATTTCGGCAATCTCCGCACCAATCTACCGGAGCAAAGAGTCAAGGATTTCGGGGGGGGTGGAACGGTCACCTTTCAGATCGGAACCCTGGTGATCGATAATCTGAATTCCGTCTATGCAGACAGACAGCGCGGGGAACTCATAGCCCTGACCGACAGCCAGGGATTCATCGAGATCGCCGTAGTCGGCGGTGATGCGGCACTGGTGACAGGCATCGGCATCGGCGACGAAGTCATCGTCAGCCGCCAATGCCGTTGAGGTGGACATTGCCCTGTCATGGGTACACGACAGGGCAATGGCAATGAGAAAGGACTGCGGTAGCCCTTTCAGTTGCCGACTTTCAACGTCCCGCCCTTGCCGAGTCCGCCTCTGACTTCCTGGGCACGGTAATTTTTCAGGGCCCGTACCATCTGATTGAATGAATCGGCGAATGCGGCCGCCAGGATTTTGCCCTGCGGGGTCTTTTCATAACCGCCGAGCCCGACTCCACCGCTGCCGCTGAAGATGCCTCCCAGCAGGCCGAAATCGAATTTCGAGGCACTGCCTTCCGCTGCGGCGATCTGCACCCCGGAACGGTTCTCAACCAGGGTCAGCATCGTGCTCGCCTCCCGCTTCTTCATGCCGCCGGCAATGCCGAGCGCTGTGCCGGCGCTGCCGCCGAAGGCACTCATCAAGCCCCCAACGGCCGCTCCCATGCCACCGGAATCCTGGCTGCTGAAGGTCACGCTCGGGGTCAGGGTGTAATCCGCCGCCACCATCTGTCCCTTGCCGAAATTGCTGCCACTCCGCATCTCGCCGGATGCCTGCAGTTCACGCTCCTTCTCCATCGCCCGGATGCCGCGGCGATCGCGTTCGACGACAACGAAACAGTTGGACTGCTGAGCCATCAGGCGCAGGAGTTTGGAGGTCGGCGGAAGCCTGTACTCATGGATGATGATGTAATACCAGTCCTCCTCCTGGTCTTCCAGCAGCGCCAGGGTCCCGAACGACTCGGCACATCGCTCGAAAGAGGTGTTGGCGTTGTCGGCGGCACTCCCGCCGGCGGCACCGGTAATCGTCGTCTTGGAGCCCGCCGATCCGGTTTGGATTGGAGTACAGGACGCCAGGAATATGGCCAGACAAATCAAAACAGCAGCTCGCATTTTTATCTCCCTCATCGAATGGTTGGTCTCGATACTACCGCCTACTATCTGATCATTTTTTCAACTCCTCCGATCGGCCGAGGTTCCATCCTGACATTGAGAGGAGGGCCGGCACGACCCATGCCGCCATTCCTCCCCACACTCAGGATGAAATCCCGGTACACCAGGTGGTTCACGTCAACAGCGCGAACCTGCTCCAGAAATCGGGAAACGATTTGGCGACGCATCCCTCATCGGTGATGCGCACCCCCGGGACCTTCAATCCAGCCACGGCGAAGCTCATCGCCATCCTGTGGTCCCGGTATGTCTCTATCTCCGCCCCGTGGAGCGATGCACCGCCATCGCCATGGATGATCATCGCTTCCCCCTGTTCCTCGACCTCGGCTCCCATCCGTCGCAGTTCGGTGACGACGGCGTGCAGCCGATCACATTCCTTGATCCGCAGGTGGGCGATATTGGCGATCTCCGTCCGCCCATGAGCGAAGGCCGCGACAACCGCCAGGGTTGGGACGACATCCGGCATGTCTCCCATATCCACCGAGATACCCTCGAGCCCTCCCTGTCGCTCAACGCAGAGACCGTTGCCAACCTGCGTCACTTCGCATCCCATCCGGGCCAGGAGCGGTACGAGACCGATATCACCCTGGAGAGAGAGTGCCGGAACGTTTGTCACGGTAACCCGGCCGCCGGCAACGGCGGCGGCGGCCCAGAAATAAGAGGCGTTCGATGCATCGCCCTCGATCCGATAGTGCCGTCCCCGATACACCCCCTGCGGGATGGAAAACGATTTGAAATCAGGTGTACAGTCGGCAAGAACGCCGAAATCGGCCATGACCGACAGGGTCATTTTGACATAGGGTTTCGACAGGACCTCGCCGTCGACTTCAAGACTGGCCGGTTGTCGGGCATACGGGGCGACAAGCAGCAGCGAGGAGAGATACTGGCTGCTCTTGCCTTCCGGCAAAACCGTCCTCCCGCCCGTGATCCCCCGGGCATTGACGAGCAACGGCGGGCAATCGGTGCCCCTGACCGAAACGATGTCGACCCCCCAGCCGCGCAGGGCAGCGATCAGCGGGCCAATGGGTCGATGCTGCATCCGTTCGTCACCGTCGATGGTGACAGCCGAATTGCCAAGAGCGGCAACGGAGGTGAGAAACCTGGTCGCCGTACCGTTGTTGCCGAGATAGATCGTCGTACCATCCATATGAACGGTACCGCCGTTGCCCTCGACGACCCAGCACTCCCGGTCTTCCCGGTCAATCCTGACCCCGAGCCGGGCCAGCGCCTGAGCCGAGTATTCCGTATCCTCACTGACCAGAGGACCGCAGAGTCTGCTCTCTCCCCTGGCCAGCGCGGCGGCAATCAGTGCCCGCTGCGTCAGGCTCTTGGAACCCGGAATACTCAATTCCGCATCGACCGACGGTACCGGTTGGATCTCAATCATCGTCTTCCCTCGTCATACACGCCTGCTGTCACGTTCATTATTATTGCGCGCTGTTTCCGGTGGCCCGCCATAACACCTTCTGCATCAGCTCCACCGGGGCGGCCTGGCCGGTCCACAGTTCAAACTGGGCCACACCTTGATACAGCAGCATCTCCAGGCCATAGACAACCTTACACCCGGCCTCCCTGGCATCTCGCAGCAACCTCGTTTCGAATGGAGAATAGACGATATCCATAACGACGGCAAAGTTTTTGAGATGGCCACTGGGGAGAAGGCTTTCATCGGACTTCGGACCCATACCGACGGAGGTGGCGTTGACAAGCACGTCCCCGGCCAACTGCTCGATATCGGTCAGAGAGTGCCACGGGCAGCGCAGGTCGGCCGCCAGTTTTCGCCCCCGCGCCTCGGTCCGGCTACAGATACTGACCCTGGCCCCGGCCTCCATCAGACCAAAGGCGAGGGCCCTGGCCGATCCTCCGGCGCCGAGGAGCATGACGTGTCGCCCCTGCAGTTCGATATGATTGGAGAGGGCCCGGTTGGCCCCAACCCAGTCGGTGTTGGAGCCGCAGAGAAGTTTCGCCTCCCCCTGGCCGACGACATTGACCGTATTGACGGCCCCGATCTTCAACGCCACCGGATCAACCGCATCGAGGCAGGGAATGATCGACTCCTTGTGCGGGATTGTCACACTCACCCCCCTGATATTCAAGGCACGGATACCCTTGACCGCATCAACGATGTCATCCACCTGAAACGCCACGTACACCCGGTTTTCACTCAGGGCGGCGAAGGCGGCGTTGTGCATGAGCGGACTCAGTGAATGGCCGACGGGGTTGCCGACTATCCCATACACCTCCGATTTCCCGTTAATTTCCGCCATAGTTGGCTCTGTTGGATTCAGATATCTCTTCTCTGATGTTTCAACCGATCGTCGACATCCGGGCAATCGCTCTGCAACAGGGAAGAGCGTCTGCAGGTCAGTGACAGGTTCATCCGGTCTCCAGGGCTCCGATGACCTCACGGACCGAAGGAAGTTTTTCCTGCAGCACATAGTTGCCGATACCATCGACAACCTCCTCACTCGCCCGCGGGTTGACGAAGTTGGCAGTCCCAATCTGCACCGCCGTCGCTCCGGCCAGCATGAATTCAAGCGCATCCTCTGCCGTGGCGATCCCGCCAATGCCGATGATCGGGATGGAAACGGCCTGGGCGACCTGGTAGACCATGCGCAGAGCCACCGGCTTGATCGCCGGACCGGATAGACCGCCACAGACATTGGCCAGCGCCGGCCGGCGCCGCTTGAGATCGATGGCCATGCCAATCAGGGTGTTGATCAATGACACGGCGGTGGCCCCGCCATCCTCGACGGCCTTGGCGATGACCGTGACATCGGTGACATTGGGCGAAAGTTTTACGATCACCGGAACGGCGGCCGCCTCCCTGACAGTACGGGTGACCGCCGCCGCCATCGCCGGATCGGCGCCGAAGGCGACGCCGCCCTTTTTCACATTGGGGCAGGAAATGTTGATCTCGATGGCCGCAACCGTTCCGCAGCCCGAGAGCTTTTCGGTGATGTGCCGGTACTCATCGAGGCTGTCACCAAGAATATTGACGATAATCGGCACCCCGAGCGTGCCGAGGTAGGGGATCTTCTCCACGATAAACCGGTCGACTCCGACATTCTGCAGGCCGATCGCATTCAACATGCCGCAGGCGGTTTCAATGATCCGAGGCGGCGGATTGCCGGAGCGGGGATGAAGAGATATCCCCTTGACGATGATGGCCCCGAGACGGCGGAGGTTGAGGAGTGACTCGAATTCCCGGGCATAACCAAAGGTCCCGGAGGCAGTCATCACCGGATTGGCAAGAGAGAGAGGACCGATATCGACGCGGAGATCCGGGATCCGCACGCCGCCGTTCAGATATTCCATACCATCTCCTCCGCATCGAAGACCGGTCCGTCGACACAGACATGGACATAGCCGCCACCCCGGGTTGGTTTGCTGCACCCGAGGCATGCCCCCATGCCGCAGGCCATGACGCTCTCGACCGAGACCTGGCAGGAATTTCCACGCGCTCGACAGAGGACGTTCATCCCGGCCATCATCGGCTCCGGGCCGCAGCAATAGACAGCGCATGAAGCAGGCAGAGAGAGAGAGGAAAAGGCGGCGGTGACGAAACCACGCTGACCGTACGATCCATCGTCCGTAGTCGTTACCACGGTCATCCCGAACTGTTCGAAATCTTTTACCAGTGGCTCAACTTCGCTTCTGCTGCGACCTCCGAGGATAACGGTATCAAGTCCACAATCCCGCTGCAGCCGGCTCAATTCCCGGGCGAGAAAGAGGAGCGGGGCAATCCCCAGCCCCCCTCCGACCAGGCAGGCGGGCGACTCGACAAGACGAAAACCCCTGCCGAGTGGTCCGAGAATCGAAACTTCCGCACCCTCCCCGACCTCGGCAAGCATCTCGGTTCCCCGCCCGACAATCTTGAAATAGACCTGAAGAAGGCCTTCCTTGTGGGCCTGGTGGATGGAGAAAGGCCGCCGCAACAAGGGGTCGTTGCCGGTCCCTACCCTGATCATCACGAATTGCCCGGGGTAGGCGGCGGCAGCGATGTCCGGACATTCGAAGGTGAGACGGACGTTGTCGGCGGACAGTTGCTCTCTTCGAATAACAACAGCTTTTTCCTGGTATTGGGTCATCATTGTGGATACATTGTTGTCGGTATCAGCACCTGTTACTCATTAAACAGAATAAGGCCGGATTACCTTGATGCACAGCGAACCTTTGATCTTGACCTTCGCCGCTCTGTTTGGCGCCATTGTCGGCAGCTTTCTCAACGTTGTGATTTTCCGCCTGCCACAACCGGAGGAGTCGATTGTCTTTCCCGCCTCGCACTGCCCGAAATGTCAGGCAGGTCTCAGGTGGTACGAAAACATCCCCCTGCTCAGCTATATTTTCCTGGGTGGTCGGTGCAGCCACTGCCGAGGCCGAATTTCCCTGCAATATCCACTGGTGGAAGCGGCATTAGCACTACTTTCAACTGCTATTGTCTATCGATTCGGACTGACCGTCACCGCCGGCGGTTTCTTTTGCTTCAGCGCCGCCCTGCTGGTGGTCATATTCATCGACCTCCGGCATCAAATCATCCCTGACATGATCAGTCTGCCGGGGATTGTGATCGGCTTCGTCCTCTCATTTTTCTCCCCTCTGATCTCGTGGCTGGATTCCCTTCTCGGAATCGTCTGCGGCGGCGGGGTCCTCTACGGTATCGCCTTGATCTATTTCTTCCTGCGCCGGCAGGAAGGCATGGGTGGCGGCGACATCAAGCTGCTGGCCATGATCGGCGCCTTCCTCGGCTGGCAGGCACTGCCTTTTGTGATCTTTGCCAGCTCGATGAGCGGCGCTTTCGTTGGCATCCTGGTTATGGTCATCGAACGTAAAGAAGGGTTAGCGACTCGAATCCCGTTTGGCCCCTTTCTCTCGCTTGCCGCCTTGCTGTATATGCTCTTCTTCCAGGAAATCAACGCGCTCTATTTGAGCTATCTCGACGGTTCCCTGTTCTGACAACTTCTTCGACACTGAAATTCTCATCGATTTGTCCCGCCATCAAGACCTCGGCAAGACGTGATCCCAGGTCTCTTGCCTCTTCGAGCTGCTGCGGGCTGTGCCCAAATCTCGGACAATGCCGTTGAACCAATGACCGACAGGTTCTGGGTATTTTCCCGGTGATTTTGATAAAGACCCCGATGGCACACCACAGACCCGGACAAGGATGCTGAAAGACCCGGGGAGGCATGACTCTGGCGCCGCACCGCAACAAATACCTGCGCATCTCCCAGGCATGCAACCGCCAATAGGTCCTGCAGGATATGAGGGGCAGGACGATTTTCCCTGCCAGCATTTCAGAAGAGTACTGCTGGAGAAAATAGACCATCGGCCCGCTCAAATGATACGACCATGTCGGTCCGGCACAGATAACGAGGTCCCAGTGCGAAAAACATGTTTTGTCAGGCGGTGCTACGGCGACCGGGCGCCGGAGGAAAGCTGCAACCATCATTTTTAGCGCTCCGATATACGATCCGACTGGAAATGGCGGCGGTGTCAACGGCTTCAATTGTTCCAGCCGGACTTCGACTCCACCTTCATTCAGTCCTTTCGCCAAGTTATTCAAAAGATTGCGAGTTTGACTACTGAAGGTGTAAAAGAGTATCAGAACTCTTCTTTGCGCTACGAATGTTTTCACATCTGTCACATGGGCAGAATTAGTTGTCCGTAGGAATATATCCGAGACTGGAACAAAAAAAAAGCCCCCGAAAATTCGGGGGCTTTTCTTTGGATGGCACCGGATTACGCTTCAATCTCGTGTTCAACACCGACTGCGATCTTATACAGCAGGGTCAGGATGAAAAAGCCGGTCGCCCAGATACCAAGGGTGATCCCCAGTTCATTGGCTGTCGGAATATACTCGGTAACTTCGTTGAGGGGATTCGGTACAAATCCGCCGAATACGAACCCGAGCCCCTTATCGGCCCAGAGGGAAAGGAAGATCAGGGCTGAAGCGACACCGACCAGACGATAATCGAAAACCTTGGCGATTTTCATATACGCTAATATTCCCAGGCCGGTGAAACTGAAGGCCGTTGCCGTCCACATGAACGGGACGAGATTGTTGTAGACATGACCATCATGCTCGAGACCGAAGAACAGGTACTCAAGACTATGGATGTGTCCCGGCATCCCCGAATAGTAGCCGACGAAGAACTCGAGCAGGAAGAAGAAGGTGTTGATGATCACGGCATACATGATAATCGTGGTCAGTTTCTGGATCGCCTCCTTGCCGGCGTCGAAGTTAGCGAACTTGCGCAGGACCAGGCAAGCGAGGACGATCAGCGACGGGCCGGCGGCAAAGGCCGATGCCAGGAACCGCGGAGCGATGATCGCCGACAGCCAGAAGTGCCGGCCCGGCAGACCGCAGTACAGCATGGCGGTGACGGTGTGGATCGAAACGGCGAAGGGGATCGAAATATACACGAAGATGTAGATCCACTTCGGCGGATGGACCTGCTTGCGCTCGGCGGTCAGGATAACCCAGCCGCAGAGACAGTTGAGAATCAGATATCCCCACAGGACGCACATATCCCAGAACAGCATGGAACCAGGGGTCGGAAAAAAGACGACATTGAGGCCCCGCAGCGGCTGACCGAGATCGGCCATGATGAACATCAGGCACATGATCAGGGCCGAGATGGCGAGGAATTCGCCGAGGATCGTGATCCGGCCGAAGGCCTTGTAGTCATGGACATAGTAGGGGAGCACCAGCATCAGACCTCCGGCCGCAACACCGACCAGAAAAGTGAACTGGGAAATATACAGCCCCCAGGAAACGTCACGGCTCATACCGGTCAACCCCAGGCCGAACATGTACTGCCGCACGTAGCAGGCCGCACCGATGGCAATACAGGTGCCGAGCACCGCAAGCCACATCCAGTATGTTGATTTGCCTTTTAATACTTTCTCGATCATGACAACCTCACACTATGTAGTAGACTGACGGTCTGGTGCCGGCAGCAGGATTTCGCTGAATCGTAAATTCCTTGTCAAGAACCCCTCTGATCTCCGAGGCCGGATCGTTGAGATCCCCGAAGACCATGGCACCCGTGCCTTTACAGGCCTCAACGCAGGCAGGTTCGAGGCCGAGAGCCAGACGCTCGCCGCAGAAGTTGCACTTCTCCACCACCCCGCGCATCCGGGTCGGGAAATCGGGATTGTAGTTGGTGATGAACGGTCGCGGATCCTGCCAGTTGAAACTCCTCGCCCCGTAGGGGCAGGCAGCCATACAGAAGCGGCAGCCGATGCAGCGATGGAAGTCCATACCGACGATGCCGTTTTCCGGCTGGACGAAGGTTGCCTTGGTCGGACAGACCCTGACGCAGGAGGGGTTGTCGCAATGATTGCAGAGAACGGCAAAGGGTTTGGTCTTTGCCATTTCCGATTTATGAAGGGTCTCCTGTTCCGGAAAGACATTGGCATAGGGAGCCTTCCATATCCATTTTATCTCATTTTTGCGATCAGTAAAATGGGGGATATTATGGACCTTGTTGCAGGCGGCGATAGCCTGATCAAGCAGCATCGGCTGAACGGCAAAAACCCGCATATCGATAACCATGCCCAGACGAACCCCGGTTGAAACCGGCTCGCCATGGGCTCCGGCTTCACCATGAGCTGGCGTCGCATGCCCTGCATCCTCGGAGGCGAAGGCGGTATGGGAGGTCAACTTCACTATCGCAGGTGCACTCATGCCGGCAAGGGCGGCGGCTCCGGCGATCTTCAGAAATTTTCTTCTCGTATTATCCATTAGTGCGTCTCCTTCTTCGATGCCGCCTCGGCGGGGGTCAGGTGGCAATCCCAGCAGGTGGGGGATACGGCAGCATAGGTGTGACAGGAGTCACAGAACTTCTCCTTGTCGGTATGACACTGCATGCACGCCATCTGCAGTCCCTTGCGATACTCTTTGCCGCCAACCTTGACGTTGGCCCGATCGTTGTCTCGGAGGACGGCATCACGCCACTCGTTCAGCAATTTCATATGATTATCTCTCATCTCTCCGGCAGGAGCGACACACTCCTTCTCGCCAACCGGGAGGTCAGGTTTCGGCACGGGACCGGCATTCAATCCGTTATACCAAAGGGGGAAAGTCACGAAGACGATGAAGATCACCAGCCCCGGTATGATAGTTCCTTTATTATACATGTGTGGCTCCTCTATCCCGGTCAGGATTTAAAGCAATGTTCTAAGGCCGTCATCCAACTCGCCCCGTGTTTCACCCTCAAGCACAAGGGCATTACCAACCAGCTCGGATATACCGCATACCCGTACTCCGGGATTCCAGTAATCCATGAGCGAAGTCAGTGTCGCCCGGTCAATGGCACAGACGCAGGAAAGCATGTTGACATCATGTTTCTCATGCACGTATTTAACCGCGTTTGCTCGAGGTAATCCCGAACGCATCCTCAGTTCCATGATCTCATCGGTGTTCAAACCAGTACCTGAACCGCAGCAGAAGGTCTGCTCCCGAATCGTGTTCTCAGGCATCTCCACCCAATCGACAACGTGGTCGAGGATATATCGTGGTTCATCCAAAAGCCCCATAGCCCGTGCGGGATTGCAGGAATCATGGAAGGTCGCTTTGACATGGCTGTTGCGGCTCTTATCAAGTTTCAACTTGCCATGTTTGATCAGATCGGCAGTAAACTCACTGATGTGAACCATCTTGGTTGAAGCCGTATTGTCAAAGACAGTTCCAGTGATCGGCGATTTCGGCACCTCAAGGAAATCAGCCGGACCGTTCATCGTATCCATGTACTGATGCAGGACACGCCACATGTGACCGCACTCACCGCCAAGGATCCATTTGACTCCCAAGCGCTTCGCCTCGGCGTACATCTTGGCATTGAGTTTCTTCATCGATTCGTTGTTGGTGAACAAACCGAAGTTACCGCCTTCCGAAGCATAGGTCGACCAAGTGTAATCGAGTCCGATGGCCTCGAACAGGATCAGGTACCCCATCGCGGTATAGAGACCGGGCTCGGCAAAAACGTCTGCCGAAGGAGTGATGAAAAGGACTTCCGCACCTTTTTTATTAAAAGGTGGATTAATCCTTACCCCAGTCAGGTTTTCGATGTCATCAGCCAGAAATTCGACATTGTCTTTATAGGTATGAGGCTGGAGTCCCATATGGTTACCGGTTCGGTTGGAGTTGGAAACCGGTTCCAGGATCCAGTTGATGCCGACACCGACCAGATGCAGCAATTCCCTCAATATGATTGTAATTTCAGCTGTATCGATTCCATACGGGCAGAAAACGGAACAACGTCTGCACTCCGTACACTGGTAGGCATACATGAACCATTCTTTGAGAACGCCGACCGTCATTTCCCGGGCACCAGCCATCCGACCGAGAAGTTTTCCTGCGAGGGTAAAGTCATTACGGTAGATCGATCTGAGCAGTTCAGCCCGCATTACCGGCATGTTTTTCGGATCGCCGGTGCCGAGGAAGAAATGGCATTTATCGGCACAAGCACCGCAGCGGACACAGCAGTCCATGAATATCTTCAATGACCGGAACTTGCCCAGGCGTTCCTTCAGGCCGTTGAGAATGATCTCCTTCCAGTCCTCGGGAAGTTTCCAGTCATCATCCTCCGGCGACCAGATGCGGGCATTGGGAAAGGAAAGCCCCTTCTGACTGTCGAGGTATTCGACCTTCTCTTTTTTTGCCGGATAGGCGTAATTGCCCTCCTTGAAATGTACCGGGATATCCATCCAGTCCCTGGTCGGTATCGCTCCGGTTGCCAAGGATGGTCCCTGCACGACGCTTTTCGATAATTGTTCTAATTTTGGAACTGCCATCGTTGTCTATTCCTTATAAGCTGGTTGTGGGTCTCAACTGTTAGTCTTCAATCTTTTTGCGCCGGCAACTCTTTCTCGACTGGAATACCCGCATCGACCATGAACTCACGGAATTCATCCTCATAGCCGGCGTACGAATGCGGTTTGATATCCGGATTCCAGGGGTTGATGTGGCGTACCGCCCGGCTGTTGTTCTTCATATTTCGAGTGGGGCTGAGGAAAACGCCGCCGAGATGCATCAACTTGCTGAAGGGGAAATAGACAAGCAGGGTGGCGACGAGAAAGACATGGATATAGAAGATTGCGCCGATCTCGCCATTGATGACCGGGGAGAAGGTCACAAGGCCCACCGCCAGCTGCTTGATGGCGACGATATCGATCCCGTCGCGCAGGAAATGGCGCATCAGGGCGCCGGTCACCCCGATGGCAAAAATGAGGACGAGCGGGAAGTAGTCGTTCACAAGAGAAATATACCGCACATGCCGGTTGACCAGGCGCCGGGAGAACAACAGTGCCGCACCACCGATCAATCCGGCAGTCGTCATATACATGCTTGGGACCCCGATCTCGAACATGCTGTCGGCCCAATCGAGAAAGGCGACGACTTCCGGCACAGGATTGAGGAAGAGGCGCATGTGCCTGATGACGACAATCAGGAAGGAATAATGAAAAACGATACCGAACAGCCACAGCCATTTCGACGATTCATACGTAATTTTCGGCCCGTCATGGATCTCCGACTTGGTGTTTCGGAACAGAGAACGGAAGGTGAAGATTTCAAGCAGCATCCGGGCGACAACCTCGGCGGTGGTATCCGGGGCTTCGAGCCGGTTGTGCTTGATGAACTCCAGCGATTTTCCCTGACCGCAGGTGGTCTGGATGGAGAAGGGAACAGGCGACTTGGCCCACTGCACCACTCTGTAGACAAATCCACCCAGGAAGATCGCGATGGCCACATAGGGGACAAAGACACCAAAAAAATATGGCATTCCCGCTATCTGGGATCCTACCCCGGCAATCAGAATGAGCACAATGACTGCCAGAAATGAGAAGGCGTACTTCATTTCTTACCTCACTTCAAAATGAACTGTTATTAGGTACCGGACCGATGCGATCGGCCGGCACCAGCTAAATACTCTCGACCTTTGGAATGGAATCCTGAACTTTATTTTTCTGCAACGATGACGGGCATCGACTGTCTGTAAGGATATGGGTGCCCGTCTTGATCTCCTGTATCCGGGTCTGATACAGTCGCTCTCTGCACTGCATGTAGATATCAAAGGCGGCCAGGATCGCAAGATCGACCGCGAACTCAAAATCATAGAGCTCAGAAACCAGGTGGCGTCGCTCTTTATCGGCAGCCAGTATTTCTCTGGTAATGTGCTTGACAGCGTTCAGTGGGGCTACAGCCTGTGAAGGAGAGAATTCCTGGATCGAGCGGATTTTCAAAATCTGCTCAAGGGGCGGAATCATCTGTTCTGTTCCAGCCCCCTTGACAAGAAGGGAGAACAGTTTTTTCAGGGCCTCGCGAATATTGCCGCCAACGGGGTTGGCAAACATGTCCCGTTCTTTTTTAAAGAAACTGGAAGCCTGGTAGGTCGACAGGGTATAGTCGACCCATTGGTCTACAATCTTGTCCTTATAATTCCTGAACGCTTCAGCGAGGTCCATCCGCTAACCGCCTTGAATCATTTAATATCAATATCATCAGCATCTTATCTACCACCCCTGTTGAATGAATGACCATTCATAAAAGCGGATTTCTAGCATCTTTCCATTTCTTTTTCAAGGATATTTTACTGCGGCCCAGGGCTCCGAAGGCAGTATCGACTGAGCTTGTCTCTTCACCTGCGCCCTCCCCGCCACTCAGGTCATATCGGCAATGATCAATTCAGCCTCCTGGATATAAGGGTCGTCCTGCACTTCCTTCAACCACTCGGCACCGCTTGACTGCATGTCTTCCTCATCCTCCGCGGTCTCGCTGTCAGTCCGCGCCTCATCACCGAAAAGGCCGAACTGACTGCCGACCTTTTCCTTGGCCAGCCTGGCCTCCTCCTGCTTTTTCCTCATGTCGTCGATATCAAGCGAGATAACGGAGTTATCCACCTGTTCCTGCACCCTGGCGATTTCGTCCCGGATAGCTTTGAACTTCTCATTCCTGACAACCCGGTGGGCGCTGGCGGCGCGTATGGTATCGAGCTTGGCCGGAACCGCCTGGGACTTCGCGAAGGTAACCGGGTCGATACTGCTCCACGGCATCGAGTATTCGAGGAACCGCTCCCCCGATTTGAGACTTTCGAGGATGCTTGGGAGGACGATATCAGGTTCCATCCCTTTATACTGCGTCGACCCCCCGGTTATCCGGTAGAATTTCTGGATCGTCACCTTCAACGCCCCGAGATCATCGTATTTATTGATCTGGAACAGCGGGATGTTGTCGTTGAAATCGATGACGGTCTGAACGGTCCCCTTCCCATGGGTAGTCGGCCCGCCTATGACGATCGCCCGGCGATAATCCTGGAGCGCGGCGGCGACGATTTCCGAGGCGGAGGCGGAAAAGACATTGACCAGGACCACGAGCGGTCCGCTATAGACCATTTCCGGGTCTTCATCGTTCAAGACCCGGATCGAACCGTTACTGTTCCTGACCTGCACTACCGGTCCGGAGGGCAGGAAAAGACCGGCGATATCGACGGCATCGACCAGGGCCCCGCCGCCGTTATTGCGGAGATCAAGGATGATGCCGTCGACCCCCTGTTTTTTGAGCGCCAGCACCTCCTTACGGGTATCGTCGGTCGAGTTCCTGGCGTTTTCGCCGTTGCTGGTTTTTTCGAAATCGCGATAGAAACTGGGGATATAGATCAGGCCGATCTTTCTGCCATCGGAATTTTTCAGCACCGTGCTCCGGACAAAAGTCTCCTCGATCTGGACGACGTCACGGACAATGGGAATGATATCCTTCGACCCGTCGGCCTTGCGCACCGTCAGCCGGACCTCGCTGCCTTTGGAGCCGCGGATCAGGCGAACCGCATCACGCAGCCGCATATCGGTGACATCCACCGGTTCTTCGCCCCCCTGGGCAACCTGGAGAATCGTATCCTCGGCCTGCAGTCGCCCCTGCCTGGCCGAGGCACTGCCGGGGATTATCCGCATGACCTTGATGAAACCGTCATCTTCGCGCAGCAGGGCGCCGATCCCTTCGAGACTGCCCCGCATGCTGATATCGAACTGCTCCTTGCCGGCCGGCGGAATGTAGTTCGTGTGCGGATCGAAGGCCCGGGCGACGGCATTGAAGTAACGGTCGTAATGGTCCTGCCGCGTTTCCTGGCGCAGGCGGCGGAAAATCTCCTTGTACCGCTTGGCTACCTTTGACCTCGCCTCCTGCAGCAGTCCGTCCGGAGTTTTGTTCTCCTTGGCCTTCTTCGCATCGTCCTCAAGTTCGAGGTAGCGGGAGATAATCTCAGATTTGAGAATCTTGCGCCACCGGTCCTGCAGCCCCGGCAGGTCTCTGGCAAATTCCAGTTTTTTCGGATCGGTCTCGAGGGTTTCGGAGGCGTTGAAATCAATTCCCGCCGCCAGGATGGCCTCGACCATCTTCTCGGCCTGGTCGATCCTTTCGCCAAGAATATCCATACCCGCATCCGGCAGGGGGTTGTTTCCCTGCACCAGGTTGTCGTCGATATACGGGGCGAAGGCCCTGAGTTGATCGACATCCTTCTGCAGCAGAAATCTCTTCTGGAAATCGAGCTGGTTGAGATAGAGGGTGAACGCCGCCTGCGCCAGCTCATCGTCCATGGATTTGTCACTGAGATGCACGGTCGGTAGCTGCTTGGCCAGCATATAGCCGATGAGCCTGTTCCGCTTCAGAAAATCCGCTGAAGACCGGTTGTCGGCACTTTCCCCGAAGCCAAGCAGGGGACAGCTCAAAAGCAGCAGGAGGGCGAAAACTGGTGGTGTGAGATATTTCATGTCATTCAGTGATAAAGAGAAAAACGGAATTCAGGCGCAAAGTCTGACCCTTAACCTTAAAAGACATACCAAAAGCGTGCCGTAAATACTACGACAAAGAGATACGGAAGTACGTATTTCAGCAGGATGGAGTACAGAGCGTAAGGATTTGTCCGATCACCCCTGGTCTGTCAGAGCAAGGAGAAAATCATTCCTCCGGGCACAGTCGGCGTATGGACATCGGCAATGAATCGCTGACGAGACCGATTCGACAGGCAAAATCGTTCAAATCGGTGAAGGTGCAGTTGATGCAGGATTTCCGGTCGCCGCTGGCTACTTGCGCCGCCTCGGCGGCAAGGAAGATCAGCAGAGCCGCCGCCACCTCCCTGCAGAAATCCTGCATGTCGAGGCCATGACGGCGGCAGAAGGATTCGAACCTGCGGTAATTGGCGATCGACCTGGCCAAGCCGCGGTATATGGAGGTGTCACGGTTATCAAGCTGCAGATCACGCAGGACGATCTCCCGATACCGCACACTGGCCGCGTCCAGCAGCCTTCCCCACTGATCCTGCGACAGGTTCAGCCGGGGCCCGTCTTCCGCCTCGGTCAGATAGTGACGGGCGGCATAGAGGGCGATCTCCGGAATCTCGCCGGAATGCCGCACCACAAACCATTCGTTGTCGAGATGCTCCTCGACGCAGGCGCTCATTGATCGTCTCCACCAAGATCGAAGATCGTCCGTACCGTATCGATCTTGGCCTCACTGTTATCCCGCCCGCCGCAGGATTCACTCTTGAGATAGGCAAGAGGAGCATGGAGCATTTTCGCCGTGATGGCCGAAAGCATGACCTCGATGGCGTGTCTCTCCTCCTCGGACAGGCCGGTCAGGCGCGGCAGGGTCTTCTCCAGTTCGGCCCGGCATATGCCGTCCGCCTTATTGCGCAGGGCCAGAATCGTCGGCGTGACCGTCATCCCCTCCATCCAGCGCCCAAAACTGAGCGTCATCTCGTCGACGATCCGCGTCGCCTTGACCGCCTCGCGCTCCCTGCCAGTGCGGTTCATCTCGACGACACTGCTGAGATCATCAATATCATAGAGGTAAACGTTTTCCAGGTCGTTGAGGTCGGGATCGAGATCACGCGGCACCGCGATATCGATGAAGAACAGGGGCCTGTTCCGGCGGACCCGCATGACCGGCCGGACGTCGCTCTGGCGCAGAACCATGGTCGGCGCCCCTGTCGAACTGATGATGATGTCGACCTGTTCGAGCTGACTGATCAATTCGTCGAAGGAGACTGCCCGACCATGAAACCGCTTGGCCAGTTCCACTCCCCGGGCCAGAGTCCGGTTGGCGACGACGACTTCGGCCACCCCCTGGCCGACGAGATGCTCGGCAGCCAGCTCCGCCATTTCCCCGGCACCGATCAGCAGGACCTTCTTGTCCCTGATATTGCCGAAAATCTTCTTCGCCAGCTGGACCGCGGCATAGCTGATCGAGACGGCAGCCGAGCCGATCGCCGTCTCTGTCCTGACCCGTTTGGCGACCGAAAAAGACTTGTGCAGCAAACGGTTGAGCAACGGCCCGGTGCAGCCAAACCGGGAGGCATGGCGATAGGCTTCCTTCAGCTGGCCGAGGATCTGGGCCTCCCCGACGATCATCGAATCGAGACTGGCGGCAACCATGAAGAGATGGTGAACCGCGTCCCGATCGTAATAGATGTACAGATACTCACGGCACTGTTCTTTCGCGATACGGTCTCCGAACAGGAAAGAGAGGATGTTGTCTATCAGTTGATCGCTCGGTTCGGCCACCAGCAACAGTTCCACCCGGTTGCAGGTCGACAGCAGATAGCATTCCCGTATCGTCCCGATCTGCTTCAGGGCGGTTAGCGGCTGTTCGTAGCCGCTTGAGAGGGCCATCCTCTCGCGGACCTCCACCGGGGTCGTCTTGTGATTGACCCCGAGGAGTATGATGCGTTCACCTGGCATAGCTGTGCACCCCGCCAAGCAGATAACTGACCCCCCACAGGGTGAAGGCGACAGCGGCAAAACCCAATATGGCCATGATCGCCGCCCGCTTTCCCCGCCAACCGGCGGTGAACCGTTGATGGATCTGGATCAGGTAGATGAACCAGGTAATCAGCGACCAGGTTTCCTTCGGATCCCAGTGCCAGTAGGTTCCCCATGCCTGTCTGGCCCAGACCGAACCGCTGACGATGCCTAAAGACAGAAAGACGAAGCCGACGGTAAGGCAATGGCTGTTGAGCTGATCCAGCGCCTCGAGAGAGGGCAGACGGGGGAAAAAGTAGCCGAAACGCTTGCTCTTCAGCTCCCGTTCCTGGAGGAGATACATCAGGCCGCCGCAGAAGGCCAGGGCAAGAAAACCATAACCGAAGAGCGAAACCCCGGCATGCACGGGGAGCCACCAGCTCTGCAGGGCCGGCACGAGTTCACTGACCTCCCTTGATGCCAGGGAGGACAGGACGAGAAGAAACATGATCAACAGGGAGACAAAGGCGCCGAAATTCTTGACCGTATAGCGCCACCGAAACGACAGGTATGCCCAGGTGGTGGCCCAGGCAAAAACGACAACAGTCTCATGCTGCGAGGTTATCGGGGCATGACCGACAAGTTGATACCGCGAAAGGATATACAGGGTCTGGAGGATCCCTGACGAGACCAGCAGTATCCTCGCCACCTTGCGCACCCTGTTTTTCTGGCTGACGAAGAACACACTGTAGGTGGAACAGGCCAGAAAGGTCACCAACATAACGGCCTGAAAAAGCAGGTAGCTGATTTCGCTCATTTTATCCTCAATACAAGGATGGCGGAACAGGATGCATACCGACCGATCCCCGGTTCACAAGGGATACTCTTTCTTCTCTCGGTTGGCGACCTCGACGAGGGACCGAACGACAGGTTCCGGGTCGAGATGCGGAGGCAACGCAGTCTTCAACATCCCGACCAGACCATCCCAATCCGCATCCCGGATACGCCCGGCGAGATCCAACTCCAAGATGTCCCGAAAAACCGGCGCATGGTCCGCCGCATCGCCGCCACCGCCCATCACCAACGCTCTCAGCCGGCCGAGAAGATCGACGGTCACCCCGTATTCCCAGCCGAACTCCGCTTCGAGGCTCTCCCTGATCCGCCTGGAAAATGCCGGACTCGCGCCACCGGTCGATATGGTAATCAGCAGATCACCGCGCTTCAACTGGGAAGGCACCTGGAAGTCGCAGGCCGCCGGGTCATCCGTGCTGTTCAGCAGGACCCGGCCGGCGGCCGCATCCCTGGCAACCTGCCGCTGCACTTCAGGCCTGTTCGTCGCGGCGATGACGATAAAGGCTCCGTCCAGGTCGCCTGTCCGATAGAGGCGCTGCCGCCATTCTATCCTCCCGGACTGGGCCAGTCGCCGCAGCGGCGCCACAGCTTCGGGACTGACGACCCTGACCCTGCCGCCGCCAATCAGCAGAGCCCCGACTTTGCGGACCGCGACCGGACCGCCGCCGACGACGAGACAGAGTCGCCCGGCAATTTTCAGGTTGACAGGATAGAGGGGGGTCGGACCACTCATGCGTTTCCTTCTTTCCCGGCTCCTTTTCTGACCAGACGATTGACGATAATCGAGACGGGGCTGCCATCCTTGATGTAATTCTGTCTGGCAACGCCGATGTCATACTCCTTTTCCGCCAGCTTGAGGAATTTCGGCAGGCTCTGTCGCCGGGCGTCGTGGGCCAGATAGACCACTCCGTCAGGCTTGAGATAGGTGGCGAAGACGCGCAGCAGCGGGGCGAAAAATTCTTCGCGGAACAGTATCTCGGCGCCGGCAAGGACATCAAAGGCAGGAAGTTGCGGCGGATCAAGCCAGTCGAGGAGGGTCAGTTTGACGTTGTGAAGGCCGGAGGCGGCGGCGCTGACCTGCTGGAAGTCCCTGATGATCTCTTCATAGTCACTGATGGTGACGTCGAAACCCGAGGCCGCCGCGGCCAGACCAGGCGCACCAAGGCCTGCCCCCAGTTCGAGGAGGGTACGCCCCTCGCGCCCGGGAACCCTGGTCAGCACATACGACAGGATGATCGCGGCATCCCAGAGCTTGACCCAGAACGGAAACTGCGTCACATCGGCGAAGGGATCGCGATCACCGATGATTTCCCCAAGGTCGGCGACCTTGAGTAAACGGATAGTGGTGTCGCCGAGTTTCAAGCTGTCAAAGGTCAGCGAATATTTCTGCCGCAAACGGTTATATATCTGTCGCTCCCGTTCAGGGAGAGTCCTGATATCCATTCGTTCTCCTTTCGGTGTCCCCCGGGATTGTTCACATCAGCACGTTCATACGGACAAGGGGAAATACGGACGGCACTCCGCCAGGAGCAGGACCACAACCTCTTGAACTGGAGATGAACATTGAATAAAAAAAGGCCGGTTGACTTTCCGTCAACCGACCCCTCATGGTACAAAAAACGCGACGGTGTGTCAATCAGCAACCTTCAACGCCACCAGCCTTGGAAGTCGTTACCTTGACCTTGTCGTCGGCTTTCATCTTGCCGGCATCTTCACAGGTCATCGTGACCGTGTCGCCTTCGACGGACTTTACGGTGCAATTCACTTTTGCGGCCATGCCGACGCCTGCCATGCTCAATGCGAAAATCAAAGCCAATGCTGCCGTTGCCAATCTTTTTTTCATCGTTGTTCTCCTTTTGCGCTGAATATTTTCCCGGACTGATCGTCAGGGGACATACGCGAAGGGCGTCGTGCCAATTCCCCATCGCAGACGAAACCGCATACCTCTTTTCTTATACAATCTACAAAACCAATCAATTGCATAATATTATATCTTTTTCCCCTGAACTGTCAACCTCTCCGAGGTTTATTCGATCAGGCTCTGTACATCCTTTGCCATCACTGAATGGGGGACCAGCCCGGGATACCGCTTCACCACGTTGCCCGATTTGTTTACCAGGAACGAGACCGGAATGCCATACACCCCGCCGAAATTTTCCGCGGTCGCGGCATCGGCCATCAGGACCGGATAATTGATGGCCTGCTGTTCGACGAGTTCGGCCACCTCCGCCCTGCCTCCCTGATCGACTGACAGGGCGACAACGGAGAAGCCGTTCGGCCCGAATTCGTTTTGCAGTTTGACCAGAGCGGGAATTTCCTGCAGACAGGGAGGACACCAGGTGGCGAAAAAAGTGATCAGCAACGCCTTGCCCTCGAAGCTGTCGCTATCGATGCGTTGCCCGTCCCGGACATCTTCGAGGGCAAAGGCCGGCATTTTGGTGCTGGCCAGGACCTTCGCAGGGACCAGGGCGGAACCGCCGATGACGGCGGCACATATGATAATTACAAGAGTTTTCAATATTTTTTTCATCAACACACTCCCATTCGAGTAGCCACGCGAATCTATGTAATCTTTTTATGAAATACAATACTCCACCCGCATGGAAAGTCAACACCGCAGGGAATAGGCGCACCATATTTCGCCGTCATCCGCCCCGGCGCTGTCAAGACCGGACGCAGATATCGTGTACAAAACAAAAAAACATGCTACACTGGTGCTCTTGAATTGTCGCTGGAGATATTGATGAATTTCCCCTGTTCTCCGCCCACAAGACAATCTCCCATCCGGCACGGCTACTTGCATCGATAAATACATAACTGAATCCTGTCAGAGACAACACATGCATCAAGAAACCGCCATGAAACAAGTTGCACACGCATCCATACCGGCAAGATTTTTTCTTCTGATCCTGTTTATTTTTATCGTCTCTACCCCCCATAACGGCGCTGCTGAACTTGTCGACCGCGTCGTCGCCGTCGTCAATGACGATGTGATCACCCTCTCCGAGTTGGAAAAGGAAGGCGAGCGTTTCTACCGCGACATCTCGGCCAAGACCCCGGCGACATCACTGGCCGAGACCCTGCAGCAGGCCCGCGAGCATGTTCTCGACAGGATCATCGAAAGACGGTTGATCGCCCAGAAGGCCAAGGCCGGGAATATCTCTGTTGCCGATGCGGAGGTCGACGCCGCCTTTGAGCAGATGCTCGACCAGAGCCGTCTCAGCAAACCGGAATTTCTGGCCAGGTTGAAGGCAGAAGGACTGACGGAGACGGCTTACCGGGAAAACCTGCGCGACCAGGTTCTCCAGAGCAAAGTCGTCAATGCCGATGTCAGATCGAAGGTGGTCATTACCGATGAAGAGATACTGGACTACTATGACAGCCGCTATACCACCCAGGTGAGTGGCGGGGGATTCTATCTGTTGCAGATAGGGATATCCTGGCCCAAAGGTCAGGACGCCCCGTCGGAGATCGGCGAAGCCGACAGGAACAAAGCCAGGAAAGAAGCCGAAAAGGTTCTGGAGATGGCCAGAGACGGCGAGGACTTCAAGGCGCTCGCCCGCAAATATTCAAGTTTGCCGTCGGCCGCCGATGGCGGGGATATCGGGCTCTTTCAACTCGAGGAGATGGCGCCCTCCATGCAGCAGGCGGTAAAGGATCTGAAACCGGACGAAATCAGTGATATCATCGAAACTCCGGAAGGTTACCAGTTCTTCAAACTTCTCAACAACGAAGACGGAACCATAGTCGTCAAGACCCCTCTGGAACAGGTGAAAGAGGAGATCAGGAGCAGTCTGTACGAACAGCGTCTGAAAAAGGCCTATGATGAATGGCTGGACAACTTGCAAAACGAAGCCTATATCCAGAAGCTCTAAGCGGGATGCACCACAAAGGGCCGATTGACGACCGGTCCGCCACAATCACCTCTGGCGGCAGACAACTCCCCCACCTTCTCACAGGAACCGATACATGATGAAGACTCAATCCGAAAACGAAAGGGAAACTCTCGGGGCGTTCCTGCGTCGGACAAGGGAAGAACAGGGCCTGACCTTCGATCAGGCCGTCGATTCGACGAAAATCTCGCCGAACTGCCTGAAGGCCCTGGAAGAAGACGATTATGCGAACCTGCCGGCTGACGCCTTTGTCCGCGGCTTCTACGGCATCTATGCGAGATATCTGTCCCTCGACCCTGACGAAATCCGGACCCGCTACAATCAGCAGAAAAAGCACCAGCCCAAGAAGGATGAAACGGACTCCCCCACCCCCGCCGAGCTGGCCCAGCAGACCAGCAGTATGGCCGAACCGCCGTCCGTCACCTCGTTTTCGGTCGTCGGCATGTCGCTGCTCACCCTGCTCATCATCGGGATCGCCGCCTGCTGGTATTTTTCATTCAACCCGGCCACCTATATCAGCCACAAGCTGAGGGGCGGCAACGAGACCGCGACCGTTGCCGGCGAACCGGCGGAAATTCCTCCCGCCACGCCGGACCAGTCCCCCGCAGCGTCGCCGGCCCCCACTCCGCCTTCGACACCGGAGGCTGCAGGCAGATCCGCGCCGGAACCTGACCAGAAAGGCATGACGTCACTTCAGCCTTTCCCGCCGGCGACCGTGCCGTCCTCCTCACCGGCGGGGTCGGAACTGGCTGGAGCAGCCGATGGCCAGACAGCTCCATCGCAAACCGCCGTGACTGAAGATCCCCCCGGCGCTTTACCGGTCCCAGCCACCTACACCCTCAAGGCCACCTTCAAGGAAGCCACCCGGCTCACCGTCAAGATCGACGATCAACCGGCGGAGCACCTCAATTTCACGGCCGGAGCGGTCCAAAGCTGGGACGCCGGGAAATCGATCGTCATCACCCTGCCGGCCGGCACCGGCACCGCACTGACCCTTAACAATCTGCCTCTGACCCTGCCGAAAAAAGCGGCAGGCGAAGAGATCACGGTCTCGATACCGCAAAGCCTCTCCGAATGATCGATGCCGGCCCGTTCCTATGAGGTCGAGGCCATCGTTCTCGCTACCCGGGACCATGGCGAGGCCGATCTCATCGTCACTTTTTTCAGCCTCGAGCGTGGGCGGGCGACCGGTATCGCCAAAGGCGCGAAACGGAGCAAGAGGCGTTTCGTCAACAAGCTGGAAATATTCAGCTTCCTTCATCTCACCTGCTCCGATCCGGCAGGCGGCGGCCTCGTCTTCATCCACGAGGCCGACCTGCACACCCCCTTTCTCCGTCTCCGGACCGATCCCCCACGGTACGCGACCGCCTCGGTGGTCCGTGAGTTCCTCCTGCTGGCCCTGCGAGAGGGTGAACGGGACGAAACAGTCTTCCGTCTCACCCTGTGGGCCCTGCACGGCCTCGACACGGGCAGTCAACGGCTGTCGCTGCTGCTCCTGTATCTCCTGAGGTTCTACAGTGCTATCGGCTACAGACCAGTGCTCGAGGTCTGCCTGACCTGCGGCATCAAGGTGTCTCCGAGCCACGGCTTCGTCTTCAGCCATCTGGG
This sequence comes from Desulfoprunum benzoelyticum, assembly GCF_014201505.1. Lineage (GTDB taxonomy): Bacteria > Desulfobacterota > Desulfobulbia > Desulfobulbales > Desulfocapsaceae > Desulfoprunum > Desulfoprunum benzoelyticum. Next base: position 32,100 of record NZ_JACHEO010000020.1, on the reverse strand, counting down.
CGGCGGCCTTGTCTGCGCCAGCTGTGCCGCCGCCTCAGGCCATCCCGGCACCCGCCTCTCCCCCGGATCGATCCGGCTCATGCAGTCGGCCCTGGAACTCCCTCTTCAAAAGCTGCACCGCCTCAAGCTGACGAACGCCATGCGCCAGGAGTGCCTCGCTGCGCTACACTTGTATGGCAGGCATCTTTTCCAGCGTGACATCCACTCATGGGTCATGCTCGACTCGTTCGGCAATCGCGACGGGACTACGGCCAGGCCGGTTCAGACATAACGGATCTCGCCGCTGTATTCGGTCTTCTCATGACCGTCGTCAAGCACCATGACCAGTCCCCCCGAACCGGAAATGCCGCTGACGGTCGCCTGGTACTGCGGGGCCTGCATGACGTTGAAACCGAAAACTACCCGTCGGCCGACGGTCGTCGCCAGCTCCCGCCAGCACCGCAGCAACCGGTGGTCTTCCACTTCCCATCCCCCGTCGTCGTACCGCCCCTGCTCCTCCTCGTAGTAGAGCAGACCGAGAGCAAACGAGAGTTTCGCCAGGAAGAGCCGGGCAAAGGCACTGATATCCAGCGGCCGCCCCAGGGCCTGGGCCAGGGAAAGCGCAGTGTCCTGCAGTTCATGCGGGAAGTGACGATTGTTGATGTTGATGCCGAAGCCGATGAGGTTGTACTCCTCCCGGTAACGGGGACTGAAAAAACTCTCGATCAGAAAACCGGCCACCTTTCTGTCCCCCACCAGGACATCGTTGACCCAGCGCAGCTCGGCGGCGATCCCCATCTCCCGCACCGCCTCGCAGCAGGCGACGCCAACGGCCAGGGAGATGAGATTGCGGGACTGCGGCAGCAGGGTGTTGACGTGCAGCAGGCATCCCCACAGCCCTCCGGCCGGGGCATGCCAGGTCCGGTCGAAACGGCCCTTGGAGCGTTCAAGACGGTCGGCGAGGATCACCGTGCCGTTATACACCGACCTGCCGCCCTGCTCCATCGCCGCGATGTGCGTCCGTGCCCTCTCCATCGCCCGGTCGAGCACGGGGTGACACTCGATCGCCGAACCGACAAAGGCGCCGTAGCGCAGGATCGACTCGACGTCGGCCGCAGGCCAGGTCTGCCGCCGCGACCGGTCCTCGATCCGCCGCTGCCGGTTGACCTCGGCGACGGTGACCGCAATGCCGACCCTGCCAAATTCCCGGGCTTCCATCGTCGTCACCGTATTTGAAAGCTGCCGATTATCAGGTTGAAAAACCCTGTTCACTGTCCCAGTCGGCCTTGACCCGGGTGATGATCTTCTGAATGAGGGGCAGTTTTTCCGGGGCGCAGATGCCGAGCAGCGGCTCGCCCTGGCTGACCGAGACCCCGGGGGTGAAGTAGACGGAGTGGATGACCCCGCCCTCGCCGGTGTAGTAGATCGGGGTGTCGCGCTTCATCAGCGACATCGTCAGCACTTCCTCGCCGGCCTCGATGGTCACCGCCCTGGCGCCCTTCTTCTCGATCCGCGACTGGACATCGAGGGCGAAATAGTATTTGGCCCGTTCCGGGGCCCGGAACAGGTACAGGACCTCCTTGAGGATATTTTCGATGATCTCCTTTTTTTTCAGGGGGTGCCGGATGGTCATCAACTTTTCGCCGGCCTCGACGAACTGTCCTTCGAGTTCGGACCGGATCTCGGACACGACGCCATTGGTTCGGGCCGCGATCAGTTTCGGGTTGCGCTCCCGGGTAATCTGGTACAGGGCCGTTCCCGGGATCTGCTGCCACTCCCCGCTCGGACCCTCGACCGCGCCGCCTTCGCCGACCCGGAAGCTGACGGTCCCGGTATGGGTGGCGCAGACCTCGACATAATCGAACGGATCGGAACGATATTTACTTAAAATTTCATCAAAATCTATTTCATTCGCCATATTCGTACAGGATTTTCACAGAGGATGGAAGTGAAACGCAACGGCACTGCATACCGGCCTGCGGCCGCTGTCCCCGCCAGCGTGAACCGGCGGTCCGCCTTGCCGCAGAAGAACTACGTTTATACTGAGATAATGATGCCATGGCAAGTTTTCTTTATCCCCTCACAACCTCCCGGGGAGGCCAGCCGGGGTGAACTGTGAACCAGCCGCTCTTTCCCATCTACCGGGGCCACAGGAAGGCGAGGTAACCGCAATAGCCGCCGAGGAAGACCAGCCCTTCGAGCCGGCCGAGGCGCGGCCCGGTCATCAGAAACGGCAGCAGCAGGACGGAGGTGCCGACCATGACGCCGTAGTCGATCAGGGTGATGCCTCCGGCGGTCATCGGTACCACCATGGTCGACAGCCCCAGCGTGCCAAGAATATTGAAGATATTGGAACCGATCGCATTGCCGAGGGCGATATCGGGCTGGCGGCGAAGGGCGGCGATGATGGAGGTCGCCAGTTCCGGCATGCTTGTGCCGAGAGCGACCACGGTCAGACCGATCACCGCCTCGCTGATCTGAAAGGCCCTGGCCACCTCGATGCTGTTGTCGACCAGCAGGCGGGAACCGACAACCAGCGTCACCAGTCCGCCGCCGATCAGCGCCAGGTCGACTGACCAGTGCTTCGTCGCTTTCGGCACACTCTCGGCAAACTCGCTCTCCACCTCCGCCGCCGCGCCCTTCCGCGCCATCATCACGTTGAAAATGGAATAGACGACGATGCCGGCGAACAGCATCCCGCCCTCCACCCGCCCCAGCCGCCCGTCGAAGAGCAGCACCGGCAGCAGAACCGTGGCAAGGATCATGATCGGCACGTCAACCTTGATCAGCTGGAGGTGGACGCGGATCGGACAGATGACCGCCGAAAGACCGAGGATAACGGCGATATTGAGGATATTGGAGCCGACCACATTGCCGACGGCGACATCGCCCTGACCGGCGAAGGCCGCTTTGAGGCTGACGGCCAACTCCGGTGAACTGGTGCCGAAGGCCACCACCGTCAGGCCGATCACCAGCGGTGTCAAGCCGGCCCGGGCGGCCAGCGAGGCACTGCCCTTGACCAGCAATTCCGCCCCGCCGAACAGCAGCACGAGAGCGACAACGATGAGAGCATACGTCAGGATCATACAAAAAATCTCCCGTCAAACATTGATATCGGTTGCTGGCAACGCCCACTGCAATCAGTGTAGTCACGGCGGCCGCCACAATCAACCGCACCCGGCAGGCCGGCGGTCACAGCCGGCCGCGGTATTTCCGCAGCAGCCCCCGCAACTGGTCGTAGCTCAGGCCGAGCAGCCCGGCTGCCTTGCGCTGGTTGAATCGCCCCTCCTCCAGGGCCCGGCGCAGCAGGCGCAACTCGAGTTGCTCCACCGCCGGGCGGAGCGTCAGGGGTTGCGGCTCGTCCGGCGCGGCAGCCGTTCCGGCGACGGCGGCAACCGGCTTTGTCTGAATCAGGGCAAACGGGGAGCGGAAGGGATCGAAATCGATCGCGTCGATGACCTCACTCTCGGCCCGGTACACCGCCCGCTCGACAACGTTCTTCAACTCCCGCACATTCCCCGGCCAATTGTGGGTCTCGAGGGCCTGCGCCGCCCGGTCGGAGAAGGCCGGCAGGGTCGGACGACCGAGTTCGAAGGCCATCCGGCCGGCGAAATGGTTCGCCAGCAGCAGGATATCCTCTTCCCGCAGCCGGAGCGGCGGCAGAAACAGGACTTCGAAGGAGAGTCGATCGAGCAGATCCGGCTTGAACGTTCCCCGGGCGGCCATCGCCGCCAGATCGGCATTTGTGGCACCAATGATGCGGACGTCGACCTCGACCGGCGCCGAGCCGCCAACCCGCTCGAAGGAGCCGTACTCCACGACCCGCAGGATCTTCTCCTGACCCTCGAGCGGAATCGTGCCGATCTCATCGAGGAACAGGGTGCCGTTGTCGGCGGCCTCAAACCGCCCTTTGCGGCGATGCTCGGCGCCGGTAAAGGCCCCCTTTTCATGACCGAACAGTTCGGCTTCGATCAGGGTTGGCGCCAGGGTGGCACAATTCAGGGTCACAAAGGGGCCCTGCCACCGCCGCGACAGATAGTGCAGACGACTGGCCGCCAGTTCCTTGCCGGTTCCCCGCTCACCGATCAGCAGCACCGGCCGTTCCACCGGGGCGACCCGAGACAGCCGCTCCTGGAACTCGAGAAAGCGTTCCGACTGGCCAAGGGCCTCACCGGCGCCGGCGCTGAACGATTGGCGGCCGGGTGTCTCAGGTATTTTGATCTCCATGCTATGTATTAAGCCATATTTTGGATAATTTTACTATTTATCAGTGTAATTGACCACACATCACCCTCCAGTCAGACCCTCCCATCAACCTATCTCACCAAATTTACTTTACATTCAGAGTAAAATTTTGTCTGGCACACTTCCTGCAATATCAATAGTGCCACACCATTCAACCATAGGAGGATGACCATGGGAGTTTTCACGCGATTCAGAGATATAGTGAGTTCGAACATCAATGCCATGCTCGACCGGGCGGAAGATCCGGAAAAGATGATCAAACTGATGATTCGGGAAATGGAGGACACCCTGGTCGAACTGAAGGTGTCCTGCGCCGGAGTCATCGCCGGGCGCAAGAAGGCCGAGCGGCGACTGGACGAGGTTGCGGCCCGCGAACAGATGTGGGCCGAACGGGCGGCACTCGCCGTCCGCCGCGGCAAGGATGACCTGGCCCGCGAGGCGCTGCTCGAAAAGCGCCGCTTCACGGAGATGGCCGAGGCGTTGCGCGGCGAAATCGTCGATCACGGCGGCCTGATCGAACAGTACCAGCACGACATGGTGGAACTGGAAGACAAACTCGCCGCCGCCAAAGAGAAACGCAGCATGCTGGTCCAGCGACACCGCCGGGCCACCGGCAAGAAGCGGGCGCAGGAGGATATCCGCCGCATGGACAGCAGCGAGAGTATGGCCCGTTTCGAAAAACTCGAAAGCCGGATCGAGCAGATGGAGGCCGAGGCCGACCTCGTCAATTTCGGCCGCAAGCCTGACGTCGACTCCCAGTTCGACGATCTCGGCCGGGATGACGAGATCGAAAAGGAACTTGAAAAGATCAAGGCCGGTACATACAGTGCTGACACGAAACCGGCACAGTAATCCCACACACCTTAATCCCGACGGAGCAACCCGCCATGAACACTGTCATCGCTGTCGCCATTGTCTTCGGTTCCATCGTCATGATGGTCGCCCTCGTCTGCGGCACGGTCCTGACCCTGGTCAAGGCCCGCCGGGAGGGACTGTCCCCGTCCGGGCGGAAAGCCCGGACCGACGAGGCGGCAGTGATCCAGGAACTGTACCAGGGCCTGGCGCGGATGGAAAAACGGGTCGAAGCCCTTGAAACGATCCTGATGGAAAGTCAGGGAAAGGATGGGTATACACGATGAGAAAATACAGTAATGACGGAAGAGGCCTGTACCGGTCACGGGACGGCGTCCTGCTCGGGGTCTGCCGCGGGGTGGCCGATTATTTCGACCTCTCGGTGTTCTGGGTCCGAATGGCGGTGGTGCTCGTCTTTCTGTTGAGCGGTTTCTGGCCGGTGCTTGGGGTCTACCTGGTTGCCGCCCTGTTGATGAAGCCCAGACCGGTGCGACCGATCGAGTCCGAGGACGAGCAGGAGTTTTACGACAGTTACGTCCACTCGCCGCGCAGCGCCGCCCAACGGTTGAAACGCCAGTTCGACAACATCGATCGGCGGATACGCCGGATGGAGAGCACCGTCACCGGCAAGGATTACGACTGGGAGCGCCGCTTCAATTCCTGATCCTCCAGCCGCCGGAGCCGGACACCGCTGGTGTTACGACTCCGGCGGCCAGCCAGGAATGAAGGATGACAGCGTTGTGGCATTTTGCTCGGATGGCGGGTATAGTAGCGGCAATTCCGCCAGGCGGAGGACGCTGCAGGCAGCCCTGACGGTCATCTGCAACAGCCGGACAGCGACCGACACGTCGCCACGCCCTTCAACCACAACGATACAGACCTTCGGTGAAGCCCCCTCCCACCAGCCCCAAAGACACCATCTTCCAGCAGCCGACGCGAGCCGAAGATTTCGAGTTCAACGACCGGGTCGTCGAGGTCTTCGACGACATGCTCGACCGCTCGATCCCCTTCTACAAGGAGGTGGTCGTCTCGACCGCCCGCCTGCTGACGACCCATCTCGACTACGACGACACCATCGTCGACCTCGGCTGCGCCACCGGCTCGACCCTGCTCGAGCTGGCCCGCCTGCTCCCGGATCGAGGCCTGCGCTTCATCGGCATCGACAACTCGGCGCCGATGCTTCACAAGGCCAGGCTGAAGGCCGAGCTGTACTCGAAGCAGGACAGCATCCGTTTCGAGCTGGCCGACATCACCGCCACGCCCCACCTCGCGGTCGGGGCCTTCCTCCTTCACTACACCCTGCAGTTCATCCGCCCGATCCGCCGCGAACAGTTCATCCGCTCGCTGTACGACGGCCTCCGTCCCGGCGGGGTCCTGATCCTGAGCGAGAAGATCATCCTCCACGACAAGCGTTTGAATCGGGAATACATCGACATCTACTACCAATTCAAGAAGAGCCGCGGCTATTCGGAACTGGAGATCGCCAAGAAGCGCGAGGCCCTGGAGAACGTCCTGATCCCCTTTTCGATCGAGGAGAACACCGCCCTGCTGCGCCAGGCCGGCTTCACCGCCGTCGCCCCCTTCTTCCAGTGGTTCAACTTCGCGTCGCTGATCGCAGTCAAACCGGAATAGCCCGCGGCATCATGGAATATCTCGACCTCCTCCCCGAACACGTCCGTACCGACGCGCTGACCGCCCTGCATGCCCAGCGACAACGCTGGGTCAATCAGGACAAGAAGGGATTCCTCCGCTACCGCCGCCCCAGCGAGGCCCTGGCCGCCTTCCACGCCGCCCGCGTCGACTGCTGCAGTGACACCGTCATCCTCGGCGATACCGACGAGATCGACGAGGGCCTGCGGCAACAGGTCCGGCAGCATCTGCTGGCCTTCAAACCCTGGCGCAAGGGGCCGTTTTCGGTCTTCGGCATCGATGTCGATGCCGAGTGGCGGAGCAACCGCAAATGGCAGCGGCTACTGCCGTTCCTGCCCGATCTCAAAGGCAGGACCATCGCCGATATCGGCTGCAATAACGGCTATTACATGTTCCGTATGGCCGCCCACCGGCCCCGGCTGGTCCTCGGGTTCGAGCCCTCGGTCCAGCACTACTACTGCTTCAGGGCCCTCAACGGCATCGCCGCCATCAAGGAGCTGGCGATCGATCTCCTCGGGGTCGAGCACCTGCCGCTCTTTCCCGCCTGCTTCGACGTCATCTTCCTGATGGGGGTGATCTACCACCGCCCCTCACCGATCGACACCCTGCGCGACGTGTTCACCGCCCTGGTTCCCGGCGGCACCGTTATCGTCGAGTCGCAGGCGATCCCCGGCGATGACCCGGTCGCCCTGTTCCCGGAAACGACCTATGCCAAGGCTCCCGGGGTCTACTTCGTCCCCACCGCCACCTGTCTGCGCCACTGGATGGTCAAGGCCGGATTCGAGGCCGTCGAAACCTTCGGCTCCCACCCGATGTCCTCGTCCGAACAGCGGCGGACGGAGTGGATGGATTTCGAATCCTACAGCGATTTCATCCGCCCCGACGACCCGCAGACCACGATCGAGGGCTACCCGGCGCCGCACCGGGTGTTCCTGCGCGGCCGAAAAAAAGGATAACCGGGATCGAAAAGATCGGCGAGACGTTGCCTTTCGCCGCAACTGTGGATACAATCCCTGCACATCACTTCCCAATTCCACGTGACACAAGGAGCGTAACGGCATGGACCAAACCAAATGCACTCTGTACAGCAGCGGCCTGAAAGGGGCCGAGGAAACCTTCGGCGAGGCGGCCGAAAAACGCAACATCAACGAGGTCATCTATTCGTTCGAGGGCCACAAGCTGAGCCGGGATAAAAACACCGTCATCCTCAGCCAGGAAGAGCTGGAGCGCGGCGATATCAGCATGGAACTGGCCTCGCGGATGATGAGCCGGACCTATTATGAGACCGAGAAGATCAGGAAGGTTCTGCAGACCATTTTCCACATGGTCAACAGCGGTCACCAGGTCTTCGTGATCGGTTCGATCCAGGAGGACGGATCGGTCAAGGGCGGCACCGGCTGGGCCGTCGAGCTGGCCAAGATGTTCAACCGCCCGCTGCACGTCTTCGACCAGCCGACCAAGCAGTGGTACATCTGGAAGAACAGCTGGGTTCCCGATACCCCGAAAATCGAGTACGACACCTTTGTCGGCTCCGGCACCCGCTATCTCAGCGACGCCGGCCGCAACGCCATCGAACAGCTGTTCATCGATTCTTTCGGTTCCTGATCCCGTTTCCACAGCCGTCCCATCCACACCGGGGGCATCCATCCGTCAGGAGGGATGCCCCCGGCGTCCGTCATCGCAACCTTCACATCTCCGAAAATGGCAGGCTTCGGGTCGCTCCCCGTGCCGTAGCGATCGGATGCGCCGGCCCCGGGCCATCGCCATCACCCTCTCCGACCCCTGATGACACGTATCCCCATCCATCGGTCCGTCGACCGGGGGCGTCGACAGCGCCAGGCCTGAGTCCCGCCTGCAGTCACCGCCTTTTGGCCGGCCAGATCCGAAATACCGCCCATTTAACCTAACCCACTGAAGAAACGCACAATCCGTGAACACCACGGCTTTCCCATTGACGGCGCAGCGCATTCTGGGTTATATATTATAGTTTTGTCCGGACAATTCGGAACCCCCTCGCACGACTCCGCAACGTCCATCGCAAACAACCAAGCTCCGGCAGGCGCTGTCGCCTCCGGCCCTCCCCGCGAGGACCGGCCCAGTTCCCCGCCGCTACTCCCCAATACTCCGGATAAAGGCAGGACGGTCCGGTGCAGGCCCCGACAAAGGAATGCTCATGAAAGCACTCATTGCTCTGGAAGACGGCAGGATCTTCGAGGGAACGTCATTTACCGGCCCCGGTGAGGCCATCGGCGAGGTCGTCTTCAATACCTCGATGAGCGGCTATCAGGAAGTGCTCACCGACCCCTCCTATACCGGTCAGATCGTCACGATGAGCTACCCGCTGATCGGCAACTACGGCGTCAACCCGGAAGACATGGAATCGGCCGCCGTCCATCCGAAGGCCTTTCTGATCAAGGAATACCATGCCACCCCGTCCAATCACCGCTCCCGCGCCACACTGGCCGAATTCCTCCAGCAGCACGGCGTCCTCGGAGTGGAGGGGTTCGACACCCGGGCCCTGGTCAAGCACCTGCGGACCCGCGGGGCGATGAAGGGCGTCGTCTCGACCGTCGACCTCGATCCCGCCTCCCTGGTGCAGCGGGCCAAGGATTCGACCGGGCTGATCGGCCAGGACATGGTCAAAATCGTCACCTGCCGCGAGCCCTACGGCTGGGCCGACGGCCGGCCGGTGCCGGGCACGGATTTCACCACCGCCCAGCCAGGCATTGACCAGCCGCTGAAGGTCGTGGCCTACGATTTCGGCATCAAGTACAACCAGCTGCGGATCCTGACCGAACTGGGCTGCCGGGTCCAGGTCGTGCCGGCGACCACCGCCGCCGCCACCGTGCTGGCGATGAACCCCGACGGCATCTTCCTCTCCAACGGCCCCGGCGACCCCGAGGGCATACAGGGGGTGGTGGAGAACGTGCGGGCCCTGCTCGGCAAAAAACCGATCTTCGGCATCTGCCTCGGCCACCAGATCCTCGGCCTGGCCTACGGCGGCTCGACCTACAAGCTCAAGTTCGGCCACCGCGGCGGCAACCAGCCGGTCATGGACTTGACGACCGGCCACGTCGAGATCACCTCCCAGAACCACGGCTTCTGTGTCGACATGAACAGCCTCGACAAGGAAGAGGTCGAACTCACCCACATCAACCTCAACGACAACAGCGTCGAGGGCATGCGCCACAGGCGTCATCCGGCCTTCTCGGTCCAGTACCACCCGGAATACGCCCCCGGCCCCCACGATGCCAGGTACCTGTTCGAGCGCTTCATCGCCATGATGCGCAAATAGGCCGCGGCCCCCGCCGCGGCATCGACCATCAACCGGACGACAGGCCATACATTCAGCCAAACGGGCGACAATCATGCCGAAACGAACCGACATCCACAAGATCCTCATCATCGGCTCCGGGCCGATCATCATCAGCCAGGCCTGCGAGTTCGACTATTCCGGGGCCCAGGCGGTCAAGGCCCTGAAGGAAGAGGGCTACGAGGTGGTGCTGATCAACTCCAACCCGGCCACCATCATGACCGACCCGGAACTGGCCGACGCCACCTATATCGAACCGATCACCCCGGAGATGGTGATCAAGGTCATCGAAAAGGAGCGGCCCGACGCCATCCTGCCGACCCTGGGCGGCCAGACCGCCCTCAACACCGCGATCAAGGTCGCCGAAACCGGGGCCCTGGAAAAGTACGGAGTTGAACTGCTCGCCGCCAATATCGACGTCATCAAGAAAGCGGAAGGGCGCGAGGAGTTCCGGGCAGCGATGCAGGCCATCGGCCTCAAGGTGCCGGAGTCGGCGATCGTCCACACCCTCGAGGCGGCGATGGCGGCAGCCGACACCATCGGCTTCCCGATCATCATCCGCCCGAGCTTCACCCTCGGCGGCACCGGTGGCGGGGTCGCCTACAACCGCCAGGAACTGGAGGATTTCTGCCGTTCCGGGCTCGACCTGTCGATGACCACCGAGATCATGCTCGAGCGCAGCCTGCTGGGCTGGAAGGAGTTCGAACTCGAGGTCATGCGCGACAGGAACGACAACGTCGTCATCATCTGCTCGATCGAAAACATGGATGCGATGGGGGTCCACACCGGCGACTCCATCACCGTCGCCCCGGCCCAGACCCTGACCGACCGCGAGTACCAGGAGATGCGCGACGCCGCGATCGCCATCATCCGCGAGATCGGGGTCGAGACCGGCGGCTCCAACGTCCAGTTCGCGGTCAACCCGGCCGACGGCGAGCTGATGGTCATCGAGATGAACCCCCGGGTGTCGCGCTCCTCGGCCCTCGCCTCGAAGGCCACCGGTTTCCCGATCGCCAAGATCGCCGCGAAGCTGGCGGTCGGCTACACTCTCGACGAGATCAAGAACGACATCACCCGCGAGACCTACGCCTCGTTCGAACCGACGATCGACTACTGTGTCGTCAAGATCCCGCGCTGGACCTTCGAGAAATTCCCGCAGGCCGACGACGTGCTGACGACGGCGATGAAATCGGTGGGCGAGACAATGGCCATCGGCCGGACTTTCAAGGAGGCCTTCCAGAAAGGGATGCGCTCGCTCGAGACCGGCCGCTTCGGCTTCGGCGGCGACGGCCGGGACCGGCTCGATCATCTCGACAGCGAAGATCTCGAGCAGGGCCTGCGGGTGCCGAACTCCAGGCGCGTCGCCCACATCTACGAGGCGATGAAGCGCGGGTTCACGCCGGACCGGATCTACGCCCTGACCCATATCGACCCCTGGTTCCTCCACAATCTCCGGCAGATCGTCGACACCGAGGGCCGGATCCGGGAGCGCGGCTTCCAGGGCCTGGACCGCGATTTCCTCCGCACCTGCAAGCAGCAGGGATTTTCCGACCGGCAGCTGGCCTGGCTGACCGGCACCTCGTCCGACGACGTGCGCGGCCTGCGCAGGCAGCTCGGCGTCCTGCCGGTCTACAAACTGGTCGACACCTGCGCCGCCGAATTCGAGTCCTACACCCCCTACTACTACTCGACCTACGAGGAGGAGAACGAGGCGACCCGCAGCGATCGCCGCAAGATCGTCATCCTCGGCGGCGGCCCGAACCGCATCGGCCAGGGCATCGAGTTCGACTACTGCTGCGTCCATGCCGCCTTCGCCCTGCGGGAGATCGGGGTCGAGTCGATCATGATCAACTCCAACCCCGAGACCGTCTCCACCGACTACGACACCTCGGACAAGCTCTACTTCGAGCCGCTGACCCGGGAAGATGTCCTCAACATCATCGAGTTGGAGCAGCCGGAGGGGGTCATCGTCCAGTTCGGCGGCCAGACCCCGCTCAACCTCGCCGTGCCGCTCGAGAAGGCCGGGGTCAAAATCATCGGCACCCAGCCCGACGCCATCGACCGGGCCGAGGATCGCAAACGCTTCCAGAAATTCCTGCAGAAGCTGGGCCTGCGCCAGCCCGACAACGATACGGTCACGACCCTCGACGAGGCCCTGGCGGCGGCGAACCGCATCGGCTACCCGGTGGTGGTCCGCCCCTCCTACGTCCTCGGCGGCCGCGACATGCGGATCGTCTATACCGACCAGGGGATCCGGGATTTCATGGCCGCCATCGGCATCGCCACTCTCGAACACCCGATCCTGATCGACAAGTTCCTGAAGGATGCCATCGAGGTCGACGTCGACGCCCTCTGCGACGGCCGGCGGACGATTATCGGCGGGATCATGGAACACGTCGAGGAGGCCGGCATCCATTCCGGCGACTCGGCCTGCGTCCTGCCCCCCCATACCCTGTCGCCGCAGCTGATCGAGGAGATAAAGCAGGCGACCCGGGCAATGGCCGAGGAACTCGGGGTTATCGGCCTGATGAACGTCCAGTACGCCGTGCAGAACAAGGTCCTCTACATCCTCGAGGTCAACCCCCGGGCCTCGCGGACCGTGCCCTTCGTCAGCAAGGCGACCGGGGTGCCGCTGGCCAAACTGGCGACCAAGGTCATGATGGGTGCAAGCCTTGACGACCTCGGCCTGATGACCGAGGTCGAGATCAGCCACTGGGCGGTCAAGGAGGCGGTCTTCCCTTTCGACCGCTTCCCCAATGTCGACACCCTGCTCGGCCCGGAAATGAAATCGACCGGCGAGGTCATGGGCATCGACGACAACCTCGGCCTGGCCATCGCCAAGGCCCATCTCGCCGCCGGCGGCCGACTGCCCCAGTCCGGCAACGTCTTCATCAGCGTCCGCGACAGCGACAAGCCGGCGATACTGGCGATCGCCCGCTCCCTCGACGAGATGGGGTACATGATCTGCGCCACCACCGGGACCGCCGCTTTCCTCAAGGACAACGGCATCGCCTGCGAGCATGTGAACAAGATATCCCAGGGCCGGCCCCATATCCTCGACCGGATCCAGGACGGCGAGATTTCGTGGATCGTCAACACCAGCCTGGGCAAACGCACGACCGAGGATTCCTACAGCATCAGAAGAGCGGCGCTCGATTTCCATATCGCCTATACCACGACCGTCACCGGCGCCGCTGCGGTGGTCACGGCGATGCAGGAGATGAAACGTAAGGCGATCGGCGTTCAGCCTGTACAATACTTCACGCGATCGCTACAATAGACAGCGGAAAAAAGGGGAATTCCCCTCGACAGCGGCAGATGATGCCTTACATTAAACGATTGAGTCGGGTCCTCGAGCCGGTTCATCCAGCTCCCCACGGCCCGATGATCCGCCCAAGTTCACTGCATTATCAAAACAGGAGCACCGGAGGTCTTCTTGAACACATTCTATAAAAATCTGAGCATGTGGCTGGTGATTGGCCTGACCATGATCCTGCTCTACAATCTTTTCAACAAACCCCAGGAAAGTCTGTCGTCGCTCACCTACAGCGAGTTCATAGCCAACATCAACAGCAAGGCCATCACCCGGGTCCAGATCAACGGCGATGTCCTCTCGGGGACCCTGCAGGACGGCAAGCCGTTCAAGACCGTCTACCCGATCAACGACAGCGAAATCATTCCGATGCTGCGCAAGGCCGGGGTCGACATCACCGTCAAGGAGGTCCAGAAGGACTCCTGGCTGATGACCGTCTTCGTTTCCTGGTTCCCGATGCTGCTGTTGATCGGCGTCTGGATCTTCTTCATGCGGCAGATGCAGGGCGGCGGCAAGGGAGGGGCGCTGTCCTTCGGCAAGAACCGGGCGCGATTGATGGAGCAGGGCAAGAACAAGGTGACCTTCAAGGATGTGGCCGGGATTGACGAGGCCAAGGAAGAACTGGAAGAGATCATTGATTTTCTCAAGGACCCCCAGAAATTCACGGTCCTCGGCGGCCGCATTCCGAAGGGCGTGCTGCTCGCCGGCTCGCCGGGAACCGGCAAGACGCTGCTCGCCAAGGCCATCGCCGGTGAGGCCGATGTCCCCTTCTTCACGATCTCCGGTTCCGACTTCGTCGAGATGTTCGTCGGCGTCGGCGCCTCCCGGGTCCGCGACCTGTTCACCCAGGGCAAGAAGCATGCCCCCTGCATCATCTTCATCGACGAGATCGACGCCGTCGGCCGCCATCGCGGCGCCGGCCTCGGCGGCGGCCACGACGAACGCGAGCAGACCCTCAACCAGTTGCTGGTGGAGATGGACGGTTTTGAATCGAACGAAGGGGTCATCATCGTTGCCGCCACCAACCGCCCCGACGTCCTCGACCCCGCCCTGCTCCGCCCCGGCCGTTTCGACCGCCAGGTGGTGGTGCCGATCCCCGATGTCGGCGGCCGCCAGCAGATCCTGGAAATTTATGCCAGAAAGACCAAGATGGAGCCGAACGTCGACATGGAGGTGCTGGCCCGCGGCACCCCCGGCTTCTCCGGCGCCGACCTCGAGAACCTGGTCAACGAGGCGGCGCTGATGGCGGCCCGCACCGGCGCCAAGACGATCAACCTCGAGATTCTCGAAAAGGCCAAGGACAAGATCATGATGGGCGCCGAACGGCGGTCGATGATCATCACCGACAAGGAGAAGAAGATCACCGCCTACCACGAGGCGGGCCATGCCCTGGTGGCCTGGCTGCTGCCGGGGACCGACCCGATCCACAAGGTCACCATCATCCCCCGCGGTCGCGCCCTCGGCCTGACCATGCAGCTGCCGGTCGACGAAAAGTACACCCACTCGAAGAGCTTCCTCGAGAATTCGATCTGCATCCTGTTCGGCGGCCGCATCGCCGAAAAGATCATCTTCGACGAGATCACCACCGGGGCCGGCAACGACCTCGAACGGGCTACCGTTCTCGCCCGCAAGATGGTGTGCGAATGGGGGATGAGCGAAGAGCTCGGGCCGTTGACCTACGGCAAGAAGGAAGAGCAGATCTTCCTCGGCCGGGAGATCGCCCAGCACCGGGATTTCAGCGAAGAGACGGCACGCCAGATCGATGTCGCGGTCAAGCGGATCATCGTCGAGGCGGCGGACAAGGTCACCAGGCTGCTCGAGGACAACCGCGACATCCTGACCCGGATGGCCGAGGACCTGCTCGAGAAGGAGACCATCGTCCTCGAGGACATCGTCGGGATGATCGAGGACCTGCGGCCGGGCATGTACACCGACAAGCTCAAGCCGCAAAAGCCGACCGCCAGGACGAAGACCCAGCCGGAAAAGACCCCTCCGGCCGCCGAAACGGCGGTCGAAGAGGAGCAGGCGGTATCCCGGGAGAAGGGTGGAGAGGCCGAGGCAGCCGATCCGCCGCCGGAGCAGGAGGGGAACCGCCAGTGACCCCAGCCGCCATAAAGATCATGGGCATCCTCAACGTCACCCCGGACTCGTTTTCCGACGGCGGCTCCTTCTATTCGTTCGATCTGGCCGTAGCCCATGCCGAGAACCTGATCGCCGACGGCGCCGACATCATCGACATCGGCGGCGAATCAACCCGGCCCTTTGCCAAGCCGGTTTCCCTCGATAACGAGTTGCAGCGCACCATCCCGATCATCGAGGCCATCCGCAGGCGCCACCGGATCCCGATCTCGATCGACACCGTCAAGGCCGAGGTCGCCCGCCGGGCGCTGGCCGCCGGGGCCGACATCATCAACGACATTTCGGCCCTGCGCCACGATCCCGACATGCTCGACGTCGTGCAGAATTCGACGGCAGCGGTGATCGTCATGCACATGCAGGGCACTCCTGCCGATATGCAGGTCAATCCCGTCTACGACAACGTGGTCGGCGATCTCCTGAAGTTCTTTCAGGAGCGGATCGACTGGCTGACCGCCAGCGGTGTCGATCGCGATCGCCTGATCCTCGACCCGGGTATCGGTTTCGGCAAGACCGCCGACCATAACCTGAGCATCCTCAAACACCTGAGCCGGTTCACGGCGCTCGGCCTGCCGGTTCTTCTCGCCCACTCCCGCAAGCGCTTTCTCGGCGAGCTGACCGGCCTCGCCGCCTCCCAGAGAGATCAGCTGACCGCCGTAGTATCGGCGCTCAGCGTCAACCACGGCATCTCCTACCTCCGGGTCCATGATGTTGCCTCGACCCGGCTGGCCGTCCGGTTGGCCGAGGCCATCGCCCAGGCCGAGTAAAGTCTTTTGATCATCGCCCAGCCGTCGTAGGCGACGGCCTGACACCTGCAACCACCCGCGGATCATGACCTCAGCCTCCGACCCGATCGCCATTATCGCCGATCAACACCGACTCTCCCCCGTCCAGGTCCAGGCCGCCGTCGACCTGCTGGCCGCCGGCGCCACCATCCCCTTCATCGCCCGTTACCGCAAAGAGGCGACCGGCTCCCTCGACGAGGTTGCCGTCACCGCCATCCGCGATCAGCTGCACTCCCTGACCGAGATCGCCAGGCGGCGAACGGCCATCACCGAATCGCTGGCGACCCAGGGGGTCCTCACCGAGACCATGCAGCAGCAACTCGAGGCGGCAACGACGCTGGCCCGGCTCGAGGACATCTACCTGCCCTTCCGCCCGAAACGGCGGGCCAAGGGGATGATCGCCAGGGAGAAGGGGCTCGAACCGCTGGCCCAGGCCCTGTTCAGCCAGCCGCCATCGCCGGTCGATCCCCGGCCCTATATCGCCCCGGAGAAAGGGGTGGCATCGGAGGAGGAGGCCCTGGCCGGGGCCCGGGACATCATCGCCGAGATCATCAGCGAGGATCTCCCCAGCCGGGCCGGTCTGCGCCGGCTGTTTCAGGAGCTGGCGGACATCAGCTCGAAGGTCGTGAAAAAGCACCAGGACCAGGGCGCCAAATTCCGTGACTATTTCGACTGGCAGGAACCGGCCGCCAAGGCCCCCGGTCACCGTCTGCTGGCGATGTTCCGCGGTGAAAACGAGAAGGTGCTGACGCTTACGGTCAGGCCGGCCGAGGACCTGGCGCTCGACGATCTCGCCGCCCGCCACCTCCGGTCGTCGCCGGCGCGGCAACAGGTCGGGATGGCGCTCACCGACGGCTACCGGCGATTGCTCGCCCCGTCCCTGGAAAACGAGTTGCGGCGGGAGCTGAAAGGCAGGGCCGACCGGGAGGCGATCGCGATCTTCGCCGCCAACCTCCGCCACCTGCTGCTGGCGCCGCCGCTGGGAGAAAAACGGGTGCTGGCGCTCGACCCCGGATTCCGCACCGGCGCCAAGCTGGTCTGCCTCGACGCTCAGGGCCGTCTGCTCCTTGCCGCGACGGTCTACCCCCTGCTGGGGCCGAAGCAGGCCGAAGAGGCCGGGCGGATCGTTGCCCGCCTGGTCCGTGAACAGGGGATAGAGGCCATCGCCATCGGTAGCGGCACCGGCGGCCGGGAGACTGAAGAATTCGTGCGCGGCCTCGAACTGCCGGCGGATATTATCATCACCCTGGTCAACGAGGACGGGGCCTCGGTCTATTCCGCCTCCGAGACTGCCCGCCGCGAGTTTCCCGATTACGACATCACCGTCCGCGGGGCGGTGTCGATCGGCCGGAGGCTGCAGGACCCGCTGGCCGAACTGGTCAAGATCGAAGCCAAGGCCATCGGCGTCGGCCAGTACCAGCACGATGTCGACCAGGCCGAGCTGCAGAAGGCCCTCGACGAGACCGTCGTCAGCTGCGTCAATGCCGTCGGGGTCGAGCTCAACACCGCCAGCCTTGAACTGCTGACCGCCGTTTCCGGTCTCGGGCCGACGCTGGCCGGCAACATCATCGCCCACCGTAACGCCAACGGTCCCTTTGCCGGCCGGGCGGAATTGCGCCGGGTACCACGCCTCGGGCCCAAGGCCTTCGAGCAGTGCGCCGGTTTCCTGCGGATCCGCGGCGCCGCCAACCCCCTCGACGCCAGCGCCGTCCACCCCGAGCGCTACGGCCTCGTCGCCCGGATGGCGACTGATGCCGGCGTCACCGTCGAGCAGCTGATGGCCTCGGCCGCCGCCAGGGACAACCTGGTCCTGGAACGCTATCTGTCACAGGAGATCGGCATGCCGACCCTGAAAGACATCGTCCACGAGTTGGCGAAGCCGGGCCGTGACCCCCGCACATCCTTCGTCCCGTTCCGTTTCGCCGCCGGCATCCACCGCCTTCAGGATCTCCAGGCCGGCATGGTGCTGCCGGCGATCATCACCAATGTCACCCGCTTCGGGGCCTTCGCCGACATCGGCGTCCACCAGGACGGACTGATCCATGTCAGCCAGCTCGCCGACCGTTTCGTCAAGGATCCGGCCGAGGTCGTCCGGGTCCGCCAGCAGGTCGAGGTCAGGGTGCTGGAGGTCGACTGCGACCGCAAACGTATCTCCCTGTCGATGAAAACGCAGGACTGACGACCTGCCGTCTTGGCGGATTTCCCCTACGCCGAGAGCGGCCAATGGGTGAAATTCCGCCAATTCATCACCACCGGTTGGACCTCTATCATTTCGAATGAAACGATCTTGCAGGGTTTGATATAAAATTGCATACCTGGTCCCGATCTTGCTTTAACAGTGAGTAGAAGTAGGGCATCCGGCTTGCTCCCGGGGAGGCACGGCAATTGTCCCCGACTCGACCGGGTATCACGCATCATCACCATGTTAACGGAGGAGAACCATGTTTGGAACTGTGACAAAGGCGTTAACCGCATTGACGATCTCAGCTGCTTTCCTGGCAGCCCCGGCATTTGCTGCCGACCCCATCAACCTCAAGTTCAGTCATGTCGTCGCCGTCGATACCCCCAAAGGCCAGGCGGCCGAGTTCTTCAAGAAACGGGCCGAGGAACTGACCGGCGGCAAGGTCAAGGTCGATGTCTACCCCAACAGCCAGCTTTACAAAGACAAGGAGGAGATGGAAGCCCTGCAGCTCGGCGCCGTCCAGATGCTCGCCCCGTCGCTGGCCAAATTCGGCCCCTTGGGCGTCAAGGACTTCGAGGTCTTCGACCTGCCCTTCATCTTCAACAACTATGACGACCTCCACAAGGTCACCAAAGGCGAAGCCGGCCAGACGCTGCTGGCCAAACTCGAGCCGAAAGGAATCAAGGGCCTGGCCTACTGGGACAACGGTTTCAAATCGATGTCCGCCAACACCCCGATCAAGACTCCCGCCGACCTGAAGGGCAAGAAACTCCGGATCCAGAACTCGAAGGTTCTGGAAGAGCAGATGCGCGCCATCAAGGCCATCCCCCAGATGCTCGCCTTCTCCGAGGTCTATCAGGCCCTGCAGACCGGCGTCGTCGACGGCACCGAGAACCCGATTTCCAACTTCTATACCCAGAAGATGCACGAGGTCCAGAAATACATGACCATCACCGACCATGGCTACCTGGGCTACGCGGTCATCGTCAACAAGAAATTCTGGGATGAACTGCCGGCCGACATCCGTGCCCAGCTCGAGACCGCAATGAAAGAGTCTACCGACTACGCCAACAATATCGCCAAGGAGAAGAACGACCAGGATCTCGAGGCGGTCAAGGCCTCCGGCAAGACCGAAGTCACCGTCCTGACCCCGGAAGAGCGGGCCGCCTTCCGCTCGGCGATGCTGCCGGTCCATGACAAGATGGCCAGCCGGATCGGCAAGGAGACTATTGACGCCGTATATCAGGCAGTCAGCTTCCAGAAGTAATATCGACTGACATCAAGGACGAAGCAGGGCGGCCGGCTGCAATGCCGGCCGCCCTGCCCTCATTCCGGGAAGGAGGCGGCAGCAGTCATGGCAGCAGCAATGAAGTTTCTCAATCATCTGGAGGAATGGTTCATCACCTTCCTCATGGCAGGGGCGACCCTGATCATCTTTGTGGCGGTAGGTCACCGTTATGCCGCCGGCTGGCCCATACCGGTGGTCCAGGACTGGCTGCTCGAACTCAATCTCGGTTGGGCCCAGGAACTGTGCATCATCATGTTCGTGTGGATGGCCAAGTTCGGCGCCGCCTACGGGGTCCGGACCGGCATCCATGTCGGTGTCGACGTTCTGATCAACCAGATGAAGAAACCGCTGCGCGGCAAGTTCATCATCTTCGGCCTGCTGGCCGGAGCGACCTTCACCGCCATCGTCGCCTTCTTCGGTTTCAACTTCGTGTGGGAGAACGGCATGCACTACGCCGTCTACTCCAAACTCGGCCTCGCCTCGCCCGACATGTTCGCCGGGCCGACGACCCCCGACCTCGAGTGGCCGACCTGGGCGGTCTACAGCGCCGTCCCCTTCGGTTCCACCCTGATGTGTTTCCGCTTCCTCCAGGTCACGGTCAACTTCATCCGCTCCGGCGAACTGCCGAAACATGACCACGGTCATGTCGAGGGCGTCGAGGAGATCAAGATCCCGGCCGAAGAACCGCAGATTTCAGTGCGTGAACCTTTCCATACGGCAACAGACAAGGAGGACAAACGATGAGCGCGATTGTCATCTTCGGCGTCCTGCTGGTCCTGATGCTGACCGGCATGCCGATCTCGATTTCCCTCGGCCTGACGGTTCTGACCTTTCTCTTCACCATGACCCAGGTGCCCCTCGAATCGGTGGCCCTGAAACTGTTTTCCGGGATCGAGAAGTTCGAGATCATGGCGATCCCCTTCTTCATCCTCGCCGGCAACTTCCTCACCCATGGCGGCGTCGCCAAGCGGATGCTGAACTTCGCCACCTCGATGGTCGGCCACTGGTACGGCGGCCTGGCCCTGTCCGGCGTTGTCGCCTGCGCCCTGTTCGCCGCCGTCTCCGGTTCGTCGCCGGCGACAGTCGTCGCCATCGGCTCGATCCTGATCCCGGGCATGGTCAAGGCCGGATTTCCGCTGCGCTTCGGCGCCGGCGTCATCGCCACCTCGGGAGCCCTGGGCATCCTGATCCCGCCCTCGATCGTCATGGTCATGTACTCGATCGCCACCAACACCTCGGTCGGCGCCCTGTTCATGGCCGGCGTCATCCCCGGCCTGATCATGGCCGCCATGCTCGGCGGCACGACCTGGTACCGGGCCAAGAAAAACAACTACCCGCGTCAGCCGAAGGCCTCCTGGGGTGAGCGATTCCGCACCTTCCGCGCCTCGGTCTGGGGCCTGATGCTGATCATCGTCGTCATGGGCGGCATCTACAGCGGCATATTCACCCCGACCGAAGCGGCGGCGATGAGCGCGGTCTACTCCTTCGTCGTCGCCGTCTTCATCTACAAGGACATGGGGATGAAAGACGTGCCCAAGGTCCTGCTCAACTCGGCCAACATGTCGGCGATGCTGCTCTATATCATCACCAACGCCGTCATGTTCTCGTTCATCCTCGCCAACGAGAACATCCCCCAACTCCTGACCGACTGGCTGCTCGACAAGGGCCTCGGCCACATCGCCTTCCTGTTCGCCGTCAATATCCTGCTGCTGATGGCCGGCAACTTCATGGAACCGTCGTCGATCATGCTGATCTTCGCCCCGATCGTCTTCCCAGTGGCGATGAAACTCGGCATCGATCCGGTCCATCTCGGCGTCATGATGGTCGTCAACATGGAGGTCGGCATGTGCCATCCGCCGGTCGGGCTCAACCTCTACGTCGCCTCGGGCCTGACGAAGATGGGGATAACCGAGCTGACCGTCGCCGTCTGGCCGTGGCTGCTGACGATGCTCGTTTTCCTGGTCGGGGTCACCTACTGGCCGACGATGTCGCTGTGGCTGCCGAAGGTCCTCGGCATGATGTGAGTTCCCGAAGCCGGGGCGGGCGTTCCGCCCCGGCATCCGTTCCCGTCTCCGCCCTCCTCCTCCCTGCCCCTCCCGTCACCGTACCGCCGCAACCGACGGCCGCCCCTCCGCGCCAGGCCCTGCCTGACGGCCGCCCCCACGCCGGGGTTCAGGCCAGAGGACGGGGCCGCTTCTGGCTGACGTAGATCCCGAGAAAGACCAGCAGCGAAGCCAGGACCTGCAGCCGGGTGAAGGTCTCGCCGAGGAAGAGGAAGCCCATGATCACGGTGAACACCGGGATCAGGTTGATATAGGCCGAGGCCTGACTGGCGGGCAACTGACTGACCCCGAAATTGTAGAGGAAATAGGCGCCGATGGTGACGCAGCTGCCGAGGTAGAACACCGCCATCGCCGGCAGCGGGACGAACGTTGTCGGCAGGATCGTCGACGGCGAGAGGAGGAAGAAGGAAAAGAACACCGCTCCGACCCAGGACTGGATCGCGGTGAGGAACAGCGGCGAGTAGTTGCTGCTGAGGTGTTTGAGCGAAATCGTGTAGCCCATGGCGCTGACCATCGCCAGGAACTCGAGAAAATTACCGAGCAGGGGATTCGGGGCCTCGACCGTCGTCTCGCCGCTGACGCTGAGCAGGCCGGCGCCGGCAATGGCCAGGGCGAATCCGACGATCGTCTGCCGCGCGATCCGCTCGCCGAGGAAGATCGTGGCCCCGACCGCCACCAGGAGCGGCAGGATGGCGGTGATCATCCCGGCCTGGGAGGCGGTCGTCAGCTCCATCGCCTTGGCCTCGAAGATGAAGTAGATGCAGGGCTCGCACACCGCCATCAGCACGAGAAAGCGCAGGTCCTGGCGGCGGATGCGGACCTGGCGCAACCGTGGCAGCAGAAAGAGAAAACAGAAGCTGCCGACCAGCATCCGGCCCCAGATGACGATCATCGGCGAATAGGAACGGAAGGCGATCTTCAGGGCGATGAACGAGCTGGCCCACAGCACCATCGCCGTCACCAGGCAGACCACCGGCAGCCATCCCGTCGACTTTTCGTTCATCGCCATTCTCCCCGCCGTCACGAGCGCAGCTCGCCGAGCACCGCCCGCCGGCCCCGTACCCGGCGGATCGTCCCTTCGGCCAGGTACAGGGCCAGCGCCGTCCAGATGATGCTGAAACCGATCATCCGCTCCCGCGGAAACTCCTCATGGTAGAGGAGGATGCCGATGAAGAAGCTGATCGTCGGCGCCATATACTGGAGCAGCCCCAGGGTCGACAACGGAATCTTGTGGGCGGCGAAGCCGAAGAGGAGCAGGGGAAGGGTCGTGACGACCCCGGCCCCGATCAGCAGGATCGCGGTGATCGTCGTGCCGCCCTGGATGGCGCCGCTGCCGGTGAACTCGACAAGCAGCAGATAGGCGGCCGCCGGGAGGAAGAACAGCAGGACCTCGATGCCGAGGGCGTCCATCGACGGCAGGCTGCTCTTCTTGTGCAGCAGGCCGTACACGGCGAAGGTGACCGACAGCGACAGGGCAATCCACGGAAAGCGGCCATAGTAGATCGTCAGGTAAAGCACCCCGATGACGACGAGGACCAGGGCGGCGATCTGACCGGGGCGCAGCCGCTCCTTGAAGAAAAAGACCCCGAACACGACCGAGATCAACGGGTTGATGAAATAGCCGAGGCTGGCCTCGAGGATGTAGCCGGCGTTGACCGCCCAGATATAGATCAGCCAGTTGACCGCGAGCAGCAGGGCGGAGGCGCCGAAGATCCCGAGATTGCGGCGGTTGGCGAGGGCCTGCCGGAATGCGGCGAAGCGGCGGACACAGAGGATGATCCCGAGGGTCACGAACAGCGACCAGGTCATCCGGTGGCAGAGGATTTCGAGCGCCGGGACGGTCTGCAGGGCCTTCCAGTAGACCGGCAGGACGCCCCAGATGATATATGCACAGGAAGCGGCGATGATGCCGCTGTAACGGGCCATGTGTTCTCCAAAGCGGCCGCGGGTGAATTTGATTCGACGCGGTGGCGATAATGCTTATTCTGATTCTACGGAACCGTCCGTTCTAGCAGATGTGCCCAGATCCCGCCAGCAAAAACGGGAGCCGGCGTCCCTGCCACCCACCCGCAGCCCGCGGGGTGTCCGGCATCCCTGACCAAAGGAGTCGATGATGAACCATACCCGAAGAGCCAACCGCCTGATCAACGAGAAGAGCCCCTATCTGCTGCAGCACGCCTACAATCCCGTGGATTGGCAGCCCTGGTCCGATGCGGTTTTCGCCCGGGCCCGGGAGGAGGACCGGCCGATCTTCCTGTCGATCGGCTATTCGACCTGCCACTGGTGCCACGTCATGGCCCACGAGTCGTTCGAGGACGAGGCGGTCGCCGCCCGGCTCAACCGTTTCTTCATCCCGGTCAAGGTCGATCGCGAGGAGCGCCCCGACCTCGACCGGATCTACATGACCGCGACCCAGGCGATGACCGGCTCCGGCGGCTGGCCGCTGTCGGTCTTTCTGCTGCCTGACGGCCAGCCCTTTTTCGCCGGCACCTACTTCCCGCCCCGGCCGATCGCCGACCGTCCGAGCTTCACCGACATCCTCACCGCCATCGAACGGGTTTGGCGCAGCGACCGTGGTCGGATCAACGACTCGGCCGCCCGGATCACCGCCTGGCTGCGGCAACTCACCGCCCCCGCCCAGGCCGAGGCGGATCTCGCCGCCGATCTGCCGCAGAAGGGCCTGGCCGCGCTCGGCGCCATGTATGACCGCAGTTACGGCGGCTTCGGCAGCGGCAATAAGTTCCCGCAACCGGCCTACCTCGAGCTGCTGCTCCGCCACGCCTTCGCGACCGGCGACCGCGATGCCATGGAGATGCTGGTCGCCACCCTCAACGCCCTGACCGCCGGCGGCATCTACGACCATGTCGGCGGCGGCTTTCACCGTTATGCCGTTGATCGGCAGTGGCGGGTGCCGCACTTCGAGAAGATGCTCTACGACCAGGCCCAGCTGGCCGCCGTCCTGCTCGACGCCTCCCTGGTGACCGGTCACTCCGGCTACGCCGCAACCGCCGGCGCCACCCTCGACTACTGCCTCCGGGATCTGCGCCGGCATGGCGGCTTCTTCTCGGCCGAGGACGCCGACAGCGAAAACCCCTACGATCCGGAGGAGCACGGCGAAGGCGCCTTTTACCTGTGGCAGGAGGCGGAGATCGACGCGGTCCTCGCCCCGGGCGAGGCGCCGGTCTTCAAGGCCGCCTACGGGGTGGAGCCGGGCGGCAACGCCCTCGGCGATCCGGGCGGGGAGTTCACCGGCCGCAACATCCTCTACCGGGCGCTGGACGACCGCGATCTGGCCAAACGCTTCGGCCGCAGCGAGGAGGAGATCGCCGCCCTGCTTCACCACGGTCGCCAGGCCCTGCTGCAGCGGCGCGACCGCCGGACCCGGCCCGGTCTCGACGACAAGATCATCACCGCCTGGAACGGCCTGATGCTCACCGCCCTGGCCAAGGGCAGCCGCATCCTCGCCGAACCGCGCTATCTCGAGGCGGCCGAGGAGACGGCCGATTTCCTGTTCGAGCACCTGCTGGTCGAGGGCCGGCTCAAGCGGCGCTGGCGCGACGGCGAGGCCCGGTTTGACGCCGGTCTCGACGACTATGCCTTCCTGATCCAGGGCTTTCTCGACCTGTATGCCGCCGACCACCGCCCCCTCCGCCTCCAGCAGGCCCTGAAGCTGGCCGCGACGATGGTCGCCGATTTTGCCGATCCGGCCGGCGGTTTCTTCGATACCCCGGCCGCCGGCGGACTGATCGTCCGGACCAAGGATCGCTACGACGGCGCCGAACCATCCGGCAACTCGGTGGCAGCGCTGGTCCTGCTGCGTCTGGCCCGCCTGACCGGCGACGACTCCTGGCGAGAGCTGGGCCGGCAGACCATCCGCGCCGCCGCCGCCACCCTCGAGGAACAGCCTGCCGCCCTGCCCCTGATGCTGGCGGCACAGCTGCTCGACCAGGGCCGAGCCCGGCAGGTCGTGATCGCCGGCTATCCGGACGACGACGACACCCGACTGCTGCTCGGCGCCGTCAACAGGCGCTATCTGCCCGACACCACGGTGCTGGTGGCTGACGGCGCCCGCAACCAGGACTACCTCGCCACCCTGCTGCCGTTCATCGCCGAGGTCGGGAAGAAGGACGGCCGGGCCGTCGCCCAGGTATGCGAAGGCTTCAGCTGCCGGCTGGAGACCGGCGATGCGGCGGAACTGGCCCGCATCCTCGGGCAATAAGAGACTACAGCAGCTCGCTGGCGGTCCAGTAGTAGACGATATAGGCCCCGGCGACGAAGAGGAGAACAGCGGAGATTTTCTGGACATGGGGCAGGACCCGGCGCAGCGCCCCGACCACCACCCCCTGCTTGACCACGGCGATCCCCAGCGTCAGCACCAGCATGACGCTGCCCATGCCGGAGATATAACTGACAAACTGGAGGATGCCGACGGTGAGGTCGCCGGAGGCGATCGAACTGCCCATCACCAGCAGGAAGATCGGCAGGGTGCAGCTCATCGAGGTGGCGCCGAAGGCCATCCCGAAGATGAAGAAATCCCACACCCGCATGCGCCGGGGGTCGCCGAAGCGCTCGGAAAAGCGGAGCAGCGACGGCAACGACACATAATGTCCCATCAGGGTCCAGACCCCGAGGATGATCAGGACGATGCCGACCAGCAGCGACAGCCAGGGGATCATCCGGTTGAGGAAAGTGCCGCCCAGGGTGATGACGCCGCCGGTAATGCCGAACAGCAGGCCGAAGCCGGCGGTGACGACCGCCGTGATCCACAGGGCCTTAATGATGCGCAACAGTGCCGACTGGGAATAGAATTTGCTGTCCTCGGCCCCGAGATAGAGCGTGAGATAGACCGGCAGCATCGCGAAGCCGCAGGGATTGACCGCCGACACCATGCCGGCGCCGAAGGAATAACCGAAGGGGAGATAGGCGGCGATCTGGGTCAGCCATTTACTGATAAGGACCTGTAATTCCATTGTCTCGTTGTACCATGAGAGGGTTCAGCGGCGCACGGCCACTCGGATGACGGCGCCAGCAAGGCGACATCCCGCCCGCCTGCGACCGCCGATTGTCCCCAAGGTACCATGTTTGCCGGCAGACTCCAAGAGATCACGGGAACAGAGCGGGCGGATCGCCCGCATCATCCCTCAGTTCCATATCGATCGCCCCGGGATCGCCCCGCCGCGACGGTCCAGGATCGCGGGGGGACGGTCGCCTCAGTCCGCGGCGAAACCCGGCTCGTGCTGGGCCAGCACCGTCTCCCAGTTGCGGAAATCCTGGTAGAGGTCCTGGCGCACCGGATAGTCCCAGGAACCGGTGGTGTGCACGATCCGGCCGCCGAACCCGGTCTTGAACCGGTACATGCCGTGAAAGGAATGGCCGGGGTCGTCACCGGGCGAGATCGCGCCCATGTCGTAGGTGCGGCAACCGCGGGACAGGGCGTAGCGCATGGCCTGCCAGTGCAGGGCATAGGGGGCCATCAACTGCCGGCGGTGGTTGGCCGAGGCGCCGTGGAGGAAGAGAGCCCCCTGTTCGGACAGGACCAGGATCGCCCCGGCCAGGGGCTCGCCCTGGTGGCGGGCCATGAGCAGCACCACCTCCGGGTCGGTTGGCAGGCTGCGGTCGGCGTCGAACAGGGCGGTGAAGTAGCGGTAGTCGCTTGCGGCAAAACCGTTGCGCTCGGCGGTCTGCACGTACATTCGATAGAAGAGGGGCAGCTCTTCCTTCGCGCCGACCTCCACGCCCACGCCCTTGCGCTCGGCGAGTCGGATGTTGTAGCGGGTCTTGGCCTTCATACGGCCGAGCAGGTGGGCCTCGTCGCCGTCCAGGTCGACCACGAATGTGTTGGCCACGGTCACGTCCACCGGCGCCTTGCGCAGGTTCCAGCGCTCGGTGCCGAAATTCATGCGCATCTCGCGGACCCGGGATTCGGGGAAATCGACCCAGTGCTGTGCACGCATCTCGCTGGCATAGGGGGATTCCCACGGCAGATCGTAGCGGATGAAGGTGAGATTCGCGTCGATCTGGTCGACCACCGATTCGGACAACGATTCGAGGAAGGGGCCGTACTCCTCCTGCGGCGGGGCGAACTCCGGTCCCTGGGGGACGTAGGCGGCCACCCCGTCCGGGCCGAAAGGCTTGACGATCACCAGCATGTCGCGGGCCGCCGGCGAGCCGTCGATTTCGAAGGCGTAGGTCCGCCAGCCGAGGCGGGATTTCACTTCGCCCCAATACCTGCTTTGAAACAGGATGTCGGTCGGATACAATTCCCGTGGTCGTTTCGGCGTGAGCGTGGGATGCACGGCGTCTTCTCCTTTCAGTGGCGCCTGCGGTGCGATCGCAGGGCGTCAGCGGGCTGACGGAACAAAAAAAGAGCCGACCCCGGAAAGGGGCCGGCATGGTCTGTTGTGTATCGAAGCAACATCCATGCCGGGTTGTCCAATCAGGGACCGCGACGACAGGAAAAGGCAAATGTTGGACGAGAAGTACGCATCAACAGGGAGTTGATGTCGGTGCCCAACCGCGCGACGGGCGCCCTTTGTCCGCTTTTCCAGTGGTGAACGGACAGGAAAAACGGGGCGTTTTTCCCCGGTGACCAAATCTTCCCCATCCCGGGGAGACCGCCACCGCGATTTATCAGGGAGGTGACAGCATGCAGGAACAGGCCCTGCTCGAGGAACGGGCGAAACTGATCGAACGCAACAAGGAACTCTCCTGCCTGTACGAGATCGCCAAGATCGTCGCCCACAGCGGAACCACCTTTGCCGAGGTCCTGCAGGCCATTGTCCGGGTGCTGCCCTCGGCCTTCCACGATCCGGAACGGGTATGCGCCCGCATCGTCGTCACCGGGCAGGAGTTTCAGAGCGACGGGTTCACCGCCTCCACCCAGGTCCTGCACGCCGACCTGCCGCTGGAGGGCGACGAGCGCGGAGCCATCGAGGTGTTCGCCCTTGACCGGGGGCGGACCGCCGACCCGGCTGGCGACCCCTTCCTGGCCGAGGAACGCCAGCTGCTCCAGGCCATCGCCGGCCAGGTCAGTCTGATGATCGGGATCCATCTGGCCAACGAGCGGCGCGCCCGGCTGGAGAGCCAGTTGCGCCACGCCGACCGCCTCGCCAAGGTGGGCCAGCTCACCGCGGGCGTGGCCCACGAGCTGAACGAACCGCTGGCCGCCATCCTCGGTTTCGCCCAACTGGCGGCGAAGAAGATCGATGCACCCGAGCAGGCGGGTCGCTACCTGGAGCGGATCATCCAGAGTTCGCTGCACGCCCGCGAGATCATCCGCAAGATGCTGTTGTTCAGCAGCCCCGGGGTGGGCCGCACCGGCCCGGTCGACCTGAACCGGGTGATCGCCGAGGGGCTGGCCATCCTCGAGCCGCGTTTTGCCAGGAGCGCGATCCGCGTGGTCACCGACCTGGCCCCAGGCCTTGAGCCCATCGAGGCGGACAGCGCCCAGCTCACCCAGGTGCTCGTCAACCTGGCACTCAACGCGGTCCAGGCCATGACCGAGGGTGGCGCCCTCAGCCTGCGCACCGAGCGGGGCGAGGGCGAGGTGCGCCTGGTCGTGGCCGACGCCGGCACCGGCATGGACGCGGCCACCGTGGAGCAGATCTTCCTGCCGTTCTTCACCACCCGGGAGGTGGACGAGGGCACCGGCCTGGGGCTGTCGGTGGTGCACGGCATCGTCACTGCCCACGGCGGGCGCATCGACGTACAGAGCCGCCCGGGCCGGGGCACGATCTGCACCATCTCCCTGCCAACCCGCAGGGATGCGGAGGTTGAAGCTGCGGCCGCGGCGAAGGGGAGGACGGAACATGGCAGCTGATCGACCGACCGAGGCGCTCCTGACCCCGGAACACTGCCGCATCCTGGTGGTGGACGACGCCGCCGACGCGCGCGAGGTGATCCAGACCCAGCTGGAGGATCAGGGCTACCGGGTCGCCGCCTGTTCCTCGGTGGAGGAGGCGCTGGCCCTGCTCGCGACGACGCCCTTCGACCTGATCATCACCGACCTGCGCATGCCCCGGGCCAGCGGCCTGGAGCTGGTCGGTCACGTGCGCGCCGCCCTGCCGGACACCGAGATCATGATGGTCACCGGCTACCCGACCATCAAGGGCGCGGTGGAGGCGGTCAAGACCGGGGCCGAACACTACCTGGCCAAGCCCTTCACCGAGCACGAGCTGGTCGAAACGGTGGGCGCGGTGGTCGCCAAACTCGCCCGGCGGCGGCTGGCCCACGACCACGCCCCGGCAATCGACGGCGCCCACGGCATCGTCGGCCGCTCACCAGCCATGCAGCGGGTCTTCCGGCTCATCGACCGGGCCGGCGGAACCGCGGCCACGGTCCTTATCGCCGGCGAGAGCGGCACCGGCAAGGAACTGGTCGCCCGCGCCATCCACTACGCCGGCGAGCACCGGGGGGCGCCGTTCGTGTCGGTCAACTGCGCCGCCATCCCCGAGCATCTGATCGAGAGCGAGCTGTTCGGCCACGTCCAGGGGGCCTTCACCGGCGCGGTCGCCTCTCGCCGCGGCTTCTTCGAGATGGCCGCCGGCGGCACCCTGTTCCTCGACGAGATCGGCGACGCCAGCCCGGCCATGCAGGCCAAGCTGCTGCGGGCCATCGAGGAAAAGATCATTCACCGGCTCGGCTCCAGCCGGCCGGTGCGGATCGACGCCCGGCTGGTGTTCGCCACCAACAAGGACCTGGCGCAGCTCATCGACCGCGGCCTGTTCCGCGAGGATCTCTACTACCGCATCAACGTCATCGACATCCCCCTGCCGCCCCTGCGCGAGCGCGGCGACGACCTGCTGCTGCTGGTCAACCATTTCCGCGCCCGGTATGGCCGCGACCTGGGGCGGCCGGCGCCCCTGTTCAGTGACGAGACCCTGCGCCGGCTGGTCGCCTACCACTGGCCCGGCAACGTCCGCGAACTGGAGAACCTGGTGCAGCGGCTGGTGCTTCTGGCCGAGGGCGAGCGGATCGAGCCGGCGGACCTGCCGGCGACGCTGCGGCCGGTGCTCGATCTGCCCCGGCGGCTCGACCGCCGCCTCGCCGAACACGAGGCCGACTACATCCGCGCGGTGCTGGCCAGCGTCGACGGCAACAAGACCCGGGCCGCCGCCATCCTCGGCATCGACCGCAAGACCCTGCGCGACAAACTCGGCCGGCAGGGTTGAGCCCGGGGGCATATGCTCACGAAAGGACCATCTCCACCGACGCGGATTTGAAAAAGTGCGCGAAAATCTTTAATGCAACAATCCGATACAATGGTATTCCTTCAAAGGCCACTATAAAGTCCAACGGCAATTCCACTTCCTCAACACAGAGGTTCGGCAATGTTGACAACTATCCGTCAATTCTGGCTAAATTGCAAAACCGGCATGCACTGTCTTTGCCTGTCGCTTGTTGGCATGCTTGTATTCAATGGCGCCGCACAGGCAGAAGCCCTGCTGCTGGCCAAAGAGTACCAACAACAAAATGTGCTTGGCTGGGCCATGAGTGAAAAGCTCGACGGCGTACGTGCCTTCTGGAACACCAGGCAACTGCTCAGCCGGAATGGCTATGCCTTTACCCCGCCCCCTGAATTTACCCGTGATTTTCCGCCCTTTGCCCTTGATGGCGAATTGTATAGCGGTCGTGGGCAATTTGAGCGCATCTCCGCTGTGGTGCGCAGCTATCGCGGCGACTGGTCGAAGCTCAAGCTCCACGTTTTCGACGTGCCGGAGGCGCCAGGCAACCTCTATGAGCGTCTGGCGGTGTTGCAGAAATGGCTGGACGCACATCCACAGGCCAACATCGTCTGTATCCCGCAGCAACCGGTACACGATTTTGCCCAGGTGCAGGCGTTCTTACGGCAGATAGAAGCGGGTGGCGGGGAAGGAGTGATGCTGCGCGATCCAAAGGCGCCCTATCAAGGCGGACGCAGCAATCAGCTGCTCAAGTTGAAAAGCGTGCACGATGCGGAATGCACAGTGACTGCGCACCACCCCGGTAAAGGCAAGTACACAGGCAGGCTGGGCGCATTCAGCTGTCGTAACGAAGACGGCGAATTTCGTATCGGTTCAGGTTTGAGCGATGCCGAGCGCAGCAATCCGCCGCCCGTGGGCACGGTGATCACCTATCGATACCGCGGTTTCACTGCCAAGGGCTTGCCGCGTTTTCCCACCTATTTGCGGGTGCGCAGCGACCCCTGATGTTAATTCAAAATCTGATTACCATCGAACTTCAGCCAGCTTGAGCAGGCGCTGCGGGACCGGCTGAGTTTGTAAGGCTATATAGGTTAACCGATCAACCATTGTAT
>NZ_JACHEO010000019.1 GCF_014201505.1 Desulfoprunum benzoelyticum | reverse complement strand
GTTGTTCTGAGAGAGTACCTTACCATGGTTGGTAGGACAGATAGTGTCCCATCACGGATAAATCTGTCGAGGCTGAGTTTCAGTGGTAATCAGAATTCAAAATAGCCGTTCACCATGGTTTCAAACACGCCGCCCCGATCCCGGCACAAAATTGACCACAGTCGATTTGCACCTTGACGGGCCATCGCCACGTACTATATTCTCGACTGCAGTCAACTTTTATAAACAGGGAGAGGCAACATGGCCGGCATCCGGGAAATGAAAAAACAGCAGACCCGCAAGGCGATCATGCAGGCCGCGGTCCGGCTGTTCAACGACAAGGGTTTCGAGAACACCAGTATCGAGGAACTGGCCAGGGCGGCCGGGATCGGCAAGGGCACGATTTACAGCTATTTCCGGACCAAGTCCGACATCCTCCACGCCTTCTGCGAGGATGAGCTGGTCTGCCTGCACCAGGAACTGACGACCCATGCCGACCAGGAGCTCCCGTTCCTCAAGCAGATGGTCGCCATCTACATGACCGAGTTCCGGATGATCACCGAAAACCGCGAATTCGGCCGCCTGTTCCTGCAGCAGACCGCCTTCCCGCGCACGGTCGACCTGAAAAAACACCGGGAGAACGAGGACAACTATTTCCGGCTGCTCTTCCCCCTGCTGGAAAAGGCGCAGGAGCGGGGAGAACTGCGGAAAGACATCGAACTTCTCTCTGTCACCGGCCACTTTTACGGCCTCTATCTGCTCCTGGTTTCGGCCTGGTTCACCGGTTGGGTGACCACGGATGAGGCCGAGAGCACCCTCGAGACCCTGTTCCGCCAGGCCCTGGAAGGATTGCAACCACACCCTGCATCAACTTCAGCCGAAGGAAAGCGTCATGCATGATCAGCGGTCCGCCCCACACAGCACCAGGGCCAAATTCGTCTTTTTCGTCTGGAACAACCTGCCGCGGCTCCTGCTGCTGGCGATCATCGTCCTGATAGTTGTCCTGGCCGTGGTGATCAAAAACAAGAGCGCCCTGATCGCCTCGGACAAGGCCGCCGGCCTGAAGCAGGAACGGCCGCCGGTCAACGTCGTGACGCTGCTGCTCCAGCCGACGGTCATCCGCGACCGGATCAACCTGCCGGGCAGCATCGAGGCCTGGACGGCCCTGTCGCTGTTCTCGAAACTGAACGGCACGGTGGTGGAGGTCGTGGCCCGCGAAGGACAGGTCGTGAAAAAAGGCGACGTCCTCGCCCGCATCGACGACGACGATTACCGGATCGCGGTGCAGCGGGCCCGGGCCGCCTACGACCTGGCCCGGGCCGAATTCGAGCGCGACCGGGCGATCTTCGCCAAGGGAGTCATCCCCGCCGCCGAGTACGATGCCAACCGGACCAGGATGGAGACCGCCAGGGCCGACCTCGCCAATGCCGAACTGCAGCTGTCACGCTGCACGGTCACGGCGCCGATGCACGGCATCGTCAGGAGGCTCGACGCCAAGGTCGGGCTGCAGCTCGCGGTCGGCGATCTCCTGGCCGAGATCCTCGAGATCGACCGACTGAAGGCGGTGGTCGGCATCCCCGAGTCGGAGGTGGCGGCGGTCCGCGGCCTCACCGCGGTCGACATCTCCCTCCAGGCCCTGCAGGATCGAACCGTTGCCGGCACGGTCCACTTCCTCTCCGCCTCGCCCGAGACCCTGGCCCGGCTGTTCCGCCTCGAGCTGGCGGTCGACAACCCGGACGGCGACATCCTGCCGGGGATGTTCTTCCGCGCCGACGTCGTCAAGAAGACGGTGCCGGACGCGATCGTCATTCCCTTCTACAGCGTCATATCACGCAACGACGAACAGTATGTCTACGTTGAAGAGGACGGCGTCGTCGCCAGGCGCCCCGTCGAAATCGGCATCATGGAGCAGTGGATGGTCCAGGTCACGAGCGGCCTGCGCCCCGGTGACCGCCTGGTGGTCGAGGGCCACCGCGACGTCGAGGACGGGCAGAAGGTCAAGATCGTCCGGGCGGCCACCGCCATGAAGGACCTGATGCCATGATCATTTCCGACACCGCCGTCAAAAACAGCACGACCGTCTACGTCCTGGCCCTGCTGCTGATCATTTTCGGGGTCTACAGCTACCTGGCCCTGCCGCGGGAGAGCGAACCGGACATCACCATCCCCAACGTCTTCATCTCGACCGAGTACAAGGGGGTCTCGCCCACCGACATCGAGACCGCGATCACCATCGAGATCGAGAAGAAGCTCAAGGGGCTGGAGGGGCTGAAGAAGATCGAGTCGGTCAGCTCCGAGGGCCGGTCGACCATCAACGTCGAGTTCGTCACCGGCACCGACATCGACCGCGCCCTGCAGGACGTCAAGGACAAGGTCGACGAGGCCAAGGGCGACCTGCCGAGCGATCTCGAGGACGACCCCTCGGTCTTCGAGGTCAACATCTCGCAGATGCCGATCATCGTCTTCTCCCTCTCCGGCACCTGCGGCCTGCCCTGCCTCAAGGAGATCGCCGACGACCTCCAGGACGATATCGAGGCCCTGCCCGGGGTCATGGAGGTCGAGATCAACGGCGGCCTCGAACGGGAGATCCGGGTCGAGGTCATCCCGGAAAAACTGTCCTATTACGGCCTGACCATCGCCACCCTGCAGACGGTCGTGCAGAGTGAGAACCGCAACACCTCGGGCGGCGCCATCCGCCTCGGTCAGGGCCGCTACCAGCTGCGGGTGCCCGGCGAGTTCCAGACCCCGGAGGAGATCTACGGCCTGGTCATCGGCACCCACAAGGGTGAACCGGTCTACCTCAAGGATGTGGCCCGAGTCGCCGACGGCTTCAAGGAGGAGACCAGCATCTCCCGCCTCAACGGCCGCGACGCGGTCAACCTGGCGGTCAAGAAGCGCGCCGGCGAGAACATCATCACCATCAGCCGGGAGGTCGACCGGATCATCGCCGAGCGCCGGACCGCCTGGCCGCAGGGCACCGAGGTCACCAAGGTCGTCGACAAATCCCGCGATATCGAGACGATGATCGCCGACCTCGAGAACAACATCCTCTCCGGCCTGGTCCTGGTCCTGATCGTCATCTTCCTGTCGATGGGGATCCGCAACGCCATCCTGGTCAGCCTCGCCATCCCCTTCTCGATGCTGATCTCCTTCACGATCCTGTATGCGCTGGGCATCACCCTCAACATGGTCGTGCTTTACAGCCTGACCCTGGCCCTGGGGATGCTCGTCGACAATGCCATCGTCATCATCGAGAACAGCTACCGTTTCATGCAGCAGGGGGCCGGCCGGGTCGAGGCGGCGATGCGGGCCACCTCGGAGGTGGCCTGGCCGGTCATCGGTTCGACCGTCACGACCATCGCCGCTTTCTTCCCGATGCTCTTCTGGCCCGGGATCATGGGCGAGTTCATGCGCTTCCTGCCGCTCACCCTGATCGTCACCCTGACCTCGAGCCTGTTCGTCGCCCTGGTCATCAACCCGGCCATGGCCTCGATCCACATGCGGATCAAGGGTGAGGCCGACCGCAGCGCCCTGACCATCGACGAGATCTCGGTTGCGGTCGACAAACCGGCCCGGACAAGCGGCCGGCTGATGGCCCTCTACCGCCGGTCGCTGGCCCTGGCCCTCGATCGGCCCTGGTCCGTTCTCAGCCTCGGTTTCTGCAGCCTGGCCCTGATGTTCGAGATATGGCTCGTCGTCATCGGCCTCGAAAAACCGGTCGAATTCTTCCCCGAGATCGAGCCGAGAGGGTTCTACGTCAACATCGAGCCGCCGGAAGGGGCCGACCTCGACTTCATCGACCGGATCATCGCCCGGGTCGAACTGGCGGTGGCCGGCGTGACGGCGGAACCGGGCGAACCGGCCCCTTCCCCACTCCAGGCCCTGGCCCCCAAGGAACACCGGCGGCCCGACGGCGGGATCCTTGCCGGCCCGAGCGATCTGTACAACGTCAAGGACGTGTATATGCAGGGCGTGATCAGTGCCGGCGGCGGCGCCTCCTTCAGCTCCAACTCGCCGAACCATGTCGGCGTGCGCTTCCTCGATCTCATCGACCGCAGCGAATCGTCGCACCTGACGGTCACCACCATCCGCGGGCGCCTCCAGGACATCCCCGGCGCCAAGATCACGATCGCCAATGAAGAGGCGGGGCCGCCGACCGGGGCGCCGATCAATCTCGAGATCTCCGGTCCCGATTTTCAGGTCCTGGGCCGGATCGCCAGGGAGGTGCGCGACGCCCTGAGCCTGATCCCCTCTGTCGAGGACGTCCGCGATGACTACGTCGAGGGCATCCCCTCCGTGCAGGTCAACGTCGACCGTCAGAAGGCGGGGCTGTTCGGCCTTACGACCGATATGATCGGTTTCGCCCTGAAGACCGCCTATAACGGCCTCAACGTCTCGTCCTTCCGCCAGGGAGATGATGATTTCGACATCACCCTGCAGCTCGGCGAGGCTGACCGCCGGGTCGTCGACGTCCTCCACGAGCTGCTGCTGCCGACTCCCTCCGGCGAGACGGTGCCGCTGTCGACGGTGGCGACGATGACCTTTGCCGGCACGATCGGCGATATCCGCCGGATCAACAACGAACGGGTGGTGACGGTCAAGGCCAATATCGACGAAACCAGGACCACCGGGCCGGTGGTGCGGCGGCAGGCGGCGGAGTTCATCGACCGGATGGCGCTGCCGGCCGGCTACGCGATGAAGTTCACCGGCGAGCAGGACGAGCAGAGGGAATCGGAAGACTTCCTGACGAAGGCCTTCCTGGTCGCCCTGCTGCTGATCTTCCTGACCCTGGTGGCAATGTTCAACTCGGTCAGCCTGCCCTTCATCATCATGACCTCGGTGGTCCTGTCGCTCGGCGGCGCCTTCCTCGGCATGGCCCTGTTCCGGGCGCCGTTCGGCATCATCATGACCGGGGTCGGGGTGATCTCGCTGGCCGGGGTCGTGGTCAACAACGCCATCGTCCTCCTCGACTACACCAACAAACTGCGGCAGCGGGGATATGCCCTGAAAGAGGCGGTGCTCGCCGCCGGCGCCACCCGGTTGCGGCCGGTACTGCTGACCGCCATCACCACCATTCTCGGTTTGATCCCGATGGTCACCGGGGTCTCCTTCGATTTCCACACCTGGTCGATCTCCTGGGTCAGCGAATCGAGCCAGTGGTGGCAATCGATGGCCAACGTGGTAATCTTCGGTCTGATGATGGCGACGTTCCTGACCCTGATCGTCGTCCCGACCCTCTACTACCTGTTGGCCCGGTTGACTGACAACCGGCGGCAGTTCACGGCGCGGCTCAAGACCCTGTACTGGAAACCGTACGCCCGGCTGGCCGGTGAACCACGTCCGAAAGGAGACTCCTGATGCGCCCGCTCACAGCCTGCTTCATCCTTCTGCTCCTGATCGCCGCCCCTCCCTCCTCCGGCCGGGCCGCCGAAAGCACGGGGCTGACCGTCGCCGCGGCGGTACGGACCGCCCTCGCCAACAACCTCGGCCTGCAGCTGCAGCAGGACGATGTCGAGGCGGCGGCCGGGATCAGGGAGGCGGCAGGCGGTGAATTCGATGTCTTCTTCAGCGGCGAGGCCGGGATCGCCGGACAAGAATACCCTCTCCTCGCTCCCGACACCCCCGAGGAGGAGCGCAGCGGCCAGTGGACCGCCGGGGTACGGAAAAAATTCATCACCGGCACCGAGGTCAACCTCAACTGGCAGAACAGCCGTTTTTCCAGCTCCCCCCAGATCTATCTCCTCGACCCGTACTACCGCTCCAGCCTCACCCTCGGTATCCGCCAGCCGCTGCTGCAGGGATTCGGCATCGCCAACCAGACCGCCAATCTCCGGGCCGCCGACCGTGACCTGGAGGCGGCGGCCCTGCTGGTCGGCAGCGAGGCGGCCAACCTCGCCGCCATGGTCAGGAGGGCCTACTGGAACCTGGTCTACGCCTGGCAGGACCGGGAGGTCAAGGTCCTGTCGATCACACTGGCGAAAAGGTTGGTGAACGAGACCGCGACCAAGATCGAGGCCGGCCGGCTGGCCGAGGTCGACCGCTACCAGCCCGAATCGGAGGTCGCCCGCCGCGAGGAAAACCTGATCCTCGCCGACCGGGCCATCGGTCTGTATGAAGATGAACTGAAACTGCTGATGAACAGCGGCGACTGGCAGACCGCCCTGACGCCGACCGACCGGCCGCCGACCACCCCGGTGGAGCCGGATTTCGACCAGGTCCTGCAGCGGGCCCTGCGCCTGCGGCCCGATATCCAGGCCGCCGATCTCAGCCGGGAGGCGGCGGAGATCCGCGAAGACGCCGCCCGCAACCAGACCCGGCCCGACCTGGCCCTGATCGGCATAGTCGGCCGTGGCGGCTCCGACGATGCCTACGGCGACACCCTCGATGACGCCATCGACGATCCGGAGACCCAGTGGCAGGCCGGGCTGGCCCTCTCCATCCCGCTGCAGAACGCGACCGCCACCGGCAACTACCGTCAGGCCAGGGCCGCTCGCAGCAAGGCCGACAACACCGCCCAACTCCTCCGCCTCCACGTCCGGCAGGGCGTCGGGACGACGATCCGCGACGTCCGGCTGGCGATCAAGGCGATGGAGGCTACCCGCAAGACCAGTCTTGCCACCCGTAAACGGCTCGAGGCCGAACAGGCGAAGTTCGAGGCCGGCCGCGCCACGACCCTCGATGTCCTGACCGCCCAGGAGGCCTATGCCGAGTCCCTCAGCCAGGAGAAACGGGCCGAGGTCAGCTACGCCATCGCCCTGGCCGAACTTTACCGCATCCAGGGCCTGACGGGACCGGCCGCAACCCCGTGAACACGAGCTGTCCCGCCTCGCTTTATGGCGGAAAAAAGTCGGGCAGGAGCCGGCAATGATAAGCCGAAGGGCGACGGATCAGGCGGACGGGCCGTCGGACACCCGGGCGCGATGTTTCAGGTGGGCCTGGACGATCTTGATTTCGCCGTAGGAGTAGTCCTTCCCCAGGGCCTGCCTGATCTCGCCGAGAGAGCCGCCCGTCCCGGCGATCTGCTGCTCGATGGCCAGGCGTTTGTCGGCGGTGATCAGCCGCTCGACCGCCAGGATGCCCTCCTCGACAAAATGGGCCAGATGGCCCTCGACGGTGGCGACGACCAGGCCGCGTTCCCTGGCGATATCGGTCACCGAAAGCTTGTTCTCGAACATCTCCAGACTGATCCGCCTGGTATCGCCTCTCGCCGCCGTTTTCCGCGTGGTCCCGGCCGCCTCCGCATCCGACGCCACGGGCGGCACCACCTCATCGATGCCGTGCTCCCGGCGATAATCCGCAACCAGATCCACCAGCTCCCCGCCGAATTTTTCGGCGAGACGCGGACCGATTCCCTTGATCCGTCGCAGGGCGGCCAGGCTGTCCGGCAGGTTGACCGCGATCTGGATCAGGGTCTTCTGGTGCATGATCTGGAAGTGCGGCACCCCTTCCTCGCCGGCCTTGCGGGCCCGCCAGTCCTTGAGGAGCTGGAACAGGGCGGGGTGGGCGA
This sequence comes from Desulfoprunum benzoelyticum, assembly GCF_014201505.1. Classification (GTDB taxonomy): domain Bacteria; phylum Desulfobacterota; class Desulfobulbia; order Desulfobulbales; family Desulfocapsaceae; genus Desulfoprunum; species Desulfoprunum benzoelyticum. Next base: position 64,331 of record NZ_JACHEO010000019.1, on the reverse strand, counting down.
TATCGGATTCGCCCCAGGTCGCAGCCGGCGTCTCTTTGTCCTTCGCCGGTTGCAGCTCGAGCTCGGCCGCCGAGACGGCCCGCAGGTAGGCCGCCGGCGAAAAGCCGCCGTGGCAGGAACGGACCGCGGCCAGCTTGACCGCCGTCTCCTCCCCGAGCTGCTTCACCGCATCCCTGGCTTTCCTGCGGATCTCCTTGTTGTCGGTATCTATCCGGAGATTGGTGACAAAAGGAACCAGCAGCGAGACGATCCTGTCCTCGAAATAGACCGAGGCCCTGGCCGTGCGTTCACGGATGGCGGGATCGGCTTCGGGCAGGGTATCGGCCTGGAACATCCCCTGTAGCTGCCTTGTGAAATTTTCGCCGACCGATGTGATCTCCTCGCGGCACCTTCTCTCCAGATCGCCGATCTCGCCCCCGCCCGATACCTGCAGCACCGTCCGGTTTTTCATCAGCAGCGCCACCAATCGTCCCAGGCGGGAGCGCAGGTACGAGAAATCGAAGCATCCGGTCAGCAGCTGCTGCTGGTAGCGCACCCTGGCCGCGGCCAGCTTTTCCGGCGACGGCTGGTTGCGACCGGCCTCCTCGACAAAGCGCGACACGGCCGCGTCGGTCTTGACGCCCACCGCCGCCAGCGGCGAACTGAGCACCAGGCCGTCAAAGGTCTTGCAGCGACTCAGGGCCACGTAGACCTGGCCGTGGGCAAAGGCGGCCCCGGCATCGACGATGGCCCGCTCGAAGGTCAGTCCCTGGCTCTTATGGATGGTGATGGCCCAGGCCAGTTTCAGCGGGAACTGGGCGAAGGAACCGACTTTGTTCTGGCTGATCTCCAGGGTTTCCGGGTCGATCCGGTATTCGATGTTCTCCCAGGTGGCCTGCTCGACCTCGATGTCGCTGCTGTCCTCCGGGCAGCGGACGCGGATGGCATCGCCGAAGATGGCGGTGATCCTGCCGATCCTGCCGTTGAAATAGCGTTTCTCGGGCGAGGCGTCGTTTCTGACAAACATCACCTGCGCCCCCACCTTCAGCTCCAGGTGGGCCGAGGTCGGATAGCTGTGTTCCGGAAAGTCCCCTTCGATCCCGGCCCGAAACCGGCTGCTTCTGCTCTGCAACTGGCCCAGCCTGTTCTGATTGATCGCGTCGGCGCCGCTGTTGTGGGTGCAGAGGGTGATATAGCCCTCATTGTCGGTCGGGGTGAAATCCGGGAGGCAGCGACTGTTGAGTTGCTGCAGTGAGGCGGGATCGAGGCGGTTTTCGCGGACCCGGTTCAACAGGTCGATGAAACGGGCATCCGACTGCCGGTAGATATGCCTGAGTTCGATCGGAATCAGTTCGGTCTGACGCAGGGCCCGGCTGGCAAAAAAATAGGGGGAGTCGTAATACTGCCGCAGCACTTGCCATTCCGCCTCCTTCACCACCGGCGGCAGCTGGTACAGATCGCCGATCATCAACAGCTGTACCCCGCCGAAGGGCAGGCCGCTGTGACGGTAGCGCCTGAGGACATGATCCACCCCGTCGAGCAGATCGGCCCGCACCATGCTGATCTCGTCGATCACCAGCAGATGAAGGGTCTTGACGATATTGATCTTTTCCCGGCTGAAGCGGTGCCGGCCGAGATAGGTGGTGTCGCCGGGGATGAACGGTCCGAAGGGCAACTGGAAGAACGAGTGCAGCGTCATGCCGCCGGCATTGATGGCCGCCACCCCGGTCGGCGCCGTGACCACCATCCGCTTGTCGGTTTTCTTCTTGAGATCGTGGAGAAAGGTGGTCTTGCCGGTGCCGGCTCTGCCGGTCAAAAAGATATGGCAGTTGGTCTGCCGGACAAAATCGTCGGCCAGCCGCAACTCGGGATTGGCATTGTCCATCGTGTACTGGGGGGAGAAGGTTGGCGTTGGAGAGCAATTTCCAATCGGACCATTATAACAATCACCACCCCCTGATCATAGACAATTCATCGCATCCGGGGACCATGGCCTCCCCCTGCAGCGACAGAGGGAGGCCGTGGCCGGGTTATAACCTCAGTTGACCTTCTTCTGCCGGCCCTGCCATTCCTTCTCCCGCAGCTTGAACTTCTGGATCTTGCCGGTGGCGGTCTTCGGCAAGGCCTCGAACACCACGTACTTAGGGGCCTTGAACTTGGCCATGTTGGCCTTGCAGAAGGCGATGATGTCCTCGGCGGTCGGATTGGTCCCTTCCTTGGCAACGACGAAGGCCTTGGCGACCTCGCCCCACTTCTCGTCCGGGACGGCGACCACCGCCACCTCGAGGACATCGGGATGACGGTAGATGACGTTCTCGACCTCGACCGTCGAGATGTTCTCGCCGCCGCTGATGATAATGTCCTTCTTGCGATCCATGATCTGGATGTAGCTGTCGGGATGGATGACCGCCAGATCGCCGCTGTGGAACCAGCCCCCCTCGAAGGCGGTCGCCGTCGCCTTCGGATCTTTGTAGTAGCCCATCATCACGTTGTTGCCGCGCATCACGATCTCGCCGATCGTCTTGCCGTCGCGCGGCACCGGCTGCATCGTCAGCGGATCGACGACATCGACATACATGGCGACGATATAAGGCACACCCTGGCGGGATTTGATTCTGGCCTGTTCTTCGACCGGGAGATCGGCCCATTCCTGTTTATAGGAACAGACGGTATGCGGTCCGAAAACCTCTGTCAGGCCATAGGTGTGAAGGATGTTGGCGCCGATCGATTCCATGTTCTGGATGATGGTCGGGGCCGGCGGGGCCCCGGCAGTCATGACCAGCAACGGGTGTGTGAGCTTGATGCTGTTGGCGGTGGCATAGGTCGACATGCCGATCAGAATCGTCGGGGCGGCGCAGAGGTGGGTGACCCCTTCCCGCTCGATCAGCTTATAGATTTCGTCGGGAACGACCTTGCGCAGGCAGACGTGGGTGCCGCTCATCGCCGTCACCCCCCAGGTGAAGCACCAGCCGTTGCAGTGGAACATCGGCAGGGTCCAGAGATAGGTGGAGGAGGAGTTGAAACCGGTCTCGAGCATCTCGCCGAGGGCATTGAGATAGGCGCCGCGGTGGTGGTACATGACCCCCTTGGGCAGGCCGGTGGTGCCGCTGGTGTAGTTGATGGTGATGTTCTGGTATTCGTCATCGACGACCGGGACGATCTCGTCGTTCGAGCCGGTGGCGACAAACTCGTTGTATTCGGGGCCGTCAAGCGGCCGCTCATCGCTGATATCGCAGATATTGACGATCTTCTTGACCTGGCTGAGCTCGGCGACGATCGGCTTGACGACCGCGGCGAACTCGTTGTCGACAAAGACCGCCTTCGAATCGGAATGGTTGAGGATGTAGCCGATCTCGGCCGAGGCCAGGCGGATGTTGACACTGACCAGCACCGCCCCGATCATCGGCACGGCATAGTGGGCCTCGAGCATCGGCGGGGTGTTGGGGCAGATAAAGGCGACCTTGTCGCCCTTGCCGATCCCGATCTTGCGCAGGGCATCGCCAAGGCGGGTGACCCGCTCGTAAAACTCTTTGTAGGTATAACGGGTATCGTTGTAGACAACAGCCGTTTTATCCGGGTAGACCAGGGCGGATCGGCGGATAAAATGTACAGGGGTCAGCACATCAAAAAAAACATTCATGTTTTCCATACGTTGCAACTCCTCCTTGTTGGTTGTCGTTGTACCTCGGCCCACTCCGTTGTCTGTCGCCGGCGATCCGCCTGACTGTGGCGATCATGCCGTGTTGTCCTACACCTCCACCTGTCCTTCGTCCTTCTTTGCGCCGGCAGGCTGCGCGTGTTTACCGCTCATGTCGACGATCAGTCCGGCCGCCTGTCCTCGCGCACCCCCTGCTCCTCACCAACAGAGAGAAGGCGCATCGTCCGCCATCGACTTCGGGAGTCCGGCAGCCGCTCCGTTGTCATGAATCATCGCGGAAAAAGACCGTCCTGCAACCATGAACGAGCGCTCGCTCAGGATTTATAACGGATTCCCGAAAACTTTCAAACGGTTTATTTGTCGTTGATTTCGAAATCAGTTCAAGATTCCGGAGACAAAGCAGATTTTTGTATCGCTGCAAAGGATGATTCGGCTATCATGGCAGACGCCGCGGGCAGGATGACGCCGGCGGCGGAGATGCCGTCCACCGACAAAACTCAGCACGGGCATGCCGCAGTCATTGACAACCGCCGTGCCTTTCGCTCCTCCGCAGCTGATGACCCGAACGTCAGATCGACTCGCCCCCCCCGCCGCATCCGCTCTGGTCGGGATCCTTTATGTCGCCCTTTCCGCGGCTTCATTCGGAGCCCTGCCGATCTTCATCAAGGTCGCCTATGCCAGCGGCGCTTCGACGGTGGCGGTGCTGGCGATGCGCTTCACCTTCGCCGCCCTGCTGATGTGCGTGATCATGGTTGTCCGGCGACAGCGCTGGCCGCACGGCCGCCACCTGATCATCCTGATCGGCATGGGCGGCCTCGGCTATGTCGGCCAGTCGTACTGTTTCTTTGCGGCGCTGAACCATGCCTCGGCCGGACTGGTTTCCCTGCTCCTCTATCTCTACCCGACCCTGGTAACCCTGCTCGCCGCCGTCTTCCTGCGGCAACCGCTGAACCGGATCAAACTCGCCGCCGTGCTGGCGGCCCTGGCGGGTACGGCCCTGATCATCGGCGGCGACGCCGGCGGCAGTCTGCCCGGGATCCTCCTCGGGATCGGCGCGGCGCTGATCTATTCGATCTATATCCTGGTCGGCAGCAGAATACTGCAGGCCGTAGGCGCTCTGCCGGCGGCAACGGTGATAATGATCGCGGCGGCGACCGTTTTTGCCGTGCTGGCGATGGCCGGCCGACCATCCCTGCCGCAGGGAAGCGCCGGCTGGATGGCGATCGCCGCCATCGCCCTGGTGTCGACGGTGATCGCCATGGTCTTCTTCTTTGCCGGCCTGGCTCGTCTTTCCGCCGCCGACGCGGCGACGGTGTCGACGCTCGAGCCGCTGGTAACCGTCATTCTGGCCGCCCTTTTCCTCGGGGAATCGATCACTCCGGCCAAACTGTTCGGCGGCATCATCATTATCACCGCCCTGGTGGTACTGGCCCGCAGCCGGTAACGAGCAACGATCGGACACCGGTCATTTCGCGCCCGGCCCCGCTTCTTCGGCATCATAGGCCTGCTCCAGTTCCGTCTGCAGGCTCGCCGCCTCGTTCACCAGCAGTTCCCAGAGTTCCTCGATTCCATCAAGGTTGTCGTTCCTGCCGGCCTTTTCAAGGGCGAGGGCGATCTCGCGAACCCCGACCGCGGCAAAATGATTGACCGCCCCCTTGTAGGCATGCGCCGCCTCGCACAGGGCCCTGGCATCCCTCGCCTGTATCGCCGCATCAACCCTGAGGAGGAGCGGGGTATTGCGCTGGAGGAAGAGCCCCATCATGTCGTGCAGCAGCTGACTGTCGCCGCCGACAAATTGCAGGGCCTGGTTCCGGTTCCAGCACGAAGGGCGATACACCGGAGCCTCCACAGCGCCGCCATCGCCTGCGGCGTCGGCATCGGGGGGGACGCCGAGCCAGGGCAGGAGCCTCTCCGCCAGGACATCCGGCTTGATCGGCTTGGTGAGGAAATCGTCCATACCGATGGCGAGGCATTTGCGGCGTGTCGTCTCCATGGCGTTGGCGGTCATCGCAATGATGACCACCCGCTCGCGTCCCTCCTCCTGCTCGCGTCTGCGGATGACCTCGGCGGCCTCGTAGCCGCTCATCTCCGGCATCTGGATATCCATCAGAACCAGCGCGTAATCACCGGCCTGGACCATCCGCACCGCCTCCCAGCCGTTGCCGGCGACCTCCGTCTCGAGGCCGAATTTCTGCAGGATGGCCTCGGCAACCTTCTGGTTGATCGGTTCGTCGTCAACGAGCAGGACCTTGCCATGGAGCCGCAACTCCCTCTTCTCCTTCTCTTCACTTCGTTTCAGTGAATATCTGCGGCCGGAGATGACCGAGACCAGGATATCATAGAGCTGGCGCTGGCGGATCGGTTTGTAGACGATCGACCGGATCCCCGCTTCGACCGCTTTGTCCCTGGGGACGCTGCCCGAACTCAGAAGGACCATTTCCGTCACCCGCTCGGCATGGCGTTCCCGGATCAGGCCGGCCAGCGTCAGGCCGTCATCGCCCGGCATGTGGTGGTCGAGCAGGGCGACATCGACCGCTGTTCCCCGCTCCCGCATCGTTTCCAGTTCGGCAAGTGCCGTCACGGCATCGCCGCAGGACACCATCTCGACATTGCAGACCTGGAGATAGTGTTCGATGAGCATCCGGTTGCTGGCGCTGTCATCGACGATCAGGATGCGTCTCCCCGTGATCTTGGCGCAGGGGACGAACGGGACCGCGTCCTCCGCCGTTTCGAAGACAAGAGTGAACCAGAAGGTCGAACCCTGCCCAAGGACGCTCTTCACCCCGATCCCGCCGCCCTGCATCTCCACCAGCTGCTTGCAGACACTGAGGCCGAGACCGGTGCCGCCATATTTCCTGGTGGTCGAGCCATCTGCCTGAGTGAATTTATCAAAAAGCCTGTCAATGACAGTAGAAGCGATGCCGATGCCGGTGTCCTGGACCGAAAAACGCAGGGTCTGGCGGTCTCCGTCCCGCCCGGCCGGTTCGACCCGGAGGACGACCTCGCCCTGTTCGGTGAACTTTACCGCATTGCTGACCATATTGGTCAGGATCTGCCGCAGCCGGGTCGGGTCGCCCTTGATCCGGCAGTTGATCTTGAGCGGGACGAAACAGACGAATTCGAGATTCTTGGCGTTGACCGCGTCGATGAAGAGCTCCGAGGTCTCCTCCATCAGTTCGCGGAGATCGAAGACAATCGATTCAAAATCGATCCGACCGGCGTCGATCTTGGTGAAGTCGAGGATATCGTTGATGATCAGCAGCAGCGAATCGGCCGATCGGGTGGCGCTGTCGAGCAGCCGGCGGTATTCCTCGGCCAGCGGCGCATCCCGCAGCAGCGACAGGACCCCGATGATACCGTTCATCGGCGTGCGGATCTCGTGGCTCATATTGGCAAGAAATTCACTCTTGGCCCTGACCGCGGCGAGGGCCTCGTCCCTTTTCGTCCGCAATTCCTCTGTCCGCTCCTGTACCAGGAGCTCAAGATTCTTGCGGTGTTCCTTGAGTTCGGCCTCCCGCAGTTCGACGGCCTCGACCATGTTGTTGAAATCGTCGATCAGTTCGCCGATCTCGTCGTTGTACTTGCGGGACACCCGGATCGTATAATCACCCTCTTCGGAAATCCGACGTGCCATTTTGGCAAGCGAATAGATCGGTTTGGTCATCAACTGCTGCAGGCTCGACGAGATCAGCTGGGTCACCAGCAGGACCACGATCAGACTGGAAAAAAGCAGCAGGGCCGAATCCCAGATCTGGTCCGTCTCCCTGTTGGTATTGGCGAGGATATAGACGGTGCCGAGACGGCGGCCGTCATGGATTATGGGGTGAAAAAACCGCAGCTTGACATTGCCGCCGCTGAAGATGAAATCATGCCCGGCCTCCTGCAGCGCATCGGGCATCATCGCCGTCGGCGCATACCCGGGAGGGATGAAACGGGCAAGCGGCTCCCCCGTTGCCCCGTAAATTATCGCCATCTCGATTTCCGGATCGGCCTGAAGACCGGCCAGAACCTTCTCCACCTGAGCGGTCGACCCGGCAGCGACCGCGGGAGCGCTGAGATTCGAGACCGATTCGGCGAGGATGGTGAGATTGTCAAGCATCGACCGGCGCAGCAACCGGATCTGGTTGATCGAGGAGAGGCCGGCAAACAGCAGCAGCGCCATCGCGGTGATGACCAGGATCAGGATCGTCAGCTTGCGTTTGATCGGCAGACTGTGAAAAAACGGTTTAAGCATGCTGGTCCCTGCCGTAATTCCTGTCATTTCACCCCCCTCTATCACCGATCAGCAGTCCATCGTCTGCGCGCTCCCATGTGTTTCAGTTGTATCGCAAAAGCAATTTCTACTTCAAGGCAAATCCTGTCGGCCGGCCCCGATGCCCGGCACCAAAATGGAACGGCGGTGCAGATCGGCATTGCCCGACGGTACGACTGCGGCTAATATGATGATCCGTCACCATCACCGAGGAAGGAGAGACATGGACACCATCACCTGGCAGGATTTCACCGCCGTTGAACTGCGCGTCGGCACGGTCCTCACCGTGAAGGATTTTCCCCAGGCCCGCAATCCCGCCTATATCATCACCGTCGACTTCGGGAAGGAAATAGGCATAAGGAAAACCAGCGCCCAGATCACGGCCCTCTACGACAAAGACGAACTTCTCGGCCGCCAGATCGTCGGGGTCGTCAATTTTCCGGCCAAACAGGTTGGTCCGGTCAGGTCCGAATTCCTTCTGACCGGCTTCTACACCGACGACAGGGAGGTGGTGATCGCCGTACCGGAAAGGCCGGTGCCGAACGGCGCCAAACTCCTGTGAATCATTTCCCCATCACACCGAGGGAAAACCATGATCAAGCACATCGTCTGCTGGAAACTTCTCGACCGCACGGTCCCGCTGGAAAAAAATCATGACGCCCTGGCGATCCGCGAGGCGCTGCATGGGCTGCGGGGCCGGATTCCGGGTCTGCTCCACCTCGAGGTCGGGTTCGATTTCAGTGCCGATCAATCGTCGGGGGATATCATCCTCTACTCGGAGTTCGCCAACAGAACGGACCTGGCCGGCTACCAGCACCATCCCCTTCATGTCGAGGCCGGAAAGATCGTCCGGCCGCGCACCTGTGATCGACGGATGATCGATTACGAGGTCTGAACGCCCTGCCGCCGCTGACCGGGGCAATCCCGGTCAGATGGCGGGGCGGGCGTAGCTGCCCAGATCGATGGCGCCGACGCGGTCGCCGCCGTCTTCGGCAAATCGTTGCTGAAACCAGTCGTAGATCTCCCAGAACCGTTCGTCACCGCCATCGACCCTGTACTTCGCCAGGCGTTCGTCCGCCTCCGGCGTGGTCTGATAGGCGCGGAGGAGCTCGACGAATGCCGGAAGCTCATCGGCATCGACTGTGTAGAAATGATTCGGCGCGGCGCCGATGAAGCCGGCAAAGAACCCGACCCGGTTGCGGGAAGGATTGAGGCGCTGGTATTGACGCAGGACCGTGACGTCATCGTGCCAGCGATGGAGCACCAGGGAAACGACGGCATCACCCCTTTCCGTCCCGTTAATCCTGATATAGGCCAGGCTGTCCTGGCGGTCGTCACCTGCGGTGAAATATGACGTTTCCGGTGCCGCCGCCGCCCGCAGGCCCTGCAGAACGTCGTCGATGTTCCGGTATTCCGGCAGCAGGTCCGGATACTGCTCGCCATCCTCGAGATAGTTGCCATCGAAATCGATCCCGGTATCGACCAGAAAATGGTGATGCACCAGGTACTCGACAAACTCCCGTTTGGCATCGTCGGTGGCAAATTGAATCCGGGCCGGCAGGGACGAGGGGGAGGCCTCCAGTTCCTGCAGGTCCATGCCGCCGTACCAGTACTGCAGTGAATCACGCCGCTGCGCCTGCGGCAGGAAATCGAGGAACTGGGTCTCCGCCTCCTGGCGCAACCCGTCCATCCGCACCCGTGCCGCCATCCGCCGCTCCGCCGATCCGTAAGGAGAATACCCGGCCACCATCGTCGCATAGATCCTCTCGAGGAGGGGATAATCGAGGACCCACATGGTCTTCGGCAGGTCCCCGAGACCGCCCTTGTGCACCGACGCAGTGGCGGCATGGCGGAGAACCGTCAGCAACGGCGCGTCTTCCGCCCGATTTCCCCGCCAGATTTTTTCATAACCCCGCCCCTGATAACGGAAGAAGATGTCGTACAACCGGCTGCGCTGGCGGGCAAAGACAACCGTCTCCCGCCGCAGCTGCCTGATGGAGTCCAGCGGCACCGTCTCCCCGACCGGCCGGGCAGACCTCTGGACCCCCAGCAGCCCCTCGTCGTTCATCAAAAAACCTGGCAGCCGGACGCTGAGATCGTATTCCGGAGACAGGAACATGACCCAGAACTGGTCGTCAAGGACATCGAGGGCCGCCGCTGCAGAGGCGGATGGTCCCTCGAAACAGCTCTGCAGAATCGGCAGGGCGTTGTCGAGCAGGAAGCGGTAGCGCGCTTCCGGGGGGATCTGTTCGAAGGTGCTGAACGGATTGGCGGCGAACCGCGGGGCATACCCGACCCGATGCGGCGGCATCAGCCATTCGGGACGGATGAAGAGATCATGGACCCGCTTCAACTGCTCCCCGCCGAGATTGAAGACGACGCTGGCGCTGGCACCGGCATCGGCATATATCCGCCGGAAACGATAGAAAAACAGCCCTCCTGGGTCATCATAGGGGAGAAGCGTCGGCACCGGCACGACCGGCTCTCCCGGGGCGGTGCGCGAACGGATCAGCTCGTAGAGGGCCCCCGTCCCGCTGGCGAAACTGATCTGGGCGGCAAAGATATGCTCATAGATGTAGCGGGACGTCATCACATGCTTGGGATCCTGGCGATTGAGGAAATCCTCCCAGTTCCCGACGCTCGACAGGTCCCTGGCCGGAATGGCGGTCAGCCTGGCGAGCTCCTCCGGACCAGGGCCCCTGGCCCCGGCTGCCAGCCAGGCGACGATGACGCGCTGTTCTTCCGCCGTGACCGGAGGCAACCCCGGGGGCATGCGATGTTCGGGATGGGCGGCAAGGAAGGTCGCCATCTCCCCGGCCCCGAGGGGGCAGGCATTTCCGTCCGTCGCCGGCGATTCCACTCCAGCTGCGGCCGATCCGTGCGGCCGGCGGGTAAGGAGCTGTCCCAGAATTGTCCCATCCGCTCCGGCCTCGGTCTCGCCGTCGATGATCGGGGCGAAGCCCTTTTTCTGCCATCCTTCGGCCGTCCGGGCATCGACCATGATTCTGGCCGGTTCGATTGCCGCCAGACGCCGGCGATCGAGGACCGTCCGGGGACTGCCGCCCCGCTCCAGCCCGGCGAACGATCCCAGATCGATCTGGCAGGGAGCGGAATAGCCGCTGTGGCAGGCAACGCAGCGGCGGCTCAGAATGGGCTGCACCTCCGTCAGATAATCGATCTCTGTCGCCGTTGACGACACGGCCACCTGACCCGGACGGATCGCCCCGGGTCCGTCGGTACAGCCGGAGAGCGCGAGACCGACCAACAGCAACAGGCTGCAAAGACAGCGCATGAAAGCCTCCGCGACAAAAAGACGGGATGCACGGCAATCCGGAACACGCATTTGGTGCCGCCATGACAACATGGCCGCATGTATACGCAATAGCGGTCGCTTTTCAACGGCTTTTCGGCAGGGAAAAGCGAACGTTTGCTTCCCGCCTTTGCCTTAGCCATTCTCCTCCTGACTGGCGAAATCCTCCATCCTGCGTCCCCGGTCGACACACCCTTCGACCGCAGCACAGCAGGTATCGACGGCCTTCACCATCGCCAGCAGCTGCCGGAACACCGGATCGTCCCGACCGAGGTCGCTCTCCGCCCTCCGCACCATCTCCGCGCTCCGCGCCAGATGCTCGTTCAATTCGGAGAGAAAGTGCTTGCGGCGTTCGTGCTTTTCCCGTTCCCGGCGGAGCAGCGGCAGAATCCGTTCGATCGAGACCTCCACCAGCACATCCCGGGGCGTGTTGTAGCTGGTCGAGATGCGTTCGAGATTCTCCAGGGTCCGGCGGGAGATGACATAGGTCTTGGCCACCCGCGGTTCCGCCGTTCCCGACAGGCCGCCCCCCTCGGCGATGACCCGGAGGGTCTGGACATCGTCGACCAGATAATCGAACAGCGATTTCTGGCGGATACCCAGCTGGGTGGCAAGGATGCTCAAGGCGTCGATCGACCGCGGCGACAGCTTGAAGGTCGTCCTGACCGATTGCCGCCCCTGGAGATCGCGCACGCTGTCTTCACGTATTTCCAGATGGATCAATGAGTTGATCTGATCTCCCATAACGCCCTCCCGTGACTCCTGCTGCGCAGTTAAATTACTTTTTCATTAAATGCGAAAAAGTAATATTCCTTATATTGACTTTGACACATCAATTATTACCATTCCTAGTAAAGAGATAAAGAGCGAAAGCCGCTCGAGGGAAAATAACCGCAGTATCCAGCACCATCATGCAAAGGAGGAACGACCATGGAACTTGCACGCTACATGCCACGCCAATCACTGATCAATCGACCGGATACGTTCTCCAGTCTCGTCGATGAGTTCTTCACCCCGTTCTTCAATTTCGAACGGCGCCCCGCCATCGTCGACAGCGGCAACCTGCGGGTCGACATCTACGAGAAGGACAATCGGATCATGGTCGACGCCGAACTTCCCGGCATCGACAAAAAGGACATCAAGGTCGACGTCAAGGGCAGAATGCTGACCATCGGCGGTGAGCGCCGGGTGGACGAGGAGGTCAAGGAGGAAAACAGCTATCGCCGCGAATGCCGCTACGGCAAGGTCGAAAGGACGTTCAGCCTGCCCTTCGAGATCGATACGGAGAACGTCGTCGCCAAACACGAAAACGGCATCCTCCATCTGGAGATCGCCAGACCGGCGGAACTGACGCCGAAGCAGATCGAAATTCAGTAACCACAGTCAGTGGCCGGTCGTTTTCGCACCGGCGGCAAAGGAAAGGGACGGGGCGGCCTCAGGCCGTCCCGTTTTTTTGTTCCGGGGCGGCAGACGTTTCCGCCCCGGTCCCGGCCGGCGGCTCCGGCGCACAAAGGTCTTGATCTGCATGCACCAGCAGTCCCTCCTCGTCGCAGCCGGCGACCGGCTCCTCCTTCATCCGCCGCAGCACGACCCCGACATCGGGCAGATGATCGCGGAAGGCGTCTCCGTAGATTTCCCACACGGTGATAAAGAGGGCGGCGACGATCGGACCGATGATGATGCCGAGCAGGCCGAACATCGCAATCCCGCCGAGGGTGCCGAAGAGGACGAAGAGATCGTGCATCTCGGTGTCCTTGCCCACCAGCCTCGGCCGGATCAGGTTGTCGAGGTTGCCGGCGATGGCGCCGCAGACCACGCCGAGGATCACCGCCCCGGCGAATTGCCCCTTGAGGAGCAGGATGATCAGCGCCGGCACCCACACGATCGCCGTACCGAAGGCGGGGATGATCGACATCACCGCCATGACCGTGCCCCAGAAGACCGGCCCCTCGATGCCGGCCAGCGCGAAGGCGAGGCCGCAGATCGCCCCCTGGATGATGCCGATGATCAAAGTGCCCTTGATCGTCGCCCGCGCTACCGAGGTGAAGCGGCGGAGCAGCAGCTGTTCGTCGCGGTCGTGCAGGGGAAGGAAGTAGAGGATCTTCATCAGCAGCTTGTCGCCCATGGTGAGGAAATAGAACATGACGTAGAGCATGATGATCGAGCCGAACACCGCCTGCATCGTCATCTTGGTGACCGAGGACAGGGAGTCGATGAGGAAGGTCGAGATCGAACCGACGATCTGGCCGATCTTCTCGAGGATGACGTCGCGGTAGGGCAGGATCTGGTCGTAATAGGGGACCTTCTCGAGATAGCGGGTCATCTCGGTCGGTTGACTGACAAATTCCTGGATCCAGGGCGTCACCGACTGGCCGACATGGATAGCCTGGGCGACCACGACCCCGACCAAAATCGACAACGGCCCGAGAACGAGGACGACGATGCCGATGACGGTCAGGATCGAGGCGATATTCTCCCGGCCGCCGAGCCTGCGGGTGAGCCAGTGGTGGGCCGGAGCGACCATCGCCGAGAACAGCCCGGCCATGAACAGCGGCATCAGAAACTGGTGGATCATCACCAGGAAGACCGTTGAGATGCAGCCGACGATCACCAGCAGAACGGCCTTGTTGACGGTACCGCGTTTCATGCTCCCTCCCCGGGACAGACTTCAAGCAATCGGCTCACCCTGTCGGTGACGCCGGGGGCCGAACACACCGCTTGCCATTTCTCTATTTCTTATCAGCCGCGATCACTGCCGACAGCCGCTCGCACCCATCGACTGGTTATCGGGCGGCCCGCCTCCGGTATCGATACTTCCGGCCGCTCTTGCCGATTGTCAGACAAACAGTTCCGGTTCCTGCCGTGCCGCGCAGTGCTCATGGAGCCACTGCCGTATCTGCCGGATGGGAGCGGCATCGATGACCAGCGCACTCTCCGGGCAGATTTTGATGCAGGCGCAGCAGAACATGCAGCGCTCAACGTCGATTTCTATCTTGTCTTGCAAAGCGATCGCCCCGTTTGGGCAGGCGGTGAGGCAGGTTCCGCATTGGGTGCAGGCCGCTTCGAGCAGCAGCGGCGTGAACGGCAGCGGCGTTCCCCCCTCCCTGTAGGGGACATTGCCCGGCAGCGCCGGGCAGCAGGCGGGATCCGGCCCGGCCAGCGATGCCAGTTTGGCGCCGATCCTGGTGCCGAACTCCGCTGCAGTGGCCAGGTCCGGGCCATCCGGCCTGCCTGGAGCAATCGGGGTCTCCGGTCCGGAAAAGGAATGTTCGCCGATGAACGTGCCGGCGGCCAGCGGTACGAAGGAAGCCTGGCGGGCGATATCCCGCAGTTCGACCAGGGCGTCTTCGAAATCGCGGTTGCCGTAGGTGGCAACGATGACCGCCGGAGTGTGGTCGCCCTGCAGGGCCGAGAGTCGGCTGACGGCCAGCGGCGCCACCCTGCCGGCATACACCGGAACCCCGATGATGACCACCTCGTCCGGCCCGAATCGCACCGTCCCGGCCGCGGCGGTATATGTCAGGTCAAGCTCTTCAACTGGAATCCCCGCCATCCCCGATGCGATTGCGGCGATGACCTTTTTCGAAGTCCCGGTCGGAGAGAAAGGGACCAGCCATATTTTTTTTATTTTCATTGGATTCAATCAGTTCCGTTTTGATTTTGTCTTCCGCCAGCCCCATCGTCAACCAAGCCGGGTCTGGCCGTCTCTCCACACATTCGCCGCCCTCCCCGGCCACACGCAAACGGCCGGGACGGCACCTTTCCGCCACACAGCCTCAGCTCAGCCCCCAGATGCCGTAATTGGGACCGAAGAGCTCCCAGTTTTTCGTGTTCCGGGCCATGAACCATTCCCCGAACCGAAGATCGGTGCGAACGCCATGGTAGGGGAAACACAGATAAAACCGGGCATTGCCGTGCCGGTCCGGTTTACGGCTGAGGCGCATGTCCGGATACGTGGCCCGGGCTTCGTCGAGGACCAGCATCGCCGCATCAAGGTCCGCGAGCGGTAACGTCAGGTTGAAATTATACTCCTCTTTCATTTCGCCCTCCCCGGCAAAAAAGAAGACAATTTCGGGCATCCGGCTTGGCTGTATTAATTTTCCGGCGCAGGCCCCTGCTCCGGTAGTAGGTCTAGCCCACTTTTCCCTTTTTATCAACGGTGCGCCAACAAAAAAACCCTCCGAACGGCAGGGCCGTCCGGAGGGTCCGGGGTGGGGAGGAGGTACCCCGAAATGGAGGTCGAATCGTTGTTACATCCTGCCGCCCTTCATGCCGCGACCGCCACGGGGTCCAATGCCCATGGCCCCGCCCATGCCGCATCCACCGACGTACTGGGAAATCCCGGCGGCCTTGGCCTTTTCCTGCATCGTTGCCTGGAGGTCGAACAGCTCGCCGCTCAGTTTCGAGGCGGCGGCAGGATCGGCATTCTGGCTGGTCATCAGGGCCCGCATCGCCGCATGTTTCATGACGATCTGCTTGCGGAGATCCTGGTTGTCACGCTGGAAAGCATCGATCTTGGTCCTGGTGGCCTCGTCGAGCTGCTGGTACTGCGCAATCCCCTGGGGGCAGCCCATGCCGGCCCCTGGGCCCATTCCCATACCGCCCCGGGCCAACGCGACACCGGAAGTAGCCAAACCTAAGACGAGAACGACTGCTGCGATTTTCTTTTTCATGGTGTTTCTCCTTGTTTCATTGTTGTTGAAGACCCGAAACCGTCATACCCGGGCTTCTTTGCGTCTTCCTGACAGATGATGGCGACTGCCGCCATCGCTCCAAGTACCTTGTGCCAATGATAATGCAACAAGGATGCCAACGATGAATGAATTGTCTATCTATCTGTATTTTCATATCTTAATAAATTACTGCCTGTTCCCATCCTCCACCGACAGAAAAAATGTGGGTAAAAAATACCCATCCCTCAGGGGAAAGTGACACCCTTTTTCCTACCTGCCGGCGGCCCGGCTTCGTCGCCGCACCGCCCGCGCAGGGTAAAGCACTTGTCTATTGCAATCGGAATTGCTATCATTTCAACAACTGTGGATACCATGCCGATCGCTTCAGCCCATCCGTTCACCGACGGCAAACGCAGATTCCGGCCATCCCGATGCCCCAGGACGCCTCATGCCACAATCGATCCGGACACAGATCAAGGAATTCTGCACAGCGGCGAGCCTGCCCTTCAGCTACGATATACTCCATAATATTTATATCTGGTTCGGCATCCTCTGGGGCCTGCCCATTCCCCTGGTGACGATCAGCATGCATTACGCCTTTCTCGGCTCCCACAGCATCCCTGCACCGCTGGCCACGGTCCTGACGACGCCGATCCAGTGGTTCTTCATGATCCATCCGCTGCTGTTCGGCACTCTGTTCGGGATCCTGGGCTGCGTCAGAAGGGAGAAGGACCGCCAGGTCTCGGCACTGATCAACGAGTTGCAGCAGCTGTCGACCCACGATCCCCTGACCGGTCTCAGCAACCGCCGCAGCTTCATCCGGATTTTTGCCGACGAACTGGCCCGCATCAGCAGGAGGAACACCGACCTGTCGCTGATCTTCGCCGATCTCGATCACTTCAAGGTCATCAACGATACCCACGGCCATCATGTCGGCGATCAGGTGCTGAAGGCCACCGCCGCCCACCTGCGGTCCTGCTGCCGTCCCTATGACACCCCGGCCCGGTGGGGCGGGGAGGAATTCGTCATCCTGTTGCCCGATACCGACGAACAGGCCGCCGCGCTCTTCGCCGAGCGCATCCGTACCAGTTTCCAGACCGGCCTCAGTCCGACCATAACCTTTCCCATCACCATCTCGATCGGGGTCGCCCAGTACCTTCAGGGGGAAACCCTGGATGCGCTGATCGAACGGGCCGACCAGGCCCTGTACCACGCCAAGCAGCAGGGCAGGAACAGGGTGCGGCGCTGGCAGTCCATTTCCCCGCCTCCCGCTGAGGCGCAGCGACACGACAACGATTATCGTCCCTGAACCAGGCGCTCTTCGCTGCGAGGGCAGTCACGGTGGCTGACCGCCAGATCGATCGGCAGGCTGCGCAGATCCCGCCCCAGGGCTTCGACCACCGCCACCGACCGGTGCTGGCCGCCGGTACAGCCGATCGCCAGCCACATGTCGGGCCGGCCGGCGGCAAGGTTCTGCTCCACCAGGTAGACCAGGAGGGGCCGGGTCAGCCGGAGAAACTCGCGGCCGGCCGGATTGTCGAGGACATAGGCGGCAACGCAGGGATCGAGGCCGGTCAAATCCCGCATCTCCTCGACCCAATAGGGATTGGGGAGAAAACGGACGTCCCAGAGATGGGTCGCCGTAAGCGGCGGACCGTATTTGAATCCAAACGAGGAAAGGGTAAACTGCAGTCTGTCGTCCATCGCCACCTCTCTTTCATTGTCGCCGATAGCCCCATCGCGCCGTCGGCGACCGAAGGAGTAAAGAAGTGCTACCCAAACGCCCGGTCTTCGGGTAAGAGGACATTCCGACCCTCCACCCATCCCGACCGCAACCCTTCCCGAGACCAGACCGACCGCATGCTCCAAACGATCAGCAACTGGCGCCGTCGCAGCCGCTATCATGACGTCGTCCGGGTCTGCCTGCCGCTGGTGGCGAGCATGTCGGCAACCACGGTGATGGAATTCACCGACCGCGCCTTTCTCGCCAACTACAGCCTGGAGGCGATCTCCGCCGCTGCCCCGGCCGGCATCACCGCCTTCCTGTTCATGGCCTTCTTCGGCGGGGTCGGCAGCTATGTCGGGGTCTTCATCGCCCAGTACAGCGGCAGCGGCGCCCATCGCCAGATCGGCCGGGTGCTGTGGCAGGGCCTCTATTTCACCCTGTTCTCCGGCCTTATCTTCTGGCTCCTGTCCCTGTTCGCCGCCGAGCCCCTGTTCCGCCTCGCCGGGCACAGCCCGGAGGTCCAGGCCCTGGAGCGGATCTATTTCGATATCCTCTGCCGCGGCGCCGTCCTCCATGTCGCCGTCGCCACGCTGTCGACCTTCTTCGCCGGGCGGGGGATGACCCGCCCGGTGATGCTCAGCACCCTCCTCGGCATGGCCGTCAACATCCCGCTCGATTACGCCCTGATCTTCGGCCGCTGGGGCCTGCCGGAAATGGGGATCGCCGGAGCGGCGGTCGCCACGGTCTGCGCCTGGGCGATCAGTTTCCTGCTGCTGAGTCTTTTGATCTTCACCCCCGAGCACGACCGCCGTTTCGCCGTTCTCAGCAACCGCGCCTTCAGCGGCGAGATCTTCTCCCGCCTGATGCGCTACGGCGTCCCCGGTTCGCTGCAGTTCAGCATCGACATCCTTGCCTTCACCTTCTTCCTCCTCCTGGTCGGCCGGATCGGCACCATCGAACTGGCCGCCACCAACATCGTCATGTCGATCAACGCCCTGGCCTTCATGCCGTCGATGGGCGTCTCCCAGGGCATCAGCGTCCTCGTCGGCCAGGCCTTAGGCGCCAGGCAGCCGCAGCAGGCCCGGGCGGCGGTGTGGAGCGGCATCCATCTGCTGCTGGTCTATATCGCCGTCGTCGACCTGCTGTTCATCCTCTTTCCCCGGGCTATCCTCTCCCCCTTCCTCGCCACCGGCAGCGATCCCGCCGCCGCCGGCGCGGTTCTCGCCACGGCGATGCCTATCCTCCGCATCGTCTCCGCTTACCTCTTCTTCGACGCCCTGTACATGGTATTCAGCGGGGTGCTCAGGGGGGCCGGCGACACCCGCTTCATCATGGTCAGCATCGGGCTCGCCTCCGTGCTCTGCCTCATCCTGCCGGTGTCGGCGGGAATCCTGGCGTTCGACATGGGCATCATCGGCGCCTGGCTGTGCGTTTTAATCTTCGTCTTCGCCCTTTTCCTGTTGTCGGCCGGCCGCTATCGCCATGGCCGCTGGCAGCAGATGCTGGTGATCAAGGAATCGGCACGTTAGCCGCCACCTCAGTCCCTGCCGCTCAGGCCAGGGTTTTGACCGCGTGGCGGAGCCGGTGGACGAACAGCAGGGCCAGGATCAGCACACAGAGCAGCGAGGCGAGAAAGACCTGCCAGCCGAACCGCTCGAATAAATAACCCGGCAGAAACGACCCCATCGTCCCTCCCATATAGTAGAAGGAGATATAGACGCCGTTGGCGATCGCCTTGTTGTCCTGCGCCATTTTATTGACGAAGCCGGAAAGCAGGGAATGGGCGAGGAAAGAACCGGTACAGAAGACGAACATGGCGAGGAACATCACACTGTAGCGTTCGACCATGAAGATCATCGTACCGATGAAGAAGATGACGATGCCGGCGCTGATGGCGGTAGTCTCGCTGCCGAACAGACGGATGATCCGGCGGCTGTTGAAAGAGACAATGACGCCCATGCTGTAGCCGAGATACAGCAGGCCGACCCCGGCCTCGCCGAACAGGGTTCCGACCTTGCGCAGTTCGAAGGGGAGGATGTTCATCAGGGCGGAGAAGACGAAAAACAGGCAGAAGATCGCGAGATAGAGCCACAGGAACTGGCCCTGCCGCAGCAGGCCGGCAATGTCGGCGAGCCGGGGGCGGGCGTAGGCCATCTTGACATCACGCTCGAGGCAGGACAGGAGATAGCTGGCGAGGAGCAGCAGCAGGCCGAGAACGAAGAAGAAGACTCGCCAGCCGAACAGTTCGGTGAACAGACCGGAGAAAAAGCGGCCGAGGAAGCCGCCCATGATGGTCGCCCCGACATACATGGCGATGGAATGCTGTACATCCTCCCGCGCCGAGGAGTAGGAGATATAGCTCATCAGCGAGGTGAGAATGGCCGGGATGATCAGCCCCTGGACCGCCCGCAGGAACAGGAGGGTGAAGTAATCGTTGGTCAGGGCGAACATGAATTCGAGGATGCCGAGCAGGGCCAGGGACCAGCGTACCAGGAGCTTGGCCGAGAAGGCTTCGAGCAGATAGCCGTAAAACAGGGGGGCGCAGCCCAGCGGCGCCATCATCAGGGTGGTGAACAGGATCGCCTGAAGGCTGCTGAGCTCGAATTCCCTCTGGAACACCGGTTGAATGGGCTGAGCGGCGTAGAGAGAGCAGATTGTGACGATGGTGGCGAAATAGATGAGACGGATCGGCGTAACTGACAAGAACGTTCTCCCCCGGCTGGAAAATGGAATCGCAAAACGGAGGCTCACCATACCAGATCTTTGTCGAAATGCCACTCACGCAGACGCCTGATGCATCTGTCCGGCGCAGTTCATCGTTGTTGCCGGCGGTGATGACAGCCGGGTCTGGAGAAGGAATCGCCGGTCGGATGCCGGCTGGGAATCAAAGGACAGCCTCGATCGCTGCCTTGAGGGACATCAGATCGAAAGGTTTTTCGATATGACCGCAGAACCCATACCTGCTGAAGTTGGTCATGCTGGGATCGTTGGAATAGCCGCTTGAGACCAGGACCCTGGCCTGCGGATCAAGGGCCAGCAGTTCGATCACGGCCTCTTTGCCGCCCATGCCCCGCGGGATCGTCAGGTCCATGATGACCGCCGCGAAGGCGTCGCCCGCCTCGAGATGCTGCCTGTAGAGCGAGATCGCCTCCTTCCCGTCGAAAACATGCCTGCCCTCGTACCCCAGCAAGGTCAGCATCTGACAGGCAACCTCGCCGATCATCTCCTCGTCGTCCATAATCAGGATTTTCTTTCTGCCTGCTGCTGCATCCACCCCAACCTCCTGTTTGATCGCGACAGCCACGAACCCCGTCTAAATTGAAATTATGCCAGAACGGGTCTGTCGTCGTCAAGGCAATTGACCCAGAAAATCACTGTTTTTTTGACATGATAGTCAATCCGGGTATAATGGCGGAAGCACGATTCATTTTCATTTCCCAAAAGAATCCGTCCCATGGACACGGCAAACGGCGAACTCCTCCACCGCGAAGAATGGAATGATCATCTGATCGAAATCATCGCCAGCGACGGCCTCCGCTCTCTCTTCTTCGCCTCCCGTTTCCTCCAGAGCTGCATGTCTGTCAACCACCCGGAACGGCTCCAGCTCTCCTATACCCGCTACATGCTGCTCGGTCTGCCGGCCCTGGAATCGGTGCAGCACATCCTGATCATCGGCATCGGCGCCGGATCACTGATCCACTACTGCCACCACCACTACCCGGAAAGTGTCATCGATGCGGTCGACAGTTCGCCCCGGATCATCACCCTTGCCCGCCAGTATTTCATGCTGCCGGAAGACGATCGCATCCGCATCCACTGCGCCGATGGCCTCGCCTTCCTCGAGGAGGCCGCCGCCGGCCGACACTACGACCTGATTCTGGTGGATGCCTTCGATCACGAGGGAATGGCGGAAAACATCTATTCATCCCCTTTTTTCAGGCGGTGTTCGACGATGCTGGCAGACCAGGGCATGCTGAGCTGCAACCTGTGGAGCGGTGACGACCACCTCCTCGGCACGATCAGACAGAGCATCGCTGCGTACCTGGACGGCCACATCTTCGTGTCGGTTCCGGACCGCGACAATGCCGTCATCCTTGCCTTCCGGCAACCGGTGCCCTGGGACCGCTTCATCCGCAGCCGGGAGGAGTGGCTGGAACTGGAGGCAAGGTTCGACCTCGATTTCCGTACCATGCTGAAGGTGGCGAGGAACGAAAGCCGCAGTCTGCTGCAGCGTCTCTTTCCCGTTTTTCCCTGGAGTTAAGGCCACCAGGCAGAAAAGGCCGACTCAGAGGAGGTTGCCCCCTGCAGACGGGACGCGCCGGATCTCCTCCAGCTGGTCATGCAAGTCCTTGATCTCCCGCTGCCAGTATTCGACCGAACCGAAGTCATCGATGGCCCGGGTGTTGCCGTCATCGCAGACCTGGTGCGCGCACCAGGCCATGTAATGGATATAGCGCATCGCCCGCAGCGGCTCGATGAGCCTGAGGCTGCGCCGGTCGAAGCGGCGGAAGGTTTCGTAGCCCTGGAGGAAGAGGTCGACCTCGGCCAGCGAATCGGCCAATCGGCCCGGCAGCAGCATCCACAGGTCCTGGACCGGCGGCCCCATCGCCATGTCGTCGAAGTCGATCAGGTACAGCGGTTCGCCGGGCCGCTGCAGCAGATTGGCGAAGTGGCAGTCGCCATGGATCCGGATCCGCTCGCTGCCGACGAAGAGCGGGCGGATCTCGTCGAGGATCGCGGTGCAGATCTCCTGCAGGCTCTGTTTCAGGTCGTCGGGGAGGATATCGCCATGAAGCAGGGTCCGCAGGTGTCGGGCAGTGGAGTGATCGGGGGCCATGACCACCCGGTGGCGGGCGCTCCGCACCTCCCCGACACTGTGGATACGGCCGAGCAGACGGCCGATCTCGAGCCACTGGTCGTCGCTGTACTCGTCGTGGCTCCGCCCGCCGCGCTTGACGAAGATGGCATAGCGCAGCCCTTTGGCGGTTCCCAGCGTCGCCCCCGACTTGAGCTTCAACGGCGGCACCACCGGAATCTCCCGCTCGACGAGTTCATGGAGGAAGGCGTGCTCGTCGAGCAACGCCTTGTCGGTCCACCGTCCGGGCCGGTAGAATTTGATGATCAGGCCCCCGCCCCGCCGCCGTTCGAGCTCATAGACCTTGTTGATATAACTGGTCATCGGCCGGAACAGGTTGGTCAGCGGCAGGCCGAGCTCCTCTTCCACCAGTCCGAGCACCAGTTCGGGTTCCAGTTGATGAAAAAGGTGCGATTTTTTTTTGGTCGATTTGTTCATGGGTCGGGGATATCCTCGCCTCCTGCCGGTGGGCTGTCGTCACGTCGTTGTTTCTTCTTTTTAGCCGATCGGGTAAAAAATCGCTCATGATTATCCGTACCCCCGACCTCACCGGTCAAAATGACCCGTCCGGACAGAAATCAAATTCTCCCTGCGCC
The DNA here is from genome assembly GCF_014201505.1 of Desulfoprunum benzoelyticum. Taxonomy (GTDB): domain Bacteria; phylum Desulfobacterota; class Desulfobulbia; order Desulfobulbales; family Desulfocapsaceae; genus Desulfoprunum; species Desulfoprunum benzoelyticum. Next base: position 41,282 of record NZ_JACHEO010000019.1, on the reverse strand, counting down.
ACCCGCCGACCCGACGACCAGACGATCGCCTGCCGCGGTTTCTGCCGGGCCTGCGGCCGGGAGCACCGTCTCCATGTCAACGGCGCCCTGAGGCACGGCCTTCAGCTGATGGAGCTGCTCAGGACCCGCCGCTCCCTCGATCTCGACGGTGCCGCCACGGCCCCCGATCGCCGGCTGTCGACCGACTGGCTCTACGGCGAGGCCCGGGGCAAGATGTTCGGCGTCCTGGAATGCCTGGCTCCGGACGGCTCGACCCGGATCCTGCGGGCATTTTCCGGCCAGTACAACGGCCTCTGGGAGATCGACGGCTGGGCCCCGCCGCTGTTCGACAGCCGGCAGCTGGCGGCGATCAGCGCCGAAGTCGAACGGGAAATCAAGGAGTTGGGGGCCGAGCTGGCGCACATCGACGACCCGGACCTGCGGAGGACCCTGCGGCGCCGCCGCCGCCAGCTGTCGCAGGATCTGATGCGGCGGATCCATGGCCTCTATCGCCTGACCAACTTCCACGGCCGCGAGGCCTCGCTGTTCGCCGCCTGCGGCGGCCACGCCATCCCCACCGGCACCGGCGACTGCTGCGCCCCGAAGCTGCTCGGCCTCGCCGCCCGCTCCAACCTGGCACCGCTCGGCCTCGCCGAATTCTTCTGGGGCCGGAGCAACCGCTCCGGGACCAGGGAGGAGGGCCGGTTCTACCCCTCGTGCGAAGAAAAATGTGCGCCGATCCTCGGCTTTCTGCTCTGCGGCCTGGAGGCCCGTCATGCCGGTCCCGCTGCCTGACCCCGTCATCATCTATCGGGATGCGGTGCTGCTGGTGGTGGGTAAGCCGGCCGGCCTGCTCGCCGTCCCCGGCCGCGGCCCCGACAAGCAGGACTGCGTGGTCGCCCGGCTCCGACCTCTGGCGCCGGCGATGATCGCCCAGCCGGCGGTGCATCGGCTCGACATGGCCACCTCCGGCCTGATGATTCTCGCCATTACCGCCGAGGCCCACCGCCGTCTCAGCCGCCAGTTCGAGACCCGCCAAGTGCGGAAACGCTACACCGCCATCCTCGACGGCATCGTCGCGGCGAGGGAAGGCGAGATCCGCCTGCCCTTCCGGCTCGACCCCGCCAACCGCCCCTATCAGATCCATGACCCGATCGCCGGCAAAATGGGCATCACCACCTGGCGCCGTCTCGCGCTCGAGGGCAACCGGACCCGGGTCGAATTCACCCCCCTCACCGGCCGCACCCACCAGCTCCGGGTCCATGCCGCCCACCGGCTCGGCCTCGGCATCCCCATCGTCGGCGACCGGCTCTACGGCCGGGGCGACGGGGAAGAGAGGATGCTGCTCCACGCCTCCTTCCTCGCCCTTTCCCATCCGGTCAGCGGCACCCCGCTGGCCTTCGCATCGCCGGCGCCCTTCTGAAGACCGGCGACATCGGGCTTGCGCCGCCTCCCCCGATGTAGTATATTGCTGATTTTTTCGCCGCAACCACGCCATGATCCACCTCACCAGCATCAGCAAACAGCACGGGACCCAGGTCCTGTTCCAGGACGCCAGCCTGCAGATCCTGCCGGGCAGCCGCACCGGTCTAGTCGGCCCCAACGGCGCCGGCAAGACCACGATCTTCCGCCTGATCGTCGGCGAGGAGGAGGCCGACCGCGGTGAGATCAGCTGCGCCAAAAGGACCGTGATCGGTTATTTTTCACAGGATGTCGGCGAGATGGCCGGCCGTTCGGTGCTGGCCGAAGTCATGTCGGCCGCCGGCGAGATCGTGGCGATGGGTGAACAGATGCGGGTGATGGAGGCGCAGATGGCCGAGCCTATGTGCGACGCCGAAATGGCCGACCTGCTGGCCCGCTACGGTGACATCGTCGAGGTCTTCGAGCACCGCGGCGGCTACGACCTCGACGCCCGGGCCAAGGCGGTGCTGTCCGGCCTCGGTTTCGCCCCGGACGATTTCGCCCGGCCGGTGGAGCACTTCTCCGGCGGCTGGAAGATGCGCATTGCCCTGGCCCGGATCCTGACGATCAACCCCGACGTGCTGCTGCTCGACGAGCCGACCAACCATCTCGACCTCGAATCGATCGTCTGGCTCGAGGAATGGCTGGCGAGCGATTTCAAGGGCGCTCTGCTGATGACCTGCCACGACCGCGACTTCATGAACCGCATCGTCACCCGGATCATCGAGGTCGCCAACCGCGGGATCACCACCTACAGCGGCAACTACGATTTCTATCTGCAGGAACGGGAGATCCGCCGCAACCAGCTGTTGGCCAGCTACCGCCGGCAGCAGGAGATGCTGGCCAAGGAGGAGGAGTTCATCGCCCGCTTCGCCGCCCGCGCCTCCCACGCCGCCCAGGTCCAGTCGCGGGTCAAGAAGCTGGAGAAAATCGAACGGATCGAGGTGCCGCCGGAGCAGCGGAGCATCCGCTTCGAATTCCCGACCCCACCCCGCAGCGGCGATGACGTGCTGCACCTGCATGAACTCGGCAAGGTCTGGCGGCTGCCGGACGGCGGCGAAAAGCCGGTGTTCAGCGGCCTCACCGGCACGATCCGGCGGCAGCAGAAGATCGCCGTCGTCGGGGTCAACGGCGCCGGCAAGTCGACCCTGCTCAAGATCATCAGCGGCATCACCGAGCCGACGAGCGGCCATCTCAGCCTCGGCGCCGGTGTCGCCGGCGGCTATTTCAGCCAGCATGCGATGGACGGCCTCCACCCCCGGCAGACGGTGTTCGAGGCGATTCAGGAAGCGGCGCCGCTCGAGAACATCGGCGTCCTCCGCAACCTCTGTGCCGCCTTCCTGTTCCGCGGCGACGACATCGACAAGCGGGTCGGCCAGCTCTCCGGCGGCGAGAAAAGCCGGGTGGCCCTGGCCCGCCTGCTGATCCAGCCGCTCAACCTGCTGGTGCTCGACGAGCCGACCAACCACCTCGACATCCAGTCGCGCGAGGTCCTGCTCGAGGCCCTGCAAAAGTACGACGGCACGGTGATCCTGGTCAGCCACGATCGCCACTTCCTCCGCCATCTGATAAACCGGGTGTTCGAGATCGACCACGGCGCGATGCGGATCTACGACGGCCACTACGACGACTACCTGCGCACATCCCGGCAGACCGACGCCACCCACTGAAACCGGCCGGTCGCCGGTCAAACCCCACTCCGCCCTCCCCGCATCGGGCCGGCGGAACTACCCCATGGAAACCCAATGATCCACGCCTCCAACATCGCCCTGGCCTACGGCAAACGCGTCATCTTCAAGGACGTCAACATCAAGTTCACCCCCGGCAACTGCTACGGCCTGATTGGCGCCAACGGCGCCGGCAAGTCGACCTTTCTCAAAATCCTGGCCGGCATGCGCGAGCCGGATAAGGGAGAGATCTTCGTCGGCTCCGGCCTGCGCATCGCCTATCTCAACCAGGACCAGTTCGCCTTCGACGACCAGACCGTCGCCCGTACCGTGCTGATGGGCCATCCCCGCCTGTGCGAGCTGATGGCCGAACGCGAGGCCCTTTACGCCAAGAGCGAATTTACCGAGGCCGACGGCATCAGAAGCGGCGACCTGGAGGCCGAATTCGCCGAGATGAACGGCTACGAGGCCGAGTCGGAGGCGGCGGTGCTGCTCAGCGGCCTCGGCATCCATGAGGAACTGCGGGAGCGGAAGATGAAGGAACTCGACGGCGGCGACAAGGTCCGGGTGCTGCTGGCCCAGGCCCTGTTCGGCAATCCCGACATCCTGCTGCTCGACGAGCCGACCAACAACCTCGATGTCCGCTCGATCGCCTGGCTCGAGGGCTTTCTCGAACGCTTCGCCAACACCGTCATCATCGTCTCGCACGACCGTCATTTCCTCAACCAGGTCTGCACCCACATGGCCGATATCGACTTCGGCCGGATCCAGATCTACGTCGGCAACTACGACTTCTGGTACCAGGCCAGCCAGCTCGCCCAGCAGCAGCGCCAGGACGCCAACAAGAAGGCCGAGGCCAAGGCGAAGGACCTCAAGGAGTTTATCCAGCGCTTCTCCTCCAACGCCTCCAAGGCCCGTCAGGCCACGGCCCGCAAGAAGCTGCTCGACAAGCTCGAACTCGACGACCTGCCGGCCTCGTCGCGCAAGTACCCCTTCATCCTGTTCAAGCCCGGCCGTCCCTGCGGCGACGTGATCCTCGAGGTCGACGGGATCGACAAGAGCATCGAGGGGGTGCAGCTGCTGCACAACTTCACCCTGACCGTCAACCGCGGCGAGAAGATCGCCTTCGTCGGCACGGGCGCCCCGGCGATCACCGCCCTGTTCCAGATCCTGGCCGGGAAGGACGCGCCGGATGCCGGCACCCTCCGCTGGGGCCAGACGATGAGCACCGCCTACTTCCCGAAGGAGAACAGCGCCTTTTTCACCAGCGACCTGACCCTGGTCGACTGGCTGCGCCAGTACACCCCGGTGACCGAGGGCGAGAGCTTCGCCCGCGGTTTCCTCGGCAAGATGCTGTTCTCCGGCGACGAGGCGCTGAAGAAGACCTCGGTGCTGTCCGGCGGCGAACGGGTCCGCTGCCTGCTGGCGAAGATGATGCTGAGCGACGCCAACGCCCTGATCCTCGACGAACCGACCAACCACCTCGACCTCGAATCGATCACCGCCCTCAACCAGGGGCTGCAGAACTTCAGCGAGATCATCCTGTTCTCCTCCCACGACCACACCCTGGTCCAGACCGTCGCCAACCGGATCATCGAGATCCTCCCCGGCGGGATCGTCGACAAGATGATGCCCTACGACGACTACCTCGCCGACCCGGAGGTCCAGGCCCAGCGCGAGGCCTTCGGGGCGCTGCGGCAGGGATGAGCGGCAGCGCGGTCCAAGCAGAGGTCCGGCGTACGGCAGAGCTGTCGGCAGAGCCTACAGCCGCGCCGCCTTGGGGAAAAGTATGTTGTTTTCGAGGTGGACGTGGTGATGGAGATCTTCCTCGACCTCCTGAAGTTTGCAACAGGTCAGCATGAAGGTGTTGCAGGCGTCGGCCGGCAGGGCATAGCCGTTGGCGAGACCACGGATCGTGTGGACTGCGTCACCGATCTCCTCAGGCTCGCCCCCCAGCCCGGCCCTGGTTGCCGGAAATATCGACATTTCCGGCATGAAGGACGACAACCTCACTCGGTCGTGATGCAGCTGACCGGGCACGAATCGACCGCCTCGTCGATGCACGATTCGGAACCGGTCATTGTCTCGCGCACCTCGGCCTTTTCCGTCTCGTCATTGAAGCTGAACACCTCGGGACACAGTTCGACGCAGGTCTGGCAGCCGATACACTCTTCGGCATCGATGATGACTTTTTTCGCCATGGTATTTCTCCGTTAGAGTTTTTTGCCTTGCCGGCAGTCCAATCCCGCAACCGCCCCGGAAATCAATCCTGCAGAATTGAAGCGGCGCCGGCGACGGCTGCCGGGTCTTCAGCCGGCAGCCGCCATTACCCCGCCTCCGGCGACAGGGAGAGGGATCGGGGACCTAGCGACCGGCCATCATCGCCGCGATATCCTCCTCCACCGTGCCGATCGGTTTGATGTCGAAGTTTTCCACCAGCACTTTGGCCACCCCCGGCGACAGAAACCCGGGCAGGGTCGGACCGAGGCGCATCCCCTTGAAGCCGAGATAGAGAAGGGCCAGCAGCACCGCCACCGCCTTCTGCTCATACCAGGCGATATCAAACGACAACGGCAGCTTGTTGATGTCGTCGAGGCCGAAGACCTCCTTCAGTTTCAGGGCGATGACCGCCAGCGAATAGGAGTCGTTGCACTGGCCGGCGTCGAGTACCCGCGGGATGCCGCCGATGTCGCCGAGCTGGAGCTTGTTGTAGCGGAACTTGGCGCAACCGGCGGTGAGGATGACCGTGTCCTGCGGCAGGTTGGCGGCGACATCGGTAAAATACTGGCGGGAGTTGTGGCGGCCGTCACAGCCGGCCATGACGACGAAGCGCTTGATCGCCCCGGACTTGACCGCCTCCACCACCTTGTCGGCCAGGGCCAGCACCTGGTTGTGGGCGAAGCCGCCGACGATGGCGCCCTTCTCGAGCTCGGTCGGCGGTTTGCAGCCCTTGGCCTGGGTGATCAGCGCCGAAAAGTCCTTGGCGCCGCCGGCCGGCCTGTCGGCAATATACTTCGAGCCGTCGTAGCCGACCACGCCGGTGGTATACAGCCGGTCGAGGTAGGTACTGCTCTTGCGCAGCGGCACCAGGCAGTTGGTGGTCAGCAGCACCGGACCGTTGAACGACTCGAACTCGTCCAGCTGGTGCCACCACGAGCCGCCGTAATTGCCGACGAAGTGCGGATATTTCTTGAACGCCGGATAGTAGTTGGCCGGCAGCATCTCGCCATGGGTGTAAACATCGACCCCGGTGCCCTCGGTCTGGCGGAGCAACTCTTCCATGTCCTTGAGGTCGTGGCCGCTGATCAGGATGCCGGGATTGCCCCGCACTCCGATATTGACTTCGGTGATCTCCGGATGCCCGTAGGTCGAGGTGTTGGCCTCGTCGAGCAGGGCCATCGTCGTCACCGAGGTCTGGCCGGCCTTCAGCACCAGGGCGATCATCTCGTCAACCGGCAGCTCCTTCGTCACCGAGGCCATCGCCTCGTACATGAAATCACCGATCTCATCCCTGCGGTAACCCAGTACCGCCGCATGCTCGGCATAGGCGGCAATGCCCTTGAGGCCGATGATCAGCATCTCCCTCAGCGAGCGCACATCCTCGTTGGCGGTGCGCTGGACACCGACCGTTCCGGCCTTGGCGGCGAAATCGGCGGCAGCGCCGGTCCAGGTCGCCTCATCGGGAAGAGCATCATTGAAATCCTGGCCGTTTTTCGCCTTGAAGGCAGCGAGAAAGGCGGCCCGCAGGCCGTCGCGCCGCTTGAGTCCGTCCTCTATCATCGCCACGAACCGGCTGTCGGCCCAATTGGCGTTGGTAATGGTGGCGAACAGCCCTTTCAGCACAAATTCATCGTGGCTGTGATCGGGTTGACCGAGCTGCCGCAGCCCGTCGCCGTAGACTGCCATGCCGCGCAGGACGAAGAGCAGCATGTCCTGCAGGTTGGCGGTTTCCTCCGGTTTACCGCACACCCCCTTGATCGTGCAGCCGGTGTTCTTGGCCGTTTCCTGACATTGAAAGCAAAACATCGGACACCTCCCTTGGTTCATTTACGTGTTTGAATGTCTTCATTCCCCAGCCATCCCGCCGCCTGCAATGACTGACGGCAGGGCCACTGGAATGGTTGTCCGGGGCCTAGCGCACCGGAAGATCGGATTCGGTTCTTGCCCCTATCCCAGAGGCGATATTGTCGAGGAGGCCATACATGAGGCCGTTGATCCGGGCGAAGCGCCAGGGATCGGCGGTCATGGCCGCGGCGCTCTGGATACACGGTCCCGGCACGATCTCGCCGCCGCACCTCGAGATCAACTGCCGGGCGCTGTCGCCGGTCGTCTCGAGATGGAACTGCAGACCGACGACCCGCTCCCGGTAGACAAAGGCCTGATGGGCGCAGGCGGCGCTGCGGGCGATATGGTCGGCCCCCGGCGGCAGCTCGAAGGTGTCGCCATGCCAGTGGAAGACCTCGACCTCAGCGGGAAAGTCCCGAAAAAGCGGGCTGTCGGCAGCGGCGGGCAGCAGGTGCAGCGGCCACCAGCCTATTTCCCTTACCGGGTTGGCATACACCCGGGCCCCGAGGACCGCGGCGATGATCTGGGCCCCGAGGCAGATGCCGAGAACCGCCAGTCCGCGATCAATACAGTCGCCGACAAACCGTTTCTCCGCCGCCAGCCAGGGGCAGCTCCCCTCGTCATCAACCCCCATCGGCCCGCCGAGGACGATCACCAGATCGATGCCGGCGATCTCAGGCAGGACCGGCGACGCATAGAATCTGGTATGGGAGACCTCGGCCCGGCGATCAGCCAGCCACCGTTCGATACTGCCGAGCCCCTCAAATGGGACATGCTGTACGACGTGAACCTTCATCACTCTCCTTGACTTCCCCGCCGCAACCCCGGCAAACAGCGACAAGCGGGGCAACCGCCATCACGGCGCCCCGCTGCGAAAAGACAGGCGGACAGCAAGTTCCCTTCATTCCGCCTTCCTGGAGTGTGGCTGATACTGCTGCACCGGAGTCCTGTCAGAACAGGACTCCGGTAGAGGCCCGGCAATGACTGCCGTCAGTTGGATGCGGCCGCCGGCACCAGGCGCCGGTTCTCATCCCACACCTTCTCGGCCTTGGGCAGCAGCGGCAGGTACTTGAACCAGGGATGGCTGGCCAGATGCGCTGGGTCCATCTGCAGCTCGCGGCTGTGCTTCATGATCGGCGGCACAATCTTCTTGATGTCGCCGGCCAGGGCCTGACCGGTGGTGAACGCTGCCGCCTCGACGGCAATGTCGACCGCCTGCTGGCTGTAACGCTGGGACTGGGCCAGGGTGTTGAGGGCCTTGGTCGGGTTGTGGAAGCCGACGGAGTTCTCAGCCGAGATCAGATCCCAGAAAAACTGGCCCTTGCGGCACATCTCCCGGGCGTCGATCATCAGCTGGTCGTAATTGGCCGGTTTATCCCCGGCAAACTCGGCGGCCAGCCGGATCGCCTCGTGGGCCTTGACCGAGATCTCCTGGGCGATCAGCAGCTGCTCCCACACCTTGTCCTGGGTGAACAGCACCCGCTCCCGCAGATAGTCAGGCGACTTGTCGGTGTGACACTGCCGGCAGGCCCTCAGCTCCGGGTCCTTCAGCGGCGAGGTCCAATGATGGTTGGACATCTTTTTCTTGCCGTCCAGTCGGGTGTAACTCATGTGGCAGTCGGCGCAGGTGACGCCGGCGGCACCATGGATGCCGTTCTGCCACGTCTCGTATTCGGGATGCTGGGCCTTGAGCATCGGGGTCTGCGACACCGGATGGACCCAATCGACGAAATTGCCCTCGAAACCGGGAATCGTCGTGTCGCCCTTGGTCTTGTAGTAGGTGTAGACCTGCTCCGGGTCCATGCCCTCGGTCCAGGGGAAGACCGGCTTCTTGGCCGGGCCGAAGCTCTTGTCCTGAAAATAGTACTCGACATGGCACTGGCCGCAGACCAGGGCCCGCTGGTCGTTGCGCGGCAGGGTCTTGAAGTCCTTGCCGGAGGCCTTCAGGTAATCCTGCAGCGGCACCGAGTAGAGGCGCAGCTCCATGTTCGACGGATCATGGCAGTTGGCACAGCCGATCGTATCATCGGCCAGGTCGACCTGATCGCGAAACTGGTTGAAGTCCTTGGCCCAGAAGCCATCGCCTTCGGCCTTGAGCCACACGTTCATCTTCGCCGTCTTGCAGTTCCAGCAGGTCGCCGGCAGCCCGGCCTTCTCGCCATAACGGTTGAGCCGGTCGATGTTGAGGATATCCTTCATCGCGTGGGTGTGACCGCGTGCCGCCCGATACTCGTAGCTGAACGGGTAGCCGAGCCAGAGATTCTTCAGGTAGGGCTGGGCATGTTTGTATCCTTCCGGCAGCGGATTGACATTGTCATGCTTGTTGTAAGGCACGGAACCGCCATACTCGGTCATGATCTCCGATTCGTTGTTACGCTCGTACGTCTCGTAGTGCAGCGGGAACTCGGCCTTGAAGGCGGAGTTGCGGATCTCGTCGGTGGCCAGCTTGGTCTTGAACTGCGGGGTCTGCGGCTCCGCCGGTTCACTGGAACAGCCGGCCAGGGCAAGGACAAGGGCAAGACTCATCGTCACAATCGCGGTCATAGTTCGTTGGTTACGCATCGGCGGCACTCCTCATGGCAATGGGCAGTTTGGGGGAATGGGGGACATGACGGTGGCAATCGGTGCAGTACTGCTTGCTCTGCATCACGACCGTGGCGGTCGTGGCGCTGTGGCAGCGCTGGCAGTTGGCCTGGACCACCCCCAATGTCTCCTTCCCCGGATGGATGAGATCGGGAATGGAGCTGGTGACCGTGGCGAAGGCATCACGCGCCCCTTCCTTGGCCTTGAACGGCAGCTTGGCCATCAGGTTGTGCGGCGCATGGCACTCGTTGCACGCCAGCGCCGCATGAACCGACTGCTTGTGCGTCAGTTCGGCTTCATCCATAGAGTGGCAACTGCCGCAAAACATTGCCTGGTCGGTCGTGGTCATACCAATGGCCGCCCCGACGGTCAGCACGACCCCGGCGAGAACCGGGAGCACGATTGACCTCTTCCCCCCTCGACCCGGATCATCATTTCTCAGACGCATCCCTCCCTCCTTTCAAAGATGGTTCCGCACTCATCCCGCCCGACAAAGGCAATCCCTTTCTTTCTTCGATTTCAGAAGAGTGCACGACAAATGAGCCATTCATGTTCCGCCTCCAGTGTATAAAAAAGAGGCGCCACAAGTCAATCCATAAAACTCATCGACCTGCGTTCCGGGCGGATGGTATTCGGAAGGGAACAACCCCGTGGAGGCCGGGCAGCCGTGCTGCCGCTTGCAACAGTGGACCGCCCTGAGGGGAACCGCCGCCGGGGATCAAAGCGGCGATGGAGGAGATCAATGCCGATATCACCGTCATTGCAGGGAAGGGTCCGCCGTCTCGAATCGGTCCGCCCCACCGCCGGCGGCGGCGACGACGGATCGGCCGAAGGCGGCGGCTTCACGGTAGATGCCGAGGGTATCATGGCGGTCGACGAGGTCGAAGAAGGTGTCGGCCCAGCTCTGCAGGTGATCAGCGAGGAGGCGGCAGTCCGCTGCGGTCTCGGCATCACGGTCGGCGCAGCGGTGGAGCAGGGCGAGAAATTCACACTCGACGGCGATATGATCGGCCGCCTCCTCGCAGACCAGACCGTACTTGCGATAACAGGCGGCGACTTCCACCGTCGTCCGGCCCATGACCGAGCCCTCGAGGTGCACCGAGCCATAAGGTGGGCAGGGCAGAGTCGGCATGGCGTTGATATAGAGACGAACATATTCGCTCTGCAGGACGATCGAATCGACGGCGCGCATCCGGGCCAGCAGCGCCGCGGCCCGGACGCCGCTGGCCGCCGGCGCCGGCTGCAATGCCCAGCCGGCGTCGGGGTAGCTGAACAGCAGCGACAGGCAGCGGAGATCGGCGGCAATCGTTGACGGGTTGGCTCTCATATCCGCTCCTTGGAGAGAATCGGCAGCCGGGCGATCGCCAGCAGGATCAGGAAGACCGCATAGGCCATGATGCCGAGGAGGATGACGATTTCAACCAGCGAGGGAAAGTATCCATACTGATCGATGAAGGTGCTCATTCCCGGCAGGAACCGGCCGGAGGCAATGGGCAGAGACCAGTGGCTGTCCGGCAGGCCGAACGGGGTCATCGTCATCGGGATATTGTTGTAGGCTGCCGGCATGATCAGGAACCGATGCACGAATACACCCGCGATCAGCAGACCCGAACTCAGCAGCAGTCGCGGCAGCGAACTCAGGACCTGCGGCCGCATCAGCAACCAGGCGCCAAACAGGGGGGCGGCGACCTCGAAGAGATGGGCGAGACCGAAATTGCCCCAGGCGATCTCCATGATCCGATGGGCCTCGGTATTGCCGTACCAGGCATGGATGACCAGGTCGTTGGCCATCAGGAAGATATGGACGCAGGTCGCCATGAAGATGATCAGGCCGAGGGTGCGATAGGCCTCCTGGTAGCTGTCGCCGGTGCCGTAGGCCAGGGCCGCGGCCAGCAGGACGACGGTCGTGCCGACCGCGATGGCGACCGAGACGAAGTCCGGGGCCATCACCGGCGAAAACCACCAGTCTCTGGCGCCCTGGGTGGAGAAGATCCAGGAAGTGACGACATGGATGCCGATGGCGAACACCAGGGCCACCGGCGCGAACCGTTTGGCCCAGCGTTCGGAGAAAGCCTGGGGGTCGTCGACCTTGATCGCCAGCCAGGCCAGCCGACCGGTCAGTTCCGGCAGCAACAGGATATAGAGGTAGAGTGCCGAGGCCAGAGCATAGAGGTTGAGGACGATGACGTCCCAGACTAGCGGCGACATCCAGTTGGGATGGAGAAGCATATTGTACAGCCGGATCGGCTTGCCGATGTCCGGCAGGACGATCAGCATCGCCGCGGTGACATTGGCGAAGGCGGTCAGGGCGCCAAGCTTGGCCAGCGGCTTGAGCTTCTTCACCCCGAACAGGTAGATCGACGAGGTCAGGACCAGGCCGCCGGCGGCATTGCCGACAAAGAAGGCCAGGCCGGAAATATACAGCCCCCAGCTGTAGGAGTTCTGCAGGTTGGTGAGGATCAGGCCCTCCTGCAGCTGATAGATCCAGGCCGCGATGGCGACGAGAAAGAGGGCGCCGCTGAACAGCAGGCCAATTCGCATTTTCACAGACATGGTCACACCTCCTTGGCCTTGGGCGGCAGGTAGAAGACGGTTGGTTTGGTGCCCTTTTCCGGCAGCAGGGTAAAGGCGTTGCGGCCCTTCATCATCGTGCTGACTTCGCTGGCGGGATCATCGAGATCGCCGACGAACCGGGCCTTACCGGGACAACCGCGGACACAGGCCGGCAGTTCGCCCTTGTCGCGGTACTGGGCGCAGAAGGTGCACTTTTCGACGATACCCTTCGGCCGCAGCGGCATGTAGACCAGGCGGCCTTCGTGACGGTGGTCCTCAGGGTAGCCGTAATGGTACTGTTCCTGGTATTCCGAGCGCTGGTGGGCCTTGGCCGGATCTTCCCAGTTGAACTGGCGGACGCCGTAGGGACAGGCCGACATGCAGTAACGGCAGCCGATGCAGCGCTCGTAGTCGATCAGCACCGCCCCGTCTTCGGCGTGGTAGGTGGCCCCGACCGGGCAGACCTTTTCGCAGGGGGCGTTCTCGCAGTGCTGACAGTGCACCGGCAGGAAAAACTCGACCCCCTTCGCCGGCGGCGTCAGGTGGCGGTGGCTGCCGGGGGTGAAGACCCGGTTCCACCAGGTCTGCGGCGGCTGGGCGTTGTGCTGCTTGCAGGCCACCATGCACGAGCGGCAGCCGATACACTTTTCCAGATCGATGACCATTCCCATTTTCATGCGCTCATCCTCCTCACGTCCACCAGGCACTCGTTCCATACCGTGGTCGGTGACCACATGCCGGGGACGAAATAGATTTCATGCAGCGGCTTGATCCACGGGAAGGTCAGTGAATTGTACCCTTCCCCGCCCAGATAGCGGGACCACCAGCCCTCCTCGAAGATCGCCGTGCCGGCGCTGCAGCCGGGATCGAGGACGGCATAGGCCCTGGTCCTGCCGCGATCGTTGTGGATCTGCACCAGGTCGCCGCTGACGATGCCGCGGGCCGCGGCCTCGGCGGGGTTGAGAAAGACCTTGGCCTTGTTGTCCTGCAGCTCGAGGAGGATGCTGTTGTTGGAGTGGGTGGAATGAACCCGGTACAGGGAGTTCTTGGTAACGAAGCGCAGGGTGTATCTGCCACGGTTCTGCGGGTTGACCTTGTATTCGGTGTCGGCATAGGTTTCCTTGTGCACCGGCAACTGCTCGCCCTCGGTGATGAACAGGTCCTCATCCTTGTAGAACTCGATCCGGCCGCTGCGCAGAAACTGGCCGGTGGCCTTGATCGGGGCCGGATAACTCAACGGCGGAAAGGGTTTGCGGTGGGCAACCTGTTCGTAGAACGGCACCTGACGGTCGCCCGGGGCCGGCGAATGCAGCCGCACCGGTCCCTTCTGGAGCATCGCCAGGGTTATGCCTGCGGTTTCCATGCCGCCGTTCGCCAGCAGCATCTCGATGACCTCGAGCGCCGCCTCGTTGTCGTCGAGTTCCGGAAAGAAGTGCTGTTCAAACTCCGGATTGAGGCGTTTGGCCAGTTCACGGAAGATCCACAGTTCCGACCGGCTCTCGAACAGCGGTTTGATCGCCGGCTGCTGCAGCTGCAGGTAGGGGTGGAGGATGGTGGCGGTGAGATCGTGTTTTTCGTACCACGACGGGGCGGGGAAGACCACATCGGACCACAGGCAGCTGGTGGTCATCTGGAAATCGGTCGTCATGATGAACTCCAGCTCGCCGGAGGCCGCCCGATCCTTGAGGATATTGCTCATGTTGTGCTGGTCGAAGGGGTTGCCCCAGGCCCCGACCATCGCCTTGATGCCGTGCTGCGGATAGTTCGGCCCCTTGCCCTGGAGGAAATGGAGGTAGGCCACCCAGTTGAGCTGCGATCCTTCCGGGAACCACCAGCTCTTGAGGTCGAAGCGGATACGGTACTGGCCGGCGTAGGTCGAGATCCCGGCCCCGCTCTTGCCGATGCTGCCGGTCAGCACCGGCAGTAAGGAAAGGGCCCGGCCCTTGAGATCGCCGTTGTACCACTGGTAGTTACTGGCCCCGTAGATGATATGGATCGGGGTGTTGGTCGCGGCGTCGACGGCGACCCGTTCGATCTGCCCGGCCTCCAGTCCGGTGATCGTCGCCACCGTGTCGAGATCGTAGTCGGCCAGCACTTTTTTGAGGGCGGTGAGAACCGTATGAACCTTGACGGAGCTGCCGTCTGCCAGTCTCACCTCAAACTCACCCTCGAGCTCGGCCCCGGTCGCCGCCAGGTTCTCGGGATCAAGGATGCGCAGAACGCCGCCGCTGCTGATCACGAAGAGCCGGCGGTATTCGGGAACGTTCCTGGTTGAAGCCTCCATTGCCAGGTCAGCGACCTCGCCGGCCAGCAGCCGCTTGCCGTTGTCCTGGCGGACCAGGATGGGAAAGTCGGTGAAGTCGCGGAGAAATTCCGCATCGTAGAGTTTGCGCTCGATGATGATTCGTGCCATGCCGAGCGCCAGGGCGGCGTCGGTGTCGGCCTTGATCGGCAGCCATTCGTCGGCCTTGGCGGCGGTGCTGCAGAAATCGGGATCGACGACCACCACCCGGCCCCGGCGCTTGGCCTCGAGCAGGTGATGGGCATCGGGCAGCCGGGTCTGGATGACGTTGGAGCCGAAGATCATCGTGGTGCGGGCGTTGATCCATTCCAGCGACTCCAGTTCCTCGCTCTGGACCCCGAAGGTCATCGGCCAGAACATCGGCAGATCGCCGTTCTGGTCGTAGCCGTGGTGCATGGTCCAGCGGGCCAGGCCGGCCAGGGCCACCAGCGCCCCCTTCTGGACATAACCGGTGCCGGGAACCTGGATGGTGGCGCCGATCGCCTCCGGGCCATATTTTCCGGTAATCTCTTTCAATCTGCCGGCCGCGTAGTCGAGGGCCTCGTCCCAGGAAGCCCGCCGGAACTCGCCGCTGCCGCGCTCGCCGGTGCGGATCAACGGATACTTGAGCCGGTCCCGGCCATATATCAGGTCGGTCATCGACAGACCGCGCAGACAGCCGCGCGGGTTGTAGGAATCTTCGGGATAATCGGCGGCCTGGATCAGGGTGCTGATCCGGCCGTTCGTGACCCGGGCCTTGAAGCCGCAGGCCCCGGTGCAGTTCGGCGAACAGGTGGAACGCACCAGACGCTCGACCTCGGCGGCATAGACTTCCCCCCCACCGATGAAGCGAAAGAAACTCAACTCCAGGGCCAGGACACAACCTGTCCCCGCAGCCCCTCGTAAAAATTCTCTTCTGTCGATGTGCATGACAATCTTCCTCCCGTGAAGTGGTGGCCGTTGCCGGACCTTTTCCCCGCGACCAGCAGGCAACGTTGACCGCATGATCTCTTCCCGGCCTCGACGCTGACGACTGGGTGCCGATAACCGCATGTGCCCTTTTTTTGTTCTATCGGAGAAAATCGACAAAAAGATTGACCTAAGTCAAACCATAAAACTATTTTCATGATTGAATGAAACCATATGACAGATTGATATCTCCAACCAACGGAGGAACCATGACGAAACCAGAAGCGACCCACCCCCCGATCGAGATCGCCGAACCCGATGTCATTGCGGCAATGCGCAAAATCGAGGGCTACATCGACATCAGCCCTGGAGATTTCAAGGAGATCTATCAGCTCGCCTTCGACTACGCGGTACGGCGACTGCGGGATTCGATCACCGCCCGGGACATCATGACCGCGCCGGTGCAGTGCATCGACGCCGATATGGATCTGCAGCAGGCGGCCCAGAAACTGGCGGACAAGGTGTATTCCGGGGCCCCGGTCGTTGACGGCGACGGCAAAATCGTCGGGGTGATCTCGGAAAAGGATTTCCTCGCCCGGATGGGGCTGGTACAGCCGGCCACCTTCCTGAGCATCATCGCCCATTGCCTCTCCAATAAGGGCTGCATGGCCATCGCCCTGCGCAACCACCAGGTGCGGGAACTGATGACGGCGCCGGCCGTCACCGCCGGGCCGGAGATCACCATCGGCGAGATCTCCCGGCTGTTCATCGACCGGAAGATCAATCGCCTGCCGATCGTCGACCCGGACGGCCGCCCTTTAGGCATCGTCACCCGGACCGATCTGGTGCAATCGTACGGCATAATCCGTTAGAGGAACGAACCATGGGATATTTCGCCAAGATGCGGGGAAACGGCCAGGCCCCGCCCCGAGTCAGCCTGGCCGAGGTGTGGTGGTCCTGGATCGGCAGTTTCGCCGGGATCACCGCCGTCGCCCTGCTCCATTACCGGCTGATCGACCCGCAAGGGTTGGTCCTGCTGATCGGCTCGTTCGGGGCCTCGGCGGTGCTGATCTACGGCGCCATCCGCAGTCCCCTGGCCCAGCCGCGCAATCTGATCGGCGGCCATGTCCTCTCCGCCTTCCTCGGGGTGACGGCCTTCCAGTGGTGCGGCGACCAGACCTGGCTGGCGGCGGCGGTCGCCGTCTCCACCTCGATCGCCCTGATGCACCTAACCCGGACCCTCCATCCGCCGGGCGGCGCCACCGCCCTGATCGCGGTCATCGGCGGCGACAGCGTCCACCGGCTCGGCTACCTCTACGTACTGATGCCGGCCGCCTCCGGCGCCGTGGTGATGCTGCTCGTCGCCCTGGCCATCAACAACATCCCGAAAAACCGGCGCTACCCCGAATTCTGGTTCTAGCCGAACCGGCTCCATGGAGCCGGGATCGTCCCATCCAAGCCCCCGTTCATCCTGAGAGCCGGGACCGGCGGGATGAAATCGCCATGCCCTCGGCATCCGCTTGACAAAAGCTACCGTCGCGTCTTACAATAGTGCCATCGCTAGGGGTGCACTCCGCTGAGAGGAATTCTTCCAACCCTATGAACCTGATCCGGGTAATACCGGCGAAGGGAAGCGGCCAGAAAAGGGATTGCCACATTGATCCTCAGGTTTTTCGAGCCGTTTACCCCGCGCCGGGTGAACGGCTTTTTTTTTGATGGGAGCGGCAATATGGACATTGTGGTCAACGGCAGGCCGGAAAACAGCGGCCCTGCCAGCGTCGCCGATCTGGTGGCGGCCAGGGGGCTGGCGCCGGAAGCATTGATCGTCGAGCTGAACGGGGAGATCATCCGCCAGGAACAGTGGCCGCAGGTCCAACTCGGTGATGGCGACCGCCTCGAACTGCTGAGTTTCGTCGGGGGAGGCTGATGATGAGCGACGATATCCTCCACCTCGGCTCCAGGGGCTTCACCAACCGCCTGTTCACCGGCACCGGCAAATTCGCTGCCAACACCCTGATCGCGCCGATGCTGGCGGCCAGCGGCAGCCAGATGATCACCGTCGCCCTGCGGCGGATCGACGCCAGCGGCCGCTCGGAAAACATTCTGCACCACATCCCGCCGGAGATCACCCTGCTGCCCAACACCTCGGGGGCCCGGACCGCCGAGGAGGCGGTGCGGATCGCCCGAATCGCCCGGGCGGCCGGCTGCGGCGACTACATCAAGATCGAAATCATCACCGACATGAAGTACCTGATGCCCGACGCCATCGAGACCCTGAAGGCGACCGAGATCCTCGCCGGCGACGGCTTCGTCGTCCTGCCCTACATCCTTCCCGACCTGACCCTGGCCCGGCGACTCGAATCGGCCGGGGCGGCGGCGGTCATGCCGCTGGGGGCGCCGATCGGCTCCAATCTCGGCCTCGAGACGAAGGCGTTGATCGCCCAGCTGATCGAGACCTGCCGGGTGCCGGTAATCGTCGACGCCGGCATCGGCCTGCCGTCGCAGGCGGCGGCGGCAATGGAGGTGGGGGCGGCGGCGGTGCTGGTCAACACCGCGATCGCCACCGCCGCCGATCCGGTGGCCATGGGCCGGGCCTTCGACCTTGCCGTCCGCGCCGGCCGCAGCGCCTGGCTCGCCGGACCGGCGGGGACATCGAATACCGCCAGGGCCTCGTCGCCACTGACCGGCTTTCTCGAATAGCCGCCCGCACGGGCCGCGGCAATCATCGGAGGGAATAGGAACCATGTCGTTTTATTCGTTCATCGAGCGCTTTCGCGACTTCGACTTCACCGGCTTTTTCACGTCGGTCGACGAACAGGCGGTGCAGCGCACGCTCGACCGCGAGCACCTCGACGAACTCGATCTGCTGATCCTGCTCAGTCCCGCTGCCGGCGGCTGCCTCGAGGCGATGGCGCAGAAGGCCCATCGCCTGACGGTGCAGCATTTCGGCCATACCATCCAGCTGTTCATCCCCCTCTACGTCTCCAATTTCTGCGCCAACCACTGCGCCTACTGCGGCTTCAACCGGACCAACGCCATCCACCGCCGCACTCTCAGCCTGGCGGAGATCGAGGCCGAGGCCAGGGCCATCGCCGCCACCGGGATGCAGCACATCCTCTTTCTCACCGGCGAGTCGCCGGCGGCGACGCCGATGGCCTACCTGCTCGATGTCGCCGCCTGCCTGAAGAGGCATTTCGCCTCGGTATCGATCGAGATCTTCCCGCTGGCGGAGGAGGCCTACCGCCAGCTGCGGCAGCACGGGGTGGACGGCATGACCCTGTTCCAGGAGACTTACGATGAGGCGGTCTACCGCCGGGTCCATCTCGCCGGCCGCAAGACCGATTTCCGCTGGCGCCTCGACGCCCCGGAGCGGGGGGCGCGGGCCGGATTCCGGGCGGTCAACATCGGCGCCCTGCTCGGCCTGGCCGAGCCGCGGCGCGACATCTTCTTCACCGCCCTCCACGGCCGCTGGCTGGCCGACACCTTCCTCGACACCGAGGTATCGATCTCGCTGCCCCGATTCAATCGCACCGGCACCGCCTTCCAGCCGACATGCGTCGTCGACGACCGGACCTTCGTCCAGTTCCTGACCGCCCTGCGGCTGTTCCTGCCACGGGCCGGGATCACGATCTCGACCCGCGAGAGCGCCTCGTTCCGGGACCGGCTGCTGCATCTCGGCGCCACCCGCTATTCGGCCTACTCCCGGACCGGAGTCGGCGGCTACGCCGCGGCCGAGGATCCGGACAGCCGCCAGTTCGAGATCACCGACACCCGAACGGTGAACGAGGTCATCGCGGCGATCGTCGCCGGCGGCTGCCAGCCGGTATTCAAGGATTGGGACATCATCGGATGAGAATCGCCATCGCCGGGGCCGGCGGCATCGGCTCCAACGTCGCCGTCAACCTGGTGCGGAGTGGGGTGGCATCCCTCCGGCTCGTCGATTTCGACCGGGTCGAGGCCGGCAATCTCAACCGCCAGTTCTATTTTCACGATCAGATCGGCCAACTGAAGGTCGAGGCCCTGGCGGCCAACCTCCGCCGCATCCGCCCCGACATCGATATCGAGACCGCGGCGATCCGGCTGGATAAGGGCAACTGCCTGTCGCTCCTCGGCGACTGCCCGCTGGTGGTGGAAGGACTCGATCGGGCCGGGGCCAAGAAGATGCTGCTCGAGACCCTGACCGGGAGCGTCCGGGCCGTCGTTGCGGCCTGCGGCATCGCCGGCAGCGACACCACCGGCATCCGGGTGCGCCGGCTCGGCACCTGCCATATCGTCGGCGATTTTGTCTCCGACTGCGCCGGGCAGCCTCTCTTTGCCCACAAGGTGGCGGCAGTGGCCTGCCGTATGACCGAAATCATTCTCCATGAAGGTAAATTCCATGCACAGCGATAACCCCCGCCGGGCCCTGCCGCCCGGCATCTACGGCATCACCGCCGAGAAGTACTCCCGCGGCCGCACCAATGTCGAGGTGGCGGCAGCGATGATCGCAGGCGGCATCGCCGTCCTCCAGTACCGCGAGAAACGGCCGGCCAAGAGTCACGCGGCGATGCTCGACGAATGCCGACAGATCCGCGAACTGACCCGGGAGGCCGGGATCCCCTTCATCGTCAACGACCATGTCGATCTGGCGCTGCTGGTTGATGCCGACGGCGTCCATGTCGGCCAGGACGATCTGCCGGTGGCCGAGGTCCGCCGCCTGCTCGGCCCCGACAGAATCATCGGCCTCTCGACCCACAACCCGTCCCAGGCCGCGGCTGCGGTCGAAGCCGGGGCGGATTACATCGGCGTCGGCCCGATCTTCGCCACCGCCACCAAGGAGGATGTCTGCGCCCCGGTCGGTCTGACCTACCTCGACCACATCGTCCGCTCCTGTCCCCTGCCCTTCGTCGCCATCGGCGGGATCAAGGAGCACAACCTGGCCGAGGTCGCGGCCCACGGGGCACGAACCGTGTGCCTGGTTACGGCCATCGTCGAGGCCGATGACATCGCCGCCACGATTCGCGGCCTGCGCGCCATCCTGGAGCAGGCCGGCCACCCCGTCAACTCTCACTGATCACCGATCATTCTCACCCTACAGGAGATTTTTCAATGACCACCCCCACCCAGATGGCCGCCGCCCGCCAGGGCCTTGTCACCAACGAGATGCGGCAGGTGCTGGCCGACGAACCGATCGGCGAGGCCGAACTGCTCGCCCGGGTCGCCGCCGGGATCATCGCCATCCCCGCCAACCGCAACCATACCAACCTGCGGGCCAGGGCCATCGGCGCCGGCCTGTCGACCAAGGTCAACGTCAACCTCGGGGTATCCGAGGACTGCTGCAACATCGAGGCGGAGATGGCCAAGGTCCGCCTCGCCCTCGACCTCAAGACCGACGCCCTGATGGATCTCAGCACCTGCGGCGACACCCGGGGCTTCCGGCGGCGGCTGATCGCCGCCAGCCCGATGATGGTCGGCACGGTCCCGGTCTACGACGCGGTGGCCCGCTACGGCAAGGATGTCGGCCGGATCTCGGTCGACGACTTCTTCGACGTGGTCCGCATTCACGCCGAGGACGGGGTCGATTTCATGACCATCCACGCCGGGCTGACCCGGGCGGCGGTCGAACGTCTGCGCCGCAATCCCCGCTTGACCCACGTCGTCAGCCGCGGCGGCTCACTGCTGCTGCAGTGGATGACCGAAAACGATCAGGAGAACCCGTTTTTGACCCATTACGACCGGTTGCTCGAACTGTGCCGCGAGTTCGACGTCACCTTGAGCCTCGGTGACGGCCTGCGCCCCGGCAGCCTCCACGACGCCACCGACGCCGCCCAGATCCAGGAACTGATCGTCCTCGGCGAGCTGACCCGGCAGGCCTGGCAGGCCGAGGTCCAGGTCATGGTCGAGGGGCCGGGCCATGTGCCGCTGGGCGAGGTCATCACCAACATGCAGTTGCAGAAGAAGCTGTGTCACGGCGCCCCGTTCTACGTCCTCGGGCCGCTGGTGACTGACGTCGCCCCCGGCTACGACCACATCACCTCGGCCATCGGCGGGGCCCTGGCCGCGGCCCACGGCGCCGATTTCCTCTGCTACGTCACCCCGGCCGAGCACCTGCGACTGCCGGACATGGACGACATGAAGGAGGGGATCATCGCCGCGCGGATCGCCGCCCACGCCGCCGACGTCGCCAAGGGTCTGCCCGGCGCCATCGCCTGGGACCACGAGATGAGCCGGGCCCGCAAGGACCTCGACTGGCAGCGGATGTTCGAGCTCGCCATCGATCCCGACAAGGCGCGGGCCTACCGGGCCTCGTCGCAGCCCGGCGACCAGGAGGTCTGCACCATGTGCGGCGACCTCTGCGCGGTCAGGAAGAGCCGGATGATCCTCGAAGGAAAGTAGGCAGTCGCTCAGGAAGGGGTCAATCGGTACAGCGGGGGGGGCCGACGCCGGGCGACCGGCGGCCGCCGGATCACGGCGAATCCGGGGTTGGAGGACAGCCACCGTCGTCGCCTTCCTGCTGCAGCCGGGCCGCGATCTCGTCCCGGGTCTGCTGCAGCGTCGGCCGGAACGACCCGCCGCCGTCGCTCGAGGCCAGGGTCCGGTCGAGCAGCACCAGGGCCTGACGGCGGCAGCCGCGCCGGGACAGGGCCTCCGCCAGGTTGTTGACCGCAGCGGCATGCTCCGGCTCGATCGCCAGCAGCCGCCGGTACACCATCGCCGCCTGATCCTCGTCTCCGGCAGCCAGCAGGCAGTTGCCGAGACCGAACAGGGCCACCGGCTGCCGCGGCCAGCGTGCCAGGGCAGCCTCATAGCCGCGGCGGGCGATCTGGTGTTGACCGGTGGTCTCGAAGGCGGCCACGGCCTGAAGATAGCCGATCGGCTCGTCCACCGCCGGCAGTTCACCGGGACGCAGCAGGACCATGCCCCAGTTGTCCGCCCGCCCCCAGGTTGCCAGAAACCGGCGGCCATCCATCACCAGCCGCGGCTGTTCTCCGGAGCGCAGCACCACCCGATCGCCGGGCAGAAGCCCGACCACCACCGCATAATGATAGGCCGGCAGCCACGTCATCCCGAGGTTCTGCAGCACCAGGACCGGTCTGCCGGCAGCCAGTTCCGCGGCGATGGCGGCGGCTTCCGGCTTGATGGGGTAGGGAATGCGCCCCGACCTTCTCGCCGCGGCGATCATCTCCAGCTGCAGGCTGCCCCGACGGCCGGGGACAAAGAGCAGCGGGGTGAGATCATCGGGCTGGACCTTCTCTCCCGAGTGATGCAGAACCATGGCCAGGGCCGCCGGTCCGCACTGAAAATCCCGCTGCCCGAAAAAAACGACCTCCTCCAGCTCGATGCCCGGCGAACCGGAATGAAGGGAGAAGGAGGCCTGCCTGGAGCCGGCGCAGGCCGACAGGAGAAGACAGGACAACAGCAGCGGAACGACCGATCGATACCGTTGCGTCACCTAGATCTTGTGGAAAATATTGATGATCCCGGTCAGTTCGAGAATGAGCAGGATGAGAAAGACGATGCCGATGACCTCGAGGGCGCCGGCGCCGGCCGGCAAGGCATCGATCCGGTTCTGCAGTTGCAGCGCCTCGGCCGGTGTCAGGGCGGCCACCCGCGCCCGGGCCTGATCCGGATCGACGCCGAGGCTGACGAGCCTGGCCCTGACATCGTCACGGTCGAGTACCGTCTGCAACTGTTCCTTGGCGGTCGGCGTTTGCGCGGTGAGGTAGGTGTCGGTGCCGATGACGGCGGCCCTGGCGGCAGGAAGCAGGCTCATCGTCACCAGCAGCACCGTGACGAGCGAAATGACCGCACCTTTCCAGATTCCGGTAAGCATGGTGGTCCTCCAGATGGAATTGGTGGAATGCCCGGCAGTATGATCCCGTATTCCAGACCTCGCCGGATCCTTTTCACTCTGCAGGCTAGCCGAAAGAAATGCCTGAGGCAAGCGGTTTCTCCGGCGATTCCGGCCGGACAGTGGCCGGAGAAAGGGCGGAAAATCCCCCCACCGATGAATAACAGGGGAAAGGGTGAGTTCCATTTGGTATAGTTCCAATCATGAAACCCCTATGGAACTACAAGGATATCTTCGATCTCGAGTTTTTTTTCCACAAAGACTCGACCATGCGGAACGAATCTTTGGTTCAACGGGATCGTGATGTCTATCTCCACCATATTGAACCGACCCTGGCGACGCCGGCCACCGCCCAGGACCCCGGCCTGCTCCTCCATCGCTGGCTCGAGCACCGGCGGCAGACGGAATTCGGCGCCAGGGGCAGCCTGAGCCCCGGCACTCTGTTCATCGAGTCCCGCCGGACCTTGAGACTGGTCATTCTGGTCTTCGGCCTCTTTTCCGGCTCGATCGTCGGCCTCGGCTTCTTCAACTACGCCGGCACGACCCCGGTCAACATCTTTTCCTTCCTCGTTTTCTTCATCTTCACCCAGGTCCTCGCCCTCATCGCCCTTCTGATGTCGGCGGCTCTGCGGTCACTGCTACGGCGCCGCACGATCCCGCCGCCGCTGGCGGTTCGACTGATTGCCGACCTCATCACCAGGACCATCCTCTGGGGCCACCGCAACCTTCTCGGCAGGATGTGGGCGGATTCGCGAGACAGTCTCGCCGCCTCCATCGGGCTGCTCAAGAGTACGCAGAAGATCTACGGCTCGCTCTTCTTCTGGCCGCTGTTCGCCCTGCTGCAGGTCTTCGCCATCGCCATGAACGCCGGGCTGCTGGCGGCGACGCTGTTCCGGATCCTGACCAGCGACATCGCCTTCGGCTGGCAGTCCACCGTCCAGTTCAGCGCCCAGGCCCTGCACCGGCTCGTCGCCCTGATTGCCCTGCCCTGGTCATGGTGCTTTCCCGAGGGCGTCGGCTACCCGACACTGACCGCCATACAGGGCAGCCGGATCATTCTCAAGGATGGCATTTCGACGCTTGCCACCGGCGATCTGGTCTCCTGGTGGCCCTTTCTCGTCCTCTGCCTGCTCGTTTACGGCCTGCTCCCCCGCATCATTCTTCACGTCGTCGCCCTGATCATGCAGCGCCGCTGCCTCAACCGTCTCAACCTCCGCCACCCGCCGTGCCTCAACCTGCTGCAGCGGATGCAGACCCCGATGGTCTCGACCCAGGCCGCCCCGGAGCCGCGGCCGCCGGCCACGGAACTCGTATCGGAAACGGTCGCCGCCGGCGACAAGGTTACGCCGCCGATGCGGCGCCGGACGATGCTGGCGCTTATTCCCGACGACATCTACCCCGCGTTCACGGAGGACGAAATCCCCGACCTTCTCGACAACCGCGGTTACAGCCACTCCGGTACCGTCAGGTTCATGGAAAATTACGAAAAAGACCGGGAAGTCCTGGACGTCCTCCGCCGGCATGACTGGACAGGCGACTGCGGCATACTCATCTTCATGGAATCCTGGATGCCGCCGCTGATCGCCTTCCTCTCCTATCTCGGCGAGATCCGGCAGAGCGTCGGAGCGGATATCCCGATTGTCATCGAACTCCTCGGCCGGTCGACCCCGGCTGTTTCCGCTCTCGAGATCTCAGAGGGAGACTGGCTGATCTGGCACCGGAAAATCACCGCCCTCGGCGACCCATTCACAAACCTCGCCCCCAGGCAGGTCCAGCCGGCGGTCGAGGCCGCCCCGGCGCCGCCTCCAACCTTCATCCTCGGAACCGGAACCGATGACACCTGAAATCGCCATCATGGGCCATCCCAACGAGGGCAAATCCTCAGTCCTCTCGACACTCGCCGAGGATGATTCGGTGCGGGTCAGCCCAACACCCGGCGAGACCACCCGCTGCCGGACCTTCCCGGTCGTCATCGACGGCCGCGAGGTCCTGCGCTTCACCGACACCCCCGGTTTTCAGAACCCCGGTCGGGTCCTCACCATGCTCAACAGACTCTCCGGCGACAGCGGCGACATCATCAGGCAGTTCCGGGAACAGGCCAGGACCATTCCCGAGCTGAGCGATGACCGCGAACTGCTGCTGCCGGTCGAACGCGGCGCCGGCATCATCTACGTCGTCGACGGTTCGCGCCCGGTCCGCAATGTCGACCGCGAGGAGATGGAGATCCTGCGCCTCACCGGGCGGCCACGGATGGCGATCATCAACTGCAAGGATGAAGATGATGCGTTTCTCCAGTCCTGGAAGGATGAATTCCGCAAAACCTTCAACGCCAACCGGGTATTCAACGCCCATCGGGCCACCTATGCCGAGCGGATCCTGCTGCTGACGGCCCTGCAGTCGATCGACCAGGACTGGCAGCCGGTGATCGGTCAGGTCATCGCCGCCTTTCAGCGCGACTGGACGGCACGCAACCGGGCCACCGCCGACCACATCATCACCATGCTCGGCGACTGCCTCCGTCACCGCCTGACCGTCGAGGCGGGAGAAGAAACTGCCGATCGCGGCCGGGAGGAGGAACTGGTCCGACAGTTCAACCGCAGCCTGGCGGAGATGGAGAGGCGGACCCATGACAAGATCAGGGGCCTGTTCAAGCACCACATCTTCGACTACCGTCTTCCCCCCCGTTCAATCCTGCACGAGGACCTGTTCAACGAACGGACCTGGCAGGTCCTCGGCCTGTCGAAAAAGCAGCTGGCGATCATCGGCGGCCTCAGCGGGGCCGCCGTCGGCGCCGGGCTCGATGCCGCCCATGCCGGACTCAGCATGGGGGTCTACGCCGCCCTGGGCGGGGCCATCGGCGCCCTCGGGGCGATCATCGGCGGCGAGACCGTTTCGGCCAACGCCTCCTTCATGGGAATCAAACTGGGGGGGCAACAACTGCAGATCGGCCCGGTCAACTCGATCAACCTGCTCCTCGTCCTGCTCAACCGGGCCCTGCTGTTCTATTCCCATACCATCAACTGGGCCCATGGCCGCCGGGATTATGACAAGGCGGGAGCCCCGGCGGGACCGGCGCCGGACCAGATGGGTTTCACCAGGAACTGGTCCCCAGCCCGAATCAGGATCTGCAACGCCTTTTTCAAGGCCCTGCAGCAGGAAGGGGGAGGCGACGCGCTGCAGGCGGAAAGTGATCTGCGCCACCTGCTGGAAGAGGTGTTGCTGGAGATATCGCAGCAGGAGTAGCCGCTCGCGGCGCCCGCCCGCCCGGCGGCAGGCCGCCATTGGGGGTGTGACCATGGAACACTGCATCACCACCGAAAGACACCCGATCAAACTGTGGCTGCGGGATATCGACGAGGACACCCTGACCCAGGCCAGAAATCTCGCTTCCCTGCCCTTCATCCACAGTCATATCGCGATCATGGCCGACGCCCATGTCGGCTTCGGCATGCCGATCGGCGGCGTTGCCGCGACCCGGGACGTCGTGATCCCGAACGCCGTCGGCGTCGATATCGGCTGCGGGGTCTGTGCCGTCCGAACCTCGCTGACCGCGATGAACCGGGAGACCCTCAAGTCCGTCCTCGGCGCCATCCGCCTGGCGATCCCGGTCGGCTTCGCCCATCACCGGCAGAAACAGGATGCCAGGCAGATGCCGACGCCGGGGATCGATATCGCGGCCCTGCCGGTCGTCAGCCGCGAATACGACAGCGCCCTGACCCAGATCGGCACCCTCGGCGGCGGCAACCACTTCATCGAGATCCAACAGGCCGACGACCGCCATATCTGGATCATGATCCATTCCGGCAGTCGCAACCTCGGCTTCCGGGTGGCCAACCACTACAACGACCTGGCGATCGAACTGGACCGCAGGAAGGGCAGCGGTTTCGGCGCCGACCGGCAGCTGGCCTTCCTGCCGCTCGATCTGCCCGCGGCCCTGCAATACCTCCAGGAGATGCGGTACTGCGTCGAATTCGCCCGGGCCAACCGACGGTTGATGATGATGCGGGTCGAAGATATCCTGCAGCACTACTGCGCCCCGGTTTCCTTCGCCCCGCCGATCGACGTGGCCCATAACTACGCCGCCCTCGAGACCCATTTCGGCCGCGAGGTCCTCGTTCACCGCAAAGGGGCGACCAGGGCCGGCCGCGGGGAGACCGGGATCGTCCCCGGCTCCCAGGGAACGGCCAGCTATATCGTCAGGGGACTGGGCAACAGCGAAAGTTTCTCTTCCTGTTCGCACGGCGCCGGCCGCCGGCTCGGCCGTCGTCAGGCGCAGCGGCAGCTCGATCTCAGGGCGGAAATTCAACGACTGGAAGAGCGGCAGATCCTGCACGCCATCCGGGGTCGGAGGGACCTGGAGGAGGCAGCCGGGGCCTACAAGGATATAGAGATGGTGATGGCCAATCAGCGGGACCTGGTGGAGATCGAGACCAGGCTGCAGCCGCTGGCGGTCATCAAGGGATAGGACTCGGGGCAGGTTACGGGGCGAGGCGTTCGATTTTCCAGTCGCCGCCGCCATCCCTGCGGGTATAGAGGAAGCGGTCGTGGAGGCGGTTCTTGCGGCCCTGCCAGAACTCGACCTCCTCCGGCCGCACCCGGTATCCGCCCCAGAAGGAGGGGAGGGGCACCTTGCCCTCGCCGATCTTGCGCTTCATCTCCTGGAACTTCTGCAGCAGCATCCGCCGCGACGACAGGGCATGGCTCTGGCTCGACACCCAGGCCGCGACCTGGCTGTCCTTGGGCCGGGTCATGAAATAGCGGGCCGATTCGACGGCCGAGATCCGGCTGGCGATGCCGCTGATCCGGACCTGGCGCTCCAGCTCGAGCCAGAGGAAGAGGAGGCTGACCCGGGGATTGACCGCCATTTCCCGGGCCTTCCGGCTTTCATAATTGGTGAAGAAGACCAGCCCGCTGTCGTCGTAGTATTTCAGCAGCACCGCCCGCTGACTCGGCTGGCCGTTGGCATCGACGGTCGCCAGGACCATGGCCGTGGGTTCGGCGATCTCGGCGGCCCGGGCCTGTTCGAACCAGGTCGTAAACTGCCGGACCGGTTCGGGGGCGAGGCTCGACCGCGACAGCCCGCCCTTCAGGTAATCACGGCGAAAACGGCTCAGATCCACGTCTCACCCAACTCGTGCCGCTCTGTCCCGCCATTCCCGCCAGGCAATCCATTGGAGTTCAACCGTTGACGACCTTGATCCCTTCGAGCCGCCAGTCCTGAGTACCGGTAGGGCGCGCCCACGTCCACTCCTCCTCGAATTTCACCGGCGTGGTCATGCTGCCGGCAACGACTTCGCTGGTCTTCTCATCGACCGTGTAATCGAGGAGGTTGGCAAGGAAATGGACGGTGACGAAATCCTCCCGGCCGTCGCTGCCGGCGGCGGTAATCTCCACCCGGCGGATGGCGATGCTCTCGAGCTTGTTGATATGCCCGAGACGGCGCATCTCCGCGAATTCCTGCTCGTACTCTTCTGCCAGCTGGGTCCCGAGGAGATGGCGATAGGAATCGAGATCGCGCCGCATCCAGCCGGCCTGGACCTGAAAGAAGACATCCGAGGCGACCTCGGTGAAATATTTCGGGTCAAAGGTGCGGTCGGTCCGCTGGAGCTCGGCCAGGCCGTCATCAAGAGAGGCCACCGATCCCGACGGCGGTGGGGGGGAAGCGGACGGCATCGGAAAGCCGCCACCGCCAACCGGGCCGCGCTGACTGCCCGGGAAAGCGCCCGACGGCGACGAACCGGAACGCGATGCCGACATCTTACGATAGAGGAAATAGGCGACACCGGCCAACAGCAGAATCGGCAGAATGCCCATGCCGCTGCCCGGCGCCCCGAACATCGAGCCGAACAGCAGGCCGCCCAGGGCCCCGCCGACCAGGCCGCCCATCAGGCCCCGGCTGAAACTGCCGCTCCGGTTGGTCGTCGCCCCCGGCTGGGTATTCTGGACCGGGGCCTTTTTCGGGGCCGTACTGAACGATCTGCCGCCGCCCCTGGAGCGGGCGTCAGCCGTGTCAGGCACAAATCCCGTCTCGATCAGCGACACGGCAAAGAACACAAGCAGCAGCGGCAGCATTTTTGTCCATATGGAATACATAGCAATATCCTTCAATTCAGGTTGGCTGGATGTCGCAGGAGGCGACCTTCAGTACGAGGTCAGCAGTGTAACAGGAGGCCGCCGATTTGTCATGCGAAAACGGGGATGGCAGACTGGGTGGGCGATACCGGGTGAAGCCGAAGAAGATGACAATGGCTGGTCCTGGTTGCGGCGATCATCCTCGGGGCAGACCTCGGCAGCACAGGACGCTGGCCATTTACCCGGGCCCGGTTTATAGTGACCACCATTTCACGGCGCCCTCTGCTATCCAGGATATCGAAACACGCCGGCCGTCTCATCGCCATGGCCGGAATCAACGCCGGGCATGGGTCCGGCCGCGCCCTTCGCCCCGACAGGTCAACGACAATGCTGCTCCTTCATCCCCCCACCGCCAAACCCGGCGAACCGCCGGCCGCCCTTGCCCACCTGGCCGCGGCGCTGCGCGGCAGCAACCACCGCTGCCGGGTCTGCGACATGAATCTCGAAGGGATGCTCCATGTCCTCGGCTCCGCCCCGCCGGCCACCGACACCTGGAGCCGACGGGCCGGCCGGGACCTTGCCGCCAATATCGCCGCCCTGCAGGGCCCTGAACTCTACCGCATCCCGGCCCGTTACCAGCGGGCGGTCAGGGACTGCAACCGGGTCCTGGAGGCCGCCGGCAGAACACATGGATTGCTGCTGTCGTTCGCCAACTACCAGGACGAGACCCTCTCGCCGACCGTCAGCGACGACCTGATCACGGCAGCCCATCGCTTCCGGCAGAATATTTTCTACCCGTACTTTTCCAGACGCCTGACACAATTGCTGGAGGACGAAACCCCGACGTTGATCGGCCTGTCGCTGCAGTATCTCGGTCAGGCCCTCACCACCTTCGCCATCATCGGTTTTCTCCGGGCACAGGCCCCGACGATTCCGATCGTCCTCGGCGGCGGTCTGGTGACGACCTGGCTGCGCAACCCATCCTGGCGCAACCCGTTCACCGGCCTGGTCGATCATCTCGTCGCCGGGCCCGGGGAGGGGCCGCTTCTCGCCCTGCTCGGGCCGCCCCAACCTTGTCGCCTGGAGATTCCCGATTACACCGGGCTCGGAGACCTCCCCTATTTCGCCCCCGGCTTCATCCTGCCCTACGCCGCCTCATCCGGGTGCTATTGGCGGAAATGCTCCTTCTGCCCCGAAACCAGCGAGGCAAACCCCTATCTCCCTCTCACCCCGCCGACAGTCATGGATCAGCTCGACAGCCTGGTGACGGCCTGGCGGCCCCGGCTCCTGCACTTTCTCGACAACGCCGTCAACCCGGCGGTCATGCGGGCCCTGACCGACCGGCCGCCGGGGATTCCATGGTACGGCTTCGCCCGTCTCGACGACCGCCTGACCGATCGCGAGTACTGCCGGCAGCTGCGGCAGGCCGGGTGCGTCATGCTCAAGCTCGGCATCGAGTCGGGATCGCAGCAGGTGCTGGACGGCATGAACAAGGGGATCGACATCAAAAAGGTTGCAACGGCGCTGGAGGCGCTGGCCGCAGCCGGTATTGCGACCTATGTCTACCTGCTGTTCGGCACTCCCGGCGAATCGATGGATGAGGCCAGGGAAACACTGGCCTTCGTCGCCGACCACCACCGGCTGATAACCTTCCTCAACCTCGCGATCTTCAATCTGCCGGTCGGCAGCCGGGAGGCCGCCGGCCTGGAGATCACCACCAGGCACCAGGGCGACCTCACGCTCTACCATGACTTTCGTCACCCACGAGGGTGGGGACGACGGGAGATCCGCCGTTTCCTCGACCGTGAGTTCAAGAACCGGCCGGCCATCCGGACCGTCCTCCAGCGCGACCCGCCCTTCTTCACCTCCAACCACGCCCCGTTCTTCGCCGGTCCGGCCGGCAGGCCCGGAATTTAACCGATCGCCACCAGCTCGATTTCGAAGATCAAGTCCTTGCCGGCAAGCGGAGGATTGGCGTCGAGGGTGATATGGCTGTCGGTGATCTCGGTGACGACCACCCGGATCACTTCGCCGTTGGCGCCGCCCATCTCCAGGCGCATGCCCAGTTCCGGATCCAGTCCCGGCGGCACGTGTTCGAGCGGCGTGGTGATCACCATCTGATCGTTGCGGGCGCCATAGGCCTTATCGACCGGAATATGGACGGTCTTCGTTTGGCCGGTCGCCATGCCGACGACCGCCTCGTCGAAGCCGGGAATGACCTGGCCGCTGCCGACGGTGAATTCGAGCGGATTCTTGCCGGCGGAGCTGTCGAAGACCGTCCCGTCCTCCAGCCTGCCGGTGTAATGGACCTTCACATTGTCGCCTTTTCTTGCTTCCGTCATTTCTATACCCCTCAGTTCTTCAGGTTATGCAACTGTTCCTACAGGTTGTTGCCGAATGAAAGGGACCAAATATAGCACAGCAACGGAGTGAAAGATACCTCTAACGTTTTTGCCGCTCCCCCGCCACCGTCGTACGGCAGCGCCCCTCGCCAATCCTCCACCGCTGTTTTTGTTCTTTTTCTTTCCGGCCGGTTGTAGTAATTTTTACCCGGAACAGTGCTTCCCTGCCCCCGGCCGGCAACCATCCGGATCAGCTTTGCCCGCCCGATCCCTCCCGTCACCAGGAATATACAGAGGCCATGAACAAGACCAAGATCATCGCCACCCTCGGTCCCCGCAGCCAGACGGAGGACGAGGTCTTCGCCTTCATCAATGCCGGCATGAATGTCGCCAGGATCAATCTCTCCCACGGCGACCGCCAGACCCACGAGCGGCTCATCGACCTGGTGAAGAAGGCCAGACGCCGGGCCGGTACCGACACCGCCATTCTGCTCGACACCCGCGGTCCGGAGATACGGGTCGGCGACCTGAAGGCCGATATGATCCTGGAAGACGGCCAGGAGCTGACCATCACCTCGGCCCCCGCCACCTGCTCTGGGCCCCGTATCAGTGTCAATTATCCGGAATTCGCCGCCCAGATCCAGGAAGGGCACACGATTCTCCTCGACGACGGCAAGCTCGCTCTCACCGTCATCCGGATCGAGGGCGGCGACGTCATCACCCGGGTGGTCGCCGGCGGCCGTCTGATGAGCCGCAAACGGGTCAGTCTGCCCGACACCGTCGTCAATCTGCCGTCTCTCACCACCGAGGATATCGACGATATCATCTTCGGGATCGCCAGGAATGTCGATTTCATTGCCGCCTCGTTCGTGCGCAGCGCCGACGATGTCTGGGAAGTTCGCCGGATCATCGAGGAACACGGCGGTCGGCAGGCGATCATCGCCAAGATTGAAAACCGCCAGGGTGTCGACAACCTCGACGAAATTCTCGAAGCGGCGGAGGGGTTGATGGTCGCCCGCGGCGACCTGGGGGTCGAGATGCCGGCGGAAGAGGTGCCGATCATCCAGAAACGGATCATCCACCGTGCCAATCTCGCCGGCAAACCGGTGATCACCGCCACCCAGATGCTGGAGTCGATGATCACCAGCCCAACCCCGACCAGGGCCGAGGCCAACGATGTGACGAACGCGATTTTCGACGGCACCGACGCGGTGATGCTCTCGGCCGAAACGGCGACCGGACGCTACCCCGTCGAGGCCATCCGTTTCCTCACCCGCTGCGCCAGGATCTCGGAACAGAACCTCGATTACGACGCCATTCTCGCGGCCGGCCTGCGCCACCGCCGCCAGGTCGTCACCGACTCGATATCCTACGCCTGCTGCGCCACTGCCGCCGATCTCGACGCCGCGGCAATCATCACCGCCACCTCCTCCGGGTCCACCGCCAGGATGGTCGCCCGGCACCGGCCCAAGGCCCCGATCATCGCCGTCAGCCCGCAACTGGAAACGATCCGCCAACTCCAATTGATCCGGGGGGTGGCGCCGCTGTACTGCGCTTCGGCCTCGACGATGGACGAACAGCTCGATCGGGCCATCCACATCGCCACCCAGGCCCAGTTCATCGTCAACGGCGACCTGGTCGTAATCACCGCCGGCATGCCGCTGCAGACGCCGGGCACCACCAACATGCTCAAGGTCCACACCGTCGCCGATATCTGCGTCTCCGGCCAGGGGATCGGCTCGGCCACCGCCCACGGCCTGGTGCGGATCATCGAGACCGACAGCGACTGGGACAACCTGCCGGAGGAGGTCATCGTCGTCGTCTCGTCGACCAAACCGGCAATGCTCGAACACCTCGGCCGGGTCAAGGGGATCATCGCCGAACAGCCGGGCCTGACCTCGCATGCGGCGATCGTCGGCCGGGAACTCGGGATCCCGGTGGTCTGCAACATCCCCGACGCCACCTCGATCTTCGAAAACGGGCAACTGATCACGATCAACGGCACCACCGGCCATATCTGCTATGGATCTTCCTGCTCATGAACCGCAATCGGGTCATCGTCATCGGTGGCGGACCTGCCGGGCTGATGGCTGCCGGCGAGGCCGCCGCAGCCGGAAGAGAGGTGCTGCTCCTCGAAAAGATGGCCAAACCGGGCCGCAAACTCGGCATCACCGGCAAGGGCCGCTGCAACCTCACCAACATTGCCGATCTTTCCGATTTTATAAAACATTTTGGAGACAATGGGCGTTTTCTGCACCAGGCATTCGCCCGTTTTTTCTCGCCGGAGCTGATCGCTTTCTTTGAACGGCAGGGGCTGGCACTGAGCACTGAACGAGGCGGGCGGGTGTTTCCCACCTGCGGCAAGGCCCTCGAGGTGCTGAAGGTTCTGCGGCAATGGGCCGAGCGGCAGGGGGTCGAGATCCGTTGCTCGACCCCGGTCGAGTCGCTGGCCATCGACAACGGCCGCATCCACGGCGTCTACAGCAAGGGGGAACTGATCGAAGGCGGCAAGGTCGTCCTCGCCACCGGCGGCGCCTCGTATCCCCGCACCGGATCGACCGGCGACGGCTATCGGTTGGCGGGACAGGCGGGACACAGCATCGTCGCGATCCGCCCCGCCCTGGTGCCGCTGGAGTCGGAAGGGGCCTTAGTGAAGAGGTTGGCCGGACTCAGCCTCAAAAATATCGAGGCCCGGGTTTTTATCGACGGCAAACGGCAGTACCAGGATTTCGGCGAACTGTGCTTCACCAGCTTCGGGGTGAACGGCCCGCTCGTCCTGTCGTTCAGCCATCTGGCCGTCGACAGTCTGCGACAAGGGAAAAAGGTGGCCCTCGCCATCGACCTCAAACCGGCGTTGTCCGAGGCCAAACTCGACCTGCGGCTGCAAAGGGATTTCACCGGCCGCGGCGGCGAGCCGGCCGCCAGCGTCCTCAGGGCGCTGCTGCCCCGGGAAATGGTACCGATCTGCCTGCAACAAAACGGGATTGATGCGAAAAAAGCTGCCGGCACGATCAGCAACGAAGAACGGAAAAAACTGAT
Source organism: Desulfoprunum benzoelyticum (assembly GCF_014201505.1). Lineage (GTDB taxonomy): Bacteria > Desulfobacterota > Desulfobulbia > Desulfobulbales > Desulfocapsaceae > Desulfoprunum > Desulfoprunum benzoelyticum. The sequence continues at coordinate 6,500 of NZ_JACHEO010000019.1, read as the reverse complement.
CGTCTGGCTGAAGAATTTCCGTCTGCCCATCACCGGCCACCGTTCCTTCGACGAGGCCATCGTCACCGCCGGCGGGGTCGATCTGCGGGAAATCGATCCGCGGACCATGGAATCCCGGTTGACCAAGGGGCTCTTCATCGTCGGCGAACTGCTCGATCTCCATGCCGATACCGGCGGCTACAACCTCCAGGCCGCCTTCTCCACCGGCTGGATGGCCGGCCAGGAAGGTCACTGAAAGGTCATTGTCCGGACGCGTCCGGTTGCCACTCGGGATCAGCGCAGCAGGGAAATGAAATCCTCGAATACCACCCCGATCGGGATGGCGAAGCCGATACCTTCGGTATCCTTGAGGATCATCGTATTGACCCCGAAGACATAGCCCTGCTCATCGATCAACGGTCCGCCGCTGTTGCCCGGATTGATCGCGGCATCGGTCTGCAGCAGAACGCTGCCGTCGTCCGGTCGCTCCCGGTAACCGGAAAAGATCCCCGAGGTCACGGTATGGCGCAGGCCGACGGGGCTGCCGATCGTGTAGACCTTTTCGCCCTGCTGCAGCCGCCGGCCCATCGGGTCTCTCCGCAGATACGGGTTGTCGATGGTGTGCAGGGCCAACAGGGCCAGATCATGGCTGCTGCTGACCTGCAGGAAATCGGCCGTCATCTCCCGGCCGTCGGCGAGAACGATCTTGATATCGGAAGGGTAGATCCCTTTTTCCATCGCCGCGACCTGTGTTTCACCGGCTTCGAGCTGCGGCAGGATCCGGGCCAGTTCACCCTCACGGGTCTCGAGGATCAAAGCCAGCTGTTTGCGTGACGGTCCTTCCGGCAGCCTCCCCATCTCCTGCCGCAGCTGCTCCAGTTTCTCCTTTTCCAGTTCGACGAGCCGGCGGAAGGTTTCCACCTTCGATCTGGCCTCGGTCAGCGCCTCCTGGTCGACCTCGACCACATGGCGGTTGGTGACGATATAGTTTTTATTGACGAAAAATCCCGAACCGGTTCCCCACGGGGTTTCGATCGAAACCGTGGCATTGCGGGCCTCCTCGATCGAACTTCCACGCTCGGCAACCGCCTCGCTGCCGGCCGCAACCGTCGCCGGCGGCGGTGGTTTCTCCTCTGCCGCCGACGGCGCCGGGATCGCGCTCTGCTGCCGGACCGGCGGCACCGGCGATGACTGCTCTTCTGCCGGCCGAACCAGATAATACGTCAACCCGGCGGTCACGAGCATAAGCAGGACAACGCCCCCCAGCTTCAGACCGGTGGCTGACCCCCTGCCGGCGGCGGCCGCCGCCTCCTGCTCCTGCCGCCGGGCCTGGTGTTGCCGATAACGGGCGAAAATCAGCCCGCATCCGGCGCATTCAACCGGGTCAGTCTGCTCATGGGAGCATTTCGGACACCGGATCGTCTTCTTTCCCATCTTTTCCTCTCCATGTGGTGCCGGCCCCCGGATCGCCATCGTTCAGCCACGCGCTTCGGCAAGATCAACCCATTTCCCGCCGGTCATCGCCTCGAGCTGATACGGGTCGACGGCGAAGACGGCAAAAGGGGTCCCGGCCGCCGCCCAGACGACCTCATGGTTCCTCAGATCCGGATCGAGCAGAGTCACCAGAACCGTATCATGGCCGGCCGGAGGGATGCCGCCGATGGCGAAACCGACTTTGGCCTTGACGAATCGAGCGTCAGCCCGTCTGAGCCGCAGACCTGTCGCCCGCTCGATCTTGAGCAGGTCGACGCGATTTTCGCCGGAAGCGACGACGAGGACAGCCTCACCGGAAAAGGCCTCCTCAAACACCAGGGATTTGGCAATCTGGGCGACACGGCAACCGATGGTCGCGGCAGCCTCCTGCGCCGTCCGCGTCGATCCCGGCAGTTCCCTGACATCGCAGGGAAATCCACGGCCGGCAAGAAAGGTCTGGACCCGTTGGGCGCTATCATGGAGCAGTGATGTCATCCGCCCTCCACAGAATTGAGTTTTCCGTCTCCGGAAGACTTTTTCGGAGTATTGGTATAGATTAATGTGACGCAGGCAGTCCGGCAATTTCGTCTGCTATCAAGCCGTTGCAAGCTTACCAGGAGAAGGATATACCATGCAACAGATACAAATTACCGACAGCCTCTTTCTGCCGGAACGGGAAATCGAGTTCACGTCGATCCGGGCCCAGGGGGCCGGCGGCCAGAACGTCAACAAGGTGTCGAACGCGGTGCACCTGCGATTCGACATCCTGCGCTCGTCACTGCCCGATCTCTACAAGCAGCGTCTGCTGGCCATGCGCGACCACCATATCACCGCCGACGGCATGATCATCATCAAGGCCCAGGAATACAGGAGCCTGGAAAAGAATCGCGAGGCGGCGATCACCCGTCTGGCCGAGCTTATACGTCAGGCTGGGACTGTCAGGAAGACCCGTCGCCCGACCCGACCGACGCCGGCGGCGAAACAGCATCGGCTCAAGGCCAAGATCAGGCGGGGATTGACCAAAGCGCTCCGCAAAAAGCCCGAATGATCCTCGAAGAAACGAAAGCCAGGCCCCGGTAGCCAGGCGGTGCATGACACGGGCGTTTTGCTCTTTGCGACAGTCAGGACAGGCGTCAGGGCCAAGGTCTTCCTGGCCTGCGACGGGACGTCGACGACCAGGGTGATTGCGGTTTTCAGGGCAGGGATCGACACTCCCGGCAACGAAGGATAGGGTTGCACGCCTGACGATATTCATTGCCCAATCAATCCAGACCGGGTATATTAAGTGGTTCAACTCATGAGTGTCGGGCCAGAAAGCGATGCACCGCAATAACGGACTTGGAACTGGACAGACACGCACCGGATCAGCGCCGGAGATATCGATTCTCGCGGAGGCCGGCAGCACCACAGGCTGAAACCTCCCTCTTTTTATTCATATCCCGCTCATCCTCACTCCGCAGCGACACGGCAGTTTTTACCGCTGCGGGTCTCCCAGTACCACCGAAGGAACTCGCATGTCCGCAGACAACAACGCCACACCCATGTTCTCCGACCTCCAACTCAGCAGCCCCCTGCTCCAGGCCCTCGAAGATGCCGGCTATGAAAGCCCGACGCCGATCCAGAGCCGGATGATTCCCCACATGCTCGCCGGTCGCGACGTCGTCGGTCAGGCCCAGACAGGCACCGGCAAGACCGCCGCCTTCGCCCTGCCGCTCTTGATGCACCTCAAGACGGAGAAGCAGGTTCGCCCGCAGATCCTCGTCCTCGCCCCGACCCGGGAGCTGGCCCTCCAGGTGTCCGACTCCTTTCAGCAGTATGGCCGCCATCTCGACAACTTCCGTTCCCTGGCGATCTTCGGCGGCCAGGACTACGGGGTCCAGCTGAGCGCGCTCAAGCGCGGCGTCCAGGTCATTGTCGGCACCCCTGGCCGGGTGATGGATCACATCCGCCGCGGCAGCCTCAATCTGCAGCATATCCACGGTCTGGTCCTCGACGAGGCCGACGAGATGCTGAAGATGGGCTTCATCGACGATGTCGAGTGGATCCTCGAACAGATCCCGGCCTCCCGCCAGATCGCCCTCTTTTCCGCTACCATGCCCCAGAGCATCCGGCGGATCGCCCAGAAACATCTGTCGTCGCCGGTTGAGATCACCATCGAGACCACAGCCGTCACCGCCCCGATGATCAACCAGCGCTATATCTCCGCCAACGGCTATGCCAGAAAACTGGAGGCGCTGCAGCGCCTGCTCGAGGTCGAGTCGTTCGATGCCATGCTGGTCTTCGTCAGGACCAAACTGCAGACCATGGAACTGGCGGAGGCCCTGGCCGACAAAGGCTATGCCTGCGCCCCTTTAAGCGGGGATATCCAGCAGGCCAACCGCCTGCGGACCATCGACCAGCTCAAGAGCGGCCGTATCGACATCCTCGTCGCCACCGACGTCGCCGCCCGTGGCCTCGATGTCGAGCGGATCAGCCATGTCGTCAACTTTGACATCCCCTTCGACGCCGAGGCCTACATCCACCGGGTCGGCCGCACCGGCCGGGCCGGCAGGAGCGGCGAGGCCATCCTCTTCGTCCATCCCCGCGAACAGCGGATGCTCGGCGCCATTGAAAAACTGACGCGACAGAAGATCGCGCCGATGGACATGCCCTCGGCCCGTTCGATCAACGAGCAGCGGATCAGAAAATTCAAGAGCCGTATCAGCGGCGCCCTCGAGGCCGACAGCACCATGTTCCAGACGATCATCCGCGATTACCAGCAGGAATACGGCACCGACCCGCTGCTGCTGGCGGCAGCCCTGGCCCGCCTGGTTCACGGCGACCGGCCGTTCTTGATGGACGAGACGGAAACGCGCCGGGAAAGGAAGGCCAAACCGGCCGCCGGTCGCACTGACAGGCCGATGGGCCGCAGGGAGACCGAACGTCCGGGGAAAAGAGCGATCACCCTTCCCGCCGACGAGGCGATGGAACGTTATCGTCTCGAGGTCGGCCTGCGTCACGGAGTCAAGCCCGGCAACATCGTCGGGGCGATCGCCAACGAGGCCGACATCGAGAGCCGCCATATCGGTCAAATCTCGATTTTCGACGACTACAGCACCGTCGAGCTGCCCTACGGCATGCCCGTAGAGGTCTTTCGCCTGCTGCAGAAGGTGCGGATCAACGAACGGCCCATGCACCTCAGCCGGATTGAAGCCTCCGCGCCGGGGGCGAAAAGAGGCGCGAGGCAGGGGCAGCCCGACAGGAAGAACCCGGCGAACAAAACGCCCCGGAACCGCGGCAAGAACCAAAGACCGGGTCAGCAGCCTGCCTGAAAGATCGCCGCCGGCCCATGCTGCAACACACCTTCTGCCATATCCCCGGACTGGGGCCGAAGACGGAACGCCGGCTGTGGCAGTCCGGAATCAACAGCTGGGACGATTGGCGGGATCCGCCACCGGTGGCGATGAAAACCGCCTGCCCGGTCGAGATTCCAGAACTCCTCGCTTCATCCCGCCAGGCCCTGGCCGCCGATCCGTCATTTTTCACCGGCCGGCTGGCGGCAAGCGAGCACTGGCGGATATTTCCCCACTACCGGGATGCCACCGCCTACCTCGATATCGAGACCACCGGCCTGGCCGAGGCAGCCGAGATCACCACGATCGCCGTCTACGACGGCGACGAGGTCACGACCTTCGTCAACGGCGAGGACCTGCACCTCTTCCCGGCGTTCATCGACCGCTTCCAGGTCCTCGTCACCTATAACGGCAAGGGATTCGATGTCCCGTTCCTGGAACGTTTTTTCCGCATCCGGCTGACCCAGGCCCAGATCGATCTGCGCTATGTCCTGGCCCGGCTCGGATTCAAGGGCGGCCTGAAGGGTTGCGAACGGGGGCTGGGAATCAACCGCGGCGCCCTCGACGGGGTCGACGGTTATTTTGCCGTCCTGCTGTGGAATGAGTACCGCCACACGGGTGACCGGCGGGTGCTGGACACCCTGCTCGCCTACAATATCGAGGACACGGTCAACCTCGAACGCCTGGCGGTCGAGGCCTACAACCGGAATGTGGCGGCAACGCCGTTCGCCGCCGAACTGAGTCTCGACTGGCCGGTCCCGCCAATGCTGCCGCACAGCCCCGATCTGGAGGTGATCGACCGGGTGCAGCGGAGATATCGCTCAGGCTGGTGAAGACTGCCCGCCGAAGGCCACCGCCTGGCGATAGGTCATCATCGTCCCGCCGAAGATGTCGAGGGCGCTGCCGATCGTGAAGTCAAGCCGCCCCCGCCCCTTCTCCCGCAGCAGCACCAGATCATCGGTGTGACGGATGCCGCCGGCATAGGTCGTCGGCACCGGACTGAAAGCCCCGAGCAGCTCGATCAGGCCGATCTCGATCCCGCCGCATTTCCCCTCGACATCAGCGGCATGAATCAGAAATTCATCGCAGCTGCGACCGAGGTCGTCGAGCACCGCAGCGGAAATGACAACATCGGTGAACTTCTGCCACCGGTCGGTCACGATGAGATAGTCGTCACCCCGCCGGCGGCAACTGAGATCGAGGACCAGCCGCTCCCTGCCGACCTTGCGCACCAGCGCGGCCAGGCGGTCGCGGTTGATCACCCCGTGGTCGAAGACGTAGGAGGTGACGATGACGTGGGAGGCCCCGTGGTCGAGCCAGGACCCGGCGTTGTCGGCGGTGATCCCGCCGCCGATCTGCATTCCTCCCGGCCAGGCGGCCAGGGCCGACAGCGCCGCCTCATCGTTGCCCGGACCGAGCTTGATGATATGCCCCCCCGCCAGCCGGTCGGCGCGGTACAGGGCGGCAAACCACGCTGCCGGCTTGTCGGCGACGAAGTTGGTCTGCAGGCTGTCGGGATTGCCGTCGTCAAGACTGGAACCGACTATCTGTTTCACCCGGCCCTGGTGCAGATCGATACATGGCCTGAATTTCATTACGGCATCCCCATACGCAAAAAAAAATCTGATTACCACTGAAACTCAGCCTCGACAGATTTATCCGTGATGGGACTCTATCTGTCCTACCAACCATGGTAAGGTACTCTCTCAGAACAAC
>NZ_JACHEO010000018.1 GCF_014201505.1 Desulfoprunum benzoelyticum | reverse complement strand
CTGCCGGATTTCATGTCACCTCGATGCTGCGGACCACCCATTGCCGGATCTGCAAGGCGGCAGGCGCGCCGCTGCAGTCCTTTACCGCCAGTGCCTGGCAACGCTGCTGGTCCGGTACTGGGCAGCCCTGTCAACCATACCACTTGCCATCGACGATCCTGGCGCGAGCATTTTGGAAAGCATTGCATGAAACCGGCTCGATATCAAGTCGCCGTGTTTGCTTTTTGGCGGCATCTCCCCCGAACCAGGGTGCGATGAGCGTTTCGCCGTAAGCGACACATTGCAACGAACTTCCCGATCTATCAATGTTTGATTCGAATATTGGGATGTTCCCTGAGTCTATGTATCTTTTGTTTGGAGGCGATAGCGAATATGGCTCCCAGTTTTTGCCGAAATTCTGCCAAAAGAGATAAAAACTAACGATCCTTGATCGGATAACGGTCGTTCGCCGGCATGCCGCAGCGAATCCGGTGGGGCAGTGCGTAGGCAAGGCTATCCGACAATGCACTTCATAAATTCGTCCACGACCTTGGGATCGAAGTCCTTACCAGAGAGAGACTGGATATACTCCATCGTTCTTTCCTCCGACCATGCCGGGCGATACGGACGATCCGAACGCAGGGCGTCCCACACATCCACAACCGAAAAGATCCTGGCGGCGATCGGGATCTGCGTTCCCTTGAGGCCTCGCGGGTATCCGGTGCCGTCCCACTTTTCGTGATGGCAGTACGGCACGTCGAGGGCAGGCCGCAGGTACTCGATGGCGGAGAGCATGTCAAAGGCGATCTGAGGATGTTGCCGCATGATAGCCCATTCGTCATCGGTCAATTTGTCCGGCTTCAGAAGTACCTGATCCGGAACCCCGAGTTTCCCCATGTCGTGCAGCAGGGCTCCCCGCCGCAGGTGAACGAGCTGGTCTTCGCTCATTCTCATTGCCCGCCCAAGCCGCAGTGAAAGCTCTGTAACCCGTTGCGTGTGCCCCTCAGTCTCCTTGTCACGCATATCCATGGCGCGTGACCACCCCTCGATCGTCGCTTCGTACGCAAGCGACAAATCGGCGTTGGTGCGCTGCAACTGCTCGAATATTTGAGAGTTATCGATGGCAACTGCTGCCTGTCTCCCGGCAGTCTCCAGAAATCGAAACCATCCGTCGTCGGGGGTAAGAGGATCGCGGTGAAAGACCTCCAACACGCCTTTCAGTTGTCCCTTGGCGATCAACGGCACACCGACATAGGCCGTGAACCCTTCTCCCGACAGCAGGCGGGCACGCATGAAGTCTTCTCCCGCCTCTGTGAGGTTGGGCACGTAGAGCCGCTGGCGTTCAAGTGCGACACGTCCCGCATAACCTTCCCCCAGTTTGACGCGCCACGACTTGAGGCTATCGGTAAGAAACCCCTGCCCACAGGCGAAGTCAAGCGTATTCCCGGCAAGCTTCAGGAGGAGAATGTCGGCGGCGGACACTCCCAGGTGGCGAACAACCGCCTGCGCCAGGATGTTCAGCGTCAGCGTCACATCCAAAGTGCTCGCAATCGACACCTCGATTTCATGCAGGGATTCCATTTGTTTCAACTGCACCTGCATGCGCTCTTCCATGCGCTTGCGCCCTGTTATGTCTCTTCCGACACCCAGAAATCGCACCGCTTTTCCATTCTGGTCCCGCAAGGCGCGTCCCAATGCCAGGTGCCAGTGAATATCGCCGTTAGGCAAGAAAATGCGGAACTCGCACTCATAGCGCAGATCCTCCCGGATGGAGTGTTCGATGCGTTGCCGGATGATGTCGTGGTCGTCTGGATGAACGCGTTCGAAAAACTGCGATCCATTACGAGGGAGTTCCTCCGGCGTCAGTCCATACAAGCGGCCGTATCCCTCCGACCATGTCAAGTTATGCTCCTGGGTAGTGAGGTCGACTTCCCAAGTTCCTATCCCCGCTGCGGCCAAGGCAAGCTTGAGAGTTTCCTGGGTCCGGAGGAGTTCCGCTTCCGCCCGCTGCCTTTCGGTGATGTCATGAGCCAGAACCAATTCTGCCCGGCGTTCGTCGAACGTTATCGTATGGGATGCAATCTCGACATGGATCAGGCTGCCGTCTTTCTTCAAATGCTTCCAGATTCCCGCGCGATCCAGTCCGCTTGTAACAGCGGCGATGTTCTTTTGAAGACGTTCCCAATCCTCGGGTGGACGGATGTCCAAGATTGTCATCGCCATAAACTCTTCGCGGGAATACCCGTACTGGTCTATGGCAGCTTCGTTTACCGCAAGAAAACGCAGAGTCTCTATGTCGTAGACCCACATGGGGACAGGATTGTCGTCGTAGAGATGGCGATAGCGGGCTTCGCTGGCGTGGAGTTGTTCAACCACTACTTCCTGTCGGGCCAGATAACGATGGACCAGCACGTAGATGAGGAGTGATGTAACAAGGACAAAAATCAAGCCCTTATAGGTCTGTATGGCCGAGAGATGGGGTATCTGGTCAACGATGTCGGTAATCACGTTGTCAGAAGTTACAACCCATAATGCACTGACTCCGAAGTAGATGGCGGCAATTCGAAGGGCATAGCGCCACGCACGGCGCTTCATGCCAGGGATCTGCGGCAAGTCTTCCATGATGTGTCCCTCCATGGCATTCTCCAGCGGTCAGCGTCTAGCATGCTGTACATGCGCTGTTTGCCAGGATCGCTGAATTACAGTGTTGCTTCAGTACCTTTTCCTCTTCTCCATCTCCACGCCGGCTGTTCTTTGGATAACCTGTGTTTGTTGAAAAAACATTGATTGTTAACGATTTTGTCGTTCGCAACTGATAACTTTGAAATTTTTAGTTGAAGGGAAACCAATATTAGAAAAATGCAAACTGCCATCCTCCTCTACCCAACAATAGAGTTTATCCAATCTTTGAACTGGTCTGGTGTTCATCTCATATGAGGAGTGTTGGACAAGATTGTTTGTGTGATAGTTTTCATTAAATCTCGATATATTTTTAGTTTTTGACTCACTATTATTATTTGTTATATTCTTCTTTTGATATTCTTTGTTTACGATAAATTTTCTAGTGTTCTGATCTGTATTTCCATGAATTGCTAATCTAATTCTCCTGATACCTTCAGAAACAGTGATGTTTTGAATTTTATGAAAATAGAAATAGATGCCACCGTCAATAATTGCAGAAATAAGAAGAAATCTCCAGACAACAGCCCATACCGGGTTTTCTGTTTTTTTGTTTCTTGATTTCTTATAGTCTTTACGGTCTATCTCTATTTGCATGATCAGATCATAAAATTCATAATGTTGGTCTCACCGGACCCGTGCTGTATGCGGGGGCCGCTGAATTCCAGTGTTGCCTCAATACCTCTTCCTTTTCTCCACTACCACCCCCGACTATTCTTTAAACGATTCCAGCAATGTTGCGGATCGGGTAGCGTTAGTTGAGTTATGTGCCTCGCCGAGTCCGGTGGATCGCAGGGTTAACCGTCGTGGGTTAGACCCACTGGTTTTTATAGATTGTTCTGCGCAAAGCACGCACAGCGAAGATCGCTATTTCTTCAAGCTCACCTTCAATCATATCGGAGTGCTCAGGCAGTTCTTCATCCTCCCAAGGGTTATCAACATGAACCCACTTGTTTCGATACTTTCGGAGGGCATGAAGATCTGCCTTTAAGTTGGCATCAATTTCTGCTTGGTCAATTAGCTCCGCCAAGCGTTCCTTTCTGGTTATGGAATACTCTGATCGGAGATACGTCTCGATTCCCGAAACGGCAGTAAGTATTGCGGCTAAATATCCCCCGGCGGCGAATGCCATGTCTACGTCTCGAACGATGAAAGTGCACCATTCCGGGAGGAGGACTCCTCTCTTGAGAAGTTCATCATCTAGAGCTACGAGATGCGTCCAGCGTTCGTCCTCAGTCATGATGCTTAACAAGGCAAGTCATAGTTCTCGCATAGCACTCCATCCTGCTGTCTCCCAACTTCCAGTTCCAGCATTCCTGCGTGCCAGCGGACGAACCATCATCTGTACTGCTTCTGTTTGCCAACAACGACGCCGACAATTTTCACCGGTTGCCCTGTGATGTCTTTGATCGGGTAGCGGTCGTTCGCCGGCTTGAGCAATACGCTCGCGCCGTCGCGGATGAGCTGCTTGAAAGTCGCGTCTTCTCTATTCCTGGCGATGACATAATCCCCGCTGACAGGCTCAAGGCCCGGGTCGATGATGATGATGTCCCCCTTGGTGAATTCGGGCTGCATCGAATGACCGACCACGGTGAGGACGAAGGCGTTCGGGTGATTTGTCTCGAATGTCTGCACCCACTGCTCGGCGTACCCGGGCGGATATGGGTCGTCTACCTCGTGCCAGTCTCCGGCCTGCACCCATGAGATCACCGGGACCATTTTGCAGCAGTTTTCGGCCCAAAAAAAGCCCGGCCGACGTTCGGCGGTTCGGGCGGGGTAGAGATTGCCGAGCCGTTGACCTTCAGACCGAATCTTGGGGGGAATGTTGGGTGTTTTATAGTCACTTGGCGCGTACTTTGTCAATGCGAGTCAATTGCAGGCAGATTGCAAAAACCCACAAAAAAAGGGTTTAACAGCCGGTTATGACTGTTAAACCCTTTATTTTCAGCTGGTCGGGATGAGAGGATTTGAACCTCCGGCCCCCTGAACCCCATTCAGGTGCGCTACCAGACTGCGCTACATCCCGTTATTGTGACGCTCTATGTAACATGAGTTGTAGAGGCTGTCAACAGAAGGTATGGCAGGGAGAATCAACGGTCTTTGCCCTGCAGGAGCAGTTGCAGGGCCCGAAGTTCTCTCTTTATTCGGTCGAGGGTGGCGGGCACACCGTTTGGATCGGGATGCCGGGCCGGGGGCTTGACGGGATGTTCATGAAGACTTTCATCGTGCGGGACACCTTCGTCCGAGAGGAATTTCCTGGCTCCGGCGATGGTGTACCTTTGTTCATGCAGGAGTTCTTTGAGTTTGAGGATCAGTTCGACATCGGTTCGGCGGTAGAGTCGCTGTTTGGAGTTGGCACGTTTGGGACGAATCGCGCTGAATTCACTTTCCCAGTAGCGAAGGACATGGGGGGGAACACCCGCCAGCTTGCTCACTTCGCCGATCTTAAAATAGAGCTTGTCTGGGATCTCCACGTTCATGCGCCAGCCGAACTCCTTGTAAGATTTGCAGGAAACAGCTATCTGTTGATCTCTTCCCGCAACTGTCTGCTTGGTCTGAAACCGACGGTCCGCCGTTTCTTGATCGTGATTGCCTCACCGGTGCGCGGATTTCTCCCGTTCCGCGGCGATTTGCTGCGCACCGAAAATGTGCCGAAGTGCACGATCTTGATCGGTTCTCCCTCAAGGAGTGTCTTCTTCATGGAATCGAAGACGCAATCGACAATATCGGCGCAGTTGCTCTGGGAAAAGCCGAGGCGTTCAGCAATGGCCTCGGCCAGTTCTCTTCGGGTCAGGTTGGATGAATTCATATCAGGCATCCCGCAAACTCGCTCCAAATTTCTCTGTCAGCAAGTCTACTATTTTTCTGTTGGATTTTTCAACATTCTTTTCTGTCAGTGTCTTGGTCGATGAACGGTAGGTGACCGAAATCGCCACGCTCTTGTAGCCCTTTTGGATGGTTTTTCCCTGGTAGACATCGAAGATGGTGACGTCCTCGATCAGGGCATCGCGGCTGGTGCGTATCGCATTGACCAGGTCGCCTGCGGCGATGGAGCCGGGGATGACGAGGGCGATATCGCGTTTGACGGAGGGGTAGACCGGCAACGCGGTGAACGACTTCGGGGCGGCGACGAGATTGCACAGGGCATCGAAATCGAGATCGAAGTAGAAGACGTCCAGTTTGATGTCGAAACTGCGCAGGATTTCCGGCCGGATCCGGCCGAGGCTGCCGAGGACGGTCTCGGCGTGGCGGACCTGCAGGGTCTCGCCGGGAACGACAAAGGGTTCCCTGCCGTCTGGTCCCGGAAGTTGAAAATCGATGCGGGTCGGCCCAGCCGGCAGGTTGAGCCGCATCTGGCCAAGGATGAATTCCACCGCCCCTTTGGCGTCGAGAAAATCAACCTTATTCTCCTTGAAATGCAGCGGCGAGGCATAACCGTGACGATTGCCGCAGAGGATGCCGGCCAGCCGGTTCCTCTCTATCGGCTGGGTGGCTGCACCGATGTCGGTAAAGACCTTGCCGAGTTCGAAGAGCTTGACTTCCGTCTTCTGGAAGCGGATGTTACGATCGACATTTTCGAGCAGGCCCGGCAGGAGCGATGTCCGTAAAACTCCCTGCTCCTCGCTGAGCGGGTTGAGCAGCCGGACGGTGTGACGGCGGTCGTCGTCTGATGCCAGTTGTAGCAGATCGAGGTATTTATCGTTGGAAAAACTGTAGTTGATCGCCTCGCTGAACCCGATACCGGTCAAGAGTCTGGTGATGGTGGTCCTCTTGATCCTTCCCTGGTCCTGTTCCGGATAACTGAGGCTTACCTGGGGCAGTGTCACTGGAATGTTGCCGTAGCCATGGAGGCGGGCCACCTCTTCGATCAGATCGGCCTCCCGGTCGATGTCGACTCTGTAGGTCGGGATCCTGACCCATAAGGTATCGTCGTCTTTTGGCTTGCAGAGAAAACCGATCGATTGGAGGAGAGTGGTGATCGTCGCGGCATGAAGATCGATGCCGAGGAGGGAACAGGTGCGGGAGACCCGCAGGGTCAGGGTTTTCATCGGCAGTCTGCCCAAATAGACATCCCGCCCGGCATCCTCCGCCGTGCCGTCGGCGAGTTCGGACAACAGCTGTACCGCCCGGTCCATGGCGTTGCACACGCCATCCGGATCGACGCCGCGTTCGAAACGGTAGGAGGCGTCGGTGGCAAGGCCGAGTCTGCGGGCGGTCTTACGGATCGAGACCGGGTTGAAGCAGGCGCTCTCCAGCAGGACGGTGGTCGTGTCTTCGGTGACCTCGGAGTTCATGCCGCCCATGATGCCGGCCAGGGCTACCGGTCGGTCGCCGTCGCAGATCAGGAGCATCTCGGGGCTGAGTTTGCGCTCGACCCCGTCGAGAGTGGTGAACGTCGTCTCCCCGTCCTTCGGGGAACGGACGATGATCTTTCCCCCTTTGAGGTTGTCGAAATCGAAGGCATGCAGGGGCTGTCCGTACTCCATCATCACGAAGTTGGTGATGTCGACAACGTTGTTGATCGGGCGGAGGCCGATGGAGGTCAGCCGGTTGCGCAGCCACATCGGTGATGGGCCGATCTTGATCCCGGTGACCAGGCGGGCGGCGTAACGGGGACAGAGTTCGGACGATTCGACATCGACTGAAAAGCTCCTGCTGGTGTGATCGACTCTGGCGCCTTCGACCGGCAGACGCAGCGGGCGCTGGAGTTTGCCGGCGATTTCGCGGGCGATGCCGATGACCGAGGCGCAGTCGGGCCGGTTCGGGGTCAGATCGACCTCGATCATCGTATCCTCGAGGCCCAGAGCGGTGATGAAGGACTGGCCATGGGCAGTGCCTTCCGGCAGTTCCATGATCCCGGTATGGGAGTCGCTCAGCGCCAGTTCACGTTCGGAACAGAGCATGCCGCAGGACTCAACCCCGCGGACCTTGGACTTCTTGATTTTCATCTCTCCGGGCAAGGTCGTGCCGGGCAGGGCGACGACGGTGTTGAGCCCGGAGCGGGCATTGGGAGCGCCGCAGACGATCTGCAGGATCTCGTCGCCGACGGCCACCTCGCAGAGGGTCAGTTTGTCGGCATCCGGGTGGGGTTGCGCCGAGATGATCCTGGCGGTCTTCAGCGGAGCCAGCTCCTGATGCAGCGGGCTGACGGCATCGACTTCCAGTCCCAGCATGGTCAGGTATTCGGCCAGCTGATCGGCGGTGTGCCCATCGGTGTCTACATAGTGATTCAACCAGTCAAGCGTGAACTTCATGGCAGTTGTCGTGTGATGATAAAGGCTCGTTAGAACTGAGACAGGAATCGTTGATCGTTTTCGTAGTACAGACGGATGTCGTCGATACCGTACTTGAGCATGGCGATCCGCTCGACTCCGAGACCAAAGGCGAAGCCGCTGTAGACCTCCGGGTCATAACCCACCATCCGGAAGACTTCAGGATCGATCATGCCGGAGCCGAGAATCTCGAGCCAGCCGGTTTTCTTACACACCCGGCATCCTTCGCCGCCGCAGATGACGCAGGCGATATCGACTTCGGCGCTCGGTTCGGTGAAGGGGAAGAAACTGGGGCGGAAACGCAGCGGCAGATCCCGCTCGAACATTTTCTGCGTGAAGACCGTCAACACTCCTTTGAGGTCGGCGAAGGAGACCTGCTTGTCAACGAGAAAACCTTCGACCTGGTGGAACATCGGGGTGTGGGTGATGTCCGAATCGCAGCGATAGACCTTGCCCGGGGCGATGACCCGCAGCGGCGGCTGGCGGGTTTCCATGATGCGGGCCTGCATCGGCGAGGTGTGGGTGCGCAGCAGGATCGAGTCGCTGACGTAGAAGGTGTCGTGCATGTCCCTGGCCGGGTGGTGAGCCGGGATGTTCAGGGCCTCGAAGTTGTAGTAATCCTGTTCGACATCCGGTCCTTCGGCGACCGAGAACCCGAGATTTTCGAAGATCGCGCAGATCTCCTGCATGATCTGGGTGACGGGATGGAGGCGGCCGATTTCAGCTACCCTGCCGGGCAGACTGAGGTCAGGCTGCGCCTCGGTCTCATCGGCGGTCGAAGTGGATTGCCGGATTGCCTCCTGGCGCTGCTCGTAGAGCCGTTCGATTTCCTTCTTGATGGTATTGGCCAGTTGGCCAAGGCGCGGACGGTCCTCGTCGGACGCCGACCCGAGCTGGCGCAGGATCGTGCTGAACCGGCTTTTACGGCCGAGGAACCGGATGCGGAAATCTTCCAGTTGGCTGTTGGCGGTAATGGCGGCAAGCTCTTGCCGTGCTTCCCGTTCCAGGTTCTGTAACTCGTGTTCCATAGATAGTTATCAGGTGAGATGCTCAATGAAACAGCATGCCGGCGGCAGTTTCATCGAAACCACCGCCGGCATGCGCGAAAATACAGGAATAGCGGGAAGTAGATCAGGCGTTTGCTTCTTTTGCCAGCCGAACCAACTTCGAGAAGGACTCGGCATCGAGGATGGCCATATTGGAAAGGACCTTCCTGTCGAGTTCGATTCCGGCCTTTTTCAGGCCGCCCATGAATCTGCTGTAGCTGATATCGTTCATGTCGGCGCCGGCATTGATCCGGGCTATCCACAGCCGGCGGAAATCGCGCTTTTTGGCGCGGCGATCCCGGAATGCATAGTTGAGGGCGCGATCGACGGCCTCGGCGGCGGAACGGAACAGACGCGATCGTGCGCCATAGTAACCTTTCGCCAGTTTCAATACCCGGTTTCTTCTCCTGCGTGCCTTGAATCCTCGTGTTACGCGTGGCATTGTCGTACTCCTTTATTCCTTGCCCGAATGCTCATTGCCGGGCCTTATGGGCTTATGATCCCTGTCTCCAGGCTGGATCGATACCCGATATCACAGATATGGCAGGATCTTCCTGACTGATTTGAGGTTGGCGGAGTCGACAAGATCGCTCTTGCGCAGGCCGCGTTTCCTCTTGGTCGATTTCTTGGTCAGTATATGGCTGGAAAACGCCTTGTTGCGTTTGATCGCTCCGGTGCCGGTAGCTTTGAAACGCTTGGCGGCGCCTCGTTTTGTTTTCATTTTTGGCATGACACAACTCCTTTATGCTTCTTATACAGTGCTGTTGAACCGCTCTGCCGGTCCCTGGCGGATGACAGGGCAATCCAGCAACAATTATGATGAAACTCAAAAAACTATATAGTCTTCAACGGGGGCTGAAAAATATATTTCGTACTCTATTTTGGACCTACGAACATGACGAGTTGCCGGCCTTCCATCTTCGGCGGTTGAAGAATGATAGCGTCCTCTTCGAGGGTCTCCATGATCTTGTTCATCGCTTCGAGACCGAGCGTCTGGGCGTAGACGATCTCACGACCCCGAAACCGCATGGTCAGTTTGACCTTGTTCTTCTGGCTGAGGAACTTTTTGATGTGGCCGATCTTGAAATTGAGATCGTGTTCCTCGGTCTTGGGGCGGAACTTGATTTCTTTCGTTTCAATGACAGTTTGTTTTTTCTTCGCTTCCTGCTGTTTTTTCTTCTGCTCGTAGCGGAATTTGTCGTAGTTCATTATCCGGCAGACCGGAGGATCGGCGTTCGCCGACATCTCGACCAGATCGAGGCCCTCGTTGTAGGCCATCTGCCGTGCCTCTTCGGCTGTGAATATACCCAACTGGCTGCCGTCGCTGCCGATCAGTCTGACCTTGGCGTAGCGGATGCCGTCGTTCGTTGTTGACTGTTCTTCACGTTGAACCGTCGTCGTCTTTCCCTTTTTGTTAATAGTATTACCTCCTCGATTCTACGAGCATTTACGAATGTTTTTCATCTGGGCCAGCCCTGTTGCCGATGGCGGAAAGCTGGTTCCGGGTTCCTCGTCCGTCTTTCAGATTCCGCGGCCGGCCCGGCACTCCTCGTCGACCTTGCGGGCGAATTCCCCGACTGACATAGCCGGCAGGTTCTTGCCGTCGCGCAGGCGCACGGTAACCGTACCACTTTCCTTTTCCTTGTCGCCCACAATCAGCATGTAGGGGATTTTGGCGAGTTGGGCCTCGCGTATCTTGTAATTCAATTTTTCGTTCCGCACATCCTTCTCGATCCGGACACCGGCCTGGCGCAGCTGTTCGTAGATCTGCTGGCAGTAATCGATCTGATCGTCGGTGATGTTGAGAATACGGGCCTGGACCGGGGCAAACCAGAGGGGGAAGACTCCGGCGTAATGCTCGATAAGGACACCGATGAAACGCTCGAGCGAGCCCATCAGGGCCCGGTGGATCATGATCGGCTGGTGTTCGGCATTGTCGGCGCCGGTGTAGGTCATCTCGAAGCGTTCCGGCAGGTTGAAGTCGACCTGGATCGTTGAACACTGCCAGGCCCGGCCGAGCACATCCTTGATCTTGATGTCGATTTTCGGTCCGTAGAATACACCTTCACCGGGATCGATCATGAAGTCCAGTCCCTTTTTCTCCAGGGCCAGTTTCAGCGCTTCCGTCGCCCGCGACCAGTTCTCGTCGCTGCCGACATATTTCTCCGGCCGGGTCGAGAGATAGATATCGTAGTCGGAAAACCCGAAGGTCTGCAGAATGTGGAGATTGAGGTTGAGGATATTGAAGATCTCCTCTTCCAACTGGTCCGGCCGGCAGAATATGTGGGCGTCGTCCTGGGTGAAGCCGCGGACCCGCAGCAGTCCGTGCAGGGCCCCGGCCCGTTCGTAGCGGTAGACCGTTCCCAGTTCGCACCAGCGCAGCGGGAATTCACGATAGCTGCGTTTGCGGGTGTTGTAGACGCCGATGTGGAACGGGCAGTTCATCGGCTTGAGCTGGTACTTGATCTCGTCGATGTCCATCGGCGAGTACATGTTCTCGCTGTAGAAATCGAGGTGCCCCGATGTCTTCCACAGGTCCTGGCGGGCGATGTGTGGGGTGTACAGCAATTCGTAGTCGTGCCGGTAATGCTCGTCCTTCCAGTAATCTTCGATCAGGCGGCGCAACTGGGCGCCTTTGGGCTGCCAGAGGATGAGGCCGGGGCCGATATGATCCTGGGTGGTGAACAGTTCGAGTTCGCGGCCAAGCTTGCGATGATCGCGCTTTTTCGCCTCCTCCAGATCGTGGAGGTATTTGTTCAGGGCCTTCGGGTCAAAAAAGGCGGTGCCGTAGATGCGCTGGAGAACGTCGTTGTTTTCGTCCCCGCGCCAGTAGGCTCCGGCCACCCGCAACAGCTTGAAGACCTTGACAAAGGAGGTGTCGGGAAGGTGCGGTCCGCGGCAGAGATCGGTAAACTCGCCGATCCGGTACAGGGAAACGGTGTCCGCTTCGAGATCCCTGATCAATTCGACCTTGTACTTCTCATCCTGCCGTTCAAACAGCGCGATGGCCTCGTCACTTGCCATTTCGGTGCGGATAAAGGGCTGGGAGGCATCGGCGATCTCCTGCATCCGCTGCTCGATCCGTTCGAAATCTTCTGGACTGAAGGGGGTGTCCCGCAGGAAATCGTAATAGAAACCGTTTTCGATCGATGGCCCGATCGCGACCTTGACCTCGGTGCCGAAGACATCGCGCACCGCCTGGGCCATGACATGGGCGGTGCTGTGACGAAGGATGTCGAGACCGTCTTCGGTATCAATGAGAATCGGCTGCAGCGTCGTGTCACTCTCAAGCATCCGGCTCAGGTCGACCGCCTGTCCATTTGCCCTGACGGCGATAGTGCGTTTCTTCTGCTTGTTGGACTGGAGACGGTCGAGTGCTTCGCGTACGGTGATCGGAGCGGGCACACGGATTGTTTCTCCATCCTGCAGGGTGACGGCTATTTCCATCGCTTTTGGTGGTTTCATATAAAAATAAAGGCTAAAGAGCAAACGACCCATTGTCAAGGTCGTTCTTACTTTAGCCTTCTATTTGGTAGGCGCGGAGGGGATTGAACCCACGACATCTACCACGTCAAGGTAGCGCTCTCCCACTGAGCTACGCGCCTATACTGCGTTTGCTGCTTTCTGTTGTTCTCCGAAGCGGTACAAGGTGTTGCCAGTGCTTGACTTTGTCACTTTTCGGAGTCGCGTTGACGAGTGCTGGCATCGCTTCATGGTCACCGCCGGGTTTTTGTATCCAGCGATCAGGGAGATGGACTTGAAGTCCCCACTAGCTTCCAGCATCTGCGTGATTGCGCTGTGTCTTATATCATATGTCCGTAGTCGTCGCAATACTTTTGCGCGTTTTTTTGCAGTCGCTCAGGCCTTGTCTACCGCCTTGATATGTTCGTCGATGCTATGCACGGTATACTCAGGGATTTCAGGCTGGTCCCGGCCCTGTCCATACCGGTTGATGAGGTCCTGTTCAAGGTCCGGGATCAGGGCATTCTTTCGCCTCGCGTTATGGTGCAATATTCAAAAGGCGAAAACACACGGGTCTACTCCAGCTTTTTTTTCAGCCATTTCAAGGGGAAAAGCATCGATACCTGCTGTTGATAGGCGCGATACCTCTCGCCGTGACGGGCGATGATCTTGCGCTCCTCCAGCAGCGTGCCGATCACCAGATAGCAGGACAGGATGACCGCCGCGACAAACTTCGGCAGCGGGTAGACGGGCAACGCCGACCAGATGAGCAGCAGGGAGCCGAGATACCAGGGATGACGAACCAGGCCGAAAACGCCGTTGGCGCTGAAATCGGGAGAATCGGTGAGGAGAAGGGGGGTCTTGCCTGTCCGCAGTTGTTTGAGACCGACAACATACTGGAGGTCGTACTGTTTGGCGCCGCCGCGGAAGAGGAGGAGGGCGCAGACAAGCAGGAGGATGCGGATGACGTTGCCCCAGCCCTGCCAGGCAAAGACCGGCGGCCCTCCGGCCAGACCGGTGACGATTGCCAGCGGCACCAGCGTCAGGAAGGCCAGCGCGTTATAGAGCAGTCGGTAATACCTGGCCACCCCCGGCACCCGGCTCTCGATGGCGCCGATAACGACGGGATCGATCAGCAGGCTGTGCCCGGCACACCAGCCGATCCATAAAAATGACAGCAGTATTAAACTCATTGCCCCTTTCTCAAACTTCCGTCCCTTCGGGTCTCACCGGATTCCGAGTTGCCTGCAGTACAACTGTAGAGCAGCCGCCTCGCGCGCGCAATCTCTCATTGCCTGTGAACCGCTAACGGCCATGAACGTCGGCCCAGTGGTCATATATGGCCACTGGTTGGATATGACCCTGTTTGCGATGTCGATGCTGACGGCAAAGGAGTCGTCAGCATCAGATATGTCCTATGTAAACGATGTTTTATATTCAAGAGCTGTGGAGATGATAACACGGCACAGAGATTGCTTTATATAGATTGCTACCATGACAAAGATCGCAACGATCGTCACCGGAACTCCAAAGAGAGCGTATCTTTGAGGAGTACAGAGTATCACCACTATTATGAGAGGTTAGCCATGAATCGACCAAAGATTTTCTCAGCTTTTCTGTCAATCATCCTGTTGACCATTTTCCTCGGCTGTGCTTCGACGCAGAAACAGGAGGGAGTTGGAGAGTATGTCGACGATACTGTCATTACCGCCAAGGTCAAAGCCGCAATCATGGGCGACAGCTCCCTGAAAGCGACTGAGATCAACGTCGAAACATTCAAGGGTGTGGTGCAGTTAAGCGGCTTCGTTAATTCTCAGTCCGACATCAACAGAGCTATCGACCTTGCCCGGGGTGTCCAAGGGGTGACATCGGTCAAGAATGACATGCGACTCAAATAATGGCGCTTCGCTCCGGGCCCTAAACCTCCCGGAGCGAGGGCTGCAAACGGATGCCGAAAGAGCGGCCATGACAAGAATCTTCTGTGCCGCGTCAGTCTGCATCCCCGGCGGTCGCTCATATCCTCCACGAAGACATGGAGAGGCACGAACGGCTGATGTATCGCAAAAGGAGAACTCCAATGCTTGAAACAATTGCAGTAATTCTGGTTATCCTCTGGATTTTAGGACTTGTTTCCTCCTACACCATGGGCGGTCTTATTCATCTTCTCCTGGTTGTCGCCGTCGTGGTGATCCTACTGCGCGTCATTCAAGGCCGACGTGTGTAAAGCACCATGGCAAAGGATTTGATTGTGCCGTTTATCCCTGCAGACAGGCCGAATTTTTCGAAACGATGAACACAGGAGACATCCCGTATGAGCGAGAAAGATGAATACACCGAGAAGTTTGTTGCCGAGCTGGATGTAGTCCAGGCCAGGCTGGACGAGTTGAAGAACCAGCGGAAGAAGCTTGCAGCCGATGAACAGATCAGACATGCCCGACAAGTTGAGGATTTGCAGAGGATGGCCGACGCGACCAAGGCCAAACTCAAAGAAATGGCTGAGGCCGATGACGACGCCTGGAATCTGCTCAAGGACGGAGTAGAAAACATCTGGGGCGACCTGCAGTCTACATTGGAAAATACAGTCACCACTTTTAAGGAGTGATCCGACATGAATTTTTCTCCTCGACGTGGCGGCGCAGTTCGTTCAGGCCGGCCGCTGAGGAAAACCTGCACATTGCAGCAACCAACACTCCAGTAAGGGGGATCAGATGAAATCAGGCACACAGGACAAAGTTGAAGGCAAGTTGCACCAGGTGAAAGGCGCGATCAAGGAGGCTGTCGGCAAGGCGACCGACAACCAGGAACTGGAAATCGAAGGCAAGATCGAAAATCTGGACGGCAAAGTTCAGGAGAAGGTCGGCCAGATCAAAAAGGTAGTCGAAAAGTAGCATACAGAAGCAGAGGACGTGTGCAGAGGTGCACAGTCCAGAACCGCAACCATCCGTATGCAATCTGAAGAACAACAGTGGAGAAGGAGTGTCAACCATGGGAGACAAGGGCGGCAAGAAGGGCAAGGATAAAAGTCAGAAGCAGAGCGACAAAAAGCAAAAACGGAAAGACAAGGACAAAGTCGACAAGCAGCCGAAAAGCAATCTTTTGCCGTAACTCCTTCGTCAGCAGATGGTGATCGGCGCGCCGGTCGCGGCTGCCATTTGCTTCTCAAATAACCCCCGGGTTCATGTGCAGTCAGTACATGAACCCGATGGCGTACACAACCAGTATAGAAGGAATTTCATGAATACTACCCACCCACCGGCACTCCTGACGCCAAATGAGTGTACGAAAACCATCTTCGAACTCAGCGGAGTGGAAGTTGAACCGGCTGTCGCCGCTGACCTGTGGGCCAGAATATCGAAGCACAAGTGGCTTCTCTCGGAAAAGCTCGGCAGGGACGTCGGACTGCGGACGGCCTGCATCGATTTCCTCGAAAACACGGAACAGGCCCCTGAAGAGTACCTGAGCTATCAGCGCAAGACAATTCTCGATGCAATGGGGGCCCAGACCATCGGTCGCGATATGTGGGATACCATCGCCGATTCGCAACCTCCCAAGCAACTGATCCAGCGGAGGATCATCCTTCCCCTTCTCGAACAGAACCTGGCGACCAAGCACGGGGTTGTTCCCCCCAAGGCCATCGTTTTTTTCGGACCTCCCGGCACCGGCAAGACCCATTTCGCCAAGGCGATAGCCGGCGTCCTGTCCTGGCGCTACATCGAGATCGTCCCCAGCATGCTGATGACCGACGGGGTGGAGAAGATCGGCGCCAAGCTGCGGGCCGTCATGGAGGAGGCACGGAATCTTGATGAAGTCGTCCTGTTTATCGATGAATTCGATGAGATCGCCGGCAGTCGTGACGTTGCCGACCGTATCGACAAGTCGATTACCAATGAGTTCCTGAAGCAGATTCCTCTCTTCAAGAGCCAGCCGAACAAGATATTGCTCGTTTGCGCCACCAATTACATCCGCGATCTCGATGCCGCCATGCTGCGTCCGGGAAGGTTTGACTGCATCATTCCGGTCGGCGGGCTGGACAGGGAGGGGCGGGCAACCATCCTTCAACACTATCTTGGCAAACTCAATACCGGCCGGATCGATCTCGATCTCCTGGTCGAGTTGACCATCGGCTTCACGCCTGCCGATATCCAGTATCTCTTCCAGCAGGTTGCCCTTGCCGCCTTCGAACAGGAACTTGCCGACCGCAATGACTACCTGGTCACCGCGGCCACCTTCATTGACATCGAACCAAAGGTTCTTCCGTCTTTAAGCGCTGAGATGATTTTAGAATTTGAAAAAGACAGCATCAGTTTCTCGCGGGTCTGACACCTTGGATCCGGCACCAGCCGATCTTAGAAAAGGGGGTAAGTTTATGAAAAATGCACTCTGCGCCGCTGTCGTTTTTACCGGCGCCTTCCTGCTCCAGTTTTCAGCAGCCCATGCCGCCGAATGTTCCGGATCGTGGCAGGTCGTGCCGAACTATAACTCCGGAAGCGGCGGCCCCTGCGCAGCCATTGGCCTGGACACCCATCGGCCCACCTGCCAGCCCGGTCAGCGCTATGCCACGTATTGCGACGACGCCTCCGGCGGTCGGTACCGGGTCTGCCAGAGTGATGTGCCCTGCGGACAGGATCGGCACAGAGACTACCGCGATGATGACAGATACAGAGATGACCGGCAGGATTACAGAGGAGATCACTATCGCAACTCCGGCGATGGCAACCGGAATAATTGGTGAAACCAGGTTCCGGCAAACGCCTTGGCCGATGTGTGCAGCCGGCCGCGGCAGTTCAGGGTGTTATTTTTGCATGACGGCTCTGGTCTGAGCCTGAAAGCATGTGGTTGTGCCCGATGGCGGGCACGAAGAGGAGTCAGGATACCAACCCATCACACAAGGAGAACAGAGAGATGAAAAAACACGTTTTGCTGGCAGTAGGGATATTCCTGGTCGGGGTGTGCGCGTCACCTGCCTTTGCTGCCGTATCGCTGAAACGACTGGGGGATCACCCGTTTTATCGTCAGACCATGACCTCCGAGGCAGACCTTCGGACGATGGTTGATCAGAACGGCGCCGATCTGGAGGCCGGGTTTGTCAAGGCCGGTAATCCGGAGCTGTATCCGGATTTCATGCGCCAGTTCCCGACCGCCGAAATTGAAACCATCCAGGTTGCCCCCGGGGAGCAGTTAGACTGGATGCTCTTCAGGAAAAACGGCACAGGTCCGGTGACGGCAATCAAGGATGTGACCTGGGAGGGGGAGGCAGCCTTCGATGCCTACAGGTTCTACATCGACAAGGATGGCCAGCGGTACCAGTTTGTCGTTCCCGTTATCTGCGGCAACGTCAGCCTGAGCAATGTCGAGGCGATTCCGCAGCCTGTCAACCAGAGTCCGGTCTGCACCATGACCCTGTCCACCACCGAGCTCAAATGCGGTCAGGTGGTCACTGTTGACGCCAGCGGTTCTACCGATGCCGATGGCACCATTGCCAGCGTGGTCTTCCGCCTGCTGGATGCCTCCAATCAGGTCGTGAGCGAGAAAATCGACACGGAAGCCCCCTATGTCCAGGAGTTCACCATCCCCTGTGAATCTTCCCAGTATACGGTCACCGCTGTGGTGATCGACAATACCGGTGCCGAATCACGGCCTGACGATTGTCTGCAGACCATGAAGATCGAGATTGCGGAGCGCAAGGGAGGACCGGTGGTCGATATCGGTTACGCCCATCAGTTCGATCCGGCCAACTATGTCTTCGCCCGAGTCGGCTATGAGTACCCCTTGACGGAGAAATTTTCCGTGCTGGGAATGGTCGGCGGGTTTGCCCGTTTTGAGGGCGACGATGGCGAAGACGCTGCCTTCATTGCCGATGCCCTGCTCAATTACTACTTCAACGACAAGCTGTACATGGGTGGCGGGCTCGGTTACTGGTCCGGAAACGATGGTGAGATCGATCTGATCGTCAACATGGGATACCTGATTCACGAGACAGCAGCCGGCATGAAGACCTCGCTCTTTGTCGAAGGACGCTGCTTTGCCGAAGAACTGATTTCCAGCGATGCGAGCCGTCTGGGCGTGGGCCTGCGCTTCCAGTTCTAGACGTGAAAAAAGCCCGCAAGAAAACCCGCGGGAAGAGACAGTGTCCATCCATTGTGTTCCGGATGGACACTGTCATTTTGCGTGAGCTTCTCCCGGTCTCAAGCCACTACCTGGGAACGCCCACCGTTGTATTGATCCAGCATCCTATTTTTTATCAACAACCTCGGCATGAGCATGTTTGCCTGCATCGGTCACATTGACATCTTCGACCGTGGCCTGGATGTCTGAACCGCTCTCCATGTTTTTTTGGGCCATGGTCGCTTGAAGATTGCCCTTGACCTAGTGGACTTTGTCTTTCTTTTTGCCCTTCTGTTGGTGTTTCATCGTCTATTCTCCTTCTGGTTTGAGGTTGAGTCAGGTGAGTGGGCGATCTTCCAAGACCTGTCGGAGGACCGCCGTGTAGGTGGCGACTAGCCCGTATTCTTCATTGATCGTGGAACATGGCTCTGTCGATGGTCATGTTGTTGAACACCATCTTGACCCCGTGGACGTCGATCACCAGTTGTGTTATCAGGTTTTTTTCAGGCCAATTGCCGACCTTGCCTTCCAGTTTGACCACGCCGTCTTTCGTTTCGACAATGATATCGAGTGAACTCGTCGAGTGATGATACAGCAGTGTCGTCTTGACCAGGGCAGTGATGGAGGCATCATCGATGGCCTCTCCCGCAACCGTTGGCGTCAAGGCCACAGGTTTGTGGCCTGCCTTCGGCGTGGCGGTGGGTACTGAAATCTCATTGCTGACCTTTCGGACACCTTGAATGTCCCGGGCGTACCTGGAAATCAATTTCTTCTGGGCCGCACTGGCGGCCTCTCCGCGCAGGGTCACGGTGCCATCCTTGGCGCTGATCTCGATCGTGTCGGCGTCGATGTTCTGATGAAACCACAGTATCGATTTTACCCTGGAAACGAGCCAGGCATCGGAATTCTCGGCAGGGACCTGCCCATGTTCTTTCAGTCTGATTTCAACCTGCTGGACTCCCGGCAGGCTGGCAACTGTTTCCCGGGCCAGTGCTTTGTGGGATTCGTCCGACACCGTCCCGGTCAAAGTGACAACGCCATTTTGATACAGCATGTGTATGTCGTCGCCTTTGAGAAAGGACTTGAACACATAGGATTTTCTGACGGTTGATTCAATGTATTCATGTGGCTTGGGGGCAAACAGAGGGCGATTGAGAGAAAACAATGCAGCCACAGATTCTAGCAGATCCAGACGAGGCGTAGATTTTCTCATGGCGTAGTGCTCCTTTCTCCGAGGTCCATTTCATCACCATCGATGGAATATCTTTTCCACTAACCAACACGAACAACGCTCTCTTTCTCCCCATTCTCCTGCCGACGATGACGTTCCACCGGTACTTGCTGAGACTGTATCTGCAATTGTTCGATAACTTAATAATTGCAAACTTTGTGCCAGCGCTTCGATCTGTGGCACAAAGTGGCCATCTTCCCGATTTGAAGGAATAAAGCATTGAGCAAAAACTCTATCGTGACCACGACCAGGGCGGGGCGAAAAAGGTCAGATATGGTCAGAGGTTGAATACAACCTATTTCACAGGAAGAATGATGATGGCCAGACAGGGCGGTTCCATATATTTTATTGATATAATACAGGTCCTTATGATCAATAAGCGGTATAGGGGCGACCTGGCACAATAATTGGAACTCTGTAGACAGCTGAACAAGAAACGTCCAGCAACGTGGCTGGTGAGCCTATCGCTCTGTTTGATTCCGTATCCAAATTTTTGCCACAACTTTGTGGAGAGGATGAACTGGTATGAAAACAAGAAATGTCATGATCTCGTATGTCGGTCTTTTTCTCTTTGTCGTCACCATGGCGGCCTGTGCTTCGGAGCCAAGACAGCAGACGACGGAAGAGGTGATTCAGAAGACCACCACGACGACCCAAACACCTATCAGCCAGGAGAGGAGGACCACGACGACGACTACCGAGAGTCAATAGGTGCCGGTCCGTTCAGCGGTTAACAGCCTGCAGAGAGCAATTCTGCGGATTGCAAAGTCTCATACCCGATGCATATCAACATAACTTTAAAGGAGAATTCCATGAAAAAAACCATTTCAGTCGTATTTGCCTTAGCACTCCTGGCAGCACCGGGCGCAGTATTTGCCCAAAACAACGTGTCTGTCAGAACAGTCACCACGGAATCCGCCGGGACTATCAGCGAGATCAATCCCGACACCCTGATCATCCGGTCGGAAACCAGTTCATCGCCGATGAACTACACCTACACCAAGAGCACGACCTATGTTGACGATGCAGGTATGCCCGTCTCCATGGAGACGGTAAGATCAGGGTTGCCGGTGACGGTGTATTACACCCAGGAAGGCGATCGAATGGTCGCGACCAAGGTAGTGGTTCGTAAGACCACGACCACGACCGAAGGGGTGCCTACGATCGAAAAGAAACAGACCACGACGACGACAACGAGTGAAACGAAATAGGTCGTTCTCGGTGTGCAGTGCCGCAAACCCGCAGGAATATCCCGGCGGGTCTGCCGGTTATCGTGGGTCAATAAAGGTCGGCCTTCCTCCATCTCTTCGTTATAGATAGGCCGAAGGCCTGCAGTATTTGAACGATTTGGTCCTTGAACAGGGATGAATCGCAAAACCGGAACAGGAGATACCACTATGTTGAAAAAGAGCGTGCAGGTACTGGCAGTGACATGCCTGATCGTCACTGGGAGCAGTTTGTCTGTGAGCGCGGCGGGAGAGGACACGCAGGGTCAAATCGATGGCATCATGAGCGCATTGCCGAAATTCGCCGTGCCGATGCGTGAGGTGGGGGACAGATTCCAGAACATGTTTTATGCCGCCGAGGGTGGGAACTGGGCTCTGGCGTCGTATATGTCCAAGTACATGGACAATGCCATGAATCCGGCCAAGATCACCAAGCCGAAAGAATATCCGGACTGGGCGACATTCTATAAGGAAGAGTTTGCCCCGGTCAACAACGCCATCGCGGCACAGGACATGGCGACCTTCACCAAGGAATACACCGCCGTCATCGCCTCATGCAATGACTGTCATGCCGGTATGGGCTATGGCTTTATAAAGGTGGTCAAACTGACATCGCCGCCGGACCAGGGGATCGAGTATAAACTGGCCTCCAAGGCGGTAGATGTGCCGAAATAACCATCCCAGTACAGAAAGCTCCACTACAGACCGCACTGTTCAGTCGTTGGACAGGCGGTCTGTATTCTTGATGTGTATCTATGAAGAAAGCTATTGACTCTCGGTGAGTTATCTCTGATCTGAGTTTTGCTGAGCTCTAATTTCCCGGTCGTTGATCCAACCACCGCGAACAAAGAAGAAGAGTAAGAGTATGGATGGACGATTTTCCCATGTTGCCGGATTATCGACTCTTTTCAAGCATGTGTTTCTCTCTTTGACGGAAACATTGCAGGATGGACACGTTGTGCTCAGTTCCAGCGGTAAAGTGAAGCGATTCTGGCTGGTTCATTTTCAAAAAAAGTATGTTCAGCGACAACTTTCACGCCGTCACGGTACCTGCAGTCAATGCGGCACATGCTGTAAGATGCTGTTCACCTGCCCCTTGCTGACAAGACAGAGGGGCTGCCTTTGGTACAGCACATGCAGGCCGCAATCCTGCAGGATTTTCCCCATTGATCAACGGGACATTGACGAAGTAGCTCTTTGCGGCGGTCAGTGCGGGTACAGTTTCATCAGAGAAGGGTCAGCGAAGGCCAAAAAAGAAGCGGTGCAAACAGAAAAAGAAACGGATCGAAATGAAACCGTGGGCTGACTGAGAAGAATAAAATTTCGAACTAATGAGGATTATTATGAAAAAATTGAGTGCGGTGGTACTGGCGTTGGCATTGATGACCCCTCTTGCATCATGCACCGGTCAGTACAACAAAGGCCAATCAGGGGCTGTGATGGGAGGAGTGGGCGGGGCTGTGGTTGGGCAGGCTATCGGAAAAAGTACCGAGGCAACCTTGATCGGTGTCGCCGTTGGCACAATGCTCGGGTACATCGTCGGTAATGAAATGGATAAATACGACCGCCAACAGCTCAATTACGTGTATGAGACCGGCCCATCCGGACGGCAGAGCAGTTGGCAGAATCCCGATTCTGGAAACACCTATACGGTCACCCCCCAGCCCGCGGTCCAAAGTTCATCCGGTACCTGTCGGAAAGCAGAAATTCAAGCGGTGATCGATGGGAGAAATGAGACAACCTATTCAACAGCTTGCCGTGATGCCAGCGGTCGGTGGGTCATTCAATAGCAACACGATTCATCCCGCAAA
This sequence comes from Desulfoprunum benzoelyticum, assembly GCF_014201505.1. Lineage (GTDB taxonomy): Bacteria > Desulfobacterota > Desulfobulbia > Desulfobulbales > Desulfocapsaceae > Desulfoprunum > Desulfoprunum benzoelyticum. Next base: position 56,705 of record NZ_JACHEO010000018.1, on the reverse strand, counting down.
ACGAAGTGTTTGTGGTCACAAGGTCCTGATTCGGGTGCATCTGTCGAGCGAGTGTGGACGACTTGCAGGCTGAGGGCACCCTCGTTTTTCGCGACCGACTTTCTTCTTTATTCCATGTGCGCTCGAGCTGTTTGGAGAGCAAAATCTTTATCCTTTGTAAATATACTCCACTTCATTTTTGATGAATGAATCCCGGCTTTCTTGTCTTGACCTCTGCAGAGATACCAATGACCAAATCGTTCGACCGTAGAAAAAGGATGATTTTCTGTGCAGAACAGCCCGCATGGCCTGAACTCTTTGTAAAAAATAGTCTCATCCGGGTCTTCACCAGCTAACATATTTGCAGGCAGTGCGATTTGAGATACGTCCACGTTTTCGGCTTCTTTTTGATCGAGCCAGTCTGAAATTTTCATTTTGGTAGTACCCTTGAGAATTTTAATTGGTGTCGGAAATCCGTTCGCATTTAAACATCAGACATTCAGTAGGAAGGTAAATTGTGAGATCAATGCCAAATCGGTTGAGATTGGATTTGTCTATCTCAACCCTGAGGGTTTCGAATCTTCAACGAAAATTAATTGTCCAGAAACATCTCTTCTAACTGTCCATTTCTCAGGTTATAGTATACCTGTAATGGCTGCTAAAAAGAATGTTTCTAAACTTCCATTATCATTTTATACAGGCAGTATTATTTATTTTGAGCGTGATGCTCAGAAACTTATAATGATAACTTTAGACCTCTACCTCTGCAGCGGGTAATGCACTTGAGACTTGGTGAATAATATATGGATGCGACGAACATTGTTCAAAGAATTTTTATCATCGGCTACGTGGTCGTTGTCGGCTTTTTCCTGTTTTGCGGGTTTTCCCTTATTGTCATGGCTGGACTGGAACTCTGGCATGGACTCTGGGTTTCCGAACAGGCCTCGCTGCGAAACCGATTCGATTCAATATTGGAGAGCATTGGGCTGTTGACTATCGCCGTTGCAGCGCTCGAATTGGGCCAGACCGTTCTCGAGGAGGAGGTCGTGCGAAAGGCGGGAATGAGCGCACCGACGCGCGTGCGGCGTTTCCTGTCGCGGTTTATGATTGTGGTTGTCGTGTCACTGTCGATCGAGTGCCTGGTGGCTGTTTTTCAACTCATGCACAAAGAGCCGACGCTATTGCCTCAAGCAGCAATGATAGGGGTGGCGGCTGCAGGGTTGTTGATTGCATGGGGGTTCTTTCTGAGACAGAACGTACACGTCGAGGAACTCGAACCGGAGGCCATGGCTGAGGTGAAAAGCGAGGATCAGTAGCTGGATTAATCAGCAGTATCAACCGCATACAACCTGCAAAGTTGTCAAAGATCAAACTTTTCAATCCTTTTGTTGCCAGGATTATCCGCCATTCAGTCCTGGGCGGATCTCCTCATCGTCCGCCATCAAATTCTGGAATTTTTTATTCCCCATGCACCATCTGATCCGGCACCTGAACCACATGCCGACAGCACGAAACTGATGAAAGAGCACGCACCAGAACAGTGGGAGAACGAAGGTGGGATGACTCCAGAGGAGCACTTGACCCAACACATGACCCCGGAGAAAGTATTCAAGATGAGACAGGCAGAACAATACCGAACACAGTGCATCGGTTGGCTCCGCGCCGCCGTCCTCGGCGCCAACGACGGGATCGTTTCCGCCGCCAGCTTGATCGAAAAACTTGAGTTATCCCTTTTTTCGTTCAGTAGATCACCCCATACCTCGTGTATATAAAAACAGGAACGCTGTTCCTGAGCCGACGATACCCCACCAAAAATCACCCCAACTCCATGATCCTTTGCTCCATACGTCCAGAAATTCTTTTATCACAGTTATCGTTATACCTGCACCATAGAGCGGCAACCAATAGACACCGAGCAGGGTCAAGGTAAAGCCCCAGAAAAAATGAAGCTGCAAGTCCCACCTGAAAATACGCATTACGATGAGAGCTGCTTTTTGATGTACTTGAAGAAGTGTCATGGTGGTGCTATTTTTTCTAATTGGCTGTCCGATTATCAGACAAAAAAATGTGATTTGGAGGAGTCTCTCTTCTGTGTATTTTAAATCAGTTTGTGAGCTTCATAGCATCCTTTTGGCCGTGTTTCGTTCGATAAAACCGTACCACGGGATGCTATGAAGATCTATACACTCAAAGTTTGATGATTTACATTACCGTGAAACCTTCAACCTCTTGTCAACAGGCCCTGCTCGTCTTTCTGCAGAGGGCCCGTTTTTTTACCGATTTTTCTGCGTAAGCCGGCCAGGCCGATCAGGCCGGTGCCAAACAGCAGCATCGTTGCCGGTTCAGGTACGGGTGCGGTAGCGGCAGACGCAGACCATGAAAAGTTTGCATTGTCCGCTCCCTGCCCGGTAAAATTCCAGACACCCGGTGTATCTTCAAAACCTGCTGCACTCATCGTACCCAATCCGTAAATATGAAGATTATAGCTCAAACCCTTGGTTTCCCAATTTGAGGTAGCAGAATCCATTTCAAACGAGAAACCACCAACTGACCAGAGTGGTGTGCCAGTGGCAGTAAATTCTGGAAGAAACTGGAAATTATTTATAATTCCAGCCGTGTTGCCGGAAAGGCCTGCATAATCACCAGTTGCCGTTGTTACCAGAAAAGTGTTGTCAGGACCACCATCATACCACCCACCAAAATCAATTCCCGTGGCGAGTGGTATTGTAGTGGCGTCACCCTGAGCATCAACAGGAGTATACGCACCTGTCATGCTTAGTCCACCTTCCAGCATCGCTGCATTGGCAGCCCCAACCGCACACATCGAGCCAATGACTGCCAGTGCTAAACTCTTTAACATTGTTTTTTTCATGCTTTTCTCCTTGAGACGAGATTTGACTGCAGAATCCAGATTCACAATTGAACCTGCGACCCTTCGAACAAAAAAAATCAATACCTTCTGAAGGCTTTGCAGAAAGGCGCTTTCCTGGTGCCTGTTTTTTGGGCGCAGGATGACAATCGGAGTACACAATGCTCCCCGCTTCTCCGAGTCCCGGCCTACGCTGGGATGACTGATTTTACAGGAATTTACTCTTGACGCTTCTGCCCTATCCTTCTCTTTTGGGTTAGGCAGAAAGGGTTTTTGATATCCGATTATAGAGTATCTTGCAGTTCTTGTGCCGGACGGTTGTTTATGTTTTCAAGTCGCCTATGCACCGGGTATTGATAGATAAACCTGTAAAATTCTTGGTGCGCCGGCAGGCGATAGTCTTTGAGAAAGGGCCACATGCAACCAATGGTCATGTAGCATCATTCCGGCTTCATCACTCAAGGTTGGGATGTGCCTTGGCGAAGACAGAGACATCAACACTGCGCGAACGGGATGATATTCAAAAAGGAAAGGCCCCCTTGCATCAGTGCCGATATTTTCGACGACTGGTCAACGGGGCCTTCCCACTTTTTGACCGGGCAGCAGTCCGGTATTTGAATTCAGCAGCACGGACTGCTGATGTCCGTTTCCATCATCGATGATCCCTGGGACTGGAAATTTCAGTGCTTGCCGGATTTTCCCTGCGCTTTATTCCCTTCTTGTTCCAGCGCCTTCTGCAGTCTGATTTTTTCTAGTTCTTCCGCGGTCAGTTCCTTTTGCGGTTGTTTTTTGCCGGGAGCTTTGCCCGTTTGCTGTCCTTCCGGCTGTTTATCCTGCCGCGGCTGCTCCACTGTCTGCCGGGGTTGTCTGTCCTGTCGCGGTTGCTCTACAACCTTGCCTGCGGGTTGGACGTTCTTCTGTTTCTCGACTGCCTTCCGCTGCTGCGATTGCTCTCGCGGCTGCTCCACTGCCTGCCGGGGTTGTCTGTCCTGTCGCGGTTGTTCTACAGCGTTGCCTGCAGGTTGGACGTTCTTCTGTTTCTCGACGTTCTCCCGCTTCGGTGATTGCACTCGCGGTTGCTCCACCGCCGGCCGGGGTTGTCTGTTTTGCCGCGGTTGCTCTACAACCTTGCCTGCGGGTTGGACGTTCTTCTGTTTCTCGACGTTCTCCCGCTTCGGTGATTGCACTCGCGGTTGCTCCCCCGTCTGCCGGGGCTGTCTGTCCTGCCGCGGTTGCGCTACAACCTTGCCTGCGGGTTGGACGTTCTTCTGTTTCTCGACGTTCTCCCGCTTCGGTGATTGCACTCGCGGCTGCTCCACCGTCTGCCGGGGCTGTCTGTCCTGCCGCGGTTGCTCTACAACCTTGCGTGCGGGTTGTACGTTCTTCTGTTTCTCGACATTCTCCCGCTTCGGCGATTGCACTCGCGGTTGCTCCACAGCGTCCCTTTCAGGTCGTACTTCCCTGGTGGGAGCTACCGGGCCTTTTCTCTGCTGCTGACCCCTCGGACTTTCGATCGTGCGTTGCGATGACGTACCCTGAGTGGGTTTCGCCGGCGCCATACGCTCGGGTCTGGCGTCTGGCCCTTCAACCTGCGCCGGTCGTGCTGGGCGCACCGATCTTTGCCCTGCCGGTTGATCTGCCTTTGCTCCGGTTCTGATGTTCCTTTGTTGCAATTTCATTTCCGATGCCGGCCGGTTCATCTCAGTCGCCGGCACGATATAGTTCGTGCTTATGGGTGCCTCGATACGGCCGTCGCGGCTGACGCGTCCTTTCTGCAGATTCCTGACCTGCTTCCGGATCATGGTCGAGTTTTCCCTCTCCCCCTGCCGAACTGCGGTCGCGTTGGTTTCGATCCGCCTGAGCACCGACACGTGGGGTTTGGCCTTTACCGTTCTGCTGGTGTAGGTGTACCGCCGGCTGTCCGTCAGGTAATTGTTGATGACGGTGTTGTTGACCACCGGCGCCGCGTTGTAGGTGTTGATGATCGTTGTCGAGGTGATGTTGCGCACCCGGACATCCCTGTAATCATCCACCCGGTATAAATTGTCGCGAGGGACGATGATAGCCTGACCGGCGTAGGCATACCTGCCGATATCGAGATTGATCCGGCCGATGTTGTCGGTATACTGCCTGTCATGGGCGCCTCCCCAGCGGCGGTGACTGTAGTAGGTCTCACGGGGTCCCAGCGGTACCCAGCCGACATAATTGTCATGATGAATCCACGACACCCTGCCGGGAGACCAGAAAAAACCGATGTCCAGCAGGGAAAGCCCGGCGCGTCTGCTCGCCACCGGCGGCGCCCAATACCACGAATCCTGGACATACATCCAGTTGCCGTAATGATGGGTGACGTAACCGAAAGGCTCCGAGGGAATCCACACCTGGTCCCCATGCCAGTCGGTCCAGCGGCCGGCGGTGAAGGGCGACCATCCCGAGGCGACGGACGTGGGCCGCCAGAACCAGCGCGATGACCCTTCATAGGATACGCTTTCCCATCTGCCATTCTCTTCGAGGGCATACGACTCGCCCCGGAGACTGGGGGGAAGATATTCGACCGAGCGTCCCGTGATCCTCGATTTTTCGGTCCAGAAACTGTCCCGGGCGACGTTCCACCGGTGCCAGTCGGCTTCGACGCCACCGTTGCCGGATGTGACCTGACCGGCGTCCGCAAGGATCGATGGGGAATCCGCCGCCACGTCGTAGCGGGCATCCGTTGCCGCGTGGATGAAACTGACCGTCCCCTCCACCGCAACGATCTCGACCGAGTTTTCACCGACGTAAAAATCGAAGGCCGTTCCCGGATAGGCCAGGACGTAACCGAAGGGGCTGGTGGCCTTGATGACCGTTTCGGAGCCTTTGTTATAGAACCGGGCTACCCCCGATGCCACATCGACTTCGGAAAGATCCGGGTCGAGGGCGATGAACTGGACCTGGGTACTGTAGCCGACCCTCAGCCAGGTGCCGTTGGGGACGTACATTTCCGCCCGCCCCTGGTTGCCTGAGAAGAATGTATCCTCCACTCCCAAGGGCGCATCGTTGACCATCGCAACCCAATCCTTGTCCGCCGGGACATACCGGAGCAGGTCCCCTTCGACGGAGTAGACGCGGCCTACCGTCATGACTGGCTGATTCGCCGCCGAAGCCTGCGAAACCATTGCCAGCGCCGCCAGAAACAAACCCATCGTACATTTCAGCCATGTCTTCATCGTTTTATCCTTGTGTCAGGTGGAAAGGGAATCAGCCAAGATTTTCTGCCGCGAAATCCCAGTTGATCAGCTTGTCCAACACCGCCTGGACATAGTCAAGGCGGCGGTTCTGGTAATCCAGGTAGTAGGCATGTTCCCACACGTCGATGGTGAGGAGCGGTTTCTGGCCTGCGGTCATCGGCACCTCGGCATTGGCGGTCTTGACGACCTTGATCTTGTCGCCATCCAGCACCAGCCAGGCCCAGCCGCTGCCGAACTGGGCCATGGCGGCAGCGGCCAATTCCTTCTTGCAGGCGTCCAGGGTGCCGAAGGACGCTTCGATCTTTTCCTTCAGCAGGGCCGGCGGTTGGCCGCCGCCGGCTGCCCGGAGGCTGTTCCAGTAAAACGTGTGGTTCCATATCTGTGCGGCATTGTTGAAAATCGTTGCCTTGTCCGGTTTGCCGGCCGTCTCGCTGATGATTTTGGGCAACGGCAGGTCCGCAAAGTCCGTTCCCGCCACCAGCTTGTTCAGGTTGTCGACATATCCCCGGTGATGCTTGCCGTAGTGGAAACCGAGGGTATTGGCCGAGATCACGGGGGCAAGGGCATTATCCGGGTAGGGCAGTGACGGCAGGGTTAATGGAGAGACAACTGCATGCTGATCAGTACTCATCGAATTTCCTCCGGGGAAGTGTTTGTTCCTGCCGTTGTCAGCGTCAGGGACGGATGGGTGAGATTGTCAATCGACAGAAAGCACAGAGATCCTGCCCTCTCTAAAGCAATTCGTATGCCAGGCAGGAGACGGGCGCATTCCTGTCGCCTATGTTTATGATATTGCAGGATAATCTGACTGGAAAAAAATGACCCGGACGGGCCTGGGGGCAATGTGGCAGGGCCATATCCAACCAGTGGTTATATGTGACCCTGCCTCTCGGTCGCCGTTCACACCGGTTGCAGCCTGGCTCCGGTGGCCGGTTCTCCATCCCGGAACCGTTTCGAAAAAAGCTTAGGGGCCGTTACGAAATAACCATTACATCTTCACCCATTTCGTTACGGCCACTTATGCCGGTATCGACACTCCACCGTTACGGTTATCTTTATGCAACGGCTTAGTGCAGAAACGACTTCAGGACTTCCTGCTCAAAGGCGTTGACGGCAGGATCGCTGTCGCTGTCCGATCGATTTTCGAGCAGCACATCCGGCTTCCGGTAGGTGATAAGGCTCTGGGCGTAGGTGCGGGTGTACAGGTTGTAGCTTGGCCGCCACAGGAGGCTGACTTTCGCGGAAGCATTGGCGTCGGAAGTCCAGTCCGCGAGCGATCTGGATTCGCCGGGACCATCGACCAGCGAAGATTTCGTCTCATGTTTGCCGGCAATGTCGGCGTCCTGATACACCAGCCGCCCGTCATTGCTGATTACCTGGGCGTTGCCGCCATGGTCGATCCGATGCGCCTCCAGCCGGGTCGAGGTAAAGGTGTGGCTCGTGCCGTTTTTCAAGCGCGCGGAGATGTTCGTGGGCGGCATGTCGTTCCCGGAGTTGACCGAGCGGCGGAAAGTGACCTTGTCGCCGCTGTCCAGTTGCCCGGCGACGACTTGGACGGCCTCCAGCCACCTGGGCTGGGTCCACTGATCTTCCAGCATCGGTACCAGCACGATGTTATCGACCTTGTTCCGGACCCCGTTGAGATGGCGATTGACCGCGCCGGCACGTCTGCCGAGAGTGGCGAGGGCGTTCCCCCAGCCGTCATTCATGACCTTCTCGTCGCGCCAGGAAAGGAAGATCGTCTCAACTTTTCCGACGTTGGGGATGGCAAGCAGGGTATTGACGTTGTTGAACGGATCCTTGGCGTTAAAAAACGGCATGAAGCTGAATTCAAACTGACGGCAGCCGCTCTCTCTGACGGCCGTGGCCAGATTGGCGGCGCTGGCGCCGGACAGCCGGGTGAGCCCGACTGCGGCAAAGCCCTTGCGTTCCGCCGCATAAACATTGCCGCACAGCAGCAGACCGACAAGAGCGCACGTACAACAGGTGATGATGTTCATCTCGTCCTCCGTATGGATCAAAACAGGCTGTGGCCGATACCGGCGGCGCAGCCGTGGCAACAGGGATTACCGGCGAGGTTCACCGAGGCGGCACCGGTTGCCGCCGCGATTCAGTTCAGATCTTTCTGGAGCCTGAGCTGATTGGAATGCTCCCGCCTCTTGTTGGCAAGATACTGCCCCTTGTCCATCTCGTGCAATTGCAGCGGGAATCGGGCCGTCAGATCGTACCAGTGCTCTATCTGCCGCTCAAATCGCTCGCTGCCGGGCGTTTCGAGTTCATCCATGAACGTCTGGATGGCGAGATACGAACGGACCGCCGTCCGCTCCAGGGAGCCCCTGGCGCCATCGACATAGACGGGCTTTCCCCGTCCATCGACGGCGCTCGTGCTGAAACCCTTCTTGTCCCGGCCTATCGTCGCATAGTAGCTGGCCATGGCCGTGCGCGCCAGGGCGCCAAAGCTGTAATCGTAACGGAAATGGATGAATGTCCGGTCGTTGGCCAGTGGCGCCGCTTCAAACCTGCTCCGGTGATCCTTCGTGCCCAGCGGGCCCTTGGCCCCGGCCAGCTCGATATCGATGTATTCCTGTTGCGCCGCGGCGACATGAAAAGTCAGCTCCAGCTCATAGGCATCTTTCGGGGCCTGGTAATATTTGCGGCCGCTGTACAGCGTCAGGAACTGTTGGTCGGATGCCTGGCGGAAGGTGCACGCCTTGATATTCAGGAGCATGAAGTTGATATCACACCAACTCTCCGGCGTCTGCAGTGCATCCATGACGGGCGCAAAGGGGGAATCGAGAATGCCGTACACATCAACGCGCAATGCGCCGGATTCCTCGATGGACTCCAGATACAGCGGCATGCCGTATTGATTCTTCTCCAGGTCGGCGGTGATCGCGGCATGTTTGGCAAGCAGCACCTGGCCGCTGCCGGAGACCGACTCGGCAGCCGGGGCATCATCCGGCCGGCCAAGCGTTGCCGCCCATACGATAACGGCCAGCACGGCAAGGATGATGCAACGTCGTGAGTGGGACATAGGTCACTCCTTCTGATAAACTACTTTTCGCTCTTTAGAGCCATTTGACGAAGATATGGCCGAACGCCTCCTTGAACTTCTGCAATGGAGATCTTTTTCGCCATGTTTCCAGGTGGATCTGGTCGGATCTGGCCAGGTCCATGGCAAACATCTCTTCCATTTTTCCTGCAAAATCGCGGTTCAGGACAACCACATTGACCTCGTCATTGCTGAGCAGGCTCCAGTAATCGAGGTTGGTGGAGCCGACCGTCGACCAGATACCGTCAATGGCCGCGGTCTTGGCATGCAGTATCGAGTCGCGGCGTTCATAGATCTTCACTCCGGCCTGCAGCAGGGCGGTATAATTGTACCGTGCGGCATGAACGGCCATTGCCGAATCGCTGGTGGCGGCGAGGATGATCTTCACATCGACCCCACGCCTGGCGGCAGCGCCCAGGGCGTCCAGTATCTGGTCGTCGGGGATGAAATAGGCGTTGGTCAGGTGTATCGAATGTTCGGCAAAGGTGATGGCGGAGACATAGACGACAAAGGTGATCCTGTTGTCCTGGCCCGGGGTGCTGCCGACCACCCGCACCAGGGCCGGACCGTGTTCCTGCTGGACAGGCAGATAGTCCCGTTCGATCAGTTCCGGTCCCTGCTGCTTCTGCCAGGTCTGGAGAAAGAGCTTCTGGGCCTCGGTCACTGCCGGGCCTTCAACCTGGACATCGGTGTCGCGCCATGGCAGCGGCTGGCCTTTGGTTTTTGCCCGGCCGGAAAGCCTGCTTGAATAGACGGAACTGATATTGATGCCGCCGATAATGGCGATCCTGCCATCAACGATGAGGATCTTGCGATGGTCCGGGTGGATCAGGAACCATTCGCCGTTCGGCTTCAGCGGATTGACCGGATTGAATTCGACGACCTGAATACCGGCGTCCCGCAACCGTTTGAAAAACGCTTCCGGGGTATCCAGGCTGCCGATGCTGTCATAGATGATGTTGACCTGAACCCCTTCGCCCTGCTTTTGCAGCAGCAGGTCGATGAACTGCCGGCCGATCGCATCATCTTCGAGGATGAAGGTCTCAAGGTTGATGTGTTCTGTGGCCTGCCGTATGGCTGTGAACATTGCCGCATAGGTTGCCGGGCCATCGGCCAGCAGGACGACGCTGTTGCCCCTGGTCAGCGGGCTCTCGGTAACCGATTCCACCACGGCGGTATGGCGTTCGAGGATATCGGTCGGATCAACCGATCGCTGCAGCCGTTCCATGATGGCGGCGCTTTGCCGGGGTGACAGCAGACCGCCGGCGGCAACGATCCGGCGGGGTTCCTGGGATGTCGGCGTCTCGTCAATCATTTTGGCCACGTTCGGCAGACGGGCACAGCCGCCGCCCTGGAGCAGAACGGACAGGGCCAGCACCATTACCCACAGCTTCGTATTTTGCAATCCCCGCGTCATACTTGTGACATCCAGAGAAAAAGATATATAATGATTTTAAATAATTGTGTTTCCTGTGCCGGCATACCAGTTACGGCTGCATCTCCGGCAGCTTGCCGGCTGTCTGCCCACAAAAGAGGACCAGTTCTTCAATGACAATCCGTACCGCGCTGCTGGCCGCCAGGACGCCGCCATAGGGATCATCGCTTGCCGAAGGCACGCTGGCGTCGAACTCACGCGAACCGAGAATCTTTCGGGTTGCGCTATCGAGCAGATGCGCACGCAAGGTGAAATGGACCGAGCCCGGTATTTTCAGGAATTCATGCTGCAGGCGAACGATTTCCACATCGAGGCGCAGCTGACCGGCCGCACTGGTGGGCGCCTGGATGACGGCACTGAATTGACCGCTGCGTTCCAGTGCCGTCACCATCAGGGGCAGGAGCATGGCAGCCGGTGTATCGACCCATTGGCTCTGGCGGAAATATTCGAAGGTGTGCAGCTTCCGGATATAGACGATCTGCCGGCTGTCAAAACCCGATGCAGCGCGGGGGGTGCTGATAATCAGGGCGGGCGCACCCGTTTTCAGCGGCTGGGCCGGCCTTTTCTCCATCATCGATTCCGGGCTGTCAAATGAATACAGCGTCGGCGGTGGCGATTTGGCCGGGAGCAGCATGGAACAGCCGGACAGCAGCGATGCCAGCAGAAGGACCATGGCGCCATACCAGTAACGTTGGGTTTGGTTTACGGCAGGTATCATGGTGCTATCGTTCTCCTGGGCCCAGAGGCACGGGTTGGCGACCGCGCAGCAGACTGCTGGGGTTGCGTTCGGTCTGCTCGCTCAATCGTCGCAGAGAGACAAGCAGGGTATTGAGTTCGGCGAGCAGCCGTTCAGTTTCCGGCAGGGTGTCACCGGTGAATTGATGCACGCCCGAACCCACATCGGCAAAAACCACTCTGGCGTCGGTGCTGGCAAGAGTCGCCTCCCTGGCCATTGCCCCAACGGCATCGGCCGCCTTACTGATGCGATTCAGCATGGGGTCGATCTGCGGCGCTGCGCGCGAGGTGTCGTCGGCGGTTTTGGCGGCATTCGTGATAAATGAGCTGATGTCCTGGCGGTGAGCGGCAATCGTGCTCAGCACAAGTGCGCTGCTGGCGAGAATTTTTTTCACTTCCTCCCGATTTTCATCGTCAAATATGGCGTCAACGTTTGCCGAGGTTCGGTCAAGTTTGGCGAACACCGAGGTCAGAACGTTTTCCAGTCGGGTGTTGAGAGAGGGTTTCGACCGGATCCTCGGGTACTGATCCGGCGCCTTTGCCGCCAGAAGGGGTGAACCCGGTGTACTGCCGCTTAATTCAACATAGGCGATACCGGTCAAACCCTGGGTTTTCAATACCGCCACGGTGTTTTCTCTGATGGGTGTTCCTTTCTCGATCGCGAACAGCAGCCGGACTTCCTGCGGGTTGGCTGGATCGAGCTCGATTTGCTGCACCTTGCCGACATCTACGCCCATATATTTCACGGGCGCATCAACATTGAGGCCGGCCACCGATTCATTGATGACCGACATATACAGGCCATATCCTTTGACCTTGCCGGAGCCGACCGCAAGCCACAGAACGCCGGCGATGAATATTGCGCAAAGGGCAAGCACAAATACGCCGACTATTGCATAATTTACTTTTGTGTCCACGGCTTTCCCCTGGTGTGTTGTTGATCTCCGGCCTGGGTCTGCGCCTGAGCCTGGGCCGCCCTGCCGCGTGGTCCGTCAAAGTATCCGCGAATAACAGGATGGTCCATTTCCGCCAGTTCCGCCATCGAGCCTACGCCGACCACCTTGCCTTCGCCAAGCACGGCGACCCGGTCGGAGACCTGCCACAAAAAATCCAGATCGTGGGTGATGATGACGATAGTCGATTGGTAGAGCTCATGCAGGCTGCGCACCAGGGTATCGATGCCGGCGGCCCCGGCCGGGTCCAGGCCGGCAGTCGGTTCATCGAGAAACAGCAGCTCCGGATCAAGCGCCAGGGCCCGGGCCATGGATGCCCGTTTGAGCATGCCGCCGCTCAACTCGGTGGGATACTGCAGTCCCGCCTCCGGTGCGAGGCCGCTCAGGGTAATCTTCCAGGCTGCAAGTTCATCAATCAGCGTGTCTGCAAGATCGGTATGCTCACGTAACGGCAGGCCGACGTTGTCCCGGACATTGAGTGTGCCGAACAGGCCGCCGTGCTGGAACATGACACCCCAGCGCTGACGCAGAACGTGTGCTTCCGCTTTGGAGAGTGTCTGGATGTCGGTATTCAGGATCTGTATCGATCCCGAATCCGGGCGATGCAGCATGATCATTTCCCGCAGCAGGGTTGATTTACCCGTGCCGCTGCCTCCGACGATGGCGTATATCTCACCCTGCCGAACATGAAGATCCAGATCGGCATGCACCACATGGCTGCCGAAACGGGTGCAGAGCTGGCGCACCTCGATGACGGCCGGGTTCTTATTTTCGGCAGTAGTGCCCTGATCAGTTGCGACAGGCATATCAAAGCCCCAGGATGCTGAAGATGACCGAAAAGCCGGAATCGAGGATGATGACGATAAAAATGGACTGGACGACGCTGCGGGTCGTCTGTCGGCCGACGCTGTCGGCATTGGCCTTGGTGCGAAACCCCTGATAACAGCCAACGATGGCGATGATGGCGGCGAATACCACAGCTTTGCCGACCCCGACCAGCAGGGCTGACAGGCCTATCTTGCTGCCAAAGCGGGCGAGAAATTCGTGGAAGCCGACGTCGAGCTGCGAGCGCGCCATGAACATGCCGCCAAAGACCCCGGTGACGTCGGCAAAGACTGTCAATAATGGCAGGGCCACCATCAGGGCGATAATTTTGGGCAGGACGAGAAAATCGATGGGCTCGATGCCGATGGTGCGCATGCCGTCAATTTCTTCGGTGACCACCATCGTGCCGATCTGCGCGGCATAGGCCGAGCCTGACCGCCCGGCGATGATGATGGCGGTGATCAGTGGTGAGAATTCGCGCAGCATTGCATACCCGACCAGATCGACCACGAATATATTCGCGCCGTAATGCCGGAGCTGATCAGCGCCCTGATAGGCGACAACAATCCCCAGTAAAAAAGCTGTCAGGCCGACGATCGGCAGGGCGTCAAAGCCGGAGATCTCGATATTTTTCAGGACCTGTCGCCAGCGCCAGCGGTTCGGCTGCAGGCCGATGCGCACCAGGGCAAGCGCGCATTCTCCGATAAAGCTGAGCAGGGCAACCATACCTTGCCAGGCGGCCGCACCATTCCTGCCGATTTTCTCCAGAAATGATCGGCGCGGTGCCCTGAGTACGGGGATATCGATCTGCTTTTCAATGACATCCAGCAGTTTCTGCACGTTCACAGGCCAGTCACGCAGACGTACAGACCGTCCTGCAGTCCGTATTTTTTTACATTGCTGTTGCAGCAGCCATACCCCGACGCTGTCGATTGCCTCCAGCTGGGAACCATCGACCACGACTTCTACAGCCTCGGAATCGCCTATCGCCTCCAGCTTCCGATCTGCGCCGGCTACCGTGCGCGCAGTCCAGCAGCCGGATAGTACGAAGAGTCCGGGTTGTGGTTGGGAGATGTCGGCTGGACTGAGTCGGGGCTGCATGTGATCGCCGGAGGGTTGTTAATGAATGATCTTGGATACTCTTCTGCAGCAAACCTCAAAATGGATGGTCTTCCGCCTGCCCGGATCACTTTTCGTCGGACAGTTTTTCGTGCAGGGCGATTCGGGCCAGGCGATCCAGGTCGGCGTCGGTGACTGTTGGAAGAACGTGTTTTCGATACAGCTCCTTATGAACAATACTGACTATTGCCACCAGCGGTGCCGCGACCAGCACGCCCAGCACCCCGAAGGCGGCCACGCACAGAAGCATGGAAAAGATCACCGCCAGCGGGTGGAGTTTCATGCCGCGGGCCATGAGGAAAGGAACGATTACATTATTTTCCAATGCCTGCACGGCGATGTAGGCGATCAGGACCCACAGCGGGGTCATCCCCCCCTTGCCGAGGGCGAGCAGGATTGCCGGAACGGTGCTGAAGATCGGACCGAGAAAGGGTATCACTTCCAGCATCGCCGCCGTCATCCCCAGAACCAGCGCATCCATGATACCGAAGATCGGCCACATCAGCAGGAATACCAGCAGACCGATGGTCACCATTCCCATCACTGTCGCCCCGGCCCAGGCGGGAACGAATTTGCCGATGCGCTGCATGATGATCAGGCCCCGCCCGTGGTGTCGCTCGGGCAGCATGGCGAACATCATGCCAAAGACCGGACGGGGATTCATCAGCATGAACACCACGCCAAAGAACACCGTCACCAGAACGACCAGGATCTGCGCGCCGTTGAAGGCCACGGCGGTGAAACTGCCGAGGGCGCCCTTCAGCATGTCCATCAGACCGGAGCGAAGAGACGGCGACGCTTCCGCCGGTTTGGCGGGGACCGTCTGCGGCAGGCGGGGGTGGGCTTCCAGCTTGGCCGCCGCCGGATCGTCGAGGGCGATCTCCGTCCTGACCTCCGCCTGCAGCTTTTTCTCGAACAGCACGGCCTGCTGCTCCATTTTGATCAACGGCTTCTGCAGGCGTTCCCAGTAATCGGGCACCGCATCCGAAATGCTGATGATCGAGGCCTTCATCGGCCCGAACAATGCCCAGCCCATCAGCGCAATGCCGGTGATCAACCCGGCCGTCATCAATCCCGTGGGCAATTTTCTGCCGCCGGTCAAGGCCCGCATCCGGGAAATCACCGGATTGACGGCGAGAGAGATCAGCAGCACCAGCAAAAAGGACAACAGGATGGGGGAAAGCAGCGAGAACGTCTGGATGAAGGCCAGCAGCGCCGCGCCCAGGATCACATGGAAGGCAATCGAGCGCGGCGTCTTCTCTGGCCCGGGGTTGGCCGGGATGTCGGTCTGGTCGTTGTTGTTCACTTGGCCATTGCTCCTTGCGCACGGCAACCGGAGATCAGGGTTGTGCTGTTCCGGCATCTTCTCGAGCAGGATTTTGCCCGGAAGATGCATTGCCTAGATTCTGCCGAGCAGGAGCAGGATCACCAGGATCAGTACGATCAGGCCGACTCCTCCGGTCGGTGCATACCCCCAGGATCGGCTATGCGGCCAGATAGGGATGATTCCCACGAGTGCCAGTACCAGAATGATCAGTAAAATTGTGCCTATTGACATGATGAATCCTCCTGTTGCCGGCGGTGAAGGTGAAACAATAACGCCTTCACCTCCGGGTATCTTTATGGGGCGATACTTCTTTGGTTGAATGGTTGAGCCTCTTTCAGGACCTATTTCCTGACGGGTTCTTCCTTTTTGAACAGCAGACCGGACGGGATTTGGCCGATGAGGACGGGCCCTTGCCCTCGACCCTGGCCTGCGGGTAATACGGGCGATACCCTTCCACCTTCAGCTCCACAGGGTCATTCCCCTCGCTGGAGCGACTCCATTCCCAATCGCTGCCGAAATCTTCGCTGAATTGACGGGCCTGCTCGCTGGTAAAATGATGTTTGATAGACATGGTATTTTCCCCCTGCAATGAGGTTGATATGCCGATACTCCTGTTTTTCCTGGATGGCGGCGTCAAAGAGCTCCCGTCAGGCAGGAGACTGGTGTTCACTGCTTTTATTCCACTTCCCGTGCCAGCTTGACATTCCGCCCCATTTTGCTGGCTATCAACTCGAAATTGAAGGATATTTTACAGGGACGGGATTGGCCCGGCGGCCATCGGCAATCATAGGAAAATGGTCAATCGTCACCGGTGGCCATATATGACCAGCCCCCGGCAGGATGCCAATCAGCGGCACTGCGGAGCGAAGGCGGCAACAGGGGGAAGCCCGGAGAATGCATCCCCCGGCAAGGAAAGGATGCGGGGGATGAGGGGAATGCAGGGATACGGCGGCTGTGCCGGAAGGCGTGGGCGCGCCAAGGCAGGCGGGGAGGATATCAGGCTTTGTGGATATTGAGTTTGGCCATGCGGGCGCGCAACGTGCTCCGATCAAGCCCCAGGATTTCGGCGGCGCTGTTCTGGCCGCTGACTTTCCAGTTGGTCTGTTCAAGCACCCGGAGGATGTAGTTTCTCTCGACCGCTTCCAGGGTGTCTATTCCCGTGGCGAGATACCGGGCCGGTTTTTTCAGTTGATCGGCAAGGTGCAGTTTCGGACCCGACGTGTTGATCACCGCCCGTTCCAATACGTTTTCCAACTCCCGGATATTGCCCGGCCAGCCGTATCCTTGCAGCTCCTTCATGACACCGGAGGAAATATGGGTGATGGTCTTGCCCATCCGTTTGGCAATCTTTTTGACATAAAATTCCACCAGCAGCGGGATGTCATCAAGGCGATCGCGCAGCGGCGGCATGGTGATGGGAAAGATGTTCAGCCGGTACCACAGATCCTCGCGGAAGCCGCCCTTGCGGACCTCCTCCTCCAGATTGCGATTGGTGGCGGCGATGATCCGGACATCGACTTTGATGGTGTGGGAACCGCCCAACCGTTCAAATTCTCCCTCCTGAACCACTCGCAGCAGCTTCGCCTGCAGGTCGAACGGGAGTTCCCCGATTTCATCGAGAAAAAGGGTGGCGCCGTTGGCGATTTCGAAGCGTCCGAGATGCCTGGACTGGGCCCCGGTGAAGGCGCCTTTCTCATGACCGAACAACTCGCTTTCGATCAGGTTGGCGGGGAGCGCGGCGCAGTTGACCTTGACCAGAGGCCTGTTTTTGCGCAGGCTCAGGCTGTGGATGGCCCGGGCGATCAGTTCCTTGCCGGTACCGGTCTCGCCCAGTACCAGGACGGTGGTGTCGCTGCTGGCGATCTGCTCAACTTTATAGAGGACGTATTTGACGCCGTCACTTTGACCGATGATCTGTTCGTGATTCGATTCCAGTTTGATCTCTTCCTGCAGATAGGCCGTTTCCGCTTCCAGCTGGGCCTTCAGCGTCTTGATTTCATCAAGGGCCTGCTCTGCCAGTTCTTTTTTCTTCTCAGCTTCTTCCCTGGCGACGATGAGTTCGGCCGTCCGCTCGGTGACCAGTTCCTCAAGATTTCTTTTCTGGTCTTCGCGCTCGGTCACATCCTCGATCGCCAGGATGATCAGCTCGGGAACGCCTGATTTCCGATAGACCTGCCTGGCGTTCAGGTGCATGATCTTGCGGCCGATGGTCTCGAAGGTGTGTTCCACCTCCAGATCATCGAAGACCGAATTCTGCGGCAGGATTTCTTCCAGCAACTCCCTCAGCTTGGGGATGTTCCATTGCCGGTTGCCAAGATCAAAGATCAACTCCCCTTCGGTCTCCTCCGGCCTGACCTTGAAGGTCTGGTAAAAGGAAAAATTGGCCTTGACCACGTGCAGATCGGGATCAAGGATGACCAGAGGTTCACGGATCGAATCGACGATGTTGCCGAAGACCTTGAGAAGGGTCTGCAACCGTGGTGATCCGACTTCAATTTTCGTGATGATTTTGTCCATTTTTCCAGAGGGCTGATTGTTTTTCATGCGGTAACAGCACGATACGATGCGCAGCGATGTCCAGATATGCCGGGGAAAGGGAGATGATTCATTGTATCACATGGGCCTGCTTTGTTTAAGGGCGTCTTGAAAAATGCCGTCATGCCGGCGCCGACGGGATCAGCGCCGTTGCCGATCCTTCCGCCACCGCAGCACCACCCGCAGTCCTTCCCGGGCGACCCGCTTGCCCTCGAGTTCGCAGGCGATGGCGAAATTCAAGGCGTTGATCACATCGATACTGAGATTGCTGGCACTGGCAAAAGGTTTGGCCGTGAATATCTCCTGGAAGACAGCCCGGAACTCGGCGAGCCGACGTTTGCCGAACAGCTGTTGTAACGATTTCCCCTCAGTTTCTTCGACCTTCAATTCGCCGAGACGCTTGTCGATATACATGATCGTTCGCGGCGTTACCTCGACCCCCAGAATCTCCTGCAGATCGGCGGCGATCGTCGACGCGGCATCGATCCCGGCGAGTTCCTCCCCGGCCAGGGAGGGAGCAGCCGGCGCATCGCCACGGCGGGCCGGCTGCTTATCCTCGGAAGCAGGAGTCCTGACCCGGTTGAACGCCTCCGCCGAACTGCAGAGGTATTCGGCCTGCAGGGCGGCGACCTGGAGGAAGGCGCTCAGGTTGTAGAAACCGGTGTGGATATGCTCCGGCAGCTGTATGCCGCTGCGGCTGCGCATGTACCTGTACTTGTGATCGATCTCGCTCCACGCCTCCTCGAGAATCGTCCGCAGCTGCAGCTCGAACTGGAGGTTGACCAGGTCCGGAGGGGCGCCGGCATTTTCCCCCACCTGCATCCGGTAATGGATGGAGGAGTAGCCGGTATACCGCAGATCCGTTCCTTCAGGGATGAGCTCGCCGAGGTCGAGAGGGAGAACGAAGGTGTTTTTCTGCTCCGGCCCCTTGATGAAACGGATAATTTTTTCCTTGGCCAGCAGATTGAGATACCCCTCTATCTTGCCGACATCGGAGAGGCGCAGGCAGATGATCCTGACACCCAGCAGATCGGGGATTGCGGCCTGGTAATTTTTTTCGGTGATGATCTCCTTGTCGGACGCGACCCTGCTGTTCAGCATATCGATTTTCTCGATCAGCCGTGACTCATCCTTGATCCGATAGATCACCGTATGCAGGCTTTCTTCCGGCGCCGAGGGGTCGTCCTGGATCAGATCGACAATAAACTCGGCCAGGCGCTTATATTTTTCTTTTTCCTTGAGAAAGGAGAGCAGAATCGCCTCTTTCCGGTGCTTCTTCATCTCTTCTTTCTCCTCAGGATGATTCGGGTGCAGGGCGGTATCTTTGCGGTTCAAACAACCTTCGGCACCGCACCGCTCATCACCCGGCAGATGACAGCCCGCAGCACCTCCATCGAATAGGGCTTGTGGAGAAAGGCGTGCGGCTGCTCGACATATTCGCCGTCTATTGCCTGGGCTTCGTCGTAGCCGCTCGACAGGATCGCCGGCAGGCCGGGCCGGATCCGACGGAGGGCGGCGAGGGTGTCCCAGCCGTCCATCCCCGGCATACACAGGTCGGTAAGGACACAGTCGATCCTGCCCGGATCTTTCTCCAGCACGGCTACCGCCTCGTTGCCGCCGGACGCCTCGAGGACGGTAAGCCCGAGATGTTTGAGCAGGGCCCCCGTTATGTCGCGGACGATGGCATCGTCGTCAACCAGCAGCACGGTCCAGCTTGACCCCAGGTCGCACGGTCCTGCCGCAACCTCCGGCTGCCGGGGCACCATGTCCGTGACCAGAGGCAGAAAGACCTGCAGGGTACTTCCCTGGCCAACCGTGCTGGAGACGGCGATCATGCCGTTCCAGGCCTTTGCCAGACCGGTGACGACGGCCAGGCCCAGTCCCCGGCCGGTGAATTTGGTTGAAAAAAACGGATCGAAGATTCTCTCCATCTCCTCCTCGGTCATGCCGCATCCCGAATCCGTCACCTCCAGACAGGCGAAGGTCTCGGCAGCGGTTTGCCAGTCGGTGGGGGCGATGTGAACTTTCGGGATATCCGCTGTCGGGACGGTCCTTGTCACGACCGAAATCCGGCCGGTAGTATCGCCGATAGCCTCCCTGCCGTTGGTGATCAGGTTGGTCAGAATCTGTTGGACCTGGTTGGCGTTGGCAAGAACGACCGGGCCCGGGGAGAGAAAATCGGTCTCGAGGGCAATCGTTGCCGGCAATCCATCCTCCTTGATCACGGGGAGATTGTCGTGACAGAACACCGAGAGATCGAGAGGTTCCAGTCTGGAGGTGCTCTGGCCGAGATAGGTCAGGAGCAGGCTGCTGACCTCTGACGACCGACTGACTGCCCGCATGGCATTGACCAGGTATTGATGGGGCAGGGCATCGCCCTGGGTGTCGGAGATCGTCATCTCCAGGTTGCCCAGGATGACACTCAGCTGGTTGTTGAACAGATGGGCGATCGCCCCGGCCATCCGCTGCAGGCTCTCGGCCTTTTCAATCTGCCGGGTCTGGACTTCAAGTTCGATCTGCCGGCCCTCCGCCTGCTTGCGTTCGGAGATATCGTTCACCACCAGCCTGAACTCGAACGAATTGCGGTCGGCAGGAACTGCGGTGGCTTTCAGGCTCACCCAGAACACGGTGCCGTCGGATTTCTGCATCCGCAATTCGGTGACATGCGGTTCGGGGGATGCCTCGGGGGACGTCGGGGTGGCGCCTTCCTGAGGGGCATCATCGGTGTCGACGAGCTGATGGATCAGCAGGTAGTAGCGGTCCTGGTCCTCCTTGACGATAAACCGGGATATCGGCTGTCTGACCAGCGCGCTTCGGGCCACTCCCAGCAGGGATGATGCGGTGAGATTGGCCTCCTTGATCAGCCCCTTGTCGTTGAGGGCGCAATAGCCGATCGGCGCCAGATCGTACAGATCGAAATAGCGCGCCCGGGCCAGGTCAAGCTCCACCTGGGTCCGGTGCAGTTCCTCGTTCTGCATTTCAAGCTCGATCTGGTGCACCTGCAGTTCATGGAAGGCCGTGCGGATTTCCTCCAGGGACAGGGCTTCGAGGGTTTCCGGCTGCAGGACCTTCTTTTGCCGCAGGATTTTCTCGGCCTGGCGGCGCAGTTCATGCCCGGAGGCGACTGCGGACGGTCCTGCCGCTGCAACGGTGGCGTTCTTTGCTCTGCTGCTGTGTTGTACTTTCCTGGTTCTGCCGGTCATGTCCTGTACCTCGTGGATGTTGTCGAGCGGTCTCTGACTGTGGATCATCCGGCCGACCGGATACGTTGTCCCTTGGATTCCCCCCCCCCGGATGTCTCCAGGCGGGGGGCTGGACGGGCTGGATCGGTTGGCGGAGGGGCGAGCGCATCCGCTCCGAGAGCGGTGGGCTCGATGCGCCTGGTGCCGATCGCTACTGCGGTCCCCCAAGGGGCTGGCCGATCTTTGCCCCCTTCGCCCTCTCCGTTGTCGCGATCGCGTACACCTGGTTGGCTTCATCGATCAGGGCGGTGGACGTCATCAAGACCTCCATGACCATGCCATCCCTGTTGATCCGTTGGGTGCGGTACGGTTCGAGAATCTCCGCCCGGCTCAGTCGATGGATCTGGGCCAGGGTTTCCTCCTGCAGCCGTTCCGGGACCAGGTCGCGGACGTTCATCGCCAGCGCCTCGGCCTCGCTCCAGCCGTACATCCGCACCGCCGCGGGATTCCAGGCGAGGATGCGGCCATCCAGGTCCTGGACGGTGATGGCGTCATGGGCATCCCGCACGACCACGGCCAGTCGCAGCTGCTCGTTGGCCTGGTGCAGCGCGTCCTTCGCTTTCTTGGCCTCGGTGTTGTCGACAAAGGTGATCACCGCCCCTTCGATGATATTGTCGAGGGTACGGTAGGGTTGGATGCGCAGGATGTACCACCGGCCATCGGCGGTCTCCACTTCCACTTCCCTGGTTGTCAGGGAATCCAGCACGGACTGGACGTCCGCCACCAGCTTGTCGTAGCCCACCATGTTGGAGACGATGTGGCTCACCGGCCGGCCGATATCGCTGGAGATCAGGTTGATGATGCCGGTAGCGGTCGGGGTGAAACGCAGGATGCGCAGGCTGTGATCGACAAAGATCGTGGCGATGCCGGTCCCGGCCAGCAGGTTGTTCATGTCGTTGTTGGCCCGTGACAGGTCGCTGACCTTGTTCTGCAGTTCGGTGTTGATCGTGGCCAGTTCCTCGTTGATCGATTGCAGCTCTTCCTTGGACGTCTCCAGTTCCTCATTGGTGGATTGCAGTTCTTCGTTGACGGACTGCATCTCTTCGTTGGTCGATTTGAGTTCCTCGTTGGCGGTCTGGAGATATTCCTCCTTGGCCCACAGCTCCTGCCTGAGCGCAGCGATACGAGCGCTGGCCCGGGTCTCGGAGGAGCTGTCGGGATCAGCCGCCCCCTCTTCGACGTCGCCGGCGGCGGCCAGTCGTGCCTGGGCGGGATCGAAGGAGACCCCTTCTTCGAGAATGACCAGGTAGAGTGACGCCGACAGTGTCGTCGCAGGGTCGACCATTCCACCACCGCCCGAGCTGGAATCGGGACGGGCGGCCAGGGGGCAGATTGTCAGGTTGGTCGGGGTGAAATCGCCGTTGGTCTTGACCAGCAGACCGGTGCGGCGCACCTGGTCCCTGGTTCCCGCGGCCCTGTGCAGGGCGGTGGCCAGTTCGCCGCGCAACCCTTCCCGGGCCATCTTCAGGATATTGTTGACCCCGGCCTCACCCGGGGCCGGTTCCAGATACATGCCGGTGCGGCCGTGGAGATAGAGAATGTCGCCGTGGCCGTTGACCAGGGCCCCGGTTGGGGCGATCTGCCGCAGCAGGGCCTGCTCGGTCAGGTCGCGCAGTGACATTTTTCCCGGCGTGGCGCTGTTACCGATGTTCTTCGGTTGGATCGCGCCGACCGCCGCCCTTGCCGGCAGCAACCGGTCGAAGGTCACGCGCTGCATCCCGTGGAAATCCTCCTGGCGGCGGTACAGTTTCAGTTTGCGGTCGAGGGGCACGAACAGATCGCCGAATTCGCCGACGGTTTCCGAGGTGCCGAGAAAGAGAAACCCGCCCGGGTTCAGCGCGTAATGGAAGAGCGGGATCAGTTTTTTCTGGAGTTCGGCCCCCATGTAAATCAGAAGGTTGCGGCAACTGAGCAGATCGATCCTGGAGAAGGGCGGGTCCTTGATGACGTTCTGTTCGGAAAAGACCAGCATGTCGCGGATGCGTTTATTGATGCGGTAGGCGCTGCCGTCGGTCTCGGCGGTAAAGAAACCGGCCAGCCGCTCGGCGCCGATATCAGCGGCGATGCTGGCCGGATAGAGACCGGTGCGGGCCGTAGCGATCGCCTGGCTGTCGATGTCGGTGGCAAAGATCTGCACGGTATGGCTCCGATGCAGTTTGTCGAGCTGCTCCTGCAGGAGGATGGCGAGTGAAAAGGCCTCTTCGCCGGTGGCGCAGCCGGCTGACCAGACACGGATCAGGCTGCCCGCCGGCCTGTCGGCAAAGAGGGCGGGGATGACCTGTTCCTCGAGTTGCCGGAAGGCCTCCGGATCACGGAAGAAACCGGTGACGCCGATCAGCAGGTCGCGAAACAGCGCTTCGACCTCGGCGGGTTTCTGCTGCAGGTACTGGACGTAGTTGTCTAGCGCTTCAATCTGGTGGATGGCCAACCGTCGTTCGATACGGCGATTGATGGTGTTCGGTTTGTACTGGGAAAAATCGTGGCCGGTCTGGGCGCGCAGCAGGATGAAGATCTTTTTCAGGGCGCCGTCGTTTTTCGAGTCCGGGCGGGGAGCAGCCTGGGCGTTCCTGCCGAAGGCGTGGGCGGCGTAGGCCATGAGTTGAGCCGGCATCTCGGCCGGCAGCAGCTCGTAGTCCACCAGGCCGGTGGCGATGGCGCTGCGCGGCATGCCGTCGTACTCGGTCGAATTCGGCCTCTGGGCCATGGCCATGCCGCCCTCGGCCTTGATATCCCTCAGTCCCTGGGTTCCGTCACTGCCGGTGCCGGAGAGGACGATGCAGATCGCCCGCTCGTGCTGATCCTGGGCCAGCGAGCGGAAAAAGAAGTCGATCGGCATCCGCCGGCCGCGGGGGGCGGAGGGTTCGAGCAACTGCAGGCTGCCGCCCAGAAAGGCCATGTCGCGGTTCGGCGGGATGATGTAAGCGCAGTTGGGTTGCACCGCCATTCCGTCCTCGACCTCGAAGACCTGCATGCTGGTGTAGCGCTTGATGAGATCGGTGAGGATGCTCTTGTGGTCCGGGGCCAGATGCTGCACCAGGACAAAGGCCATGCCGGGAGGGCGGTCGGCCGGCATGCCGGAGAAGAAGGCTTCAAAGGCCGCCAGCCCCCCGGCGGAAGCGCCGATGCCGACGATCGGAAAGTCGGCCCGCGGTTCGGCGAGTTCCTGTACCTCGCCCTTCTGCTCGGCGACTTTTCGGGGTCTGGTATTTGCGGCAACCGGCGTGGTCTTCGTCGCCGGGTCCGGGGTTTTCCTGCGTGCTGTCATGATGGCCTCCATTGCCGATTATCAACTCCTGCGTCGCCTGCATCATATCAGAGCCGGGAACGGCGCGGCCCTCTTTTCCGGCACTTCGCTGCAAAATAAACGATGACAGTCGTGCGCTAATCATCCGGCCCCATGAATATGGAGCTCACAGGTCTTGCGGTAATGGGAGCCGTAGCTGGATAGTGGTATGGCCGTCGGCACCAGTCTCGGCCTGCGACTCAGGGTCCACAGCAGCAGGTGCAAAGCTCAGGGCGCAGGTGAAGGACCGCAAGGTATCGGGAAATCTGGGGGAGACAAGGAGAACGTTCATGGCGTCAGGCTCCCTCCCAGGTGAACCTGCCGGGGGCCGCCACCTTTTTTCGTATCGCGTTGACGGCCTCTATGCCTTCGATATCTGAAACTGTAATAATTTGAATTTTCATGGGTTCGGACAACATGCTCCTGGTCCCGAGCAGGACGCTGAATGTCTCGGACGTCAGATGACGGTTCAGTTGCCGGCGGCTCTGCCATTCCGAAATCAGGCTGAAAACATTTCTGTCTTCGATGTCGCCGAGGATGTCATAACTCAGGCAGCCGGCGTTTATCGGCGGCTCAACCAGCGACAGCAGGGTCAGCAGTACTTCCTTCTGCTTTTCCGGCAGCACATTCATGATAGTCCTGATTATGATTGTCATGTGATAGTATCGACATCCCACACGGAGTTGATCCTTGCGGCTGCCTGGCGACGGCTCCTCCGGCGATCCGGTTGCTCGTGTTGTTCCGGGGGGCTGTCTGTGCAGGCGCCTGTTGCGTTCATTTTTTCCTGGTGCCCATCACCAGCACCACAATGCCGCCGATAAGGGCGATGGCGCCGACAATCGGCGGCAACGGCAGGGTTCTGGTCGTATCCGCCGTCACCTGGAGCGGACCGATATCGACGACCTTTTCGCTGGTCGTGTAGGTGATGCCCTGGTAGGCGAAGGCCGCAACTCCGATGGCAATCAGGATAATGGCAATTAGAAATGGTGTTTTCATCTGGTTCCTCCCCGACCTCGTCAGTCCGGTTGATTGTAATTTGCCGTGCCGGCTTTACGTCGTCCCCGGTTCATGCCGATCAGCATGGCGAGGGCGGCAATCGCCGGCAGCACATGAATAAATCCACCCATCCTGTAACTGCCCATAAAGGCCAGCAGCCACAGGAACACAAGTACCACCGCAGTCATCCACAGCATTCGTTTCTCCTTTCACGTCCACCCCATGCATTCATGGTCCAGACTCCTAACGGCGGCGGGATTTTTCTTCCCGAAAAAAACCGAGGACCTGTTCGGCGACGGCCAGTCCCAGGGTCAGGGTGGAGAGGGTACGGCGCGTTCCCAATCGGATTTCCTGGATCTCGATATCGACCAGGCGACGATGGAGATCGCAACAGATCGACACGCGGTTCTTGGCTTCCCCGATGCTTTTCAGTTCTTGGTCGAGAAACATGTGGCGTCCTTTTTCAGCTCGGCCAGACTCTGGTCAAAGGCCAGCGGTTTTCGCTGCAGATGCCGAAGCAGGGTGAGATACGCTCCCCCCCCTGCCAGCATGCTGACTGCCGCCGCACCAATCATCCCGTACAGGCGCGATTCGAGGGGCAGGATATATATCCCGGCCAGGACCAGAAGCAGCAGCCCGAGCAGGGAAAAGACCACGGCCAGGCAGACCAGCAGCACCGCCTGGATGAAACGGATCTTGGCCTCCCGCAGTTCCAGGGCCAGGAGCTCCAGGCGATCCTGAAGGATCTCGCTCGCTGCCCCGCCGAGGCGGCCTGCTGCACCGGTGATTCCGGAGATGAACATCGGCAGCCGTTCCATGCTATTTCCTGGACATGAACCAGCCGAGGAACAGGCCGGCAATGAAGGTGCCGCCGATGGCGTAGTATGGTTTGACATGGATGTACTTGTCAGCGCTTTCCACCGCCTCCAGCAGCCGGTCTTCCAACTCGCCGACCTCGCCCCTGGTCGCCGCCAACCGTTCCTGCAGCGCCGCTCGCGCCTCTTTGATCCGGTCGTCGACTTCTCCGGAGGTGGCGTCGACCAGTGCGCGGGCATGGTTGATGATGGTCTGCATTTCCTGGCTCATTGCCTTGGCGTTGTCGTGTGTGCTTGCCATGGTGCGGTATCTCCCTTGATGTGGTTTTCAATCGTATCTTTTGTCGGCGTTCAATGTCAGCCTTCGCTGTTCCTGTCCTGAAACCCCGGCACTGGTCCGGAGGCGTCAGGCGAGAAGAACCGGATCTCACACTCCTTCCACTGCTGTATAAAGCAAGCGCTGTGCCAGTACTGAATGACCGGCGGGAATCCGGGCCATCGTTATGATTTTCAGGGATAATTGAACGGCGAAGGGTGGTCCGGACTGCCGTCAGCGGCCGGCCGGAAATGGTCATATTTCACCACTGGTTATATCTGACCCCCTTTCCCGGTGCTGCCGCCGGCAAGGGGTGGCCGGGTGCAGGCCGTGTCGGCCGGAGATGTGGCCCGGCCGGCTGCCGGTGTCCGTCCTTGCATGAAAATTGCAATATAAGGGTGAGGGAAGCGCTTCTCGACAACCTGTCTCTCCGGTTGCACCATCCCTCCCTCAGTCATCCCCCCTGGAACAGTCTGCACGGTTCCTGTCCGGATCCTGCCAGCAGATCAACTTTCCGATAATGGTCGGAGATCCGGATAACGCAGTTTGCTAAAGGATACATGTGGGCTCAGCCGTTCTGATCGGATATTTCACACAGCAGGAGGATGGTCGCGCCGCCCTCCGGGAACTGATACGGCAGGGATACAGCCGTACCGCCCTGGTGCATAAAGACCAGGCCGGCGACCTGCATGTCACCGACCCCTTCCGCCGCCGTCTTGCCTTCAGGGTCGGCGTGGTTGCCTGCCTGTCCGGGGGGGTGGCGGCGCTGGCGCTTCTGGCCCGGTTCGGGCTGTCGTCCCTGCCCCTCCGGGGTCTCGCCGTTTCGCTGGCCCTGGTCCTCGGCTGTGCCGCCATCGGGGCCGTGGCGGCACTGGTCCGGTTGCGGCGCTCCCGCCATGGTGTCGAGTCCGGGATCATCGACGATCACAGCCGCTGGCTGATGCCCGGCGAGTCCGTCCTCATCCTCCAGACACCCGTTGATTCCCTGCAGCGTCCGCTGGCGCTGTTGCGGGAAAGCGGCGAGACCCATCCGGCCCTGTTCGTCATCCATCCCAGGCGCGAGAGGCGGATCAGGGAGCGCGACCGGGCGGTAAACCTGCCTTCGACCCAGATCCAGGAGCATGCCCGGCGCCATGCCGGTGAGCAGGCGGTCGACCCGCAGCCGAATCGTTCCGTCGAACTACTGCAACGGCTCAGGCGGTCGCGCCTGTGGATACGGCAGGTCTGCGCCGATCTCTCCGCTGCCAGCCAACTGGAACAGAAGACCACACCGGCGGCCGACTGGATACTCGACAACGAGTACATCCTCGAAGGCAACACCCGCGATGTCCTGGTCAACCTGCCCCCGAAGTATTACCTGCGCCTGCCGGTCCTGGCCTCGGCCGGCTACCGGGGGCTGCCGTGCATCTACGGCCTGGCCAAGGATCTTGTCGCCCACATCGACCTGCGTCTCGACCGGGACAATGTCCTGGCCTTTATCGAGGCGTACCAGTCGGTGCGCACGCTGACGATCGGCGAACTGTGGGCTATCCCCCAGATGCTGCGCATCGCCCTGATCGAAAACATCCAGAGTTTCGCCGTCACCGCCCTGGAGGACCTGCGCGAACGCCAGCTGGCCGATCTCTGGGCCAACCGGCTGACCGCCGCCAATCGCCGCGGTTCCGACCAGCTCTTTATGATACTGGCGGAACTGGCCAAGGCCGAACCGCAGCCCAGTCCCTATTTCGGGGCCCAGCTGGTCGGTCTGCTCTATGACGAGGCCGCGGCCCTGTCGCCGGTCCAGAGCTGGCTCGAACGAACCTTCAAGGACCCGCTCTACGACCTCATACTGCGGGAGCAGAACCGGCAGACCATAGAACAGCTTTCCTGCGGCAACGCCTTTACCAGTCTGCGCCGACTCGCCCTGCTCGATTGGCGGGAGGTGTTCGAGGACATCAGCCGGGTGGAGCGGATATTGCGCCGCGATCCATCCGGGGTCTATGCCGGGACGGATTTCGCCACCCGCGACCGTTGCCGGCGGGCGATCGAGGAGCTCGCCCTGGCATCAGCCCGCACCGAGGAACAGGTTGCGGAAGAGGTCATCGAACTGGCGAGCCGGGCCGGCGTTGAGGCGGACGGCGATGAAGGTCGCAGCCATGTCGGCACCTGGCTGGTCGGCGCCGGCAGGGCTGAACTGGCCCGGCTGCTGGCCTGCCGCGAGGCCCGCCGGTACCGGTTGCTGGCATGGATCTATCGCCACCACACCGCCTTCTATCTGGCAGCGGTCGGGAGTTTTTCCCTGCTGCTGGCGGTGGCGATTGCGGTCTTCGTCCTCCTCCCCGGGAGCCCTGGCGTCGTCTCGCCCCCTCTCCGCGCCTTACTGGTGCTGCTTCTGCTGATCCCGGTCAGCCAGCTGGCGATCGAGGTCGTCAATTACCTGATCTCGCGCCTGCTGCCGCCCCGGACCTTGCCGAAGATGGATTTCGAGGACAAGGGGATTCCCGACGCCTTCCGCACCCTGGTCGTCGTGCCGATGATGCTGGTGGATGCCGCCACGATCCAATCCGAGGTGGAAAAACTCGAAATCCGCTACCTTGCCAACAAGGAGGCGAACCTGTATTTCAGCCTGTTCGCCGACTACAGCGACGCCCCGACACCCTCCTGCGAAGAGGACAGCCGGCTGCTCGAGATGGCCACGGCACTGCTCTCGGAGCTCAACCGCCGCCATGACGGCGAGCGCTTCTTCCTGTTTCACCGGCCCCGCACCTGGTGCGAATCCGAGCAGCAATTCATCGGCTGGGAACGCAAGCGGGGCAAGCTGGAGGAGCTCAACCGCCTGATTGACGGGACCCGGCCCGAGACCGCCGCCTCCCTGGTCCCGGTCGGCGACCAGCAGCGGCTGGCCGACGTCCGCTTTGTCATCACCCTCGACAGCGATACCCAGCTGCCGCACGGGACCGCCCGGCGACTGGTCGAGACCCTGGCCCACCCCCTCAACCGGCCGCGCTTCGATCCGGCAGGAAACATTGTCGCCGGCACCTACACCATCATCCAGCCGCGGGTGAGTCCGACCCTGGCCAGCACCAGCGTCTCGATCTTCAGCCGGCTGTTTGCCGATGCCATCGGCGTCGACCCCTATACCCAGGCGGTTTCCGATGTCTACCAGGACCTGAGCGGCGAAGGCTCCTACCAGGGCAAGGGGATCTACGACGTCCATGCCTTCAGCCGGCTGCTGTCGGAGCGATTCCCGGAAGGGTGGGTGCTGAGCCACGATCTGATCGAGGGCGCCCATGTCCGGGTCGGGCTGGCCAGCGATATCGAACTGTTCGATGATTTCCCGCAGGGCTACCAGGGCTATTCCAGTCGAACCCATCGCTGGATCCGCGGCGACTGGCAGATCGCCGCCTGGCTGCTGCCATGGGCGCCGCAGTCGGGCGGCGGTTGGGGAACCAATCCGCTGTCGCTGCTCAATCGCTGGAAAATCCTCGACAATCTGCGCCGCAGTCTGCTCCCGGCCGCCAGTCTCGGCCTGTTGCTCCTCTCCTGGTTCATTTCCCCGAGTGTCGGCGCCATAGCCGGCCTGGTGGTCGGTCTGCAGCTCCTGATCCACCCCCTGTCCCTGCCCCTGACGATGGCCACCAGCCGCGGCGGCTTCAAATATTTCGACCTGTCGAAGGTCCTCCACGATCTGCTGCGGGCGACGGCCGATGCCGCGCTGCTGCCGCACCAGGCGGCGGTGGCCATCGATGCGATATGCCGGGTCTGGTACCGGTGCCTGATCTCCCGCCGCGGTCTGCTGGAGTGGAGGGCCCAGGCCACCTTCTGGAGCGCCTCCCGGCGGCAGCCCCTGTTCGTTGCCGGTCTGGCCCTGGCGACACTCTTCAGTGCCGCGGTTGGTCTGACAATCTGGCGCGTTATCCCTGCCAGTATGCCGCAGGCCGCACCGTGGCTCGTTTTGTGGCTGGTGTCACCGCTCCTCGGCTGGCTGCTGAACCTGCCGTCGGGTGAGAGGCGGCGGCTTCAGCCGCTGCCGGCGGAGGACCGCCTGCTGCTCCGCCAGGTGGCCCGCCGGACCTGGCGCTATTTCTCGGCCTTTGTCAGCGCCGACACCTCCTGGCTGCCGCCCGACAACTACCAGGTCTCCCACCAGACCCGCCTGGCGATGCGCACCAGTCCGACCAATATCGGGCTGTGGCTGACCAGCGCCCTCGGGGCCAGTGATTGCGGCTACCTGACGATCAACCAGGTCGTCGACAGGCTGAGTGCCAGCATGGCCAGCATTGCCCGCCTCGAGCGCCACCACGGGCACCTGCTCAACTGGTATGATATCGGCACGTTGGCCCCGCTCGAACCGCGCTACGTCTCCACCGTCGACAGCGGCAATCTGCTCGGTTCCCTGTGGGTCCTCGAACAGGGCCTGGGCGAACTGCTGCACCTGCCGCTTCTCAGCGGCAGGGCCTTCGCCGGTCTGGCCGATACCGGTGAAATCCTCAAGGGTACCCTGGCCCGGTCAGGGGGCGGCGGCGACTGTCTCCCGGCTCTCCAGACCCTGTTGCGCGACTGGCACAGTCCCCCACCCGCCGTCGTTCACCAGCTCGGCCTGCAGCGGCGGCTGGCGATCGACCTGCATACCGTCGTGACGAGCGCGGGGCCGACTCCCTGGGCCGGGGAACTGGCGGAGCAGGGGGCTGCCTGGCAGGTGATCGCGGACCGTTATCTGACCTGGATAAATATCCTGGCCGAGAAAAGCGCCGCGGAGCTGGCCCCGCTGGGGGAAGCGGTCCTTGCCGCCATCCGGCAGGACCTGTCCCGGGCCCCCTCGCTCGCCGATCTGGCCCACGGCCGGATCGAAGCGATAATGATCCTCAGGCAGATCCGGGAGCAGTCCCTGCCGGCCGCGTCACCGCTGCTGCCCTGGCTCGACCGGGTCCTGGCCGCCTTTGCCACCGCCCAATGGCTGGCCGGCGAAACCCTGGCGCTGGCCGAACGGCTGATCATGGATGTCCGTGAGCTGTCAGCCGGCATGGACATGCGTTTTCTCTACGAGCCCAAACGCAAGCTGTTCTCCATCGGCTACAACGTCTCGATCAACCGGCTGGACGGCTCCAATTACGACCTGCTGGCCAGCGAGGCCCGGCTCGGCAGTTTCCTCGCCATCGCCCGGGGGGATGTGCCCATGGAGCACTGGTTCTCTATGAGCCGGCCCTACGGCGCCGTCGGCCGGCGCCGCGTGCTGCTCAGCTGGACCGGGACCATGTTCGAATACCTGATGCCGCTGCTGTTCCAGCGCTCCTTCGACCATTCGCTCCTCGACAAGGCGGCCGGGGAAGCGGTGGCGGTGCAGATTGCGTACGGCCGCAGCCATCGCGTGCCGTGGGGCATTTCCGAATCGGCCTTTGCCGACCTCGACCTGGAGAAGACCTATCAGTACAAGGCCTTCGGCGTACCGATCCTCGGCCTCAAACGCGGCCTCGAGGAAAAGCTCGTGGTCGCTCCCTATGCCACCCTGCTGGCCCTGAATGTCGCCCCGATCGAGGCCGTGCAGAACCTCAAGCGACTGGCGGGCCTGGGCATGCTGGCGGAGTACGGCTATTTCGAGGCGATGGATTTCAGCCGCCAGGCCCAGCGTGATCCTGCCGCCCGGGATCTCAAGCGCGGGGTGATCATCGAGGCCTACATGGCCCATCACCAGGGCATGGCCTTTTTGGCCCTGACCAACTTCCTGCATGACAACCCGTTTCCCCGCCGCTTCCACAGCGATCCGCGGGTGCGGGCCTTCGAGGCCCTGCTGCAGGAGCGCATCCCGACCCTGCCGCCGCTGCACCTGATCTCGACCCGGCGCAGCGAGCCGGTGCTGTTGAGCGGAGATCTGATCGCCCCGACGGCGAGCACCTTTACCACCCCGCATACGACCACGCCGATGACCCTGTTGCTGTCCAACGGTCGCTATGATCTGATGATCACCAACAGCGGCGGCGGCTACAGCGGTTGGAAAGGTCGGGAGATCAGCCGCTGGCGGGCCGACCAGACCTGCGATGCCATGGGGACCTTCTGCTATCTCCATGAACGGGAAGGGGATTGTCTGTGGTCCGCCGCCTATCATCCGGTCGGCGGCAGGCCTGAAAGGTATGCGGTCGATTTCAACCTCGACCGGGCGATCTTCCGTCGCAGCGATAACGGCATCGATACCGAAACAGAGGTCAGCGTCTCGCCGGAAGACGATGTCGAGGTGCGCCGGATTACCCTGGTGAATCACTCCAGCCGCAGCCGTCATCTCAGCCTCACCAGCTACATCGAGCTGGCGATGGCCGC
The DNA here is from genome assembly GCF_014201505.1 of Desulfoprunum benzoelyticum. Classification (GTDB taxonomy): domain Bacteria; phylum Desulfobacterota; class Desulfobulbia; order Desulfobulbales; family Desulfocapsaceae; genus Desulfoprunum; species Desulfoprunum benzoelyticum. Next base: position 23,706 of record NZ_JACHEO010000018.1, on the reverse strand, counting down.
CCACAACGCCGATCGCCAGCACCCGGCCTTCAACAAGCTGTTCATCGAGACCGAGGCGCTTGCCGACAGTCAGGTGCTCCTCGCCTCCCGGCGACCGCGGAGTGAAGACGATCCGCCGCTGTATGTCGCCCACCGCCTTACCTCCGGTCCCGCCGCCACGAGTTCCGTGGTTATGGAGGGGTGGCAGTTCGAGACCGACCGGGCCCGGTTTATCGGCCGTGGGCGGAACCTGACCCGGCCGATGGGGGCGGTACAGGAGCTCGGTAACAGCCAGGGGTTCGTCCTTGATCCGATTCTCAGCCTGCGGCAGGATCTGACCCTGGAACCGGGGCAGCGGCTCCAGGTCTCCCTGGTGCTTGCCGCCGGGACCGACCGCGAGGCGGTTCTCCTGCTGATGGACAAGTACAGCGATCCCCATGCCGCCGGGCGGGCCATGGATTTCGCCTGGCACTCGGCCCAGCAGCAGCTGCAGATGCTGCGCATCCAGCCCGACGAGGCCCGTCGCTTCCAGCAGCTGGCCAGTCACCTGCTGTTCCCCAACGCCCTGCTCCGGGCCTCCGCCAGACGTCTGGAAGACAACCGCAAGGGGCAGGCCGGCCTGTGGCCGTACGGCATCTCGGGCGATCTGCCCATCGTCCTGATCACCATCGGCGAGCCGCGGGAGGTCACCCTGGTCCGCCAGGTCCTCCAGGCCCGCACCTTCTGGCAGATGCATGGGCTGTCGGTCGATCTGGTGATCCTCAACGAGGAGGCCGGGGGCTATCAACAGCCGCTCCAGGAAAGGCTGGAACAGCTGCTCCAGGTCCATTCCCTGACCGCCGCAACCGACCGGGGCGGGGCGGTCTTCCTGAAGAGCGCAAACCAGATCCCGGAGGATGACCTGAAGCTGCTCAGGGCTGCCGCCAGTGTCGTTCTGATCGCGGCCCGCGGGACATTGCCCCAGCAGCTGCGGGTGCCGGTCGAAGCCACCGAGCCGCTGGTGAAAATGGCGAGGAAACGGGCTGTCATGGAACCTTCGGCGCCGCTGCCCTTCATGGAGCTGGCATATTTCAACAGCCTCGGCGGTTTCACCCCGGACGGGCGGGAATACGCGATCTATCTCGGTCCCGATACCAACACCCCGGCGCCATGGGTCAACGTCATCGCCAACCCGAACTTCGGGACCATGGTCAGTGAAACCGGGGCCGGCTTCACCTGGTACGGCAACAGCCAGCGTAACCGCCTGACCGGCTGGTCCAACGACCCGGTCCTCGACCCGGCCTCGGAAGCCCTCTACCTCCGCGACGAGGACAGCGGCATCTTCTGGTCGCCGACCGCGGCGCCGATCCGTGAGCCAACGGCCTATCGGGCCCGGCATGGGGCAGGGTACTCCGCCTTCGAACATAACAGCCATGGCATCGAACAGGAGCTGACGGTCTTTGTTCCCGTCGATGACAGCGGCGGACAACCGGTCAAGCTGCAGCGTCTGCAGCTGACCAACGCAACCCGGAGAAGGCGGAGGATCTCGGTTACCTGGTATGTCGAATTGACCTTGGGCGAAAACCGCGAGACCTCCCGGATGCACGTCATTACCCGCCGGGATGAAGAGACCCGGGCCCTTTTCGCCCACAATCGCTACCACCCGGACTATGGCGAGCGGGTGACGTTTGTCGCCATGACTCCGCCGCCCGAGTCGTACGGCGGCGACCGCACCTCCTTCATCGGCCGCAACCGCTCGCTGGCGCAGCCGATCGCGATGGAACTGCCCCGGTTGTCGCAGCGGATCGGCGCCGGGCTTGACCCCTGTGCCGCACTCCGGGTGGCGATCGAACTGGCGCCCGGTGAACGCCGTGATATCGTGTGCATGCTGGGGCAGGCCGAGTCGGCTGGCCAGGCCCGGGATCTGGTGCTCGGCTTCCACGACGAGCATGCGGTGGAGGATGCTCTCGACCGGACCAGGGTCTGGTGGGATGATCTGCTGGGGACGGTCGAGGTCCATACCCCCGAACTGGCCGCCGATCTCCTGATCAACCGCTGGCTGCGCTACCAGTCCCTGAGCAGCCGCATCTGGGGCCGCTCCGGTTTTTACCAGTCAAGCGGCGCCTATGGTTTCCGCGATCAGCTCCAGGATAGCATGGCCTTCTGCATCACCAGGCCCGGCCTGGCCCGGGAACAGATCCTGCTGGCCGCCGGCCGCCAGTTCCAGGAGGGGGATGTCCAGCACTGGTGGCATCCGCCGGGCGGCGCCGGGATCCGTTCCCGCATCTCCGACGACCTGCTGTGGCTGCCGTTTGTGACCGCCCACTACGTCCGGACCACCGGCGATGCGGCGATCCTGGACACGGAAATTCCCTTCCTGCATGCCCCGGTGCTGGCCGCTGACGAGCATGAGCAGTACGCCCTGCCGGAGGTCTCCTCCGACCGGGGTACACTGTTTGAGCACTGTCGGCGGGCGGTGGCTTGGGGTCAGACGGCGGGGGCCCACGGTCTGCCGCTGATCGGCACCGGCGACTGGAATGACGGCATGAACCTGGTCGGGGCCGAGGGGAAGGGGGAGAGCGTCTGGCTGGCCTGGTTCCTCTGCGATGTGCTGCAGGGAATGGGTGAACTGGCCGACATCCTTCGGCAACCGGAGATGGGCCGGGGCTACCGGGACGACAGGGTGATGCTGCTCCAGCGGATCGAACAGGCCGGCTGGGACGGCGAGTGGTATCTGCGGGGGACCTTTGACGATGGCAGCCCGCTCGGCTCGGCCGCCTGCACCGAGGCCCGAATCGATTCCCTGCCCCAGTCGTGGGCCTGGTTGACCGGGGCGGCGGAACCGGCCCGGGCCGCCCGGGCCCTGGAATCGGTCTGGCGCCATCTCGTCTGTGAAGATGACGGTCTGGTGCTGCTCTTCACCCCTCCCTTCGACACCGCCGAGCCCTCACCGGGCTATATCAAGGGCTATCCCCCGGGAGTCCGGGAAAATGGCGGACAGTACACCCACGCCGCCCTGTGGCTGGCCATGGCCATGGCCCGCAGCGGCGACGGGGGGCGGGCGGTGCAGCTGCTGCGGATGCTCAACCCGATCGAGCACGCCCGCGATGCGGCGGCGGCCTGGCGATACGGCATCGAACCGTACGTGGTGGCGGCCGACGTCTACCGTCTGCCCGGCAGGATCGGCCAGGGGGGGTGGTCCTGGTACACCGGCTCGGCGGCATGGATGTATCGGGCCTGGGTCGAAGAGGTCCTGGGGGTGCAGGTGCGTGGCGACCAGCTGCGGATCGATCCGGTCATCCCGGCAGGCTGGCCTGGTTTCAGCATGAGCTATCGTCATGGTGAAGCAGTCTATGCGATCGAGGTCGAGAACCCGGACGGCTGCGAACACGGGGTGGCCTGGATTGAGATCGATGGCCAGCGTCGTGCCGGTGATCTGGTCTCGCTGGAGCGGCACTCAGTCAAACATCGGGTGCGGGTGCGAATGGGAATTGCCGAAGGGCCATGACGACTCGGCCTGATCCGGCCGGGGGAAGAGCCCATGGGGCAGAAAAACGTGCAGCCTCGGCAAACCTTAGCGGGCCGTGGCCCGGCCTTCGATCGCCTTCGCCAGCGTGTGCTTGTCGGCGTATTTGATATCCATGCCCATCGGGATGCCGCAGGCCAGTCGGGTCAGCAGGATCGGCGCCCCCTGGAGGCGGTCGATCAGGTAGGAGGCGGTCGCCTCTCCGGGCACGGTCGAACTGGTGGCGATCAGCACCTCCCTGACGGCCCCGCTGGCCACCCGGGCCAGCAGTTCCCGGACCTTGATCTCCTCGGGACCGATGCCGTCAAGCGGTGACAGCACCCCGTGAAGGATATGGTAGTGGCCGCGGTAGGATCCGGTCTTCTCGACCGCCATCAGGTCGCCGGGCTGTTCGACGACGCAGACGATCTCGCCGTTGCGTTTGGGGTCGGCGCAGATGGCGCAGGGATCGGATTCGGAAAAGGTGAAGCAGCAGGAGCAGAGCTGGATCGCGCTGTGCAGGGCGGTAAGCGACGCGGCCAGCTCAATGGCCTGCGCGGCCGGCCGCCTGAGGATATTGAGGGCGAGCCTGGTGGCGGTTTTCCGGCCGATACCCGGCAATCGGGAAAGATTTTCGATGAGCCTGTCTAAGGCAGGAGGGACGACCTGCATGGTAGGGATCGCGGAGGTTCAGATGAAATTCGTCAGTCCGGGGATATTGACGCCGTGGGTGAGCTGGCCCATGGCATTCTTCCCCGCTTCCTTGGCCTTGCGCAGGCCGTCGTTCATGGCGGCGGTGATCAGATCCTGAAGCAGTTCGGCCTCATCCGGGGCAAGCAGCTGTTTTTCGATGGTCACGGAAACGACCTCCCCCAGGCCGGTGACCCTGGCCTGCACCATCCCGCCGCCGGCGGAGCCGGTGATAACGGTCTTGGCCAGGTCCTCCTGGATCTTGGCAATCCTGCCTTGCATCTCCTGGGCCTGCTGCATGATACTCTTGATATCCATGAATGTTGTTCCGGCGGTCTGTTGTTTGATTAACGGCTTTGCTGGCCGATCCGTATGTCTCCGACCTGTCCCCTGAAGATCTCGGCAGTCATGATGACCAGCGGATCGCCGGCGAGCTGCTGCCGCTTGGACTGGGGGGTTTCGGCGGCGGCGTCGTCGGCGTTGTCCTGCTGATCGGGGACGATAAACAGAATCTTGATCTCCTTCTGGAAAAAATCAAGGGCATATTCGGTCAGCAGCCGGCGGTTGTCCTTGCGGCGCAGGAAGGCGCAATTGGCCGGGTCGTTGTAATGGAGGCGGACCTCCTTGTCGACCTGGCGGACCGAGTCCGCGCGCTGCAGGTCCTGGGCCATCCATACCTTGTGGCCGTGGACATACTTGACGAAGTCGAGCCAGTCGCGGCGGATATCCTTCTCGTGGGGCCGGACCTCGATCGGGGTCGCGGCTGGTGGCGATGGGGGCACGTCGCCAGGCGAGCTGTCGCCTGCAGGTGCTGCGACCGGAGGTGGCGGGGGTGGAGCTGCCTGAACCGCATCCGGGCCGACCTCCGGCTGTGGTGGAGCGGGCGCGGGTTCGGGTGCGGCGACCGGGGCCGACGGGGCGACGGCGGGCGCTTGCCGGGCAATGTCCGGCGGGGGCGAGGAGGCTGCGGCCGGGGGAGCTGTTGCCGGCTGTGGCGGAGCTTCCGCAGCCGCGGGTTCATGGCCCAGCAGCTGCTCGAGGTGGCCGAGCAGGGTGGTGACGGCCACGACATTGCCCGCCTCGATGATCTTGAGGAAGGATATTTCCAGGGCCAGGCGGGGCTGACTGGAGTGGCGGATCTCCTCGACCGCCTGCATCAGCAGATTCAACTTCTGGTGCAGGGTTTCGAGGGTGTATCTGTGCGCCGTTTCCTGGAAGGTGGCGAGTTCTTCGCCGGGCAGGTCGAGAAGTTGGTCGCAGCCCGGGATCTTGCACAGGATCAGGGTGCGGAAATAGTCCATCAGGTCGGCGGAGAACCGCTTGATATCGAGCCCGTAGGCATAGATCTCGTCCAGCGTCGTGAGGGCGGCGCTCCGGTCGCCGTCGAGCAGGGCGGCCGTCAACCGCATCAGGGCCTGACGATCGACCAGTCCCAGGACCTCGATGACGTCTTCGGTACGGATCAGCTGCTCGCCGAACGAGAAGACCTGGTCGAGCAGGCTCAGCCCGTCCCGGACCGAGCCTTCGGCCTCGCGGACGATCAGGGCCAGTGCCGCCGCTTCGATCTCGAAGCCTTCCGCTTCCGCCAGTCTGCGGAAGTGGGCGGACAATTCGGCGGCCGGTACCCGCTTCAGCTCGTACTGCTGGCAGCGGGAGAGGATCGTGACCGGGATCTTGTGCAGCTCGGTGGTGGCGAACATGAAGTAAACATGGGCCGGCGGCTCCTCGAGGGTCTTCAGCAGGGCGTTGAAGGCCTCGGTGGTCAGCATGTGCACTTCATCGATGATGATGATCTTGAAGCGCGAGGAGGTCGGCAGAAAACGTATCCGGTCCTTCAGTTCCCGGATTTCCTGGATGCCCCGGTTCGAGGCGCCGTCGATTTCATGGAGATCGAGGGAGTTGCCGGCGGTGATCTCGAGGCAGGAGCGGCAGCGGTTGCAGGGGGGCTGATCGGTCTCGCCTTCGCAGTTGACCGCCTTGGCCATCAGGCGGGCCAGGGTCGTCTTGCCGACGCCGCGAACTCCGGAAAAGAGGATGGCGTGGGCAACCCGGCCACGGCTCAGGCTGTTTTGCAGCGTCTTGACGACCGGGCGTTGGCCGACAACCTCGGCGAAGGTCTGGGGGCGTGATTTTCTGGCGAGGACGAGATAGGACATGCGGTACCGTGGCCCGGGGTGGGGAGGACTCGCAGAGCGGAAAAAATGATAGCCGGGTTACCTGCAACACACGAAGAGTGTCACTACCGTTGCTTCCTCCCGGACCTGGCGGGGTTCGTGATTCTCCGTTGCACAAGGCCCGGCTATCAAACTGAAATCGAAACTGGCGGAGAGGGTGAGATTCGAACTCACGGTACTTGCGTACACACGCGTTCCAGGCGTGCACCTTAAGCCGCTCGGTCACCTCTCCAGGCATCGCATCACTCGACGCAAAGTGGACTCTACTATCTATACGGTCGGATTTGGTTTGGCAATCAAAAAGTCACGGCGGGTGAAAAAAACCGAGACCTGCTGCGGATTCACGCCGACTGGCCGCAATCCCGGCGGTGGCGGAAAAAGTCCCGGAGCAGGGCTGAACACTCAGCTTCGAGGATGCCGGCGGTAATTTCAAGCCGGTGATTGAGCCGGCCGTCGCTGGCGACCCGATAGCACGAAAGAGCGGCCCCGGTCTTGGGGTCGAAGGCGCCGAAGACGAGACGGGTGACCCGGGCATGGATCATCGCCCCCATGCACATGAGGCAGGGCTCGAGCGTGACATAGAGCGTGGTTCCGGCCAGGCGGTAGTTGCCGATCCTGGCGGCGGCCCGGCGGAGCGCCAGGATTTCGGCGTGGGCGGTGGGGTCGCACAGGCTTATCGGACCGTTGCCGGCGGCAGCGATCAGCTGATCTCCAGCCGTAATGACCGCGCCGACCGGGACCTCGCCGCGTTCGGCCGCCGAGCGCGCCTGCTCCAGGGCGAGACGCATCCACTGTTCATCGCCGGGTGGTTGCGGCGAAGACGGACCGGAGGCCCTGCGGCTGTCGACGGTGCTCGGGGGGGTCATGAGTCCCGCCGGAACTGCGCTTCTTTTATTTGCATTCTGTCAGTTTGTCCTGTATAAAAAAAGAAGATGAATTACGATATTGAAATTTTGGATACATTCTCGGTATGGTGAGTATGAATATGATTCTGATCTACGATTCGTCACCACAAACCGCTGCCGCCACGGTCGCCGCCCTCGAGGAGCGATCTGTCCTGACATGTACGCTGGATACCGCCGAATTTCAAGAGCAGATCAACGAGCGCCAGTACGACCTGGTCTTCCTCGATATCGATGCGGTCGAAGAGGAGTCGCTGGGACTGGTGGAGAAGATCCATGGCAGGAATCCGTTCCTGCCGATCATTATCACCAGCAAATCGGAAAGGGTGGATCTGATCGTCAAGGCGATCAACGCCGGCGCCAGCGATTTCCTGGTTCACCCGCTGTCGAAGGAACGGATCAATCTCTCCGTCGACCGGGCCATCGAGATTCGCGACCAGCGCAACGAGATCGCCTATCACCGGCGCCAGCAGGACATTGTCTACGATTTCAACGATGTCATCGCCGAAAGTCCGCAGATGAAGGCAATCCTCAAGAGTCTCGAACGTTTCGCCAAAACCGACTCGACGATCCTGATCACCGGCGACACCGGTACCGGCAAGAGCTTTCTGTCCGGAACGGTGCATTTCAACTCCCCCCGCCGCAAGAAACCTTTCGTCAAGATCAACTGCGCCAACATCCCGGTCGATCTCCTCGAGTCGGAACTGTTCGGCCATGAAAAAGGGGCGTTCACCGGGGCCGACAAGCTGCGTATCGGCCGCTTCGAGCAGGCCACCGGCGGCACGATCTTCCTCGATGAGATCGGTGAGATGAGCATGGGTCTGCAGACCAAACTGCTGCGGGTGCTGGAGGAGAAGTCCTTCGAGAGGGTCGGCGGCAACAGGACGATCCATGCCGATGTCCGCATCATTGCCGCCACCAACAAAGATCTGCTGCAGCAGGTGGAGAAGGGGTTGTTCCGGGAAGATCTGTACTATCGGATCAATGTCCTGCCGGTCCGTCTTCCTCCGCTCAACGAGCGCCGGCAATGCCTGGAGCCCCTGGCCAGGGTTCTGTTGAAAAAGTGCTGTATATCGTTGCGCCGTTATATCCAGGGATTTACCGACGAGGCTTTGGCCCAGATCATTGCCTATGACTGGCCCGGCAATATCCGTCAGATGGCCAACACCATCGAGCGGGCGGTGATCCTCGAGGATTCCGGGCTGATTCATGCCGACAACCTGGCCCTGCCGGCGGCCAGAGGCGGCGCCGTTTCCCCCTCCTTCCCGGGAGCGCCGGTAGCGGATGGTAATGCGGCCGGGATGACGAACTCCCTGGTCAGCCAGGAGCGGGACCTTATCCTCAAGGCACTCGAAGAGTGTCTCTGGGTGCAGAAAAACGCCGCCGCCAAACTGGGAATCAGCCCCCGGGCCCTGAATTACAAGATCAACAAGCTGGGCATCACCCATCCGCACTGGCGCCGCAATGTCGCCCCCGATTTGAGGGAGCATCGCTGATCTGGAGACGGGCGACGCAGCCGGCCGTGCCAGGCCGGAGCGAGGGTGGACCCGCTGCAGGTCGTCAGCGCAGGGAGGCGATAAAGGGGCCGACGGCCTCGGGACCTTCTTCGTCGACGAGGCGGATGGTGCGGGAGCCGATGACCGCCATGTCGGCGCGACCGATCAGGGCGGCGACATCGTCCCTGTTCTGGATCCCGAAACCGACCGCCAGCGGCAGGCTCGTTGCCCGCCGGCAGCGGGCCAGGTACTCGTAGAACTCGCTGCCGAACTCCGATTTCTTCCCCGTCACCCCGCGCCGGGCGGCACAGTAGATGAAGCCGTCGGCCCAGCCGTTCAGTTCCGCCATCCGCTCGTCGGTCGAAGTCGGGGCGATGATCAGGATCGGCGCGATTTCGCGGTCCCTGGCCATCGTCATGAACTCGCCGCCCATCTCCGGCGGCAGGTCGGGGATGATCAGCCCGGTGATTCCCGCCGCTTTCGCCGCTTCGAGAAACCGCTCCTCTCCGTACTTGAAGACAATATTGTAATAGGTCATGAACAGGAAGGGGATGTCGTAGCTGGCCGCCATCTCCCTGCCGAATTCGAGACAGGCGGCGACAGTGGTGCCGGCGGCGAGGCTGTCCTGGTTGGCCTTGAGGATGACCGGGCCGTCGGCCATCGGTTCGGAAAAGGGGATCTGCATCTCGATGCAGTCGACCCCGTTATCGACCATCTGGCGGATGATCCGGCGGTTGACCTCGAACGAGGGATAGCCGAGGACCAGATGGGTCATCAGCAGGATGTCCTTTTCCTTGCGTCGTTTCTTCAGTGTTTCTTCAAGCTGCATGGCTGTCACCTCTATGTCAGGACCGGCGGGAGCGGGCGGCCGGTTATTTCCGGTATTCGTCGGCGCGGGCGATGATGAATTCCTTCCACGACGGGTCGTCGAAGGCATGGGCGATGGTGAAGATGTCCTTGTCGCCGCGGCCCGACATATTGATGATAATAGCCGCATTATTCGGTAGATCGGACGCTTCCTTAAAGGCTTGGACGAAGGCGTGCGACGATTCCAGGGCCGGGATGATGCCTTCGAGGCGCATCGTCAGGTCGAGGGCGGCGATGACCTCGCTGTCGGTGGCCGACTCGAAACGGACCCGTTTTTTGTCGGCGAGATCGGAGAGGATCGGGCTGACCCCGACGTAGTCGAGGCCGGCTGCCACCGAATGGGTCTCGAGCATCTGGCCGTCGTCGTTCTGGAGAAACATCGTCTTGTAGCCCTGGGCGACGCCGGGGCTGGCGTCGCGGCCGCACAGCCGGGCGGCGTGCAGGCCGCTGTCGAGGCCGTGGCCGCCGGCCTCGACCCCGACCAGCTCGACATCATCGTTCAGAAAGCCCTGGAAGACCCCCATGGCGTTGGAACCGCCGCCGACGCAGGCGTAGACCCGGGCCGGCAAGCGGCCGTGCTGCTCGACAATCTGCCGCGCCGCCTCCCGGCCGATGATCGACTGGAACCAGCTCACCATTTCGGGAAAGGGGGCGGGGCCGCAGGCGGTTCCGAAGACGTAGTGGGTGTCGTCGAGGTTGGTGACCCAGTCGCGGAAGGCCTCGTTGATCGCGTCCTTCAGGGTGCGGGAGCCGTCCTTGACCGGGACCACGGTGGCCCCCATCTTCTCCATCCAGAAGACATTCGGCCGCTGCCGCCGGACGTCGACCTCACCCATGTAGATGGTGCAGGCGAACCCGAACTTGGCCGCCATCGTCGCCGTCGCCATGCCGTGCTGGCCGGCGCCGGTCTCGGCGATCACCCGTTTCTTGCCCATCCGCTGCACCAGCAGGCCCTGGCCCATGACGTTGTTGGCCTTGTGGGCCCCGGTGTGGTTGAGGTCCTCACGCTTGATATAGATCTGCGCCCCGCCGAAGTGTCGTGACAGGTTGGCGGCGTAGGTCAGCGGGGTCGGGCGGCAGGAGTAGTTCGCCATCAGAGCGGTGTATTCCTGCCAGAAGGAGGGGTCCTGCCGGGCCTTGTCGTATTCCTCCTGCAGCTGGCGGAAGGTCTGATGCAGCACCTCCGGGATGTAGGCGCCACCCCAATGGCCGAAAAATCCTTTTCTTGTCATAGTATGCTCCAACACGTGCGATCGGCTGCGCCCCTGCCGGCAGTTCATGCGGCCGCTGCGGTCCGGAACCGCGGCAGAAAGGCCGTCATGACTGCGAGGTGGCTTGAAAAACGGAATATACGGGAAGGTAACAGGATATGGATGGGAAGGCTCCGGTTCGTTCCGAATTTTTCCCTGACACCACGATGAGGCGCGGATCGCGCCTGTGGATGCAGCTGTCTGCCAATCTCAGACTGCCCCGGCGGCATTGTGTCTTCCTGGGGCGTTCCCGGAAACGAAGGGTACACCAGGAGCCGTATTTTTCACAAGCAGGAAAACTATGCCGGCACATAATGGCCGGCGTCCGGCACCTGCTGCTCTCTCACCGGGCCGGTGGTTTCAGATCGCCGCAACTGAGGCGGCGCCGGCACACGGCGGCGAAATCCTCGGGATAGTGACCGTTGATATAGCGCAGCTGCGCCTCGCTGAAGGCCCCCGGAGATTCCGGCAACCGGGGCAGAAAGGCGTAGAGCAGCGGCTGGTTGCGATCGTTATCGCCGATCCGCTTCGGATACTCGATCGAAGTGACCATCCGGGCCCCGAGGCCGGCCAGAGTCTTCTGGGCCATCAGGATGCCGGTGTCGAGCGATTCCCTGACGGCGCGGTCGGCCTCGACGATATTGCCGACCGTGCCGCCATCGCTGTCGACCCTGGTCATCAGCTGCAGCTCCCACTGCGAGGTCTGGGCCTTGGGGACGAACAGCAGGCAGTTGGGATCGCTCCAGACGACGAGGTCGCTCTCCAGGTCGCTCCGCCCGTCCATCCGCCGGTTGCCGGCGATCGCCCGCTGGTAGTCGGCGAAGAAATCGCTGCCGCAGTCGCGACGGTACTGGTCGATGACCTCGGCGATCATGTCGCCGCAGCCGAAGGCGGCAAACCGGCCCTCGGAGTGGTTGGGATCGGCGTTGTAGGCGGCCACCGTCGCGGGAAGCATGGCGTACTGCTGGTGCACCTGCTGGTGCGAGGCGTGGAGCCGGTAGCCGGTCGGGGCGTAGTCGAAACCGAAATTCCAGCCCCACAGGGTCGCCGCGGAGGCGGGTGTCCGGCCGGCCCCGAGTTGAGCGCCGATCGCCAGGCGCAGTTGCTCCAGTTCGTCCGGCGCCAGGTTGCGGCGGGCCGTCGGGACCGTCAGGCCCAATTCGGCCGCCAGCCGGACATAGGTCCGCTGGTAGTAGAGGTGGCGCAGGGCCCGCAGGTCATGGTCGCTCAGGTCGGCGACGGCATAGCGGACGGCGTCGTCGGCCATGTTGGCGGCGTAGTGGCCGCCGGCGATATAGGAGTTGCGCCGCAGGTATTCGAAGACATGGGTGGCGCCGTCGGCCGGCCATTCGCCGACGATCTCGCTCCCCCCCTGGGCCCCGGGGCGGACGACCATGATGATCTTGTAGCGGTCGGGCAGCCGGGGGTTGTTGGCGACCGCCTCGAACAGCAGGTGGTCGTGGACCACCGGCCGCAGCGACCCATCCGGCCGCCGGTCGTAGCGCAGGCCGGTCGGCTCGCCGGCGGCGTCAAATTCGAGGGCGCAGCTCAGCCGGGCGAGGCGGATCATGTCTTCCGGGTCGGTCGAGGTCGTCGCCAGGGCCAGCTGCAGCGGCGCCGGCAGGCGGTCGATGATCTCCGGGCCGGTCCCGGCACTGCGGCAGGTGGCGCTCAGTGAGACCGGGACCGGGGCGGCGATCCTGATCCGCCCGGGGTCGCCGGCGCCGGCATCGGCCCATTCCTTGTCGATGTAGGTCGTGCCCTTGAACGGCAGGGGGTTGGGGATCTCGAAGATCCAGTCGGCGCCGTCGACCTCTATGTCACCGGGCGGAAAATTGGCGGCGTTGTTCACCGGCGTGGCATCGTTATCGCTGCCAAGCCGCTCGATCCGGTCGTCGCGGCGGAGGTTGGCGACGGAGTAGGATGGTTTGTGGATGCCGTAGCGGAAACGTCCGGCCGGGGTGACACAGGTTCGCATGAGAGGCATGGGGGCTGGGATGTCGGGCGGTTGGTCGGGAGCGGCCGGGGATCAAGGGCCGCCGGCTGCAGATTGTCGTACCCGGAAAATACCGCAGCGGGCGGGAGAAAGCAAACCAATCCCTTGCTCCGGCCTCAGGGGCGGCAGGCGCGGATCAAGGGGCTGCTTCCCACGGAGAGCCCCCTGTCCGCACGGCACTGCGGTCTAAATTTTCTGCTCGATCCTGGCGAAGCAGGGGATGCACAGTGTCCGGCCGGCAAAGCGGCGGGTCCGCGATTCCATCGTGCTTTCACCGCAGTCCTCGCAGGCAAGGCTCTGCAGCACCCGGGCGGGGCGGGGCGGGGCCTGGTCCAGGGGCTGGATCGCGAACAGCTCGGCGGCGGGCAGGGTCATCATCCGGTTCTGCATCTCGGCCCGCAGGGCCTGGAGGCGCTGCTGTTCCGCTTCGGTCGGCAGCGCTTTGCCCATCAACGCCGCCATCTCCTGATCCAACGCCCCCCGTGCCTGCTGGTTGAACAGCAGGCGCAACCCTTTGCCGTCTTTGCGGTCATAGAACGAGAAGGCCATCTTGCCGTAATCGCGGTGGATCAGATTGCCCTTGCCGAAGGTGCAGCCGGTGAGGAACTGGATGGCGTCGACCCCGCACATGTCGGTCTCGGTGATGCAGACCAGGTCGGCCTGGCCGACGCCGGGCAGTTCCCGGAGGGCGATTTCGGCGGCGCGGATTCCGATGGCCAGGCCGGGGCAACTGTGGCCGTGAAAGGCGATGGTGGCTTCGATGGTCGATGGGTCTATCTGGCAGCTCATGAGGTCTTCCTTGTGGTTGTGGAGTTAATGGACAGCTTCATCTCTGGGGATCACCAGAGGATAACCATTGATGTGGTGAATTTCCACCGCCAAGCCGTAGACAGTCTCGATCATGGCGGCGGTGACCCGGCTGGTCGGGACGTAGCTGTGGATCTCGCCGTCCTTCAGCATCAGGATCGTGTCGGCATAGCGCATCGCCTTGTTGAGGTCGTGCATGGTCATCACCGCGCCGATCCCGTGTTCGTCGACGACCCGGCGGATCAGGCGCATGATCTCGATCTGGTTTTTGAGGTCGAGGGCGCTGGTCGGTTCGTCGAGCAGCAGCAGTCGCGGTTCCTGCACCAGGGCCCGGGCGATGCAGACCTTCTGCAGTTCGCCGCCGCTGAGCTGGTCGATGCGGCGCAGGGTCTTGCCCTCGAGATGGAGGTGACGGAGAGCGGCATCGACGATCTGCAGGTCGCGGGCGGCGGTGCGCCAGCGGATATGGGGCTTGCGGCCCATCAGCACCGCGTCGAAGACGGTGAGGCGGGCGGGCTCGCTTCTCTGGGCGACGTAACCGACGCGGGTGGCGATGTCGTTGGGCCGCATCCGCAGCACGTCCGTGCCCTCCACCAGGATCGCCCCGTCGTGGGGGCGATGGATGGTGTTGATGCACTTGAGCAGGGTGGTCTTACCGACCCCGTTCGGCCCGAGGATCGCCAGGAGCTCGCCGGGGGCGACCTGGAAATCGATGTTCTTCAGGATATCGGTACCGTTATAGGCGAAACGCAGTTGTTGGGTATCAAGGATCATGTGCGACCTCCGCGGACGATCAGCCAGAGGAAAACCGGGGCGCCCATGAAGGCGGTCAGGATCGACACCGGCAGGACGTGGGGAGCGAGCAGCAGGCGGGCGGCGGTGTCGGCGACGAGGAGCAGCAGGGCGCCGCCGAGGCACGAGGCCGGCAGCAGGAAGCGGTGGTCGGCGCCGATGAGGCGGCGGACCATATGCGGCACCACCAGGCCGACAAAGCCGATGATGCCGAGGAAACTGATGATGATCGCGGTCAGGACCGAGGCCAGCATCATCCCGGAGGTCCGCACCCACTCGACCCGGACGCCAAGCCCCCTGGCGGTCTCGTCGCCGGCATCGATGGCGTTGTAGTTCCAGCTGTTGGTAAAAAAGAACAGTGCGACGGCGAGGGTGGCCGCCGCCATGTAGCCCAGTTCCCGCCAGCTGGCGCGGGCGGCGTCGCCGAAGGTCCAGAACACCATCGCCGCCAGTTGGACGTCGTCGGCGAAGAACTGCAGGAACATCGTCCCGGCGGTGAAGAAGGCCCCCAGGGCCACTCCGGTCAGCACCATGACTTCGGGAGTGGTGCCGCGCAGGCGGGCGACGCCGACGATCGCGGCGGCGGCGGCGATGCTGAAGACAAAGGCCGAGGAGGTCGTCAGCCAGGGGTTGGTGATCCGGACCGCCCCGACCGCGGTCGAGGTCATGATGCCGCCGCCCAGCACCATCACCGACAGGGCGGCGCCGAAGGCCGCGGCGTGGGAGATGCCGAGGGTGAAGGGGGAACCGAGGGGGTTGCGGAGAATCGACTGCATCGCCGCTCCGGCCACCGCCAGGCCGGCCCCGGCCACCATGCTGGCCAGGGCCTGGGGCAGGCGGATGTTCCAGACGATGACCTCCGTCTGCCTGGTCGTCTCCATCCCGACCAGGCTCTTGACCACCGCCGGAATCGGGACGTTGGCGGCCCCGAGCGAGACCGCGACGACGAGGGCGGCCGCCAGCATGATCGTCAGGACGATGAGGAAGGCCACCTTGCGCCCGACATAGCGCCGGTATTCCTCGGGTATATGACCGTCGTGGAAGTGCATGTTATCTCAGCGGTACGGGCCGGAACGCCAGATTCCGGAACTGGGCGTTCATCTCGGCGAACACCGGTGTGCCGACCATGAAGGTGTAGATCTGGTCGGCCTTGGCAACCGGGTCGATATCGGTGAAGCGCTCCGGGTAGAGGAGGTGGCCGATGAAATAGGCATCGGCGAAGATTGATTCGAAATTCTGGTTGTACGAGTTGTAGGGCAGCACCCCATAGACTGTGCCGTTCTTGACGGCGGTGAGGGTCTGGTAGGCCGGGTCGGTCCTGAGTTCGTAGAGACCGCCGGCCTGGTCGCCAAACTGCAGGGTCGAGAGATCGAGAAAGAGAACATCGGGGTTCCATTCGACGATCTTTTCTTTGGCGATATCGGTGCTGGTGATCTCCCCAGCCTGCGGATTGGCGTTGTCGGCG
Organism: Desulfoprunum benzoelyticum; assembly: GCF_014201505.1. Lineage (GTDB taxonomy): Bacteria > Desulfobacterota > Desulfobulbia > Desulfobulbales > Desulfocapsaceae > Desulfoprunum > Desulfoprunum benzoelyticum. The sequence goes on along the minus strand of NZ_JACHEO010000018.1, from coordinate 7,804 downwards.
AGGTTGCGGGCATTGACGAAGCGGAACGGCGGATAGGTCGGCTCCGTCGACTGCAATCCATGCGGGCCGGCGTAGGCGACCCCGCCGAGATAGACCGATGGTCGCCGCTGCTCCGGGATGTCGGCCGTCCGTTTCTTCAGGTCGGCGATGTGGTCGTCAAGGAACCGGCAGATGGCGACGGCGCGCTGCTGTTTGCCGACGACGTCGGCCATGATGTGCAGCGATCCGTAAAGTTCCTCCTTCATCGTGCCGAGGTTGCCGTATTTCAGGGCCACCACCGGAATGCCGGTTTTGTCCTGCAGGTCCCCGGGCTCCATGCCGACCGTCCCTTTGCCGGTGCCGACCAGCTTGAGGATGACCTGCGGCGCCGGGTCAAGGGTCAGGATCAGCTCGGGGTTGTCCTTGCCGCGGAACTCGCCGAAAACCGGCAGGGACTGGAATTGCGGGTTGGCCATCGCATAGGGGCGGGCATCGAACTGACGCTGCCGCCTTTCGATATCGTCGACCGCCACTGCCATCTCCTGGGCCTGCAGGTAGGTGAGCAGGCGCAGGCAGCCGGAACCGGAGCAGATGACGCGCTCAACCTGGTCCGGGATCTCAACCTTCCTGCCGAGGGCGTCGGTAATCTCCCGCGCGTACGATGCCGGCGCGGCCAGGACGAGGCAACAGCAGAAAAGCACTATTCTGAGGACCATAAAACTCTCGCAGCGTGATGGAAGGGATGATAAGACGAAGCGGTATAAATTATTACGTGCATTGTCACGCTAACCCTTGGCGCAGGTCGTGTCAAGTCAAAGATAGTACAAAAATCGATTTGGTGTTATTTGGCCCGCGACAGAGAGGGCCGCTTGCCGGGGGAAAGGCATGGAACCGGCTCAGGCCAGGGCTTGGCCGGAGGAAAATCGGGGGCGGGGGCGTTTCAGCTTTTGTCCTGCCAGATCGCCAGCGCCTGCTGGTAGATCTGGGAGCGGGACAGGCCGAGGTCGGCGGCCAGCCGGCGGCAGGCATCCTTGAGCGAGAGCCCGGAGTGGTCGCGATACCAGCACAGCAGCTCCTCCATATTGTCGCCTTCCGGAACGCGGGCGGTGCCGGGATGGATGATCACCACCGATTCGCCCTTGTTCTGCCGTTCGGCTGCCAGGGCCTGCAGTTCGCTCAGCGGGGCCTCCCGCAGTTCCTCATACGATTTGCTCAACTCCCGGGCCCACAGGGCCAGGCGGTCGCCGAGGATGTCGAGGGCATCGGCCAGCAGTCCCTCGATGCGTTGCGGCGCTTCGTAGAAAACGAGCGAGTATTCACTCGATATCAGCGAGGTGAGGATTTTCCGGCGCGGCGATTTCTGTGACGGCAGGAAGCCGAGAAAGAGGAAGCTGCCCGGCTCGAGACCGGCGACGGACAAGGCTGTGGTGAGGGCTGACGGCCCGGGCAGCGGGACCATCGGGATTCCGGCCTGCCGGGCCAGCCGCACCAGGACCGCGCCCGGATCGGAGATGCCCGGAGTGCCGGCGTCGCTGACCAGGGCGACGTTCTCCCCCGCCTGCAGCCTGGCGACGATCTCCCTGCCACGATCCATCTCTTTTTCCCGGTAGTAGCTGAGCAGGCGGGTATGAATGGCGAAGTGGTTGAGCAGCTTGCGGGTGTGGCGGGTGTCCTCGGCGGCGATCAGGTCGACCTCCTTGAGGATCCGCAGGGCGCGGAGGGTGATGTCCTCGAGGTTGCCGATCGGGGTGGCGACGATGTAGAGCGTCCCGGCTGCCGTGTTTTCAGGTGGCTGCATGATGTGTCGGGGGAAGAGGGAGAAGCGAGCTTCTGAGGACCAAAATCGCGGCCATTATGATCAATCCGCCGGGAAAATGCATCTCCTTTCTTGACAGCGGCCTGGCGTTATCTAATATATGAGCAGATAGTCATATAGTGATGACAAAGGAGACAGGACGATGGAACATGACGTCTGCGGCAGCCGGATCATCCATCCGCACAAGATCGCCGCGGCCAGGGAGAATGCCCTGCCGGCGACGGAAATCGCGGATCTGAGCCAGATATTCAAGGCCCTTGCCGATCCCAGCCGGCTGCGGCTGCTGTACGCCCTGACTCGGGAAGAGATGTGTGTCTGCGATCTCTCCGCCCTGCTGGAGATCAGCGAATCGGCGGTCAGCCATCAGCTCAGGCTGCTGCGGAACCTGCAGATCGTGGCCAACAGGCGGGAGGGAACGGTGTTGTATTATCGGCTCAAGGACCATCATGTCTCCGAGTTGATCGCACTGGCGCTGGAGCACCTGCGCGAGGGGTGAGCGGAAGATGTGCCGTGAGTTTCAGAATAACCAGAAGATTTCGTAGGTGTACAGCATGATTCAAGAAAGTGTTCGATTCGCAATTGCCATTGCGGCGGCGGCCTGGGATATCCTGCTCGATTCCTCTATCTACATCCTGTTCGGCATCGTCGTGGCGGGGCTGGTGAAGGTTGTCCTCAACCCCGGAACCGTTGCCAGCCATCTCGGCCGGGGCCGGTTCCTCCCGGTCGTCAAGGCCGCCTTTTTCGGGGTCCCGCTGCCGCTCTGATCGTGTGGCGTGCTGCCGGCGGCGGCATCCCTCAAAAAGCAGGGGGCGAACCGGGGGGCGGTCTCCGCCTTCCTGATCTCGACCCCGGAGTCCGGTATCGATTCGATCTTCATCACCTACGCCCTGCTCGATCCGATCATGACGATCGTCCGGCCGATTTCCGCTTTTATCACCGCAGTTACAGCAGGATGGACAGAAAACCTGATGCACCGTCCGAACGATAGCGGCCCGCTCCAAGTCGACCGCAGCTGCCCGGTCGACAACTGCTGCGACGGTGTCGACTGCCCCGACGAGGTGCACCGGCGCCATCACCGGCCGGGCGAAAAGATCGCCGCCGGTCTGCGGTTCGCCGTCACCGACGTCTGGGGCGATATCGTCGGCTGGTTCGCTGTCGGCCTGCTGCTCGCCGCCGTCATCACCGTCCTGATCCCCGACGATTTCATGGCCCGCTGGCTGGGCGGCGGCATCACCTCGATGCTTGTCATGCTCGTCATCGGCATCCCGCTCTATATCTGCGCCAGCGCCTCGACCCCGATCGCCGCGGCCTTGATTCTGAAGGGCGTCAGCCCCGGGGCCGCCCTGGTCTTTCTCCTCGCCGGCCCCGCCACCAACGTCACCTCGCTGACGGTTCTGGTCGGCCTTCTCGGCAAGCGGGGGACCCTGCGCTATCTGCTGGTGCTCGCCGTCTGCACGGTGGCCTTCGGCCTGCTGGTCGATCAACTCTATGCCTTTCTCGGCATCGTCCCGGCCGCGGTTATCGGCGAGGCGGCCGAACTGGTGCCGGAATGGCTGCAGTACACCGGTGTGGCGGTTCTGCTGCTGATATCGGTCAAGCCGCTGGCAGCCACCTTCCATCGCAAGTCAGCCGGTCCGAAGGGAGAGACCACCTTTCACAGCGGTTTTCCGATTGCACCGGCTGCCGGACCGAAAAAAGGCGAAGGCTCTTCCTGTCCGCCATCCTGCGGTTGCGGGCACTGAGGGAGATCCGCTATTTGAGCGCCGGACCGCATTGTCTATTTGTAAAACTTTTGTCGACCATGTATGAAGAAGGAGGTTGTTGTCTCTCTTGATCAATCCATGCATTGGGCGAAAAAATGAATAAACATATCGGTATATTGACAGCTGGGGGTGACAGCCCCGGGCTGAACGCGGCGATCAGGGCGATCGGCAAGACGGCGCTCGGTACGGGACGGATGGATATCGTCGGTTTCCGCGACGGTTTCCGCGGCCTGCTGGAAAACCGGACGATGCGCCTCGACCGCGAAGGGTTGTCCTCGATCCTGACCCTCGGCGGCACCATCCTCGGCACCAGCCGCGACAAGCCCCACAAGATGCCCATCGGCGGCGAGATCATGGACATGACCGAGGTCATCTGCGAAAACTACCGGCGCCACAACCTCGACGCCCTGATCTGCATCGGCGGCGGCGGCACCCAGAAGAACGCCTTCCGCCTGGCCCAGAAGGGCCTCAATATCATGACCCTGCCGAAGACCATCGACAAGGATGTCGGCATGACCGACCTGACCTTCGGCTTCCACACGGCGATGGAGATCGCCACCGAGGCCATCGACCGCTTGCACTCGACCGCCCACAGCCATCACCGGATCATCGTCGTCGAGGTCATGGGCCACAACGCCGGCTGGCTGGCCCTTGGCGCCGGACTGGCCGGCGGCGCCGACGTCATCCTGATTCCGGAGATCCCCTACGACCCGTTCAAGGTGGCCCAGGCCATCCGCCTGCGTCAGCAGCGGGGCACCAACTTCAGTATCGTCGCGGTGGCGGAAGGGGCCCTGTCGAGTGATGATCACAAGAAGTACCAGACCCTGAAAAAGAACAAGACCAAGGCCAAGGAAGACAAGAACCCCAAGGCCGACAAGAAGGCCTCCGATGCCCTGCGGGAATTCGATCTGTACCGCAGCACCAACACGCTCAAACTCAGCCGCCTGCTCGAGGAGATGACCGGTCTCGAGTCGCGGATCACCATCCTCGGCCACCTGCAGCGGGGTGGAACGCCCAGCGCCGCCGACCGGGTCCTGGCCACCCGGCTCGGCAGCGCCTGTGTCGGCTATATCGAACAGGGGCTGACCGGGATGATGATCGCCGTCCGCGGCGAGGGCACCGAACCGATTCCGCTCGACCAGGTCGTCGGCCGGCGTTCGACCGTGCCGCTCGACCACTGCTGGGTCAGCAGCGCCAGGAACGTCGGGACCTGTCTCGGCGACTGAGGCGGGTCCTTCCTTGCCACTCACCTGATGTTCGAGCCGACCGGATCCCGGTCGGCTCGATTCATTTCATCTGCAGAAAATCGATCAGTATCTGCCGCTCGGCCGCCGTCGGCACGACATAATCGCGCTGCGCAGGCGGCTCCGACCGCTGTCCGAGACCCTGGTAGCCGGCATTCCACAGCAGAAAGATGCTGCCCATCTCGCCGGCGCGGCGTTGCACCCCGGCCAGGTCGGTCAGCGGCAGCCAGGGGAGGAAGGCCGGCGTTGCGCCGGGGAAGGCGTAGGTGCAGCCGTCGTTGGAGACGACGCCGTCTTGAACGGTGAAGTCGGTCGCGGCGGCATGGTGGTGCTCTTCGAGGAAACAATCGCCCGGCACCTGCCCCTCGTTGCCGGGCCAGCAACTGACGCAGGGATTGCGGCCCAGCCGCACCGCCACTTCCGGCGGCAGAGATTTTTTCACCAGATCGGCCATCGCCGCGAAACTCCGGTTGCTCTGGTTATCCTCGAGCTGCGGGACGATGCAGGCCTGGCCGCCGGCCTTGCCGATCTGGACCAGCAGCGGCGCCAGCCTTTCGACCAACGCCTGGAACGTTTGGCGGAAATGTAGGTCGTCAAGTATCTGCCGGCGGAAGGTCTCGGGGGCCAGGCGGGAACCGAACCCATCCAGCCCATGTCCTTTCGAGTGCCGTGCCGCCGGCCCGTTGGCGAGGTAGAACAGGACGTGGGCGATCCGGCCGCCCTGGCTGTATTTGTCCACCAGTGCGGCCAGATACTCGGGGTCCCAGCCGAAATCGCCGCTGCACAGGATGTTCATGGCCGGGCGGCGGATCCGGCTGGCGACGACGATGTCGGTCAAGGCCTCGATCTGCTTTCTCGCCTGCGGCTGGCAGGCGTGGAGCAGGGCGAGACCGCGGGGGGGAAGGTCGATCAGTTGTTCAATCATGGAACGCTCCTTGCGGCGGGTTGGTTGCTTTTTAATCTGTCTGCCGATTCGATGCCAACCGCATCTGTTGTATCTCTTCATAGCGGAAGCAGTCGACCAGGTGGTCGTTGACCATGCCGACGCTCTGCATCAGGGCGTAGCAGACCGTCGAGCCGACGAAGTTGAAGCCCCGCTTTTTCAGGTCCCGGCTCATCGCCTCGGACTGGCCGGTGCGGGCCGGGATCTCCGTCATCGTCCGCCAGGCGTTGTCAATCGGACGCCCGTCGACGAAGCGCCACAGGTAGGCGGCGAATGAGCCGAATTCCTCCTGGATGGTCAGCACGCCGCGGGCGTTGCGGATGGCCGAATCGATCTTCAGGCGGTTGCGGACGATGCCGGCATCGGTCATCAGGCGCCCGCGGTCGGTGTCGGTGAAGGCGGCGACCCTGTCGATGGCGAACCCGGCAAAGGCCCGGCGGTACTGCTCGCGCTTTCTCAGGATCGTCAACCAGCTCAGTCCGGCCTGCGCCCCTTCGAGGACCAGCATCTCGAACAGTCGCCGGTCGTCATGCACCGGCACCCCCCATTCCCGGTCGTGATAGTCGCGATACAGCGGGTCGCTGCCGCACCACGGGCACCGGGTCATGCCGTCTTCGCCGGGACTGCTGATATCCGTCATCGTTCTTCAGGGGGCTGGAACATCCTGCCGCTCATGCCAGCATGGCGCCGAGGGCGCGGCCGTAATCCTGGCAGGCCTTCATGCTCTGGTCGGAATCGAGGGTGCTTTCCTTCAGGTTCAAGGGACCGAGGGCGCTCATCCGCATCGAAAAGACGAACTCCATCGTGTCGAAGATGATCCCGGGCGCCTCGCCGCTGTGGGTGCTCGAGCCGAAGGCGCCGCCGGCCTTGCCTTTGAGCGGGGCTTTTTGAGCCATGAAGAGGAAGGTCTTGAAATTTTCGGTCATGTGTTTGTGGTAGGTCGGGCAGCCGAAGATGTAGCCGTCGTAGCCCTCGAGGTCCCTTTCGCTCTTGATCGCCATGATCTTCCTGAGCTCGACGGCATTGCCGCTCAGACGCACCCCCTCGGCAATGTATTCCGCCATGATATCGGTATTGCCGGTCCTGCTGTAATACGCGATCAGCACCTTTTTCATGTGAAACCTCCATGTTGGCGGTGGGCACGGCATGACGCCGTGCAGTGATGGGTCGCTGGCCTTGCCTTCAGCCTACCGGAAGGAATGACGATTTACAAGGCGCAGCGGTGGGGTGGGGGAAATGTTTCAGGCAGGGTTTCGGAGCGGGGAACGACTGGGGAAAAGATGAGGTTGCTGGTGGTGTTTGAAACGCAAGGCGTGAAGCTGGAGATTTGGATGTTGCTGCCCTTCGAGAAGCGGTAGTATCTCAACAGCCGACCAAACGGGAAGTTGATGTATTATAGGGTGAGGACGGACAGGCCGCTGCGGCAACCCCCGCGCTGTATGGCGATTAACGATCCGCAGCTCAATCGCCATAACCGTGAATTAATATCATACACGACAACGTAAGGAGTTTCAATCCACGCCCCCCGCGCGGGGGGCGACGGAGAACGACCTGGCGAAGATGAAGGAAGAAAACGTTTCAATCCACGCCCCCCGCGCGGGGGGCGACGCAACCCCCGAGGTGCAGGCCAAACCCGCCAAAAAGTTTCAATCCACGCCCCCCGCGCGGGGGGCGACCCAGCCGCTGCATGGTCCCGCACTGCGGGCAGGGGTTTCAATCCACGCCCCCCGCGCGGGGGGCGACACCATGTTGCCTTGGCTTCCGCCTCCTTTTCCCGGTTTCAATCCACGCCCCCCGCGCGGGGGGCGACCTGAATTCGTGCGATCGGTGGTCAAGGTATACTGTTTCAATCCACGCCCCCCGCGCGGGGGGCGACCCGCTATCCGCTATCAGGCGGAGGCGATCTTGATGTTTCAATCCACGCCCCCCGCGCGGGGGGCGACTGATCCGGGTTGCCGGGATACGGTATCCGTCAAAATAACCGCATCTGTTTTTCCCTGCACTGAGCTGTCATAGTGGGACCACCTTTTATCATGGAGGAGCTTCACTATGAACATTG
>NZ_JACHEO010000017.1 GCF_014201505.1 Desulfoprunum benzoelyticum | reverse complement strand
TGCCGCTTCGTGGTCTCATACTCGACATGGGCCGTAGCGATTGTAATCCCACGCTCCTTCTCCTCCGGCGCCTTATCAATCTCGCTGAAGTCCGTAAACTTCGCCATTCCTTTCGTCGACAACACCCGGGTGATAGCTGCAGTCAAAGTAGTTTTGCCATGATCAATATGACCTACCGTTCCAACATTGACATGCGGTTTTGTCCTTTGAAATTTTTCCTTTGACATTATCCTTGTCTCCTCAGGCCGTTGAATATTTAAGTATTTTTTCTTCTTTTTCAAGATGGAGCCCACGACCGGAATCGAACCGGTGACCTCATCCTTACCAAGGATGCGCTCTACCATCTGAGCTACGTGGGCGCCTGATTAAAGAGAGCAAAAAATGGAGCGGGAAACGAGACTCGAACCCGCAACCCTCAGCTTGGAAGGCTGATGCTCTACCATTGAGCTATTCCCGCCCAGTATTTGCAAATCTAAAAAGAGTAATGGTGGAGGGGGGAGGATTCGAACCTCCGAAGGCGCTGCCGACAGATTTACAGTCTGTTCCCTTTAGCCACTCGGGAACCCCTCCAAGAGATATGCCCGAAAAGGCAGTTTCTCATTATCTCTTCAGATCTCTTTTGTAAAGACTTATTTTTGGAGCTGGCGATGGGACTTGAACCCGCAACCTGCTGATTACAAATCAGCTGCTCTGCCAGTTGAGCTACGCCAGCCCATAAAGCAGAGCAGTATATCCAGCTTGATTGCATTTTTCAAGACGTTTTTTAAAATATTTTCAATCTATTTTATTTTCATCGCAGCACTACGCATCGAGTTCAATTGGTAATCATTGTTCATCACAAAGGCACAGAAAAGCCGAAACAATTTATTGCTTCGGCTTTTCAACTTTGCCTTAAAGAAAGCTTAAATGACTATTTTTGCAATGCAAACGCACTCTCTCGATATCTTTCGAAGGCAAGTGCTGTTGTCCTGTACACTATATGGGCAAACTTTGTGTATGGCATGTAGAGGAACAACATCATGACAGACACCAGATGCAGGAAATAGACCACATATCCAATTGTTGGCAAACCAAGCCAACGAAGAATCTCTGCACCAAACCCTGTAACCCCGACCGCCATGATCTCCCAGATCAAGAACCAATCGTAAAAGGTTCCTGTGCCACTCCCTTCACTTTCAGATTTAGCGCGATTGGTCCAAAGCACGTATGCGCCGAAAATGAGGGCAATTGCCGAAACATTGGCCATTATTTTGATCGGATCATAAATAGGCAATGGGCCATGCAACGACGGCCAAAATAATCCTAACACGTCGTTTTTTAACAGTGACCAGCAAGTGGTAATGAAAAGACCAATAAATGCCAACATGATCGGAAGGTGCCCTCTCACCCGATCGATGTTGACCTTACACTCCCGAAAACGATTGTGCTTGATTATTTCAACAATTGAAGGCCACAGAAAACTTGAAATGAATTGACCGGCCGATGGGCGAAAACTTGGATTAATTCCGGCACTGGCAGACATTGACCGCCAGAGTTTTGTTACCCCCTTAAATGCAGAGAACACAGCTAATCCAGCGGCCGGAACCATAATCAATACGATAAAAAAGATATTCTTTGCATACCATTTGAAGTCCCAGGTACCAAAAAACTGTTGATATCCATGACTGGCAAAATGTTCTTTGGTCGGAATATGCATAGCCCCTGAAAGCATCCACATAACAAAAATGATGACAGCAGGGATACCAATCAGTATAGGCAGGTTCTTGGCACTAGTCGCAAGCTTGGCCAACCCGCTTGGCCATCCATAAAAGGTATACGCATAGGCACGAATCGCACCAAGAACATCGCCTGGTTTTGCTCCGCGAGGACAATATGCGGAACAATCCCCGCACTGATGACAAAGAAAGATATCGGCATCAGCTACCAGATTATCCTTGAGTCCCCATTGGGACCAGATCATCTCCTTGCGCGGAAAAGGTTTATCATCTTTTGATAGTGGGCAGACAACAGAACATGTCGCACATTGATAACACTTTTTGAGAGTGTCGCCTCCCGCGCTTTGTAGATATTTTATAAATTCAAGATCGGGTTGAACATTCATTCTTTTCCTCCTGAGATTCATCAAACCCAGAATTAATAACCAGAAAAACGATTCCAGGGTGCAAGCTCGTTTTTAATCTATCCGTCAAGCATGCATGATCGTGGACGTTATCAGAAACCCTTGAATGGGTTCGGACCCATCTCTACAATTTGGTCGACAAAATCATTCAGAATAGCCGGAATTTTGTCATAATCGGTGATTGCAACCTGTTCTGCAGCGCACCTTTCAGACTCAAGTCCCAGACTCGATAATGTATCGCCGATATTTTCCATTCGTTTGTTTGCAATCTCAGAGCCTTTAACGAAATGGCACTGATAGTTGTCCCCGTATGTACAACCAAGGAGCATGGCACCATCCATTCCGGCTGACAGGGCATCACGGATCCAGGCCATATTGACTGAACCAAGGCAGCGGACCGGGATGACCCGGATCATATGATTTAAGCCGTTGCGTTTCATGCCGGACATGTCTAGGGCAGGATACGCATCATTTTCACAGGCAAAAACGATTATCCTCAATCGATCTTCATCATCCTCCGGAACCTCTATAGCTTTTACCATCGAGCCTATCAGATCAATATTGTAGTCCTTGAAGCCGATAATCCTCTCAGGACACGCTCCCATACACGTACCACAACGCCGGCAACGGGTTGGGTTCGGTAGTGGTGTTCCTTTTGCATCATCATCAAGTGCGCCAAACGGACACTCTTCAGTACACCGTTTGCACTGCGTACATCGTTGCATGAAGAATTCAGGATAGGTTGCGTCACCCGACCGCGGATGAACGGAAACACCTCGGTCAGTCGACTCAAGACATTGTATTGCCTTCAATGCCGCGCCGGTGGCATCATCAATAGTCTCTTCAATTGTTTCAGCCTTTCGTACTCCACCGCATGTATAAATACCTGTGCGTCTTGTTTCATAGGGAAAACAAATAAAATGCGAATCAGCGTAGCCATCGAACAAATCTAGATCGGAGAATGCGGGCCCCTGGCGATAGGCCAGATTGATAGTATTTTCATGAAGAGTAGTCGGTTCCATGCCGGCAGCGAGGACAACCATATCAACATCTAGAACCAGATTTTCACCAAGAAGGGTATTCTCTGCTACCACTGCCAATTTCCCGGTCTTTTCCTCGACCTTCGTAACATTGGCCTTGGTCATGAAAATACCATTGTTCTGCTGGGCGCTTTTGTAGAAAAGCTCCATATGTCCGGGTGTCCGCATATGTTGATACAAGATGTATGCCTTACCATCCTGGTTATCGGAACAGACATACTGTGCCTGTTTGAGAGCAACCATCGACGTTACTGAATTGCAGTAAGGAAAATCTTTGTCATCCTCCGCGCCACCAGGACTCTGGATGAAGGCGACATTGGCAGGTACCTTTCCAGCTTTGGCTAACTGTTCAAATTCAACATTGGTTACGACGTTTTTGATGGCGCCATAACCAAGGTGCTCATACTTGGAGACATCGGCAGGTTTCCAACCAGTAGCCAGCACGACAGATCCCACGATAGTCGCAGACGGGTCGACTTCGGTATATTTTTTTAAGCCCGCATTAGGGTCCTCTTTCTGTCCCTTGTCGATAAGGTCCTGCTCATCGACGCCAACCTTTGCCGGAGCATCCCACTCGGTTTTTGCCCCCGTTGGCTTGAATGAAACAGCAAAATTTCCTGGTGCCCCTCCAATACGTGCAACCTCAGTACCAGTTTTTATGGAGATATTCCTATCAGAGGTCACTTTGGCTATAAGTGCATCAACAGGATTTTCCTCAAGATCAGTCCACGGTGCCTTAGTCGGGAACGATTTTCTCCAACCGATTGCCTTGCCTCCAAGTTTATCTTCTTTTTCAACGAGAAGGACTTGATAGCCTGCAGCTGAGGCCTCAGAAGCTGCCGTCAAACCGGCAATGCCCCCACCCATGACCATGATTGTTTTATTTATCGTCTCAAGCTTGTAAGGTTCTGGCAGTTCGGTTTTCTTGGCGCGAGTGCAGGCCATCCGCATGTAATCGGCGGCAGTTTCCTGTAGAAAGGCTGCGGCTTCCTTATGAGGTTCTTGACCCTCTACTGGTTTGACTTCTGACCATATGACCTGTTCACGGAGGTTTGCTCTGACCACGATTTTGTCTTCTCCAAAATCAAATTCCTTGGTCATGACCCGCGGAGAACAAGCCCCGATAACGATTGCATTCACACCTTCTTCGATGTCTTTCTGAATAAGGCCTCGGCCATCAGCGCCACACATGCAAGAGTGAACCTTGCATTCCATCGACATCTCATTAGCAACAACTCCATTAAGTTCGTCGAGATCGAGAGCATCTCCGATCCCGCAACCTGAACACAGATATGCACAGTATTTTTTCGACATTGATTCTACCTCCTGGAAACCTGAATGGCCTTGAGAGCGGCTGCGGTGGATGATTGAGTAGTTGTCACGACGTCAGCAGCCTTTTTGGCACAGCCAGCTGCAATAATACCCTTATCCATATCGGAGATGACAAAACCACTGCTATCGAGATTCATTGCGATCGGAGCGCCCTGAACCGCAAGTTCAGGCTGCATGCCGGTTGCCAGAACGACCATATCCACTTTTTGCGACAATTTTTCTCCGGTAACTGCATTCTCGGCGATCACTGTTACACCGCCATCTGACTCGGAATTAATCTGTGCCACTTTGCCCTTGATAAAAAGGGCATTTGCATCGCTCATTCTTTCTTCACGGAATTTCTCGTATTTTCCAGGAGTACGAAGATCTATATAGAATACATAGATCTTTGCATCGGGATATTGTTCTCTTACATAGGTCATCTGTTTGAAAGTTGCCATGCAACAGATATGTGAACAATATTCGAGATGGTTCTCGTCACGTGACCCTGCACACTGGACAAACGCGATGGAGTCGATCGCCTTCCCGTCACCAGGACGACTGACGACCCCTTTGGTGGGTCCATTGGCAGAGGCCATCCGTTCCATCATCATATTGGTGATAATGGCATCAGATGTCCCGAATTTGAGATTGTCTATCTTTTTGGCATCATAGGGCGTCCAACCAGTAGCCCAGATAATTGAAGCGACCTGGATTTTGACCGTTTCGGTCTTCATGTCAAGGTCGACGGCGTCATATTTACAGGCGCTCTTCACCGCTTCAGCACCGGCTGAGGATAAAGATGCTTTTTCGATGACATAACGTCTCGGAAAAGCCATTTCATGCGGTAAGTACGCGGCTTTAGACATGTTCATCCCAAAATTGAATGCATTTGGGATCTCATCCGGACAAGCAGCAGCGCAATCTCCACAGGCAGTACAGTTGCTGTTGACATAACGGGGAGCGATTTCCAGCGTTACTTCATAATTCCCAGGTCCACCAGCAACTGACTTCACGGTGGTCATGGTATAAGTTCGAATGCGTCTGTTGGCTTTTATCCTCTTGAAATTAATCTCAAGCCCACAACTTGGAGGACAAAGTTTCGGAAAGTACTTATTCAATTGAGCGACACGCCCACCAAAACTTGGCCCCTTCTCTATTAATACTACGTCATTCCCGACTTCAGCGGCTTCTAGGGCTGCTGTCAGCCCGCTGATACCTCCGCCTACGACCAAAATTGCACCGGAGGTGCCTTGCTCGTCAGTCATACTTTCCTCCATTGATTTCACTTAAAATATGTGCTATCGACATGCCTCTCAACATCACCCTACCATCGAGCAGTTAAAAAACATATCAACTGTTGGCCTTGAATTTCATCACACAAACAACCTTTTATCCTATATCGGACTGAGAACCTAGATATTTCTCAAACCGCTATAAAATAAAAGGCCATATAATAAAAATCTCCAGGAATCAGAGACTCCTGGAGATTTTCACATCTAACAACTACATCAAAGAGCTATAAATTACAGCCATGGATCAGTCGCGATGATATTCACGTTTTCAACCTTCTCGACCTTCCATTCCTGGGTATCCGGATTGAAGGTGGAGTTGACGAAACACTTCCAGTTCTCATCATCACAGGTGGGGAAATCCGATCTGTAATAGAATCCTGGGTAACGTGACTCCTTACGGAATTCAATGTGACGAATATGGGACTCGACACACCAGATACGGTGATAATTTTCCCAGCAACGAAGCAGCTCATGGAGATCACCTGCAGCCATCTTCTCTGAATCCTCACGGAGGAGGCGGAGCAGATCGAGACAGATGTTGAGCAGTTTACCGGAGGTCATATAGTAGGTAGCAACACCACCACCATACTCATCGGTAGCCTTCATCAAGCGCATCATCAGGCCGGACGGCTTGCAGTAGTTCGGGTTGACATCGGCAGCTGTGGAGGCACCGACGAATTCAACATAGCGCCGTACCGGTGCATATATCTCATCAGCCAGTTCTTTGGAGGTCTGCTTCAGTTCAGGCTTGAAGCTGGCGTTGTCACGGACGAATTTTACCATCTGCTTGGCAGCGATACGGCCCTCGGCATGAGAACCGGAGCTGAACTTATGACCGGAAGCCCCAACGCCATCACCAGCGGTGAAGAGACCATCGACGGTGGTCATACGGTTGTAACCCCATTTAAACTTATGCGCACGCGAAGGGTTCTGAATGTCCGGTACCCATGATTCTTCCGGCCCGGAGGTCCAGATACCGCAACAACCGGAGTGGGAGCCGAGCATGTAGGGTTCGGTCGGCATGATCTCAGATCCGATCTTCTCAGGCTCGATGTTCATCCCGGCCCACAGACCGGCCTGCCCACAAGACATGTCAAGAAAGTCCTCCCATGCCTCAGACTCAAGATGTTTCCAGAACTTCTGCACTGCCTTCTCGTCCATGCCTTTGGCGCGACGCTCATCCAGGAAAGCATTCAATGCAACATCGGTAGCCATATAGATCGGGCCACGGCCAGCCTTCAACTCGTTGAGCATCAGGTGGTTACGCAGACAGGTCGGGGTAACCGGGGATCCGCCATACGGCATGAATTTTTCCAGCTCGTCCTTGACGGAGTCACTGTTGGCATAGAACTCACCCAGACCATTCTGTACCTTGGCCTTGAACAGCAGGAACCATGCGCCAACCGGACCATAACCGTCTTTGAAACGAGACGGCGTGAAACGGTTTTCCATCATCGTCAGCGTAGCGCCGACCTGAGCGGCCAGAGTGTAGGTGGATCCAGCATTCCATACCGGATACCATGCACGGCCCTTGCCTTCACCGGTAGACCGGGGACGGAAGATGTTTACCGCACCACCGCAGGCTATACAGCATGCCTTGCAACGGAAGATGTGGACGGCGTTTTCACGAGTGGAGAAACCAACCGCACCGGCGATCTGGTTCGGTTTATTTTTGTCAAGGAGCAGTTTGACGATAAAGATACGCTCGAGAATATTGTCAGCTCCCAGAGCGGTCTTGGCGGGCTCGGCGACGATGCATTTATAGGACTCACCGTTGATCATGATCTGCCACTTGCCGGTTCGAACCGGCTCACCACCCTCACGCAGGGTCGGTGCCGGCTTGGCGCCGTCAAGAGTCTCACCGTTAGCGTCCTTCTTCCAGATCGGAAGACCCCACTCTTCGAACAATTTTACAGACTCGTCTACGTGGCGACCACAGTCATAAACAAGGTCTTCACGAATAACACCCATCAGGTCGTTTCGGACCATCTTGACATAACTTTCAATCGGGTTGCTGCCAATGTAGGTATTGATTGCAGAAAGTCCTTGGGCAACGGCGCCCGAACGCTCGAGAGCAGCCTTGTCAACCAAAACGATTTTCATGTCAGCCGGCGCCCACTTCTTAACCTCGAAAGCAGCACCGCAAGCAGCCATACCACCACCGACGATCAGAATATCCACATCATGTTCAACAATCTGCGGATCAACTACGGCAGGAATTTCACCTTTGGGTTTATTTGGCAATGCCATATCTACATCTCCTATATACTAAAGATTATGTTGGAATTTCGAACTCTATCCTAACCGATTTTATTTAGGGGTAGGTAGGTTAGCCTCGAGAAGCAGACATTCATCATCCAGACTACCGCCCATTTGCCCGACATAGGCATTGGCAGCACCCTCAGCAGTGGTACGAACAGGAAATTTAAAACGTTTAATGTTCCCATTACGAAATTTCACCGTCCACATGATGGAATCGGCACTGCGCATCGGATGCACCTGGCCGCCCATCGGAACAAAGTCGTCATAGCCACGAACAAAAATCGCACCCTGGGGACAAATCTTGACACAGGAGTAACACTCCCAACATGCATCGGGCTCTTGGTTGTAAGCCCTCATCTCTGTTTTCTCAAGGACCATGAGGTCATTGGGACAGATGTACATGCATGCGGTTTTGTCTCCACCTTTGCAGCCATCACATTTGGAAGGATCTACATAACTTGGCATTAAACTACCTCCTCAGTTTGTTTTCACTGTTGCGATCCTGCACATGCAGGACCAACTTTACCTATACTCAATCCGCGTCACTTCAAAACTACAACTTGATAACCGGCCAGACAATCTGCCCAACCACCAATTGACACCGTGAAGTAATTTTAACCAAAAAAAAATTCAGTTAGAATAAATGAATGGTTACTCATTTTCCAATGCTCTTTTTTATATTGTTACCCTGTAATTGTCAAGATAATTTCAACAAACACCGCAGCTAACACACTATGTGTAATTGTTTCGCACCAATACTTCCCTCGCCTTCGAACCATCCGCCGGCCCGATGACTCCCTCCTGTTCCATGGCCTCAATCATCCGTGCAGCTCGATTGTACCCAACCCGTAGTCTTCTCTGCAGCATTGAAATTGAAGCTTGCCCGGATTCGGTTACAATGGCAACCGCTTCGTCGTAACGCTCATCCTGTTCCTGAGGATCATCGCCATTACGTCCCTCATCATCTGCTTCAATCTCATCGAGAATCGACTCATCATAGGCAAATCCACCCTGTTTCTTCAGGAATTCGACGACTCTGGTCGTTTCAGCTTCCGATATGTATGCCCCGTGAATTCTTTTTAAACTGGAGGTTCCCGGGGCAAGAAAAAGCATATCGCCAGCGCCGAGAAGATGTTCCGCACCCGATGCGTCGAGGATAGTACGCGAGTCGATCTTGGACGACACCTTAAATGAGATCCTGGTGGGAAAATTCGCTTTGATCAATCCGGTCAGAACGTCGACTGAAGGTCGCTGGGTGGCAAGGATCAAATGAATGCCTGCCGCTCGCGCCATCTGAGCGAGACGGGCAATCGCTGTTTCAACGTCTTTTGACGCGACCATCATCAAATCAGCAAGCTCATCCACGATAACAACGATATATGGTAGCTTGTCGACAGTCTGCTTATTATACGAATCGAAATTCTTAACCTTGGCCTCTTCAAGCAGACGATACCGTCGTTCCATCTCTCTAACTGCCCAGTTCAGTGCCTTTGAGGCCAATCGCGGATCAACCACCACCGGATGCAGCAGATGGGGTATACCTTCATATCCTGACAATTCAATCCTCTTCGGATCTATCATCAGGAATCGCACCTCCGCCGGGGTAGCGTTAAAGAGAATGGAGGCGATGATCGTATTGATACCGACACTCTTCCCGGCACCGGTAGCCCCGGCGATCAGAAGATGTGGCATCTTTGCCAGGTTATCCATGACCAGATTTCCGACGACGTCCAACCCGAGAGCAATACACAGTTTATCGGAGTTGTGACGATACGCCTCCTCTTCTATCAGGTCCCGAATATGAACGATCTGCCTCTTTTCGTTCGGTATTTCTATACCCAAAGCCGCTTTCCCCGGCACCGATCCGACCACACGGACCGATTTTGCCCGCAGACCTAGAGCGAGATCATCGGCCAACCCAACTATTTTGTTAATTTTTACTCCGGGAGCGGGGGAATATTCGTAGGTCGTAACGACAGGGCCTGGAGATATACCGATGACCTTACCGGACACTCCGAAATTACCAAGTTGCTCTTCCAGTTGCTGAGATATCTTGTAATAGGTATCTTTTCCCACTTTTTCCTGAACCTGCGGATTTGCATCCAGCAGTGTAAGGGGGGGAAGTTGCCAATCCCCGCGGGTCAGCAATCGAGGCGGATTTTTTTCTTCTGGATTCTTAACTTCCTGAGGATTTGGGACTTCCTTGACCAAGGGGACTGCACCTGGATCCTGTGACAGGTGTTCGACACTGCCGCCCTTGCTTCGACGGTTGCGTACTACCGTCGGTTGGACATCGCAGTCGGACTCATCCCTCTTCACCAAGCGGCGTGGCACATTGGCCGCGACCCGCCATAATTCGGTAAAGAAATGATACGGAGAAAATTGGGTGGCGAGCATCATCGAGACCAGAAGGACGAGAGCAAGAAAAAGGACCGTCCCCGGGCCGCCTATAATGGCTTGAAAAAATGAGAAAATCCATGTCCCGAGCCAACCTCCGGATTCTATGAGCAGGACATTTTTTAGTGCAAGCGATGACAGCAAACCACAAAAGGCAGCCAAGGCAAGCGCAAGCCCAATAACCACCTCAAGCAAGCGTGTTACGGTAATTTTCGGCCTGAAAACATGCAGAGCCAATAGGAACAAGAGAAAAACGATGAAATAGGCACCCCAACCGGCAAGACCGAGGAGAACCTGAGAAATGGTGGATCCAATCTCTCCGCACCAGTTCTCTTCCTTGTTGAGAGAACGGGAGAGGATGCTGAGAAGGAGGAATAGTGCACCAAAGACGCCAAGAAGGGCAAATGTTTCCTGTTTGAATCCTGGTTTTGATTTTTCTGATGATGCCATAAACAGCGCCATACTCCGAATTACGTTTCTTGACTCCTGATTAATTATCTAATGATATAACGGGAGTATCTAGAAAATGCAAGCCGGAGAGGCGCGCAGCACGTCACCCGCGGAGGATTTTTCTCACTGCATCGAGGACCCCGTTGACAAATGATGGCGAGTCATCACCACCAAAACGTTTGGCTATTTCGACGGCCTCATTGATAGCCACTTCATCCGGTACATCTTCGATATAGAGCATTTCGCAGACAGCCAGCCTGAGAATGTTCCTGTCTGCTGCGGCTATCCTCGACAAACGCCAGTTGACTGCGGCCTGCCGTATCAGTTCATCGATCCTTTCACGGTTGGCGATAGATATCCGCAATAATTCAAGTGCATACGAACGCCCTTTTTTGCTGACATGAAAAAGTCCACAAAAAAGGGCGAATCGATCAGCCAGGTCTTCCCGTTCCAGCTCAGCCGGTTTAGAAAAATCCTCCTGAAAGAGGTACTGGAGAGCAGCCTCACGTGATTGTCGGCGAGTTCCCATAGATAATGAACGACAAAGGGCGAAGCATCAAAACTGGCATTGCATCGTTAACTTCAACAAGGAACAGGGCCAGTTGACGCCGGAGGGAAAGAATGCCCGCTCCGAAATAGAGCGAAATGATTACAGAAGGTTGGAGATCAAATTGGCCATCTCGATCGCTGCCACCGCAACATCCGCCCCCTTGTTGCCAGCCTTGGTGCCGCTTCGTTCGATCGCCTGCTCTATCGTTTCGGTAGTCAACACCCCGAAGAGAACCGGTACCCCTGTATCGAGACCAACCTGGGCAGTTCCCTTGGAAACCTCGTTGACGACAACATCAAAATGAGGCGTCGCCCCGCGAATGACTACCCCCAGACAGATGATCGCGTCGTATTTCTGGGAACCAGCCATTTTTTTGGCAATCAGGGGAATCTCGAATGCTCCCGGAACCCGCACGACATCAATGTCTGTGGCTTGAGCCCCGGAACGCTGAAGAGTATCAAGCGCCCCCTCGAGCAGCTTTTCAGATATAAAGGAATTGAAACGGGCTATGACGATCCCGAACTTCTTTCCATCCGCCTTCAGATTCCCTTCGATAAAATTTGCCATTATTCTCACCAAAAATATTCAAAATCGGTAATTGCCCACAGGCACTACCTGAAAACTATTCAAGAACCTCAAACAGGTGGCCCATTCTATCTCGTTTGCACTGCAAGTATTCCCTGTTCTCCGGATTTGACAGGATCTCGATCGGATATCGAGCTACCACCTCGATGCCGTAACCTTCCAGACCAATGATCTTTTTAGGGTTATTGGTCAACAACGCCATCTTTTTCACTCCGAGGTCCCTGAGGATCTGGGCCCCGATACCATAGTCCCGCAAATCAGCCTTGAATCCCAATTTGAGGTTGGCCTCAACGGTGTCCATACCCTGACTGTCCTGCAGATGGTAGGCCTTCAACTTATTGATGAGCCCTATCCCTCGCCCTTCCTGTCGCATATACACGAGGATTCCACACCCTTCCTGATCGATCATCCTCATCGCCGCATTCAATTGGACTCCGCAATCACAACGCGAAGACCCAAAAACGTCACCGGTCAGACACTCGGAATGAACCCGCACCAGGACCCGTTCAGCCTTCGAAATATCCCCTTTTATCAAAGCGATGTGGTGGTGACGATCAACGTCGTTGGTGTAGACGATAGCAGTGAATTCCCCAGCATGCTCGGTCGGCAACCGCGCCTGCGCAGCCCGATGGACAAGCACGTCCTGCCGCAGTCGATAGGCGACGAGGTCGGCGATTGTCGCGATCTTGAGACCATGTTTGTCTGCGAATTTCTCGAGATCGGGCATCCGCGACATCGTCCCGTCATCGTTCATTATTTCACAGATAACACCAGCTGTGGTCATGCCGGCGAGCCGGGCGAGATCGACGGATCCCTCCGTCTGTCCAGTCCGCACCAGCACTCCGCCCTGCTTGGCCCGCAGCGGAAATATATGTCCCGGGCTCACCAGGTCGCTCGGTTTGGCGTCTTTTGCCACTGCCGCCTGCACCGTCCGGGCCCTGTCGGCAGCAGATATCCCGGTCGACACTCCGGTGCTGGCTTCAATACTGATAGTAAAGCCGGTACCGTAAGGTGATTTATTATCGCTCACCATCATCGGCAGCTTTAACTTGTCGACAAGGTCCGGACTGAGAGTCAGGCAAATCAACCCTCGCCCATAGGTCGCCATGAAATTGATCGCCTCATCGGTTACGGCCTCTGCCGCCATACAGAGGTCACCCTCATTTTCACGGTCTTCATCATCAACCAGGATGATCATCTTCCCGGCCTTTATATCTTCAATTACTTCCTCAATCGAACTCACGGCCATAATATTCACACATCAGAAAAAGTTTAGATTCCGGACCTTCGATTCACCTGAAAAAACCATGCTCCGCAAGGAAAGCGGCATCTATGCCATTTCCACCCCCGTCGATAGCGGATGACTGGATATGCGCACCGAGGAGTTTCTCGACATACTTGCCGATGATATCGACTTCGATATTGACATGATGCCCAACCTGCAATGAATTCAACGTTGTCATTTTCACGGTGTGCGGGATGATCGACACCGAAAATTGATCTGCTGCACAAGAATTGACCGTCAGACTGATCCCATCGACCGCGACTGAACCCTTCTCGACAATATAACGGCTCTGCGCTTTGGGCAATGAAAAGGTGAAAATCGTATAATCACCGAACGGCTTTCGACTGCTGACCACGGCAACACAATCTACATGTCCGGAGACCAGGTGCCCACCCAATCGATCGGAAAGCCGAAGCGCCCTCTCCATATTGACGAGATCTCCGCTGCTCAATCTTCCTAGTTGGGTTCGGGACAGTGTCTCAGGAGAAACGTCGGCGCTGAAATGACGTCCGGATATATTGTAGGCAGTCAGGCATACCCCATTAATGGCAATGGATTCACCTTCCTGAGGGTCATCGAGCGCAAATCCGGCCTCGAGATCAAAGGCTATCCCTCCACCGATTGCCCTTTTCCTCAAAAGCCTGCCCGTCCCTTCAATTATCCCGGTAAACATGTGTTCTACATTCAGTTTTGATCAGGCGGCCTGATCAATATCTTCCGCCTTTTTCACATAACTTTCAGCGATGCTATGATGTCGGAAGTTCCGGTGGATCGAGGCCACGGTGCGGTAGGCATCGGCAGCTTTTCCCTTGTTGCCGGAGTCGAGATAGATCAGTGCCATCTCCTCAAGTATCTCCACCGTTCCGCGCGGATCATTGTTGCGGTGATAGCTGTCGAGCAGTTCCAGACAGATCTCGATTGCCTTCGAGTGATCGTTAAGACCTCGAAATACTTCGATGAGCTTCTTTTGAACCGCAACCAGACTCATTTGATCCTGCAACTTGTCGCAAATCCCCAGGGCTCGCTGATAATGCTGCAACGCCTGCGTGAATTCCTGTCGCGCCAGGCAGACATGGCCCAGTTGGTTGGAGGCGTTGGCAATCCCCGTCTCTTCCCCTCTCTTCTCAAAACCAACCAGAGCATTATGCAGCGAAACAGCCGCCTGAGAGTATTCCCGGTTCTGCAGAAATCGCCGGCCTTCTTCATAATCGGTTCGCACCGGGTCGGCAGGATCAGTGTCTTTCGCGCCTGCCATCGGAGCGATGGAGCCGATATTCTGTAATGTTGTCGTCATGCTTCTTTCCCTCCGTGGATCGCGCTGATTGCCTTCGCAGCCTCAGCGGCAACCGTCGTTGTACAAGCTTTCCCGTTTTCCCAGACTATCAACCCGGCATTATCGTCCTTCAGGACCATCAGCTGCAAAGCGGCCTCCGTGGCTTTGATTCGCCCCAAAAGCCTGGCGATGAGGCCGCGCACTCGCGGATCCGGATGCTGCAGGAAATGGAAAAGGTTGAAAAAAGGTGTATCCCGAATAAGATCCGGCCGTTTGCGGGCGATCTCCCCCATCGCCCATATAACCTGAATCTGGGTTGATTGCTCGCCGATATAGCGGAGCAGATAGCGGGTGAAGGCCCCGAAGATATCCGGCCGCTCGGCAATGACATAGCCAATCGCCTCGACCATGCCCCACGGCGTGGCGGCAGAATCGGAACAGGCCTCGAAAAGCCTATGCAGGAGCTCAGAGACCTGACCGGGTTCACGGCTTGCCACTCGAGCACAAACCTGACCGATGGTCCAGGCCGTTTTCCACCGTTTCTCCTCATCAGGATCATAGAGCAGACGCTGCATCAGGCGCAGAGTTTTCTTGTCGTCGAAGCATAACCCTGCCAGGCCGTCGATATCACTTCGATCAACCATTTCCCTGACTGCCTGTTTCGTCGCCTTTTGGCGAACCCGGTTTCGCGCTGGAGCGGACTCGATTACAGGGTCCTGAACCTTGGCGATGGGTGTGGACTCGGCAATCTGGTGTTCTTTTTTATCCTTCAGCCGACGGGCCAATTCCGATATCTCGGTGTGCAGCCGAACAAAGTACAACACTCCACGGACATAGCGGCCATCGATATTCTTCATCTCGATGACCTGATGCAAGGTCTCGTCGTAATTCTCGATGCGACCGGTCAGATAGTCATCTTCCGGCATCAGTTCCCAGGCCAGATCCCAATTATCACCGCAGGCGTAGACCAGGGCCTCGACCATCGCCGCCCCAACATTATGCCCGGTAGCGTCACATGTATACACCGCTCCGCACTGGCATGCGCCCACAGGAAATTCCGTCATCTTGCGAACGGAGGCCTCCGATGGACGCCCGACCGTCTGTCCGCAGAATGGACACCACGGCCTTTTTTTCAACTGTTCCTTTGCCATATCTTACCGTCTTCCGACCCTGTAGCATCGGATCAGTTTATTTTTTCACGCAGTCGGGCGACAAAGTTCGGATCAACGGAATAGCCAAGCTCCTTTGCCTTATCAAGATGTTTCATTGCAGTCGCATATTCCCCGCTGAAGTACAGGGCAACGGCAAGGTTGTTGTGAGCAAGGGCAGAGTCAGGTTCCAATTCCAACCCTTTGCGAGCAGCGGCGAGGGCTCTCTCATCCTCCCCCTTCATTGTCAGAAGAGAAGTAAGGTTCATCCACACGGTGGCCAATCGGGGGTTATACTGGAGGGCTTTTTCATAGGCCTCGAGCGCCTTGTCCAACTCATTACGCTGCTGCCTGATCAACCCAAGATTAGCATATGCCTGCGCCCCTTCGGGGTGAACCGAGATCGCCTTTTCATTGAGCGCAAGCGCCTTGTCAAGTTTCCCCAGGCCAAAGTAGATTGCTCCGAGGTTGATCATTGCGTCACCATTCAAGGGGTCAATCTCGACCGCCCTCTCCAAGGAGGAAATCGCCTCTTCCGTTCTGCCGGCCTTCATGTACACCAGTCCGAGATGATGAAATGCCGAGACCGACTTCGGATTCTCCCGGCACTTCTTCTCCAGTTCTGCAATAACCTTTGGCAAATCCTCCAGCAACTGTTCCGTCATGCTCTATCCTCGAGGTTTAAATTCTCATCAATTGACAATCCGCCGCAACAAAACCAGCCGTAATCAGGATGATCGTACCGAAATGATGGGCAGTTATATTTACTACAGATACTTGCAGCCACTGACAGGTGCGGAGTGTTCACCTCATCTTCAGGCGGGTACACTATAGACACCTTCATCCCACTTGCAAGGGGAAAATGGTCGTTCAACTCGACTCGCCAGGACCGGGCCATCTTCAGGAAGGGATATGTTCCGAGCAGGAAACCATCAGCTCCTTCTGCTGTTCTGCCAGCATCGTCTTAGCACAAATGACATCCCTGCCGATCTGTGACGCAAGCTCTGCAACGCTGGCAAATTTTTGTTCACCACGAAGAAATTTCAATAGATTTATCTTGATCGGCTTACCGTAGATGTCCTGATCAAAATTGAAAATATGGGTTTCCGCGACCAGTGCCTGTCCACCGAAGGTCGGGTTGTGGCCGATATTCAGCACCCCGCCGTAGCACTTTCCCTCGCAGATGACCTGAGAAACATAGACGCCGTGTCTCGGCACCAGATCTTCGGGATCGACCTGCAGGTTTGCCGTAGGGAAACCGACCTCCTTTCCCCCTCGCTGTTTTCCAACCTGAACTTCTCCCCGTATCTGGTATGGCCGCCCGAGAAGTATCCGGGCTTCCTCCACCCGCCCGTCGGAAACCAGCTGCCTGATCTTCGTCGAACTTACCAGCACACCGTCGAGATAGTAGGCTTCAACCACTGTGACCGGAAAACCCTTCACCCTTCCCTGCTCCTGAAGAAATGCAATATTCCCGCTCCGACCTTTGCCGAAGGCGTAATCATACCCGACGACCAATTCCTTCATGCCAATCCGTCCGAGCAGAATATCATCGACGAAATGTTCGGCCGATGTTGCTGCAAAATCGAGGTTGAATGGAATGATGAGCAGGGCATCGATGCCGGCCATCTGGATCAGTTCAATTTTCTGTTCACAGCTTGAAATCAGTTTGATGCCGCCGGGACGCAGAATCCGAAGAGGGTGCGGTTCGAAGGTAATGGCAAGACTCGCGCCTTTCCTGCTGTAGGCCTTATGTGCCACTTCCGCAAACAACATCTGATGGCCAAGATGAACACCGTCAAAATTACCAATGGTGACGCAAACATCGGCAAAGGGTTCGACAATATCCTCTATCCTTTTATATATATGCATAATATCCGATATGAGTGTTGTTTTTTTCAACCTGTCAAAAGAAAATCTTGACAAACGGAGGTCCAGGAAGCATATTCAAGCCCGTTGCCGAAGTGGCGGAATTGGTAGACGCGCTAGGTTCAGGGTCTAGTGGGGGTATCCTCGTGGAAGTTCGAGTCTTCTCTTCGGCACCAAATTAAGTTACACCGACGTTCCCTGAAGTCCATGAAGCCCGCAGCCTTAAAAGGTTTGCGGGCTTTTTTTGTTGCTGTTTCTTCCATCATGTTCCGTTTCGGTCCGTTGACATCCATGATTTTTGGGGGTATAAATGCGGGTACAGGCTAAACAGAACCGAATACCCAACAGCAACCACTAACCCCCTGAAAGGTCTATGCTGATTTCGGCTTACCAGATCGAACCTGGAACAGATAAGCAGCGTCAGGCCGCGTACCCACTTCACAAACCGCCCCCCACTCCACCGGCCGGCAGCCTCAAACCAACAGCCCCCATAACCGAGCAGAGGCAGGAGGATACCCCGAAACCGGCCTCAAGTCAATATAACCACCCCGGCGCACAGAATGCAGCGCCGCCCCGCTTTGTACCCCCTCAAAAGCGGGTATCGCCCATCAAGAACCACATACCCGCAACCACCAGAACACGAGGCCCCTATGCTTACCGCCATTGAAGTAAGAAATGCGAAGCCCAAGGAAAAGCCGTACAAATTGACGGATGGAGGCGGGCTTTTCCTCTACATCGCACCCACCGGTCGAAAGTCATGGCGTTTTCGTTATCGGTTTGCCGGGTCGGAATCGGTGATGGTTTTGGGAGAGTACCCGGACACCGGCCTTGAGGCCGCCCGAGAAAAACGCGGGGACGCCAAAAAACTTTTGAAGGCTGGAAAGAATCCCACCAAGGAACGCAAGGCCGAAAAACAGGCGATCATCGAAGCCATAGAGCAAGAAAAGACGATCTTAGAAAACAGCTTCGAAATGATTGCCATGGAGTGGCACCAACACCAGGACGCCAGATGGACACCGGCCCATTCCAATGCTACCCTCACCATTCTTCAACGGAACATCTTCCCGACCATTGGCGCTTTGCCGGTTGAACAGATCACCCCGCCGATGGTCCTTCATATCCTCCGCAATGTCGAGGCGCGGGGAGCGCTGGAAATCGCCGCCAAATCGTTACAGAGGATGAACAGCGTTTTTCGGTACGCGATACAGACCGGAAGGGCCACCTACAACCCCGCCGCCGATATGCGGGGGGTACTCAGGGCAAAGAAGGTCCAACACCACCCGATGATAGAGCTTGACGAGCTACCCGCCTTCCTTCGGACCCTGACCGGGGGAGATATCCACATAACAACGAAGCTCGCCATTCAATTCACTATCCTTACCGCAGCCCGTAGCGGAGAGGTACGCGGAGCAACATGGAACGAGATTGACCTCAGCCGGAAGATATGGACGGTCCCCGCCGAACGGATGAAAATGCGGTCACTGCACATCGTCCCTTTGTCTGAACAGGCCATGGCGATCCTCAACCGGGCAAAGGTTCTCTACGGCGATAAGGGGCTTGTTTTCCCCGGCATCCACTACCCGGAAAGGCCGCTTTCGGAAAATACCATGCTCTTTGCCCTGTATCGGATCGGCTATCATTCCAAGGCAACGATGCACGGATTCAGGGCGCTTTTTTCCACCATTGCCAACGAGAGCGGTTTCCATCCCGACGCAATCGAGCGCCAGCTTGCCCACCGTGAAAAGAACGCCGTCAGGGCAGCCTATCACCGAGCCGAATATCTGCCGGAAAGAACCAAGATCATGGAGTGGTGGGGGAAGTATCTTTATCACATTGAAAATGGAGCGGAAATAATACCGATAGGGCGGCAAGTGGCGGAAAGATCGGTCTGAATCGATAAACTGTCACCCAACATTTTCACATGGGGCTAATATCATGGAAAATTCTTACGAACAGGAATTTTAGAAAATGCCTACCAGGGAATCTTGCCGCAACCAATTATACTTTTTGGTATCTGAACCGGACGTTCATGTTTGTTCTTGGAAAAAAAGAGCCGAGAAAGCTGTCCGGCTGATACAAAAGACCATAGAAGAAGATGAAGAAGGGTACGAGAACGACTCTTTGGGACTAAAACCTGCGTATCATTTTTTTGCAGCCATGGCCATTTTGGTTTCAGTTGAGTTTGACGCTTGCATTGAAGCATTGATCTCAGACAACTGGACAGCATTTGAAAAATTGTATTCCATTGAAAAACTGTATTGTTTCGAGCACGATATAAATTGGAAAGAATATCGGATGAATATACTTTTTGATATTGCCATAACGCTTCGTCTAAATTGGAACGCAGCTTGGAATACACGCGGGGAAATGCCTGTCCGTGAACTTACATCACGAGAGAAGTTAACATATTTACAGGAAATAGGGCGACTCCATAGAACGCCTGAATCTATACCAGAATGGAAAAATGACGGTTTTTCTTATGAGCACCGCCCCCCGCTTATCAGCAATAGAATACATATTTCAATTGATCCATTGACCCCAGTTGAAATTGTAACAAAAATGGTCAGCAAAATACTCGAAGAAAAACATTCGGCATACTTCGAAGAAATTGAACAATCTTGGAAAAACGAAATCGAAAACGGCGCACACGACGAGACTTTTGTTTCCAATGAAATAATGCACGCTAAGGCGTCTTTCGACTTCAGAAGAACCATGGAGAAAAATAAAAGAACGAGAGGAGGTTTAACAACATTTGAAATAATGCTCAGGTCTCTTTTGGCTTTTGAAATGGACAGAAAGGGTAAGACGAAGAGCGAAATAGCTCAGAAAAAATGGTGGGGTAAGATAGATATGACTTCATCGACATTATCAAAAGATCTTAACCAAGCAAAAAAACTTATAAAAGCAGCACTTTCCGGCATTCCTCTTTCGGCTGTCAAGCGTTCTGTCTAGCTTTATTAGGCTACACCCAGCAAACCCAGCCCTGCACAATCCCCAAGAACATCACCAAGGCCACGTCTGGCAAACACAGCCGTGTGTTTGTAGAACGCCATTTCCTCACCAACAGTTGAGTAATGTAAAAATGAAACAATTATGGGCTTTAATCCAGCCAGCTAAAGCCCATAGAGTTTAGTTACATCCGTGTTATAGCTTCCGTAAGGTCATCAAGAGAAAGATGAACACCAATGGAGGATTATACATGAAAAACACGGACACCCTTCTCAGACTGTCCCAAGTCGAGGCCATCGTCGGCCTTAAGAAATCGAAAATCTATAACCTTATTCAAAATAAGGAATTTCCCGAACCTTTCCGCCTTGGAAAACGTTCCGTTCGATGGACGGAAAGTGCCGTCCAGGCTTGGATACAAAGTCTTTCTTCTGCCGGGCAGGCACACCCAAACGACTGTTCCCAAGGGAGGTCTTAATCATGATACCCGCAGCCATGCACCAAGAAGTCGGCCTTGAGCTATGGAGGACAAGAAAACAGGCCGTTGAAACCATTTACCCCTATGTCTCCACCATCATCAAGCAACCACACCTTGATAAAATTAAGGACGGTCATTTCAAATTGATTCAGGCTTTAGACGATTTTATAAATTTCCTTGAGTTTGTCGCCGGTCTTCATCATGACTCATATAAGGCACATTCTTTTTACCATCCTGACCCCAATAGCAAACAAAATTATCATTTTTTGGCTGGTTTTACTCGGTCTAATTCTGATATTTTTCAAAAAAAGATAGGGGACCGAGAATGTAATTTATCGCATGGCTTAACATCGGTTTTTGATATCTATGATATTCAATGCATAAGGCTTTTTTATGAATTTGGCGCGTTAATGTCTGTAGTTAGTGCTTATTACGCAATCATTAAAAGCCCAACGTTCGACCAAATTTTATCGACTAAATTTCTAAAACTAAGAGATAAATATATTAATATCATATGCTTGCAATTATGCCCTTGTTTCCAAGAATTGGAAGAATCGTTTACTAGCCAACAACCATCTTGAAACAATGAGAACTAAGCATATGAAAATGGATGCTATTCCGAAATACTGCTTGATTGTTTGCTGTAGTGGGAATGAACTTCACAGGCGATACTGCGAAGACAACAGTTGCCCTTTATTTATTTATCGTCTTGTTCAATGGAACGTTTTTGCCAAACCACACGAATTAACAAAAGCGGCTATGACCTTTTGTAATGGAACATTTTGCGAGTTAAGCAGATCACAATGTTTCAAGACTCCATGCCCGATCCGCCGATTATCTTCCACCACAGCGAAAGATAAGAAGAGGAGCAAACATGACGTTAAATGAAAAACTCCTGGACGCTCTTCGACAGTCACCGTATTGGACCGAAAAAACCAGATCCAACGGCAACACCATCCAGCAATTGATTTGCCCGGCTTGCGGGGACACCAAAGCATGGGCCTATGCCGCCCGGCCAATGTCTATAAACTGCAACCGAGGCTCTAAGTGTGGGATCAAAAAGAATACCTTTGAGCTGTTCCCCGAGGTCAGGCGAAATATTGAACGCGATTTTCCAGCGACCAAGGCAGATCCACACCGACCGGCGCGGGAGTATCTTCTATCACGCGGCTTTTCCCCCGCCATTCTCGAACACCTTGACTATCGATATCTGAAAAACGTCAGGAAAACAGGAAGTGGCGCCGTCATGTTTCCTGTTGGCAAAGATGAGAAAGGCAAGGAAGTACTGAACGGCCGGTTGTTCAGCCCACCCCCTGGAGATGGGAAAACACACAATATCGGCAGCACTACCGGGAAATATTGGAAACACCCGACAATCCCCTATGATCCTGAAAAAAAAACCTGGATTGTCGAAGGGGTCTTAAACGCACTCTCATTGCTGGAGTTGGGAGAACAGGCAATCGCAGTCCTCAGTTCCGGGCAGGACCCCGCTAAAGTCGATCTTTCAGAATACAAGTTTCTTGTTCTCAGCTTCGACAACGATGCAGCTGGCCACCGGGCATGTAAAAAATGGCACCTTGAACACCCGGCCGCCGCCGTCATTCTTTGCGACCAGGGGCAGGACTGGAACGACCTGTTACAATCAGGCACCCCCGAACAAGTCAAGAACACATTCAGCGCCAATACCCCCCGCTACATCCTCAACGGTAAGTTGGCATTGGCTGGAACGGCCCAGGAATACGCCGATCATTGGAGTAATTTTTTCAATACCGCCCCCGGCCTCTTCGCCTTCCAGGGATCAACATATTTCAGCGAAAAGAAAATACCCAGGGGCGGCAACGCTGAAGATGCTTTCATCTCGGTATCACGATGTTTCAAAGGAGTTGCCAGAGTTATCAGCTTCATCCTTGATCGATCGAACCCGGCCCGGCCGGAGTATGTCTACCACCTGGAAATTCAGCCCGTAAAAGGCAGGGCTATTGAGGCCACCGCAACCGGGAAGGACCTCGCCAGCCACCGCAGCCTTAAGGAATGGTTCCTCACCTATGCGAAAATCAATTTTGAGGGAGACGCGAAAGCCTGCACAGCTCTTGCTTCAAAAATTTCCGACGACAAAAAAGCCCCGGAAGTAAAGCAATTGACCGTATCAGGATATCAACCGGAGACCGGAAACTACATCTTTTCGAAGTGGGCTACCGATACCTCTGGAAAAATTCTCTTGCCTGATAAGCGAGGTAATTTTCAGGTGGGCTACAACCAGCATTTTCGACCACCGACCCACAGCGAAGAAAAAGCAATTTTCCCGGCCGAAATTGGCAAGGACCGAGTTAAAGAAATACACGGGGTGATTCTGAGCGCTTGGGGGCTGAATGGCGTCGTTGCCCTCTCTTGGGTGATAGCGGGTTGGTTTGTCAACCAAGTCAAGGCCACCACGGATTTTTTCCCTTTCCTGTCTTTGCATGGCGACCCGGCAAGCGGCAAGAGCGCCCTAGTCACCACCATGAACGCTATTCAAGGCCGCGACATTGAGGGCCTACCCATCACCCAACTGAACAGCAGGAAAGGGTTAACTCGTACGATAGGCCAGGTATCCGGCTTGTTCACGGCCCTGCTTGAAGATAGCCACCGCAACGAAAAGGGTTTTGATTACTCCATACTTCTTACGGCATACAACCGAGGCCCCTTGCAGGTCCAGGCCGCTTTTTCCAACGACCTGCAAACCAAGGAAGCGCCATTTCTCGGCAGCCTCTTGTTCTGCCAGAATACCGAACCGTTCAACACGAAGCAGGAAAAACAGCGGGTGATAAGCCTGCACTTTCAAGCCGAGCAACTAACCGACAACAGCCGGAAAGCCTATACAAGAATTATCGACACAGACAATAAGGAATTGGCCGGGATCTTGCGCCAGGTCCTTACCCATCGCCAGCACTTTGCAGCATGGGGTAAAGAATATGAAAAAGCAATTGAAGACCTTAGCCCAATGGACGAGCGCAGGATACTACAGAATCACGCCTTGATTCTGGCTTTTCACCGGCTTTTCTGTTCCTGTTTCGGCATCGATCAAGACGGAGCTGTCCCCCATTTTTTGAAGGAAATCGGGAAAAAGAAGTGCATCACATCCGCTATACGCCAAACATCGCTAGCCGATCATTTCTTTGAACTACTTGACGAGGTTAAAGACGACAAACTGTCCTTAGCTTGCCATTACGACAACGAGAAGGGACACATTTATGTCAACCTTCCGAAAGCTGAAAACCTAATCCGCAACAAAGGTATAAATATTCAAGTCAATGAAAACCTGAGCCTGGCACTCCAGAAACACCCCGCGTACCTCAGGAACAGCTACAGGTTCCGGTTCCCCGAAGACCCCGATACAGACGAAACAGGGAGACCGAAGCAAAGAAGGGTATGGGTATTCGATCTCCCATGGTTCAAGAAGGACGATGCCTGAGACGCCGACCTGGTGACAGTGGTGACACCGTAGAAAACCAATGGTGACAGCCTATGTTACTGATATTAAACGATTGTGACAGTGGTGACACTGGTGACAGCATTTTTCCCATATATAGAATTGAAACACGAACAAGGGAAACATGAAACACCCTCGCGCGTATAGTGCAATTTACTGTCACCACTGTCACCACTGTCACCAATTGTAAATAATATAATAATAATCTATATATTTCATACAGTTAAGATTTCAGAAAAGTTTCGTTCCTGGTGACACATGCCGTTATTTGGTGACAGCTAGCCCGTTTTTGGTGACAGCACTTTTATATTCCTATCACATTTAAGGACCGATCATGAGTTTCTTTGATGCCATCGACCGGCTAAAAAAAACCGATTCCACTTCAAATCATGGCAAATCAGATCAACCGGAACCAGAAAAAGCCCACCAACGAGCGCCGAAAGAAGGTGACGAGTGCCAGGGCGAAGAGGAAATCGCGGTTTCTCACAACATCACCCCTGCCACTGGCCCGAAAAAAAGCACAGACCAGGCGACGAAAAGGAACAGAAAACCTGAGCGCCTTTCATTCCTTCGGCCCTGTCCGATATGCAAAGGAAGGTTATTCATTTATGGATCAAGAGGCGGTTTTTTCTGTTCAAACTGTACCCCCCATATAGAAGGTCAACCGGTTGAAGCCACCGGCCCGGATCGGCTTCAGAGCAATCAAGGAGTCGATTCAACCTTGCCACTCGGGTTCACCCCGCAAGCATCAACACGGAGCCTCGGAGAAAACCCCGAAAACTTCAAGGCGGCATGGCCATGGATCAAAGTGAACATGCAGGATCTTCTGAAAGCTGGGTGGACCAGGGCCGCCCTGGTCAGGAGGGGCAAACTTCGCTACCCGTGTGGAAATTGGGGAGTGGCTTGGTTTTCGGTCTGGAAAATTGAAGGACTTGTTATAGAGATCGGAAGAAATGGAAAGATTGTTTTCACCTTCGAATCATGCGGAAGAAAAATAACACAGGCAGCTTATCCGTAAGATTAGATATTGTTCTATAATATCAATACATTAATGAATAATTAAAGTTATCAACTATATTGATATATTTTCCCGTAAAAACAGCAATGTTACATTATTCCAGAGAAAATAAAAAAATCGACTGGAGCCGTTTTATGGGGTCGTCGCACCCGTATAGAGGCACCTCATTGGGAGGACCCGCTTTTTTTTGACAGGAAGAACCCGGCAAAATTCATGCAAGTAGATATCTTATTGATTTTATATATCTTTTCATATAAATCCCTAAACACTCCAAACTTCAAGGGGAAGGGAGAAACCGACCAGGACACCGGCAGCGGAACGGATTCCCTGGCGCTGATCCTGGCCAGCTCCGGCAACGATCCTTTAACCAGGTCATCACCACGGCCATACCGAGGCCCGGCCTTCACCCCGCCGACGACCGGGGCGGCCGAATCTCGATCAAAGATGGATGAAGCCAGCTCCGGCAACAGATCCGCCGACACCGACCGGAGCCACCGGCAGCGGAGCGGATGACACCCCGCGCTGATCCGACAGGCACCGGCCGCACTCTTTCAACCAGATCATCACCAGGGCGGCCACGATCGCCGCTACCGGCAGGATGCCACCACGGCCATACCGAGGCCCGGCCTTCACCCCGCCGACGACCGGGGCGGCCGGATCTCGATCAAAGATGGATGAAGCCAGCTCCGGCAACAGATCCACCGACACCGACCGGAGCCACCGGCAGCGGGTCGGCTGACACCCCCCCGCTGATCCGACAGGCACAGGCCGCACTCTTTCAACCAGGTCATCACCAGGGCGGCCACGATCGCCGCCACCGGCAGGAAGCCACCACGGCCATACCGAGGGCCCAGCCTTCATTCCACCGACGACCAGGGCGGCCGGATCTCGATCGGTCATCAATGCACCAGGGCACCGGCAACGGATCGGCTGACACCCCGGCGCTGTTCCGGTCGTCACCCGGCCGCACTCTTTCAACCTGGTCATCACCAGGGCGGCCACGATCGCCGCTACCGGCAGGATGCCACCACGGCCATACCGAGGCCCGGCCTTCATTCCACCGACGACCAGGGCGGCCGGATCTCGATCGGTCATCAATGCACCAGGGCACCGGCAACGGATCGGCTGACACCCCGGCGCTGTTCCGGTCGTCACCCGGCCGCACTCTTTCAACCTGGTCATCACCAGGGCGGCCACGATCGCCGCCACCGGCAGGAAGCCACCACGGCCATACCGAGGCCCGGCCTTCACCCCGCCGACGACCGGGGCGGCCGGATCTCGGTCAAATATGGATGAAGCCAGCTCCGGCAACAGATCCACCGACACCGACCGGACCGACACCGACCGGAGCCACCGGCAGCGGATCGGATGACACCCCGGCGCTGTTCCGACAGGCACCGGCCGCACTCTTTCAACCAGGTCATGACCACGGCGGCCACGATCGCCGCCACCGGCAGGAAGCCACCACGGCCATACCGAGGCCCGGCCTTCACTCCACCGACGACCGGGGCGGCCGGATCTCGATCGGTCATCGATGCACCGGGACCACCGGCAAAGAGAAAAAACCGACAAGGGCGCAGTTGAAGCGCCTTGATTTTTACGATTGACGAACGAATTTCCAGCAGCCCAAGCCAGTGGCCGAACAGAAAGAACTGTTCGGCCTTTTCTTTGCGACGGCGACAACCGACGGCGACAACCGAAAACATTACTCGCGCTGCACACTCCGCTTATTTGCACACGGATACAATATTAAATTAACATTCAATGCCATCAAAAACGGCTTTATTGAAGATGCTGCGCCATGCAAGCACATAATGCACACATTGACAGAACGGGCTGAGGTATACCACCGCGACGGTAGGAAGGCACCACGGCAACACCGAGGCCCGATCTTCACCCCGCCGACGACCAGGGCGGCCGGATCTCGGTCAAAGATGGATGAAGCCAGCTCCGGCAACAGATCCGCCGACACCGACCGGAGCCACCGGCAGCGGATCGGATGACACCCCGGCGCTGTTCCGACAGGCACCGGCCGCACTCTTTCAACCAGGTCATCACCACGGCGGCCACGATCGCCGCCACCGGCAGGAAGCCACCACAGCCATACCGAGGCCCGGCCTTCACTCCACCGACGACCGGGGCGGCCGGATCTCGGTCAAAGATGGATGGAGCCAGCTCCGGCAACAGATCCGCCGACACCGACCGGAGCCACCGGCAGCGGATCGGCTCACACCCCGGCGCTGTTCCGGTCGGCACCCGGCCGCACTCTTTCAACCAGGTCATGACCACGGCGGCCACGATCGCCGCCACCGGCAGGAAGCCACCACGGCCATACCGAGGCCCGGCCTTCACTCCACCGACGACCGGGGCGGCCGGATCTCGGTCAAAGATGGATGGAGCCAGCTCCGGCAACAGATCCGCCGACACCGACCGGAGCCACCGGCAGTGGATCGGCTCACACCCTGGCGCTGTTCCGGTCGGCACCCGGCCGCACTCTTTCAACCAGGTCATCACCAGGGCGGCCACGATCGCCGCCACCGGCAGGAAGCCACCACGGCCATACCGAGGCCCGGCCTTCACCCCGCCGACGACCGGGGCGGCCGAATCTCGGTCAAAGATGGATGAAGCCAGCTCCGGCAACAGATCCGCCGACACCGACCGGACCGACACTGACCGGAGCCACCGGCAGCGGATCGGCTGACACCCTGGCGCTGTTCCGACCATCCGCCCACGGTCTTTTAATCAAGTCGATACACCACAAGGACAGCGAACGACATTGACAACACCCAACCGACCGGATAACCTAAAATTCCTAAACTTAGACGGTGCAGGACCGGCACCATAAAAACAGGTCTTTTTTATTCTACCAATCAAGTTTGCCGTGAGTGTCGGGGAATCCGCGAGGCCCCCGGAGCCGTCTAAGGCTTAGGAGCACTCACGGCATTTTTAATTGGAGGAAATACCATGTTAAAAGCCACTACTTCCACAAGGTCCATAGTCGAAACACCTATTGCCGAAAGGCCGCTCGCTTATTTGTTAGACTATGGCTCAGAACGTCAACATGCCGACCTGTTTGAATCGCTCAGAGGAATGACAAGTCTTTTGCGTGTTATGATTGCTGCAATTGAGGGAGACGAGAATAAATGTTTGTTTGATGATGATGATTTAAGCGAACTCCTTTTTATACTTTACAAGCATGCAGAGCAGGCGACGACAGCAGCCGATTCTTGGAAAGCCTATGAAGAACAAGTCAAAGTTGAGCTAAGTAGGCGAACTGATTAATTTGTCAAGAAAAAAGGATTGAAAGCCACGATCCATCATCAATGCACCAGGGCACCGGCAACGGATCGGCTGGCACCCCGGCGCTGTTCCGACAGGCACCGGCCGCACTCTTTCAACCTGGTCATCACCAGGGCGGCCACGATCGCCGCTACCGGCAGGATGCCACCACGGCCATACCGAGGCCCGGCCTTCATTCCACCGACGACCAGGGCGGCCGGATCTCGATCGGTCATCAATGCACCAGGGCACCGGCAACGGATCGGCTGACACCCCGGCGCTGTTCCGGTCGTCACCCGGCCGCACTCTTTTAACCTGGTCATCACCACGGCGGCCACGATCGCCGCCACCGGCAGGAAGCCACCACGGCCATACCGAGGCCCGGCCTTCACCCCGCCGACGACCAGGGCGGCCGGATCTCGGTCAAAGATGGATGAAGCCAGCTCCGGCAACAGATCCGCCGACACCGACCGGAGCCACCGGCAGCGGATCGGATGACACCCCGGCGCTGTTCCGACAGGCACCGGCCGCACTCTTTCAACCAGGTCATCACCACGGCGGCCACGATCGCCGCCACCGGCAGGAAGCCACCACGGCCATACCGAGGCCCGGCCTTCACTCCACCGACGACCGGGGCGGCCGGATCTCGGTCAAAGATGGATGGAGCCAGCTCCGGCAACAGATCCGCCGACACCGACCGGAGCCACCGGCAGCGGATCGGCTCACACCCCGGCGCTGTTCCGGTCGGCACCCGGCCGCACTCTTTCAACCAGGTCATGACCACGGCGGCCACGATCGCCGCCACCGGCAGGAAGCCACCACGGCCATACCGAGGCCCGGCCTTCACTCCACCGACGACCGGGGCGGCCGGATCTCGATCAAAGATGGATGAAGCCAGCTCGGGCAACAGATCAGCCGGCAGCGACCGGGCTAAAAAAAAATGGGATGATATACGAGAGGGAGACAGGGGAAATTCAACAGCTTGTAGCAGCCTTGAGGATACAGCAGCAGGAGGGACAGCAGCAACATAAAGCGGGTACAAATGCGGGTATTTTCGAATGGCGAATTTTTTTCGTATTACCCAATAATATGATTTTACATCATATATGAAAGTTTATTTGTGTCTTCTCTTCGCACCATTCTAAGTTCCAAAGTCTTCCCCTGAAGTCCATAAAGCCCGCAGCCGTAAAAGGTTTGCGGGCTTTTTCGTTCTCTGCTGTTCTATCACGAAAAAGCACTGTCCTTTGCCCGTTCCTGATTGTCCTAGAAATCGAGGTCCTGTAAACCGGATATCGATACCGGTTACGCCAACACCTCTTTGTTTTTACCGGTAGCAATCCAACCTGATATTACAAACAGCCTTCATGAACAAACGAATCGGTTCCGAACAGACAGCAAAATATTAAGAATACCCTGAATCCGTTGTCAAGTCAACAAACTCAACCACCCTGACGGTTGCGATGAAAAGAGCAACAACATCCTTCAATCTACCCAAAGCACACTGCCGTTTTTTCCTCGGAACCGGTAAAAGCCCAACAGGAGTAGCTAACAGATCTTATCTATGCCTTGACTGGTAAAATAAAAAAACCTATTATTGCTGGAGTCTGCAGACCGCCACTTCTCTCGACTGCCATCGATAGATCTCGCGCAAAGTATTTTATATTTTATTTCAAGGAGTTAAGCATGCTCGAACTCAGAAAGGGTGACGACATCCTGACCACTGTTGGTGCCATCGACTCGATTGACGCAGCCAGGATTTTACTCGACGCAAAACTGGACCAGGCGAACAAAAACAAATTGGCCGTAATCACCAATGAAGAAGCCCTTGTCAAGATTGCCAATGCGATCTCTATCTGCGGCCCCGACAAGGTTTTCATCAACACCGGCAGTGAAGCGGATGTCCAGTGGATTCGAAAGCATGCATTGGAAAAAGGAGAAGAGCGGCCGCTTGCCAAAAAAGGCCACACCATCCATTTCGACCTCCCCGAAGACCAGGCGCGACTGGTCAACCAGACATATTATATCATTAACGAAGGCGAGAAGATGAGTTCTCTTGCCAAATCGATCCTTCGGAATGAGGCCCTTTCCTACGTTCAGCAGTACATGCGGAACATCATGAACGGAATGGTGATGATGGTCGGGTTCTACAGTCGTGGGCCGGTAGGGGCGGCGGCAGCCCAGCCGGCGATTGAGATATCGTCGTCCGCCTATGTCCTGCATTCGGCAGAACTGCTGTACCGGAACTGTTATGCCGACTTTGATGCCGAGGCCGTCCGGGCCGGTCTGTTCTATACCAACCTCCATTCGGAAGGACCGAACAGATCCGAGGATGTACCCAATGCCAGGATCTTCATGGACCGAAGCTGGATGACCACCTATTCGACCTTCTGCACCTATGCCGGCAACACCTTGCTCCTGAAGAAGGGCAATCATCGATTTACCGTCGACTATGTCACCTACTATAAGGTTGAGGATCAGCTGGCTGAACACATGTTCATCACCGGCCTGACCGGTCCCGGCGGCCGCAAGACCTTCTTCGCCGGGGCTGCGCCCTCGGGTTGCGGCAAGACCACGACCGCCATGGTCGGAACCGATTTCATCGGTGACGATCTGGCCCAGTTCTGGATCGCTGATGACGGTACATTGCGGGCCATCAACCCGGAAAAAGGAATCTTCGGCATCGTCGAGGATGTCAATCGGGAAGGCGACCCCTACCTGATGGACTGTCTACGAGGAGATGGAACCGAGGTCATCTGGTCGAATGTACTGGTCGATGCCGATGGTGTCCCTCACTGGGTGGGGCACGGTGAAGAGGTTCCGAAAAACGGCTCCAACTTCATGGGGGAGTGGTACGAAGGAAAAGTCGATCACGAAGGCAACGTAGTGCCCCTGTCGCACAAGAACTCCCGCTGCACGCTTCTGGCCTCGGCTATCGCCAATCATGCCACCCAGGTCGCCGAAGACCCGCAGGGAGCTCCCGTCAAGGTCATCACCTATTCCGGCCGTGATTCCGACACGATGCCGCCGGTATGGGTAGCCAAAAACGCCGACGAAGGCGTCGTCATCGGCGCCTCGATCGTCTCCAAGGCCACGGCGACCGAGGTCGGCGCCACCGGCGTACGACGCCAACCCTGGGCCAATGCCCCGTTTATCCCCGGCGCCCTGGCCGACTATATGGCAGCCCAGTTTCAGTTCTTCAATTCTTCGAAATTCAGTGAAGCCGGAAAGCCGATCATGGCGGGGCTGAACTATTTCCTCACCCATGAAAACCGGCAAGGACCGGGCAAGGGACTGCTCGGGGAGAA
Organism: Desulfoprunum benzoelyticum; assembly: GCF_014201505.1. Classification (GTDB taxonomy): domain Bacteria; phylum Desulfobacterota; class Desulfobulbia; order Desulfobulbales; family Desulfocapsaceae; genus Desulfoprunum; species Desulfoprunum benzoelyticum. Next base: position 51,972 of record NZ_JACHEO010000017.1, on the reverse strand, counting down.
AAAGGACGTCAAGGTCTGGCTGGGATGGCTCGAGAGGTTCGCCCACGGGGAAGTCACCGCCATTACCACCCCGATCGGCTATCTGCCACGCTACGATGATCTGAAACCGCTGTTCGCCGGGATCGGCAAAGAATACCCGCAAGAACTGTACAACATGCAGTTCTCCCTTTACCTTGACAAGATCATCGCCAGAATTGACCTGCAACGCGATGCCTACAGCAAGGAAGCGGATATTCCTGCCAAGCTCTTTGAAATATACGCCCGGCAAAAAGACGAATTGAACAAACTGAAAGAGAAGTACGGTTCAGTCGTGCCCATTGACGCCCTGGCATAACCTCTTCTTTTTCCTCTACCCGCCCCGAATGCCGGCTCATCAGGATACCGGCATTCGGGGTGATCTTTCTCGACCCGCCCAGCCGCTGGAATTCTAGCCACATCTTTCCCCTCTACTGGATATTCCGGGACCACCGAGGGTGAGCCGAACAGAGATTTTATTCGGCTATCAGGGAGACCAGAACTTTGTCGACCCGATTGTGATCCATATCAACGACCTCAAAACGACAACTTCCTTGTTCGACAAAATCGCCTTCCGAAGGGATTTTGCCAAGGAGGTAAATGATCAGGCCGCCGGTCGTGATGTAGGCGTTCTTTTTCTCCCCGGGGAAGGTATCATCAATTCTCAGTTGAAGTTTCAGACGCTCCACCGCCACACTGCCGTCGACCAGCCACGATCCGTCTTCCCGTTTCACAAAATCTTTTTCATCAGAAACATCTGACGCGGCCAGATCTCCGACAATGGAGGCTAATACGTCGGTTAACGTTGCTAAGCCCTGCACTTCCCCGTATTCATCAACGACAAGCGCGCACTCCGAGCTGGCCTTCCTCATATTTTCGATCAGTTGCGTTGTCGTCACCCCTTCCCACAGATATAACGGTGGCTGCAGCCAGCGTTCGACGACCAGTCGCTCATGCCCCAGCGCTGCCGTGAGAAGGTCACGGATCCGGAGGATGCCGAGAATCCGATCCAAACCTCCACGGCAAACCACGACCTGAGCGAAGGGGCAATCGGCAAGTTGTTTCAGGATTTCAGCTTCCGGGGTGTCGAGGTCAATCAGGTAGATCTCCTGGCGAGGCGTCATGACAGCTCTGACACTCTGCTCATCGAGGCGAAGGACGTTGGCGACCAGCATTTTTTCACTCTCATGGAATACCCCTGCTTCCGCACCCTGTTTCATCAACAGCCTGATCTCGGCGTTGGTGACCGGCGGTTCCTGTCCGCTATCCTGTCTGAAAATACGCAGCACCAGGTTCGATGATGCCGACAGAAGCCAGATCAAAGGTTGGGTCACGTAGGCCAGCACCTTCATCGGCAGGGCAATGATCATGGCTATCTTCTCCGGCGCCATGAGACCCAGCTGTTTGGGAACGAGTTCTCCAACCACGACGGAACAAAAGGTCAGAGTGACGATGACGACCGCAATTGCGATGCCTCTGGCGTACGGCTGTACCGAGGGGAATCCGCTGAGCCATGACGACAGGGGATCGACCAGGGCTGTTTCGCCGATGGTACCACTGAGAATGCCGACCATCGTTATCCCCACCTGAACCGTAGACAAAAAGGGAACAGGATCAGTCTTCAAGCTCAGCGCCGCCTGGGCCCGACGATTGCCCATATTGGAAAGCTTCTGCAGGCGGAACTTGCGACAGGATATAACGGCAATCTCCGACATCGAAAACAGCCCATTCAACAGGATGAGCATCAGCAGTACGAAAATATCCATAATGAACAATCTCCTCGGCCATCGACAGGGCTGGGCGCAGCTTGGTACACACATCATTTCGAATTTTTCGATTCTACAGCCCTTTTCCGACAAACGCCAACGAGATACCATTCCTCCCGGCAACGCAAACCACGTTTTATCGATGTCGATTTGATTTGCAATCCGGAGGAGGAATACTTATGTTCTATATTCTTTTGAAGATCCCCAGCAATTCCAACAAAAAAGAATAATCCGAGCAAAGGTGTCGTCAATGACGAGGCCTTTTCCGGTCCCAGTTTACCATCAGCCGCGAATTTCAAATCGGGAGAAACCGTTTATGTCCAATCAAGATCAACAGCCACCCTGGGGCAGAAGGAACCGACCGCAGAGCCCCGAGGAGATGGTCGCCCAACTCATCAAAAAACTGCAGGAATTCTTTTCAGACTCGAAAAAACCAACGCCTGAAGGCGGCAATGGCAGCTCTCCCGCCGGCAACCCCATCAACCCGTTCGCCAACATAGGTAAGATCTTCACCGTCATACTGGTGCTGATCCTGCTGCAGGGGGTCTATCTCTCGGTCTTCAAGATCGCCCCGGGAGAAATCGGCGTGGTGCTGCGGCTGGGTCAATACCTGCGAAGCGCGGCGCCAGGGTTGCATTTCAAGATTCCCTATGTCGATACCCTGTACAAGGTCGATACCGAGAGCATCCGGAAGGAGGAATTCGGGTTCCGCACCCGGACGGGAGGCCAGACATCGTTCGAAAGAACCGGGTATGAGGCGGAATCACTCATGCTGACCGCCGACAAAAACGTCATTAATGTGGCATGGATCGTCCAGTACAAGGTCAGCGATCCTTACTCTTTCCTCTTCCAGGTTCGAAATGTCCAGCAGGCGGTCCGCGACGCCTCGGAAAGCGTGACCAGACGAATCGTCGGCAATATGGACTTCGACTATGTTCTCAGCTACCGTGAACTGCTCGCGGCCGAAGTGAAGAAGGAACTGCAGGCCCTGCTCGACAAACTGGGATCCGGTGTCGGCGTAGTCACAGTCCAGTTCCAGGACATCAACCCCCCCGATCCGGTCAAACCAGCGTTCAACGAGGTCAACGAGGCCGATCAGGACATGAAACGGCTGGTCAACGAGGCCCAGGAGACCTATAACCGGGTCATCCCGAAGGCGAGCGGCGACGCCAAAAAGATCATCCAGGAATCGCACGGATATGCTGCAGCCAGAGTCAACAATGCCAAAGGTGAGACTGAGAGGTTCACCGACATTCTCAAGGAATACAAAAATTCCCCCGATGTCACCAGGCAGCGATTATATCTCGAGGCCATGCAGGAGATCCTGCCCAACGTCGACTCGGTCTATATCATCGACAAGGACCAGCAATCGCCACTCCCCCTCCTGAATCTCTCCGGCGCGAAAGGATTAGCCGCCCCGGAAGCGAAACAGCCGCTCAATTAAGAGGAATCCTGTATGAAACATATTCTACGCTTAGCCCTTGCCGGTATCGTTCTGTTCGCGATCATCGTCGTCTACGACGGTGTGTATGTACTCGAAGAAGGAAAACAGGTCGTTGTCACCCAGTTCGGGGCCCCGGTGGGCGACCCGGTCACCAAGGCCGGACTGCATTTCAAGATCCCCTTCATCCAGATCGCCAATTTCTTTGAGAAGAAAATACTGATCTGGGACGGTGAACCCAATCAGATCCCGACGAACGATAAAACCTACATCTTTCTCGATGTCACCGCCCGCTGGCGGATCACCGATGCCTTGAAGTTCATGCAGGCGGTGAAGACGGAGACCAAGGCCCAGTCGCTGCTCGATGATATCATCGGCGGCACAGTGCGTGACATGGTCAACAAGAACGATCTGATCGAGATCATCCGCAGTTCCGACTGGTCGCCGGAATCGATGTCACCGACCACCGACGTCATCGGCACCAAGCCGAAGCAGGGACGCGACAAGATCGCCATCACCGTCCTTGATCAAGCCGCAAAGCTGACCCCACAGTACGGCATTACCCTGATCGATGTCATGATCAAGCGGGTCAACTACATCGACTCCGTCCAGCTCACGGTCTTCAACCGTATGATCTCGGAACGGAAACGTATCGCCGCGGAAAAACGCTCGATGGGGGAGGGGCAGAAAGCCGAAATTCTCGGTCGGGTAGACAAGGAATTGAAGCAGATCATATCGGAGGCCAACCGGGAGGCAACCACCATCCGCGGCAAGGCCGATGCTGAAGCGACCAGAATCTACGGCCAGGCCTACGCCCAGGACCCCGAATTTTATGCCTTCCAGAAGACACTGGAAAGCTATCGGGATATTGTCGGCAAAAACACCTCTCTCGTGCTCTCTTCGGATACCGATCTGTATCAGTACCTGAAGAGCATCACCGGCCAACGGCAGTAATCGCTGCTTCAAGGGAAGAGACAGGGTCGACCGTCTCTTCCCACCCCATCTCTTTTTTTATTTTTGCAGTTGTTTAAAAAATCAGGGTTCCCCTTGATCGAGCCCTGCGCTCATTCCCGGATAAGCTGGGGCCTGGTCGCTGCTGTAACGGATGCGCCCTTTGGCGATCAACAGACGCTGGAACCTTGCGAGTTCCTCGTCGTCCAGAATCTGCTCTACCCCCAGCTGGTCAAAACGACAATTGCAATGATTGAGCTGCCCCATACACCAGGGGCAGACCTCCACCGGACAGCCTAACTGGTGATATTCCCCTTCGAGGGTAAAACAGACCGGGCACTTTTCCTTTCCCAGCGTCACGGCCGAACTGTAATCCGTCAGTTCTCTCAAGGAATTGCATGCCTGGTGAAAGTCCTCCTGCGCCGGGTAACCAAAAATTGCCAGATGTTCCTCGTCAAGATCCGGTCCATTTTCGCTGATAAATACCACCCGCTCTCCGTCCAGCGCATACAGATACTCAAAGCCGTGGGTAATGACGGCCAGCAGTTTCACACCCTGTTGGGAGGCCAACTCGACAATCTTTTCCACCGGTTCTTCCCTCACCTCGGGCAATGAACGGTAGAACTCTCGAAGGAGAAGGAGGGCCGGGATATCATCGCTGTATCGTGCAACCACCTGCATCGCCTCTCCGTAGCTCTCTTCCGCTACCGCATACCGCACGAAAATCTCGATTTCCTCCGCCAATTTCCGGGCTCGACCGCTGTGCTTGACTGCCGCCATACCAATTTATATCCCTTATGTTTTGTTGATACCACAACCAACCAGTCTGCCCCAGTCAGTGTCATTTTGCCAGATTCGGTCCAACCGTACAGTTCACCACCAACGGCACATCCATCTGCAGCGCCTGTTCCATCGCCGCCTTGATCGGCCCGGAACATGCATCCAGATCCGCCGGCGGCAGTTCGAACACCAGTTCGTCGTGAACCTGCAGCAGTAGTCGCGCCGGGAGCCCGTCCTTCCGGATGACCTGATCGACGGCAACCATCGCCAGTTTGATGATATCCGCTGCAGTGCCCTGGATCGGGGTATTGATGGCGGTCCGCTCGGCGAATTCCCGTGTCACCCGATTACTGCTGCCAATATCGGGCAGGTTGCGCCGTCGCCCCAACAGGGTGGTGACATACCCGTCCCGGCGGGCCTGGGCAACAACATCGCCCATGAAGCGTTTTACCCCTTCATAGAGACGAAAATACCGGTCGATAAAGGTCTGCGCCTCCTTGCGGCCGATGTTGAGCTGCTCGGACAGACCGAAACTGCTCATGCCATAAACGATGCCGAAGTTGATGCTCTTTGCCACCCGCCGCATCTCCGGCGTTATCAGCAACGGCGACACCCCGAAGATCTCGGCGGCGGTTCGGGCATGGATATCCTCTCCGGCCCGAAAGGCCCCGATCAGCGCCTTGTCCTGCGAGTAATGGGCCAGAACCCGAAGGTCGATCTGCGAATAATCGGCCGCCAGGAACACCATTCCCTCTGCCGGTACAAAGGCCTGGCGGATCCGGTTGCCGTCCTCGGAACGGATCGGAATGTTCTGCAGATTGGGATTGCTGCTCGACAGCCGCCCGGTGGCGGTAACCGCCTGGTTGAAGGAGGTATGGACCCTGCCGGTCACCGGGTCCTGCAACTGCGCCAATCGCTCGACATAGGTCGACTGGAGTTTGGCCAGGGTACGATAGTCGAGGATGCGGGCCGGTAGATCGTGACGGACCGCCAGTTTTTCGAGGACCTTGACATCAGTCGAGTACCCGGTCTTGGTCTTCCGCCCATAGGGAAGGTGCAGCTCGTCAAAGAGAATCTGCCCCAGTTGACGCGGCGAGTTGATGTTGAATTCCCGGCCGGCAATGGCATGGATCTCCCCCTCGAGGACCGCCAGCTTGGCCGAAAATTCGGCCGACAGCCTCGCCAGGGCATCGGGATTGATGGCGATTCCAATGATCTCCATCTGGGCCAGGATCGGCACCAGGGGCATCTCGACCTCGTAGAAAAGACGCCCCATGCCCATCTCCTGCAGGAGCGGCTCATACTGCCGCCACAGCACCAGGGCGGCATAGACATCCTCGCAACTGTAATCGCAGGCGGCCTGGATATCGACGTAGGCGAAACAATCCGGCCGCTTGTCGCCGCCGGTCACCTGCTCGAACGAGGTCATCCGGATCCCCCGTTCGCTCATCAGATCGTCAAGCTTGAAGGACCGTCCGGTCTCCTCGAGCAGATAGGCCGCGATCAAGGAGTCGTACAGAGGGCCTTTCAAGGTCAGGCCGCCAGACTGGAGCAGAACGGTATAATCGTATTTCAAGTTATGCCCGAGTTTGGGCAGCGTCGAAGACTCGAGAAAAGGTCGCAAGGCCTGAACAACCGTCTCCGGTTTCAGCTGGCGGCTGCACCGCCTGCCATCGGCATCCCGGTGTCCGATCGGGATGTACCAGCTTCGATCGATTTCGCAGCAGAGAGAAATTCCAACCAGCTGAGCGGTTCGGGCATCGAGCGAGGTGGTTTCGGTATCGACACAAAGGATGGTAGCGGCCATCAAGGCCTTCACCATTTTCTTCAAGTCGCTGTCATCGCGGACACAGATGAATCCTTGACGCGGCACCGCCGAGAAAGACTGGATCTCCTTCAGCAGGCTGGTGAATTCCAGTTCCGAATACAGATCCCGGATCTGATCCCCGTCCGGTGCCGCAAAGGCATAGGCGGAAAGCCGTTCAGGTACGGCGACATCGGATTTGAGACGGATGAGGTCACGGGCAAGAAACGCGGATTCCCGGCCTTCAACCAGTTTATCTCTTAGTTTCGGTTGTTTCAGCAGTCCAATGTCTTCGTAGATCTTTTCCAGCGTACCGAATTGGTTTATCAGTTTTTCGGCAGTTTTCGGGCCGATACCGGGAACGCCAGGGATATTGTCGGCACTGTCGCCAATCAGGGCAAAGCAGTCAAGGAGCTGTGCCGGAGTGACATTGTATTTTTTCTTCACCTCGTCGGAATCCATCACCTTGTCCTTCATCGGATCCCACATGGTCACCCGATCGTTGACCAGCTGCAGGAGATCCTTATCACCGGAAACGATGACCACCCTATGACCTTCCCGCTGCAGGCACCTGACGGCCGAGGCGATCAGGTCATCCGCCTCGACACCGACCTGTTCAAGGATAGGAAGATTTGCCGCCGCCACATATTTGCGAATATACGGTATCTGCTCGGCGAGATCGGCCGGCATCGGCGGACGGTTCGCCTTGTAGTCGCGGTAGATCTCATGCCGGAAAACCGGTCCGCGGCTATCAAAGGCGACGGCAACATAGCTGGGAGTCCTTTCCTTGAACAGTCGCCGGAGAATACTGATAAAACCGTAAACGGCATGGGTCGCCAGGCCCCTGCTGTTGGAGAGAGGGCTAAGGGCATGATAGGCGCGATAGATGTACGCGCTGCCATCGATGAGATAAATTTCTTCCTGCACAATAAAGGTCTCCGGTAGAAATAAACATGTGGAATCCGCGGCAAGGCTCTATCTATACTGCATCCACCCTGCTGGCGCACCGGATTTCATCCCTTTGGTGGTTACCCAGAAATCTCACGATGGAAAAAATTCGCAGCGGTGACATCTCACCATTCTGAGGTACTCCACAAAAGCAACGACCGCAGGCGAGACGCCTGCGGTCGCAGAATATACCTCTGTTTTTACATGCTTTTTATACGATCATCGGGTCTGACGCACCCATGAGGCCTGCGGCCCTTTGTCGCCGATAGTTTCACCAAAGACGACACTGTCACCCTCGGACAGTGCCTCCATTGCAATATTTTTCAAAGCGTTCTCATGGAAATATATCTCTCTTTCATCGCTTGCGGTGATAAATCCATATGATTCATGGGGGGAAATCTTCCTGATTATACCGACCTTCTCTCCTTCAAAATCGGCCTCACTCTGTTTGACTGTCTTTCGCTTTTTCCGCAGGATCTCCTTCAAATTGCCGGTCAGTACATCGAAGGCCTCAATCAGCAGGGGGCGTACGCTCTCCCCTCGCCGGACCACGACAACCGTATCATTTGGGACTGTTGCGATCAATTTGATCTCAAACCCTCCTTCCTTGTGATGCGTTGTAGCCTCAATGCTGGCGCGAAGATGAAGGACATAATTCGCATACAGACGGACAATCTTTTCTTTTTCTTCTTCAATCTTGTCCTGCCAGCTTTTTCGCAACTCCACATTCCGGGCCTCGATCTTCAGTTCCATAAAGTTCCTCCGTCAAAAGCTCCAACGATGGCGTTCACCACCGTCACATCCGTGCCTTCAGGCACCTTCCCGGCAGAACCACCTCCTCCCTCCTGGTGCAGCGAGAAGGTGGAGCATTCGCATGCTCACCATGACCTGCCTTTACATTCATTATATTCCCCCCCATCCGATAATCAAGAGAACCACAACTCTTTCTCCCAAACGATCATCCGATGCCGACAAATATTGAAAATACATCTATGGAACATGGATATTGCCCAAGACATCCGGTACAATTGCCCAGAGCAGGCGGGTAAATCATTAAACATGGCGAGAACGATGCAGAAAAAACGAATCGGAGTACTCCTACTCAATATGGGCGGGCCTGAAACACAGGCAGATGTGGCGCCATTCCTGTACAACCTCTTCTCCGACCGCGAGATCATCCGGTTGGGGCCGCCCTGGCTGCAAAAACCGCTGGCGTGGTATATCGCCCGAAAAAGGGCCGGCAAAAGCCGTCAGGCCTACGCCAGTATCGGCGGAGGATCGCCGCAGAAACGGTTGACCATGCACCAGGCCCAGTGTCTACAGGAGAGTTTGCAAACCGAAGGCGCCTATACAGTCGCGGTAGCGATGCGTTACTGGCAGCCGCGTGCCGCCGAAGCCGTCACGACACTGTTGAGCCAGGGTGTCGAGAGGATCATTGCCCTGACCCTGTATCCCCATTACTCCCGGGCGACCACCGGCTCCTCGATTTTAGATTTGAAAACAGAGATGGACCGTCTGTGTCCGGGCATGCCCTGCGATACCATCGAGTCCTGGCCTGACCATCCGCTGTATATCGAAGCCCTTGTGGACAGTATCAACCAGGGTCTGAGCCGTTTCAACGGCCAGGACGTTGAGATCGTCTACAGCGCCCACAGCCTCCCGGTCTCATTCATCAAGGAAGGAGACCCCTATGTTGACGACATTCTCAGGACTCTGGGGACAATCGAGAAACGGACTGGCCGGACGGGCCGCCTATGCTACCAGAGTCGAAGCGGCCCTGTCGAATGGCTGTCGCCATCAACTCCGGAGATGATCGAGACACTGGCCCGGGAAGGAGTAAAAAACATTCTCATGGTTCCGATCAGCTTCGTTTCCGACCATATCGAAACCCTCTATGAAATCGATATACTGTATAAGACCCAGGCAAAAAAACTCGGCGTGCGGCTGCAGTCGAGCCCTGCACTGAACTCACACCCATCTCTTATCGCCTGCCTCAAAGATCTCGTCCTGCAGAGAAGCCGGCAGTAATCGACGTGCCGAACAGGGAGACCGGCACCGATACTTCGTCAGATCTGGAATCGCCGCATGCGGATATTCATCAGGATAGCGAAACCTATCATCGTCGTCAGCAGGGAGGAACCCCCATAGGAAACAAGCGGCAGCGGAATGCCGACAACCGGCAGAAATCCCAGGATCATCAAGATGTTGATAACAGCCTGCCAAAATATCAATATGACAACGCCAAAGGCCAGCAAGACCCCGAAACGATCCCTCGCATTCATCGCGATGTACAATCCCCAGATCAGCAGGAAAAAGTAGACTCCGAGAAAAATCAGACTGCCGACGAAGCCCCACTCCTCACCCCAGACCGCAAAAGCAAAGTCGGTATGTCGTTCGGGGAGGAAGTGGAGATGTCCCTGCGTCCCCTCAAGATACCCCTTACCGAACTTGCCGCCACTGCCCACAGCAATCTTTGACTGCAGGATCTGGTAGCCATTTCCCATCGGATCGTCCTCCGGATGAAGAAATGTCTGTATCCTCTGTTTCTGATAGGGTTTGAGCACCTTTTCCCAGGCAAAGACGGCGAGGGTTACGGCAGCGGTACCGAGAATCATGTAGGTCGATAATTTGAGACGAACGAAGATCGTCATGGACACAAAGATAATGGCGATCATCATCGCCGTACCGAGGTCGGGCTGGAGCAGGATGAGGAGAAACGGGATGCCGGTCAGGACAAGCGGGACAACCAACTGCTTGAGAGAATATCCGTCAATCACTTCCTTTCGGGCGTAATAACTCGCCAGAGTGATGACCATTATCATTTTCGCCGGCTCCGATGGCTGAAGTTTGAAAAAGCCAAGGTTGATCCAACGCTGAGAGCCGTTGGCTTCGTAGCCGACGAAAAAGGCGAAGGCGAGAAGAAGAAGGACAAGAACATACATGGGATAATTCCAGAACAGCAATTCCTGGTAATCAATGCAGACAATCACCAGAAACATGGCAAAGCCAAAAAGCAGAAAAATGGCCTGCTTGATATACGGAGTCGTCGCCAAAGACTTTGGGGGATAGGAGGCGCTATAGAGATTGCTCAGTGCCGCAGCACAGACAACCAGAAGCAGGATCAGCAGGACAAAATCAAAATTTGCCAGCAATCTTCGATCGATACGGAGAATATCCTTCATTTTTTTCTGCATATGTGGGGTCCTCTGCAAACCTCAATCACCGCATTTCCTTGACGATCCCTTCATCCGGCACTGACAGACGATCCCTGAAAAATTCTTTCATGACAGCCGTAGCTATCGGCGCTGCCCCCGATCCCCCATGCAAGCCATGTTCGACGAGAACGGTGACCGCGATCTCGGGGTCCTCCGCCGGGGCAAAGCTGGTAAACCAGGCATGATCACGGAATTTATATGGAATGTCTGCCTCTTTCAAATGTCTATAGGCAGCGACTTTGACTACCTGGGCCGTGCCGGTTTTTCCGGCAACAGTTATCCCGTCGATCTTCGCACCGCGAGCGGTTCCGTGCGGACCATTGACGACTCCGATCAAACCGTCGCGGATAATGGCCAAGTAGGTATCCAGCCCCTTTACCTCTTCAAGAAGTTCGGGCTGGAAAGTCTGCACCACTTTGCCGTCAGGCTCGGTAACCTGTTCGACCAGTTGCGGGCGAAACAGTTTGCCGCCATTGGCCACGGTGGCTGTCATCTGACAGATCTGGAGCGGGCTGGTGAGATTGAAGCCCTGACCGATGGCGGTCGACAGCGTTTCTCCCTCCTGCCACTTTGTCTGGTATCGGGATATTTTCCATTTTTTGGTCGGAGTCAGGCCGCTTTTCTCATGCTCCAATTCAATACCAGTCTTACGCCCCAGCCCTAATTTGCCGGCGTATTCGGCCAAAGTATCAACCCCGACCCTTTGTCCGACCTGATAAAAATAAACGTCACAGGACTCCTCGATCGCCCGTTTCAAGTTAACGGTTCCATGCCCTCCTCTTTTCCAGCATCCATATCGACGATTGCCGAAAAAATAATGGCCGGGGCAATAGATTGGCGTATCCGGCGTGACTACACCGGTTGCAAGACCTGCCAAAGCAGTCACCATCTTGTAAGTCGAACCCGGGGGATAGGTCGCCTGCACCGCCTTGTTGATCAATGGGTGCTTCTCGTTGGTAAGCAAGTCCTGCCACTTCTCATGCGATATACCGCCGACAAAATCGTTGAGGCGGATATGCGGCGTCGAGGCGATAGCCAGAATCCTGCCGGTCTTGACCTCCATGGCCACAACTGCGCCGGCCTTTTCACCGATCTCCATCAGATTTTCAGCCGCCTGCTGCAGGTCCACATCGATTGTCAGCCGGATTTCACGTCCCGGCAACGGCTCATAACTCTTCAACAGTTTGCGCTCGAAACCTCTGGCATCGACCTCAGAATAGCTATTGCCTTTTTCTCCTCTCAGATCGGCCTCTCTGAGCTTTTCGAGGCCCATTTTACCGATGAGATCACCGCCGCGATAGACGGTCTGGTCGGCATTCTCCAACTCGGTCTTGCTGATAGCACCAAGATAACCGATCACATTGGCAGCCAGATCCTGGTAATGAAAAACCCGGACAGGCTGGACTTCAATCCGTATCCCTGAAAACTCCTTGTTGTGATTTTCCAGGTAGGCCAGGGTCTTCCAGTCAATATCCTCCTTCAATCGGATCGGGAGATAGCGAGGGGTCCCTTCGGCTTCCCTGACTCTGCTCCACAGGGTCGAGACTTCATCGTTCAGGATCGGGGCCAGGCGTTTGAGGACATCGTCGAGGTCATGGGAATCCTCCCTCATCAGCACCACATCGAACGATGGCCGGTTGGTGACGATTTCCCGGCCCTTACGATCAAGAATGTGACCACGGGGGGCAACAACCTGGCGAATACGAACTCTGTTGGAGTCGGCCCGGTTCTTGTATTCCTCACCATGGTTGATCTGCAGCGACCAGAGTCTGACGACGATCAGGGAAAAAAAGATCAGCACAACAACGATGGCGCCGCTTACCCGACGCCTCAGGTTATCGAGAGAAGCTGTGTCACGTTCCGTGATTTCATCCGCTTCCTTTGAAAAAAGCTCTTTGAATATCATTCCGGGCTCACGGGATAATCAGCGCTCACGTCCTCCGCTTAAGCGGTCGAGGTTGTGTCTTCCGCTTCTGCAGGAACTCCCCGAGGGCGTTGAGCAGGATAAAACATGGAATCGTCGCCACCAGGAGAATGCCGGTCTCGGCAAACAACTTCCCCCAGGACCATTCCGGCAGCAGTTCAGGCTTTGTGAACAGATACAGTATATACCGAACCAATTGAACAATGAAATAACTGAGTCCGACAAGCGGAATCTGATACGTCGACTCCCTCAGGGGATTGTTGGTGGTCATGGCCTTCAGGCTGATAAAAACGAGAAGAACTTCCAAGGGATAGATGCCAAGATCAATCCCGGTCAGCACGTCCATTATCCATCCAAGGGAGAACACCAGGAGGAGTCCGGGTATCCAGGCAAAACGATATGCCGTATACGCAACCAGGATGTAAATAAAATCAGGACGTCCCAACCATGAGGGCAATGAATGCAGCAGAGTGGTTTCCAGGACAATAAGCAGGATACCGAGAAGGAAAAAACAAAGAGTCAACACTTGCAATCCGTGTCACTCGACCGTCAAGTTCATTTCACGCAGAATTTTCTGCCTGTCGGTCGGGTCGATGAAGACATATTCCAGCTTCTGGAAATCGACGGCAGGCTGCACTTCGATCTCAAGAAACATCCCACGTTCCTTCTCCCGCACCGCCGAGACTGTTCCAAGGGGAATGCCGGCGGCGAATACCCCGCCAATGCCTGCGGTGACGATTTGATCTCCCTCTGCGACATCGGTTTTTTTCAGCACATAGTTGAGAACAAAACCTTTCTCTCCGGCTCCCTTCAATATACCACGAGCTCTGCTTTTCTGCACCATCGCGTCGATGGCACTGCTTGGGGCATTGGCAAGAAGCACCTTGGCGTAGTGCTCTGATACGTGGATAACCTGGCCGACGACACCCTGCGGGGTCAGAACAACCATTCCTTGCTCGATATCATCAGCTTTTCCCCGATCCACCAGGACTGTCTGGAACCAGTAGGCCGGATCCTTGCCGATAACCCTGGCGGAAAGCAATTTGAATTCCTGTTTTTCCTTGAACTCAAGGAGGTTCTGGAGATGCAGGTATGTCCTGTAGGCTTCACGGTAATCACCAAGCTCATTCATATATTTGTCAACGAGCAGACGCAGCCGTTTGTTTTCCGCCCTCACGCTCCATAAGTCAATATAATCACGTGAAAAATCTGAAAATCCGCCGAACGCTTTCGAAACCGCCTTCTGTAAAGGGCTGACAACATCGAGCGTCAACTGATGCACAACGCCGAACCTGCCACCGATCATGGATGCGAACACGAGGAGAGCTACCGTCAATACAGTCGCACCAAGAAGAAGAAGCCTGACGGTTGCTGTCCGGGGATTGCCTTTTTTGCCGTTAGCTCGCTTTCTCACAGATACCAACAAAGAAGGAGCAGCTAAGCCCCGTGAATATTACCCATTGAAGAAACAGCCGATTTTGAATCTCCCTCAGTCCAGCCATTCCGATCAATCAATGGTAACTTCGCGAAGAATATCGAGATTGTCAAGGGCCTTGCCGGTACCAAGCACAACTGACGACAAGGGATCGTCGGCAACAATGATCGGCATTCCTGTTGCTTCTTTCAGAAGTTTATCAAGATTCTTCATCAGGGCGCCACCGCCAGTAAGGACAATTCCCTGGTCAACGATATCAGCCGCCAGTTCAGGGGGAGTAACCTCGAGGGCAATGCGAACCGCTTCGACAATGACTTCGATCTGCTCGGAAATCGCCGACCGGATCTCTTCGGCGTTGATGGTCAAGGTCTTCGGGATACCGGAGACCAAATCGCGCCCTTTGATATCCATCGTCTCGTACGGTTCCTCCGGCATGACATTACCGATGGTGGTTTTGATCAGTTCGGCCGTTCGCTCGCCGATGGCGAGATTGTGTTTGCGTTTGATATATTGAAGAATTGCCTCGTCCATCTTGTCTCCTGCAACCCTGACCGATTTGGCATAAACTATGCCAGCCAGAGAGATCACGGCCACCTCAGTCGTCCCACCGCCGATATCGATGATCATGTTGGCTGTAGGTTCGGTGATCGGCAGATTGGCCCCGATCGCTGCAGCCATCGGTTCCTCGATGAGATAGACTTCTCGCGCACCCGCTGATTCGGCGGATTCACGGACTGCCCGCTTTTCAACCTGGGTTATGCCTGAAGGTACGGAAATCATGATCCGTGGATGGACAAGGGTGCGACGGTTGTGCACCTTGTTGATGAAATAGCGCAGCATCGCCTCGGTGACCTCGAAGTCGGCAATGACACCATCTTTCATTGGGCGGATGGCACTGATGTTTCCGGGAGTTTTGCCGAGCATCATCTTGGCTTCATGGCCGACAGCGAGGACCTTGTTAATCCTCCCGTCCTGTCTGACGGCAACGACGGAAGGCTCTCTGAGCACAATCCCCTTCCCTTTGACATACAAGACGGTATTTGCAGTGCCCAGATCGATTGCCAGATCATTGGACAACCAGCCAAACAAGAAATTAAACGGTGAAAACATATAATCTTCCTCGCTATGAAGAACGTTCTTCTGTGGTATATGGGCAACTGCCCGGCCAGAAAAGCAATACCGGGCTGCAAAAGAAATAGTCACTCGGAATAATTGAAAAATACACTAAATAAGGCTAGTGAGCATACCAAGATTCCTCTGCCTTAGCAACACATATGCATTTTCAGGTCATGAAAATTGGAAAATTAATTGACACATCGATGAAAGGCTGGTACTAATGCCAAACATTTTCGGAAACGAATAATGGGGTTATAGCTCAGCTGGGAGAGCGCTTGAATGGCATTCAAGAGGTCGTCGGTTCGATCCCGACTAGCTCCACCAATTAAAAAAGGGGATTACGCAATTTTTTGTGTAATCCCCTTTTTTTTCAGAGAACATAGAACCGTTACACTTTTTTACTGGCATACACCCTCGTTGGGCAAAAGCTCCTGAGTCATTTATCCTTTCAATACTCCTGTAAATTCAGGATGATAGAGAATTCCTGTCCATAGCTGCTGGAAAGCCAAACAGCGCCCTCCCTGTTCAGTTTTTTTTCAACTCTCAGACTGCTTGGGATTATTCGCCTTTGTCGTTGCAAACATACTCCAACAAAATGTTATCCGCGCTAAAACGATTCCCATGAAAACTCTTGACAATGGAAAAAGTCAGGGGCAGGCTAAAAAGTTGTACTGAAACGATCTGACAGCTATCCGGAATGAACCGTCATATCATTGATAATACAGGATATACTGCAGCTTTTGGGGTTCAAAAGTGATTGCAGAGCAGCAGATCCGGCAATATGTCTGTTCATCGTATCGCCCGGACGTACTTCCAGCCCATTTTACACAGAGGGAGTTATGGCTAAGACAACCACCTTCAGGGTTATAAACAATCGCTTGCTGTTCAAATGCAGCTTCTGCCAAGCCAAGAAAACGATATCCCTTCCCAAGGATATCCATCGAAAAAGCATCCGCTGCCATAAATGCGGGGAACTATCGCACTGTTTCCTAAACCACCGCCTGACACCAAGAGAATCCCAGACCGGCAAGGCCGTAATGGTTTTCAGTGATGGCCGTGAAGTGAATATCGACCTCACCGATGTCTCGCCGAGCGGAGTCGGCTTCGAGATCCCGAGCGGCAGCAGGGGCGTATCACTCGGTCAGGAGGTAAGACTGAAGTGCACCTGGAATTCACGCCTGCTTGATCAGGGGAGATACATTGTCAGAAACATAAAGGGCCGCCGGATAGGCGTAGAATTAGTCGAAAAGAAATATAGTTTTTAATAAATACGGTATTATATCGAAGACAGCACTGAAATATGAACAAGGATCCTGTCCATGAAAAGAGTAGCCATTCTCTGCATTATCGTTTCGATGTTGTCAACAGGATGCGCCAAAGATCCTTTCGGCAGTTTCCTCCAATCGAGACCACAGAAACAGCAGCAACTGACACGGACCGAACTGCATCGTGAAGCGGCAACCTTGAAAAAGGTCATTGCGGAAAATCCTGCCAACCCCTCCGCACATTACTCCTACGGGCGAGTCCTCCTTGCCCTGGATGAGCCCGACCAGGCCGTGGCCCATCTTAACAAAGCAAGTATCCTCACCAGAAACAACATCGATTATCTGCTGTGGCTCGGCGTCGCCTATGGGAAAGGCGGAAATCTGCCTGAGGAGCAGGTCAGCTATTCAAAGGTGCTGCAACTTCACCCGGACCACATCCAGGCCCTCGTCTATCTCGGCAACAGTTATCTCAAGTCGAAGAAATTTCAACCTTCGCTGAACTGCTACAGACGCGCCCTTGTGCTCCAACCCGACAACGAGCAGGCTCTCTACAACCGGGCCATCGTCTACCACCAGTTGCAACGCAGGACCGCGGAACGGCAGGCGTGGAGGCTCTATCTTCAATCACATTCCACAGGAATCCTCGCCGCCAACGCAGTCGAGCATCTCAATCGTCTCAAGAATTTTTCCTATCGCAACCATCGCCTCGGCCACCGCATCGTCACCCTTCCGGCCATAGCATACGCTCCCTCCAGCGCCGACCTGACCCGATCCGACCTGGCCACTCTCGACACGATCGGAGCCATTGCCGTCAATATGAAATCGGGCCCACTCGATATCATCGTTTACCGGAAAAACGACGAGACCCTCGCACGAGCCAGGGCCCTCGCAATCAAACGTTATCTCGAGAGGGAATTTCCACTCCTGGTCGTCGATGACCGTATACGGATCAGCTGGTTCAATGTCCCGGAAAAACGGACCTTCCTCGGCCTTCGCACCACGATCGATGATTCCACGGTGTTCCTTCTTTCTCAAGTACCGGCAAAACCGATCAAATTGAGAAACAGAGACAGGAAAAAGATGATGATTTGAGAACTTTTCCACCTCTCCGATGTGACTTTCCACCCTCACCAATCGTATTTCGGTTAACAGCGTACTCCAACCATCCACCTCAACAGTCTATCCTGGCAGGATGCATCGCACAGACGAAGAGATTGTCGCAGAAGTCCTGACCGGGAGAACACAGCAATACGCAGAGATCGTATCCAGGTATCAAAAGCCTGTGTATAATCTCATGTTCCGGTACACCCGTCATGAACTTGATGCTGCCGATCTCACCCAGGATGTGTTTTTCAAAGCCTTCAACCGGCTGTCGAGCTACCGTCCCGAACGGAGCCTGTTTTCCTGGCTCTATAAGCTGGCAATCAATGTGGCCAACGACTGGAGCCGGGCCAGAACGCGGATACAGACAAAAATACCCTCGAGCGAAACACTGCATACCCCTCACACTGCACATCGTAATCCAGCGATACGTCTTGAGGACCGTGATCAGGAAGAGCTGCTTGAGCAGGCCATGGAGTCGATCCCGGCCGAGACCCGGGAGATCCTGCTCCTGCGCTATCGCCACGAACAGCCGATCAAGGAAGTGGCCGCAATCTTTGGGATAGGCGAGAGCGCCGTCAAAATGCGGATCAAACGGGGATTGGAACAACTGCAGAAAATCATGCAGGAGATAAACACCCATGAACAAGGATTCTTTCGATAGTGAAAAAATCGAAATGCTGCTGCGAAGGCATCCTGAGCACGATGTGCCGCCTGGACTGCAGCAACGGATCATCGCCAGCCTCCCCCTGGGCAACCGACCGGAGGGCATCGCATTCAAACTGAAAAGCTGGTGGGACAGATTGATGCTGCCTGCTCCGATGCCGATGAAGGCCGGAGCTGTTGTGGCGATGATCGCTGCCGCCTTCTGGCTCGGCACCGAAGTGGAATCCAGGCAGAAGACGGGAGAAACCGCCCTCCAGGTCGAATCGACCGGTATGGAAACCGCCGCCGGCAATTCCTGGACTGATAATCGGATCGGCATGGATTCGCTTGAA
This sequence comes from Desulfoprunum benzoelyticum, assembly GCF_014201505.1. Classification (GTDB taxonomy): domain Bacteria; phylum Desulfobacterota; class Desulfobulbia; order Desulfobulbales; family Desulfocapsaceae; genus Desulfoprunum; species Desulfoprunum benzoelyticum. Next base: position 33,213 of record NZ_JACHEO010000017.1, on the reverse strand, counting down.
GATCAGGCCGGTGCGTACGCTATCGATTTTTCCTCCGACGAGACTCTGTCGAGACAAAAGTCGAACAACCTTGACGATTTGTCGGATATTTTCCTCAGCTCTGAGGCGGTTCCGATCGAGGACCGGCAGAATTTCCAGGCTGCAGGTATCCCGCGAATCGACTCGACCCTGTTCCTGCTCAACCTCGCCCACAACCTCGCCGACAGTGGCAATTACCATGGCGCTCTGCACCAATACGAAAAGGTCCTGCGCCTCAACCCGCAGGACCAGACGGCCCTGTACAACCGGGCGACCAGCTATCATCACCTGAACGACCAGGAAGGCGAGCGGCTGGCCTTTCTCAGCTACCTCGATCAATTTCGGTCGGGGCGATGGGCCTACCAGGCGGTCGATCATCTGCAGCGGCTGGGGGTGTTCGATTATCAGACCTGCATGATCGGCGGCCGGAAAGTGGTTGTTAATCAGGCCATCCTGCTCGGATCGTCGCCACCGGCCCGGCAACGCGAACTGGAGCGGCTGGTTCCCTCCCTCCGCCGGCCATTGAGCGGCGAACTGCATCTCGTCGTTTTTTATCAGAACGACCTGCAAAAAAGCAGGACCATCGCCACAGAACTGAAGCAGCAGATCCACTCGATCCTTGGCGAAGATCGGGCACTACCGATCAAGACCAGCTGGTTCGACGAGGCAGCCCCGGTCCAAACCGGCACAGGAGAAAAACGTGAGTTGAAAACAGGGCTATTCCTCTTCACGCAACCGTCAACACAACAGAGGAGCACCATATGAACACACTCAAACGGTATAAGAAATCAGCCATACGGGCGATGTTGGTCTCAGGTGTGATTGTCGGCCTGAGCGCCGGGGCGACGCCGGCACTGGCAGCCGACGAGGTCGTCGATTCGACCGTGGAAAGCAGTTACTATGCCAACCCGGCCCAGGCGGCACATGCGGCCCAGGTTGCCGAACAGTACACCATGAATAACCCTGCAGTACAGAGTGCCGAGCAGGCATTGAACGCTGCCCAGACAGCGGTCGAGGCGTTGCAGGATGAAATCGAAGAGGATGGCATTACAACGTCAGGCGAGGCCTTTTCGCTTGGTATCGCCCAGCAAAATCTTGAAGACGCCGAACTGGCGTATACCGATCTCGTAGCCGAGGTCTCCGGTACCACGGCGGCAGACATCCAATCCATGCGCAGTGCCGGGATGGGATGGGGAGATATCGCCCAGGAACTGGGGGTACACCCTTCCACGCTTGGACGTGGTCATAGCAAGAATCAAGATATCGCGACAGAACCAGAAACCGCGATCGATGTAACCATCGATGATCCGATCGCGGATATCGACACCTATCAAAATCGCAATCAGCATCGGAATCAACATCGGAATCAGACCATCGCAACTCAACCTGTCACCCTCGATCCAGAAACAGAACCCACAGATCCGACCACGACACCCGCCAGGGGTATCGGCGCCGGCGCGACCAGGGGGCAGGGCAAAGGTGACAGGGCCCAGATCCATGAGCCAGGCACCGGCTTGACGTCCGCCGCCACATCGACTGACACCAGCGCCAAAGGCGACAGGGCCCAGATCCACGAGCCAGGCACCGGTCTGACTGCCGCAGCTTCATCCGCCACCTCAAGTACGTCCATCGGCAGCTCAGGGAGCAGCGGGAGCAGTAACGGCAACGGGACTGGTGGAAGTAACGGCAATGGTGGAAGTAATGGCAACGGCAACGGCGGCGGCAACGGCGGTGGAAACGGCGGTGGAAACGGCGGTGGAAACGGCGGCGGCAACGGCGGCGGAAACGGCGGCGGCAACGGCGGCGGAAATGGTAACGGCAATGGCAACAAATGACGAACGAACAGCCCTTACATAGATCGCGGTGATTGTTATATCCTCAATGTCTCTGCGAGACTTCCAACGTGTTTATTTCAGAAATCAATCCCGGGAAGATCAAATTCTCGGGATTGATTCCCCTCCTTACCCCACCAACTCATTTTGTTCCGAACTGAAGCGAATCCTGCCATTCAAAGTCAAGCGAACCACTGGCCATTTGGCCACGGACGATAAACTTGATTGTATTTCCCGGCAATCATGATATCTTTTCTGCGAATTTCATATGGATCCGCTGTCGTTTTCTTGTGCAAACAACAATTATGCAGAACGATCATTGCTAAAATATCATTTTTAGTTTGTTGTACACGACACGGTCAGTGTCCCAAGAGAATTGATTATTTCGACCTTGAAAATATTTTCAAACACCTTCTATCACAATGAGAGCGTGCTTTTCAGAGGAAGGATTTGCCGGCATCATTCGGCGGCGAACCACACCGATGAAAAATCACGGTTCGAGGATTATGTTCCACGATGCTGCAAGATAATTACCTCATGGAAAGCGAAGGAGAATCCCATCGACTCGATGTCAAAATCGATGCGGAGACCATCACCCGTCAGGCCATATGGGCGGGAATCAAACCAGGAATGCGGGTTGCCGATCTTGGTTGCGGTTCGGGAAAGGTCACCTCCCTGCTGTACGATCTGGTCCAACCGGGAGGGACAGTGGTCGGAGTTGACGGTTCAGCCGCTCGACTTGTCTACGCGCAGGAAAAATACGGCAGAAAAGGAATCGATTTCATTCAGGGAAATTTGACACAACCACTCGGTCATCTGGGCCAATTCGATTTCATCTGGGTTCGCTTCGTCCTGGAATACTATCTCTCCAAGAGTTCTTCGATGGTGAAAAATTTTGCCGGATGCTTGAAACCGGGAGGGATCATCTGTCTGGTCGATCTGGATCACAATCCCTTCAATTATTACGGGATTCCCGAACGGCTGGAACATACTCTCAAGAAAATCATGAAGGAAGTGGAAGAAAAAACGGATTTCGATCCCTTCATCGGCAGAAAGCTGTATTCCATCGTCTATGATCTTGGATTTGAAGATATCGATGTCAGAGTGGAAAATTATCGAGTCACATTCGGCAAGGCCAAAGAACTTGAAGTCTTCAACATGTTGAAAAAGATAGAAATCGTTCCCGAAAAGATCAAGTTTCAATTCGACGACTATCAAGGCGGGTATGAAGAGTTTTACCAGGAGACCCTGGCGTTCCTTTCCGACCCGAGGCGATTCGCATACACACCGCTCATCCTGTGCAGGGGTTCGAAAGGAGCCAAGGTGTGATCCTCCCGCGTATCCACCCCGCCGGGTGGATACGCAACGAATTCGCGTCCTTCTCTGTCGGCAGATTTAAAATTGATAGGACGCCGATAGACTCAGACAATGGCTTGCCGCACCGGAAAATTCTCCATTGAGAGTGCTGTTGAGTACAGTCCTATCCTCCTTCCAGGCATGCAGATATGCCGCCCCAACAGACCACTGCTGTCGCCAATTGTACCTGACTCCGAATGACGCGAACCAGGCATCGGAATCCGGGAGATCAAAAGAAAGCGTCTCATCCGGGATCGGATTGCCATCGAAACCGAAACCACCCATCAACGTCAGCCGATCATCCCACAGATACGTGTAGCCAAGCCTGAAGGCGTCGACGTCATCCCAATCCTTCACGACTGGATTATCGAAGGCTGCCGAAAGAACCGGGTGGCCAAGGCTGGCAGGGTAAGAAAAATCCTGAGATTCATTTGCCGACCAGAACGTTCGCTCGTAGACAAATTCAAAGGTCGATTTATCAATGGAATACGAGGCTGCCAGTGCAAGAACCGCCGGCAGAGGAATTGAAACAGAGCCGGGTCCCTGGTAAAATCCAGAGGGGAAGAGTCCGTTGAAATAACTGCTGGAAGAATACAGGACTCCGGAACCGTCCATGTCCAGATCGATTTCCGAACGGTAGGTTGCCGCCAGGGCCAATTTGTCGTTAGGTTTGACCGACAGCGCAAGATTATACCCGTATTCGGTTGTATCTCCGTCCATGTCTCTGCTGATATAGGTATACTCAGGGGTAGCCGGCAACCCTCCCCCGAGTCCGCCTGCAGGAACGGCCACTATGTTCCCGGCACTCCTGACAGTCGCGTCGCTGTAGACAGCCCGCGCGCCAAATGCCAACGAAAACATATCGTTCACTTTATAGGATACGGTGGGGTTTGCTTCTACCACGGTCATAGTGAATTTATTGGCAAACGTGCTCGGAAATGGATCTTCCCATCTCTTGGTCAGTCCGGCAGGAATGACAAAAGCGAGACCAAAACGGAAGTTGTTGTAATCGGGCGAAACCATATGGAGATTTGGCAGAAGGAAATTTTCTTTTTCGGATGTTCCGCTGAAAGCAGGGCTCCTGAAATCCTCATAGGTTATGCTAGGCAGATTGATATAGGAGACGCCTCCCTCCATCTTCACCCCAGGACTCAACCAGGACATGTTTGCTGGATTGTAATAGGCGGCATCGGCATAATTGGCATTCGCTACATAGGCACTGCCGAGAGCCGTTGCGTTGATGGATTGTTCAGGTATGCGGTAACCGGATGCAAAAGCGGCCTCCGTTACAACAAGAATCGCCGTGCCGGCAGTTAAACACATCGTTTTCCCATGCATGTCAACCCCCATGGTCAATTTTTTCAATTGCAGTTTCGGCCAAATTACTATTCTTTTTATCCAAAACATTCCTAATGTTCATGGCAATAGAGGTTGGCATCAAGGGCTTGTTCAATAAGGTATAATTATTCTGAAGAGCCCCTAGATGTGTTATCGCATTATCTGTATAACCGGAAATCAATATGACGTGTATATCAGGTTGATCCTCTTTGATCGCCTCTACTAACTGGGGACCGTTCATACCCGGCATGATGACATCGCTCAAGATCAGATCTATTTTATTTTTTGATAGTTTGCTGAGTTCAAGAGCCTCCGTGGCGCAAGAAGCTGCCAGCGTCGTGTACCCGAGAGGCTGAAGGGTATCGACAATCATTTTGCGGATCGAATCGTCATCGTCAACAACTAAAATGGTTTCATTGCCATGGGCTAATTCCAGACTCTCCTCTATAGTTGTCGCTTCAATTTCCTGTTTGACGATCGGAAAATAAATTTTAAAGCAGGTTCCATGGTTTAACTCACTATAGAGATCGATATGACCGTTATGCTGTTTGACAATGCCGTACACGATAGCCAAGCCCAAACCGGTTCCCTTCCCTACTTCTTTCGTGGTATAAAAAGGTTCGAATATTTTATCTCTTGACTCAGGATCAATTCCTTCACCAGAATCGGTAACACTGAGCATAGAATAATATCCTTCTTTTAGAAATTTCCCTCTTTGAGCATATTTACTATCAATAAAAACATCACTCGTTTCAATAATCAGACTCCCTCCATGGGGCATGGCATCTCGTGCATTGACCACAAGATTCATCAGTATTTGCCCAACTTGACTGGCATCAGCCATGATGCTGCCTATTTTATTCGACAAAAAAGTCTTAATCTGGATATCTTCACCAATGAGTCTGGTGAGCATCTTGGACATGTCCTCTACAATTATATTGAGGTTTGTCACCTTCGTTTCCATTGCCTGTTTCCGACTAAAGATCAGTAATTGCTTTGTGAGACCTGAAGCTTTAAGACCGGCATGATGGATACTCTCAGCCATTTTAAAAATCGGATCCTCAGAATTAAGCTTCAAATTTATCATCTGGCTATAGCCCAAGATTGTGGTCAGGATATTGTTGAAATCGTGCGCAATTCCACCTGCCAGATTGCCGACTGCCTCCATTTTCTGAATCTGGCGTATCTGAGATTCCAGTTTGATATTTTGCAACCGCGACCCAATTTGCAATGCAACACCCATGAGTAAATTCATGTCCCTCTGTACCAGGGGTCGCTTGCTTATAATGTTATCAACGGCAAGAATTCCTAATGATTCTTCTTCATAAATGATCGGACAACAAATCATGGATTTAACCCCCATCTTCAAGGCAAATTCAAGACTGCGTTTAGAAAGATCATCCTTTATTTCATGAATGTCGTTTAACAAAATTGGTATTCTGTCTCTGAACGAAACATAGAAAATTCCCTTTGATCCAGGGTTATCCAAATGAAAGGACAATTTATTTAGAATTTTTTCCTGATCTTCCTGATACCCGAATCCAGCTTTATAATTGAGTCTAGTCCTATCAGGCGTTGCCAACATGATCAAAATTCGGTCATAGTCAAGGCGTCTATGCAATACATTTATAATTTCGGTGAACAACGCTTCAATTTCGCTTTGTCTCGCAAGAGCTTGACCGATTTCGTTAATGAGCATCGAATTCTCATAATTAATATCAATCTGCTCAGTAAGTTCATCGGAAGAGTCTCTCAACAAGATTATGGTTTCCATCAAATTTCTGGTTTCAGCTTTGTTCAGAAACAGATTAATCAACAGAATCGATGTGATAGCACCTGCATACAGGAAGATAAAAGTCGAGTACGTGAAATGTGCCGAATTATTTAAAAACGCAAAAGAGAGAAAAACTGCGCATAAAAGGAAGAATAAGCCTACTGTGACATTCCGAAGTGTTTTTAAAATTGTAACCGGTGACTTAGGCCAAGAAACTATGTAACGACAGGCCTTGCCTCCTTTGAAGATGCATTCAGGGTGGCTTATCTGAGGAGGTTTAAGTTTGAACCATGTTGATGTTGCTTCCCAGTAACCAATTCTATTTTCACATTGAAAAGGTTCTTCTTTCGTTCCAGGATATGGGGTGACGATTATTTCAGCTTTATTAGAACTTAATATTTTAGCTTCATATTTCGAGGACCTTGTTATCGCCCGTGCATATTTACCAAGTATTTCATAGTATTTAACAGGACTGATCAGACTAATAACTGATCTTCCAAGCAAACTTTCTAATTCAGGTGAAGATGCAAAACGACCTGCCTCACGGGCGATTTTTCTATTACCGGTCAACTCCACAAGTTTTTCGTAAAAACGATTTATCTGTCTTTGACTGAAAAAATGTCCTTTATCTTCAATCTGATACAATTCCATCTCAGCATATTTTAGAAGTTCAACTATATTGACATGGCTGTACTTTTGTTTGATAAGTTTTAAATAGACGGAAATACCTCTGCTGCCATACAGAGGTTTATTTTCATCGTAATTATCAAGCATTTTAAATACTTTTAATCTTGAAGATTATTCAAACGCTTAACAATATTTGAATAAAATATATCAGATTTTTTAGGAGTAATTATTCCAAGGAAAACATCTAAACATTCGTTCAAATAATCTAAATTGAGCAAACCAAGGAAATAGGTTTTATCAAATGGCAATTGATGTTTTTCTGCAAAAGATTTGGGATATAACAATACAGGAACAGTCGTGTATTCGTAAAATTGAACAATCTTTTCAATTGCAAAATTGTAAGAGTGTCTATTAAGTTGGCTTTGATCTAAGACAAAGAACTGAATGCAATTTGTCAATTCTGACATATTCAGCCCAAAATCAGATATATTAACAATCAATATCGCCAACAATTCGTCGTCTTTTTTGAGAGAAAAAATTTTCTTTTCTCTTTTCAAACCCGCTTTGACATAATCTTTACAGATTGATTCATCAATCAAATGTGCTTCCGGATCGAGATCAAGGGCTTTAATTAATAGCCCACCAGAAACTTCATCATACCAATTCTGAAATATTTCCAATTCTTCCAGATCGGTTTCGCATAAACTTAAGGATCCTGAATAGGCAGTAGTTGCCATATTATTATGTATATAAAAATAAGCAAACTCATCAATAGAGCTTTTTTTAATATCATTTAAAGCACGTATAGTTGTTTCAAAAACTCGTTTTGCAAAACGATTATCTGGCCTAAAATATATCCCAATATAATTTATCTTTGCCGATGGTAGTGAATGAATTTCATTTATATACTGCATTATATGTTCTATGACGACTAAACCAGCTCTATTTTTTGTTGATTTTACAGCCGCATGATGATGGATAAGCCATGTTTTTTGGTAATACCTGAGCATGGCGACATGGCCGTATATCTTTCCTTTATCTTGATAAATTACATATCGAGATATTTCAGGATTTTCATTATAAAGTTTCTTATAAACAGATAGGAATTTATCTTTTTGTTCTGCAATATGCATGTATTTTGAAGGATAAACAAAACCGGTATCAAAAAAGAAATCCCACAGTGCTTCGAGGTCTATGTTGGTACAGTCAATATAAGAATATCTGTTTTTTGCTTTGTGGATCAAAGATGAGAGTTTGATATGATCTTGCATCTTCATATCAAGAATCACCATCCCACACCTGACTACATCATCTTTGGGTATACGATAAATAACTTGCGCTTTACAGCAAATAGACATGCCATGTATGAGTTCGATTTTCAATTCCGGTATTATCAACCCGGGCAGCAGAATTGAATTTTCACTATCCTCTTCCACAGAAAAGCCAAGAGCTGAAATGTCGTTTAATCCGAGTGATATCTTTTTCTGAATCAATGGATGGTAAAAAACCAAGTTAGGAAGGGGCGAAAGGACCAATCGTTCTGTACGGTGCTCATTAAATTTCTTCTTTCTGATAGTATCTTTTTCAGGCCTGAAAACCAGAATTGACTCATTGGCATGTTTTTCATGCCGAATGATCGTGCATTTTCCGGAGAAGATAAATTCTCCCTTGTGCATCAACACAATGTTGGCTGAATTTTCCGTGTTAATTTCAAGATTAGCTGGAGTTGATTTGGTAAGATACTTGACGGCAAAGGATTCGGCACAAAAATTGATCAGTCTGCCGGTAACCACGACTCCTTCCTGGCTGATCTGAGCTGTGACTTCTTTGCAAAGATGCCTTTTTACAGCACGCAACTGCATCCCATAAGAATATTCAGGCAGTTCAACGATGAGACCATCATCATTGTAGTCGACAAGCTGCGCTTGAACCTCAACCTGGTTCAAACCATCGTTAAAACTGAAGCCCTCCAGATCATACAGCTTCCATTTGCTCTTTATACGGCCTGGATCCGACCACAGGCATTCCAGGAAGGTGTTGTTGCATGTTTGCGGCTTAGCCTTTAGTAGTATGTAATTATTATATTTTTTATGCTTAAATTTAAAAACGACATCACCGTTTTTAAAATTGATCCTATTTAAGGAATTTATAAGGTTGGACCGGAGGATTTTCTTTCGTCTTTTTTCAATGTCATTCACATCCGAACTTCTGTCCAGATTCCAAAGCTTCTTAGACGATGTAATTTCCATGATTTAAAAGGCCTGAGGGTATTGAAGTTGAGACTAACCCCCATGACCAAGAAGTCACAACGAAGCATGAAACTTGAGTATTGAAATCGGAAGTGAGTCATAGCTATCATGCATCCTTTTGAATAAACCCGTTAAATTCAATCAAAAAGGAGGATAGCTATGACTCAGAGACAAGATAACGCAGCGATCGCGATTATTCACCCGGTATGTTGCGGATTGGATGTGCATAAGGAGAAAATATCTGCTTGTCTGATGAAAATTGACGAGCAGGGACGAGAAGCATCGGAGATCAGGGAATTTGCAACGTTTACCGATGAACTCATCAAACTCAGGGAATGGTTGCGGGGAAGCGAGTGCCCGATTGTGGCAATGGAGAGTACGGGTGTCTACTGGCGGCCAGTGCACAATGTTCTTGAGCACCACCTGGAGGTGATTGTGGTCAATGCCCGGCATATCAAGAATGTTCCGGGACGCAAGACCGACATTGCGGACAGCCGATGGTTGGCCAGCCTGCTGAAGCATGGCTTGCTGCGAGGGAGTTTCATTCCGTCAAAGGATATTCGCCAGTGGCGTGAACTGTCCCGCCAGCGGCGTAAGGTTACCGAGTCGCTGAGCGATTACAAGAAGCGCGTACACAAGCTCTTTGAGACGGCCAATATAAAGATTGCCTCGGTGGTCTCGGACCTGTTCGGCAAGACAGGCCGGCGGCTGATCGAGCAGTTATGTGATGAATCTGCCAGCAGCTTTTCCGAACAGGCAGTTGCCGGCTTGGCCTGTGGACGATTACGGGCCAAGGCGGCGGAGTTGTATCGCAGCATCCAGGGATATTTTGAAGGACATCATCGGTTTCAACTATGTTCGTTGATGCGGATCATCACTATCCTGGAAAGCGAGATCGGCATGATTTCCGATCGTCTGCAGTTGCTGATGAAGGATCACGACGAGTTGCTCGGTCGTGTGGCGGCGATTCCCGGAATCGGTGAACGAAGCGCCCAGATGATTATCAGTGAAGTCGGCTACCATCTGGACAGCTTTACCGATGCCGCCTCGTTTGCCAGTTGGGCAGGATTGTGCCCTGGCAACAATGAGAGTGCCGGGAAACGAAGAAGCGGAAGGACGGCGGTACAGAAGCACCCGTTCAAAACGATCATGGTCGAAGTTGCCTGGGCTGCGGTGAAGACCAAGGGGAGTTACTTCAAGGACAAATATCATCGTTTGAAATCACGGCGTGGCGCCAAGAAGGCGATCGTGGCGATCGCGCATCGGCTGGTCAAGGCGCTGTTCCAGATCATCAAGCATGGCGAACGGTATCGGGAACTTGGAGAGGGGTATCTCAAGAGTCGGAAACGCACAAGCCTCCGTGCTTTAAGGCACCAGGCACAAGCCATGGGATTTCAGCTGGTACCGGTAGCAGAATAGTTGTTTTGGGAGAGGGATTTCGGCAGCTGTTGCAATTGTCATGAGGTCGCAAATTGAACTGAAGCGAGAGAGCGCGGGATCTAACATGACCGGCTGGACACCGGCACAACGAATTGTCAGCTCGCAAGAGACTACGGATATAAAACTGAGAGTACCCCATCGTCCAGCCAAGGCAATTGCAGCACTGACGATCATTGAACCGGATCGGTGATCAATGCGAGAACAGGAAATTATCCAACATTGATTCATAGGAAGAGAGAAGTTTCATATAAACAATTCGATTACTGCCTGTTATATAAGCATATTTTCAATTTCGCCCATGCAACTGACAAATCGGCATCGCATATTTATACGAATTCAGTGAGTTATGCCTTTATACATATTTTTTTTTAAATAGTCATCCAGAAGCGACATCTTTTCCTGAAGCCGTATTTTTCTTATGTTTCGACCTTCATAGCGCCGCACTTACTTTATCTGATCGTGGTTTTTGACTGATTATCTGATCTTTGATACGACCAAAATCGGACGCTTTGACCAATTATCCTCTTTCAGCCTTTATTTCTGGCGTTGCAGCGCCATGAAACTTCGATAACAAACCTCGACCATCTGCCATAGAGAACAAACTGAACCGGTGTCCGATAAGGTTGGTACAGAGCGAATCGGTAGAGCCTTGCCAAAAAATGTGCTACGCTCAAACAAAGTTGCATGAACCGAAGCGTATGCCTTGTTGCCCATAGCGACCTTCACAGTACCAGGGGCAAAGAGCAAAAGTTGAGAATTTATACTCCATGAATCTGGTTGGAATCCAATTTTTAAGGACTTGACTGAATGACTCTCAATAAACACCGGCAACAACCCACCTCGCAGTTGATTGCCGTTGTCACAGGCGGGGGACAGGGTATCGGCAGAGGTATCGCTGCCCGGCTTGTGTCAGATGGAATGCACGTGGTGATATTCGACAAGGATCGGGAAGCGATTGAAGAGATCGGGACAGAGTTTGCCTCGGCGGTCACCCCTCTTGCCGGAGATGTCTCCAAAGAGTCGGAGGTCTCCGATCTGATGCAGACAGTCTCGACTGCTTTCGGCAGGCTTGATATTCTGGTCAACAACGCCGGTATCGCCACCCCTAACGCTCCGGCGATTGAAACCCTTACCTTGGACCAGTGGGATCAAGTGATAGCCGCCAACCTTACTGGCACTTTTCTTTGCTGTAAACATGCCGTTCCGCTACTACGGAAAGTCCGTGGCACAATCGTCAATATCGCCTCGACTCGAGCTCTGCAATCGGAGGCGAACACCGAGGCCTACTCTGCAAGCAAAGGTGGTATCGTCGCTTTGACGCACGCCCTGGCCGTCAGCCTTGGCCCGGAAATCAGGGTCAACTGCATCAGCCCGGGATGGATTGCCGTCGATAACTGGCAAAAAAGGTCCCGGTGGGCCAAGCCGCTGTTAACAGTTCAGGATCATACTCAACATCCTGTCGGACGAGTAGGAACACCTGAAGATATAGCCGCTTTAGTTTCCTTCCTGGTCTCCACGGGGGCTGGCTTCATCACTGGCCAGAACTATATTGTGGATGGCGGCATGACCCGCAAAATGATCTACGGCGAATAACGACATCTCCGTTCTCTCAACCATCGGTCTCCGAAAAGTAGATCTCTTCTGCCGATTTCCGTTCAGATCATTTCCTTCCGCTGGTCCGGCCCTCTGTGATCCGGCCATGGAGCGAATTGTGCTTTCGCCCCTCCTTTTCCGAAAGAAGATTGAAATGGGACGGAAAAAGTTTTACGATCGTCGACACTGTAAATCCATTTTAATGCCTGGGCTTACTCGATTCAAACCATCACATTTCAGATTCCACGAGAAGGATTGCTCTATGCGTTCAGTCGTCATCAGCGGGACAGGTCTGTTCACCCCCACTCATATCATTACCAATGACGAGTTGGTCGCCGCCTTCAACTCGTATGCCGATGCCCATAACGACAGACACAAAGGCGCCATAGAGCGCGGCGAAATCGCCGCCGTGCCGCATTCAAGCAGCGAATTCATCGAAAAGGCCTCGGGGATAAAACGGCGCTATGTCATGGTCAAGGACGGAATTCTCGACCCTGAACGAATGATGCCCATAATTCCCAGACGTGATGAAAACGACCAGTCTTTTAGCGCCGGAATGGCCGTTGCCGCAGCCAAAGAGGCCATCGAAAGGGCTGGAAAGCAGCCGGCAGACATAGATCTGGTGTTATGCGGCGCTTCGACGTCGGAACGGCCCTGGCCTGCAGTGGCGGTTGAGATTCAGGCAATACTCGGCTGCTCAGGCTACGCCTTCGATATGACCGTTGCCTGCTCGACTGCCACCTTCGCCATCTCTACCGCGATGGATGCCCTGTTGTCCGGCTCCGCCCGCTGTGCGCTGGTGGTCAACCCTGAATTCGCCTCCCCCCAGATCAACTACCGTGATCGCGACAGCCACTTCATCTTCGGCGATGTCGCCACGGCATGCATCCTCGAACTTGAGGAAACATCGACGGCAACACATCGTTTTCGGATCACCGACCGGCAACTGAAAACGTATTTCTCCAATAATATCAGGACCAGCGTAAACTTCCTCACCAAAGCCGAACCCGACATCACATTGGAGCGATTTTTCGAACGCGATCAATTTTTCGCCCAGCAGGGCCGTAAGGTGTTCAAGGAATTGCTGCCGCTGATCTACACGCTGATAGATGGGCAGTTGCAGAAAGAAAGGATCGACATCGGAGAGATCAAGCGCTTGTGGTTGCACCAGGCCAACATCAACATGAACCTGTTCGTCATCCGCCACCTGCTCGGTCGCGATGCGGGAACCGCTGAGGCGCCGGTCGTTCTCGATGAATATGCCAATACCGCCTCAGCCGGATCGATCATCGCCTTCCACAAATACCATGACGATCTGGCCTCGGGCGATAAGGGCATCATCTGCTCATTCGGCGCCGGATACTCGATTGGCAGTCTGATTGTTGAAAAAGTTTGAGTTTTTCCCCCGCCACACGACAACGCGAAGGGAGAATCCCTATTCTTCCTGCTGCGCCCGCTGCACTGCCCCTTTGACCGACATCGCATATGGCTTGTATCCGCGAAGAAATTCCGGGATAGTGTTTCTGGCATTGCGGGCAGCGGTCATCGTCGGATACTCGCCATAATACACGTACTGTACACCGGGGTTTGATTCTCTCCTTAAAATGTAGAATTTGTCCGCCTGCTCCCGGTATTGTTTTTCGCCCAGCATCGCCTTCAGTTTTTTCTCCGCATCACCAGATGTTATGACCATAAGGCGAACCGTATAGCGATCATCCTTAAGCCCTGACAGCCATGAGGCGCCGGCAGCCACCCGACTGGTGTAGATAGTATCAACGCTCTCGGTCTTCCTTGGTTTTTCCGATGCCAGTACCGCAACCTTCTCCGGTTCCGCCGCCTGAGGGCTCTGTTCGGCCGAAACTGCCGGGCCAGGCTCCAACTCCAACTCTTTCTTCTGCTCAATCGCCCTGATCGTAGTCGGGGCAGCCGGCATATCAAAGACATCAGGCTCCTCTTGCTTCAGGATTTTGACCGGCTGACTGGCAATAGTCTCACGAACTGCAGACTCAAGCTCCTCTTTGTGCTTGATGACCTCCTGAGCCTTGATGGTTTGACGAACTATCGGAGTTTCATCGATTGCAGCCGCAGGCTGATCGGCTTCATCGACAACAGCGGTGACTTCCTGCCGTGCCGGCTGACTCTGCGATACCGAATCGACCGTGGTTGACTCTTCCGCCGCCGTCTCTACAACAGGTTCGAGTCGCCGATTAGTTTCAACAGGCGCAGCCGGCAGCTTTTCCTCTTTCTCCGCCTCCCGTTCGGGAGGGCCTGCAGTCGAAGCTGCCAGCAGTTTCTTTTCCTCTGCTTCAGTTCTGGATTCAGTAGCAGGAGTCTCCGGCGACTGCGGCTTCGACACAACCGCCGGTTCGGCGGAAGTCGAAAATGCCGCTGGTGCCGACTCCACAGTTTCAGGAGCTGGAGTCGAAATCGACTCCTGGTCCCGCTGTTTTTTTTCAGCGATATGGGCAACAGGGGCTTCTTTGTTTTCCTGTTTCTCCGGGCCTTGTTGCTCTATGACCCTGGCGTCGGGCTCAACCCGCTCCGTTGCTCCAGGTTTTGAAAGGACGTTGGAGATCTCGGGGTCCTGAGCCACTTCGACCTGAGGCCCGACCGTTTTCCCCTCCGGACGAAACAGAAAAAAGGCCAGAGCAATGCAGATCGCACCACCTCCCCATACCAGGTACCGCCAATTCAGCGTAAATTTCGATTCTGCGACAGCGGAACGTTGCAATCGTCGACGCGGCTTGTCCTGCCCGACTTTCTTCTCCAGTCCAATATCTTCAACAGAGTCGAGTTTGTCCCCACCTTCGGTTTTAACCAACAACTCATCGGCCAGGCGGTTGATTTCTCCGAAACTACCTTGGCTCGAAGCAAAAATAGCCGCAGCTGCCTTGCGGCTGAAAAGCGATCTTTTCTCCGGCGCTTCGCCATGCATGACGGAAGTGAGATACTCGTACGTCTCATCTTCCGTCAGCGGCTCGAGGGAGAAGTGCCTTTCCTCGGCCGGTTGGAAATTGCACAACGCCAGATTCCTGAAATTATCATGGAGACCGCTGCGACCGGCCATGACCATCTGGACGAAGATTCCGCTTTCGTTGGCCAGGTCGAGCATCTTGCGAACCCGCTCCAAGGTGGCGAGAAAAATACGCTCGGCTTCATCGAAGATAAGCACTACACGGAGGTTGTGGTCATGCAGGTGCGATACGGTGCTCTGCAGCAACTCGGCTCTATTCCTGGGTGCTGGATCAGTGATTAGCCCCAGTTTCCGGACTATCGCCTTTAATACGTCCTCGAACGAATCAACCATCCGAGGGAAATAGACAGTGGTAAAAGCGGAGTTCATCCGGTCCTCAAGCATCCGGCACAATACGGTCTTGCCGCTTCCCTCCTCACCGGTCAGTGTCACAATGGGAATTCCGCCGGTCAGGGCGCTCTCCATCTCATCAAGAACCTTCTGGCGCATCCCGCCGGAGAAAAATTTTTCGGTTCCCGCAGATTCACCGAAGGGAGAATGTTTGATCGATACCTGCTCACTCTCGCGGAGTTCTTGTGTATCCATGAATATCGTTAATGCCTGGAGCCTTTGGATTATTGTGATTGACCATCCCTGCCAAGCGATTTGGACAGGTGCTCACACCTGATCATCGTGCAGGGAATTGTCTGTTGAAAAATTATTGATTATACCATCCCGATGCAGACCGGCGCATCTTTTTCTACCCGAACTCCTTCGCCATTGCCGACAACAGGATATGATAGAGGTTCCCGGACATAAAGTCTCTCGCTCACACCTTTCCATATCTGCCATGTTGACTTTGCCGACAAAGGCAGGTAATACTGCGGAATGCCAGTATTTCGTTTATCCAAACAGGTCCTTTTCCCGCCCCCGGAGCTGGCAGAAGAAAGCGGCCTTGTCGCTGTCGGGGGTGACCTGAGTTCGGAAAGACTGATAGCTGCATATAGCCGCGGGATATTTCCCTGGTACGGTGAAGGCGATCCGATTCTCTGGTGGTTCACCTCGCCTCGCCTGGTCCTCTTCCCATCCGAGTTGCGGGTTTCGCGACGACTGGCCCGATACCTGCGAACTACTGGAATTCGCGTCACTGTTGATGCGGCGTTCTCCGAAGTTATCGGCATGTGCGCCGATATCCGGACCGACACCCGACGGGAAACCTGGATTTCGACAGAAATGCAACAGGCCTATGTTCGACTGCACGATCTCGGTTATGCTCACTCCGTCGAATGCTGGAGCGATGGCGGCCTGGTCGGAGGGTTGTATGGGGTGGCGCTGGACCGGGTCTTCTTTGGGGAATCGATGTTCTCAACAATCAGCAATGCCTCGAAGATCGGCCTGATTCACCTGGTCGCCCGCCTCCGGAAACGGTCCTTTCAATTGATCGATTGCCAGATGACCACTCAGCATCTGCTGCGACTCGGCGCCCGGGAAATCACCGGTGAAAGATTCAGCGATCTGCTGCGCCGATATATTCAATCAACAGCCCCAGACGGTAACTGGAACAATGACACGAAAAAAAACTCATGACCGATGCGCCGGATGCGGCCAGACCAAGGATCTTTTGCCGCTTGCCACCAGGATGCTCTGCCAGGGATGCTGCGATCTCATCACCGGTGTCATCGATAATCCCGGCGCCCTGGAGCGTTTGCTGAAGCTGGCAGAAACGAAATCCGACGCCCGTCAGGCTGATGGGAACCAGCCTGCAGCGGAAACGAAGGCACGGGAATTGCCCGACGTTCTTGATGCAGTCCGCTACCGGACAACCGACAGGGATCGCAACACCTGGTATGTGTCCGTCAGCGAGCTTGATGGCCACCCGGTCGAGATATTTGCCTCGACGGCCTTCGATCGCGACCAGCATCTGCAGTCCCGCATTTCGAACCTGACCACGATCACTCGGCTTATTTCCCTCATTCTCCGTCACATCTTTCTGGGTGAGCCCCTGACCCTGGACAAGACGCTGACCCAGTTGAACCGGAGTTCACGACAGAAGAACGATCTTCCTGAGATGCTGGCCCAGGTGCTCAGCAACTATACCAGGAAACAGAATCTGAATGCAGAAAAGGATGTCGACTCGCCGTAGAAAAACCGGATTCCGAAGGATTGGCTAGCTTTCGAGATAGAACTCAAACGGAATAGCCGACCTCACGAAAATTCGGAGGACACGCGAGAGGACATGGAGATCGGGGACGGAAAAGTTCATTTCCCATGAAGGGTGCAGGGATGAATAGCTGGATAGAACTTTCAGGTTGACGAGTTCCATCTCTTCCGGCAGGGCACTCACCACATCCATCACCTCCTGCCGAGAAGCCTTGAGAAGGTAAAGGACCTGCTGTTTGACAACCGGGGTTTCCCTCAACTTCCAGGTAATATTGACCGCATCTTCACGCTGGAACTTGATCTCATGAAGTCGGATGCATTTTTTGTGATGGACGGACAGCCCCTTTTCCGTCAGCAAGGCGCAGTTATCCTTCGCCGTCGGATTCGGTTTGCAGCAGGATGAAAGCTTGACCGACACCGGGTCAAGCGTCGTCAGTTCAATCCGGTTAAAGGCCCCGGTCGGAGTGACCAGCGGGGAGATTCCGCCAAACAGATCTTCCTTGATCCGGTCGATCACCTCCCGCAGTCGCAACCTCCCCTCGCCGATGCGGATATAGATATCCTCAACATTTTCGGCGGGAAGTTTCCCCAACAGGCTCTGAAAGCCATCACCGGCAAGGATATCGAACGGAATCCCATACCGCAGCATCTCCTGGCGCAGGAGAGAGTAACCAACTTCCTGTGACACCTTCCTTCGCCGAAGTCGGAAGCTCTTCGCCAACTCGGCGCGGCTCCGGGGAGTCTTGCAGTCGTTGAGGATCATGGGGTCGAAGTGGACCGGGGTATCGGCACGAATAATCCTCACCATATCTCCGTCATGCAGGATATGATCAGGCGGGACCCGCTTGTTTCTGATCATCGCGCCGAGACATGTGCTACCGATCTGGGTATGAACCCGGAAGGCAAAATCGAGCACGGTCGATCTGAACGGCAGGCAGACCAGGTCTCCATCTGGAGTGTAGGTATATATTTCCTTCTTGCCGCTGGCGGCAATGACATCCCGATACGAGACGAAATCCTCTGAACCCAACACATCGAACATCTCTTGGATTTCCCTGATAAACTGCCCCTGTTTTCCCGATTTGGAGGTCCAGTTGCGAATCAACCCGCGCTGAGCCCGGTGGGCCATTTCCCTCGTGCGGATCTTGAACAGAAATTTTTGTCCCTTGATGATGGCCCGGGCATGCAATCCCTGATATCCAGTGGGTTTCGGGTTGGCGATAAAATCCCGGATGGTCCGTGGGATAGGCTGGAATGCCTGGCTGACAACACCGAGAGCCTGGTAGCAGGACATCGTATCCTCAACGACGATCAGGATTTCCATCGGCGTGTCGATCCGCTTGAGCAGCAACCGGTTGCTCATGTCGTAGTAGGCCCACAGTTCCTTGACTCTGACCGTCACCTCACAGACGACATGGTATTCCTGAGCCTGTCGCTGCAGTTCCGCAACGATCTCGCCGCCTATCGGATCCTTCGTCAACTGCCGGATATGCCCTTTGAGTTTGGCCCCCTGCTTCGGGAACTTATAGGAAAGGGCCAGGTTGTACATCTCACGCTTCAGATTGAACAGGCCGAAGATCGTGGCGAGCGGGGCATAGATATCGATGGTCTCATCGGCTATGCGCTGCCGTTTTCTCTCCGGCAGAGCCTTGAGGGTGCGGAGGTTGTGCAGTCGATCGGCAAGTTTGACCAGCATGACTTCAGGCCTGAGCGCTGCTCCGGAAAAGATCTTGCGATGGGTACGGCGGTGATCCAACTGGCTGTCGCCGGAAACATGCGTTACCTTCGTGCAGCCCTCAACGATGGCCTGGACATAGGCCCCGAATTTCTGCCCGACCACCTCGGCAGTGACCTCTTCAACATCCTCGACGGTATCGTGGAGAAGAGCGGCAGCAAGGATCTCGGGGTGGAGGATATCCATCTCCTCAGCCAGGATTTTCGCTACTGAGCAGGGATGATAGATGTAGGCATCGCCGGACTTACGCCACTGGTCAAAATGCGCCGACGTAGCGAAATCAAGGGCTTCCCAGAAAACCGATGCATCGACGGACCCGGCGAGCAACGTCTGCATCTGTTTTCGATACGCCTCAAGATCGAAGGGGATGCGTCGCATATTCTCCTGATTCGACTTGGAAAAGCAAAACAGGACAAGGGGCATTCAGTCCCTTGTCCATCTTATTTCTTTGCCTGTCTTCCGTGCCTTATGCTACACTGAACACAGATGCAAAGCAGGATATTGTCATAATCCTGCATCAGTCTAACAAAAAACAAATAGCGGGGGAATCAAAAATACCGATGGCCAGGAAAAGATCCCCCAGCAAGACAGGTTCCCAGAGGCCTCGATTCAAGGAGCGGAGAAAGTCAACCGAATCTCCCGTAACGATCGACAGCGATGTTCTCGCCTTTCTGTATCAGCACGGCGCTCCGGCAACATTTAACGACCTGATGGTCGGGTCAGGGTATGCTCAGGCGGGAAAAACCGATCTGGAAACCGCAATTGAACGCCTGATCGCCGACAACCTCGTCAGAAAGAGCGGCAAACGAGAATACACCCTCTGCAAGCATGCGCCTCTTTATGAAGCCGTGCTTGAACAGAACCCCCGAGGATTCGGATTCGGGGCGCATTGCACGAGCACTGTTGACGCCCCGGCTCTCAAACGGGATCCCTTTATTTCCGCATCCCGGATGAGGTTGGCCCGACAAGGGGACCGGATACTGATCCGGGTCCACCGAACACGCAACGACGAACGGCCGGAGGCCTCGGTCATCAAGATTCTGGCCCGGGGAACCGAGCGGATCGCAGGTTTTTTCGTCCGGGACAAGACCGGTGGTCATGTCGTTCCCGAAGATATACGCTTTCCATTTACAGTCTCCGTTGATATCGGCAAGTTCCCTGATCTCCGCGACGGCGAAGTCATCATCGTCAAAATAGACGAGAGCGACGAATCATACAGAAACGTCAGGGGGGAGATACTCGAAGTCCTCGGTCCAGCAGACAATATTGATGTCCAGATGCGACTGGTGATCGAAAAATTCAGACTTCCGCATGTTTTCAGCGAGCAGACGGAGGAGGAAACAGCCGCGCTGACGGCCGAAATCGCCCCGGAACATGGCAGGGAAGATCTGCGCGATATCCTGCACGTGACAATCGACGGGGAAACGGCCAAGGATTTCGACGACGCCGTCGCTGTGATCAAAACAAAGAACGGCTACCGGCTCTATGTCTCAATCGCCGATGTCAGTCATTTCGTTCCAACCGGATCGGCCATCGATCACGATGCCTACGAGAGGGGGACATCCATCTATTTTCCCGGCAGGGTTATTCCCATGCTGCCGGAAAAACTCTCCAACAATCTCTGTAGTTTGATGCCCGACCAGGACCGGCTTGCCCTGACCGCCATCCTCAGTTTCGATCGCCAGGGCACGCTGAAGGACAAACGTCTGGTGCGGTCGATCATCCGCAGCCGGCAACGGTTTACCTACACAACCGTGCGGAAGATATTAGTCGATCAGGATAAGGAGACCAGAAACACCTATAAACCATTTCTTACGCCGCTCAAATGGGCTGGAGAGCTGGCAAAGGCCCTGCGCCAGAAACGGCGGGACCGTGGCGCCCTCGGCTTCACTCTACCGGAAGCGGACATCGAACTCGAAGAGGACGGACGGATCAAGGCGATCAGGAGGGCGGAACACAATTTCGCCCATCAGGTCATCGAGGAGTTCATGCTGGCGGCCAATGAAGCGGTGGCCGCCACCTTCACCGAGCAACAAAGGAAAAGCCTCTATCGCATTCATGAACTGCCGGATCCGGACAAGGTCGAGGAATTCAGCATATTCGCCAAGACCCTCGGACTCCAGTTGCCAAAAGTCGAAAACAGCCCGCACTGGTTCGCCAGGGTACTCGACCTGTGCAGCGGCAGTCCGAAGGAATATATCGTCAACAATCTCCTCTTGAGGACCATGCAGCAGGCACGGTACTCCCCTGACAACGCCGGCCACTTCGGTCTCGCCGCCACCGACTATACCCATTTCACTTCGCCGATCAGGAGGTATCCCGACCTGATGGTCCACCGTGAGGTATGCCGGATGATCAATCTGCAGCACGACGGAGAGACGTCCCACCGGAAACATTTCGCCCTCAAGGAGGCCGGTGATTATCTATCGACCCGAGAACGGATCGCCATCAGCGCCGAACGCGAAATTACCGACCGGCTGAAACTGATCTTCATGGAAAAGCATATCGGAGAAACTTTTGATGCAGTGATCTCAGGCGTCACCGACACTCTTTTATTTGTCGAGCTGCTGCAACTGTTTGTCAATGGCGCCGTCGCCGTCGAGGATATCGAAGGCGAGCATTTTTTTCATGACCCCCGTCATCACCGTCTCACAGGTGAACTCAGTCGGAAGGTTTATCAGATCGGCAACCTCGTGCGAGTGATCTTGATCGATGTCGACAGATCGCGGAAACGAATCAGCTTCAAACTGGCTTCTGACAAGGAGGAAATCCAAGGATAGAACAGAACAGTCCGTTACAGCTGATAAAAACAAAAACATTGCCGCTGCATTTCCAACTTGACGAAGGCGGCTATTTCTCATAAATAATCTGGATACGATCGATAGTTAATTTTATCCCCACCATAAGGGAGAGTGCTCGATATGGAAGAGAAAAACCTGATCGATTTTTTTTTCAGCAGTCCTTTTGCCCAGGGTCTGGCCCTTGGTCTTGTATTCTGCATCATCATCTATATCCGCGGCTTTCTGCGGCGGCGCGAACTGACGAAGGAGGTCGCCCGCCTGCGGTCTCATCTGCATACCAAGCTCGAAATCGATTCCGCCGACAATGAACGACGGAAAATTGAGATGAACTCCCTCCGGCAGGAACGCGACAACCTGAGAATTACAGTGCAATCCCTGAACCAGAAACCGGGGCGGAAAGAGATCCGCCAGTACTTTATCTGCCAGACAGCTCTCGATATCATGTTTGAGAAAGCGCCTGGGTTCGCCCCTGCCTGGCAGATCACTCTCAAGGAAGCCGAGAGCCTTTTCGAGAAATCGGAACGGGGAGTCGTACCCCTGCTCAAGCGCCTGATGCCGACAACCCCAGACAAGCAGGCGGAAGAATACGAAAAAATCAGCAGGCTCAGCATCGCCGATACTGTCAACAAATAGCGGTATCGCGATCCAGGGTTTTTTTGTCCGTCACCGTTTCGTCACAGAGGATATCCGGGTACGGCGTCATAACCAGTAGCATGGGTCAAACGACAGCTCACAACTTAAATAAAATTAAATTATATCAATATCTTTATTATCTTTAGACCCCATCATTGAG
Organism: Desulfoprunum benzoelyticum; assembly: GCF_014201505.1. Taxonomy (GTDB): domain Bacteria; phylum Desulfobacterota; class Desulfobulbia; order Desulfobulbales; family Desulfocapsaceae; genus Desulfoprunum; species Desulfoprunum benzoelyticum. The sequence goes on along the minus strand of NZ_JACHEO010000017.1, from coordinate 10,544 downwards.
TTGGGGATTTTACGGATATTTTCAGAATTTTTATGCATATCGACCCCTCATTACTCGACCATTTCGCCATCGTCCTCGTCAATCCCAAATTTGCCGAAAATATCGGAGCCGCCGCCCGTATCGCATATAACATGGGACTCTCCCGTCTCATCCTCGTTCGCGACAGCCCTCCCGATTACGAGACTATGGCTAAAATGGCCACCCACAAGGCGGTCCATCTCATCGACACCATGGAACGACACGCCACCCTGGAGCAAGCCCTGGCGCCTTTCTCCATCGTCATTGGAACGACAGCCCGACGGGGGCGCCAGCGTCTTCTCGAAAAAAACCCTCGAACAGTCGTCGAAGAACTGCTGCCGCAGATTGCCTCCAACCAGATCGCCTTTGTCTTCGGCCCTGAAAACTACGGCCTGTCCAACGACGACCTCAAATACTGCCAGATGACCTCCGCCATCCCTACCGCCGATTTTTCTTCTCTGAATCTGGCCCAGGCGGTGGCCATTCACTGCTATGAACTGTATTACGGCATCATCCATACTCAAAAGGACATGAAACCAGCGCCCCAGTTCGCTTCGACCTTCGAACTGGAGGGGATGTACAGCCATATCGAGACCGTTCTTCTGCGGATCAATTTTCTCCACGAGAAAAGCCACACCTACTGGATGAACAATATCCGCCAGCTCCTCAACCGGATACGCCTGACATCCAAAGACACCAATATCATCAGGGGCGTATGCCGACAGTTTCTCTGGCATCAATCCCTTACCGACGTCAAGCCATCACAGGAAGACAACCCCACATGACCAGGCCACTGCCAAATCTCGAGAACATCCCTTCGAACAAGTTTTATCCTCCCCACATTGATGTTTCACGGTCTCTGCTCCGGACGGGACTCCTCACCACACGTCTGAACGACGCCCTTGCATCCAACAAGCTCATCGTCATCGAAGCACAGGCCGGCCAGGGGAAGAGCGTCCTGGTCGCCCAGTTCCTGACCTATCACCGCCTCAACCATATCTGGTACCAGATCGGATCCGAGGATGCCGACCCCTTCTGCGTACTCTCCTCCCTTCTCTTCAATCTCAACGAAAAATATCCGGAATTGGCCGGAACCGAACTCGAATCAATTCTCTACAACGGCAAACTGGGGTCTCTTGATCTCCAGAGATGTGCCAATCTGCTGCTCCATGAGTTTGCCACACGTCTCCCCCACAATCTCTATATCGTCTTTGACGATACCCATCTCCTCACCGACAACCACCTGACCAACACTCTGATCGATTACCTCATCGACACCTCACCGCCAAAGTTGAGGTTTGTTTTGACCAGTCGATTTCCGCTGCACTTGAAGTGCAGGGTCCTGCGAAACAACAATTCAATCTGCCGTCTGAGGACAGGGGACCTCGCCTTCACTGGAAAAGAGATTGAAGAGTACTTGACCTCCGTCCTGAAGAGAAAGCCTGACAAAAAACGTGTCGAAGACATACTTCGCGTTACCGGCGGATGGATCATGGGCGTCGTCCTCGCCGGCCACGCCAGCGACGGCTGGGACAAATTACCGTCGGAGACCGCCGTCTCCGGCTCAATGTCACCTGTCGAACAACAGTATTTATTTGATTTCTTTCGAGATGAGATTTTCGCCCAGATCCCGAAAGATCTGCATGACGCCCTCCTGAAACTCTCCTGCCTTTCCGACATTCCTCTCCAGCTTGCACGGATCATTTCCAGGAGAGAGGACATTGACTCCATTCTTGCGGATCTGGTTGTCCGCAACCTCTTCATATACTACCAGGAAGGACATCTGCAGACCTTCCGCCTGCACGGGCTTTTCCAGGAATTCCTGCAACAGCAGGCAACAATCCGGATCGCACCTGACGAATTGAGGAGAGTCCGGATCAGCGAAGCCGAATATTATCTCTACCAGGGAATAGTGGACAAAGCGATTCTCTGCTACATTCATGCCGGTGATTTTCCCGCAATCGAATCGGTGCTGATCGAAAGAGGGACCGATCTCCTCCAACGGAACACTATGTTCAGCATCCTCTCAGCCCTCGAATCAATCCCCGAGGCCACGATCCATCGCCATAGCTGGATCGCACTCTATGTCGGTCTACTGCGCTTCGATCTCATCCCGCACACCACCCTGCCTTTCTTTGAGTCGGCGCAAACCACATTCTCCCGCACCGGTGAAGAGAAGGGAGAAATCATGAGCCTGGCGATGACCACCTACTACCACATTATCGTGTCAGGCAACTATCGCGCCGGCGCCGCCTTCCTGCCGCGCTTGAACGAACTCCTGCTGAAAAAGACGACAACACTTCCCCGGCCAGTCAGGAATTTGGCGGCCCGCAGCCTGGCTTTCGGTTTTTTCCTCTTTGCAGGGGACACAAAAAAAGCCCGCTCCTGCCTTGCATTGCAGGGTTCGCAGGAAGGGAGACGGCAGCAGTCAGCGATTGCCGGAGGCAGGTTTATCCGCGGATATATCGAAATGTTCAGCGGCAGCCATGCCGTATGCATGAAGGAAGCAGAGGCCTGTTATGCCCTCCTCAGTCACCCACTCGTGGCCATGTCCGACAAACTGTTTATCCGAACGCTGCTCCTCTGCCGTCTGTCAATGATCGGAGATCAACTCAATTTCTCGGCAGAACTCAAGGCTATTGAACGGATGTTCACCCCTAAGGTGCTGGAACGAACATTTGCGGCACTCCACTTTCATGCCTGGGAGAGCAGCAATCTCTTCGCACTGGGCAGGACCGCCGAAGCCATGGATATCCTTCATCGGGGGATGGCGATCGCTGTACAGAAAACGACACCGTATATGCAGAGTCAGATCCTTCAATGGAAGGCTTTCGGCCACGCCCTGCTTGGCCAGAGAGATGAGGCATTGGCCGCCATTAAGCTGTCCATCCATCTGCACAATGAGTCAGGAGGTTCACTCCACCACACCTTCAACGCGATAATGGCCGGCACGGTCTACTCCCGTCTCGGTATGGCAGATGAGGCGGAATCCTGCTTCGAACAAGGTCTGGAGGGAGCCAAATGTATACCCTCCCATTATTTTCTCATCTGCGTGTATCTCAATCGAAGCCACCACAAACTTGTCACCAGGGGACCGGAACCGGCGCTCGATGACCTCAGGACCGGCCTGGTACTGATGCGGATGCACCAAGTCGAGCATTTCTGGACCTGGGAACCGGCTATGATGACCCTACTCTTGTCACTTGCGGTGGAAAACGATATCGAAAAGGATTTTGTCACCGCCCTGGCGCAGAAGACACTCGATATCTCAGTAAACGATTCCGGGGACCTGATGCCCCAACTTCACTTCTTCCTGCTCGACCATTTCCATATCAGCCTTGGCGGCCGTACTATTTTTCAGGCCAGCAACTTTTCACCATCGCAGCGCGAATTGCTGAGCATCCTGCTTACCACCAAAGGACAGCAGATAAACCAGGAACAAGTCCAGCTTGCCATCTGGCCCGACTCCCCTCCGATCAATGCCAGAAGAAGCTTCGACACCCTTCTGACTCGCCTGCGAAACCGGATTGATCCAGCCCTGCCGCACTCTGCCAAGCTGTATCTGGTTTTAAAGAAGGGAATACTCGAACTCGCCCATTCCCAGACAGATGCGTTGCAATTCATCGCCGCGGCCCGGGCCGGCCTGCGCCATGCCCGGGCCAGGGAACGGTGGCAGGCCGGCAACGCCTTCCGAACGGCCTTCAGCCTGCTCAACGGATTGTGGCCCGAAGACACCTTCTGCAGCGAGAAAGCGGTGGCCTTGAATGATCAGATCATCAGCACCCTGATCGAAGCGACCATCTCCTGGGCTGCCATAATGGTCAGAGCCGGAGAGACCGAGGAAGCTATGTCCCTCGTTGAACGGTCTGTGAACATCTATTTTTACGATGAGCGATTGGTCAGCCTGCTCTATGCCCTGTACCGGGACAGCAGCAACCATCTCAAGGCCGGGAATACCCTCGAACGTTACAAATCGGTTTTAAAGAGAAACAAATACACTGATGAAGAAATCGATGATCTGCAGGACGAAATTATCTCGTTTTCCCTCAAAAAATTAGTCGACCTGACGGCCTGAGCAGTTTTCGTCCGGAAACTATGGAGTATCTCCGGCCATACCGTTCAACCCTCTAAGCGGACATCGATCGCACAGGGGGGTTGTCTTTTTGCAGAAATGCTTGCCAGCCATGACGATCAGGGCATGAAACTCGTTGTACAGGGCAGCATCTCGAGGGAGACGACCCTCGAACTCCTCCTGGATACTGTCATAATCGCTCTCTTCCGCGACCAGACCATGGCGGGAGAATATCCGATGGGTGTAGGCATCGATCACAAAGACCGGATGCCCACCGGCGTAGAGAAGGATCGAATCGGCCGTCTCCGGGCCGATCCCCTGAACTGAAAGCAGGTTCTCACGGGCCATTGCCGTCTGGTCGGCTAGCAATCCGTCGAGGTTACCGTCGTATCTGTCACGGATCATCGCCAGGAGGTTCTTCAACCGCCTGGTCTTGATATTGTAGTATCCGGACGGTCTGACGTACTCCGCCAGCACCTCCGCAGGCAATTCGAGAAGACTATAAAAATCCAGCACCCCGGCATCCTTGAGGTTGACGATCGCCTTCCTGACATTCTCCCAGTTGGTGTTCTGGGTCAGGATTGCGCCGACCACGATCTCAATTGGCGTCTCTCCCGGCCACCATCCCTGGCCGCCAAAGTGTTGAAACAGCCGGGTATATGCTTCGACAAATGCATTACGGCCACCCACGTTCGGACTCTCCCTAAGAGATTGGCATTTCAATGCCACTATCACCTAGACAGATGCCGATTTCACGGGCCGTCAGGACCTTATCGTCATCAAGGTTGACCTTCTTCCGGGCCATTATTGCCTCGGCGATCGGCACAGCGATCATCCGTGAGTTGCTGAGAGCCACCATGTGGTCGAAGGTCCTCTGCTCGATCATGCGAACGGCGGCGGCACCAAAGCGCAAGGCCAGCAGGCGGTCGAATGTCGTCGGCGTCCCACCGCGCTGCAGATGGCCAAGTACCAGCGATCGGGTATCTTTGTCGGTCCGCTTGCGTATTTCGTTGGCTACCCATTCGCCGACTCCTCCAAGGATCACCTCTTCCCGGCCAAGTTCACCGCTCCCCCTGTTGAAGGCCTTGCCGTCAGATGTCACTGCCCCTTCGGCGACGACAACAATGGCATAATGCTTATCATGGAGGGCGTTGTCGGCAATCTTGTCACAAACCTGCTCTATATCAAAGGGAATCTCCGGGATGAGAATGACATCGGCCCCGCCGGAAATACCGGAATACAGCGCAATCCATCCGGAATCACGTCCCATGACCTCGACCACCATCACCCGGTCGTGGGACTTTGCCGTCGAATGGAGTTTGTCGATGGCATCGGTCGCCGTGGCCACGGCCGTATCGAAACCGAAAGTGCGACTGGTGGCCATCAGATCGTTGTCGATGGTTTTCGGCACGCCGATGACCGGCATCCCCTTCTGGGCAAAACGGTGCGCGATCTCAAGGCTGCCGTCGCCGCCGATGGCAATATGGCAATCGAATTTCATACGATTGAAATTTCGAAGAATCTTGTCCGAGATATCGACAATCTGGATCTCGCCGGCGAGGTTTTCAACCGGTTTTGAGAACGGATTGCCCTTGTTGGTCGACCCGAGGATAGTGCCACCGGTAGCGTAGATCCCCTCGACATCTTTCAAGGTAAGGCGAATCATCTCATCAACATTCATCAATCCGCCATAGCCGCTGCGGCTGCCGTATACTTCCCAACCACGTCTGTAACAGGAATGGACTACTGCATATATCACCGCGTTAAGGCCGGGAGCGTCGCCTCCACCGGTGGAAATCACGATCTTTTTCATACTGTTCTCCGGGTTGTAATCCGTCGATGGATTTGATGCCGATTGGTCGGCTTGGGTTATGCCGGGCTTCTTCCATTCAGCTTCATTAAATGGCCCGACTATCAACTCTATTGTTGTTTTCTCTTTGTAATGATTAGGACTTTATCATTCCATATTTTGGCAAGGCAAGGAAAAACAGCATATTCCAACCGCTTTCCCTTGCCATCGCCGGCAAATTCCTTTATCGATGAAAATTGAGTCATAAGAAATTTTCGCGGAGTGGTCAATTGACTTCTTTTCGGGCTGGTCTTACTATGTCGTAAACGAACCGCTTCCCCGCGGAAGCACTCATGACAACCGCAGACAATCCCTTTAGCCATAGAAGATAAGGAGGCTTTTACATGTCTGAATTCAGCGTTACAACAATGGCAGTAGAAAAACTCAAGGAGTACATGGAGCAGAACAATATAGATTCTGCACTTCGTATCGCACTGATGCAGGGCGGCTGATCCGGCCCCTCCCTGGGATTGGCTCTGGATGAGCCAAAGACAAACGACAAGGTGTACGAAAACAACTCCCTCAAATTCCTGGTCGAAGAAGGTCTTCTTCGTACGTGTGGCTCGATCAAGGTAGATTTCATCGATGCCGGACCTCGTTCCGGTTTCGGCATTACCTCTGCGAACCCCATCGGGGGCGGCGGATGCAGCTCGGGATCATGTGGATCCGGTAGTTGCGGCTGATATTTTTCTGAAATACGAGTGCTTGTTGCCGGATAAAGATTAATCCGGTGTTTTCAGGCAAAATCAGAGATTCAAGAGGGCGGATCTTTTTCACGAGATCCGCCCTTTCTCTTTTCAGATCAATCACTTCTTCAAAACCCTCTCCTTGACTGGTCGAGCATCAATCCTTAGCTTATCTGTACCTTTGAAACCGCAAGTACACACTTTGCATCTCAACAGGATACTGTATCGGAGGAGTATATGCAGTTTGACAAGTTCACCCTGAAATCCCAGGAAGCAATCCAGGCGGCGCAGCAACTGGCACAGGATAATTCCAACCAGGAAATCCATCCCGCCCATCTCGTCAAGGCCATCCTGGTCCAGCCGAACGGCTCTGTCGTTCCGGTGTTACAGAAGATGGGGATCGATCCTTCGCTCGTCCTCATGGGCGCCAACCGGCTGATCGAACAGATCCCCCGGGTATCAGGAAGCGGCGCTGGACAGGTCTATGCTTCGCCGGAACTGAAGAGAATCCTCGATTCGTCCTTTGCCATCGCCAGTCAGATGCAGGACGCCTATGTCAGCCAGGAGCACCTCTTTCTGGCCCTCATCCGTGACCAGAAAAGCAGTGCCGCGGCAACACTCGCCCAGAGTGGTATCGACGAAAGGAGATTCCTCGAGGCGTTGCAGACCATCCGCGGCGAGCATCGAGTAACCGATCAGTATCCCGAGGAAAAATACCAGGCACTTGAAAAATACGGCCGCAACCTTACCGACATCGCCAAGCGCGGCAAGCTTGATCCGGTGATCGGCCGTGATGAGGAAATTCGTCGAATCATCCAGGTCCTGTCACGCCGCACCAAGAACAATCCGGTACTGATCGGCGAGCCCGGAGTCGGCAAGACCGCCATTGTCGAGGGACTGGCACAGAGAATCGTCAACGGCGACATCCCGGCTACACTGAAGAACAAACAGGTCATCACCCTCGATCTCGGGGCCCTCGTCGCCGGTGCCAAATACCGCGGCGAATTCGAGGACCGGCTCAAGGCTGTCCTCAAAGAGGTGGAAAAACGCGCCGGGGAGATCATCCTCTTCATCGACGAGATCCACACTCTGGTAGGGGCCGGAGCCGCCGAAGGATCAATGGATGCCTCCAACATGTTGAAGCCGGCTCTGGCACGTGGCGAACTGCATTGTGTCGGGGCAACCACCCTCGATGAGTACCGGAAGTATATCGAGAAGGATAGCGCCCTCGAACGCCGATTCCAACCAGTCCTGGTGGTCGAACCGAGCGTCGAGGACACCATCGCCATCCTGCGCGGGATCAAGGAGAAGTACGAGGTCCATCACGGTGTCCGGATCCAGGATGCCGCCACCGTCGCCGCCGTCATCCTCTCTAATCGCTACATCACCGACCGTTTTCTTCCCGACAAGGCCATCGACCTGATCGACGAGGCCGCATCGAAACTGCGCATAGAGATCGATTCGATGCCGCTGGAAATAGATGAGCTCGAACGTCACAAAATCAAACTCGAGATTGAACAGGAGGCTTTGAAAAAGGAAACCGACAAGGCCTCCCAGGAACGGCTCGATGAGCTGAGAAAAAAACTGGCCGAGCTCAACGAGCGACTGGTGGCGATGCGGGGCCAGTGGACTCTCGAAAGGGATACCATCCAGAGCATCCGCAAGATCAAGGAAACCATGGAGGCGGCCCAGGTCGAGGAACAACGGGCGGAAAGGGCCGGCGACCTGAGCAAGGTCGCAGAAATCCGCTACGGACGGATCGTCCAGTTACAGAGGGATCTGGAAGACGCCAACAACAAACTTCAAGACATACAGGCCAATCACAGGATGCTGAAGGAAGAGGTCGGCGCCGAAGATGTCGCGAGCGTTGTCGCCAAATGGACCGGAATCCCCGTAGACCGCCTGCTCGAAGGGGAAAAGGACAAACTCATCCATGCCGAAACAAACCTGAAAAAACGGGTCATCGGCCAGGATGCGGCCATTGTTTCCGTTGCCAATGCCGTGCGCCGCGCCCGGGCCGGGCTGCAGGACCCCGACCGTCCCCTCGGCTCCTTTCTCTTTCTCGGCCCGACCGGTGTCGGCAAGACCGAATTGGCCAGAGCACTTGCCGATTTCCTGTTCGACAGCGACCAGGCAATGATCCGCATCGATATGTCGGAATTCATGGAAAAGCACTCTGTCGCCAGGCTGATCGGCGCTCCGCCTGGTTATGTCGGGTATGATGAGGGCGGATATCTCACCGAAGCCGTCCGCCGGCGTCCCTATGCCGTCATTCTTTTAGACGAGATTGAAAAGGCGCATCCCGATGTCTTCAACGTGTTGCTTCAGGTTCTCGACGACGGCCGGATGACCGATGGCAAAGGTCGAACCGTCGACTTCAAGAACACCATCCTGATCATGACCTCCAACCTCGGTAGCCATCTGATCATGAAAATGGCGGAGGGCCATGCCTCATTTGAAGAAATACGGATACAGATCGAGGAAATCCTCCACAACGAGTTCAAACCCGAGTTCCTCAACCGGATCGACGAAACGATTATTTTCCATAGTCTCGGCAAGGAAGAGATGCTCCGCATCGTCGACATCCAACTGAACAGGCTCAATGAACGTCTGCAGGAACGTAATATCACCCTGCATATCCGCCAAAGCGCCAGGCAGTTTCTCGTCGATACCGGTTACAACCCGGTCTTCGGAGCCCGGCCGCTGAAAAGGGCGATCCAGCGCCACCTCGAAGATCCTCTTGCCATGGACATCCTCGAAGGGAGATACACGGAGAACGATCACATCCTCGTCGAGGCCGGCAGCAGCGGCATCACCTTTTCCAAACAGCAGAAATCCTGAGCCAACATCGGGTATTAGAGCCCCACCACATTGGGAGAAAAGTCGACAAATTTCCACTTTTCTCCCAATCCGATTGCCCGTGCTCTCTCCTGCAGGTATCATGGCGTCTGATTACACTTCGAATCAGTGAAACGAGAGGAAGAAATGACAAACAATCATTGCAGCGTGACCATGGCCCATATGATGCTTCCCCAGCATGCCAATCCTGCCGGCAACGTCCACGGCGGCGACATTATGAAATTCATTGATGATGCCGCCGGGGTGGTCGCCGCAAAGCATGCCCGCACCAATACAGTGACCGCGTCGATCGATCGGCTTGACTTCCATAGACCTGTGTTCATCGGCAACCTTCTCATTGTCAAGGCTTCTCTGAACGCCACCGGCCGGACCTCCATGGAGATTGGGGTCCGGGTCGAGGCGGAAAACCTCCGGAGTGGCGAGGTAAAGCATATCGCCTCCGCATACCTGACTTTTGTATCTTTGAATGCAGATGGCCGGCCGACACCGGTTCCTCCCTATACCCCCATCACTGAAGAAGGCATCCGCAGGGCACGGGAGGCCATGCACAGGAAGGAATGCCATTTGCAGGTCCAATCAAAGACACTCACCAAAGATGACGAAACAAGCTGAAGATATTACAATAAACTATGAAGAAGACGGGGTTCTCCTCGTCAAGGAACTCGACAAGGAGCTTCTTTCCAAAGGGGCGTGGACGACTATTCTCTTCCGCTACCAGAACTGGGACAAGAGCAAGGGCGAATTTACGAAAGACATGTACACGATCCGTCGCTACCAGAAGCGCCAGGGTGAATATATCCCGAAGTCGAAGTTCAATATCTCGAGCAGTGAACAAGCAGAGAAAATCATTACAACTCTGCAGAAATGGGTGGATTCTGGAAGATGAGAAGAGACGGATATCGTTATGCAGTGAAAAGGGTTTGTTCAGCATGACCAAAGAATTTCAACAATCAATGAAAATCGATCTTGACATGGTCCAGGAGATACAGTAGTTTGCCGCGGTCTTTGGGTGACGGGACGTGTTGAATGAAGCGCGTGTGGTTGCGAAGAGGCGTGGCGG
>NZ_JACHEO010000016.1 GCF_014201505.1 Desulfoprunum benzoelyticum | reverse complement strand
GCAGCCACAAGTGGCACCTTGCCGGTAGCGCCGCGACCTCTTTTGCCGTCTCGCTTTTTACCGCCCCAATACGCATCGTCGATGAGGAGCAGTCCTTTCAAGGACTTGCAATCATCTCGGTTTTTCATGACCTGCTGCAGCTTGTGTTTCATTCGTAAGGCGGTATTGGCGGAGATCCCGACGGTCCTGGCCAGATTGAGCGAAGAGATGCCATCTTTTGCCTGTGTGACCAGATAAATGCCCATAAGCCAGAGCCTCAGTGGGAGTTTGGTGCTGGCAAAGATGGTCCCCTGAATCAGAGAGGTCTGGGCATGACACTTATAGCATTGGTAGACTTTGCGGTCACGAATCTCGCAATATCCCGGATGGCCGCACTTCGGGCATTGAAAACCCCGGGGCCAGCGCATTCTGAACAAGGCCTCCCGGCATTGTTTTTCAGTGCCATATTGCGAGAGAAATGCGGTCAAGCTTAACCCTTTTTGGAACTGAATTTTGTTTTTTGCCATGGCATTCTCCTCTTGTGGTTGTTCTTAGGGAGTATTTTACCATGGTCGGTAGGACAGATAGCGTCCTACCACTGATAAATCTGTCGAGGCTGAACTTCAGTGGTAATCAGATTCCAATAAGCAGGTTGAAAAGGTGTTCTTTGTTCTTCAGTTGGTTGAAACCATGGACTTTGTACCAACGAAATTCTTTAAAAAGCTGGAGTCGACTGACGACCTCTGGGAGGTAAGGGTTCAGCTTGGTAACAATATTTTCAGGTTCCTTGGTTTTTTTGATGGTTATGAATTAATTATTTTAAATCATGCCTTTACAAAGAAAGCGCAAAAAACTCCGAGCAACGAGATCAAGATAGCTGAACAGAGAAAGAAAGACTATTTCTCAAGGAGATGACCTCATGAGTGATTTGAAAAAATATATTGCAAAACGGAAGCAACAAGACCCGGATTTTTGGAAAGAGTATGATGAAAGATTTGAAACATTCAAACTTGGTGTTCTGTTGAAACAAGCCAGGAAAGAAGCCGGGATTACACAAGAACAAATTGCTCGTGAGCTGAAAACTACCAAGTCTGTTATTTCCAGAATGGAAAATCACGCGACGGATATCCGCCTCTCTACACTTGAGAAATTTGCCAAAGCACTTGGCAGGCGTATAGAAGTTTCTTTGGTTTAATCTTCCATTATTTTTTTCTCTTCAAATCCTCCGGCCACAAAGGAGGATTTTTTTTGGTATTTTCTGACAGCGGCTGAGCGAGGGGCGGAATGCCGCCGCTGCAGCCGGGCCAGGAGCGGATCGCGGTTGTTGTCGGGCTGGTTGAGGAGGATGACGAAGGGGTCGAGATCAGCGCCGCGGCGGAAGTAGCCGGCGTAGCAGTGGACCCCGGCAAGGGAGCCGGTCTTCAGCGGGACGCCGTCCTTCGCTCTCAGCAGGTGGCTGTACGGCTTGAAGCTGTGGAGCACTGCAAGCATCGCCGCCGGGGTGATGCGGGTGCGGCGCGACAGGCCCGAGCCCTCGACCATCGTGATGGCCCGGCGGTGCCGGGGCCAGGTCGTGGCGATGTGGGCCCGCAGCGCCTGCCGGCCCTTGTCCCAGGTCGCCGGCCAGCCGAGACTGACGGCGCCGCAGGTCAGGAACAGCTGATTGGCGATGAAGTTGCTGGAGTAGTGGAGGCAGGCCCGGACCAGGTCGGCGACCGTCTGCGGCGAGGTGTGGAAGTGGAGGGGCTGGAGTCCGGAGGGAACCGCGGCGGCGATGATCCGGCCGCCGACCCTGATCCCCTGGCGTTCGAGCATGACCTGGAACAGCTCGCCGGTGTAGCGCAGGGTCGGGGAGAGGGCGGCGCCATCGATAAAGGCGTCGGGGTTGACCCGGTGGGTGCCCGGCCCCAGCTGCCGGCCGATCTCCGTCATCAGCGGCAGCAGCGGGGTCTCTTCTTCGCCGGGCAGGATCCGGCCGTCGGCCCCTACCGTGATCGCCACCGCGTTGTAGTTGACCGCCAGGGCGCCGTTGGCGGTGTCGTAGGGGTTGGCCGAACCTTCGGCGCCGTCGGCCTTGCCGCTCAGGGCGAAGGCGCTCGCGTCGAGGGCGATATCGCCGACCTCCTCCAGCCCCAGGCGGGCGAGATCGGCGGCGATCGCGGCGACGGTGGCGCTGGTCAGCCCCGGATCGCCGGAGCCGCGGATATAGAGGGTGCGGTCCTTGACGAAGAAGGTCGTGGTGAAGCGGTAGTCCGGGCCGAGGAGCTGCAGGGCGGCGAGGCCGGTCACCAGCTTGATCGTCGAGGCCGGGACGAAGGCGGAGTCGAGGGCGCGCGCTTCCAGCACCCGGCCTTCCCTGGTGACGGCGTAGCCGCCGTGGGAAACCAGCTCGTTTGCCCTCCCCGCCGCCGGCGCCGGGGTGAACGCCAGCAGGCAGGCGAGGACGACGACAGGCAGGGGCAGGGAGTGGCTGGCCACGGACATGGGGGCAGGGGAGGCCCTCCCGCCGTCTGCGGCGGGAGGGCGGGAAGGTTCAGATCTTGGGCAGGTTGGCCAATGATCTGGCGAGGGCCTCTTCCGGATAGTCGAAGTTCTGCAGCTCACCGGCATAGAACTTGTCGTACGAGGCCATGTCGATCAGGCCGTGGCCGGAGAAGTTGAAGAGGATGGTCTTCGGCTCGTTGAGATCGCGGGTCGCCTCGATGATCGCGGCGCGGATCGCGTGGCAGGTCTCCGGTGCCGGGATGATGCCCTCGGTCCTGGCGAACAGGACGCCGGCCTCGAAGCATTCGAGCTGGTGGACGCTCATCGGTTCGATGATATTCTCGCGCACCAGCGCCGAGACGATCGGCGACATCCCGTGGTAGCGCAGGCCGCCGGCGTGGATCCCGGGGGGGATGAAGTCGTGGCCGAGGGTGTACATGTAGAGCAGCGGCGTGGTCTTGGCGACGTCGCCGAAGTCGTAGGCCAGTTTGCCCATCGTCAGCGACGGGCAGGAGGCCGGCTCGACGCCGATGAAGCGGATCTTTTTGCCCTCGAGGTAGTCGGGGATGTACGGGGTGGCGATGCCGGCGAAGTTGGAGCCGCCGCCGCAGCAGCCGATGATGATGTCGGGGTAGTCGCCGGCGAGCTCCATCTGCTTCTTGGCCTCGAGGCCGATGATCGACTGGTGGAGGATCGTGTGGTTGAGGACCGAACCGAGGGCGTATTTGGTGTCGTCGCGGGCGAAGGCGTCCTCCAGGGCCTCGGAGATGGCGATGCCGAGCGAGCCCGGGGTGTCCGGGTATTCGGCCAGGATCCGGCGGCCGACCTGGGTCTCGGTGCTCGGGCTGGGGACGATCTCGGCGCCGTAGGTGTGCATCATCGACTTGCGGTACGGTTTCTGGTCGTAGGACACCCGGACCATGTAGACCTTGCACTCGATATCGAACTTGCTGGTGGCAAACGACAGGGCGCAGCCCCACTGGCCGGCGCCGGTCTCGGTCGTCAGCCGCTTCACCCCTTCCCGCTTGTTGAAGTAGGCCTGGGGCACGGCGCTGTTGGTCTTGTGCGAGCCGACCGGCGACACGCTCTCGTTCTTGAAGTAGATTCTGGCCCTGGTGCCGAGGGCCTTTTCGAGGTTGGTGGCCCGGACCAGCGGCGTCGCCCGCCAGATCGTGTAGATCTCCCGGACCTCGTCGGGGATGTCGATATAGCGCTGGTCCGACATCTCCTGCTCCAGCAGGCCCATCGGGAAGATCGCCGACAGCTTGTCCGGGCCCATCGGCTGGCTGGTTTCGGGGTCGAGCGGCGGTTTCAGGCCACCCGGGATATCGGGGACAACGTTGTACCATTGACGGGGGATTTCATCATCGCGGAGCAAGATCTTCTTCTGCATGGAACCTCCTTCCAGTATGAGACGTTGAGGAGCGCGGCGCCTGACGGACAATGCCATTTTCTACCACAGCCGGACCGATCCGGGCAACAGCTTATGCGTTTTCGGCCGGCCGCCAGGCCGTTTTGAGGATCGTAAGGCCCAGGGCCGTCGCCGGGTCGAGGCCGAGGATGGCCTGCAGCGCCTCGACCGGCTTGATCCCGGGCCGGCCGCTGAGGCTGAGGAGGCGCAGTTCGATGGAGTCCGCCCCGGTCGGCCGCAGCGCAGTGACCAGCGGCCGGATGTCGACCGTCTGCTCCCGGCCCTTGCGAACCTTGACGACCCGGTATTCGCCGCCGGCGGCGAAGGCCTCCAGCCGCCGCCGGTCGTCGGCGGTCAGCGGCCGGGGCAGGGTCACGCTGTAGGCCGACTCGATATCGGCGGCAATGGCCCCCTGCTGCCGGGTGATGGCGGTGACGGTCAGGCCGGGCGGCAGCTTGTCGTTGAGCCGGGCCAGCGCCGTCGCCGGATCGGCCAGCGGCGCCGGCAGATCCATGATCAGGAATTCGGCGACGCTCTCGGTGCCGACCGGCAGGGCCGGGCCGAAGGAGACCTTCGGCGTCGGGTTGAAGCCCTTGGTGAAGTTGGTGGCGATCCCGGCCCGGCGCAGGGTGCGGAAGAGCAGGCGCAGGATCTCGAGATGGCCGAGATAACAGATGCGGCCGCGGCGGGAGTAGGTCACGAGGTAGCGGTGATGGGCCTCGGCGTGGGCCGGCCGGTCGCGGCGGCCTGCGGCCGGGGCGGGCGGGGCCGGCGGGGCGGGATCTTCCGGCCCGGCGGTGAAGCGGTCGCGGTCGATGACGACCGGGCGGATAATCTCGAAGTCGCAGAGGCCGCAGCCCTGGCAGTCGTGGTAGCGGCAGTCGGGGGTGTAGCTCTCCTGAAAGGCCCGCTGTCGTTCGGCCCGGAGGAAGCGGTCGTCGACGCCGCTGTGGAGGTGGCGCCAGGGCAGGATCTCGTCGTCGCCGCGCTCGCGCAGGTAGTCGTCGAGATCCAGGCCCAGCTTTTCGGCGGCCTGCTGCCAGATCGCCAGATCGAAATGATCGGACCAGCCGTCGAGCCGGGCCCCGTTCTCCCAGGCCAGGCGGATCAGGGCGGCGAGGCGGCGGTCGCCGCGGGAGAAGACCCCTTCGAGATAGCTCATCCGCGGGTCGTGCCATTTCAGGGTGCAGCCCCTGGGCAGCCATTCCCGCAGGTGGTTGATGACCGTGCGGCTTTCGTTCATGCTCATCTGCTTCTCCCACTGGAACGGGGTGTGGGGCTTGGGGACGAAGGTGCCGATGCTGACGTTGAGCTGGCGCCGCCCGCGGCCGTCGCGGTCCCCCTCTTTCTTGACCTTGCGCACCAGGTCGATGATCGCCTGGATATCGGCGTCGGTCTCGGTCGGCAGCCCGATCATGAAGTAGAATTTCATCACTTTCCACCCCAGGGCGAAGGCGTGACCGCAGGTGGCAAGGAGATCGTCCTCGGTGATGCCCTTGTTGATGACCCGCCGCAGCCGGTCGCTGCCGGCCTCGGGGGCGAGGGTGAAGCCGGTCTTGCGCACCCGCTTGATCTGGTCCATGATCGCCGGGCTGAGGGTGCCGACCCGCATCGACGGCATCGACACCGACACGCAATCGTCGGCGAACCGGTCCATCAGCCGCGGCAGGACCTGCTCGATGCAGGAATAGTCGCCGGTCGACAGCGACAGCAGCGCCAGTTCCTCGAAGCCGGAGTTGGCGATGCCGGCCTCGGCCAGCTCCATGATGACCTCCGGGGTACGCTCGCGCACCGGGCGGTAGGTCATCCCGGCCTGGCAGAAGCGGCAGCCGCGGCTGCAGCCGCGGGCGATCTCGATGCTGAGGCGGTCATGGATGATCTTGGCGTTGGGGACGATCGGGGCCAGCAGGTGATCGATGGCGTCGAGATCGGGCAGCACCCGACGACGGATCGCCGCCGGCGCCGCCGGGTTTGCCCGGATCGCGACGATGCGGCCGCGGTGATCGTATTCCGGGGTGTACAGCGAGGGGACGTAGACCCCGGCGATCGCGGCCAACCGCTGGAGCAGTTCTTTTTTGCCGGTCCGCTGCCGTTTGGCCGCGATCAGCAGCCGGGCGATGTCGACGATCGCCTCCTCGCCGTCGCCGAGGAGGATGGCGTCGAAAAAGTCGGCGACCGGCTCCGGGTTCATCGCCCCGGCCCCGCCGCCGATAATCAGCGGCTGGCTTGCGTCGCGGTCCGTCGCCGGCAGGGGGATGCCGGCCAGGTCAAGGACGGTGAGGATGTTGGTGGCGCACAGCTCGTAGGGCAGGGTGATGCCGATGAGGTCGAAAGCGGCGAGCGGGCGGGCCGATTCGAGAGTCGTCAGCGGCCGGCCCTGCCGGCGCAGCAGTTGCTCGCAGTCGAGATCGGGGCAGTAGCAGCGCTCGGCGACGATGTCGGGCTCGCGGTTGAGGATGTGGTAGAGGATCTGCAGGCCCTGGTGCGACATCCCGACCTCGTAGAGATCGGGAAAGATCAGGGCGCAGCTGAGCTCGACCGTCGCCGCCGCTTTGGTGACGGCGTTGTACTCCTCGCCGAGATAGCGGCCGGGCCGGGTGATGGTGGAAAAGCTGGTGGTGTCGATCATCGGCGAAGTCTCTGGTAGCGGTGCGGCCGGCATGGCGGCGGCGCCGCGGGGATATTAAATGTGGTTGACTTTTTTGTCAAAAGTGAGGTAAGCAAACAGATACTGAGTAAATAATCGTACAAAAAGAGCATGTTATGCTTCACAACCCAGGGTATGGACGATGAAACCGGCACTTTCTCTCACGGCGTGTATTGTTGGCCTGGTCTCACTTTTCCTCGTGTTTCCGGCGGCCTTCGCCCAGGACCAGCCCTCGGTCTCTTCGGTAACCCTGCACCGGGACGATGCGGGGCAGGAGAGGATCCGGATCAAGCTGGTCGGGACCCACGCGCCGCAGGTTTTCGCCTACCACGGCGACAATCCCCGCCTGATCTGCGATTTTCCCGGGGCCGGATACGCCGGCCTGGTCAAGCCGGTCATCAGGGGAGAGGGGACGCTGGTGCGGGGCATCCGCGTCGGCGTCCACAATCCGCCTGACAAAAAGGTGCGGGTGGTGCTCGACCTCCAGCCGGGCAGGAAATATACCTATGACCGGGAATTTAACAAAGAGGAAAACATCCTCAATATTGTTCTGCTGCCGATGGCAGGGGCCCGGAAGGCTGAGGATGCGGTTGCCGGAATCGATGCTTCCGAACCAAAACAAATAGTTATCACCGGGCCGAAGAAGGTGCGGCATTCGCCTGCGGCACGAGAGGAAATTTCGCCGGCCGGACCGCCGCCGGCTGCTGCAGCTGCCGCCCCGGCCGCCAAGCCTCAGGTGCCGCCCCAGGCAAAGCTCCCGCCGCCGCCCGCCGCCCCGGCCCAGGATTCCGTCTCCCCCGCAAAGGGCGGGGAATCGGCGGCGACGGCCCCGCTGCTGCAGGAAATTTCCTATGAGAACAGTTCGAGCAAGGGCGAGATGATCTTCTTTCGCCTCAACGGCTTCTTTCCCCCGACCGTGTCGGCAGTCGAATCGGACGCGCCGCAGATCGTCTGCGATTTTACCGGCATGGCCCTGGCGGGAGACAGCCCGCCGGTCATCGAGGCGCGTGGCGCCTATGTCCGAAGGATCGTCACCACCGTCGACCGCGATCCCCGGAAGATCAAGGTGATCCTCGAGCTGACCGCCGGCCGCGACTACGATCTCCGCCAGGTCTTTTTCAAGGACGACAACCTCTTCGTCCTGATCGTCAACGCCCTCGATGAAGAACGGGCCGCCGGGCCCGGAGATGACGGCGGCAGGTAAGGCTACGGCAGGGTCTGCAGGCTGTAGCTGGCCGGGACCGGCAGGTCGAAGTCGTGCGTCCGGCAGCGATCGCTCGCCTGCATCCGGGCGAGGTCGAGGCTGATCTCTCCCCCGAAGGCCAGCCGGCGCATCGTGATCTGCGTCGGCTGCCGGCAGCCGCCGACCTCCTCCCACCCCCCATAATTGATCTCGGCCAGGATCCGGCCCTTCCCGTCTGCAAGAATCCGGGTCAGGAGGAGGGCGCGATGAGGATCGATCAGCAGGTGGGTCGTCGTTGCCTCCCCCCCGCCGGCGGTGCGGAAGGAGATCCATGTCCCCCGCGCCTCGCCATCGGCGCGCAGGGCAAGCGATTCCTGCCGTTCCTGGTCGATCCGGCCGGTCAGCCACTCTCCCCAGGCGCCGGAAAAAAAGGCCGGGGGGATGTCGTGGAGCTCGGCGTAGACGGCGAGCAGGCCCGACATCGCCGTTCTCTGCCCGGTGTTGATGGTCGTGAAGGTTGTGCCGTCGGTGGCGGCGGCAAACAGCGGCTGGCCGAGCGGGTTGGCGGCGATGAACTTGACGTGGTCGGGCAGCCGGCACTGGATGTAGCCGCTGAGCGCTCTGGTGTCGAGGTGGTTTTTCATCGCCACCACGGCGTCGCCGTCGAAACAGGGGGGACAGGCGGCATCCCGCTGCTGCATGATCCGGAACACCTGCTCCGCCGCCCGGCCCTGGTCCGGGTGCAGGTTCTCCCGCCACGGTTTGCGGGCGCAGCCCCCGACCAGCAGGAGCAGGACGAGCAGGGGAAGGAGGAGGCGGGCGCCTTTATTGTCGGTTCTTGTTGTCGAGATCATCCAGCTTTTTTCCTGCAGCGGCTTTTTTTTCCTCATCCTCGAACAGTTCGATCGCCTTGCGATACGCTTCCTCGGCCTCGTTCGTCATCTCCAGCGCCGTATAGACATCACCGAGGTGTTCGTAGATATTGGGGTCATCGGGGGCGAGTTGCACCGCCTTCTCCAGCTCGGTCTGGGCTTCGCTCAGGCGGCCCAGCCGGTAGTAGACCCAACCGAGGCTGTCGAGGATATAGCCGTTGTCCGGTTTCAGTTCGACCGCCTTTTCGATGTACGTCAGTGCCTGGAGAAGGTTGATGTTCCTGTCGGCCCAGCTGTAGCCGATATAGTTCAGGGCCTCGGGATGATCCGGGTACAATTCCAGCACCCGCTCCATGACCGAGATGGCCTCGTCCTGCCGCCCTTTCCTGTCGAGCAGGATCGCCGACTCGAACAGCAGCTGCTCGTCGTCGGGAAAGTGGTCGATCCCGTCGCGGAGGTAGTTGAGGGCGGTGTCGATCAGCCCTTTTTCTTCGTTGAGCGAGGCGAGCAGGGCATAGAACAGCGGCCGCCGCCGGTCGCCGTCGGCCACCGCCTTGCGCAGCATCCCCACCGCCTCGTTGGACCGCCCGCTATCCCGTAGGATCCGCATGTGGAGGTAGACCGCCTCCTCGAATTCGGTATCGTCGGGACCGATCTTCTGCAGGTAGCGTATGGCGGCATCGTTGTCGTCTTCCTGAACGGCGATCAGGGCCAGGGTGTAGCGGGCCTCGGATGAGTGGTGCTGCTCGGCGACTTTGATCAGAAGCTCTTTGGCCTGGGCCGTGCGGTTGGTCCGCAGCAGGATGCGGGCGATGATCGGATCGATCCGTTCCGGCGTCCCGCTGAGGTCTCGGAGACGGGTCAGTTCGTCGATCGCCTCCTGGTTTTTCCCCATCAGCAGCAGGGTCTGGACAAGACCGAGAACCGCCCGTTCATCGGTATCATCGGTCTCGATGATCGCGTTGAGGAGCTTCAATGCCTTGTCGTAGCGTTCATGTCTGGTATAGAAATCAGCCATTTCATAGGCCAGTTCGGCTGACCAGTTGAGTTCCAGGGCCCGTTCGAATTCCTGGCCGGCGCCGGTGTAGTCGCGGATCTGGACCAGCAGCCGGGCGAGGTAGAGATGGCCGTAGAACAGCGTTTCATCGGCGCGGAGCAGATTGCGGAAAATGATCTCCGCCTCGCGGAAGCGTTTCCGTTCGGTATAGAGGATCCCGAGGCGGAGGAGGACGGTCGTGTTGTCCGGGTCGTGCCGCAGTGCCTCACGGTAGAGGCGGATCGCCTCCGCCTGGTTGTGGTCCTGGATCCTGAGATGGGCCAGAAGGAGGTAGAGGCTGCTGTCCTGCGGTCGTTCCTTGATCGCCTGCTCCAGCCATTCCGCCGCCTTGGCGTTTTCCCCCTGTTTGATCAGCACCAGCGGGATCTTCTTCTGCGCATAGTCGGCATCGGGGTCGCAGATGACGGCCTTGTCATAGGCCTCGAGGGCTTCGTCGAACCGCTGGAAGTATTCGGCATGGCTGCCCCACAGGAAATAGAAGTAGGAACAGCCGAGGTCGGCCTTCTCCTCCGTCTTGACTGCGGCCGCTGCCGGCGGGGGCGACGGTGGCGGTGACGGCGGCGGCGGGGGTGGGGCGGCACAGGCACCGAGAAGCAGGATGGACGCCAGCAGGAGTATCGGGTGGATGCGGTTCATCGGTTCAGTTCGCGGCGGAAGGTGGCGGCAGCAGCGGCAGGACCAGGGCCAGGATGGTGTCCCGGACCGTGTCGATCGGTTGGGCGGCGTTTATGCGCCGGATATAGGGCAGATCGAGCGCGGCGAAAATCCGGGCCACCCGGGTCAGGCCTTCGACCTTCTCGAAATCGTTCAGATGTTCTCCCCGGCTGGCGGTGATCCGTTCGATCCCGAGGGCGATCGGGGCCTCGAAGAGGATGGCGAGATCCGGGACCGGGGCGAAGCGGTTTCGGGCGAGAATGGTGTCGACGTCCATGCCGTTTGCCCCCTGATAGGCGGCGGTGGAGAGATAATAGCGGTCGCAGAGGATGATGCGGCCGGCGTCCAGGGCCGGCTGCAGCACCGTGTCGACATGGTCGCGGCGATCGGCGATGAACAGTTGCAGCTCCTCCTCCCGCGAACATCCTTCCCGGTTGGCGTAGAGACCTCGGATCCTGCGGCCGTACGGCCCATCGGTCGGTTCCCGGGTGGCAACGACCGGGTAGCCCCGCTGCCGGAGAACATCGGCGACCAGTCGGAGCTGGGTCGACTTGCCGGTCCCGTCTATGCCTTCGAAGACGATCAGCCGGCCCCTGGCGGGCGGGGAGGTGGTCCGGTTCATGGTCGGTGGTCGAAACGTTTTCTGTTGGCGCTGATGACGGCGGCGAGGTTGACGGCGGCGGCGAGGCTGGAAGCGTCGGCACGGCCTCTGCCGGCGATATCGTAGGCGGTGCCGTGATCGACGGAGGTGCGGACGATGGGCAGTCCGAGAGTGACGTTGACCCCGTCGCTGAAGTGGAGCAGTTTGAACGGGATCAAGCCCTGATCGTGGTACATGCAGACCACGGCATCGTAGGCTCCGGCGGCGGCCTTGAAGAACACGGTATCGGGCGGAAACGGGCCCTCGACCGCGATGCCTTCTCCCCGCGCCTGCTGGACGGCCGGTTCGATGATGGTGCCTTCCTCGCTGCCGAACAGGCCGTTCTCGCCGGCATGGGGGTTCAGTCCGGCGACGGCGAGATGCGGCTGCGCCATGGCGAAGTCACGCCGCAGCGAGCCATGGGTCATCCTGATGAGCCGCAGGACCGCCTCGGTCGTCAGCCGGGCCGGGACCTCGCCGAGCGGGCAGTGAATGGTGACGAGGGTGACCCGCAGGCGGGATCCAACCATCATCATCGCCACCTCCGCGGCCCCGGTCAGGGCGGCGAGCATCTCGGTGTGGCCGGGGTAGGGATAGCCTGCCGCCTGCAGCGCCGCCTTGGAGATCGGGCAGGTGGCGATCGCGTCCAGGATCCCGTCCCGGGCCAGCCCCACCCCCTCTTTTATGTAGTGCGCCATCGCCGTCGCGGTGGCGGGGGTCGGGCTGCCCCACGGCAGATCCCGGGGCAGGCGGGACAATTCGATGACCGGCAGGGCCGCGGTCGGCAACGGAGTCCCCGGCAGCCACGGGCTGAGGGCGACGCTCAGCGACAGCTCGGCCGCACACCTGGTCAGGACGCCGAGATCACCGAGGATGACCGGAGTGAAAGGGGGGGTGGAGTCTGTCCGCAGGGCGTGGCGGAGGATGATCTCGGGACCGATGCCCACCGGACAGCCCATTGTGATACCGATAATCGACATAGGCAACAATGTAATCGTAAATGCGGATTAGTCAAAGGCTTCGCCGCGTTGCCGGCAAAAAAGGGGGCAGGCGGGTCACCAGCCGCAATCGGGGAGGTCGAAGGCGTTGGGGATATGATCGATCCGCCACTGGCCGGCAGCATCGAGCAGCACGGCGACGACATCGAAGCGGGCCGGGATGTCGTGCAGCCGGTGGGCGGCGAGGTACATCTGTGCCACCCTGGCGATCTGGCGCCTTTTCTGGGCCGTGATCGCCTCGCCGGGGGAAAAGCGGCCTCCGGCCATACGGCTCTTGACCTCGATGAAGACGATGCAGTCGCCGTCTCTGGCGACGATATCGATTTCACCGCGCCGCTGCCGATAATTGCGGGCGAGAATCCGGTAACCGAGACCGAGGAGATGTGATGCGGCCAGATCCTCGCCTTTTTTGCCGAAGGCGATACGTTTATCGGACAAATTCCCGGACTCCTTTGAAGGTCCGACGATGTTCGGGGCAGGGCCCATAGCGGGCGATCGCCGTGCGATGCTCTTTTGTCGGGTAGCCTTTGTGGCGTGAAAAGCCGTAAACCGGGAATTGGCGATGCAACTCGTCCATGATCGCGTCCCGCCGCACCTTGGCGACGATGGAGGCGGCGGCGATCGAGGCGCTTCTCGCGTCGCCTTTGACCAGGGCCTCCTGCGGGACGGCGGCGGGGAACGTGAACCTGCCGTCGACGAGGATGAATTCGGGGGCAGGGTGGTGCCGTCGCCCCAGGTCCTCGTACGCCAGCCGCATCGCCTCCAGGGAAGCCCTGAGGATGTTGATGGCGTCGATGGCGGACGCGGAGACGATGCCGACGCCGATGTGGGCGCCGATGGCGGTCAGTTGCCGGCAGAGTTCGGCGCGGCGGGCAGGGGAGAGGGTTTTGGAATCGCGAAAGATCGTGTAGTCGCAAGCGGCGGGGAGAATCACGCAGGAGGCGACGACCGGACCGGCCAGAGGGCCGCGCCCGGCTTCGTCCGCCCCGGCGATCCGGCTGTAGCCTTGGGCCAGCAGCAGCCGTTCGTGGTGGAAGCTATCCCTGGCGCCGCTGCCATCCTCTGCACCGGCAGGGCCGGAGCCGTGCCCGGTCAGCATGCCTGGCGCCCGGCGACATCGGTGACGGCGGAGAATCGCTGACTCGATGTCGCCGGCAACAACCCGGCAAGGCTACTTGGTGAGACCACGCTCACGGATACGTGCGGCCTTGCCTCGTCTGCTGCGCAGGTAGTAGAGACGTGACCGGCGCACCCGGCCCTGGGTGATGCGCTCGATTTTTTCGAGACGCGGATTGTGCAGGGCGAAGGTTTTTTCGACCCCGACGCCGTGCGACATCTTGCGGACGGTGAAGGTGGCATCCATGGTGCCCCGGCTGCGCTTCAGGACGATACCCTGGAAGATCTGGATCCGCTCCTTGTTGCCTTCAACGATGCGAATATGGACTGCGACGGTATCTCCGGGGCGGAACTCCGGAACGTCCTGGCGCATCTGCTCCTCATTGATTCGTTCAAGTATTGTGCTCATATCGTATTCTATTGGGTTGAGATATATGGTTGGATCTGTGATCCTCTTCGTTGTTTCCTTCAGTTCACTGTCCGAGCAGGCGATCGAGAATGATCGCCACTGCCGAACGAACCGAAAGGTGATTGTAGGCCGTCCTGCCTTTCAGCGGCGGCAGGACCGCATCCGTCGTTGCCATGATCTCCGGGGCCAGTCCATGGGCGGTGCCGAAGATCAGCAGCAGCGGTCGGCCTGCAGCCATCATCTGCCCGAGATCGGCAAAGGCGATGATCCTGTCCTGTGCCTGGGCGCTGGTGCCGACGACAAGCGGCCGCCGACCGTAGGCCGCGGTCAGCTCGTCGATGGCCTCCTGCAGCCCGTCGACGACCCTGACAATCTCCAGGGCCTCCTTGCGCGCCGGGTTGTAGGTCGCCCCGTACCCTTCACGCCAGTGACTCATGATGTCCCCGACAAAGTCCCGCTGGTCGCCGTAGGGGGTCGTGATGTAGTACCTGTGAACCCCGTATGTCCGCGCTGCCCTGGCTATATCATGGACATCGAGATTTGTCACGGCTGAACCGATGACCTCGCCTCTTTTGTTCAGCACCGGGTAGTGGACAAGGGCGATGCTGACGGGGAACGGCGTTTCAGCAATCATCCGGTCGGCCCCGCCTTCACGGCCGCTATCGCCTCGAGGAGGCCATGTTTCTGCAACAGCCGGCTTTCCTGAGGGGTGAATTCTTCCTGGATCAGCAGATCCGGCCGGCGGGCGAGGGTTCTCCGCACCGCCTCGATGAACCGGTACCCCTCGATCTCGGCATGGTTCCCGTTCGTCAGCACCTCGGGCACATCCACCCCGCGAAAATTACGGGGGCGGGTGTACTGCGGGTGTTTCAGCAACCTGCGGCTGAAGGTGTCTCTCTCGGCGCTGTCCGGACAGCCAAGCACGCCCGGCAGCAGCCGGCTCACCGAATCGATCACGACCATCGCCGCCAGTTCGCCCCCGGTGAGGATGTAATCGCCGATGGAGAGCTCATCTTCGCAGAAGGCGGCGCGGAAGCGCTCGTCCACCCCTTCGTAGCGGCCGCAGACGAGGATCAGGCTGCTTTCGGTCGCCAATTCGCGGGCGATCTCCTGCGAATACCGGCGTCCCTGGGGCGTCAACAGGATGACCCGGCCCGTATTGCCTGCGGCGCGAACCTTTTCCACCGCCGCCGTCAGGGGCTCGGGCTTCATCACCATGCCCTCGCCGCCGCCGAAAGGCCGGTCGTCGGTGGTGGCGTGCCGGTCATCGGCAAAATCCCGGATGTCGGTCAGTTGTATCCGGATCTTCCCTTCCTGCCTCGCCTTCCTGAGGATCCCTTCCTCGAGCGGCGAGACGAACAGAGAAGGAAAGATCGTCAGGACGTCAAACAGCATATTCGGGGCCGCGGGTCACTCGACACTCGACCGGTTGATTTCGAGCAGTCCCGGTGGCGGATCGATGACGATGGCATCCTCGCCGATGGCGACGACGATATCGCCGACAATCGGGATCAGGCGTTCCTCATCGCCATCGCTGACGACCATGATATCCTGGGCGCCGTTGGAAAAGAGCTCGGTGACGGTCCCGAGATTCCTGCCGTTCGTGCAGACCACCATCCGTCCCTCGATCTCCCGCCAGTAGAATTCGTCGTCGTCGAGGGGCGGCAGATCGTGACGTGGGACGAGGACGGCCCGGCCAACGCAGGCCTCGGCCTGGCGTCGGTCGTTTATGCCCTTGAGCCGGACGATCGCCGTGCCTCCCTGGACCCGCATTCCGCTGAGCGGGAAGAGTTCCGGTCCCGGCCCGGTTGGCCCCAGCAGCGCCAGACGCGCGTAGCCCCGGATATTTTCAGGTTGACCCGAATAGGGACGCATCTTCAATTCGCCGTGGAGCCCGTGGACCCTGGTGATTTCACCGATCAGGACATAGTCCTTGCCGGCATACCCGCGCTGTGCGATCATCTGCTCAAGCCCGGCTCACTCGACGATTTCCAGCCTCGACCGCCTGTTTTCCTTGGCCGCCAGTGCGGCCAGCAGCGAACGCATCGCCCGTGCCGTCCGCCCCTGTTTGCCGATCACCTTGCCGAGGTCATCGGGCGCGACCGTCAGTTCGATGATGACGGTGTCATTGTCATCGCTCCGCTTCACGTGCACGGCGTCGGCATTATCGACCAGTGATCTGGCAATGTGGGCGAGAAGGTCTTCCATGAGTGCTATTCGCTGACTGCGGCCTTGCTGATCAGGCTCTTGACGGTCGTCGTCGGCTGGGCGCCCTTGCCGAGCCACTCCTGGAGCTTGCCCTGATCGATGGTGATCGCGGCCGGATCCTTCAGCGGGTCATAGGTGCCGACGATGTCGAGGAATTTGCCGTCACGCTTGCTTTCACTGTCGGCGACGATGATGCGATAGTATGCCTTTTTCTTCCTGCCAAGTCGGGTTAAACGAATACGAACTGCCATTCCAGGTTATTCCTCCGGTATGTTGAAGGGGCTTATCCCCATGTCGTGATCCTGGACGAAAAAGTCCAGGTCAGGAATTATCTTCTGAGTCCTTTTGGTAACTTGCGCCGCTTCATGCCGGTCAGAGCACCCGGTTTGCCGCGCATCTTCTTCATCATCTTCAGCATTTCCGAGTAGCTTTTGAGCACCCGGTTGACATCGGCGAGGGCGGTGCCGGAACCTCTGGCGATCCTTTCCCGCCGGCTGGTGTTGATGATCTTGTAATTTCTTCGTTCCGCGATCGTCATCGAGCGGATGATCGCCTCGGTCTTGAACAGTTCCTTTTCGTTCGGGCGCGGCGCATCCTTGAGCTGCCGCAGCTTGTTGATGCCCGGCACCATGTCGAGAATCTGTTCCAGCGACCCCATCTTTTTGATCTGCTGGATCTGATCGAGAAAATCCTCCAGCGAAAACTCGCTCTTCTGCAGTTTCTTGGCGAGCTTGTCGGCCTCTTTCTTGTCGACGACCGCCTCGGCCTTTTCGATCAGGGTCAGGACGTCACCCATGCCGAGGATCCGTGAGGCGGTACGGTCGGGGTGGAAGACCTCGAGGGCGTCGAGTCCCTCGCCCATACCGACGAATTTGATCGGTTTGCCGGTGACGCTCTTGATCGACAGGGCGGCGCCGCCGCGGGCGTCACCTTCCATCTTGGTCAGAACGACGCCGGTGATCGCCAGGTCGTGGTTGAACTTCTCGGCGACGGTAACGGCGTCCTGGCCGGTCATCGCATCGGCGACGAACAGGATCTCGGAGAGCTGGACCGCCTCCTGGATATCCTTCAGCTCGCTCATCAGCGATTCGTCGATGTGCAGCCGGCCGGCGGTGTCGATGATGACCGTGTCGTAATTCTTCTCGGCGGCGGCGACCATCGCCTGACGGCAGATGTCGACCGGTCTGGTATCGGTGGTCGACGGATGGACCGGTACGCCCAGCTTGTCGCCGAGGACCTGCAGCTGTTCGATGGCGGCCGGACGGTAGATGTCGGCCGGGACCAGATACGGCCGCCGCCCTTTGTTCTTGAGCATCGCCGCCAGTTTTCCAGAGGTCGTGGTCTTGCCTGAGCCCTGGAGACCGGCCATCATGATGGTGACCGGCTGGCGGCCGTCGAGACGGAGCTGTTCGGTGTTGCCGCCGAGCAGAGCGACCAGTTCCTCGTGGACGATCTTGATGACCTGCTGTCCCGGCGAGAGGCTCTTGGCGACCTCACGGCCGATCGCCTTTTCGGTGACACCGGCAACAAAATCCCGGGCCACCTTGAAGTGGACATCCGCCTCGAGAAGGGCCATGCGCACTTCGCGCATCGCCTCCTGGATATTGTCTTCAGTCAGGGTGCCGTGGCCGCGGAGCCGGCGAAAGACACCCTCGAGCCTGTCTGTCAGGTTTTCAAACATAGCGGTTGTTTCTGTTCCGTATCGAAGCGGCAGGACGAGCGGTACGCAGCGCACACCGGGGTCGTCCGGATTTCATGACAGCAGAAGCATTGCCCGTCGCACCGACAGCGGCAGGGACGATTGGTGGGGGCAATTATTCTAAAAGATCAAAAGAGAAGAAAAATACTGTGTATGCCGGAAGATGTCAAGGAGGTAACGATTGGCGGCGGAAAAAGTCGAGGTCCGGGCCGGGAACGGCCGGTCAGCCGGCGGAGGATGCGGGGCCAACGGGCTGCCGCGGTTTGAAGCCGTGGCGCAGCAGGTACACCAGGCCGGCGGGCCAGAACAGCAGGATGATGACCAGCCAGAAATACTTTGTCCGCGAATTGTCGAAGGTTCGCTGGAAAATATCGCGAAAGACCAGGAAAAGAAAGATGATATTGACGATCAGGCCGACCGAGCAGGCCGGCAGCAGGATCGACAGGCGCTGGTATTGCGGTTGGAGCAGGAAGAAAACGACCAGGCCGATCTCGAAGATGATTGCCGCAATCGCATACAGCTTCTCAAAAAAATTCATTGGTCCCGATGAGGTTGGAGGTGAACTCGCCGGCATCGCCGGGGGCAGCCCCGGCATTCGATGATCCTGTCGATTGCAGGCTGCGGACCATCCCGCTGGGCGAAGGTTGAAAGACTTACCTCATTTGTCCGTTCAGGTCAACCGTGCCGATATTGGTCGCCCGTTGTCCTTGTCGTCCGCCGATTGATGCATATTTTTAATGGAAACCGTTCCTATATGCCAAATATTCCTAAAGACGATATATGAATACGACGAACCAGCAACGCATCGAAGAACACCGGATCCTGTCCGAACCATTCTACCTGGCCCAGGGCAACGAGGTCGAACTTGCCCTGGCCGCTGCCAGGGAACAACTGCCGCTCCTGCTCAAGGGGCCGACCGGTTGCGGCAAGACCCGGTTCATGCGCTACATCGCCTGGCGGCTGGGGCGGCCGCTGATCACCGTTTCCTGTCATGACGATCTTTCGACCTCGGACCTCATCGGTCGCTACCTCGTGAAGGGGATGGAGGCGATGTGGCTCGACGGGCCGCTGACCCTGGCGGTCCGGCATGGGGCGATCTGCTATCTCGACGAGATCGTCGAGGCCCGCAAGGATACGACGGTCGTGATCCATCCCCTGGCCGATGACCGGCGCGAATTGCCGGTGGAAAAGCTCGGCATGATCTATGCGGCCCCGCCCGAATTCATGCTGGCGGTCTCCTACAATCCCGGATACCAGAGTGTTCTGAAAGATCTCAAGCCCTCGACGCGGCAGCGTTTCGTCTCGCTGTCCTTCACCTACCCGCAGCCCGCTCTTGAAAGCCGCATCGTCATGACCGAAGGGCAGATAGAGGAAACCCTTGCCGCTCGCCTGGTGCGCCTGGCCGGGATGACCAGGAGCCTGAAGGAATCGGGCCTGGCCGAAGGGGCCTCGACCCGCCTGCTGATCCAGGCCGCCCAGCTGCTGCGCCAGGGGCTTGACATCCGCAGTGCCTGCCGGGCCGGAATCATCGACAGCCTGACCGATGATCCGGAGTTGCTGGAGGCGATGGAAGAGATGGTGCAGTCGATTTTCTAAAGGTGGTGGCGATGGATCTCGACGCTCAGAAGCAGGCCTTCTACGAGTTGGTGTCTCCCTCCCGTCCCAATGACTGGGAGGTCGAGGAGGTTATGGAACTGCTCGCCGGGATTCCCGCCGATTACCGCCGGGCCCTTCTCGCCCACGTGCCGACGATCTGGCCGATAAGCCACAGTCTCTGCTTTTCCTTCCTGGGCGAGGGGGTGAAAGGCGCGTCCCGCTGCCCTCCCGAACTGCTGTCGGAATGGGTGCGGCAGATCCTTTCCCGCTACGAGGAGTCCGGGCTGCGGGCCGCCCGCGACTTCATGGGCGATATCGACACCAATTTTCTTCAGCCGCTGCACGGCAATGCCGGGGTCGCCGTCGATGCGATCAGGGGGGCGATGGTGCCGTATCTGCGCGGTGTTTCCGGCCTCGCCCTCGATCTGGCGGCGGATGGACAGGGCCGGTTGTGGACCGATACGCGGACGATCTTCGTCCCGGGGCGGCAGCGGCTGTTTGCAGAGCGGGTCGACAATCTGCTGTTCCTGCGGTTCACCGTCATCCTCCAGTGGGGGTACATTGCCGGCGGCAGTTTTCGTCGCCAACCTGATGGCCGGGACTTTGCCGCCCTGGCGGCACGGTATGGGACCGGGGCCGGGGAAGGAGCGATCGACGCCTACCTTTCCTGTTTTCCAGACCCGGCTCGGGCCGGACAACTCCTGCTGTTGTTTGAACTGCCCCGCGTTTTCGATCTCATCCGCCGTGAGCTGCCGGGCCTGGTCCGGGCGGTGCAGCCGCTCTGCCAGCGCCTGCTGGCGGAGGATCAGGGACGGTGCGGGCGGAGGGGGGATCAGGTCCACGATCTGCTCCGGTCGATCCTGCTGCCGCCCGATCCGCCGCCCCCGGTCGGGGACCACCGTTTGCAAGGCGATGGAGAAAGCGGGGCGCTGTCCCGGTTTCCTGATTTTTACGATCGCCTGGCCGACGGCAGGGCCGGTGCCGACCACGTGCTGACCCTGCTGGTGGGAGAGCCCGATTTCATCGCGGCCCGCAAGCGGATCGAACAGACAAGGGCGGAGGACAGGGAACAGTTCATCTCCCGGCTGGCGGGGGTGCTGGAACAGACCCGAGCTCAGGGGCCGGCCGGGGAGAAAGGGCCGGGCGGGGCTGGCCGGGCGGACAGCATCGTCCTGACCGCTCAGGGCGGTGACCGGCACGGAGAGCAGGAAGAGGCGCCGGGACTGTCGCTGCTGGCCGAGATCGAACTGCCGCCCGATCTCGCGGCGGTGAGGCAGCGGATAGAGGCCGACCTCGGCGAGGTGCCCGCCAGCTATATCCAGGCCGCGGCCGGGATGGCGGGTCAGGGAAGGAACCTCGCCTCCGGCCCCGAGACGGACGGCCAGATAGTGCCGCCCGCCGCCTCTTTCGTCTATGACGAGTGGGATTACCGCCGGGCCGGCTATCGCAAGGACTGGTGCGTGCTCGTGGAGAAGGAACTGCCGGCGGTCATGACCGATTTTGTGCCGCTGACCCTGCACAAATACCGGGGCCTGAAGACTCGGGTACGGCGGCAGTTCGAGATGCTGCGGACCGCCCATCGCTTCGTGAAGCGAAGACGGTACGGCGACGACATCGATTTCGACGCGATGGTCGACGCCCTCGGCGACCGGCAGGCCGGTTTCGCTCCCTCCGATCGCCTGTTCATCCGGCTGGTGCGTGACCATCGTGATATCGCGGCGCTGTTTCTCGTCGACATGTCGAATTCGACGGAAGGCTGGGTCGGGCGGATGATCAAGGAGGCCCTGGTCCTGCTCTGTGAAGTCATGGAGGTGTCCGGCGATCGCTACGGCATCTACGGTTTTTCCGGAATGCGGCGGTCGCGCTGTGAACTGTTCCATGTCAAGCATCTGCATGAGGTCTATGGCGAGGAGGTTCGACAGCGCATCGGCGCTATCGGCCCCCGGGAATATACCCGGATGGGGCCGCCCATCCGCCATCTCACCCGGATGCTCCAGGGAACCGATGCCCGTCTCCGCCTGCTGATCACCTTGTCCGACGGCAAGCCGGAGGACTATGACGGCTATGTCGATGTCTATGCCATCGAGGACACCCGCAAGGCCCTGGTCGAGGCGAGGGGCGCCGGCATTCACTCCTTCTGCATCACCGTCGATCAGACGGCTCAGGACTACCTGGCCCACATGTACGGTCGCGGCAATTATATCTTTGTCAACAAGATCGAGAATCTGCCGCGGAGAATGACGGAGTTTTACCGGTTGCTGACCAGTTGAGAGGCGGTCGAGATCGGGTAATGAACCATCAATCAAGGCGTGGAGGTGGAAAGTGGAAGCTGCAGTGATCGTGGGGTGCGGCAGGTGCGGGACGAAGAACAGGATTCCGGAGAAGCGGCAGCATGAAGGACCGCGGTGCGGCAAATGCGGGGAGATCATCGATCTGGCGGCCCAGGTCGTCCCGGTCGAACTCGGCGACCAGGACCTCCAGTACTTTCTGGCCGGAAGCCGGCTGCCGGTGCTGGTGGATTTCTACTCTCCCGACTGCGGACCGTGCCGGGCACTGGCGCCGGTCATCGAGACGATGGCCCGCAGATTTTTCAGAAAAGTTGTCGTCGCCAAGATCAACACCCGCCGGCATCCGAACAGCGCCGCGCGCTACGGGATCCGGGGGGTGCCGACGCTGTTGTTTTTCCGGGACGGCAAGGTGCTCGACCAGGTCGTCGGCGCCCCTCCGGAGCCGCTGCTGGCCGAAAAGCTCGGCAGACTGGCTGCCGGAGTCCAGTCGGGACGGTAGGGCCTGCGGTGCTGAGGCGGCGCCGTGCTTTTTGATATCGATCGAGCCTGCAGCCGGCCGGCAGGAACTAGCGTTTCTGGTTCTGGAAGAAATCCTCGAGAAAGAGCTTGCGCCATCCCTCGGTCTGGCGAAGCTGGCGGGGCGCCTCGACATTGCGACCGTGCAGGATCTTGACGAGGGTTTTCAGTTCGGTACTGTTGCCGAGAAGTGCCGGGTCGATGCCTTGAATCTCGCACTTGAGGTTGATCAGGCTGGTGAGCTTCTCCATGGCCTCCTTTTCCCGGGCGGTCAGCCGAGGGGGCTGATGCAGCGACGGATAGGTCGACGGATCCGCCTGAAGCACCTGGTCGACGAGATTGACAATGATCTTGCCGTGGCGGTGGAGGGCCTTGCTCGACAATACACCTTTTTCCTTCAGGGATTCGATCGAATCCGGATGCTTCTGGGCGATCAGCAGCAACGCCGAGTCGGGAATGATGTGGCTCCGCGGACGGTCGACGGATCTCGCCTCCTGGTCCCGCCAGTTTGCCAGCTCCCTGAGGATCGCCAAGGCCTGGCGGTTGAGAGTGCCGGCCCCCCTGATTTTCAGGTAGCGCGAATTATTCTCGAACGAACCCATGTATGAATTCGGATTGTTGAGCAGATTCAGCTCTTCCTGCAGCCAGATCCTGATGGTGGGGCCGATGACCCGGTTGAGCAGGATAATCCGCAGGGCCCGGAGATAGCGGACATCGTCGAGGGCGTAGTCGACCTGTTTGTCGTCGAGCGGTCGCTGGAGCCAGTTGGTTCGGGTTTCGGTCTTGGGCAGATCGATCTCGAGCAGTTCCTTGATCAGATTGGCGAGGGAGAGGTTGGCCGACAGATTGGCGAAGCCGGCGGCGAGGCGGGTGTCGAAGATATTCTGCGGCGTCGCCCCGGTGGCCCGGTTGAGGATCGCCAGATCCTGGGGGGCGTCATGGAAAATCTTGATGACGCCGCGGTCGCACAGCAGGTCGCCGAGCGGTGTGAGATCGGAAAGGGCGCAGGGATCGATGAGGTGGCAGTCTTCGTCGGAAAGCGCGATCTGGATCAGTCCCAGCTGCGGGTAGTAGGTTCGTTCCCAGACGAATTCGGTATCCAGGGCGACGGCATCGGACTTCCTGGCCCGGGCGATCAGGTGGACAAGTTGTTCTTTGGTCGTAATCATAATAACTTGCTTTATTCTATACTTTTTGCCATCCTTCAAGAAAAAATGGCCCCGGGCGTTCCGGTGATCGGAGCGATTGGCACGAGGTCCCGGTGTTGCGGCCACTTACCGGATCACAAAGACATACTGTTCCATAAAATACAAGAAATATTCTTCTTTTAAGATGTCCGTCGGCGATATTTTTCGTATGATCAGCGGTCTGGCTTCATAATCGAGCGACCGGTGCGGATACTGACACGATGCTTGTCTACATACTCAAAAGAATTGCGCTGATGATCCCCACCCTGTTCGGGGTGATGCTGGTGACCTTTGTCGTCACCCAGTTCGTGCCGGGGGGGCCGGTCGAAAGACTGATCGCCGAGATGGAGGGGCACGGCAAAGGCGGTGAGGCGGCGGTCGTCGGTACTTCCTCGCTGTATCGCGGCGGGTCGGGGCTGGACCAGGAACGGATGGCGAAGCTGCAGCAGCTTTACGGCTTCGACAAACCGCCGGCGCAACGTTTCCTGCTGATGATGAAAAATTATCTGCTTTTCGATTTCGGCACGTCCTACTATTATCATGAGCGGGTTGCCGACCTGGTCATCGCCCGGCTGCCGATCTCGATGTCTCTCGGCCTGTGGAGCTTTCTCATCGTCTACGGGGTCTGCATCCCCCTGGGCATCGCCAAGGCGGTGCGGGACGGGTCGCGCTTCGACGTCGTCACCAGCACCGTCATCCTGGTCGGGTACGCGATCCCGGGGTTCGTTCTCGGCATCGTCCTGATCGTCCTGTTCGGCGGCGGCAGCTTCTGGAGCCTGTTCCCGCTGCGCGGCCTGGTCTCGGACAACTGGGCGGAGATGAGCCTGGTCATGAAGATCCTCGATTACCTCTGGCACATGGTGCTGCCGATCACCGCCAGCGCCGTCGGCAGCCTCGCGGTGATGACGCTGCTGACCAAGAACTCGTTTCTCGAGGAGATCCGCAAACAGTACGTCCTGACCGCCCGGGCCAAGGGGCTGAGTGAGAATCAGGTGCTCTACCGCCATGTCTTCCGCAATGCGATCATCCCGATCATCACCGGTTTTCCCGGCTACTTCATCGCCTCGTTCTTTACCGGCAGCCTGCTGATCGAGACCATCTTCTCGCTCGACGGCATGGGCCTGCTCGCCTATCAGTCGGTGCTCAACCGTGATTATCCGGTGGTGCTCGGCACCCTCTATTTCTTCACCCTCATCGGCCTGGTTTCGCGCCTCCTCTCGGATCTCAGCTATGTCCTCGTCGATCCCCGCATCAGTTTCAGGCATGTCGACAGTTGAGCCGGCCGCCGGCGGCACCAGCGGAAGGTCGGGCCGGCAGAGTCTGGGCCGCAGGCGTTGGCGCCGATTCCGCCGCAATCGGCGGGGGTATTACAGCCTGGTCCTGTTCTCGATCCTCTTCGTCTTGAGCCTGTTTGCCGAGCTTCTCAGCAATGACGTCCCGTTTCTGGTGCTGTACAAGGGCAAACCGTATTTTCCCCTGCTGGTCAGCTATCCCGAGACGGTCTTCGGCGGTGATTTCGACACCGAGACCGACTATCTCGATCCCTATTTTCTGCAGGAGATGGACGCGACAGGGGGCACGGTCTTTTTCCCGCCGAACCGGCACAGCTACAATACCATCAATCTCGATATCGACGGTCCCGTCCCCTCGCCGCCGACGACCGTCAACTACCTGGGGACCGACGACCGGGGCCGGGATGTCCTGGCCCGCCTGCTCTATGGCTTCAGGCTGAGCATTCTCTTCGGTTTTACCCTGACGCTGGTCGGTACCGTCGCCGGCATCGTCGCCGGGGCGATCCAGGGTTTTTTCGGCGGCCGGACCGATCTGTTCTTTCAGCGCTTTATCGAGATCTGGGGGGCGATGCCGGAACTGTATCTGTTGATTATCTTCGCCTCGATCTTCCAGCCCAGCGTCCTGCTGCTCCTGATCCTGCTGTCGCTGTTCAGCTGGATGGGGCTCTCCGATTATGTCCGGGCCGAGTTCCTCAAGGGGCGGAGCATGGAGTATGTCAAGGCGGCGCGGGCCCTCGGGGTCGGCAATTTCATGATCATGTACCGCCATCTCCTGCCCAACGGCATGACCCCGGTCATCACCTTTCTGCCCTTTCGGGTCTCGGCCTCGATCCTGGCCCTGACCAGTCTCGACTTTCTCGGGCTGGGGGTGCCTCCGTCCACCCCCAGTCTCGGCGAGCTCCTCGCCCAGGGCAAGGCCAACATCGAGGCCTGGTGGCTGTCGCTTTCGGCTTTTTCGGTCCTGATCCTGACCCTGGTCCTGCTGATCTTTATCGGCGAAGCCCTGCGCGAGACCTTTGATCCGAGGAAAACCTGATCGGGATGCGTACTACATCTCCCGATCAAGGTGCATCTCCGGGAGGTGAAAAGGTTCAAAATTTGTATCGTTATTGACATTGATCGCTCAAGATTTTATTCTATTGAGCTCGACTGCCAACGCTGTTGGTCGAAACGGTATCGTTTCTGCCCCGGCAAAAGAACGAATCCTTTGCGCTGTTTTCCTATTTCAGGTACGGCAGTTTATTCTGGTCAGAGGCGTATGCAGAACAATCCCATAGCGCGGCTCGGCGATACCGGGGTCTATGTCCTTCAGGACCTCGGCCGGATGACCTTCTTCCTGCTGAAGGCCTTCCGTGGCGTCTTCAGGCGCCCCTTCCGCTTCAGAGAGGTCCTGCGGCAGGTGCACTTCATCGGTGCGGGGTCGCTGACCGTCATCATCTGCACGGCCGCGACGACCGGCATGGTGCTCGGGCTGCAGGGTTTCTATTCCCTGAACAAGTTCGGGGCCGAGGGCTGGCTCGGTTCGGCGGTCTCGCTCTCGCTGATCATGGAACTCGGTCCGGTCCTGACCGCCCTGATGGTCGCCGGGCGCGCCGGTTCGGCGATGTGCGCCGAACTCGGCATCATGCGGATTTCGGACCAGATCGATGCCCTCGACTGCATGGCGATCGACCCCTTCCGATATCTCATCAGTCCGAAATTTCTGGCCGCCCTGTTCTCCGTCCCGCTGTTGACGGCGGTCTTTGACGTCGTCGGCATCGCCGGGGGATACGTCGCCGGCGTGACGCTGATGGGTGTCAGCCCCGGCAGTTACATCGAGAGCATGCAGGCGAGCGTCACCAACCACGATCTGCGCCTCGGCATCATCAAATCCTTTGTCTTCGGCCTTCTCGTTGTCTGGATCTGCACCGGGCGGGGTTATTTCGTCTGGGAGATCAGGGGGGCCGGTTTCGGGGCCGAGAGCGTCAGCCGGGTAACGACTCAGGCCGTTGTCATGTCCTCCATCACGGTCCTGGTCTTCGACTATCTGCTGACGGCGGTGCTGCTGTGAATGGTCCTGCAATCGAATTCAGGGAGGTGCTGAAGGTATTCCCGAAACGAAGCGGCGGGGTCCAGACGGTGCTCGATAAGGTCAGTTTTTCGATTCCCACCGGCAAAACCACCGTTATCGCCGGGGGGAGCGGCCAGGGCAAGAGCGTTACCCTGAAGCTCATCCTCTGTCTGATGCGGGCCGATGCCGGCAGGATCTTCGTCCATGGCCAGGATGTCACCGATATCGAGGGCAAGGCCCTGGAGGATCTGCGCACCAGGTTCGGCGTGCTGTTCCAGGGGGCGGCGCTGTTCGATTCCCTGACGGTCTATGAAAACGTCTCCCTGCCGCTGCGGGAGCGGACGAAGAAAACTGAGAAAGAGATCGGCGACCAGGTCGGCGTAACCCTTGAACGTCTCGGGCTTACCGGGCACGAGGGCAAATACCCGGCGCAGCTGAGTGGCGGGATGCGGAAGCGGGTCGGGCTGGCGAGGGCCCTGCAGCTCAAGCCGGAGATCCTGCTCTTCGATGAGCCGACGACCGGGCTCGACCCGGTGATGACCCAGGATATCTACCGGCTCTTCGCCGAGACCCAGGCCCAGGAGGGATTTTCCTCGATCATCGTCAGCCACGATATCCCGAAGATCTTCAGCCTTGCCGACCAGGTCATCATCCTGAACGAAGGGAAAATGGATGTCTTCACCAGTCCGGAGGAAATCCAGTTGTCGCGGCAGGAGCATATCCGGGAATTTGTACGGACCACAATGGGAGAGATTTATCAGAGTCATCTGGTGGAGCGATGAAAAAAAATACGCTGGAATTGGTTGTCGGCCTGTTCATGGTGGCGGGGCTTCTGGCCTTCGGCTACCTGGCCTTGAAGCTTGGAGAGGTGTCGTTATGGGGCGACAGCCGTCGGTACACCCTGACGGCCGAGTTCGATAATGTGTCGGGGGTGAAGAAGGGGGCATCGGTCCAGATTTCCGGGGTGGTGGTCGGCGAGGTCATCGGTGTCGACCTGTCCGAGGACCACTTGGCGCTTGTGACCCTGCGCATCGACAAACGGTTGCAGGTTCCGGCCGATTCGATCGCCTCCGTGAAGTCCCAGGGGATTGTCGGTGATAAATATATTCAGCTGTCGCTGGGGGGTGACGACGAGATCCTGTCCGAAGGCGGACTGCTGACCGAGACCGAATCCGCCATCGATATTGAATCGTTGATCAGCAAGTTTGCCTTCGGTAGTGCCAAATAGGGGGAAGGGATGAAAATTCGCACCTGTTCTGCTATCCCGGTACTGTTGTGTCTGTGGCTTTTTCTACTTGGCTCGTCGCTGATCGCTCCGGTCGCCGCGGTCGCCGCCGATGCAATGCCGGACCTGCTGCTTGAAGACGAATACGATAACGACTATGACGACTGGCAGGATGCGGATATAATTTCCGACCCGCTCGAGCCATGGAACCGCGCGGTTTTTGTCTTCAACGACAAGCTCTACTTCTGGATGCTGAAGCCGGTCAAAAATGTCTACGCCGAGGCGCTGCCGCACGATATCCGTGGCTGCATCGATAATTTCGTCAACAACCTGTCCAGCCCGATAGTGCTGATCAATACCCTGTTGCAGGGGCGATTCAGCGATGCCTGGACGGTCATTTCCCGGTTCGGCATCAATACGGTCCTCGGGGTGTACGGTTTTGGCGACCCGGCGGCCAGTGAATTCGCCATGCACCCTCCTTCGGCGGATTTCGGGCAGACGCTGGGCAGATACGGGGCGGGGACCGGAATCTATCTTTACTGGCCGATCTTCGGTCCCTCCAATGTCCGCGACACGCTCGGCCGGGTGGCCGATTTTGCCGCCAACCCGGTGAACTACGTGGGATTGAACTCGGATGAGGCGCTTGGTTATTCCGGTACGGCCCTCGTCAACCGGATGAGCGTCTCCCCGGATGTGTATGAAGAGACGATAAAATATTCTCTCGATCCCTATGTGGCGATACGTCAGGGCTACTACGAGTATCGCAATGCCCGCATTCGGGGAGGCGGAACCGAGGAGAACCAATAGACGACCGCGGCGGGATTGTCGGTCGAAGTCGTATTTTTTTACGAGGTGAAAGCAAAAATATGAACGTCAGAACTGCCGTACTGCTCTTCCTGCTGTCCGTGTTGTTGTGCCCTGTGGTGAATGCGGTCGAAAGTCCGATGGCCCAGCTGAAACCGACACTCAAGTCACTGACCGATCTTCTGGCCGATGAACGTCTGAAGGGGGATGCCCATCGTGATGAACGACGAGCGAAGATCATGAAGGCGATCAAGGTCGGCTTTGATTTTGAAGAGATGTCGAAGCGAATCCTCGGCCGGACATGGCAGGATATTTCGGCCGAAGAACGGGAATATTTCACTCGCCAGATGATCAAGCTCCTGGAAAATATCTATGTTGGAAAACTGGAAAGCTACTCGGGCCAGCAGATCGATTTTCAGGAAGAGCGGGTGAAGGGGAAAAGGGCCCAGGTCTCGACTACCATTGACAATCAGGGAGTCAAGGTTCCGGTCCACTATATCCTCAATCTGACCGACAGCAGATGGATGGTTTACGACATCAATATCGAGGGGGTGAGCCTGGTCGGCAACTACCGGGAACAGTTCAAGTCGATCCTGCGCACGGATAAGTTTGCCGGGCTGATCAAGGTCATCGAAGAGAAGAACAAGAGCTTCGAGAAGGGGCAGGCAAGTCTGTAATGGAGCGACCGATACCTGATCAGGCTGTGCGGCTGGCCTTCGACTTTCTTCAAGATGACGACCTGGCGGCCCTGCAGCCGGAACTGGCCGAGGTGAGGCTGGCGGCAGGTGAAACGCTGTTCCGTATCGGCGAGAATTCGACGCTGGTATATGTGCTTGTTGCCGGCAGGCTGGCGGTACGGAAGATGACCGGCTTTGCCGACAAGATGCAGGTCGTGGCCCTGCTCGATCCCGGCGCACCGCTTGGCGAAGGTGCCGTCTTTGCCGGACAGGTTCACGAAGCCACCGTCGCCGCCGTTGAAGATTCGCGTCTTGTCTCGTTCTCGGGCGAAAAACTGGATGTACTCAAGGATCGTTATCCGGAGCTGGCCTGGAAGATCGTCAACCGCCTCCTCTATATCTCGCACCTGCGGCTGAGAAAAGGTTCGGAGCGGCTGGCACGGGTTCTGTAGTCGACCTCGACAGATCCGGGAGGGGATGGGGACAATCGGCTGCAGCCGACACGCCGCCACCGGCGGCAACACCAACGTGTTGTTCCGGTTTTTTCTCTAGCCATCGGCGTTGAAATTGATTATTATCGCACTTTTTTCTCCACCTGATTTTTTCAGCCGTTACAAGGAACGTAATGAAACTGCTATTTTCTGAAATTTTTCAGGAATCGCGGAGTTTCAGACCCTCCGGAACGGGTTGGTTCCCGGAGAAGGATGTGGAGTGTGTCGGTTCGCCGCAGGTTGCGATCACGGCGAAAAGAGAAGAAGAAAAGGTGCTGCTCGGCGGGACGATTGGATTCACCGCTCTCCTACCCTGCGACAGATGCGGAAAGCTTGTCGAGCTCAGGGTTGAGGAGGAATTTGAGTATATTTTCACCCTTGATGAGAATATAGCTGTCGAGCTCGGCGAGATGGAATGCAGTGCTGAGGACTGTATCGCTGTCCACCTGAAGCAGCCCGTTATCGATCTTGGTGAAATTCTGCGGGAACAGGTTTTCCTGGCACTCCCTCTCAAGGTTCTGTGCGATGAGAATTGCAGGGGGCTTTGCCCGGTCTGTGGCGCCGAGTTGCAGGACGATCATTGCAGCTGTTCCGACAATGGCCGGAACAGACCTTTTGATGTATTGAAACAGCTCAGAAAAGAACAATAGAAATCAAATTTATTCGGTAGTTACCGTTACCGAAGTGGAGGTAAATCATGGCCCTGCCAAAAAGAAGACATTCACATGCCCGGACTCACAAACGACGTTCCCACGATGCCCTCAAGGCAACCGGGATCGCGCTCTGCGCCGAGTGCGGCGAGCCGAAGGAACCCCATCGTCTGTGTGCCAGTTGCGGCAAATACAAAGGACGTACCGTCTTCACTCTTGATGCCGAAATAGAGTAGGAGTTTCCTGTGCACATTGCCCTGGACGCCATGGGAGGAGATCATGGTCCCGAGGAGTTGATTGCCGGGGCATTACTTGCCGTGGAGCAGGCAGACCTTCATGTCACTCTGGTCGGGGATGAAACCTTGCTGGGGTCGATTCTCGGCAAGCGTGGTTCCGGTTCTTCAGCCTCTGCACGTATCCGGATCGCTCATTCATCTCAGGTTATAGAGATGAATGAGCATCCTGTCGAGGCCGTCCGCAAGAAAAAGGACTCCTCGATCATGGTCGCCGTCAACCTTGTTCGCAGGGGTGAAGCCGATGCCGTCGTCAGTGCCGGTAACTCAGGCGCCACGATGGCGGCGGCGGTACGGGTGCTGGGACGGCTGGAAGGGATCTCCAGACCGGGTATCGCTTCTTTTTTTCCCACCTTGAAAAAACCGGTCGTGTTGATGGATGTCGGCGCCAATGTCGATTGCCGTCCTCTGCATCTGTACCAGTTCGCGGTCATGGCCTCCTGCTTCTCCCGTATTTTTGATATCGGCAACCCCCGGATAGGCCTGCTCACGATCGGCGAAGAGGGGGGGAAGGGCAATCAGCTGGTCAAGGAAACCTACGCTCTACTGAAGAACAGCTCGCTCAATTTTGTTGGTAATGTCGAGGGGCGCGACGTCTTTCGGGGGGACGTCGATGTCATCGTCTGCGATGGCTTCGTCGGCAATATCTGCCTCAAGATGAGCGAAGGGCTGGCCGAGGCGGCGATGCAGATGCTGAGAAACGAGATCGTCAAATCGCTCCCGGCAAAAATCGGCTATCTCCTGGCCCGTCCCGCATTCAACAGATTCAGGAAGCGGGTTGATTACGCCGAATACGGCGGCGCGCCCCTGCTCGGGATCGACGGGGTCGGGATCGTCTGCCACGGCGCATCGAGCGACCACGCGATCAAGAATGCGATCCTGGAGGCAAGAAAAATGGTCAAGCACCAGGTCAACGCCGCGATTCTGAAGAGTCTTGCCGCCGATGACAACGATCGGCTGATGGAGTCGTGATGGGGACGGTTATCCTGGGAACCGGCTCGTATCTGCCGCAAAAGATCGTCACCAACGATGATCTGGCCAGGCTTGTCGACACCTCCGACGAGTGGATCCGGACCCGGACCGGTATCAGCGCCCGGCACGTCTGCGGCCAGGATGAACAGGCCTGCAACCTGGCGACGACGGCGGCCCGGCGGGCCCTTGACGCCGCCGGCGTGGCGGCCGAAGA
Organism: Desulfoprunum benzoelyticum; assembly: GCF_014201505.1. Classification (GTDB taxonomy): domain Bacteria; phylum Desulfobacterota; class Desulfobulbia; order Desulfobulbales; family Desulfocapsaceae; genus Desulfoprunum; species Desulfoprunum benzoelyticum. The sequence goes on along the minus strand of NZ_JACHEO010000016.1, from coordinate 60,866 downwards.
GATTGGAGTGATCATCGTGGCGACGATGACCTCCCATACCCTGATGCCGTCCACCGCCTGTCTGGTGCAGAAGGATCTGGGGGCCGCAAATGCCTTCGCCTACGATATCAATGCCGCCTGTTCGGGGTTTCTCTTCGCCCTTGACCTTGGAGACAAGTACGTTCAGGCCGATCATGCGCTGAAGGTCCTCGTTATCGGCACTGAAAACATGTCCTCGCGTCTGGACTGGTCCGACCGCAACACCTGCATTCTCTTCGGCGATGGGGCCGGGGCCGCCGTTATTGGATACCGTGAGGGAATGCCCGGATATCTGGGATCGAAACTCCTCTCCGACGGTCGACTTTGGGATCTCCTGTACATGTACGCGCCGAAAAGCAGCAATCCCGACATCGATAATCAGGGCCACCCCGGAACGTGTATCGTCATGGAAGGACGCGAGGTGTTCAAATATGCGGTCAAGGCCATGGAAGAAGCCGTCCATGGCGTCCTCGCCATGAAAGGACTGACGCTCGATGCGGTGAAGCTGTTTATTCCCCATCAGGCCAACAGCCGGATCCTGAACAAACTGGCGGAACGGCTGCAGTTGCCGGCCGAGAAGGTGTTTGTCAATATTTCCGAATACGGCAATACTTCGGCGGCATCTATACCGATCGCCCTTGACGAAGCTGTCCGCAGCGGACGTATCCTGCGGGATGATTTGATCTTAATATGCTCCTTCGGCGGAGGATTTACCTGGGGAGCGACCCTGATTAAGTGGTGAACAGGAGTGTGACATGGACTATTTCTTGACCGAAGAACAGCAGATGATCGTCGATATAGCCCGGCAAATCACTGATGAGCGGATCATTCCGCGTCGGGCCGAACTCGATGAAAAACATGAGTTTCCACGGGCGATTCTGAACGAGATCGCTCAGGCTGATCTTTTCGGTATCCCGATGCCTGAGAAGTTTGGCGGTTTTGGCGGCGGGTGTCTGGATATCGTTCTCGCCCTCGAGCAGTTCGGCCGCGGCTGTATTGGCGTCGGAACGGCCTTTGCCGCCAGTTTCCTCGGGATATACCCGATCCTGATCGGTGGTTCCGAGGAGATGCAGCAGAAATACCTGCCCGATGTCGCAACTGGCAGAAGGTTCGCCGCCTTTGGCCTGACCGAGGCCAACGCCGGTTCCGATGCCTCCGGGATTCAGACGACGGCGGTCCTCGACGGCGACCATTGGGTGCTGAACGGGACGAAACAGTGGATCACCAATGGCGGCGAGGCTGAAATCTATTCCGTGGTGGCGATCACCGACCGCAGCAAGGGGCCCCGCGGGGCATCGATGTTTGTCGTCGAGGCGGGCGACCCCGGGTTTTCGTGCGGGCCCAAGGAGAAGAAGATGGGGATCAGGGCCTCGTCGACGACCGAACTGATTTTCAAGGACTGCCGCATCCCCAAGGATCGCATCATCGGCCGGGCCGGGACCGGATTCATCACCGTCATGAAGACCCTTGACTTTTCGCGGCCGGGAATCGCCGCCCTCGGTGTCGGTCTCGCCCAGGGGGCCCTTGACGAGGCCGCCAGGTATGCCAAGCAGCGGGTCCAGTTCGGCAAGCCGATCATCGCCTTCCAGGCGGTGCAGCACATGCTGGCCGACATGGCCATCGGCATCGAAGCCGCCCGCGCCCTCGTCTACAATGCGTCAAGGCATATCGATGCCCATCCGAAAAACATGTCCAAGGTCTCGTCGATGTGCAAGGTCTTTGCCACCGATGTCGCGATGAAGGTCGCCACCGATGCGGTCCAGGTCATGGGCGGATATGGGTATATGTGCGAATATCCGGTGGAGAAGATGATGCGTGATGCCAAGATTCTCCAGATCTACGAAGGGACCAACCAGATTCAGCGCAACGTCATCGGCCAGGAGCTCAATCGGGAGTATGCGCAGTAACGATTCTGCGGCCACTTCTGCCGGACGGCTTTCCGGTTCGGCACGTTTTTCAGCAAGGTCGGTTCAATGAAGATTATCGTATGTGTCAAGCAGGTACCGGATGCCAAGGATGTGCGCCTTGACCCGGTGACCAATACCCTGGCCCGGGAAGGGGTCGAGTCGATCATGAACCCCTATGACCAGCACGCCCTCGAGGAGGCCGTGCGTCTGGTCGAGGCCCATGGCGGCGAGGTGACGGTCGTGACCATGGGGCCGCCGCAGGCGGAAGACGTCCTGCGGCAGGCCATTTCCTGCGGTGCCGATAACGGTGTGCTGGTAACCGACAGGGCCTTTGCCGGAGCCGACACCTGGGCGACCTCGTATACCCTCGAGAGAACGGTCAGGACCCTCGGAAACTTTGATCTGGTGCTCTGCGGCAAGCAGGCGATCGACGGCGACACGGCCCAGGTCGGACCGGGGCTGGCCACCCGGCTTGATATCCCGTATGTTACCTGCGTTCAGAAGGTTCGGGAGATCAGCGGTGCCGCGATCGTGGTCGAGCGGATGATGGATGACGGCTATGACGTTGTGAAGACCGATCTGCCGGCGCTGCTGACGGTGGTCAAAGATATCAACGAACCGCGGGTACCTTCCCTGAAGGGGAAGATGAAGGCGAAAAAGGCTGTGATCAGAAGGCTGACCGCCGCCGATATCGGCGCCGATCCCGCCTGTATCGGTCTGCCTGGTTCTCCGACCCAGGTCATGCGGGTCTTCCCGCCCCAGGCCCGGGGTGCAAGGGCCGTCCTGACCGGTAGTATCGACGAGCAGATCGATCAGCTGGTCGCCAAGCTCGCTCCTTATCTCTAAGTTCTCTGCGGAGATCCCTGTCATGTTGAAAATCGATCAAGACCTCTGTATCGGCTGCGGCATCTGTGCCGATCAGTGTCCCTTTGCCGCCATAAAGATCGTCGATGGCTGCGCGGTCGTGGGGGATGCCTGCACCCTGTGCGGCGCCTGCGTTGAGAGCTGTGATGTCGGGGCCCTGAGCCTGGAGGGAACGGAGAAGGCTGTCAAGGTCGATCTTGACGAGTGGTCCGGCGTCTGGGTCTTCTGCGAATATCGGCTCGGGTGTCTCGCCCCGGTCTCCCTCGAGCTTCTCGGGGCCGGCCGCCGGCTTGCCGATCTGAGAGGGGTGAAGTTGAGTGCGGTCCTGTTCGGGCATGATACCGGCGATACGGCCACGACCCTGATCGCCCATGGGGCCGACATCGTGTATCGGGTCGACCACGAACAGTTGGCGGTTTACTCCGAAGATACCTATGCCGCTGTCCTGACCTCGCTGGTCAGGGAACACCGTCCCGAGATTGTCCTCGCCGGGGCCACCGCCATCGGCAGATCGTTCGTCCCGGGAGTCGCGACCAGTCTCGATGCCGGTCTGACCGCCGATTGCACGGCCCTCGACATCCGGGAGGAAGACGGGGCGCTGATGCAGACCCGGCCGGCCTTCGGCGGCAATATCATGGCGACGATCGTCTGTCTCTCCTCCCGGCCGCAGATGGCCACCGTCCGCCCAAAGGTCATGCGGGCGCTGGACTGCGACCCGGCGCGGACGGGGGATATCGTAGATATCGCCCCGCCTCCCGGACAACTGCGCAGCCGGGTCCAGGTCCTGGAATCAGTCGCGGCCCACGGCGCCAAGGTCAATATTCAGGAAGCCGACATCCTCATCTCCGGCGGCCGTGGCCTTGATACTCCCAAGGGATTCGAATTGCTGCAGCAGTTGGCGGATGTGCTCGGAGCCAAGGTTTCGGCCTCGCGGGCGGCCGTCGATGCCGGCTGGATTCCCTACCCGCACCAGGTCGGGCAGACCGGCAAGACCGTCGCCCCCAAGCTCTATATCGCCTGCGGGATCTCCGGTGCCGTCCAGCATGTCGCCGGGATGCAGTCTTCCGAGACCATTGTGGCGATAAACCGCGACCCGCATGCCTCGATATTCGATGTCGCCGATTTCGGCATCGTCGGCGATCTCTACGAGATCGTACCAAAACTGATCAAACGAATTGAGGAGTATCGCCGAGGATGAACCTTCAGGGAAAAATCGCCGTCGTCACCGGGGGCAGCCGTGGAATAGGACGGGCGATTTCGCTTCGTCTTGCAGCCATGGGTGCGGTAGTGTATATCAACTATGTCAGCCGTCCGGACGCCGCCGAGGAGACCAGACGGCTGATCGAGACCAGCGGCGGAACGGCGAGGATCATCGCCTTCGATGTCGCAGATGGCGGGCAGATTCAGGAGGCCTTCAAACGCATCGTCAGTGAAGCGGGGAGGGTCGATATCCTGGTGAATAACGCCGGTATCACCCGTGACGGCCTGCTGGCGCGGATGAAGGAGTCGGAATGGGACCAGGTCCTGTCGACCAACCTGAAGGGAGCCTTCCTCTGCGCCAAGGCGGTTTCGAAGACCATGATGAAGCAACGCTGGGGGCGGATCGTCAACATCACCTCCGTCATCGGTTTCGTCGGCAATGCCGGTCAGGTCAATTACGCGGCCGCCAAGGCCGGTCTGGTGGGGATCACGAAGGCGATGGCGCGGGAGTTGGCCTCACGCAACATCACCGTCAACAGCGTCGCGCCGGGATATATCCAGACGGAGATGACGGACGCTCTGCCTGAAGAGGCCAGGCGGCAGCTGCTGCAGGAGATTCCGCTGGCCAGCCTTGGTACCCCTGAGGATGTGGCGGGGGCGGTCGCCTATCTGGTCAGTGAGGATGGAAGGTATCTGACCGGCCAGACGCTGCACGTCAACGGCGGCATGTTTATGCAGTAACACGTTATGGATCCTGTCGGATCCATGTTATCCAGGATATATACAAGGACCGACGGCAACCAGACAGCTGTGCCGGCGGCCGAAATTCGACAGACTATTACCAACAGGGAGAAAAGCAAATGGCTATTGAGCAGGAAATGATTGATATCATCGTTGAGCAGTTGAGTGTCGAGAAAGAGAAGGTTGTGCCGAATGCGTCATTTGTCGATGACCTCGGGGCCGACTCGCTTGATCTGGTTGAACTGATCATGGCAATGGAAGAGGGATTCGACATTGAGATCCCCGACGAGGATGCCGAGAAGATCACCACCGTTCAGGATGCGATCGATTACGTCAAGAAACTGAAGTAACATGCGGTAGCTCATTTCAAACCCATCTGTCAGGCAGCACACAGACTGAAGGAGATGCTATAGTGAAGCGCAGAGTTGTGGTTACAGGCGTCGGGCTGGTGACACCCCTCGGAACCGGTGTCGCCAAGAGCTGGGAGAATATCTGTGCCGGCAAGAGTGGCGTGGCCCTGATAACCCGTTTCGATACGAGTGACTTTCAGGTCAAGATCGCCGCCGAGGTCAAGGATTTCAATGTTGAAGATTTTCTCGACAAAAAGGCGGTCAAACACTTCGATCTCTTTGTGCAGTACGGCCTTGCCGCAGCCATGATGGCTGTCGGCGACAGTGGGGTTGAGATCAATGAGTCAAATTGTGGTCGGGTCGGCGTGATTACCGGTTGTGGTATCGGCGGCCTCCCGACCATTGAGAAGTATCACCAGATCTGCCTGGAAAAGGGGTATAAAAAACTTACCCCTTTCTTTATTCCCATGGTGATACCGAACATGCCGTCGGGACACATATCGATGCAGATCGGCTCAAAAGGCCCTAACCTGACCTTGACGACGGCCTGTGCGGCCGGCACCCATGCCGTCGGAGAGGCGTATCGTCACATCAAGTACGGGATGTGCGATATCGTCGTCACCGGCGGGGCCGAGGCGGTCATCTGCCCGTTGGGGGTGGCTGGTTTCAGTGCGATGAAGGCACTTTCCAGTCGCAACGATGCCCCGGAACAGGCATCGCGGCCCTTCGACAAGGATCGCGATGGGTTCGTGATGTCGGAAGGGTCCGGCATGCTCATTCTCGAAGAACTCGAACATGCAAAGGCCCGAGGCGCCCATATCTATGCCGAGGTCTGCGGTTATGGTCTGAGCAGTGACGCCTATCACATCGCGGCGCCGCCGGAAGGCGGGGAAGGGGGGGCTCGAGCCATGCAAATGGCGGTGGAGGATTCCGGCCTCACCCCCGAAGAGTTCGATTACATCAATGCCCACGGCACCTCCACCCCCCTCAATGATCGCTGTGAGACCCAGGCGATCAAAACGGTGTTCAAGGATCACGCGTCGCGGCTGGCGATCAGCTCGACCAAATCGATGACCGGGCACATGCTCGGAGCCGCCGGGGGGATCGAGGCGGTATTCACCGCCCTGAGCGTTCATCACCAGATCGCTCCGCCAACCGCCAACCTCATCGAGCCGGGTCCGGAGTGTGATCTTGATTATGTGCCGGGACAGGCGCGGGAGATGAAGATCGAGGCCGCCCTCTCCAACTCCTTTGGATTCGGGGGGACGAACGCAGTTGTTGCGATGCGGCGGTTTCGATAAACCCGTCCGGAGAGAAATCAATGAAGATTGCGCTTGGCGCTGATCATGGCGGCTATCATCTCAAGGAAAAGATCGTGCAACTGTTGCGTGACCTTGACCATGATGTCACAGATACCGGCTGTTTTTCCGGTGATTCCGTAGACTATCCTGACTATGCCGAACGTGTCATCGCGTTGGTGGACGATGGCAGTTGCGAGAGAGGCATTCTTGTCTGCGGTACCGGGATCGGTATGGCGATCGCCGCCAACCGGAATCGGAAAATACGTGCCGCCAACTGCCACGACGAATATACTGCGAGAATGAGCCGGGAACATAATGATGCCAATGTCCTCTGTCTCGGCGCCAGAGTCACAGGTGAAGGGGTGGCTGCCGATCTTGTCAAGGTCTGGCTGGCCACGCCCTTTTCCGGGGGACGTCATCAGTCCCGCATCGCCCGGTTCAGCGATTTCTGATCATTGGGGGATTCGTCACGGCGTGGCCCCTGCTCTTTTTCCAACGTATCCGTGTTGACGGCGACGCTCCGTCCCCGTCGCGTTTCCCCCGCCCCCTTCTCTCTGCTCCCCAATACGAACATTTACAGCGTGTCCGCGGGATATCTGCTAAACTTGCGAGCCAAGTGATACGGTTATGCAAACGGTCCACGTATACAGGAGTGCCGTCATGTTAGGGAGAATTCAATGAAGTGTCCATATTGTGGTCATCTTGACAACAAGGTCATAGATTCCCGGCTGAACAAGGATAGCACCATTACCCGGAGAAGAAGGTCCTGTCTGGTCTGCAATCAGCGGTTCACCACCTATGAGCGGCTGGAGGTGATGATGCCGATGCTGGTCAAGAAGGATGGGCGACGCGAGGCATGGGATCGGCAGAAGATGGTGCTGGGGCTTGAGAAAGCCTGCGAAAAGCGGCCGGTCAGCCGTGACCGGATCGACCAGTTTGTCGATGAAATTGAACACCGGTTACAGGACTTTGGAACCAAGGAAGTTTCATCGCAGGTCATCGGCGAGTGGGTGATGGAGGAATTGCCTCAGCTCGACGAAGTGGCCTATGTCCGTTTCGCCTCCGTCTATCGGCAATTCAAGGATGTCAATGAATTCATGGACGAATTGAAGACGCTTCTGGAGTCCCGAGCAAACGATGATTACTGAAATCGACCAGCGCTATATGGCCCTCGCCTTGAACGAGGCGAAAAAGGGGCTGGGCCGTACCTCGCCTAACCCATGTGTCGGCTCGATCATTGTCAAGAACGACCAGGTGATCGGCAGAGGATATCATAAGAAGGCGGGAACCCCCCATGCTGAAATCCATGCCCTTGCGGCGGCCGGGGCAGAGTCGAGGGGGGCAACCCTGTATGTGACGCTGGAACCCTGTTCGCACACCGGCAGGACGCCGCCTTGCTGCGAAGCGGTGGCGAGGAGTGGGGTCGCCCGGGTTGTGATCGGGATGGAAGATCCCAATCCTCTGGTGCAGGGGCGTGGTATCCGTTATCTGCTCGACCGCGGCATCGCCGTGACCTCGGGGGTGCTGGAGCCGCAATGCCGGCAGTTGAACTGGCCGTTCATCAAGCATATCACTACCGGTCTGCCTTGGGTCGTGATGAAGGCCGGTATGAGTCTGGACGGCAGGATCACCTATAACGGGCGGCAGACCGGATGGATGACGGGGGGCGAGACCTCTGCCGTCGTCCATCGTCTGCGAGACCGCTACGATGCCATCCTGGTGGGAGCCGGCACCGTCCTGATCGACGATCCTGCCCTGACGACGCGCTTGCCGGGTCGGAAAAAGGGGAGGGATGCGCACCGGGTGATATTGGACTCCGGTCTCTCCATCTCGCAACGGGCAAAGGTCCTGTCCGGGGAATCGACCGCCCGGACGTTGATCTTCTGCAGCGTCGAGGTTGATACGGCAAAGTGTGCCAGGCTGGAAAAGAGGGGCATTTGCGTTCACCGCGTCGAGCGTGGCGTCGGTGGCGGTCTCGATCTCCACCAGGTGCTGCGTCAGCTGGGTGAGCAGGGCATCTCCTCGCTGCTGGTCGAAGGTGGGGCGAAGGTGCATGGAAGCATGCTGAATCAACGCCTCTACGACTATGCCCATCTGTTTTATGCACCGGTCTTCGCCGGAGAAAACGGGATTCCGTTTCAGTCCGGCTACAGCAGTTCAGGACGCGACACGGCCCACAGACTGACAGAGGTTCAATACCGGCGATGCGGTGAGGACATGATGGTCTCCGGCAAGCTCATGTATCGCTGAGCCCCATATTTTTCAGACCGTCCATCAATGTCGCCGATGCCTTCCGGAGCTGGTCGAAATTTTCGAATTTGATCGAGAGGTGCACTTCCTCAGTTTCAAAGGCTTGACTGTGGAGGACAGTGCAGGTTGAAGGGAGCGCCAGCGTGGCAACGCGGGCCTTGAAGGATTGTTCGTCTCTATAGAGGGAAGGGGTCGCCATCTGTTGCAGGATGACCAGCAGATTCTGCACTTTCTGCGGGGCATTCATCTGCCGGTGCTGGAGGATTTCCTGGAGGGGCGGCTGGTCGAGGAGCTCGGCAATGCTCGTTTCAGCGCGCATGGCGACATCTCTGGCCAGGGAAAAAAAACGCCGTTGTTTGCCGCCACCCATCTGGAAGTCGGTAAACAGGTCCGCCAGTCTGCTCCTGTCCTCCGCCTCGAGCTGCAGCAGCTCGAGGGCCATGGTTTCAGAGATGAATCGTTGATGGACGTGAACCTGAAGCCTGAATTCGAGAGACACGAGTCGCCTATATCGTGTCAACAGTGACATGCTGTTGCTGCCGGTGAGGGTGGGGAGGAACAGTTTTGCAATTTCTTCCGGGGTCAGGTAAAGCCCGCAGATCTGTAGAAAATAAGCGGTCTCCATCGGGGAGAGAGGAGTGCAGCAGCCTTGGGATGCGAGAAGGGACGAGAGGACATCCTGCGGCGGGCTTGCCGGTGGTAGGACGAGGCATGGGCAGTGGCTCAGCCTGAGGATTCTTCCGGCCGCCTGCAGACGTTTTCTGCCGTCGATAATCTCGAACCTTCCGTCATCGCCCTCGAGAAGAAGAGGAGGATGAAGGATGCCGGACTCCAGAAAGGACCGGTTGAGACCGGTCGGGATTTCATGCCCAAGGAATGGATGAATATTCCAGCGGGGATCGGCATCAATGCAATCAAGGGGGACGATTGAAATTTCAGGACGCTGCATACGTCTTACCGGTGGTAATCTCGCTTCTGCAAAAGATGTCCAGATCAGGAACGTTGTCGTGAAAAAACCCGGGACGATTTCTCATCCCGGGTTGTGCAAATCTCAGAAGGGCCGATACAGACAGTAAAATCTTTTTGTCAGGACGCGTTTATCCTGTCACGAAGGATGCCCGACGGTTTGAACGTAACCACCCTTCGCGCATCGAGAGTAAGTTCATCACCGGTCTGGGGGTTGCGTCCTCGGCGAGCGTTTTTGTCCTTTACGTTGAATTTGCCAAAGCCGCTGAGCAGCAGGTCGGAGCCTTCGATCAGTGAATTTTTCGACAACCGGAGAAATGCCTCGACAGCATCGGTTGCCTGCGCTTTGGTCAGGTTTTCATGATTCTTGTATACTTGCTGTACCAGATCTGCTTTTGTCAGAGTCATACGGCCTCCATCATTTCTGAATGATTTGCATTCGCTTTCAATTGATCATATATCTTCGGCAAAGAATGTCAATGTGAGGTGCATAAATTATCGGATAAATTTATATATTAACCTCAGGCAGTTGAATGTCGATCCGGACTCAAGCCGCAGTGTCGGTTCCTTCCGGCATCAAACAAGTCCACCAATTTTAAAGATCGGCAGATACATGGCGACAACAATGCCTCCGATCATCCCACCGAGAAAGACCATCATGAACGGTTCAATCATCGCGGTCAGGTTTTCCACGGCCTGGTTGACTTCTTCATCATAGAAATCAGCAATTTTTTCGAGCATGCTGTCGAGGGCGCCTACCGACTCGCCGACATTGATCATCTGCACCACCATATTGGGGAAAACCCCGCTTTCTTCCAGCGGATCTGCAATCGGCCGCCCTTCAGAGATCGAATCGGCAACTTTGAAGACGGCCATCTCGATGATTTTGTTGCCCGAGGTCTTGGCGACAACCTGGAGGGCCTCAAGGATCGGAACGCCGGCATGGAGCATGGTGCTGAGGGTGCGTGTAAACTTGGCAACGGCTACTTTCCGCAGCAGCATTCCAAAAACCGGCGCCTTCAGAGAATATCTATCAAAAAATAATCGTCCTTTTTCGGTGTTGTAGATCTTTTTGAAGAGCATGACGAGAAGAACAAGACCGATAAGAAGGAAGAAGAAATAATCCTTCACCAGATTGCTGAGATTGACCAGAAATAACGTCGGAAGCGGCAGGGAACTGCCGAAGTCTTCAAACATGGTACTGAAGACCGGAATGACAAAGATCAGGATAACGGCGAGGATGAGAATGGATATCGACAGGCAGATTGCGGGGTAGGTCATGGCCCCCTTGATCTTCTTTTTCAGGGCCATGGATTTTTCCAGAAAACCGGAAAGACGCATAAGGATAGTGTCGAGAATACCGCCGGTTTCGCCGGCTTCAATCATGTTGCTGAACAGGCTGTCGAAGACCTTGGGATGTTTCCGCATCGAATCGGCAAGCGTGGAGCCTGCTTCGACATCGGACCGGATCGTACCGAGGATTTTTTTGAAAGTCGAATTGTCCTGCTGTTTTTCGAGGATTTCCAGACCCTGGACAAGAGGGAGTCCGGCATCGATCATGGTCGACAGCTGACGGGTGAAAATAACTACATCTTTTCCTGTTACCTTGGGCTGGAAAAACGGTACGTTGGCGAATAAGTCCTTCGGTTTTTCCTTGATGACGGGATCGACAATCCGCAGACGTTTGAGCTGGGCCAGAACAGCAGACTGGTCGGGCGCTTCGATCTCTCCTTTACGTTTTTCACCCTGAGAATTCTTTCCTTTCCAAATATAAACAGGCATCCTTGCCTCCTCTGGTGTAAGGGCATGCAGACGAGCGAAGAAAACGTTCAAGAGGGTTTGCAAAATAAAACCGATACTATATCGAATGGTTGTAAAATACAAGGCAATGAATTTGAAAACAATCCTTTTTTTTTCAGAAAGTTGAGCTTGTATGAAAATGTATCACGCCCGATCCGGGCGGTTCGACGCGGGAGGGAGTGAACGGGTCGAGACGATAAAGTAAAGCGGTGACGAAGCCTGTGGAATGTATCTTTTTACTTGCCAATGAAAGGGGGATACATTAAATTCGAATGTTCGGAATTTATATTTTAACAGTGTGTCGTTGATAGCTTGTTCTTGCCGATTGGTGCCGGCAGGATAAGAAATATCTGAAAAATCTGGAGGATAACATGCAGAAAATGGCTGCAGTGAATTATAGCGATGGCAGGCATAAAACGATTGTTGACAAATGCGAGGGGTGTGAGCGGATTGTTGAAGAAGCCGGTGCGAAATATTGTCACAGCTATCTCAATCCTTCAGCTAAATGGAAACTGGGATTCTGCAACTTTGCCACCCATGCCAAACCCGAGATAAAAGTCGCGAAGATCAGGATCAACCCATTGAAAGCTGCCAAGCGAGCATCGAAATCGAAGAAGTAAGAGCTGGAACGGAATTCCCTCCCCAGAAGGCACCCCCGGCGTTCATCCGAGGGTGCCTTCTGAGTTTCTGCATGTTCTCCTACGATCGTCCCACCCCGGCGTAGATAAAGCCTTTATCCTTCATCTTTTGCGGTTCATAGACATTGCGGAGGTCGACGAATACCCTCCCCTGCATCTCCTGAATGAGGCGGTCGAGATCGAGTGCCCGGTACTGGTTCCATTCGGTCATGAGGACCACGGCGTCGGCATTTTTACAGGTTTCATAAGCATCCTGTGTGTATTCGATGCCTTGCGGCAGGTACTTCCGCGCCTCGGCCATCCCCTGCGGGTCATGTGCCTTGATGCGGGCACCTTTTTCCAGCAGGGCGGGAATGATGGTGATGGCCGGTGCATCACGCATATCATCGGTTTCCGGCTTGAAGGTCAGGCCAAGGAAGGCGATGGTTTTTCCGGCTTCCGATCCATCAAGCATATCCCTGATCTTTTTGACCATTTTTGCCTTCTGGGCGGCATTGACTTCTACGGCGGCCTCGACGATTCTGAGGTTTTGTCCATGTTCCTGGGCGATGCGCATCATTGCCAGGGTGTCTTTGGGGAAACACGATCCTCCATAGCCAGGACCCGGATGAAGGAATTTCTTGCCGATCCGGCCGTCCATACCGATACCCTTGGCGAGGGACACGACATCGGCTCCCAGGCTGTCGCACAGTAGCGCGATTTCATTGATAAAGCTGATCTTGACCGCGAGAAAGGCATTGGCGGCGTACTTGGTCAGTTCTGCTGTCTCGATGTCGGTTTTGACAATTGGCGTTTCCTGAAGGTAGAGGGGTTTGTAGATCTCCCTGAGGATGTCCTCGGCCTTGTGGGTTTCAATACCGATGACAACCCGATCGGGACGCATGAAATCAGCTATCGCGGCACCTTCGCGCAAAAACTCCGGGTTGGAGGCGACATCGAAGTCGGCCTCGGGGTTGACTTCGCGAATGACGCGGGCAACCTGGCGGGCGGTTCCGACCGGAACGGTGCTCTTGTCGACGATTACCGTGTATCCCTTCAGGTGGGGAGCAATCTCCCTCGCCGCCTCAAATATGTAGGTCAGGTCGGCATACCCGTCTCCACGTCTGCTGCTGGGGGTTCCGACAGCCATGAAAACCGCGTCGGCGACGGCGACGGCATCGGCGATATCAGTCGTAAAGGTCAGGCGCTTCTCCCTGGTGTTTTTTTGCACCAGCGTGTCAAGTCCCGGTTCATAAATGGGTATCTGTCCTTCCAGAAGGGTTTTGATCTTGTCCTCGTCCTTGTCGACGCAGGTGACATGGTGGCCGAACTCGGCGAAGCAGGTGCCTGTCACAAGTCCGACGTATCCTGTTCCTATTATCGTGATTTTCATAAATATTCCTGATTTGGTGATATCTGTTGCGGCCGGATCTATGCCCTGACAGTGCGATGGCCGAATAGAGCCGTGCCGATACGGACCATGGTCGCGCCTTCCTCGATCGCAACCTCGAAATCGTCCGACATACCCATCGACAGGGCCACATGCTGGTTATCGTGGAACAAGCCCTTGCCGGCCAGTTCTTCGGCAAGATGGCGGAGGGCCTTGAAATACGGGCGGGTTGCTTCGGGGTTTGGGGAGAGAGGGGGAATGGTCATCAGGCCGATGACTTCAAGCCTTGGGAGAAGCCGAATCTGTCGGAGCAATTCCTCCACCTTTTCAGGCATGGTCCCCGATTTGTTCGGATCGTTGCCGATGTTGACCTGAATCAGAATTCTCAGGTTCCTGTCCAATGCATTCAGGTGTTTGTTGAGCGCTTCGGCTAATCTGAGGCTGTCGACTGTTTCGATGACGGAAGAGATGGTGGCGGCAATCTTTGCCTTGTTGGTCTGGAGATGGCCGATGAAATGAAGGTCGACGGCTCGATCCAGTTCCTGCCATTTCTGTTCAGCTTCCTGGATATAATTCTCCCCGAACGTGCGTTGCCCATGCTGCATGGCTTTTCGCATCAGGGCAACGGGGATCGTTTTGGAAACGGCGATCAACTGAATATCTTCAGGATTCCTCCGGCAACGCAGAGCGCAACGGTTGATCGTTTCCTTGATTCGCTGGAGATTTTCTTCAATCATGATCAGGTAGTGCCTGCCATTTAATGGAGACCGGGTTGGAACAGGGCAGTGGCATTAGCCGTAGTCGTCCGGGCAAGATGTTCAAGAGAAATATTGCGGAGATCGGCAATACACGCTGCGGTGGCGAGTATGTATGCGGGTTCGTTGCGTTTCCCTCTCCAGGGTTGCGGTGCGAGAAAGGGACCGTCGGTTTCAAGGAGCAGGGAAGTCAGAGGTACTTTTCTCGCGACTTCCCGGAGATTATTGGCATTCTTGAAAGTTACTATCCCTGGAACAGAGAGGAAAAAACCAAGGTCGATCGTTCTGCATGCCATGGTGTAATCACCGGAAAAGCAATGCATGACGCCGCCGGCAGGAAAGGGGCCGCACTGCTCGAGAATGCGCAGCACGTCCTCGTGAGCGTCCCGATCGTGGATGATCACCGGCAGGTTGAGGGTTTTGGCCAGTTCCAGTTGGATACGGAAATGATGTTGCTGCAGTTCCATAGGGCAGTACATCTTCGCGTAATCCAGCCCGATCTCTCCGTAACCAGCAATGTGCTCCCGATTTTCTTCGACAAGTCTGACAATAGCAGCATACGTACTCTCGGCAGACGAAGGCAGATCGTGGGGATGGATCCCCACTGATGCCCTGACGCCGGGATATTTTCCCGCCAGAGATACCGCTTTTTTTGAACTCTCGAGATCGATGCCGATCGTGATTATTTGTTCGACTTTTTTTTGCCGTGCCCGTTCGATAACAGCATCAAGATCGCCGACATAATCGTTCATGTCGAGGTGGCAGTGAGTATCGATGATGCAGGTGTCTTCAGGCAGGTCGGGGAAAAGATGCATTGGGTCGTTCACTGAAAAATCCTCCAGCCCTTACATAGCAAATATTGGAATTGCCTGCAACGGGGAAGAATCGCAAGAGATGCTTCAGTCGTAAGATGCGGGCAAACGGGTATCGCGGGAGGTTTGAAAGGAAGGGGGCAAAGAGACTGAGGAGGCGATTTGGCCTGGGAGGACAAGAGGGATTCGAGAGGGAACGCTATTGAGTGATATTGATCTATTACTTATTGAAATTAAATGAAATAATTGATGTCCACCTGGTGTGAGCCTGGTTTTTCACAAATAGAAAAAATTTTCTTCATATAATCAATTAACTATCGTATAGTGAAATACCTTCGGAAGGAGTATTCTCAATGGACACGCGAAGGATTGTTCGCAGCCGGCTGAAAGACGAAGCATAGTATTCTCATTTGTTCCCTGTCGTTTATTCAAAAATTCATATCTTCGGGTTTTATTTTGAGTTGATACAAGGTTGTCGATTGAGTCGAGATATCTCTTGATCGTTTAAAAATATAATCGTGTCCAGTGACAAACAACCACCTAGAGGAAAACCGCATGAATTATGGGATTGTCAGTCAGGAGCAACTTGAGCAGATAGATGTGATGTTGACGGAAAAGCTGATCAAGCTTGGTGTCGACTGCGTCATGATAATAGATATGGCAGGGAATATTATCACTGCCAGGGATAATGGTGAAAGCAAATACGATGTGTACTCCTTTGCTGCCCTGGCAGCCGGGAATTTTGCCACTGTAGATGCGATGGCCAAACTCGTCGGAGAACAGGAATTCTCTCTCCTTTTTCACAAAGGGCAGGATTCGAATATTCATTTCAGTAAGATAGACGATGAGTTGCTGCTCATATCGATGTTCGGCAAGGATATTTCGTTGGGATTTCTTCGACTCAATGTTGTGGATGCAATCGAAAAGATCAGAAAAATCTGGAACAAGAAACAGTAGAACGGTTTCGCCGCAGCAAGAACATCAAGGGTCAATATGCAGAGCAACAACAGGGGAGGGAGGGTCCTTTGAGCTTTATCAATCTGAAAGATAAGGTTGTGCAGGTCAAAATCGTTTATTACGGACCTGGGCGAGGCGGCAAGACGACCAATCTCGAATACATCAATCGCACGTATCGCAAGCAGATACTGTCCGAGATGGTTAGTTTGAAAACGCATGGAGACAGGACGTTGTTCTTTGATTTCCTGCCTTTCGACATGGGACAGATCAAGGGATACCATATCAAGATCCAACTGTATACCGTCCCCGGTCAGGTGAAATACAACGCCACCAGAAAACTCGTTCTGCGCGGAGTGGACGGCATAGTGTTCGTGGCGGATGCGATGGAAAAGCAGCGGGAAAAGAACATCCGTTCATTGAACCAGCTTCATGAAAATCTTCAATCATACAACGAGAGTATATTCAAAATCCCCCTGGTCATGCAATACAACAAGGTCGATCTCAAGGAGCATGGTATTCCTATCCTGCCGATAGAGGTATTGCAGAAGGATTTGAACAGCAGACTACAGGTACCGTATTTCGAAGCAAGTGCTCTGACCGGATATAATGTTGCGGCGACTTTGAAAAAAATCATTTCTTCGACAGTTGTTTCAATACAGAAAAAATTACTCTGAGAGAGAAGGTACGGTGGAACACTATACAGAAAAGCAGTATGACGATGACCTCACTATCGTTGCTGATGAGTATGACGATTCCCTCCAGACGGACAATGTCGATTTGTTCGAGTTTCCCACCTATGACGAGTCGCCTCTCACCAGATTGAAATCGCTCGTTCTGTCCATTGACTGGGAGATTACGGATGATATTCTGAACCAATTCAATGAAGAGCTTATAGACTTGAAGGATGTCTGGGCGGACGAAAAAATATATCTTGTCTATATCCAGGCCCTGGAGAAAATCAGCAAATACATCTACAAAGAGAAGGCTGCCGCCAATCCAAATGCGATAAAACTGCTGCTCTCCTTCTACCACAACCTCGAAAAAATGGTTGCTACCGATTCGATGACAGAGGGAGAAAGACGACAGCTGTTACTTGAAGATGTCAGAAAATTCGAGATTCTGAAGAAACAGATCAGTAAGGAGCAGAAAAAAGACGCAGTGACAACCCATCGCGAGATCCACGCAGATGAAATGCAGCCGTCTCCCGTGACTGCGCCGGATGCCGGGTCCGTCCTCTCCGATCTGAAGGCGATTGTACTTGGTATCGATTGGGAGATCACTGAGACTGAGCTTGAACGACTTCGAGATGAAGTCCTGCGTCTCAGGGAGGTTTTTGCCGGCAGCCGGCCGAAGCAGATCTTCCTTCAGGGGTTGGGCGCCCTGGCTGCCTATATTCGGCTCAAGAAGGGTGATGCCCATACCGAGGCCTTCAGACTCCTCCACTCCTTCGTTGCCGGTCTTGAAAAGATTGTAACTGTGCCCATGAGCCTTGAGGAAGAGAAGAGAATTCTTCTTCCTCAAGTTGAGAAATTCAATGAATTCAAAGTAATCGTTGAATCGCAAGTCAACCCGAGAGAGGTCGAGGAAGAAGAATTCTCAGACGATGCAGTGGAGGGAAGCACAATTGCTCCCGCCTTGTCCGATTTTCCGGAAGAGGAGGAACGAGGGTTTCAGGAAGAAGAAGAGGCCGCTTCCCTGGGACTAGTGGCATCTTCGACGGTCGATGGCCAGGTCGACAGGTTCTTTACCGACACCGACGAACTGCACCCTGACGAAATCAAGAAGGATCAATCCGAGGTTCAGGCAGACGGAAATGTTCCGGGCCAGGGCGGAGAGGCGAAAGGACCCCATCCCGGCGCCATGTCTCAGCCGGAGATCGTTCCTGCCGGCCCCGGTAGTAGAGAGCAGGAGGTGGCATTGCAGGGGGTGGATGTCGAGAGCGATACGGATGATGGATCCGATTATGACAGGCTCCGCTACCAGGCTGGCGATCTGGCGCCGGCCTTGTCTGAACTCGATGACACGGTGATGGTTGCGAGAAGCGAGACTGTTCCCGAAGAAAGTATTGAATTCGCCGCTGACGTGGAAAGCCGGCTGGATGATTTCTTCGGTGCGCTGGACGTCGACGAGGCGCAACCACGAGAAGCGGATCTCGGAGGAGAACCGGGAGAAGCAGTCCCGGCCGAGTTCCAGGAATCAGTGGTATTTTCTTCTGGACAAACCAGTGCCGATTCTTTGGAAACAATCGCGATTCCGGGAGTGGACGTTGAATCAGAGGATGATGATGAATCAGGGGAAGAGCCGCTGGCGTTTACCGGCGAAGACCTGGTTCCGGCTCTCTCCGGTGAACTTGAGGCAGAGGACTCGGCAACCGGCGAAGACCGTTTTGCCGCCTTCGCGTCTGCAGACCTTGGATCAGGTCAAGATCAACGTATTGCCGGGGAGATGGATTCGATAGCAGACATTGAGGATCGACTCGATTTTCTCTTCGAGAAGGAAGAGGAGCCGCCGCAGGAAGATCAAACGCTTGTCGACGACCTGCAACCTGCGTTGGCGGAAGAAGCTGGCGGAGAATCGCTCAGTGAGGAGAATCTGGCAATAGATGAGGCTGAAGTTGCGTTGGAACAGCCACCTTCCTCGAGGCCTGTGATAGTGCTTGAAGACGGAGAGGTCGGGGAAGAGTTTGCCTTCGAACCGGTAGAGGAAGAAGAGGGTATTGCTACCGCGGAAGCTTCCCCGGACACCGAATATATGGCTGTATTCGAGGGTGTGGAAGAACCTGTAGCCGTCGCTTCAGATTCGGAAGATATCTTCGCTGTTGAAGATCTGGTGGTTGAAACGCCGGAAACGTCGGCAGATCAACAGATCGTCAATATGGATGACGACTCGTATGCGGCTCTGGCAGATGAACTGGCCGGCGAACGCCTTGCCTTGACCGGTGCGGACGGTATCGACGAGGGTTTGGCGAAACTGATCAGAGAACTGGTCAGGAGCGAGGTTGAATTGATCCGCCAAGAAATGCTAAGTGGTATCGAAAACCTGCGAAGAGAACTGGTGGACAGGGAACGCTGAAATTTACTCCGGCAAAACCAGTTCCCGGGAAAAAGGGCTGCCTCATCTGATGATGAGGCAGCCCTTTTTCGTTGAAGAGTGGCTGAAAACATGGAGAACAATTCCGCCTGGTCGCTCAGTGCAGCAGGGCGAGGACACTCATTACCAGATACAGCAGAAGCCAGATTGCAAGAAAGATGAGGATCGATTTGAAAAATCGATGCTGTTTCCTTGCCATGAAAAGAGCAAAGATGAATGTAGCCGGAAAGATCCATCCGGCTACGAGCGGGGGGAAGTAGCGAAGGAGTTCCTGCAGGCCGAGAAAGAACCAGGGCCCTGAGATATAGCTGACACCGAGTTTTTCAGGATCGATCGGGGCGGCCACGAAGACACTGAACAGAAGTACGAGACCGATCGCAGGGAGATAATCGGTCAGGCGGATCCGATAGCGGCGCAGATGTTCCCAGGTCAGGGCAAGCCAGAGAAGGTCAAAGGTTATGATGTGGGTGACGTAGACACGCTGCATTCCGTGATCCGTGATGGAGAAGAAGGCGCTGTTGATCGCCGGACCAAGGATCGGGATATCCAAAAGAATCGCTTCGGCAATCGCTCCTGCGGAGACCCCCGTGCTGTCGGCGCGCAGTATGTAACCGGTAAAGAGCAGAAGCAGGATCACCGGCAGGGCTGCGATCAGTCTGCTCCACTGGGCTGTCGTATAGCTGTCGGTGCTGCGATAGACGGCAAGGAGATGAATGATGGCCAGAAGGAAGAAGAACTGGCTCGAATAAAAGTGGAGGGAACGAAAATACTGGCCGAAGGGAACGAGCAGATCCATCGCTGCCGTTGAATAGTAGGCGGCGGCCGGATCGTAATGGAGGGCGACAAGGACTCCGGAGACAAGGGAAATGTAGAGGCAGACCAGGCTCCACGCGCCCCATTTGACAACGATGAGGTTCCCCGCCAGTGTTTTCAGGTTCATAACCGGATCCCCGCTATAAGGTCACGATGTAGTAGGGGGGATCCTGCCGAACTTCAACCGCGAAGGTCTTCAATGGTGTCTTGGCCGGACCGTTCAGCAACCGGCCTTCACTGGAGAATCGACTCTGGTGGCATGGGCATTCGAGGAGATCTTCTTTTTCCACGTAATGGAGGGTGCAGCCAAGGTGGGTGCACTTTCGCGACACCGCCCAGACCCGGTCTTCCCGGGCGAAGAGAATGAAATTTGGGAAAAGTCGGAATTGTCCCGGCAAAATCTGCTTGGCAACCTCGATCCGCTGCGGTTTTCGAGGCAGTCGAAAACCGATGAATCGATACAGCGGATACAGGAGCGAGAGGATGCCTATTCCGAGAAAAATCCGCCGCGTTACCAGAGTCTTCCGCGATTTTTTTGCCGGCCGGCGCATGAGTCGGGTCAGCGGGCCAATTTTTTCTTCAGCATCTCGTTGACACAGGCTGGCACCATGTCGCTGACGTCCCCGCCATGGCGGGCGGCGTCCTTTATGATCGACGAGCTGATAAAGATCCATCGCAAACCCGGCATCAGGAAGACGGTGTCGACTTCCCGCTCCAGTTTTCTGTTCATCAGCGCCAACTGGAATTCGTAGTCGAAATCGGAGACCGCCCGCAGACCGCGGATGACGGCTCGTGCTTTCTTCTGGGCGGCATATTCGACCAGCAGTCCGGAAACGGATTCGACGCTGACCCGGGAATTATGTTCTCGAAACACTTCCTGTATCATGCTGATCCGTTCGTCGAGAGTGAACAGCGGCGTCTTGCCCGGATTGATGGCGACGGCGACAATGACGGAATCGAAGAGTTCAAGAACACGGTTGACCAGGTCCACATGGCCGTTGGTGATCGGGTCGAAAGTGCCGGGATAGATGGCGAGGGAACGACTTTTCGGGCTATTCTGCATGGCTGCTCCTTGTTGTGTGGGAATGAGCGGCAAGCTCTCGGCTCAGGCCGGTGTCGGGCTGCATCCTTTGAAAGATCCAGAAGGCGGTATCGCCATAAACGCGCTTATCGATCAGTTTCAACGTTGTAAAGTTGTCCTCCGGTTTTTCGTCAGCTCGTTCTTCTGCGATCAGCAGACCTTCCGGCGCCAGGAGATGGCTGTCGTCCAGGTCGTGCAGCGTGCGCTGACAGAGACCTTTGGCATAGGGGGGATCGAGGAAGATCAGGTCAAAAAGAGAAAATCTTTTGTGCTGGAACTGGCGTACAGGCAAACCCCTTCGCAAGTCGTGCTGGATCAGAGACAAACGCGGTTGAACGACCGCGGAGGATGTTTCCGGAGACCATTCCTCCACTCCGGCACAGGCCCGGATGTTTCTGGTGATCAGGTCTAACGCGAGACGACTGCTGTCGACGAAGAGCACCCTTGCTGCGCCGCGGCTGAATGCCTCGAGACCGAGGGCGCCGGTGCCGGCATACAGATCGAGGACTACGGCCTCCTGAGGGCGTTGGCCGATGACATTGAACAACGCCTCCCGGGCTCGATCGGAAGTCGGTCGGATGACCAGGCTCTGCCCGGGGGGTGAAAAGAGTTTCCTACCTCTGGCAGATCCGCTGATGATTCTCAAGTGTTCTGGATTGTGGAGATGGGGTTGAACCTTCCCGCCGTCGACACGACGATCCGGATCGTTGTGCCACAGACCCGGATCGTCAACGACGAAAGTTGATCAAATGTAATCGGCTGTCAGTTTTTCGGCGATCTGCACGGCATTGAGGGCGGCACCCTTGAGGATGTTGTCGGCGACAACCCAGAGATTGATGCCGTTGGCGATCGAATCGTCTTCACGGATACGGCCGACGAGCGTCTCGAAATTGCCGGCACAATCGGTGGCGAGGGGATACAGGCCCTGCTTCGGTTCATCGACCAGTCTGACGCCGGGGGCGGTCGCGAGGAGCCGTTTCACTTCCTCGGCAGAGATCTTCGATCCGGTCTCGACATTGATCGACTCCGAATGGCCATAAAAAACAGGGACCCGGACCGTCGTCGCGGTGACGCCGATGGCTGGATCTTCGAAGATCTTGCGGGTCTCGTTGACCATCTTCATCTCTTCTTTGGTATAGCCGTTGTCAAGGAAGGAGTCGATCTGGGGCAGACAGTTGAAGGCGATCTGGTGCGGATACACCTTGACCTCCATCGGTTTGTCGGCGGCGTAGGCCATGATCTGGTTTTTCAACTCGAGAATCGCCTTGGTCCCGGTGCCGGAAACGGCCTGGTAGGTCGAGACGACGATGCGCTTGATGCCGACCTTGTCGTAGATCGGTTTGAGGGCCACCAGCATCTGGATGGTGGAACAGTTTGGATTGGCGATGATTCCCCGCCTCGTATATTGGGCGATGGCATGCGGGTTCACTTCCGGAACGACGAGAGGGATCTCGGGGTCCATGCGGAAGGCACTGGAGTTGTCAACGACGATGGCCCCCGCAGCCGCGGCTGCGGGTGCAAATTCGAGCGAACGGTCTCCGCCGGCCGAGAACAGGGCGATATCGATGCCTTTGAAGGCGTCCTTGGTCAGCAGCTGCACCGGAATCTGCTCGCCCCGAAAGGTGAGCTTCCTGCCGATGGAGCGTTCGGAGGCGAGCAGCCTCAGTTCTTTAATCGGAAAATTCCTTCTTTCCAGCACGTCCAGCATGGCGCCGCCAACCGCTCCAGTGGCCCCCGCAACCGCGACCGCATATTCTTTTTTCGTCGCACTCATCGCTATGTCCTCGAAAGGTAAAATCACCTGTTGAACAGGAAAAAACCGGTATTCCAGAGCGCTACGCCTGGAAATCCAGGGTTTATATTGGCAAATGATGCGGCCGAGACGGCAACTGTGTCTCGGCCGTTCATTTACAAACCGGGATTACTGAAAAATCACTGAACCATACAGTATACGGTGATACAAGGCAAAAATGTATCGGCAGGCCTCAGGGGAGCAGTCCCAGGACTGTCTCGCCGGCGATGACCTTCTGCCCCACGGCAACCTGGACGCTGGTCTCTTTCGGCAGGTAAAGGTCGACCCGCGAGCCGAAACGGATCAGGCCGATGCGTTGGCCGCGCTGTACGTGATCTTTGGGTTCAAGCCAGCAGACGATCCTCCTGGCGATGAGACCAGCCACCTGAACGACGGCGATTTTGCTGCCGGAGGAGGTGGTGAGCAGCGTTGCGCAATATTCATTGCGCAGCGCCCCCTGGGCGGAATCGGCGGAGTAGAACATGCCGGGAACGTAGATCGTCCTGTCGACATCGCCATCGCATGGCGCCCGGTTGACATGAACGTTAAAAATATTCATGAAGATCGATATCTTGTAGGCTTGGCCACCGGTGAAGTTCTGATCCATGACGTCTTCGACCAGGATGACCTTGCCGTCCGCCGGGGATACCAGGGCGTCGGCCCGTTCCGGGATAAAGCGTTCCGGATCCCTGAAGAAATAGAGGGTGAAGGCGGTGGCGAGCAGGGCAATCAGGGTTGTCCCGGTCAGGCCGAGAATGGCGAAGATCAGCGTCAGAAAGGCGGAAAAACCGATAAACGGATAGCCTTCCTGGGCAACGGGCACTTTGGCTGCAAGCATGATACAGGTTTCTCCTGGGAGGTGGGAACTCCGACTGGCGTCAGCGGCATTGGCTGAACATTTCGGTTTGCGAAGGCTGGCGTAAAATCCGATATGAGGGAAAATTGACGTTCCTGCCATCGGTTCCTCCGTCGATCGGGGAAGGAACCGATACCGGGTTTATTTGTTTTTTGAGGCCCTGGCCATGGCAATGGTCCCGGTGCGGACGATTTCCTTGATGCCGATCGGTTTCAGCAGATCGATCAGCGCCTGGATCTTGGAGGCCGAACCCGTGACTTCAACGGCATAGCTCCTTGAACTGACATCGACGACCTTGCCTCGGAAGATATCGATCACCCGCAGGACCTCGGCGCGGGTCTGGGACTCGGCCTTGATCCTGATCAGCACCATTTCCCGCTCGACGTATTCCTTCTCGCTGATGTCGGTGACCTTGATGACGTCGATCAGTTTGTGCAGTTGTTTGGTGATCTGTTCGATGATGGAGTTGTCGCCCCTGGTGACAAGGGTCAGGCAGGAGATGCCGGGGTCGAGAGTTTCGGCGACACAAAGACTTTCGATATTGAATCCCCTGCCGCTGAACAGCCCGGTTACCCGTGAGAGGACTCCGGGCTTATTTTGAAGAAGAACGGATAAGGTGTGTTTCATTGTTGTCCTGTATGCGTGACGGGTTATGGAAATCCTGCTGGTTATCGATAATGCGCCGGATCAGACGAGCAGCATCTCGGTCGTAGCCTTGCCTGCCGGTACCATCGGGTAGACGTTCTCCTCGCGAGCGATGGAGAAATCCATGATGACGACGTTGTTGGAGGCCAGGGCCTTCTCGATGACGGGGACGACCTCGCTCTTCTTCGTGGCGCGCAGGCCGACCGCACCATAGGCCTCGGCCAGCTTGACGAAATCAGGCGTGACCTCCATCACCGTCGAAGCATAGCGTTTGTCATAGAACAGTTCCTGCCATTGCCGCACCATACCGAGATAACTGTTGTTCAGGATCGCGATCTTGACCGGGCAGTTGTACTGTTTGGCGGTGGCCAGTTCCTGGATGTTCATCTGGATCGAACCATCGCCGGCGACATCGATAACCAGCCGGTCGGGGAAGGCCATCTGGGCGCCGATGGCGGCCGGCAGACCGAAGCCCATAGTGCCGAGACCGCCCGAAGTGACGAAATGGCGGGGCTTGTTGAACTTGAAAAACTGGGCCGTCCACATCTGGTTCTGCCCGACCTCTGTGGTGATGATGGCATTGCCGCCGGTCAGCTTGTCGAGCATCTCGATCACGTACTGCGGCTTGATCAGCTCACCTTCTTCCTTGTATGTCATGGGATATTTGGCGCTCCATTCCCGGATCGTCTCCAGCCACGCCTCGTGCTGGGCGGCCTCCTCCTTGATGTTGATTCCGGGTTCCTTGGAGAACCAGCTGTTGATCGCGGTCAAGGCGTACTGGCAGTCGGCGACGATCGGGATGTCGACCTTGACGTTCTTGCTGATCGAGGTCGGATCGATATCGATGTGGATGATCTTGGCGTTACAGGCAAACTCCTCGAGTTTACCGGTCACCCGGTCATCGAACCGGGCACCGACGGCGATCAACAGGTCGCTCTGGGCGACGGCCATGTTGGCGGTGTAACTGCCGTGCATGCCGAGCATCCCCATCGACAGCGGATGCGAGCCGGGAAAGGCCCCCAGTCCCATCAGGGTCATCGTCACCGGGATATTGAGGTTGATGGCGAGTTCCTCAAGGGCTTTGTGGGCATCGGAGAGGATGACCCCGCCGCCGACATAGAGCACCGGCTTCCTCGACTTGAGGATCTGCTTGCAGGCCTTGGCTATCTGGCCGATATGCGGCTCATACGTCGGTTGGTAGTTCTGCATGCGGATCGGCTTCTGTTCCGGATAGGTGAGCTGGCCGGCCATCAGATCTTTCGGCAGATCGACCAGCACCGGACCGGGGCGGCCGGTCCGGGCGATATAGAAGGCCTCGCGCAGAACCGGCACCAGATCCTCCTTGTTGCTGACGAGATAATTGTGTTTGGTGCACGGGCGGGTGATGCCGACGATATCGACTTCCTGGAAGGCGTCGTTGCCGATCAGCGAGCGGGGTACCTGCCCGGTCAGGATGACCATCGGGATCGAATCGCAGTAGGCGGTGGCGATGCCGGTCACGCCGTTGGTCGCCCCCGGACCGGAGGTCAGCAGCGCCACGCCGACTTCGCCCGTTACCCGGCTGAACGAGTCGGCGGCATGCACCGCCCCCTGCTCGTGACGGACCAGGACGTTGGTGATGTCGGAATCCATAAGGGCATCGAACAGATCTATGACCGCCCCGCCCGGGTACCCGAAGATTGTCTTGACGCCTTCTTCCTGGAGGCATTTTACTATTGCCTGTGAACCGGTCATTTTTACCATCAGCTCTTCCTCTTTCATGAATGTGAGCACCAGACGGAGTTGCGGCGCCTGGGAAACAGATGAATCATATGTAAATTAGAAAATATATATTTGAAAAAATGATATGTCAACATGGATCAAAAATGATTGGTATTTCAAATATTGTCTGTTTACAGAGAATTTTCAATACCTGATTCCGATACGCTTTTATTTGCCATCCTCCGATCGACAGACGAACGATCGAAGGGGATGGAAGGGCGGCCTCATCCTCAACGGATGCCTGATTTGGAGCAGGGCAGCGCCATTGCCTTCTGGAAAACATTCTTGACATCAGCATTGGATCACGTATATTTCGAGATATGCAGACACGGCGATCGCCGTGTTTGAATACTCACCGATCAAGGGACTGAAAAAAATGTCTATCCTTCTCGCTCTACTACAGGGACTATGCGTTGCCGCCGTGGCAGGGTCGGAGGGATTGTAGTTCGCTAACAATACAATACGATGACTTTCAAGGCCGCGGTTGATTCAACCGCGGCCTTTTTTGTTTCCATACACTGTGATTTTTCAAGGAGAAAACGATGAAACCGGAAGCAGTGAAGAAATACCGCCCTTTCCCTTCATTCGACATGCCTGACCGCAACTGGCCGTCGCAGGCCATAACCACGGCCCCGGTCTGGTGCAGCGTCGACCTGCGCGACGGCAACCAGGCCCTTATCCAGCCGATGAGCCTTGCCAAGAAGTTGGAGATGTTCAAACTGCTGGTCGATGTCGGGTTCAAGGAGATCGAGGTCGGTTTTCCTTCGGCTTCACAGGTTGAATATGACTTCACCCGCACCCTGATCGATCAGGAGTTGATACCGGAGGGCGTCCTGATTCAGGTGCTGACCCAGGCGCGGGCGCACCTGATTGAAAAGACCTTCGCATCTCTCAAAGGGGCGAGGGAGGCCATCGTCCATCTCTACAATTCCACCTCGGTGTTGCAGCGGCGGACGGTTTTCAAGATGAACCGCAAGGAAATCATAGCCCTGGCGGTCGAAGGGGCAAGGCTGATCAAGGAGGAGGAGGCGAAATACCCGGAGACCCATTTTCGTTATGAGTATTCGCCGGAAAGTTTTACCGGCACCGAACTGGAATTCGCCCTGGAGATCTGCGAGGCAGTGATGGATGTCTGGCAACCCACCCCGGACGAGCCGGTGATCATCAATCTGCCGGCGACGGTCGAATTGGCCAGCCCCAATGTCTATGCCGACCAGATCGAGTGGTTCAGCCGCAGGGTATCGCGGCGTGATGCGATCATCCTCAGTCTGCATGCCCACAACGATCGCGGCTGCGCCGTCGCCGCCACCGAACTCGGTCTGCTGGCCGGCGGGCAGCGCGTCGAGGGCACCCTGTTCGGCAACGGTGAGCGGACCGGCAACGTCGACATCATCACCCTGGCCCTGAACATGTTCACCCAGGGGATCGACCCCAGGCTCGATCTGCACGAGATCAATCAGCTGGTGGAGGTCTATGAGCGGGTCACCCATCTGCCGGTCCACCCGCGGCATCCCTATGCCGGAGAGCTGGTCTACACCGCCTTCTCCGGCTCACACCAGGATGCCATCAACAAGGGTATGACGATGTACGAAGAGGCTGAATCCGGTTTATGGGAGGTCCCCTACCTGACGATCGACCCCACCGATGTCGGGCGGACCTACGAGTCGATCATCAGGATCAACAGCCAGTCCGGCAAGGGTGGAATCGCCTATGTCATGGACAAGGAATTCGGCTTCAAACTGCCGAAGGAGATGCATCCGGAATTCGGCACGATCATCCAGGATCTTACCGAAAGGGAAGGCAGGGAACTGCAGCCGCAGGAAATCTACGACTCCTTCGAGAAGGTTTACCTGTCGGTGTCGCAACCTTTCGCGCTGAAAGGATTCAACACGGTCAAGCGGCACTTTGACAGTGCCGACAAGGCCTCGTTCGCCGATGTCGAGGCCAATCTGCTGGTCGACGGCGTTGAACGGACGCTCAAGGGTTCGGGCAACGGTCCGCTCGATGCCTTCTGCGCGGCGATGAAGGCCTCGGTGGCCGGCGAGTTTACCCTCTGCAGCTATCATGAACATGCGTTGAGCGGCGGACAGAGCGCGAAGGCGGCGGCCTATATCGAGATCGAGGACGCCGGCGGCAGCCGCTTCTGGGGGGTCGGAGTCGATACCGATATCATCGTTGCCTCGATCAAGGCGGTAATGAGCGCGCTGAACCGGTCGTGTCAGAGATGATCGCTGACGGAAGGGGAATTCCGGTGAAGTGAATTTTAGATAAAATAACTTGATTTGCCGGAGAATTCTGCTACAGCTTCAACTCGAATTCCCCTTCGGCAGGATCAACCTTCGTGTCTCAACCCGTCCCGTCGAAGCACTGTGTCGAAAGAGGCGGAGCGGTGACGAGATGGCGACGGCGTGTTTGCCAGTCGTGCCGCGCAATCCTGTCACCAGCCGGCTTGGCAAAGACGCTGTCTGGCCTCAACTGGAATAAAACAACATAATAACTACATGACCTTACTGACCGCAAAACGCATACTGGTAACCGGCGGCGCCGGTTTTCTCGGCTCCCATCTCTGTGAGCGCCTGCTCAACGATGGCCATGATGTTCTCTGTGTCGACAATTACTTCACCGGCAACAAGAACAACATCCTTCACCTGCTCGACAATCCCCATTTCGAGCTCATGCGCCACGACATCACCTTCCCGCTGTATGTCGAGGTTGACGAGATTTACAACCTGGCCTGTCCGGCCTCACCGATCCATTACCAGCACGATCCGGTGCAGACCACCAAGACCTGCGTCCACGGCGCCATCAACATGCTCGGCCTGGCGAAGCGGGTCGGGGCCAAGATCTTCCAGGCCTCGACGAGCGAGGTCTACGGCGATCCCAATGTCCACCCCCAGCCGGAGAGCTACTGGGGCCACGTCAACCCGACCGGCACCCGCTCCTGCTACGACGAGGGCAAGCGCTGCGCCGAGACCCTGTTCTTCGATTACTACCGCCAGCATAAGCTGCGGATCAAGGTGGGGCGGATCTTCAACACCTACGGCCCGCGGATGCACCCCAACGACGGCCGGGTGGTCTCCAACTTCATCGTCCAGGCCTTGCAGGACCAGCCGATCACGATCTACGGCGACGGTTCGCAGACCCGTTCCTTCTGCTATGTCGACAACCTCATCGAGGCCTTTGTCCGTCTGATGGACACTGATGATGGGTTCCTCGGCCCCGTCAACCTCGGCAACCCGGTCGAGTTCACGATCAGGCAGCTGGCCGAGCAGGTCATCGCGTTGACCGGCTCCAGATCCGAGCTGGTCCACAAGCCGTTGCCCGCCGACGACCCGCTGCAGCGCAAGCCGGACATCACCCTCGCCCGGGAAAGGTTGGGCTGGAATCCGGATGTCCAGCTGCAGGATGGGTTGGTAAAGACGATTGCCTATTTCAAGGACCTGCTGTCATAGCAGACCGCAGCGATGATCCTCCCGGAGGCTGAACCTGCCGAAGCCTCCGGGGGGCTTCCCTCTTCCATCACGGCCACGGCCTAAGCCCGGCTGCCTACCAGCCCTTGGTGGCCATGATCTTTCTGATCGTCTCCTCGTTCTTTTTCTCGACAATCAACATCTTCCTGGCCTGAGCGGTCTTGATCTTTGCCGTCAAGGCATTGATGTCGGCCGGTTTTTCGAGGAGATCGAGGGCGCCGAGTTTCATCGCCTCGATGCCCTGCTTGATCGTGGCATGGCCGGTCAGCAGGATGACCTGGAGATCGGGATTCTTTTCCTTGAGGATCTTCAGGGTTTCGATCCCGTCCATTTCCGGCATCGCCAGGTCAAGGATGACGGCATCAAAGGACTCGGCGGAAACTTTTTCGAGGCCTTCCTTGGCCGATGAGGCGGTCGTCACCTGCATGTCCCTCGCCTTCATCCGCTCGGACATCGCCGACAGGAAATCAACCTCATCATCGATCAACAGGATTTTCTCAGACATATCGTTCTCCATTTTGGTGGTTTGCCATTTTTGATCCTCGACCGCAACATACGATCATGCCAGATGCAGGGTCAGGGTGTGTCCGGCCGGATCGGTTGTCATTGTGGCCCCGAGGGCGGCACGGATGGCTTCGAATCCGGTCTCATCCGGTACCGGTAAGGTCTCGCTGAGACCGTCGATGCCGGTGATATGCAGCAGTATGGTCGACGCGGTCTTTTCCGGGATCAGGGTCAGGGTCCGGCCGGCGCCGGTTGCGGCGATCGCCAGTTCGAGGCAGAGCCAGACCAGGTTTTCGAGCAGAAAGGGATTGCAGGTGAGATGGATCGGCTGGGCCGGCGCCGTCGTTGCAAGGGATATCCTGCCCATGGCCGCCTTTCTCGCCGCCAGGTTCGCCACCAGTACGACCAGGTCATGGAGATCGATCTGGGACTCGAACTGATCGACACTGTGGGCGAACCGGTTCATGTTCTTGAGGATTTCGTCGGCGCGATGGATTTGCTTGGAAAAATTCTGAACGGTGCGGTCAAGCTTGTCGGGGTCGATCGGGGATCCCCGGCGCGCGGCAAAGGTCAGATCTTCAAGCAACCCTGCATTCTCGTTGATTATCGCCAGGACGTTCTTCAATTCATGGGAGATGGAGGCGGAGACCGTGCCGAAAAACTGCAGCCCCGACCCGCCGATACTGTCATACTGTACGGTCATGGAGTTACTTTGCCTCCAGGGCTTTTTTGATCCTGGCCACCAGGATGTCGATGTTGATCGGTTTCACCAGGTAACCACTGGCCTCTGAGGAACCGGTGCGATAGTCCTCCTCCGAGCCGTGGCCGGTCAGGAAAATGTACTTCATCCCCGGGCACTGCTTTTCCAGCATCGCTTTCAGCTCGATGCCGCTGATGCCGGGCATCTTCATGTCGAGGACCGCCAGGTCATAGGTTTTCCGGGCGGCAAGTTCTATGGCCTCGGCAGCCTTGGTGGCATAGTCGACCTCCATGTTCCTGAATGACAGGCGCTCGGCCAGGGTAGCGACGAATTCAGTTTCGTCATCGACAAGTAGGATGCGCATCGTTATTTCTCCGCTTTTTGAGGGGGGTGCAGGGGCAATTGGATGGAAAAGGTCGTCCCCTCTCCCTTGGTGCTGGTCACTTTGATTTTGCCGCCCAGTTCCTGAACCAGGCCGTAGGTGATCGACAGGCCGAGCCCGGTCCCGCCTGTCTTGGTTTTGGTGGAGTAGAAGGGTTCGTAGATCTTGCCGAGTTCTTCCTCGGTCATGCCGCAGCCATTATCGGTGATCGTGACGACGATATGGTCTGGAGGATCGGGATGCACGGTGATGGTGAGTTTGCCGCCGACGTCCATCGCCGAGAAGGCATTGTTGACGATATTGAGAAAGATCTGCTGCAGTTTGCCGCGGTCGCACTGGAACTCCGGTATATTCGGCGCGACGTCAACCTTGACCGAGATGTTGCGGTACTCCGCCTCCTTGTTGAGAAAGGTGAGGACCTCGTTGATGACTGTGCCGATGCTGATCGATTCGAGAGTGACCTCCATGTGACGGGCAAAGCCGAGCAGACGCTTGGTGATGATGCCGCAGCGTTCGACCGAGGACAGGACCGAATCGATCAGGCCGACGATCCTGGTGTCGGCAGCATAGGTGTCGGTGTAGGTGAACAGGTCCTTGATCAGCCCCGCCTTTTCGTTGATGATCGCCAGCGGGTTGTTGATCTCATGGGCCACCCCGGCTGCCAGCCGGCCGATAGAGGCCAGCTTGTTGGAGTATTCCATCTCATGCAGGATCATCAGACGGCGTTCATCGGCAAGGTACATGTTGTTGACCAGGTAGGTCGAAAAAGCGAAGATGACGAGGATAATGACCGAAATACTGACCGCTAGGAACAGTATAAGCTTCAAACGGGTCTGATGCCAGGACTGCATCATGTCGTTCTTATGCTTGATGATCATCAGGATATACGGCGAATCGGGGATATAAGACGAACAGACGATGACCGGTTCCCCCTGTTCGTTTTTGTCTTCCCTGATCTCGGTGTTTTCCGAAAATTCCGGGATGGTGTAGGAAATGTTCTCGAAAATGTCTTTCTGGTAGCGGGTCGGGGTCTGAATAACCCCTTCACGGTTGACGAGAAAGGCGTCGCCGCGGCCGCCCAGCTCCAGAGTGGTCAACAGTTCGTTGAACCGCACGGTGTCGAGGGCGGTGCGCAGAATGTAACAGGAGCCGTCGGGGAGGGTGTGCTTGACGGCGATCACCAGATGCGGCACCTTGCGGAAGCCGAGGAACACGTCGCTGATGTGGAAGCCTTTATCCTGGACCTCGGTGCACCAGTCCTGATCGCTGTAATCTTTGCCCTGGAGGGAATACGGCCCGACATAGGTGGTCTGGACCCCGTCGCTGTTGATGACTCCGAGGTCGACAAAGCCGCCGTAGCTTTCGCGCAGGTTGTCGAGGAGGACGGCCAGTTTCGCCGGATCGTTCAATTCTTCGTGGGACTTGTCGCGGACGACGAAGGTCAGGGCGGCCAGCCGTTCGCTGAGGAAGGAGGAGATAGTGCGCTTGGCGTTGGAACCGACCCGCAGGGTCCGGAGCAGATTTTCCGACTCGATCGATTGCTGGGTGACATTGTAATCGATGGCGGTAATGAGAACCAGCGGGACCAGGGTGACGAGCGAGGTCAGCAGCATCGCCCATTGCCAGATCCTGCTGTAGTTGAACATCTGGCGGAAGGGGCCGGTGGTGATGTTCCGGCTCCGGAGAAAATCGGGTTTGATGCGATCGATGATCGTCATGCGTGACTCCGGCCTCTGCAGATCGGGGAGGAACGCCGGCCTGTTGACCGGCCGGCGTCCATCACCCGTTTAACCACGGGTTTTCTTGCTGTGAACCTTTTCATTGGCCTTGATCAGGGTCTGGCTGAGCAATTGGATGTCGACCGGTTTCTGGAGGAAGGCGAAGGCCCCCAGTTCCATGCAGATGTCCTTGTCTTTGTCGGTGCCATGGCCGGTAAGGACGATGACCTCGATATCGGGGTTCGTCGCTTTGACCTGGCGCAGGACCTCGATGCCGTCGATGCCCGGCATCTTCAGATCGAGGATCATGACTTCGGGTTCCTCGTCCTGGATCATGGTCAGGGCCGATTCGCCGTCGTAGGCCACCGCCGAGCCCATATCACGCATGATCAGCCGTTCGGACAGGGTCTGGACGAAATCCCGCTCGTCGTCGACGAGAAGAACCTTCGACGGCACCTCGAAGTCGTATCTGCGGTAGATATCGGGTTGGTAGAAATTTTCGCCGATCCTCGTGGCGGCCCCGGTAACTCCCGGCACCTTTTCGACGATCGATTTCAGTTCCTCTTCGAGGCGCGACAGCATCAGGACATTTTTGTTGATGGTCAGGGTGATCTGCCCCTTGTGCGCGTCGACCCCGACGTTGTGCCCCTCCTGGGCCAGTTTGACCTCGACCTGGGCGGCAAGCAGAAAATCATCCAGGATGTGCAGGGAATGCGGGGTCCTGGCGACGACATCGCTCTTCGCCTTGTCGATGATCAGCGCCGCGGCATCGACCACACTGGTCTTGTCCATCGGCACAACGATGTCGTAGAGGGTCGAGGCCCATGGATCCTCGCCCCGGTCCAGCATCTTCAGGAGAGCGGCGAGGTCTTCGTCCTGCTGGCGGATGTGCTGCAGGGCCGCCTTCTCCGACAGACCCTGGCGCTGCATCGCCTCGGTGAGGCGGTATTTGATTTCGGCCACCAGGCACACCCTGAGGATGTGGGTGATCTTTTCCGGGATCAGAAAACTCACCGGCCCGGTGATCAGCAGCTGGTCGTCTTTCAGAATATGGGCCAGGGCCAGACGCAGGTGGGCGATCGAGCGTTCCTTTTCATGGGTGAAACGGTTGAAGACCGAGGTTTTGGCGGAGAAGGCGGCCATGATCTTGGCCTCGCTCATCCCCGACGACTTGCCGGCCAAGGCTGTGATCTCGTTGACATCGACCGTGCGGTAACCGGATGTGGCGGACACTTCCTTGATGACCTCTGACTTATTGCTGAACGCAGCCCCGACTAGAGTTATGACAGACATAAAATCTCCTTGATTTGCACGGTATTAAGCTATGTAGCAGACGTTGGTGAGCGGACACTGGCTCTCTTCCGATTTCCTGTGGGCAGACTCATGCACCGCACAGATGGCCTTCTCCATCGTGGAATAGACATGGTCCCGGCCGATCTTCTCGATCAGGTGGGTCCTTTCGAGGACCTCCATGACCGTTTCGTTGACGCCGCTGAAGGAGATATCCATTCCTGCGCTCCTGACGTTTGCCACAACCAATGATAGCACTTCCTCACCGGAGGCATCAATGTCATTCATGCCGTTGGCGACAATGACGATGTGCCGGAGGTCCTTCTTGTTCTCCATCCGGGCGGAGATCTGGTCTTCGAGGTAACTGGCGTTGGCGAAGAACAGCGGCCCGTCGAAACGGATCATGTCGATGTACTGGCATTGCCTGAGACCGTGGACCACCGAGTCGCGCAGGGATTCGTCTTCAAAACGGGAGAGGGAGGTGACGGTCGGGCGCATGCTCTTGTACAGAAATACGGCGAGTGAAAGGCCGACGCCGATCATGATGCCCTTGTCGAGATGGGGGGCGAAGGCCAGGGTCATCAGGAAGGAAATGACGGAGATGATCCCGTCGTAGCGCTTGGCCTTCCAGGCGTGAATGAAACCGGAGGCGTTGATCAGGCCGATGACCGCCATCATGATGACCGCCGCCAGTACTGACTGGGGCAGATGGTAGAGCAGCGGGGTGAAGAAGAGGAGGACGAGGGCGACGGTGGCGCTGGTGAAGAGGCTGGACAACCCGGTCACCGCCCCGGACTGGAGGTTGACGGCGGAACGCGAGAAGGAGCCGGAGACCGGGTAGGCGTTGCTCATCGAGCCGAGGATGTTGGCGAGCCCCTGGCCGATCAGTTCCTGGTTGGGGTCGAGCCGCTGGCCGGTCTTGGCGGCCATTGCCTTGGCAATCGAAATGGCCTCCATGAAGCCGAGCAGCGAGATGATGATGGCGCTGGCGAGCAGATGCGAGATCGCCCGCATGTCGATCGCGGGCATCGACAGGGACGGCAGCCCTTTGGGGATGTCGCCGACGACGGCGCCGCCGCCCATCATCTTCAGCTCGGCGGTCTTGAGCGGCGAGTTGCCGACCTTGATCCGCCAGGTCCGGCCGTCATCTTCGACACCGTCCGGCAGTTCGCCGGCCAGGTGGAAGGAGAGGCTGCCATTGTCCGCCGGCACGGCCTGGAACAGCAGGTCGCGCAGCTCCTTGCGGTATTCGGAGGCCTTGTAGCTGATTTCCTTGATTTCGAGCTGAATGCGGTTGCTTTCGTGCTCGGCGTCGAGGGTCGCCATGTTGTCATGGGCCTTTTTGGCCTCATCGAGGATCAGGGCGACATCCGTCTGTTTTTTCTCGAGGGCGGGTTTGGCCTCCATCGCCGCATTGAAGGCAACTATCATCTCCCTGGCCTTTGGCGACTGGATAGTGTCGATCGCGGCGGTGGTGTCATGCTGGAAACCGGTGGCCCAGGCGATGACCGTCGTCAGGACGACGGCCACCAGGACGTTGGGGACCTTCGGCGCCATCTTCTTGAGAACGAACATCAGGGTGAAGGCGCCGACGCCGAAGACCAGGGTCGGCCAGTGGGTATAGTGGAGAGCGCTCTTGCAGACCTCGATGATCGTCTCGTAGTGATGGGCCTTGCCGTCGACGTAGACGCCGAACATCTTTTCGAGCTGGGAGGTGGCGATGATGATTGCCCCGGCATTGGTGAAGCCGTTGACGACCGGATGCGACAGGAAGTTGACCACGAGTCCGAGGCGCAGGACGCCGAGGAGGAACTGGAATACGCCGACGATCAGCGACAGCAGCAGGGCGTAGCCGATATAGCCCTCGCTGCCGGCGGTGGCCAGGGGCGCCAGCGAGGCGGCGGTCATCAGTGATACCACCGCCACCGGCCCGGTCGCAAGCTGGCGGCTCGAGCCGAAGAGGGCGGCGATCATCGGCGGCAGGAACGCCGCGTAGAGTCCATAGTACGAGGGCATCCCGGCGAGCTGGGCGTAGGCCATCGACTGCGGGATCAGGACGAGGGCGACCGTCAGACCGGATATGAAATCTGCCCGGAAGCTGCCGGAGTTATACCCCTTCAACCAACTGAGGAACGGAAAGATTTTTGTCAGCATTCACTCCACCTATTCTATTGTTTATTTTCAACCATTCTACGGCAGGAAACGATGAGCTCGCCGTAGAGAGCGCCCGCATTGTATAAATTGTTGCTTTCAAGCTGGATGATACCGTCGACCATGGCGAGGATGATCAGGGCCGTCTTCCGGGTCGACAGGTCCTGGTTGATGGAGCCGTCCTGTTGGCCCAGATCCAGGGCTTTCTCGAAGATATCGACGAGACAGGTGTAGATGTCTTCGAGGTATTTCCGGCAGATCGGGTTGACCACCGCCAGTTCGTAGGTGTAATGGCGCCGCAGCAGGAGAAACCATTCCCGGTTGGCGGTGGCGAGGTGCAGATGATAGGCGACGGCGCCGAGCAGCATCTCGAGTCCCGAGGTGAACTGCTCCTCCTGGAAGTAGAGGGAGAATTCCTTGACGATACCGGTCTTGACGCTCTCGAGGACGGATACGAACAGGTCTTCCTTCGTTTTGAAGTGATAGAAGATCGTCGCCCCGGCGATGTCGGCCATGCTGGCGACTTCGGTCATCGAGGTATTGGTGAATCCCTTGGTGGCGAACAGGAGCGTCGCCATCGACAGGATCGTGCTTTTCTTGGATCTCTTCGGCATCTTGACCCTTCTTGTTCCAAACTGACTGACTAGTCAGTTAGTACAATATGCGGTTTCTGCCGTCAAGAATTTATTTTATCCCTATTGATATTTGGCGATGACCGGAAGCGGCGACGGTAATCATCCAAAACATGATTTGAAATATATACTTATGGGAATGGCCAGGGAATTCCTGTATACTCCGTGCGCTCGCTCCGGGCAGGCATCGAGGCCTGCACCGGAGGGCTGAACAACCCAAACTCCCTGATTGCGCATGACCATTGTCTCCATCATCGTCCCCACCCTGAACGAAGCCGGCAATATCGATCCGTTGCTGGACAGGATATTCAAGGTCCGTGACGCAGAAGCCATCGATCTCGAGGTCGTCTTTGTCGATGATCAGTCGACCGACGGCACCGCCGACGAGATCATGGCGTGGCAGGCAGACTATCCCGTCCGTCTGGTGCGGCGTGAGTTTGATGACGGGCTGGCCGGAGCGGTGATGGCCGGGGCCAGGGCCGCCGAAAGTGAATTCGTGGTGGTGATGGATGCCGATCTCAGCCACCCGCCGGAGGCCATCCCCGAATTGGTCGCGCCACTCCTTGCCGGCAGCCACGATATGACGATCGGCAGCCGTTACGTCGAAGGCGGAGCGATCCCGGGATGGTCGCTGTCGCG
This sequence comes from Desulfoprunum benzoelyticum, assembly GCF_014201505.1. GTDB lineage: Bacteria > Desulfobacterota > Desulfobulbia > Desulfobulbales > Desulfocapsaceae > Desulfoprunum > Desulfoprunum benzoelyticum. The sequence goes on along the minus strand of NZ_JACHEO010000016.1, from coordinate 23,414 downwards.
GAAGGTCTCGTCGAAGCTGGCGACCTTGCCCGCCCGGCTGTTTACCGATGTCAGGGACCCGATGGCCGGCCTCTTCGCCGTGCGTCGGCAACGGCTGGCCGGCCTCTGCCGCCGGGTGAGCGGCTTCAAGATCGGCTTCGAACTGCTGGCGACCGCCGAGGTCGACCTGCGGGTGGCCGAAGTCCCGATCACCTTTCATGACCGCCACCAGGGCACGTCGAAGATGAATGCGGCGGTCATCGGCGACTATCTCCGGCAACTGCTGCAGCTGACCGGCGGCCGCCTGCTGCCGGCGCCGGGCGACGGGTTGTGGCTCGCATTCGGCACGCTGCTGGGAATCGCCACCGATTATACCCTGATCCACACCTTCCTCCGGCAGGGGATGCCGTTCGGGAGCGCCCATGTCCTCGGCGGTCTCGGCGCCGCGGCCGCCGTATTCGTCGCCCTGATCGCCCAGCCGCTGTGGCGGGTGCTCACGACCTGTCGCCTGACCGTGGCGACGGTTGCCGGATTCTGGTGGGTCGCCTTGCTCGTCGTCCTGCTGCGCGGCGGGATCGGCGGTGTGCTCCAGCGCTATGGCGGATGGGACGGGCCGGGGCTGACCGTGGCTGCCGTCCTGATCGGCGCCGTCGCCGGCTGGTTCGGCAACATGATCTTCATTTTTCCCAGGGAAAAGAGGCGGATCAACCTCGAACTGCACTGGCGCTGTCTCGGGTTGACGGTGGTTGCGTTTCTCTTCCTGTTGCGACTGATCTATGCCGGTCAGCTGGAACTGCTCGAGGAGGAAGCGTATTACTGGAATTACGCCCGCCATCTCGATATCGGCTATCTCGATCACCCGCCGATGATCGCCGTCCTGATCCGGCTCGGTACCACGCTCTTCGGCGATTCCGAATTCGGCGTCCGGGCCGGCGCCCTCTGTACCTGGCCGGTCGGGGCCTGGTTTGCGTATCGCTACGCCTGCCGCTCCTTTGATCGGAGCATCGCCTTCCGCACCCTGTTCCTGTATTCGCTCCTGCCGTTTTTCTTCTGGACCGGACTGGTGATGACTCCCGACGCGCCGCTGGCGGCCTGCTGGGCGGCCGCCGTGTATTTCCTGCACCGGGCGCTGATCGGCGGCGACAACACGGCCTGGCGGTGGGTCGGGCTCTGGCTCGGCCTGGGGATGCTGTCAAAATACACCATTGTCCTGCTGGGACCGGCGACGGTACTGTTCATGCTCCTTGACCACCGCGCCCGCGCCTGGTTCCGCCGCCCCCAGCCGTACCTGGCGGCCCTGCTGGCCCTGCTGGTCTTTTCGCCGGTGGTCCTCTGGAACCTCCGCCACGACTGGGCCTCCTTCGCCTTTCAGAGCCAGGGGCGGGTCGACGCCGTCGCGGTGTTCAGCACCGACGCGCTGATCGGCGCCATCGTCCTCCTCATCACCCCGCTCGGGCTGGTCGCCCTGGGGCATTTTCTTCTTCATGGCCGCTCCGTGCTCGGCCGTTTCCTGGACGCCGACGGGCGGGCGGCGGCGAGGGAGTACCGCTTCATCCTGTGCATGGTCCTCCTGCCGCTGGCGGTCTTCCTGTTCTTCAGCCTGTTCCGGGAAGTGAAGCTCAACTGGACCGGGCCGCTGTGGTTCGCGTTCCTGCCCGCCATGGCATTGACGATGCGGGACCTGGGCCGGCGGGTGGCGGCGGATCGGTTCGTCGGCGCCATGCGCCGGTTGTGGCCGGCGACCGCCCTCATCGTCATGCTGTCGACCCTGGCCGGCCTCCACTACTTCAGCCTCGGTCTCCCCGGAGTTCCGGGTTTTCGCGGGCCGTTCATGATGGGCTGGCGGCAACTGGCCGTCGAGGTCGACAGGATTGTCGAACGGGTGGAGGGCAAGACCGGCGCCACCCCGCTCGTCGTCGGGATGGATCCGTATCCGATCGCCAGCGCTCTGACCTTTTATCGTCGCGACGCCGGCAGTCATGGTGCCGGGCGGCATGGGGATGTCGCGGCCGGCGGTGACACGCTCGCCTGGCATGTCTTCGGCTGGAAGGGCTTGATGTATGGTTTCTGGTTCCCGCCCGCCGCTCTCGAGGGCAGGGACATGCTGCTGGTCGCCAAGGACCGTGAGCCTATGCGCAACGCCTATTTTCAACGGTATGTGACCAAGGTGCACAACGTCAGGCAGATCCCGGTCGACAAAAACGGGGCGCCGCTGACGATCTATTATTACCGTCTGGTCCGGGGCTACCATCACCGGCCGGACCCGTACTGAGTCCCAGCGCCGTTGGGGCTTATCCCGAGGCTCCTCCACCGCCCCCGCCGCCGGCCAGATTGCGCGGGTCGAGCAGCCGGCGCAGCCGGGCGGGCGGCAGATCGGTCTCGGCGAGGGCCGCCTCGAGGATCGGTTTATCCTGCTCCATCGCCAGCTTCGCCAGTTCGGCCGCTTTGAGGTAGCCGATCTCGGGGGTCAGCGCCGTCACCAGGATGGGATTGCGGGACAGCGCCCGAGTGCAGGCCTCGATGTTGACCCGCAGCCCGTCGATCGCCTTCCCGGCGAGGGATCTGGCGCTGCCGGCCAGCAGGTCGACGGCCTCGATCAGGTCGGTGGCCACCAGCGGCAACATCGTGTTGAGCTGGAAGTTGCCGGACTGGCCGGCCAGGGTGATGACGGCGTCATGACCGATGACCTGGGCCGCGGCCATGCACACCGCCTCGGGAATCACCGGGTTGACCTTGGCCGGCATGATGCTTGATCCCGGCTGCAGGGCCGGCAGGGTGATCTCGCCGATTCCGGCCAGCGGTCCGGAATTCATCCACCGCAGGTCGCCCGCGATCTTCATCAGCACCACCGCGACCGTCTTCAACTGACCGGAGACCTCGACGACGGTGTCGAGGCTGCTCAAACCCTTGAACAGGGAGGGGCCCGAGGTGCAGGGCAGGGCGGTGAGCTCCGCCAGCCGGGCGACCGCTACGGCGGCAAAGTCGGGGTGGCAGTTGACGCCGCTGCCGACCGCCGTTCCCCCGAGGGGCAGACGGAGGAGGCGGGGGAGGACATCGGCCAGGCGCTCGCGGCACTCGTCGACCGCCACCGCCCAGGCCTCCATCTCGTCGCGCAGGTAAACCGGCAGGGCATCCATCAGATGGGTGCGGCCGGTCTTGACGACCTCGTTGTACTCCTGCGCCTTCCGCCGGATCGAATCGGCCAGCACCTGCAGGGCCGGATCGAGGCGGAGCGTCAGCCCTTCCGCCGCCGCCAGCTGCATCGCCGTCGGGAACACGTCGTTGGTGCTCTGGCCGAGGTTGACGTGGTCGTTGGGCGAGAGGTTGATCCCGCGTTTTCCGGCGATGCTGGAGATGACTTCGTTGACGTTCATGTTGGTGCTGGTGCCGGACCCGGTCTGGTAGACCGAGACCGGGAAATGTTCCCTGTACGCTCCCTGGGCGATCTCGCCGGCGGCGTCCCGTATCGCCTCGCCGGTTTCCCGGTTCAGCAGCCCGAGGGCGGTGTTGGTCTCGGCCGCCGCCTGCTTGATCCTGGCCAGGGCCCTGATCAACGCCCAGGGGATGGTTTTTTGTGAAATGGTGAAATTGCCGATCGCGCGCTGGGTCTGGGGCCCGTACAGGGCGTCGGCCGGGATCGATACGGCACCCATGCTGTCGCGTTCCGTTCGATAGGTTGTGGTCGTCATAGCTGGCCTCCGGGTGATAGGAGCATGAAGCTTCCTCGTTGACACGATGTCCGGAACATGGAACTGTTTTTCCGTAAAGTTCGTGCAATTCTCGGCTCTACGTCGTTGCATGTAAATAACCGTAACAGTGCAGCGTCGTTACCGGCAAAAAAGGGCCGTAACGAAATAGGTGAAGTTGGAATGGTTGTTCCGTAACGGTTCTTAAACACTATAGCATCTTGGCCCCGGTGTCACTGGCGACACTGCTGAATTCGCCGGTTATGGAGTGATGTATGGTTGCGTGGTTCCTGTCCCTGTCCCCGGTTGCCCAGGCCCTGGCCGCCACCTGTTTCACCTGGGCGATGACGGCCCTGGGGGCGGGGTTGGTGTTCTTTTTCCGGACGATCGACCGCAAGGTTCTCGACGGCATGCTCGGCTTTGCCGCCGGGGTGATGATCGCCGCCAGTTTCTGGTCGCTGCTGGCCCCGGCGATCGAGATGGCCGAGGCCGAGGGCCGGCGGGCATGGTTGACGGCAATGGTCGGGTTTCTCTCCGGCGGCGCCTTTCTCTGGGTGGTCGACAAGATCCTGCCCCATATCCATCCCGGATTTCCGGCCGGTGAAGGACGGGAAGGGGTGAAGACCAGCTGGCAGCGCAGCGTCCTGCTGGTCCTGGCGATCACCTTGCACAATATCCCCGAGGGGCTGGCGGTCGGCGTCGCCTTCGGCGCCGTGGCGGCCGGTTACCCGGCAGCCAGTCTGGGGGCGGCGCTCGCCCTGGCGATCGGTATCGGGATTCAGAATCTGCCGGAAGGAGCGGCCGTTTCAGTGCCGCTGCGGCGCGAGGGGATGTCGCGGCTGAGGAGTTTTGTCTACGGTCAGATGTCGGGTGTGGTCGAACCGGTGGCGGGAGTGCTCGGTGCGGTTGCCGTCATCGCCATGCGACCGCTGCTGCCCTATGCCCTGTCGTTTGCCGCCGGGGCGATGATCTACGTGGTGGCGGAAGAGCTGATCCCGGAATCCCAGGCGGAGAAACATTCGGATGTCGCCACCATCGGGGTGATGCTCGGTTTTGCCCTGATGATGGGCCTCGATGTCGGTCTGGGATGAGGAAATCCCCCCAGCTTCGCCGATCGGCTCAGATGCCGCACATGCAGCCGCCAAGCCGGACGATCGGCTGGACCTCGGCGCAACAGGCCTGGATCGCGTCTTTGACCAGCTGGAGTTGTTCACCATCGATCTGCAGGCCGTCCTCCCGATCGATGCCGAGATCGGTGATGATCAGCTGGTGGTTGCAGCCGATCCCGCGCTGCTCCAGGATCCGACGGCTGCATCCCGTGTCACAGCCGTCGATGGCCACGATCATCCGGACCTTGCCGGCATCAGCGGCAGCGGATGGCAGACCGGCGGCGATGGCGGCCAGGCTGTACATCCTGCCGAACCCTGCAGCGGTCAGCTCGACTGCCGCCTGATGGCTCAGCTGGCCGACACTGCAGGCCCCGGCGCAAGGCAACATCATGATTTTATCGGGATGGATCGGGGAACAGGGGGTGGGCATGCCTTACCTTACGGAAGTCGTGCAGTTGCGGTGACCGGGAGAAGTGCCGGCTCGCCGGCATGGACGGCTGTATCAACGAACCGCTCATGCCGGACGATACCGATCGCCGGCTCGATATCCTGTTCGGCCGGTCTCAGACGTCTCCCGCTGGGAATGGGGTATCAGGCCTTCCACAGACCGTGCAGGTTGCAGTAGGCGCGGACTGTCACCTTGTCGGCGGAGCAGGCGAAACGAGCGGATGGTTTATCCCCCGGCTTGAGGTCCTGGCGATAGACCATATCGCCGTCAATCAGCTCGATCCACTCGATATAATGTTCGGCAGTCATCGGATGATCGACGGAACCGACATTGACCTGCCAGAAACCGTCCTTCTTCTCAAGGACCGGGACATGCTTTTCGTACGCCGCATCGGTGGTGTTCTCGGTCATTCTGGCCATCGGCTGGCCGCAGCACACCAGGGACCCGGCCCCGCCGGCAAGCACTTCAACGATATTTCCGCAGATCGAGCATTTGTATACTTCCATTTTTTCAGCCATAACTTCCTCCAGATATTGATGTTGAATGAAAAAAAACCCAACACCACTATACAGGAATGGAGGCGGTACTGTGAAGCAAAAAATAATATTGGTTATCATTTTCCATTTAGATTGCCCGCAGCGGCCGTCGTATCCAAGTTCCATGGAGCCATAATTTTTTTCCGTCCCGTTGCTGGAGGTATCGTCGTCCGGTTGCCGTAGCGGCAATGGACGGCCGGCGCCGTCGACCTGTGGTTTTCGAGCAACCTCGTGGTTGACAACAGCGTTCAATTGTCTGATTGTTTAAGGGGAGGTCTTTCTCGTATGTTTTTAAAATCATAAGGAGAATCTTCATGAAACGAAGTGTTCGACGAATCGCCTTGACGGTTGCCTGCATCCTGCCTCTGACCGGCGCGTCATCGTTGGTGGCGGCTGACTATGCCCATGAGGTCCAGGCCAGGAAAATGGCCTTTGCCTGGACGGTGAACGGCAAGCAGCTCGACGTCAGGTTGAGCGCGGATACCACCGGATGGGTCGCGATCGGATTCAATCCCACAAAGCGCATGCAGGGCGCCAACTATATCCTGGGGTATGTGAAGGACGGCAAGGTTTCGCTGTCGGATGATTTCGGTGATGCACCGACAGGGCACAAACCCGACGCCAAACTCGGCGGGACTGAAGACGTGACCGTGGTCGGCGGATCGGAGGAGAATGGCAGGACCACCATCGAGTTCTCGATACCGCTGGCTTCCTCCGATGTCAATGATGGCACCATTGACGCCCAGGGTGAGACGGTGGTCCTGCTCGCCTATGGGCCGGACCGTGACAGCTTCAAGCTCAAGCATACATTCCGGACGGCGATGAAGATCAATCTCACTACCGGTGCGACGTCGGCGCCGTAAAGAGGTGGCCCGTGCGGTTGACCCTGTGGACAGTCGTGCTCGCCCTGGCCCTGCTGCTGCAGGCGGCAGGGGAGAAGCATGCACGCGCCCACGGCCCGCCGGTCGAGACGGGGACGAACTCCGCCGCGGCGGTCGAGACAGGGGACCATGATCACGAGACTGCCCTGGCGCTGGCGGACGCCAAGGCGCCGAGGGAATGGGTCGAGGAGAAAACCGGGGCCTATCTGCCGCTGCAACTCCAGTTCAGCGATGAGGCCGGCCAACCGCTCAGCCTGGGCCAAATTGTCGACAAGCCTGTTCTGTTGTTGCCGGTCTACTACTACTGTGCCGGTTCCTGCAGCCGGAATCTCGCCAACCTGGCGGTTGCCCTCGGGCGCATGAAATCGCAGCCGGGCCGGGATTTCCGGGTTGTCGCCTTCAGCATCAACGACCGGGAAAGGAGCGAGGATGCCCGTCGGGCCAGAAAGACCTTCCTCAAGCTCGCCGGCGGGAAAATTCCGGAGGGGGAATGGCGCTTCCTCACCGGTGACCGGGAGGCGATCGCCGCCCTTGCCGCCGCGATCGGCTATCGATTCGAACAGCAGGCCGACGGCACCTACATCCACCCTTCGGCGCTGGTGGCGGCGGCAAGAGACGGCAGGATCATTCGCTACGTCTATGGCGATTTCATCCCCGGCGATCTCGATATGGCGGTTCTTGATGCCGGTCGCAACACCCCGTCGCTCTCGGTCAAGCGCCTGCTCGACATCTGTTTCAATCGCGATCCCAGTGCCGGCCGGGGGGTCGTGCTGGCGGTCAAGGTCGGGGTGCTGGCGGTATTCGGCGCCTTCGCGGCGGCAATCCTGCTGCTGTACCGGAAACGGGGCGGAGGACAGCGGAACAGAGGGGATACGGAATAGGGACAGGATGAGGCCATGACCACAGCGCAATCGTACCTCGAACACTCTTCACCCCCTGGTCGCCGCGGCTGGAAGGCGTGGTTGTTGACCCACGATCACAAGCGCCTGGGGCTGATGTACCTGTGGGCCATCCTTTTCTGGTTCGTGCTGGCGGTCCTTCTCGGCCTGCTGATGCGGACCGAGCTGATGGGCGCGGGGCGGACCATCATGGGGGCCGAGACCTACAGCTCGATGTTCACCCTGCATGGGGTGATCATGATCTTTTTCTTCGGCATTCCGGCCATTCCGGCGATATTCGGTAATTTCTTCCTGCCGATCCAGCTGGGCGCCGACGATGTCTTCTTCCCCCGGCTCAACCTCCTGTCCTGGTACCTGTTCATGTTCGGGGGAGGCTTTGCGATCTTCTCCCTCTTTTTCGGCGACGGCTTTCCCGATACCGGCTGGACCTTCTATGTCCCCTTCAGCATCTCCAGTGCCGGCAATGTCTCGCTGACCGTCACCGCCGCCTTCATCCTCGGGATGTCGTCGATGCTGACCGGCCTGAATTTCGTCACCACTTTCCATCGGCTGCGCCATAAGGGCATGGGGCTGATGAAGATCCCGCTGTTTACCTGGTCGCTGTACGCCACCGCCTGGGTGCAGATCCTGGCGACACCGGTGATCGCGATAACCTTCGTCCTGGTGGTGCTCGAGCGGCTGCTGGCGATCGGGCTGTTCGAACCGGACAGGGGCGGCGATCCGCTCCTCTACCAGCACCTGTTCTGGATGTATTCCCACCCGGCGGTCTATATCATCATCCTGCCGGCGATGGGGGTCATCTCCGAGATCATCCCGGTCTTCTCCCGCAAGGCGATCTTCGGCTACAAGGGCATCGTCTATTCCTCGCTGGCGATCGCCATCGCCGGCTCCCTGGTCTGGGCCCACCACATGTACACCAGCGGCATGAGCGACGTCTCGGTGTTCGTCTTCTCGCTACTGACCTTTCTCGTCGCCGTTCCCTCGGCGGTCAAGGTGTTCTCCTGGGTGTCGACGATGTACAGGGGTTCGATCGCGATGTCGCCGCCGTTTTTTCTCTCCCTCTGCTTCATCTATCTGTTCACGGTCGGCGGTCTGACCGGGCTTGTCCTCGGCGCCGCCGGTACCGACATCCATGTCCACGACACCCATTTCGTCGTCGCCCATTTTCATTTCGTGATGCTGGGCGGCACCGGTTTCGCGTTTTTCGCCGCCCTCCATTACTGGTGGCCGAAGATGTTCGGGGTTCTGTACCGCAACCGGCCGGCCTATGTCGGCGCGGTCGCGGCGGCGGTCGGGTTCGTCTTCCATTTCGTGCCGATGCTGATCCTCGGGATGCAGGGCATGCCGCGCCGCTACTACGACTATCTGCCCCAGTATGAGACCGGGAATTTTCTGGCCGGATTCGGCGCCTATCTGCTGGTCTTCGGCCTGCTGCTGATGCTGCTCAATCTGGTGCTCAGCCTCAGAGGTCGGCGGACCGCGCCGGCCAATCCCTGGGGCGGGACGACGCTCGAATGGACGGTGCCTTCGCCGCCGCCGGTGGAGAATTTTACCGCCACCCCGGAAATTAAGGATTTCCCCTACGACTTCAGCGAGATCGTTGCGAATTCGAAAAAATGACGGCAGAGGCGACAGGGATATGATGGCTTCCACAAGCGACACGACCGGAATCCGGATCGGGATGTGGATCTTCCTCTATTCGGAGATCATTCTCTTCGGCGGCCTTTTTGTCCTCTATGCCGTCTATCTCTATGAATATTCCGAGCTGTTCGCGCAGGGGGGCAAGGAGCTGAATCGGATCATCGGCTCCCTCAACACCGTGGTCCTGCTGGCCAGCAGCTGTACCGTCGCCGCCTCGATCACCGCCATCCAGCGGGGGAAGAAGGGACAGGCCATGGCCTGTCTGGCCGTTTCCATCTTCTGCGGCCTGGTCTTCGTGGTGAACAAGTATTTCGAGTGGGGGGCGAAGATCCATCACGATATCTACCCCAATTCCGCGACCCTGCAGGACGGCGAACCGGGGCTCAACATCTTTTTCGGTTTGTATTACGTCATCACCGGCCTGCACGGCCTCCATGTCATCATCGGCATGGTCCTGCTGACGACCAGCCTGGTCCTTGTGCATCGCGGCCGGATCACCGCCTCGCGTTACGCCGTGCTCGAGAATTCCGGCCTGTACTGGCATCTCGTCGATCTGATCTGGATCTTTGTCTTTCCATTGTTCTACCTGGTCCTTTAGGGCCGGAATCTCCGCGCGGGGGCATTGCCCATGGAGTCTAGCGAAGAACACAGACACATTGTCGGTTACGGTCAGCTGGCCGTGGTCCTGGCCCTGCTGCTGGCCCTGACCGGGGTGACGGTGGCGGTGTCCTATATCGACCTCGGTTTCCTCAACGTGCCGGCGGCGTTGACCATCGCCACCCTCAAGGCCGCCCTCGTCCTCCTCTTTTTCATGCATCTGCGGTACGAGGGGCCGATCATCAGGTATGGGTTCATCACGACGGTCATGTTTCTGGCCATCATGATCGGTTTCACCTTCTGGGACGTGGCCTTCAGGTAAGGGAGAGCGGCATATGAGTCCGGCACACGACGTCGATCTGGCATTCTGGTACATCCTCGGCATTTCCCTGCTCCTGCTGTTCGGCATCACGACGGTCATGGTGATCTTCGTCGTGCGTTATCGACGCAGCCGCCATCCGGTGCCGGAGGATATCCGGGACAACCTCGCCCTCGAGATCGTGTGGACGGTCATTCCCACCCTGATCGCCCTGTCGATGTTCTACATGGGGTGGAAGTCCTATATCGGCCTGCGCACCGTGCCGGAGGGGGCGATGGAGGTCGAGGTGACGGCCCAGATGTTTTCCTGGATCTTCACCTACGACAACGGCCGGGAGAGCGAAAATGAGCTGGTGGTGCCCCTCGGCGAGGCGGTCAAGCTCAACGTCACTTCGGTGGACGTTCTCCACAGCCTCTACATCCCGGCCTTCCGGATCAAGATCGATGCCGTCCGCGGCATGACGACCTATGCCTGGTTTCGGGCCGATGAAGCGGGCGAGTATGATATCCAGTGCACCGAGTACTGCGGCACCGACCACTCGGCGATGATCGCCAGATTGAAGATCGTGCCGGAACAGCAATACCTGACATGGCTGGAGGCGGAGGAGTGAGTACGGCTTCGGTCGGGCGGACGTCATCGGCCATCCCGGTCAGGCTTGGGGCCAGATGGCGTCTGGCCAAGGGGGGGCTCAGCCTGATGCTTGGCCTCACGTCGCTATTCGGTTTCCTGCTCGCCTCGCCTCCTGTTCCGTCGTCCCTGCGGCTGGGCGGTGGCGTGGTGCTGCTGGCCGGAGGAGCGGCGTCGCTGAACAGTCTGCAGGAATGGCGCCGGGACCGCCTGCTGCGGCGGACGATGCACCGCCCTCTGCCCCAGGGGGAGCTGGTCCCCGCTCAGGCCCTGCGGCAGGCGGTGCTGCTGATCGGCTGCGGCCTGCTGCTGCTGTCGACCTGCCCCGGCCCGCTGCCGGTATCGCTCGGCCTGCTGGCGGTGGTGCTGTACAACGGCCTGTATACCCCGCTCAAGGCGGCAACGATGCTGGCGCTGGTCCCCGGGGCAGTGTGCGGCAGCCTCCCGGCGGTCATCGGCTGGGTTGCCGGCGGCGGCAGTCCCGGGTCGCCGATCGCCGCCCTGGTGATGGCGCTGTTGGTCGTCTGGCAGATCCCGCACTTCTGGCTGCTGTCGCTCCGCTATTACGACGACTACGCCGGCGGGGCGCTCCCGCATCTGCTGCGGCGCCTGTCCGAGTCGGCGGTGCGGCGGCTGCTCGTGCCCTGGGTTGCAGCCCTGGCGGCGGTGATGCTGCTCTTCACCCTGCTGCCGCTCGGCATCGACGGGGTGTTCCGGGATGTGACGTTCGTCATTGCGGCCACCCTGGTGCCGGTCTTCATCTTCCAGACCCTGCGCCGTCATCCGCCCGACTACAGGACCTTGTTCATCTTCTTCAATCTGACCTTTTTCTTTTTCATCCTGGTTGTCTGTGCCGCGAGAATATCGCTTGACCCTGGTTCCGGCCTGTGATCTACGACAATCGGGGCGGAAAAATCTGCTCGCAATACAGCTGATCGTCGTTATTGTCTGGTGGAACACTATCCGGACCAGCCATCGATTACCAGCGGGAGGGTACTGCAATGGGAAAGAAAGACAAGTGCTGTCACAAATTCGAGAAAAAGGGCAAATGCTGCACGGGTTGTCCGCTGAAGGATGCCGCCGAAGCGGAGACCAAGGGCAAGAAAAAAGACAAGGATAAGAAGGACAAGAAAAAGAAGGACAAGAAAAAGAAATAAAGGTTCGGGCGCCGAGGTATGGCGTCCGGTTTTCTGGACGATCAACGGAAATGGAGGAAACTATGATCAGCGACAAGCTCAACGACGCCCTGAACGGCCAGATCAACGCTGAACTGTACTCGTCGTATCTGTATCTATCGATGTCGGCCTGGTTCAGTACCCGGAGTCTGCCCGGGTTCGCCACCTGGATGCGCTGCCAGGCCCAGGAAGAGCTGTTCCATGCGACCAAGATGTTCGACTACGTCAACGAACGGGGCGGGACAGTGGTTCTGGAGGCGATCGCCAAGCCGGACGCCACCTGGGACTCGCCGCTGGCGGTGCTCAAACAGGTGGCCAGGCACGAGGCCCATGTGACCCAACTGATCAACGACCTCGTCAACTGCGCCCTCGACGAGCGTGATCATGCCTCGACCATCTTCCTCCAGTGGTATGTCACCGAGCAGGTCGAGGAGGAGGCCAGCGTCGGCGAGGTGGTCAACAGGTTGAAGATGATCGGCAACGATTCGGCGGGAATGTTCGCCATGGATATGGAGATGGGCAAGCGGATCTTCACGCCGCCGGTCGCGGTCTGAGGCGGTGACGATCGACGTGGTTCAGGCCGCCGTCAGCGGCGGCGGCACACTTTTACACGGGGGATGAAGATGAGCATTGAGTGGGGATATTTTCGCGGCGGTTGAGTGTCCTGTCAGAAGGCCCGGGTGGCCCTTCAACAGAGCGGGATGACGGTTGAGGAAGAGGTGGATGCCAGGAAAACGGTGCTGCAGGGGGATGCGGCCTGGCAACTGGTCGCCGGGGCCGACAGGATCGTGGTGGCAACCGGCAAAAAGATCGAGGAGTTCGTACCGGCCAAGGCGGCGAAGGATGCAATCCTGGCCAAAATCACCGGTCGCACCGGCAACCTGCGGGCCCCGGCTCTGCGCCGCGGCGGCACATTCTATATCGGCTACAACGACGCGCTGTACTCTCTGATTGCTTCATGAACAGCCGGGGAGGAGGGCTGAACCTTCTCTCCCCGACATCTAGCCGGTGGTATCAGTCCGCCTTCCAGAAGGCTTCCTTTTCGGCGCCGCACATCGGACAGACCCAATCGTCAGGCAGATTTTCCCAGGCAGTACCGGGATCGACGCCGTGGTCAACATCGCCTTCTGCCGGATCATAAATGTAACCGCACGGACATTCCCATTTTTCCATGATTGTTTCCTCCCTGTAGGTTTATGGATCGGCACAAAAGAAAATAATAATCATTACTGACTGTGTTGAATTATACTCAATAGAGATCGGATGTCAACAGGATAATGGAGGCCGTCCAGCCTGCCCCGACAGCGAACGGCCGCCGTCGCCGGTTTTTTTCGAGGGCTGATGGCGGCCGGGGTTCAGACGCCGTTGTCCTCGCCGGCAATCGGCACGGGGTAGCCGCTGCGCCGCAGAATCTCCTTCGATGGGACCAGGGCGGTGGCCGTGGCCGAAACGATGTTGCCGGCCACTCCGGGGCCGTCGCCGGCGACGAACAACCCCCTGATCGCGGTCTCGAGGTGGTTGTCGGTCGTGATCTGGGTGGCGAAGAATTTGATCTCCGGGGCATACAGCAGGGTCTCGTCGTTGGCGACCCCGGGGATGACCTGGTTGAGCTGCTCGAGGCCGTCGACCAGATTGGTGAGGATCCGCTCCGGCAGGGCCATCGCGATATCTCCGCAGGTGACGTTCTTCAGGGTCGGCTCGATGTAGCTGTTGCGCACCCGGTTCCAGGTCGAGCGGCGGCCGCGGGTCAGGTCGCCGTAGCGCTGGAGGATCGGCTTGCCGCCGCCGATCAACGTCGCCAGCCGGCCGATCGATTCGCCGTAGGCCTGGTTGTCCTCCACCGGATCGGTCAGCACGACCTTCGACAGGAAGGCGAAATTGGTGTTGTCGGATTTTTTGTCCATGTAGGCGTGGCCGTTGACGCAGACGAAGTCCTGGTAGTTTTCCAGCGCCACAAAACCGCCGAGATTGGTGCAGAAGGTGCGGGTCTGGTCGTCGTACTTGGTGGTGCGGACGAAGAAGGTCGGGTCGTAGATGATCGAACACAGATCCTCCATGATCTCGTTGTGGACCTCGACCCGCACCCCGACCTCGATCCCGCGCTGGGACACCTCGATCCCATGGCTGCGGGCGACCCCGCCGATCCACTCCGCCCCAACCCGGCCCGGGGCGAGGATGACGTTGGCCGCTTCGTAACTGCCGCGGTTGGTGACCACCCCGGTGACGGCGCCGCCCTCGACCACGACCTCGCGCACCTCCTCCGAGTGGTGGAAGGTCACCCCCCGGCCCTGGACGTAGTCGGCCATCGCGGCGATATGGCCGGGCAGGTTGTCGCTGCCGAGATGCTTCTGCCTGATGATCAGCAGCTCGATCCCCTGCTTGCGCGCCTGCTTGCGGATCTCCCTGGCCTTCTCCATGTCGGTGGGGAAGACCTTGCCGTCCATGCCGAAGCGGTTGTAGATGCGCTCGGTCTCATCGATCAGCCGGATCGCCGCCGAGGTCTCCATGAACTGGGTCAGGTCGGTCTTGCCCAGCTTGTGGATGAAGTTGAGCTTGCCGTCGGAAAACAGCCCCGCCCCGCCGATGCCGCAGAGGATGTTGCAGGGGCGGCACTTGATGCAGCCGTGGTCCTTGATCGGGCACTTCCGCTTCAACGGGGCCTTGCCCTTTTCGATCAACAGGACATCGAGCCGGCTGTGTTCGCTGAGGTAGTAGGCGGCGAAGAGGCCGGCCGGGCCCCCGCCGACGATGATGACGTCAAACTGCGTTCTGATGTTCCTCATCATTTCTCTTGGCGAGGCGCGGCCGGAGGTCAGGGTTGTTCCTGGGCCGGTGCGGCCTTATCCTTGGCCGGCAGAGTCTTTTCGTCGGCGGGCTTCGGCGGTTCGATCGTCGCCATGCCGAAGGCCATTCGCACCTTGTTTTCGATCTCGGTGCACATCTCGGGATGGTCGGCGAGAAAACGCTTGGAGTTTTCCCGACCCTGGCCGATCCGTTCGTCGTGGTAGGAGTACCAGGCCCCGCTCTTGTCGATGATCTCGTGCTCGGTGGCGAGGTCGAGGATGTCGCCGGCCTTCGAGATCCCCTCGCCGTAGACGATGTCGAACTCGGCCGTTTTGAACGGCGGGGCGACCTTGTTCTTCACGACCTTGACCTTGGTGCGGCTGCCGATGGCCTCGTCGCCCTGCTTGATCGTGGCGATCTTGCGGATATCGAGACGGAGCGAGGAGTAGAACTTGAGGGCGTTGCCGCCGGTGGTGGTCTCGGGGTTGCCGAACATCACCCCGATCTTCATCCGGATCTGGTTGATGAAGATCAGGATGGTGTTGCTGCGGTTGAGGACGCCGGTGAACTTGCGCATCGCCTGGGACATCAGCCGGGCCTGGAGGCCGACATGGGCGTCGCCGACGTTGCCGTCGATCTCGGCGCGGGGGACCAGCGCCGCCACCGAGTCGATGACGATGACATCGACGCCGCCGGAGCGGATCAGGATCTCGGCGATCTCCAGGGCCTGCTCGCCGAAGTCCGGCTGCGACACCAGCAGGTTGTCGACGTCGACCCCCAGCCGCTGGGCGTAGGCGGTGTCGAGGGCGTGCTCGGCGTCGATGAAGGCCGCCGCCCCGCCGCGTTTCTGGGCCTCGGCCACGACATGCAGGGCCAGCGTGGTCTTGCCCGACGATTCCGGCCCGTAGATCTCGGTGATCCGGCCCTTGGGGAAGCCGCCGACGCCGAGGGCGATATCGAGACTGAGGGCGCCGCTCGGGATGACCGGGATCGGTTCCGTCACATGGGTGCCGAGACGCATGATCGAGCCCTTGCCGAACTGGCGCTGGATCTGGTTGATCGCGTTGTCGACGCTCGTCGATCTGTCCTTGCCGCTCTGTGCTACTACCTGTTCCTTGCTGCTGCTTGCCGCCATGTTGTTCTCCACAATAATAGATTGAAAGGGATCATTCCTGCCGGAGCCATGCCCGGCTCTGCACAGGAAGTCCCGATCCTAGTTGATGGTTCTTACCGATCATGTCCCGGTCGTCTGCAGCAGGTACTTGCGGACCAGGTCGAGCCCGGACTGGGCCGTCATTTCCCGGATCTGCTGCCGATCGCCCGAAAACAGGAAGTGCGTGGCCCAGGTGCCTTCGGTCGTGGCGATGCCGATATAGACCGTGCCCACCGGCTTTTCTGCCGAACCGCCCCCGGGCCCGGCGACCCCGGTCACCGACAGACCGATGTCGGCGCCGGTGCGGTTGCGGATGCCGCCGGCCATCGCTTCGGCGGTCTCGCGGCTGACCGCTCCATGCGCCTTGAGGAGATCTGCGGGAACATCGAGAAACTGGGTCTTCAGGTCGTTGGCGTAGGCGACTACGCCGCCGAGGAAGTAGTTCGAACTGCCGGCGATGGCCGTCAATTTTTCCGCTATCAGGCCGCCGGTGCAGGACTCGGCCACCGCCAGACGCCGCCCGGCTCGCTGCAGCAGGCCGCCGGTTACCGATTCCATGCAGTCCCGGTCGTAGCCGTAGATGGCGTCGCCGAGCACAGTATTAATGGCTTTGCAGGAAGATATAAAGAGTTTTTCGGCGCTGCTGTCCTGTTTGTCACGGATGATCAGGCTGAGGTGGACCTCGGGGAACACCGGATAATAGCCGATATGGGCGTCGCCGCTCAGGTCGAGGGTGCTGATCCGGCGGTTGACCTCGGATTCCGGCAGGTTGAAGATCTTGAACAGCCGCTGGTAGGTGGTGAGGTAATGATCCTTGTGCCAGGTCGCCAGGCGCGGCAGCACATGTTCGCGCAGCAGCTGCTTCATCTGGCTGGGGATGCCGGGAAGGAAGAAGATCGGCTTCTGATCGTGAATCAGCTGGTAGCCGGCCATGCACGATTGCGGGTTGAGGACCTCGGCGCCTTCCGGCAGCCACGCCAGCTTCTCGAGCTGGCCGACGTGGGCCGGGCTGATCTCGTCGAGGTGGGTGCGGACGATCGACAGGACCTCGAGATTGGGCAGGGTCGGGCGGTTCAGAGCCTTCGACACCGCCTCGTTGGTCAGGTCGTCGTCGGTCGAACCGAGACCGCCGGTCACCAGCACCGCGTCGACTTCGCTGATCGCGCTTTTCAGTGCCTCGCCGATCAGCTCCGGGGTGTCGCCGATGGTGTGCATCGCGTGGATCTCATACCCGGCCTCGAACAGCTGGCGGGCAGCGTAACTGCTGGTGGTGTTGAGGATTCGCCCCGAGGTCAGCTCGTCGCCGATGGCGATGATTTCCACCTTCATCCCAGACATGGTTCCCCCCGTACGATGGTGTTGTCCAACTGCTGCAGTTCGACCATGACGATCGTGTCCATCAGTGCATCCTCCCCGGTGAATACCACCGGGACGTAGTTGTCGGTGAAGCCCCTTAGCAGTCCGTCGCCGGTCCGCTGGGTCTCGACCAGAACCGGCAGTGTCCTGCCGAGCTGGCGGCGGTAGTAGGCCAGTTTTTTGCGTTCTCCCAGGGCCATGAGCTCCGCCACCCGCCGTGATTTTTCCTGTTTTCCGACCTTGCCGGGGAAGGCGGCAGCCTTCGTGCCCGGACGGTCCGAATAGGGGAAGACGTGGAGATAGGTCCAGTCGACGCCCTCGAGAAAGGTCCGGGTCCGGGCGAAATGGGCCTCGGTCTCGCCGGGAAAACCGGCCAGGACGTCGATGCCGATGGCGGTGTCGGGAAGATACCGGCGGCACAGGGCGACGACCTCGGCGAAGCGGGCGACCGTGTAGCGGCGGTTCATCCAGCCCAGGATCTCGTCATCGCCCGATTGCAGAGGAATGTGGAGATGGGGCATGAGGTTGGGGCGGGCGGCGATCAGCGCCAGCATGCGCTCGTCGATTTCGAGCGGCTCCAGCGACGAGATGCGGAAGCGGACCTGAGGCAGGGTGGCGGACAGCACATCGAGCAGGCCGGTCAGGTGCGGTCCCCCGGCCAGGTCGCGGCCGTAGTAGCCGAGGTGGATGCCGGTGACGACGATCTCCTTGTGGCCGGCGGCGGCGAAAATCGCCGCCTGCCGCACGACTTCGTCCGCCGCCAGGCTGCGGCTGGGGCCGCGGGTGAACGGGACGATGCAGTACGAGCAGTAGCTGTCGCAGCCGTCCTGGACCCGGAGGAAGGCCCGGGTCCTGGCCCCGAAGCGGCCGACCGGCAGGCGGCAGATCTCGGTGGCGGCCATGATGTCGCCCATCAGCTCCCCCGGCAGGTCGCCGTCCTGCAGGGCGGTCTGGACCAGCAGGTGTTTGTTGCTGTTGCCGACCAATGTGAAGGAGCGGTCGGCCAGCTCCGCCATGTCGGCGAGGGCGGCGGCAGCCGCCTCGGCATAGCAGCCGGTGACGATCAGCCTGGCGTTTGGGCTGTGGCGCAGGGCCTGGCGGATCGCCTGCCGCGATTGGGCCCCGGCCTTGGCAGTGACGGCGCAGGTGTTGACGACGACCAGGTCCGCCGGGTGTTCGTTGCCGGCCGTCCAGCCGGCCTGTTCGAAGCCGGTACGGAAGGAGGCCGACTCGTACTGGTTGACCTTGCAGCCGAGGGTGATGATCTGAACTCTGTGCATGCCTTTACCTGCAGATGACGCCGCTGCCGAGAACCTCGTCGCCCCGGTAGAGGACGGCGAACTGGCCCGGGGTGACGGCCCGTTGGGGGAGGTCGAAATGTAGCCGGGCGCGGATTTCGCCGGCGTTCTCGAAGGTCGCCGTCGCCCCGCGGTGGGTCGAGCGCAGGCGGACCTCGAAGCGGTCGCCGCTTCGAGCCGGCATGCCGGCCAGCCAGTGGAGATCGGCGATTTCGACCTGCCGCTGCAGCAGGTCGTCCTGTTTGCCGACGATCAGGCTGTTGTTTGCCGGGTCAAGACGGACCACGTACCAGGGGCTGCTGTCCGGCAGCCCCAGGCCCCGGCGCTGGCCGACGGTGTGGCGGAAGAGGCCGCGATGGCGGCCGATCTCCCGCCCGTCGATCGTGATCACCGGACCGTCGCCGGCCAGATCGGGCAGGCGCCGGGCCAGGAAATCGCCGACGTTCTCGGCGGCGAGAAAGCAGACATCCTGGCTCTCGCTGCCGGAGAAACCGGTAAAGCCATGGGCGGCGACATAGGCGTAGGTCTCGTCCTTAATCCGATTCCCCAGCGGCAGCAGCAGGCGGCGCAGCTGCGTCTGGTGCAGGCGGGCGAGAAAGTAGCTCTGATCCTTGTGCCGGTCAATCCCCTGGAGGAGGTGGAAGATGCCGTTCCGCTCGACGACCCGGGCGTAGTGGCCGGTGGCCATGGTGTCGACCCCGGCGGCCGTCATCGTCTCCAGCAGCAGTCCGAACTTGATCTCGCGATTGCAGACCAGGCAGGGGTTGGGGGTGAGGCCGGAACGGTAGCTGGAAGAAAAATAGTCGAGCACCTCCTCCTCGAACCGGCGGCGCAGGTCGACGACCGTCAGACCGATGCCGAGGCGGGCGGCGATCTCCTCCACCCGGGCGAGTTGCCCCTGGTAGTCGGGCTGGGCCAGGTGCATGAAAAAGCCCTGGACAGCATGGGTTTTCTGCAGCATGATGGCACAGGCGGTCGAGTCGACGCCTCCGCTCATGGCTATGCCGATCTGTCTTCCGCTCACCGAATTCCTTGTCTGTCGCGGGTGGATATCTTCCTGTAGCAGGTCCAATCGGCCCTCTATCGGCCGGAAAAATCAACATAATATAATACTGTACGATGAACGAAAAGGAAAGCGGCAAAGGTCCCCGCCCGGTCCTGCCGGAACTGCTGGCCCCGGCCGGCAATTACGAAAAACTGGTGACCGCCGTCCACTATGGCGCCGATGCCGTCTACCTCGGCGGCCGCCGCTTCAGCCTGCGGGCCAAGGCCGGCAATTTCGACGCCGACACGATGCGCGACGGGGTTCGGTATGCCCATGGCCACGGGGTCAAGGTCTACGCCACCGTCAATATCCTTGCCCACAACGATGATCTGGCGGGGCTGGACCAGTATCTGTGCGAACTGGGGGCCATCGGCGTCGATGCCCTGATCATCGCCGATCCGGGGATCCTGAGGCGGGCCCGGACCCTGGCGCCGCAACTGCCGCTCCATCTCTCGACCCAGGCCAACGTCACCAACCGCCTGGCCGCCGCCTTCTGGCTGGACCAGGGGGCGGCCCGGCTCAATCTCGCCCGCGAGCTGTCGCTCGCCGAGATCCGGGAGATCCGCCGCGCCGTCGCCGGGCAGCTCGAGGTCTTCGTCCACGGGGCGCTGTGCATCTCCTATTCCGGGCGCTGCATGCTGTCGAACTACATGACCGGCCGCGACGCCAACCGGGGCAACTGCGCCCATCCCTGCCGCTACAGCTACGCGCTGGTGGAGGAAAAACGACCGGGCCAGTACTTCCCGGTCGAAGAAGATCAGCGTGGCACCTATATCTTCAACGCCAAGGACCTCTGCCTGCTCGAAGCCCTGCCGGAACTGGTCGCCGCCGGGGTCGATTCGCTGAAGATCGAGGGGCGGATGAAGTCGATCTTCTATGTCGGCGGGACCGTGCGGGTTTACCGGGCGGCGCTCGATTTTCTCCGCAGTCTGCCGGCGGAATCGTGGCGGCGGTCGGAGGAGATCAGGCTGCCGGAGACCATGATGGAGGAGTTGCTGAAGACCGGCACCCGCGGCATTACAGATAACTTCCTGCGCCGGCGGCCGGGATCAGAGGAGATGTTGTACGCAACGCCGCGGGCCGCTCAGCCCTGCGAGCCGGTGGCGGTGATCCGCCGGGCCGGCGACCGGCCGCTGGTCGAGGTCCGCAATACCCTGACCAGCGGCGAGGCGGTCGAGTACATGGGGCGGGGAATCGCGGTCCAACCGCTGCGGATCGCGGCGATGCACAACGAGCGCAGCGAACCGCTCAGCCGCGCCAACCCCGGCGAGCGGATCGTCCTCACCACCGACCCGCCGTTGGCGCAGGGCGAGGTCAACGGCATCCTGCGGCGGACGAGATGAGGCCGGTCATTAAGGCGTTGAGAACCGACTGGTGTCGGGCCGCATCTGACAGCGGTGGTCGGCCGGGGACGTCACTGCCGAGCCGTCGGTCGGTCGCGCCGCTGATCGTCACAGTTCTGCTCGCGCTCATCGTCCTCTGCGGGTGCGGAGCCGGGCATCCCCCTGCCGGCACCGGCGCACCCGCCCACCTGGTAGTTCTCGGCGATCCCCATCTGCCCGGCAACAATCCGGCCGCCAAGCGGACGGTGCTGGCGCAGATCAATTCCTGGCGGGATGTCGCCCTGGTTGTTGCCGTCGGCGACCTTACCGAAAGGTACGGCACCGAAAGGGAATATGCCGCCGCCGCCACCTATTTCCGCAACCTGCGCCACCCCCTGGCCCCGATTGTCGGTAACCACGACTATTACTTCAAAACGCCTTATCCACTTGCCGCCAGGGGGTATGTCCGTGCCCCCTTTGTTTTTCAGCAGGCGAAGCTGGCCAAATTCCGGCAAACCTTCGGCCTTGGCCAGCACTACTACAAGCTGGAAATCGGCGGTTACCTGCTCCTATTCCTCTCCACCGATCATGACCGTGTTGGCACCGGCATCGGCGAAGCGCAACTGGCATGGCTCCGCATTCAGCTCCTCCGGCACCGCAACCAACCGACCATCATCTTCGCCCACCCTCCGCTTCCCGGGACCCAGACCAGATTCAGGCACTATGTCAATCGTCCCGGTGCCGTGGTCCAGCCGGCGGCCTGGATGCACATGCTCCTGATCACCAACCCCCAGATCTTTCTCTGGGTGTCCGGGCATACCCACACCCCGCCCACTGAAGCCAGTTATGCCTCCTTCATCAACATCTACGCCGATCGGATCGTCAATATTCACAATAACAGCATGAAAGGCGACACGATCTGGACCAACTCCCTCTACCTGTATCCGAATCGGGTCCAGGTCCGCACCTTCAACCATCGTGAAAATCGCTGGCAGGCCGAGTTTGACCGTACCATCCTCGTGCCGCCGCCGCGCTGACCCGGCGCGGAAAAGTTTCAAAAACGGCGGGGTACACATTTTCAGTGATTGAATTTAATTGTGGATTGGTCAACGATAGGCGCACAGTCTATATCTCAAGTCAAGGGAGAGCTAATCGTTTTGAACGATTAGGAGCGGCAAGTTCAATCTGCCTTTATACCGGATAGTACCGGTAAACTTCTCACTAGCGGGCAGCTGGTCAGCTTCAAGAATTAATCCGGCCCCTTTCGCGCATTCCGATTCAAAGTTTACTGAAATCCACATGAAATGACGAAAAGCCAGGATATGCTTTTCGAACAGCTTGGTAGTCATCAAGCTTTTTTTAAATAATTCTTGTCATTTATTCCTGCGGCACTATAAAGAATTGGATAATTTCTTGATGAGCAACTGCGCATTTTTCCCGAGGTCATTGAAAACACAAACACATTCAAGATACTCCGCCCGCTCTTTTAGAGACCCATCTTCACCAACGCCGAACCGCCATCCAGCGCGATGTCACCGAACGAAACGCACGTTTCTTTGCAGCCGAGGCTGATAAACTCGATGGTTGGGCCGATGACCTGAAAGCGGGACTGGAACGAGAGATAAAAGAGATCGATCGTCAAATCGAAGAAGTCCGTCGAGCGACGACCACAGCTTTAACTCTGGAGGAAAAGCTCGCCGGTCAAAAACAAATCAAAAGCTTGGAGTCCCAGCGCAATCAGAAACGGCGTTCACTCTTTGAAGCCCAAGATCAGGTGGATCGGCAGCGGGATGAGTTGATTGCGCAGATTGAGGGGAAGTTGCAGCAGCGGGTCGAATCAGATCAAATGGTTATGATTCGGTGGAAAATTGAAGCTGAGGAAAGGAGGAAGCCGGAATGCCCGAGGATGAGCTTCGCCGGCATATTCAAGAAATCTGCCCTTTGGAAAAAAAGTTCCTGCCGATCTGACCAGCGTAAAGAAACAAACCAAGGTGAAAAATTTACTCTCCGAGATGAGAGCCAAGGATCAAAGCATAACGAGTTCCGGGAAAGGTACGGATTACAAATGGAAACTCGTTGAAAAATAGCCACTGGGTGCGTTCAAAACGCAGATTTAAACGCTCGTTAAACGTCATTTAAACGCTGGTTCACGCCGATCAGAAACGGTCGACGACATATAAAATATTGAAACAAAATCATAAAATTATTTTCCCGAGCAGTTTTTTTTGTGCATAATCGCTACAACTATATGAGCAATGAAGAAACAAAAACTTGAGCTGACTTGGATTGGCAAGGAGGAGCGGCCGAGGTTGGAGCCGCGCATCCTGCTGGAGGATCAGGAGTTGTCGTATCATGCCGGGCATCGGGTGACGGAGGCGGATCTGTTCGACAACCGGCTGATCTTTGGCGACAACCTGCTGGCGCTGAAGGCCCTGGAGCAGGAGTTCACCGGTAAGGTTAAATGGTATCCGTCAAAATAACCGCATCTGTTTTTCCCTGCACTGAGCTGTCATAGTGGGACCACCTTTTATCATGGAGGAGCTTCACTATGAACATTGC
>NZ_JACHEO010000015.1 GCF_014201505.1 Desulfoprunum benzoelyticum | reverse complement strand
GGTTGTTCTGAGAGAGTACCTTACCATGGTTGGTAGGACAGATAGTGTCCCATCACGGATAAATCTGTCGAGGCTGAGTTTCAGTGGTAATCAGAAATATTTATGATATTGAGGCGATAATACAGATCGAGGCGGAACGTTCCCGCCTGGACGGCCTTTGCCAGGTCGGCGTTGGTGGCGGCGATGATCCGAACATCGACTTTTACCGGCGTATTTCCGCCAACCCGGATAAGTTCTCCGTCTTGCAGAACTCGGAGCATGGCAGACTGCATCCTCGAACTGATGTCGCCGATCTCGTCGAGAAAGATCGTTCCCCCGTCGACGACCTCGAATTTTCCTTTTCTCTTGTTGTCGGCGCCGGTGAATGCGCCCTTCTCGTAGCCGAAGAGATCGCTCTCGAGCAACGAATCGTTGATCGCGTTGCAGTTGATCTTGAGGAACGGTTTGTCACAGCGGTTGCTGGTTTCCCGGATCAGGTTGGCCACCAGTTCCTTGCCGGTCCCCGACTCGCCGGTGATGAGGATAGTGGCGTCCGACTTGGCAACCTGCGATACCATGTCGCGCAGCTCCCGCAAGGACTTGCTGCTGCCGACCATGGTCCCCTCCACCGGTTCCTTCTTCTCCAAGTGGTCCTTGAGGTGGTTCAGCTCCTGGGACAGCGATTGACGTATTCGTTCGCTTTCCTTCAGTTCGTTGATCTTGTCGGTCAGGATGGTCTCGATGCTCTTGTGAAAAAGGGAGAGTTCCTCGATATGGTTTTTTTCTTCGGTCAGGTCGTGGATGAAGAGCCAGGAAAGACGATCGCCGCGGTAACCGATGAACGGTGCGATGGCATACTGAACGTGGTGGCCGTTGATCTTCTCTTCGAGTTTTTCACCGGGTTTTTTCTGTGTCTGCCCCTTGCGGCTGAGAAGCAGGAGGGCGTTGATCGTCTCTTCGGCCGTGTATAAGCGATTGTTGGACTCCCCTTTGAGAAGATTTCCGAAAAAGAGGGTGGCGCTTGCATTCATGTATTCGATGGAATCGAACTCCTTGATGATCATGACCATCGACGGCATCACATCAAGGAGACTTTTCTGATTATGAATCAGACGTTCGATATCCTGACTGGTATCGTTCATTACGGCTTGATGTTCGTTCATAAGGATTGCTGCGGTCTAAATCCGAAAAAGAGAGGAGAGCATAATAGAACCATACTATACGAAAAAGTGGAAAAATCGGAGTTTATTTTCCACTTTTTCGAAAAAACGCAGCGTTGCCGCGGTACCGTCGAAGGGAGGCCGACCCCCCACCCACAGCGGTATGCGTCTGGGGGGTGAAGGTCTGCGGGCAGATCTTTTTACCTCTGCACATCTGACCGCCAGATAAATTTCGGATGACCCGTTTTCGTCCTGATCCAATCAAGGCTGTGCTGAACCGATGCTTTGGTCGTCAGGGCAAAGAGGAGGCGGTATTTGCCGGGGAACGACATCAGGGCGATCCCGAGAATGATCGTCAGGATGCCTTGCCCGGGCAGAAAGAGCATTGCGATTCCGGCGAGAAGGACGACGACGCCGGCAATGTTGCGAAGGACGAACCAGAGAGGGAAAAACAGACCGGAACCGGCTGAAAATGGGTGGCGAAAAGGGTGGGGGCGGACGAAATAATCAACCGGCAGCCTCGATATCAGCCAGGGGATCAACGCCAGGCTGATGAAAAAGGTCAACAGGGAGGTGATGCCGAGCCACCGCAGGGTGGTTTCGAAGGTGTCCCATTCCAGGCCGAACATAGGCGTCAGTACCGAAGCCGCGGGATGACCGCAGGGTTGCAAAGCGGGGGCTTGGTGCTCATTCCTTCCCGCCCCCCTGGTCGCCAGCGGCATTTTTCGGAGCGGCGATGGCGCGCAGCTCGAGCAGGGCGCGATTGCCGGGCGCGTCGCTGTCTGCGGTTACCCGTGGTTTCGTCGCTACGGTGATCCGGGGCGGGGCGAGGGAAAGTTGGTCGACCAGCAGCTTCTGCACCAGTTCCGCCCGTCTCCGGGCGAGATCTTTCAGCATGGAGTCCTGAAAGGCAACAGGGGCCGGCTTCAGGGGAACGAACGCGGGATAGTCGAGCATCAGGTCTTCCTCAATGAAATCCTGCGACGTGCTGGCCTCAGACCTGCGCCTGGCCAGTTCCTCGTCCCGCGCCTCCTGCCATGCCGCCTTTCTGCGTTCATTCTCCTCGGCAACACGTCGGGCTTCGCTGTCCTCGAGCTGGCGGTTGAGGGCATCGCCATCGACGATCCTGTCCGCCGCTCCGGTTATGCGGATGCCGACGAACGGATGGCTGCTGCAGAGAGCAGCGAAGCGGGCCAGAATTTTCCGCCCCTGCTCGGTCAATTCATAGCCTCCCGGCCGG
This sequence comes from Desulfoprunum benzoelyticum, assembly GCF_014201505.1. Lineage (GTDB taxonomy): Bacteria > Desulfobacterota > Desulfobulbia > Desulfobulbales > Desulfocapsaceae > Desulfoprunum > Desulfoprunum benzoelyticum. Next base: position 92,192 of record NZ_JACHEO010000015.1, on the reverse strand, counting down.
AATTCTGCAAACTCGCTGCCGACCAGGTCGGCGAAGTCACTGCCGGCCAGCAGGATCGGAGAGACCTTGGCCTTGATGATCTGGCGCTGGAAGGTGGCCAGAGCGTCGTGGAGGACCGGGATGTTTTCCCCCGGGAGATCACGCTCACCCTTGATCTCGAGGACGACCTTGCCTTCGGTGTCGGTCAGGAAGGCCAGGGGCAGGGCGGCGTCGGCGTCGGCAGCAGTCTGCAGGTTGCTGAAAACAAATCGTGCATTCTCCGCCAGGCGGCCGTTGTTCCAGGTTGTCGAGCCGGTGGCCGAAAATGTGGCTTTGCGGCTATCGATGCCCAACTCGGGCGGCACGTACTTCGCGAAATCCGAGAGGCGCCAGTTGGAGGCCTGGAAGGCGGTCTCGCCGCCGGGGGTCTTCCCGAACAGATCAGCGGCGCCGGAGAGGGTAAAGGCCGTCTGGTCGAGATTGCCGGAAAATGAAAACCGGCCGGTTTCGCCGGCGCCCGACGAATGGATGTTCGTGATCGAGCCCTCGGTTATCAGGATGGTTGTCGACCAGGGGGGCGAGAGCCGGGTGTCGCGGTACGGGATCTTCCCGTTGGTGATGGTTATTTTCCCGATGTCGAGCTGCGATGTGGCGATTTTCCCCTTGTCGCCGCTCTGGACTGTTTTCTCCTCCGGCAGCATGTCCTGGAGAAAGGCGCCGAACTGCTGAGACGGGTGCGGCTTGTCTGGTGCCCGTTGCCAGTTCATGACCGGGGAATCGATATCCATTTGGGCGATACCGAGATGAAAAGGTCTTCTGGAGTAGGAAAGGCCCTGGATATCACACTGTTTCCAGGTCAGAAGGGGCTTGTCGGCATGTTTGAAGACCGCCTCATCGAATTTCAGTTCACCATTGAAGGATGCGTCCGGCAAGGTCAGCTGCCCTTTGCCGGCAAGGGTCGTCCGTGCTTCGGTCAACAGCGGCAGCGAAGAGAACCAGGGCAGCATTGTTTGTGCCTCGAGACCGGAAAATCCGGTGTCGAGGGTCGCCTGAAAAGGAGCCAGCCGAGCCGTCCCCCTAGCCTTGATGTTCCCCTTGCTGTTGATTGTGGCCGAAAACACCAGGTTGTCGCCGGTATTCTGCCGGTTGTCGAGGGATTTTGCCTGCAGCAGTACAGAGCTGAGCGCCAGCGGGGTCGAGGTCTTGCCGGCGACGGAGATCTTGCCGCTGTAGTCGATGGAATTCACGGTTATCTTGCCGTTCTGGGCGGCAAGAGCGGTGAAAGTGTCGGGGAATTCGCCGGCCTGGAGAGCGATAGAGCCGTTCTCAAGTCGCAGGTCGCCCAGGTTGACCTTGGCGCCGCTTCTCGAAAGGCCGGACAGTGTCAGTATCGGCGCCTGCAGCCACAGTTTGCCGCCGGCCACAAGTTTCAGGTCCTGCAAGGTGGTTTCTGTTTCCCAGAGGTCCACGGCCGGCCGCATTTCCTTCGCCTTTTCTCGTGATACCTTGAGCTTGCCCTGAAGGTTTGCTTTGCCGGACCGGACGGTTTCAGGGGGCATGCCGATCGTCGCCAGGAAGGTGGCGGCGGAGATGTTGTCAAGCTGGTACGGACCGTTCAAGGCACCGTCGCTCTCGATCGCGCCCTGCCAGGAAAAGGTTGTGTCGGAGGCCGTGTTTTCGCCGCTGACCTTGAAGCTCCCGCCGGACGTGCCATCGGCGGGAGGGGGGGTGTTCCAGCGGTAGTTCCTGACGGTCATCTGCAGGGAGGACCACGATTCGGGTTTGGCTTTTTCATCCCGGACAATGGCGACGGAACCGTCTTCGATCGCAAAGAGGTCGACTGTGGCCGAGATCGGGCGTGGTCCTCCGGCAGGCTGCTCGGTACTGTTGCCGCTGGTCGGCAGGAACGGGATGGTCAAGGCGACGATCTCTGTCTCCCGGCCTTGCATGCGTGGGGTGGTGAGGGACAACTTGCGGATATGGAGCCGCCGGTCGATCGGGGAAAAGGAACCTTCCAGGACGGCATTCGGGATGGTCGCTTCGAGAGGATACTCCTCGCCGGTGATTTCCATGTCGGCAACCCTGCCGGTGAAGTCGATCGAGAACCTGGCTTCCTGCTCCATCGTGCCGCGGGTGAAGGTGAGCTCAAGGCTGCCGTCGGCCTTGCCCTTCGTCAGGGCGATCGGTGCTGTAACCGGGAGGTAATTGAAGTACTGCGGCAGGTCCACGCCCTCGATCCTGCACGACAGTTTGGTTTCGCTTCCCGTGTCGTTGGCCTTTGCCGGGATCGAGGTCTGTCCGGTCAGTTCCACCTTGCTGCCGTTGATCACGGCGGAAAATTTGGGACGGATGTACTGACTGGTCTCGAATGGAAAATTGGACAGGGAGGGCAGGTCGAGTTCAATCTGTTCGACGGTGTGGGTCGTTGCCGCCGGGATATCCTGGAAGGTGACGCTGCTGTCTCTGATCGAGATGTTGTTCAGCGAAAACAGAAACGGCAGTTCGGCGAAACTGATGATGTCGGAAGACGTCCCGGTCCGGCCAACGGAAAAAAGATCCTTTATATTGTAACGATTGTCGTGGGAACGCACGATGTTCATCTCAATCCCCTTGATTGCCAGGGAGTTGCTGACGAGATCGTGTCGCAGCAGGGACAAGGGGGCAAGGTCGGCTTCGATACGCGATATCCGCAGCAGGTGCCGGTTGTCCTCGCTCGGGCGTGATGCCTGGAGTTGCAGATCCTGCAGCGAAAAATTGAATGTGAAGGGGTTGAACTTTATAGCCTTTATCGCCAGATCCATCCCTGTCCTGGCGTTGACCGTTTCCGGGAGGGATTTTTTGAGATAAAGAGGCACAAGCCAGAAGCCGCCGAGGGCATAGAGCAGCGGCAGGAGGAGGATGCCGGGGATCAGGACCTTGATCAGGCGTCCCGTGGATCCCGGGGTGGCCGGCCGGTCCTTTTTGCCGGGACGTTTTTTGTCTGGTACGCGTTTTTTGAGTCGCCGGTCGCTGCGCCCTTTTCCCGCTGTGGATGCAGGGGGACGTTCCGGTCCGGCAGGGGAAATGGAAATGTTGCCAAAATTGTCCGACATGAATGCGTGTGGTGGTAGGTACTGGTTGACTGACTGCTGGTCAGGTAGGTGTACGGGAAAACGTGATTTATGTGTCAGATTCGGCTGGGGATCCTCTTTTCTGGCGATTGAACTGCCGTTGCCCGGTGGAGCATGTGCCTGCGGGCACGGCGAGGGGCCGGCGGAAGAATGCAAAGAGTACAGGCAATACCGGGAGATGTCATGAAAAAAAATTCATAAGCAACGAAATGCAGACCTGCCGGTGGTTCCCCGCCCGCATCGGCCCGATCAATTTTCACTGCTCCGGGAACGAGCCTGGAATATTATTGGAACGATTTGATATTGCACTGGAACTTTGAATATCAGCTGTCAATGGGGCAGGTTGTGGACAAAAGAGTATTTCTTGTATCTTGAGAAGGGTGCTGGTAGGATTTAACACTTCAATGTGTCCTACGGATTGATAATGCGGACTTTCTCCTCAATCCCCGAGCTCAAGGGAAGTGAATCCTGCAGGGATGTGACAGGCTGAATGCACTAACGGATGGTGTCTCTTTACGATGATGGATCTTTTCAACTATTACCGCTGGCAGGATATCGTCGATATTCTCGTTGTCGCTTTTGTCATAAATCAGCTGATTTCCATCATTCGAGGAACCCGTTCGGTGCAGATGGCCCTTGGGCTGATCATTCTGTCCATCGTCTATTCCCTCGCCAAGGTTCTCGATCTGTCCACCCTCATGTGGCTGCTGCAGAATTTTCTCAGCTCCATCCTTCTGATCGTCATCATCGTCTTTCAGCAGGATATCCGCCGGGCCTTGACCCAGGTCGGCAAGACACCGTTCCAGAAGGACATGGATTTTGCCGACAAGGATCTCGATGAAATCATTCGCTCGGTGCAGTACCTGGCCAAGCGTCGGATCGGCGCCCTGATCGTCATTGAACGGGAGACCGGCCTGCGTGATTTTGTCGAATCCGGGATAGAACTCGACGCGAGACTGACCCGCGAACTGCTGATTTCGATTTTCATGCCGGTCTCGCCGCTCCATGACGGCGGCGTCATCGTCGGCAACGGCCGTATTCTGACGGCAGGCTGTATTCTCCCGCTGTCGCAGAATCCTTTTATCAATAAACGTTATGGAACGCGACACAGGGCGGCGATCGGGCTGAGTGAGGAGACTGATGCGGTGATCGTTGTCGTATCGGAGGAGACGCAGGAGATTTCGATTGTCAAAAACGGCGTCTTGACCACGCAACCTGACGAGATCAATCTGATAAACAGCCTCAGGGCCATATTCATCGAAAAGGAAGGGCCTTCCCATTCATGGAAAAGCTGGTTTTCAAAAAAATAGGCGGCTTGAAGGACAAGCTGCTGGATCCTCGCAGCTGGCAGCGCCTGCTGTCGAGAAGCTGGTTCCTCAAGGGACTGTCGCTGTGTATGGCCGTCATGCTCTGGTATTTTGTCGGCGGCAAGGACACCGTTGATAAAATCGTCATGGTTCCGATCGAAATCATCAATCTGCCCCGGGATCTGGTGATCTCCAGCCAGTTCAAGAAGGAGATGGAGGTGACGGTCAGCGGCCCGAGTTCACAGATCCACCGGTTGAGCAATCAGGCGGTCACCCGACAGATCGATCTGTCCACAGCCGGTCCCGGGACCATGGTGATCGAAAATTCTCCCGATTCGATTCCGGTTCCGCGCGGGATCAAGGTTCTGCGCGTGCAACCGGCGTCGCTCATCCTTTCCCTGGACAAGCTTGTCCAGAAACACTTTACGGTGATACCTTCGGTCAACGGCAAGGTAGCGACGGGACATGTGCTGAAAGGACTGAAGATGAACCCGGAGGTCATCACCATCACCGGTCCCGAGACCCTCCTGAACCAGGTTGACCAGCTCCATACCGCCGATATCAATGTCGACGGGATCTCCGAATCGCAGCAGCGCCAGGTCCCGCTCAATCTCAATCCGGCCCTTGTCGACCTCATCGGTAACACCCTGGTCACGGCGGATATCCGGATAGGACAGGAGACTGTCGAGAAAAAAATAAGGAATATTGAAGTTTTAGCAACCGTAGACGGCGATCGGCGAACGGTCGCGCCATCGGTGGTGACGATCACCGCCAGAATTCCCAAGACGATGTTGACCGGCAACGGCAACCTGAAGGAGAATTTCAGCGTCACCGCCACCGAGGTCGGCGGAGAAGGGAAGATGAAGGTCGTGGTCGTTCCGGTCGATGACGCGGGTGGTGACCTCACGGTCGTCGCCGTCGAACCGGAGTTTGTCACTCTCATCCCCGACAAGGACGATGACAAAAGACAACCGACACATCTCAACCAGTCAGAAAGCCAGCGAAAAATGAAGAAGGTGACGGATAACGGCAACGGATAGGGAGCAGCGCAGGTCAAGCTCTTCGCCGGCCGGCGCCGACCGATATCCCCGGAACCTTCGGGATCATCAATGATAATCGATAACTCTATGAGATTTATATAAAGACAATGAGAAAGCTTTTTGGCACGGACGGAATCCGGGGGGTGGCGAACACCTACCCGATGACGATTGAAACCGCGATGCAGGTCGGCAGGGCTATCGCCTATATCGTCAAGGAGAAGGGCAAGAGGCATCGGATCGTCATCGGCAAGGATACCCGGGTCTCCGGCTACATGATCGAGAACGCCCTCGCCGCCGGGATCTGCTCGATGGGGGTCGATGTCCTGCTGGTGGGCCCTCTGCCGACCCCGGGCATCGCCTTTATCACGACATCGATGCGGGCCGATGCCGGGGTGGTGATCTCGGCCTCACACAACCCCTTTCAGGATAACGGGATCAAGATCTTCTCCAGTGACGGCTTCAAGTTGCCGGACCAGGTCGAGGCCCATATCGAGGAGCTGATGCGCTCGGACAGGATGGCCGCCCTGCGTCCGGTCGCCGACGAGGTGGGCAAGGCGACGCGGATCGATGACGCCAGGGGGCGCTATATCGTCTTCCTGAAGAATACCTTTCCGAAAGACTATACCCTTGACGGCTTTCACGTCGTACTTGATTGCGCCAACGGCGCCACCTACGGTGTCGCTCCCTGGGTGTTCCGGGAACTCGGGGCGCAGGTTACGCCGCTGGCCATCACTCCCGACGGCAAGAACATCAACCACCAGTGCGGGGCCTTGCACCCGGGACTGATGGCCGCCAAGGTCAGGGAGGTCGGGGCCGACATCGGCCTGGCCCTCGATGGCGACGGCGACCGGTTGATCGTCGCCGACGAGCACGGGGAGATCGTCGACGGCGATCATATCATGGCCATCTGCGCCCAGGATCTGCTGAAGCGCAGGAAATTGAAGAAGAAGACCCTCGTGGCGACGATCATGTCCAACATGGGGCTCGAGGTAGCGATGGAGCGGATGGGGGGACGGATGGTCCGGACCGGGGTCGGCGACCGTTATGTTGTCGAATGCATGCGGCGCAAAGGCTTTTCCTTCGGCGGCGAACAGTCGGGCCACCTGGTGTTCCTCGATCATATCACGACCGGCGACGGCATCCTGGCGGCGCTGCAGCTGCTGGCGGTGATGGAGAAGCATCACAAGCCGTTGTCCGAGCTTTCCGGAATTATGGAAAATTTTCCGCAAATCCTGAAAAACGTCCGGACGGCCGGGAAAATCAGAGTCGATGCCATCCCGGGATTCCAGCAGCGGGTCGGGCAGCTCTCGGAACAACTCGGGGTCTCGGGGCGAATCCTGGTTCGGGCCTCGGGAACGGAACCGGTCATCAGAGTCATGGTCGAAGGGCAGGACGAAGGGGTGATCGGCGAGATGGCCGACGAACTGTGCGATCTGGTGCGCCGGCACGACAGGCGCAGTGACCTGGCCGGACCAGCGGACGCTCCCGGGCAGATTTGATCCGGATCCATCGGCCTGCAACGGCTCTTCGGCATCACGCCTGACGATCGGAAGGTGCATCGCCGCTGCGGCGGCCGCCCTCTGCCCCGGATTCGAAGATGGGAGTCTACAGGCAGCCGGTCTGCCGGAGGAAATCTTCGATCCGGTGGCGGTGAAGGTAGATCCCGCTCAGCACCGTGTCGCCGATCCGGATTGCCGGTATCATCGTGATCCCGTCGCGACCGGCGGCGATCGGGTCACGGAGGATCTCCCGGTCCTCGACGATCAGGTCGGGACGGTCATGGGTCAGATCGAGGAGGTGCTTTCTGGCCATATAACAGCGCGGGCAGAGCCGGGTGCGGTAGAAAATGATGGTCATAATTTGCTTGTCATTCAGGGGGCGGCCCCCTATAGTCGGAGAGTGGAACTACCCGGTGCTTCACGCCGCCGGTGAATAAAATCTGCCGTACCATACACCAGTGCGGGAGGTCTGTCCAATTGCCCTCGCGGCAGAGCATCCGGAAAAGCTTCACCCTGCATCACTTGCCAGATCGACCGGCAGCCGCTCTTTCGTCCCTGACTCCGGTGGGGCGAGGACCATCCGGTGATTGCCGGCCAGGTTGGAGTCGGCGATGCTATCGTCTTTCGCCGACGTCTTGTTCGTCGTCATGCACAGGCTGTTGCCGCATGCCGATGCCACGCTCATCAAACCATAACCAGGCCCGTCAACCATGAATGCATCCGAAAAAAAGCCGAAACGGCCCGGTGATCTGGAAAAACTGTTCGGTCCTGCATCCGTGGCGGTGATCGGGGCGTCGCGACATCCCGGCAAGGTCGGCCACGACGTCCTCGCCAACCTGGTCCATGGTGACTTTGGCGGCCGGTTGATCCCGGTCAACCCGGCGACCGACACCATCCTCGGCCTGCAGTGTTATCCAACGCTGACCGATTATGGCCGGGAGGTCGATCTGGCGATCATCGTCGTCCCGCAGCCGTCGGTGCTGGCGGTACTGGATGATGCGGTCAAGGCCCGGATCAAGGCGGCCATCGTCATTACCGCCGGATTCCGCGAAATCGGCAGCGCCGGGGCGGCCCTCGAGCAGCAGGTGGTTGAACTCTGCACCCGGCACGGGGTGCGACTGCTGGGACCGAACTGCCTCGGCATCATCAATACCGGGACCCGGCTCAACGCCTCGTTCGCCCCCCATATGCCTCAGGCCGGCGGCATCTCTATTTTTTCCCAATCCGGGGCGATCTGCACGGCGATGCTCGATCTCGCCACCAAGAAACACCTCGGCCTGGCCAAACTCGCCAGTGTCGGCAACAAGGCCGACATCACCGAGGTCGACCTGCTGACCTACCTCGCCCATGACGACGAGACCCAGATCATCCTCGGCTACCTCGAGGATATCAGTACCGGCGACAAGTTCGTCAAGGCGGCGGAGGAGGCCGCCTCGAACAAGCCGGTGATCATTCTCAAGGCCGGGACGACGGCCGCCGGCCTGCGGGCCGCCGCCTCTCACACCGGCGTCCTGGCCGGCGCCGACACGGCCTATGGCGCCGCCTTCAACAAGTCGGGAGTCGTGCGGGCCGATACCTTCGACGCCCTCTTCGACTATGCCCAGGCCCTGGCCCTGCAGCCGCTGCCCAAAGGCGACCGGGTGCTGATCATCACCAACGCCGGCGGTCCCGGGACCATCGCCGCCGACGCGGTGGAGAGGGCCGGGATGCGGGTAGCCACGCTCGCCGCCGGGACCTCGGTGCTGCTGCGCGAGCAGCTGCCGCGATTTGCCGCCGTCGACAATCCGATCGACGTCCTCGGCGACGCCGCCCCCGAACGCTACATCGCCGCGCTGCAGAGTGCCCAGAACGATCCCGAGGTCGATGCCATCCTCGTCATCCTCACCCCCCAGGTCATGACCAGACCGGCGGCGACGGCGATGGCCCTGGCGATGCACCTCGACGGCTCGAAGCCGGTGGTGGCCTCGTTCATGGGCGGGACCGACGTCATGCCGGGCCGCAGCCAGCTGACCGGGGCCGGCCTCCCCGACTACGACTCGCCGGAACGGGCGGTGGCGGCGTTGAAGGCGATGTACCACTATGCCCTGTGGAAGAACCGGCCGCCGCGGATGGTGACCCGGTTCCCGGTCAACTCGCGGCGAGTCGAACGGATCATCACCCGCCGCCAGCGTACCGGTCGCCTGCACCTCGACGAGGTCAAGGGCAAGGCGGTGCTGAACGCCTACGGCTTCAAGATCCCCAAGGGGGCGCTGGCCGCCGGTGCCGAGGAGGCGGTCGAGATCGCCGAACGGGTCGGTTTCCCGGTGGCGATGAAGATCGTCTCGCCCGACATCATCAACAAGAGCGATCTCGGCGGGGTCCAGCTCAATGTCGGCGACGGCGAGATGGTCGAGGACCTGTTCGAGATGATGATGCTGAAGATCGCCCGGAAGGTGCCGGCGGCCCGGATCGACGGGATCTATATCGAACAGATGATCGGCAAGGGGCTCGAGGTCATCATCGGCATGAATCGCGATCCCCAGTTCGGGCCGATGCTGATGTTCGGCCTCGGCGGCATCTTCGTCGAGGTCATGAAGGACGTCACCTTCCACCTGGCCCCGATCACCGAGGCCGAGGCGATCCAGATGCTGAAGTCGACCAAATCCTACGCCATGCTCGAGGGGCGACGGGGCAAGAAGGGCGTGGATATCGGCGCCATCGCCTCCGGGCTGCAGCGGATCAGCCAGCTGACGACTGATTTTCCGCAGATCCTCGAACTCGACATCAATCCGTTCATCGTCGGCGACATCGGTTCCGACCCGCTTGTCGCCGATGTCCACATGACCCTGGCCGCACTGAAGTAACGACCGCATCCGCGGGGAGGATTCGCTCATGGAATACGACGATAACTGGCAGACGCGCTACCAGGACATGATCGAAACGCCGAAGAAGGCCCTGGCCCATGTCAGGTCGGGGCATCGGGTCTTTGTCGGCACCGGCTGCGGTGAGCCGACGGTGCTGGTCGAGGCGATGACGAAGGAGGCCGTCAACCTCGCCGATGTCGAGATCGTCCAGCTCTTGACCAAGGGCGACGCCCCGTACATCGACAGCCGCTACGGCGAGTCCTTCAAGGTCAACTCCTTCTTCATCGGCCATAACGTCCGGGCCGCCTTCATGGAGGGCCGGGGCAACTACACCCCGATCCTGATGTCCGATATCCCGCGGCTCTTCGACTCCGGCCAGCTCCCCCTCGATGTCGCCCTGATCCAGGTGACGCCGCCCGATGCGCGCGGCAAGATGAGTCTCGGGGTCTCGGTCGACATCGTCAAGAGCGCGGCCGAAAACGCCTCGCTGGTCATCGCTCAGGTCAACCCGCAGATGCCCTGGACCCGCGGCGACAGCCTGATCGACATCTACGATCTCGATATCCTGGTGCCGGCCGACGTGCCGCTGCTCGGTCACGACTCCCGTCCCCTTTCCGAGACCGGGAGGCGGATCGTCCAGCTGGCCGCCGCCCTGGTGCCGGACGGGGCGACCCTCGAATTCGGCCTCGGCTGTGTTCCCGGCTGCGGCCGCATCACCCAGGCCGTCATCCCGCTGCTGAAAGAGAAACATGATCTCGGCATCCATACCGAGCTGATCACCGATGAGCTCATCGACCTGATCGCCAGCGGCGCGGTCACCGGGGCCAAGAAATCGACCGATATGGGCAAGATCGTCGCCGGCAGCTGCATGGGTTCGCGACGGCTTTACGACTACATCGACGACAATCCGCTGTTCTCCTTCCGTCCAACCCAGTACGTCAACGACTCCAACGTCATCGGTCGCCAGAACCTGATGGTCACCTTCAACATGGCGCTCGAGATCGACCTCACCGGCCAGGTCTGTTCCGATTCGGAACAGGGCAGCTTCTACTCCGGGATCGGCGGCCAGGTCGATTTCAATCGCGGCGCGGCGATCTCCAAGGGCGGCCGGCCGGTCCTGCTGATGCCGTCGACCACCGAAGACGGCAAATCACGGATCGTTTCCCGCCTCAGCTCCGGATCGGGGGTGGTGATCAGCCGCGGAACGGTGCATTACGTGGTGACCGAGCATGGAGTCGCCTACCTCCATGGCAAAACGGTGCAGGATCGGACCCTGGCCCTGATCTCGGTGGCCCATCCCGATTTCCGCGCCCAACTGCTGAAGGAGGCGATCGATGCCAAGTACATCCGCCAGGAGTTCGCCGAGGTCGAGGGCAAGTTCATTATCGCCAGCCAGGACTACATGAAGACCACCTGCCTGATGAAGAACGGCACCCAGATCTTTTTCCGCCCGGTCCATCCCACCGACGAACCGCGGATGCGCGATCTGCTCTACGACCTGTCGCAGGAAACGATCTATTACCGTTTCATGAGCCACCATCAACGCTTCGGTCAGCGGCAGGTCCAGAACTTTGTCTACGTCGACCACCGCAAGGATGTGGCCATTGTCGGCACCGTGCCGGCCGCCCACGGCGACGAGTTTGTCGCCGTCGGCCGGTACTTCCTCGACGAGCGGAGCAATCGGGCCGAGGTCGCCTTCGTCATCCGTGACGAATGGCAGAATCTCGGCGTCGGCAAGTTCCTCTTCAAACATCTCCAGCATATTGCGATGGCCAGCGGCATCAGCGGCTTCACCGCCGAGGTCCTGCGCAACAACAAGCGGATGCAGGCGATTTTCAACAACTCCGGGCTGAAGGTCAAGACCTCGATCGAAGAGGATGTCTATAGTTATATCATGGACTTCTGAACTGGGGGACGGGCGGTTGTGCCTATTTTTTCACCATGACAACGATGACGACAGGCATCTGCCAACGCTGCGGCTCCTGCTGCCTCCAGGGCGGTCCGGCCCTGCACCGGACTGATCTGCCCCTGATCAAAAAGGGCCGCATCCCGCTTGATCGGTTGATCACCATCCGCAAGGGGGAACTGGCCGACAACCCGGTGGCCGGCGGGGTCCAGGCGACCCGGGTGGAGCTGGTGAAGATCGCCGGCAGCGGCCGGGACTGGCGCTGCTGCTACTACGACGAGGCGGCGGGGTGCCTGATCTACGCTCATCGACCGCAGGCCTGCAAGGTATTGAAATGCTGGGATACGACGGCCATCCTGGCTCTGGTCGAAACCGATGTTCTCAGCCGGCTCGACATCGTTGCCGTCGACGATCCGCTGCGACCGCTGATCATGGAGCATGAGCGGGAGTGCCCCTGCCCCGATCTGGAGCTCCTGGAGCGGGGGGCGGCATCGGTGACGGCGGCGGAACGGGCGGCATTGCAGGCCCTGGTGGCCCGGGATCTGGCCTTCCGCGAGGAGGCGGTGCGGCGCTTGGGTCTGTCCCTCGGCCTCGAACTGTTCGCCTTCGGCCGCCCGATCTTCCAGCTGCTGCAGCCGTTCGGCATCCGGGTCGCCATGACCGCCGCCGGCCCGGTCCTGCAATGGCCGTAAACAAAAAAGGACGGCCCCGCCTGGCGGAACCGTCCCATTCTTTTCTTCCTGATATGCCGGCGGCAGCCGGTGCTACCAGCGTTTCCGTGCCAGTTCCTCGCCGCGCACCGAGATGGTGATCTGGTCGACCGGCAGGTCGACGCCGGAAAGATCGCGGGCCTTTTTGATGATGACGTTCATCGCCGAGCAGCAGGGGACCTCCATGATCAGCACCGTCAGGCTCTTGAGCCGGCAGGAGGCGATGATCTCGGCGAAGCGCTGGACGTAGCTGTCGGCGTCGTCGAACTTCGGACAGCCCATCAGCACGGCCTTGCCCTGGAGATACTTCTCCTGAAAATTGCGCGCGGCGATCGCGGTACAGTCGGCGGCGACGAGCAGGTCGGCATTCTGCAGAAACGGGGCCTGCGGCGGGACCAGGCGGATCTGGATCGGCCAGTGACCGAGCATCGAGGCCGCCTCCGCCCCCGTCGCCTGATGGCTCGCCGGGATATTGGCCTGTTGACATGCCGACATCGGTTGCAGCGTCTGGATATGGCTGGAGGCGCAGCCGCAATCCATGGCCGGGGCGGCAGCCTTCTTCTTCTCCGCCTCGAGGTACTGCTCGACCGCTTCCTCATCGAATTCTTCCGCTTCCCGCTCGACGATCTTCAGCGCTCCGGTGGGGCAGGAGCCGAGACAGGCGCCGAGCCCGTCGCAGAATTTATCGGCCACCAGCCGGGCCTTGCCGTCGATGATTTTCAGGGAGCCTTCGGCACAGTCGGGGACACACTGGCCGCAGCCGTCGCACAGTTCTTCGTCGATCTCAATGATTTTACGCAAAGTCTTCATATGTGTTCTCCAAGGGAAAGGGGTTGGTCGATGTTGCCGTTGTATGGCTCCAGTATAACCGAAGAGCGCCGATAGTCTTTGACCTGGGTCAAATGGCGCAATTTTTTATTGCAGGCGGTGGTGATTTTTTGCATGTCCGGAAGAGATCCTTGGCGGCGACGGGCGCGTTGGCGAAATCCGGCCGCTCAGCCGATGCAACCGTTTCTGTTTACAACATTACGATCATAGTGGAAAAGAGCAAGGCGGCTGCGACCGGTTGACGATGCCGGGGATGATTTCCAGCTGTCGCCGCGGGGGAACGGGAGTCAGCGGGAGAGGGACAGAACCGTCCTGATCGATGCAACGAAGGCGCCGAAGATGGGGGTCCGCTTTCGCAATGGACGATGGCAAAGGTGTGCAAACATTTTTTCCCGCAGGCCCCGGGCGATCTCCAACTGCACCCCCTCGCCGCTGGTGCCGTGGTTGCAGATATTGGCGGGATCCTGGCCGCGCAGACCTGCCGATTCGCTGATCTCGGCAGTGAAGCCGGCTGAACGCAACGCCTCCAGCAGCCTCTGCTTCAACTCCCGATGCCTGCCGCCGATCAGGATCGTGTCGCCGCGGTCGCGGCTGCCATGGATGGAAATGACGATGGCGGCGTTGCCGGCGATCGTCAGGCCGACAGGTTCATCAAAACGGTTGCTGGTCAGGTGCAGGACCGTGTTGCCTGACTTTTTGGTGCCCTTGAAGGCGTAAAAGGAAAATTCGCTGCCGGCCAGGGCATCGGCGATGTCCACCGTTCCGGGCTCTATCCCGCCGCCATGGGGGGCAATAATCGCGAAGCGGGAATTACGCTGGCGAAACAGGATCGTAAAGTCTACGCCATCCTGTTCATTTCGGGACAATTCAGCGAAACTGGAATAGGTGTCCATCATGTTGAGGTTGATGCTCCCGGAGCCTTGACGGCTGAACCGGTAATCCGGGACAGGCCCGGGTGGCCCAGCCGGGATGAAGCTTCTCCAAAGACACAGCCCGGTTCTGTTCGTCGTGAACAGGACCAGGCTGTCGCAGCGAAGGCGGGAGCGGTTTCTGCCCCCGCCTTCGGATCGCCACTCACGTGCAATCCATGGCTGCACCCGTTGCCGCGGCAGGGATCAACCGAGGATTGCCTGCAGGTCTTCGGCCGGGGTGGCGGCGATCGGTTTCACCGCGAAGTTCTCGACCAGGACGTTGAGCACGTTCGGGGTGATGAAGGCCGGCAGCGACGGTCCGAGGCGGATGTCCTTGATGCCGAGGCTGAACAGGGTCAGCAGGATGACCACCGCCTTCTGCTCGTACCACGAGAGAATCATCGACAGCGGCAGGTCGTTGACCCCGCAGTTGAAGGCTCCGGCCAGGGCGACGGCGATCTGGATCGCCGAATAGGCGTCGTTGCACTGGCCGACATCGAGCAGGCGGGGGATGCCGCCGATGTCGCCGAGCTGTTTGTCGAAGAAGCGGAACTTGCCGCAGGCCAGCGTCAGGACCATGCAGTCCTGCGGTACCTGCTCGACGAACTCGGTGTAGTAATTGCGGCCCGGCTTGGCCCCGTCGCAACCGCCGACCAGGAAGAAGTGGCGGATGGCCTTGCTCTTGACGGCATCGATGACCTTGTCGGCCACACCGAGGACGGTGTTGCGGGCGAAACCGGTCAGTACCGTTCCGCGGTCGACATCTTCGGCAAAACCCGGCAAGGCCAGGGCGCGGTTGATCACCGGGGTGAAATCCTTGTCCGCGCCGACATGGGCGACATCCGGCCAGCCGACCAGGCCGGTGGTGAAGACGTTGGCCTTGTAGGAATCGTGCGGCTTCTGGATGCAGTTGGTGGTGAAGAGGATGGCGCCGGGGAAGTTCGGCAGTTCCTTCTGCTGGTTCTGCCAGGCGGTGCCGTAGTGGCCGAAGAAGTGCGGGTACTTCTTCAATTCCGGATAGGCGTGGGTCGGCAGCATCTCGCCGTGGGTGTAGATGTTGATGCCCTTGCCCTCGGTCTGCTTGAGCAGCATGTCGAGATCCTTGAGATCGTGGCCGGAGACCAGGATCGCCTTGCCCTTTTTCTGGCCGAGCGGGACCGGGGTCGGTACCGGGTGGCCGTAGGTGCCGGTGTTGCCGGCGTCAAGCAGTTCCATCGCCTTGAGGTTGACCTCGCCGCATTTCAGGGCCAGTCCCACCAGGGTTTCGAGGCTGAGATCGGTGCGGGTCAGGTCGGCAAGGGCCTGATGGATGAAGGCGTAGACGGTATCGTCCTCCTGGCCGAGGATCGCCGCATGGTCGGCATAGGCGGCGAGGCCGCGCAGGCCGTAGACGGTGATCTGTTTCAGCGAGCGCAGATCGGGGTTGGGGTCGAGGGTGTTGATGAAATCGAGTTGTTCGCCCTGGGCGATCAGCCCCTCGAGGGTGCCTGCCGGGACAAAGGAAGCGGCGGCGGCCGCAAAATCGACCTTGCCACCGGCGGCGGCAACCTTTTTCTTCAGCTCTTCGCGGAGTTGAACGGCAGAGTTGATCCAGTTCTGGAACCGGAGTGGATCGAAGTCGACGTTGGTCAGGCAGGCAAACGTCGCCTCGGCGGTGAAACGGTTGATGGCCTGATCGACAATGCCGACCTTGCGGCCTTCGACGGCAACGAGCGAGAGGCCCTGCAGAGCGTAGGTGAGCAGGTCCTGAAGCCCAGCGACCTCGTTGGTCTTGCCGCATACGCCGATCTTGGTGCAGCCGGTTCCTTGAGCAGTCTGTTCGCACTGATTACAAAACATGGTATCCTCCTGGATGGTGTTGTGTATCCTTGATGGGTTATCCTCATGGATACGCTTTTTAGGTGCTGCTTGTCAAATTGATGCCGGTCCGTTGTTTGATGCTTTCCGTTTGTTGTTGAGGATGATCCTACAGGAAGTTTGTTGCCTTCTCCTTGATCTAGGTCAAGAGAAGCGTTTTTTTTTCGAAAAACGGCAGGACAGGATTTCAAATGCGGTCGGCGGTCACCAGCAGAATGCTGCCGGTTCCGGAAAAAAAAGGTGACAGGTCGTAATCGCCGAAGCTTCGGCTGACGGAGAATCCCGAACCGGCGAGGACGGCGAGCCATTCATCCGCCGGCCAGGCACGGAGTCGCATCTGCCGCGCGAAGTCCTCGTTGGCGGCGCCGTCGCCGCTGGCTGGGCGCAGCCGATAGCGTTCTTCGAGGCTCAGGACATGGAGCTCGGGATCGTAGGTGCGGAGGATCTCCTTGACGATGCGGCCGAACTGCGGGTCGTCGAAGATCTGGAATTGGAAGATTTTCCTCCCTGGTTGCCGGAGCAGCTGTTGTCCCGGGACGAAGAGCTGCAGCAGCAGGCGGCCATGGTCCTTCAGCGCGGCGCGGCATCCGGCGAGGCAGGCGTGGATGTCGTCGGGGGCGACGAGGAGATTGAGGCTGTTGTAGGCAATGATGACGGCATCGAAGCGGGTGCGGAAGGCGAGCTGCCGCATGTCCATCGCCGCCAGCCGGCAGTTCGGCCCCTCTGCCTCGCGAGCCTGGCGCAGCATCGGCAGGGAAATGTCGATCCCGGTTACCCGTCGGTCGCAGGATGCCAGCGCCCGGCCGATCCGGCAGGCGCCGCAGGCGACTTCGAGAACATCGCCGACCGCTGGCAGGTGGGCCCGATAGAAACCGAAATCATCGGCAAAATCCGCCATCTCCACTGCATACAGTCGGCTGTGGAGTGCATCGGAGAGGGGGCGAAAGATCACCTCCGGCTCATCGCTGTAATCTTCGTAGATTCGCATAGGGGTCGTATGTACAGGCTTGCTTGCGCCGCTCAGTGCACGGCAGGAAGAATTTTTTGCACCTTTGAACGGCAGGCAAGGATGTTGTGGTGCAGGTCGAGAGCGACCATCGCCGCAGTATACCTTCTCTTTGGGCCCAAAGACTTTTCATTTCGACAAATGAAGGTATAATACCCAGTTATTTTTGGGCAGGGGGCTGCCATTTACAACCAACCTTTACCGTAGATAGAGTAATTGCAGGGAGAGAGAACATGCCGGATAGAAGGACATTTCTGAAGAGTTCCTTCGCCGCGGCCGCGGCTGCCTTGATGGGGACGGGATCGGCTGAGGCTGCCGATTCATCGTTGCTGGGGAGTGTCGTCTACACCGCCGAGCATCCCGGCAAGTGGACGCAGAAGGAAGGCAGCCATGCGCCGGTGATCACCGTCGAAGGCAATACGGTGAAGGTGCAGACCAACCACCCGATGACGGAGAAGCATTTTGTCGTCCGCCACACCCTGGTGCTGGCGGACGGCGTCGTTCAGGGCAGCAGGACCTTCAACGCCGGAGATCCGGAGGCCGTATCCACCTATGAACTCCCGGAGGGGTATACCGGGGTTGTCATCGCCACCAGTTTCTGCAATCTGCACGATTTGTGGTTGACCGAAACCAGGATCTGATCCTCTTTCCCTGTTCTCCGTGCGGGGGACAGGGAAAGGGACCGTCTGCAGTCACCGGTTAGTTTCCCGCCTTGCTCGCGGCATGGGCCTCCGCGGCGCACTCGTTCTTGCCCAGATCGAGTTCCTCCGCCCGTTCGTCATCGACTTCTTCGAGATTGGCATTAATTCGCCTGATTGCGGCGTATTCGTCGGGCTGCTTGCGCATGTTGGCCTTGATGAAGGCAAGGAAGGCAGCACTGTCGGTGATGGCGTGGATGTCGCTGTTGTACTCCCGGGTCCTGGCCAGTGTCGCGGTAAATGTCAGGTTGCCGTCGGCTTCGTCCCAGCTCATGAAATGAGCCGGCAGGACGATCATGCCGTCGTCGAGGGCCCACATCATCTTCAGAGTCCGGAAAAGGGCTACGGACCACTCGTCGACCTTGCCGCCGAGGTCGGGGCGGCCGATCGAATGGATGAAGATCGAGTCGCCGGAGATCAGGTACTGTTCATTGACGATGAAGCTGGTGCTGCCGGGGGTATGGCCGGGGGTGAACAGGACCTTGACGGTTGGCCCTCCGGCCTGGGAGAAGGAGTGGATCCCGCCGTCCTGCAGGGCGCTGTAGCTCAGCTTGGCATGGGCGAAATCACTGGCATTGGCGTAGAACCTGGCGCCGGTGGCGGCGGCGAGGAGGCGACTGCCGGCAATGTAGTCGGCCTGGAGATGGGTTTCGAAGGTGGCGACCAGCCGGCAGCCGTGTGCGGCGGCGAAGTCGAGGTAGAACCTGACGTTGCGCGAGGGGTCGAACAGCATCAGTTCGTCCTTGTAGATCAGGCCGTAGCTGCACGAGGCCTTGCCGGGGCGGATGAACTGGTACAGCGAGAATCCGGCGCCGGGGTTGAGCCGGACCGGGACGAGCAGGTTGCCCCAGCTCTTGATCCCTCCCTCGAGGTAGCCGACATCGGTGAAACCATGGCGGTCGAAGATCTCGGCGACAAATCTGGCCGAGCTTTCCTTGGCGCAGACGATCCTGATTCGGCTTCCCTGCGGAACCCTGGCGACACTTCCGTCCTCGTCTTCGATGAAATCGAAATAGGGGATGTTGTGCATCTCGAACGGGAACGGTGATTCGAGGTGAAATTTGCCGAAATCGATGGTGTTACGGACATCGATGACGACGATGTCCTCCTTGCCGGTGATCCAGGAATACAGCTCCGCGGCCGTATAGGTGAAAAGACTCATTGACGCTCCTTGATGTAAAATGCCGAAGTGTGATCGACCGCGCTGGCGGTCCATGGTCGATGTTTGTCTCAGGTCAGCAGCTTGTCAAGCTCTCTGGCCAATCTGTTCAGATGATGCCGTTCCTCGCCGGCCATGTCGAGGAAGAAGTTCCGCAGTCCGGGATTGTCCTGGCGGCGGGCCAGACGGCTGTAGAGATCGAGTGCCTGGGCCTCGAACATCATCGCCAGCTGGACAAGGGATTGCAGATCGGTGAAGGAGGTGCGGAAAGCCTCGATGATGTCGGCGGTCTGCATCCCCCCCTCGATCACCCCGGTCGGCATCGTGGCTGCCGGGTCGGTTTCGGCCAGGCCGTGCCTCTCCCTCAACCGGGTGATATGGCCGTCCTCGAGCCGGGCCATGGCGACGAGGAAGTTCCGGCTCTCCGGATCCACGGTCTGGGCGGCGGCGGCGAGGTAAAACTCCTTGAGACCGGCCTCCATGCTGCAGGCCATGGCGGCGGCAGAGGGGAAGTCGCCCCTGACAAAGAACTCGAGTCCCTCGGTTTCCTCGCCGGCAGCACGATTCCCCTGCCATTGCAGCATTCCGCCTCGCAGGTTGAGGACTCTGGCAATGCCGGCCTGGCCAAGGATCTGGCAGGCGGCGGCGCTGCGGTGGCCACTGCGACAGTAGACGATGGTGTTCCTGGCGGGATCGATCTCGCCCAGCCGCTGCGGCAGTTCATTGAGGGGGATGAGGACAGCGCCGGGGATGTGGGCATCCCGGTATTCCTTGGGCTGGCGGACATCGATGAGCTGGAGGTCGTGCGGCGGCAGATTGCCGATGTACTCGTGGGCCTCTTCTGCGGTGATTTCCCTGCCATGGTCGAAAAGTGACTGCCAGTTCATCGGGTTTTCCATTGTGGGTTGGGTTGTCTGGGTGCCGCCGCTATGGGTGGAGCAGTGCCGCCTGGTCCGGTGTCGCCGAGTAGCCGTCGACCAGGATGAGCCAGTATTTCCCGGGATTTCTGCTCATGGCGGCGCTCGTCGCCTCCGGCAGCCAGTGGCTGTCGTCTATCAGGTTGTAGAAAAACGAGTCGACACCGATAAAGCCGTCGAGGAAATGGGTGAGGATATGCAGGACCTTGCTCGGATACCCCTGCTGCAGATGAGAGAGCTCGGCTATCGTGCGAATCCCGGTCTTTTCCAGATCGCCGGCCAGCGAATGAACGATCTGCCTGTTCTCGGCGACGGCGGCGGCCAGGGTCTCGGCAAATCCCGGGTCGTCGCCGGCCAGCGACCGATCCTCCCGGATCTCGAGAGAGTCGTAGCCCACCAGCGAGGTCCGCTCGAAGAAACGCCGCACCTGCCGGCTGCAGACGGCGAACGAATCGCCGGCGGCAAGGACCCGGTGCCGGGCGATGCGGGTCAGCGCCGCTCCTTCCGGCTTCACCTGCCTTCCTTGGTCGTGCTGTTCAACATCGCCATCCCTATCCGTTTGCCCATCTCCCGGCATTCCTCAAGCTGGGCGGCAGTCGGCACGTATTTCATCCGCAGGCCTTCCTCGATCACATCGAACTTCATCTCGGTCAGGGCGGTGGTCAGCAGCTTGACCGCTTCGCCGCTCCAGCCGAAGGAGCCGAAGGCGGCGCCGAGTTTGCCGGTCGGCTTGAGGCCGCGCATGTAGCTGAGGAAGCCGGCCATCCGCGGCAGGAGGCCGTTGTTCATGGTCGAACTGCCGAGGATCACGGCCCTGGCTTCCAGTATCCGGGTCATCACGTCGCTGCGGTGGTGGTGCTTGAGGTTGAGCAGGGCGTATTTCACCCCGGCCTCCTCCAGGCCGAGGGCTACGGCTTCGGCCATCTTTTCGGTCGAATGCCACATGGTGTCGTAGATGACGAGGGCCTTGTTGTCGGTCTGCTGGCAACTCCAGCGGTCGTAGGCCTTGAGGATGGTGTCGATATGGCTGCGCCAGATGACCCCGTGGTCCGGGGCGATCATCTTGATGTCGAGGTTCATATCGCTCACCGTCTTCAGCAGTTTGCCGACCAGGGGCGAGTAAAGGTAGAGGATGTTGGCATAGTATTTGGTCGCCTCGTTCATGACGTCGCCGAGCGGGGCTTCGTCGTCGAAGCGTTCGCTCGAGGCGTAGTGCTCGCCGAAGGCATCGCTGGAGATCAGGATCCCGTCCTCCTTGAGGTAGGAGAACATCGAATCGGGCCAGTGCAGCATCTTGGTTTCGAGGAACTGGATGGTGCGCCGGCCGAGTGAGATCTGGTCGCCGGTCTTGACGATCGTAAACGGCCAGTCGTCGCGGTGAAAATGGTCGACGATGGCCTTGTGGCCGGCCGGGGAGCAGATCAGTTTCTCCGGCTTGATGATTTCCATCATCGCCGGCAGGGCGCCCGAGTGGTCCATCTCGACGTGGTTGACGACCAGATAATCGATCTTTTCGGGGTCGATGATGGCGCGGATACGGCGCAGCAGTTCATCGATGTGCGAATGTTTGACGGTATCGAACAGGGTGACTTTCTCGTCGATGACCAGGTAGGCGTTGTAGGTGGTGCCCCGATCGGTGGAATATCCATGGAAATCCCTGATATCCCAATCGATGGCTCCGACCCAGTAGATTCCTTTGGTCAATTCGGTTGTGCGCATACTCCCCCTCCAGTGATGAGTTGGTTGTGCAGTGACGAGCAGAGAACGTTCCCATATTAGAATATGGGAACGGTTATTACAAGTGTGGACAGAACTTTCCGCGCTGGATGTCGATTGACATTCCGCCGCTGATTGTCATAGTAGCTCACAAAGTTGATCTTTTTTGCCTGTTGTCAAGATCGGCAGGTTGCTGTTGAAAGGGAAAATGGAGGTGATATGCGGATGATACCGGTCATCGACCCGGGGTTGTGCAGCTACTGCCGCGGCTGCGTCGAAATCGCCCCCGAGGTGTTCCGCTTCAACGACCAGACCGGGCTGATGGAGGTGGTCGAGCTGCCGGCCTATCCGCAGGAGCAGGTGGCCGAGGCGATCAGTTTTTGTCCCGAGGACTGCATCGTCTGGGAGTGGATAAATGAAGACGGCGGCGGTTGAGCCTGGCCGGCGATGGTGTCGGCGGGGCGGTTTGATGCGGCGGCGCTGGTGTTCACCGCGGAGTCTGGCCGCCGATCTCGATAACGTTGGACCGGGCCGTGGCCGGCATCTGCGGGAAGGGGCGGTTGCAGAAGTCGAGGCCGATCCGGTAGCGGCCGGCCGGCAGGGTCGCCGGCAGGGTGGCGTACAGGAAGCGGGTGGCCTTGCGGTCCTGAAGCAGAATGCAGTCGCTGCCGGTTGGGGCGGGAAGGTCGAGCGCCAGCGGCGCCTGTTCCCCGGACTTTTCGGATTCGACGACGGCCATGGGCCTGACCCCGAAGCCGAAGGTGCTGAGGCCGGACAGCGACAGGCGCAGCCGCCCCCCCGGCCGGTAGCGATCATACTCGGTTGACAGATAGAGATGACGGTTGTGGTCGGGCTCGACCGTCTTGGTCCCCGAGGTTGCCGCCTCCCAGAACCTGGGCCGACCGGCGTCGAGGTGGATCGTCTTGCCACCGTAGTGACCGACGCCGCAGCAGTCCTGTTCTCTGATGGTCTGCCACAGTTTTTTGCCGTCGACGCCTTCAAGCCAGAAATCGAGGGCCATGCCATCCATGTGGGTGCTGGTCCGGGCGGCATTGGCGCCTCTCTTGCGGATCCCGTCGTTGTACTCCGGACTGCGGTAGGCCGATTCGATGTTGATGGTCGCCCCAGGGGCCATGCGGTCGGCAAAATAGCTGACCATGCCGAGGAGGCGGGGGGAGATGTGCTCACCTTTTGCCGTCGTCGGGAAACCGAAAACCCGATCGACCTCATTCAGGGCGGCATCGTTCAGCGACCCGTCGGGGTTGAGCAGCTCGACCCCGGCCTCCCGGCCGTTGCGCAGATTCTTCAGGTGCAGCCGGCCGCTGCCCATCAGGAAGAACGGTCCCGGCTCTCCGTCCGCCGTGGTCGGGATGGGGGCAAGGAGCAGGAACGTCATTACCAGGACGGCGACGATTCGGAACGACGGTGATGATGTAAAAGGAATCCTCATATGCGGGCGGCGGACGTGCAATTTTGCGGTTGAGAGGATCTTGCCGAATGTGCTTTACAGCCCAGTGTACCACACTCCTTCTCCGGACTACCGTAAATTTCTTCCTCGGCTCCGGTCAATTTCAAGAGCGGATACCGGCGACCATGGCAATAAAAACCTGTTTCTGGTAAATTCTTTTTTTTTATTCATTCGCCATCGTCCTCGGGATACCAATGGACCGCCCTTTTGAACTCGTCTCCACCTTCACCCCTGCCGGGGACCAGCCGCATGCCATCGAGACCCTGGCGGCGGGGGTCATGCGCGGCGACAGAAGCCAGGTGCTGCTCGGGGTGACCGGATCGGGCAAGACCTTCACCATGGCCGGGATCGTCGAGCGGGTGCAGCGGCCGACCCTGGTCATCGCCCCCAACAAGACCCTGGCGGCCCAGTTGTTCGCCGAGTTCAAGGAACTCTTTCCCCACAACGCCGTCGAGTACTTCGTTTCCTACTACGATTACTATCAGCCCGAGGCCTACATCCCGCAGTCGGACACCTATATCGAGAAGGATTCGGCGATCAACGACGCGATCGACAAGATGCGCCACTCGGCCACCCGCTCGCTGCTGACCCGGCGCGATGTGCTGATCGTCGCCTCGGTCTCCTGCATCTACGGCCTCGGTTCGCCCGACGAGTACAAGAACATGCACCTGTTCCTGCGGGTCGGTGACGAGTACCCGATGGACGAGGTCAAGCGGCGGCTGATCTATATGCTGTATGAGCGCAACGACATGTCGTTTCACCGCGGCACCTTCCGGGTGCGCGGCGATGTCATCGATATCTTCCCGGTCCACGAGGAGGAGCGGGCCCTGCGGGTGGAGTTTTTCGGCGACACGATCGACAAGATCCTGCTGATCGACCCGCTGCGCGGCGTCGTCCTCGAGGCCATGGCGGAGTACACGGTCTTTCCCGGCAGCCACTTCGTCACCTCGAAGGACCGGCTGCAGATCGCCATGGCCACGATCAAGGACGAACTGAAGGCGCGGCTCGACGAGTTCTACCGCGCCAACCGCCTGGTGGAGGCCCAGCGGCTGGAACAGCGGACGATGTTCGACCTCGAGATGATCCTCGAACTCGGTTACTGCAACGGCATCGAGAACTACAGCCGCCATCTCACCGGCAAGCCGGCGGGGGCGCCGCCGCCCAACCTCCTCGACTACTTTGCCGACGACTACCTGCTGTTCATCGACGAGAGCCATATCGGCATCGGCCAGCTCAACGGGATGTACAACGGCGACCGCTCGCGCAAGGAAACCCTGGTCAACTTCGGCTTCCGCCTGCCCTCGGCGCTGGACAACCGGCCGCTGCGCTTCGACGAGTTCGCCGGCCGGATCAACCAGGTCATCTACGTTTCGGCGACTCCCGGCCCCTATGAACTGGCCCAGGCCCAGGGGCGGGTGGTGGAGCAGCTGATCCGGCCCACCGGGCTGCTCGATCCGCAGATCGAGGTGCGGCCGGCGGTCAGCCAGGTCGACGACCTGCTCGAGGAGATCCGCCTCCGGACCGAGCGCGGCGAGGCGGTGCTGGTCACGACCCTGACCAAGCGGATGGCCGAGGACCTGACCGACTATTACCACAAGCTCGGGGTCAAGGTCCGCTACCTCCATTCCGACATCAAGACCCTGGAGCGGATCGAGCTGATCCGCGATCTGCGCCAGGGCGAATACAACGTCCTGGTCGGCATCAACCTGCTGCGCGAGGGTCTCGATATCCCCGAGGTGTCGCTGGTCGCCATCCTCGACGCCGACAAGGAGGGGTTCCTGCGCTCGGAGCGTTCGCTGATCCAGACCTGCGGCCGGGCCGCCCGCAACAGCAACGGTCTCGTGATCATGTACGCCGACACGATCACCGGGTCGATGCGGACCACCATCGACGAGACCGAACGGCGGCGACGGTTGCAGGAGGAGCATAACCGCCGCAACGGCATCACCCCGACGACCGTCATCACCTCGATCAAGGATGCGATGCAGCAGCACCTGCAGGCCAGCGGCTACACGCTGGCCGTCGACCGCCAGGCCGCACTGCTGCAGGCGGCGGAGGACCTGCCGTCGTTCGGCAGCATCGCCGAACTGGACAAGGAGATCGGCCGGCTGGAGAAGCGGATGCTGGCGGCGGCGAAGGAACTGGCTTTCGAAGAGGCGGCGACCTTGAGGGATCGGATCAAGATGCTGCGCAAGCTGGAGATCGAGATCGGATGAAAGAGGGGACGCGGCTGCACCGGTTGTCGCTGCAGGTCGTGCCATGGCTCGTCGCCATGCTGATGCGGGCCTGGTTCGGCACCTGCCGGATCACGGTGCACGGGCTGGAGCATCGCCGCGGCACCCTCGATGCCGGCAGGAAGGTTGTGGCCAGTTTCTGGCATTACACGTTTCCCTTTGTTTTCTATCAGCTGCGGCGGGAGTCGGCGACAGTGATGGTCAGCGCCAGCCGCGACGGCGAGTACATCGCCCGCCTGGCGGAGGAATTCGGTTTTTCCACCACCCGCGGCTCGCGCAACAACCGGGGCGCCCAGGCATTGAAGGATCTGCTGAAACTGGCGGCGGCCGGCGAGAGCACGGCGATCGTCGCCGATGGTTCCCAGGGTCCGCCGCGCATTGCCCAACCCGGTGCGATCCTGCTGGCCTCGCGGGCCGGGGTGCCGGTCCTGCCGGTGATGTGGTCGGCGTCGCGCTACTTCGCCTTCCGTTCCTGGGATCGGACGGCGATCCCGCAGCCGTTCGCCCGGGTGGACTTTTATTACGGCGAGCCGCTGGACGTACCGGCCGACCTCAAGGGGGCGGGCATTGAGGATTACCGCAGGATACTGGAATGCCGGCTCAACGAATTATACGACAGGGCCTGGCGGCGGCAGGGACGGGCCGGTCACTGACCGGGCGGGCCGCCGCCGATAACTATTGACGAGGATGAATGACGGGACGATGCAAACCAGGGGAATAACGGTGGCCGGCCTGGCCGGCGGTTCGGGCAAAAGCGTGGTTTCGGTCGGACTGACGGCGGCGCTGGCCCGTCAGGGCAAAAAGGTCGTGCCGTTCAAGAAGGGCCCGGACTACATCGATGCCGGCTGGCTGCAGCTGGCGGCAGGGCGCAAATGCTACAACCTCGACCCGTTCCTGATGAGCGGCGAGGCCCTGCACCGGTCGCTGCAGCGGCATGGCCAGGGCGCCGATGTGGTGATCCTCGAGGGCAACCGCGGCCTGTTCGACGGGGTCAACGCCGACGGCGGCTATTCGACCGCCGATCTCGCCGTCGCCCTCGGTCTGCCGGTGCTGCTGGTCGTCAACTGCACCAAGACCACCCGCACCGTGGCGGCGATGGTCCTCGGCTGCCTGCGCTTCGACGAACGGCTCGACATCCGCGGCGTCATCCTCAACCAGATCGCCACCGAGCGTCAGCGGCTGCTGATCACCGAGGCGGTCGAGCGCTATACCGGAGTGCCGGTGCTTGGCGCCATCCCCCGGCTGAGGCGGGACATCTTTCCGATGCGCCATCTCGGCATGATCCCGCACCAGGAATACGACGGCACTGCCGAGGCCCTCGATTTCCTGGTGGCGACGGTGTCCGCCGGCCTTGATCTGGACCGGATCGACGCGTTGATGGAACCCATTCATCTTGATCGCAGCCTCGTCACGGATGCGCCCCTGCCGCCAGCCGATGTGCGGATCGGCATTCTCCAGGACGCCGCCTTCCAGTTCTATTATTCTGAGAATCTCGAGGCCCTGCAGCGGGCCGGGGCGGAACTGGTCTTTGTCAACGCCCTGCAGGACCGGGAATTACCGGAACTTGACGGTCTCTATATCGGCGGCGGTTTTCCCGAGACCAGCGCCCGGGAACTGGCGGCCAATCACGGCTTCCGTGACTCGGTGCGCCGGGCGGCGGCGGAGGGGATGCCGATCTATGCCGAATGCGGCGGTCTGATCTACCTCGGGGAATCGATCCTGCTCGATGGCCGTGAGTACCCGCTGGCCGGGGTGTTCCCGGTGCGTTTCGGCATGTCGAAAAAACCGCAGGCCCATGGCTATTCGGTATGTCGCGTGGAAAAGGACAATCCGTACTACCCGGTCGGCACTGAAGTACGCGGTCATGAATTCCGGTATTCGACCGTTCTTCACTGGCGGGAGGGCGAGGCCGAGCTGGTGCTGGGGATGGTGCGGGGCAAGGGGTTTGTCGGCGGCCGCGACGGCCTGTGCCGCGGCAATGTCTTCGCCCTGTATACCCATGTCCATGCCGATGGCACCCCGGAATGGGCGCCGGCGTTGGTGGAGCGTTGTCGGCGCTGGCGTGGGAGGGGTTGACCGGCCTTTGCCCGGAAGCAGTTCGGCCGGCGGGCTGGCTCAGTGGGCCGGTTGGCTGCCGAGAACCTTGCGGTAGATGATCTCCTGTTCCTCGTCGCTGGGCGGCGGATCGACCCAGTGGATAAAGGATTCGGTGACCCGGACGAAGGCGCCGTTGTCCTGTTTGCATTTTTCGCAGATGCTTTCGGCCATGTCCCGGTACATGATGATCTTCGAGGCCGGTTCGCCGTCCTTGGCTACGGCTGCCATCTTGCGGCAGCCGCATTCCAGGCGGATGACGACGACACCGATGGCGTCGGGGCTGCCTTCGAGGATGCCTTCGATCATTGCCTGTTCACGCTTTTCCGCTTTCAGTGCTTTTTTTCGTAATTCCGGGGCTTTCTTTTTCATAATGGCAGTTTGACAGAGATTTTTGTGACTGGTGGATAGGGGCGACGGCAGTCTGGGTGGCCGAGCCTGATGCGAGCCCTACCATATATGGAAAGGCTGACCAGGGTCAACGATATTCTGGTGATATGCAGGATAAGGGTGTCGGGGACGGGAAGCGGTCTGTCGCTTCAGGTTCGATAAGGGAAAGCCTGGACGGTTCCGGAGGCGGCAATCCCTTTAAATCCGGTAAATGTATGTCGGGCAAGGGTTTTATTTTCATTCATTTTTCCCCGGCCATTTTTGCTTGACAAAAAACTGGGGGTCGGATATTGGATGAGTACACGAAGAAAGTATTCGTGCAAGTGTTTGGACTGCTGAATAAGTATGACAAATACTTATACTAATTCTCATTTTATGGAGGTGAATCATGTTTGAGGTTGTTGTCGATAAAGACAAATGCGTTGGTGATGAAGAGTGTGTAGCAGCCTGTCCTGCTCAGGTATTCGAAATGGTAGATGGCAAGGCCGAGCCGGTAGAGATGGACGAATGCCTCGGTTGCGAGACCTGTGTCGAAGTATGTCCTGAGAACGCCATCACTGTAACAGAGATGTAATAGCTGCGATCACCAGGTACCATATCGAGCCCATCCTCCTTTCGGGGGATGGGCTTGTCTTTTTTTTCTTCGGGATGCGGTTGTGACGGCCAGCGGTCTGAAACGGTTCACGCCTGGTGTCGACAAACGGGTACATCTGCTTCTGTCCGCGGTATTGTGGACAACCGTCGGTCTGTGGCTGCTTGTGCGCGGCGGTCTGTGGCTGCAGTCGGCCGACTCCTTGTGGCTGTTCATTCCCGCTCTGCTGCTGGGCAGCGTCAAATCGCTGCTGATTCTCGACCGGACGGCGAGGAAAGGCATCCAGCGGATTCTCTGTTTCAACGGCACGGCCTGTGTCGGAGCGGTGTATTCCATCAGGACCTGGTTACTGGTGCTGGCGATGATGGCGATGGGTTACCTGCTTCGCCGGTCAAACATCCCGGTAGCGGTGCTCGGAACCCTCTATGCCATGATCGGCTGGGCCCTGGTGCTGTCGAGCAGGCATGCCTGGCGGGTGCGGCGGCAATTCAACGGATGACTGTCATGGTGAGTGAACAGACACAGGTGGTATCACGGAATCAGGTCCGCATCGATCGCCGGGCCCTGCGACATAATTTCAACACAATAACCGAAGAAGTCGGGCCTGGTGTCGCAGTGATGGCGATGGTCAAGGGCGATGCCTATGGCCATGGCATGACGGAGACCGCCGCCGTTCTGGCCGGCTGCGGCTGCCGGATCTACGGCGTTGCCGAACTGGTCGAGGCGGTTACCCTGCGCCGGGCCGGAATCGGTGGCGACATTTTTGTCCTTCTCGGTTTTGTGGCGGAAGAAGCGGAGCAGTTTCTTCTTTACGATCTGACCCCTGTCGTCTTCCTTCACCAGGATATCGAGGCATTGTCGCAGGCGGCGGTGCAGCACGGGCGGGAGATCGGGGTGCATCTGAAGATAGATTGCGGCATGGGCCGACTCGGCCTGTTGCCGGCCGAGGTTCCTGCCTTCAAACAGCGGATCGACAACCTGCCCGGGATTTTTCTGGCCGGGATCATGGCCCATCTGCCGGAGGCCGACCAGCGTCAGGCGGCGAGTACGCCGCAAGTATTTTCCTGCTTTCAGGAAACCATCGACCGGCTCGGCGCCGGTTTCACCGGTGTCCGTCATATCGCCAATTCCGGGGCGACCATGTATTTTCCGGGCATGCACTGCAATATGGTACGGGCCGGCATCTCGCTCTACGGCTGTTATCCTGACGGCGGCGCGAGTGATGACCTGGGTGCTGGGGCGAGATTGCAACCGGTGATGTCGTTCGTCACCCGGGTCGCCCAGGTCAGGGACCTGCCGGCCGGCAGCGGCATCAGTTACGGCCATACGTACGTCACCACCCGGCCGACCACGATAGCCGTCCTGCCGCTCGGCTATGAGGACGGCTATCTCCGCGATCTTTCGAATCGGGGTGAGGTCTTGATTCACGGTCGGCGGGCGCCGGTCCGGGGCCGGATCTGCATGAACCTGTGCATGGTCGATGTCACCGAGATCCCCGGGGTCGCGGTCGGTGACGAGGTCGTGCTGCTGGGACGACAGGACGATGCGGAGATCACGGCAGACGAGATTGCCGGCTGGATGGGGACCATCAGCTATGAGGTCCTCTGTCTGTTCGGCAACAATAACAGCAGAATTCACATTGATGGGAAGAGATGATCCGTTCACGCTTGAAAGGTGTCCTTGAGGAGTGTTTTGATCGGGGTGTGGCCGAAGGGGCCTGGTCGGCCGCCGGGGCCGGCAGGTTCGCCCTCGAATTGCCGAAACGCGAAGGCCAGGGCGATTATGCCACCAATATGGCCCTGGTTCTGGCCGGCATCGAGAAGGCCAATCCCCGGCAACTGGCGGCGAAGATTGCGGCCATGCTCGAGAACAGCGGCGATCTGGTCGATCACGTCGAGGTCGCCGGGCCGGGTTTTGTCAACATCTATATCCGCCCCGGGGTCTGGCGTGAGGTCATTCCGCAGGTCATCGCCCGCGGTCGTGATTTCGGCCGCAGCACCATCGGCGGCGGACGGAAAGTCATGGTCGAATTCGTCAGCGCCAATCCCACCGGACCGCTCAGCATCGGTCACGGCCGCCAGGCAATCCTTGGCGATTCGATCGCCCGCCTGCTGGCGGTGACCGGGCACGACGTCTTTCGTGAGTATTACTACAACGATGCCGGGCGGCAGATGCGGGTCCTGGGCGAGTCGACCCGGGCCCGCTACCTCGAGTTGCTGGGGCTGCCGAGTCAGTTTCCGGAGGACGGCTACCAGGGCGACTACATCCTCGATATCGCCCGGTCGCTGATCGCCGAGGTCGGTGACAGCCTGAAGGATCACGCCGATGTCACTCCCTTCAAGGAGAAGGCCGAGCGCCATATCTTCGCCGATATCTCCGCCACCCTGAAGCGGATGGGAATCACCTTCGACAACTACTTCAACGAGCATTCGCTGTATGAGGACGGCAAGATCGACGAGGTGGTGGCCGAGCTGCGGGCCAAGGGCTACGTCTACGAAAAGGATGGGGCGGTGTGGTTCCG
Organism: Desulfoprunum benzoelyticum; assembly: GCF_014201505.1. Taxonomy (GTDB): domain Bacteria; phylum Desulfobacterota; class Desulfobulbia; order Desulfobulbales; family Desulfocapsaceae; genus Desulfoprunum; species Desulfoprunum benzoelyticum. Next base: position 61,407 of record NZ_JACHEO010000015.1, on the reverse strand, counting down.
GACCACCGAGTTCGGCCAGGAGAAGGACCGGGTCATCATCAAGAACACCGGCGAGCCGACCTACCGCCTGCCGGACATCGCCTACCATCGCGAGAAGTTCCGCCGCAATTTCGACTGGCTCGTCGACATCTTCGGGTCGGACCATATCGCCACGGTGCCGGACGTCCTGTCGGGGGTGCGGGCGCTGGGCTACGACGACAGCAAGGTGACGGTGGTGCTGCACCAGTTCGTCACCCTGACCCGTGAGGGCCGGCAGGTCAAGATGTCGACCCGCAAGGCGACCTTCGTCACCGTCGATGAGCTGATGAACGAGGTCGGCGTCGATGTCGTCCGCTTTTTCTTCATGATGCGCAGGGCCGACAGCCAGCTCGAGTTCGATCTCGATCTGGCGACCAAGGAAAGCCAGGAGAACCCCGTTTACTATGTCCAGTACGCCCATGCCCGGCTCTGCTCGATCCTGGCCCAGGCGCGGGAGAAAGGGGTGGAGCGGGCCGACTGCGCCGCCGTCGATCTGTCGCTGCTGGTGCAACCGGAGGAACAGCTGCTGTTCAAGACCATGTCGGCCTTCCCCGCGATGATTGAGAACGCGGCCCTGGAACTGGCGCCGCACAAGGTGATTTTTTACCTGATGGAACTTGCAGGCCAGTTCCATAGTTACTATAACAAACACAAAGTGATCACCGAGGACCTCGCGCTGAGTCGGGCCCGGCTGTGCCTGGTCGATGCCCTGCTCGTGGTCCTCGGCAATGGACTGGCCTTTGTCGGCCTGACGGCCCCGGAAAAGATGTAGGAATGTGTGCTCGGGAGATGAAACAGAACCGCCAGGTCAGGTTCGAGCTGAGTTGGAGCGGCGTCACCGCGATTATGGTGGTCTGCGTCTGCATCTGCCTGTGGATGTTCGTCCTCGGGGTGTGGACGGGCCAGGCGCTGCTCCAGCCCCCTTCATCCCGGCAGCAATCACTGGTCGACGTCGGTCTGGCGGTTATCGCCCCGCTGTTCGGGATAGAGCGGCAGAATGGTCCCGACCGGTGACCTGAGTTTTGTCTGAAACCAACCCCTCTCTGGCTTCAACGGCGGGTTGAGCTGTCGACCCGCAAGCGGATGTGATGCATATGATACGTGCTGCACGGATGGAGGACGTGAAGAATATTCACGCCCTCATCAACAGTTTCGCCGGTGACGGGTTGCTGCTTCCCCGATCGATCAGCTCCCTCTACGACAAGCTGCGGGACTTCGTCGTCTTTATCGACGACGATGATATGTTGATCGGCGTCTGCGCCCTGCAGATCACCTGGGACAACCTCGCTGAAATCCGTTCACTGGCGGTGGATCGCAATCTCCAGGGTCGCGGTATCGGTTCCCGGCTGGTTCGGGTCTGTCTTGACGAAGCCGCTACACTGGGGATCGAACGGGTGTTTACACTGACGTATCAACCCGGATTTTTCCGCAAACTCGGGTTCCGGGATATCGATAAAAAAAATCTGCCGCACAAGATCTGGAGTGATTGTCTCCACTGCCACAAGTTTCCGGACTGTGACGAGGATGCGCTGCAGTTCGACAGCACCTGGGAACCGGAGGCGTAAGATGGCGATGCCGCCTTCGCTTAACGATCGGCAGCTTCGATAACCGGCGCGAACCGCGGCAATGGATATTTCACCTCAATTTCACAACGACAAATGATTGGAACAATCCTCACCAAGATTTTCGGCAGCAAGAACGACCGGGTCCTGAAGCAGATTCAGCCGCAGGTCAACCGGATCAACGAGCTCGAGAAAACGGTGCAACCGCTCGACGATGCGGCGCTGGCGGCCAGGACGGTCGAATTCAAGGAGCGGCTGGCCAAGGGCGAACCGCTCGACGACCTGCTGCCCGAATCCTTCGCGACCATCCGGGAGGCGGCGCGCCGGGTTCTCGGTGAACGCCACTATGACGTTCAGCTGGTCGGCGGCATCATCCTTCACCAGGGCAAGATTGCCGAGATGAAGACCGGTGAGGGCAAGACCCTGACCTCGACCCTGCCTGTCTACCTCAACGGCCTGACCGGCAAGGGCGTGCACGTCGTAACGGTCAACGATTATCTGGCCGGCCGCGACGCCGAATGGATGGGCAAGGTCTATACCTTTCTCGGCATGAGCGTCGGTAAGATCGTCCACGAGATGGACGACCAGGCCCGCCGCGCCGCCTATGCCGCCGACATCACCTACGGCACCAATAACGAGCTCGGCTTCGATTACCTGCGCGACAACATGAAATTCGAGTTGCGCGATTTCTGTCAGCGCGGTTTCAACTATGCCATTGTCGACGAGGTCGACTCGATCCTGATCGATGAGGCGCGGACCCCGTTGATCATCTCCGGTCCCGCCGACATCTCTACCGATCTGTACAAGAACGTCGACAAAATCCTCCCCCGTTTCCAGCGCGACGTCCATTATACTGTTGACGAAAAGGCCCGCCAGGTCTCACTCACCGATGACGGGGTGGCCCTTGGCGAGGAACTGCTCGAGGTCGACAATCTCTACGATCCGGGCAGCATCGAAAAACTGCACCACCTCAATCAGGCCTTGAAGGCCCATGTGCTGTTCCAGCGTGATGTCGACTATATCGTCAGCAACGGTCAGGTCGTGATCGTCGACGAGTTCACCGGTCGGACCATGGAGGGGCGCCGTTACAGCGACGGCCTGCACCAAGCGCTGGAGGCCAAGGAGAATGTCAAGATTGAAAAGGAAAACCAGACGCTGGCCTCGATCACCTTCCAGAACTACTTCCGGATGTACGACAAGCTGGCCGGCATGACCGGTACCGCCGATACCGAGGCCCCGGAATTCAAGAAGATCTACAATCTCGATGTCGTCGTCATGCCCACCAACCAGCCGATGGTCCGTGATGACTACGCCGATGTCATCTACAAGAACGAGGCGGCCAAATACCGGGCGGTGGTTCGCGAGATCAAGCAGATGCACGAGGCGGGGCGACCGGTGCTGGTCGGCACCATCTCCATCGACGTGTCGGAAAAGATCGCGGCGATGCTGAAAAAGGAGAAGATCGAACACGAGGTCCTGAACGCCAAACACCACGCCCGCGAGGCCGAAATCATCGCCCTTGCCGGGCAGTACGGGCGGGTGACGATCGCTACCAACATGGCCGGCCGCGGCACCGATATCAAGCTCGGCGAAGGGGTGCGCGAGGTCGGCGGCCTCCATATTCTCGGCACCTCCCGGCACGAGTCGCGCCGCATCGACAACCAGCTGCGCGGCCGCTCGGGGCGGCAGGGCGATCCCGGTTCCTCGCGCTTCTATCTGTCGCTCGAGGACGATCTGCTGCGGATCTTCGGATCCGGTCGGATCACCAGCATCATGGACAAGCTGGGCATGGAGGAGGATGAACCGATCGAACACAGCATGGTCAGCCGGGCGATCGAGAATGCGCAGCGCAAGGTCGAGGGCCATCATTTCGATATCCGCAAGCATCTCCTCGAATATGACGACGTCATGAACAAGCAGCGCGAGGTCATTTATCGCCAGCGCCGCGAGGTCCTCGAGGACGACGATGTGGCCGGGGCGATTCAGGATATGGTCGCCGAACTGGTCGACGGGATCGTCGCTGATGTCGCCGAGGGACGTACGGACTCGGAGAGTTGGGATTGGCCGGCCCTGGCCGATCGGATCGCCGAAACCTTCAATTTCCCGTTGGACTGGCCGGAGGACGAGCGTCGCGACCTGCAGGCGGAGACGCTGCGGGAGCGGGTGATGGAGTTGGTCCGGCAGGCGTATCGGGCGCAGGAGGAGCGCAATGGCCCCGAGACCCAGCGGCAGCTGGAAAAGCTGCTGCTGCTGCAGATGGTGGACACCCACTGGAAAGAGCATTTGCTGGCGATGGACCACCTCAAGGAGGGCATCGGTCTACGCGGTTATGGCCAGAAAAACCCGTTGAATGAGTACAAACGCGAGGCCTTCCAACTCTTTACCGGGGTCATTCATACCATCAAGCAGCAGACTGTCTCGCACCTGTTCAGGGTGCGGGTAATCGATCCGGAGGAGGTTGAGCGTCTGGAAGAGGAACGGCGGCGGAAACAGGCGGAGGAGCAGGAACGCCTGCTGAGCCGGCACCTGGCCGAAGGGGACGAGGGGGGCAAGCAGCCGGTGCGGCGGGAAGGGGACAAGATCGGCAGGAACGCCGATTGCCCCTGCGGATCGGGCAAGAAATACAAAAAATGCTGCGGTCGGTTCAAGTAAGCCGTCGTATAAAAATACGGTAACGATAGAGCATCGATATCGGCATAAGGGGCTGGAACGAAATGGGTGAATCTGTAATGGTCATTCCGTAACGGCCCCTGAATCGTGGCGAAGATTGGACAAAGAACGATGGCCGATACCCGGTGGGTTATCGGCCATCGTTCTTTGCAGGAGGAGATCAACCCCGAAGTTCGTGGGGTTGCATCAGGTTCTCTTCCATGTGTTTCAGCTCGTCGATGCCCGAGACGATGATCTCCGGGGACGGGCGCAGTTCCTCATCCGTCAGCTTGTCCCGGTATTCCATGTTGCTGAGGACGAATTTCATACAGTTGAGCCGGGCCTGTTTCTTGTTGTCGGAACGGACGATGGTCCAGGGGGCGATGGTGCGGTTGGTCTCCGACAGCATCTGGAATTTGCGGATCGAATACTGGTCCCAGTATTTCTGGGCGAGATTATCGATCGGCGACAGCTTGTACTGTTTCAGAAGATCGGTCTTGCGGCTCTCGAATCGTTCCTTCTGCACTTCCTTCGAAACCGAGAAATAGAACTTGAACAGCTTGATGCCGTTTTTGACCAGCATCTCCTCGAACATCGGCACATCCTTGAGAAAGCGTTTGTTCTGTTCGTCGGTGCAGAAACCCATGACCGGCTCGACCATCGCCCGGTTGTACCAGCTGCGGTCGAACAGGACGATCTCTCCGGCCGATGGCAGGTGGGCGATATAGCGCTGGAAATACCACTGCGTCATTTCGGTCTCGTTCGGTTTGGCGAGGGCCACCACCCGGGTGTTCCGGGGGTTGAGGTGCTCGGTGAATCGCTTGATCGTCCCGCCCTTGCCGGCGGCGTCCCGCCCCTCGAAGATGGCGAGCACCTTTTCCCCGTTCTCCTTCATCGTCATCTGCAGCTTCATCAGCTCGATCTGCAGTTTCTTCAGTTCCTTCTCATATTTGATCTGACTCTTGCTGACCCATACCGCGATCTTGTCTTCGCCCTTCTTGCCGTCGCTATTTTTGTAGGCGGTTCCTTCGGCGAGTCTGATGTTTTCATCCTCGGTTTTTTCCTGTTTCTTTGCTTTCTTGGCCATGGTGCCTGGTATCCTCCGGTTCAGGTTGTGCTTAAGTCGATCGGGGTTGCGTGCCGACCTGGTCGGGTAGGGCGCGGTATCGTTGCTACGGTAGCAGACTTCCGACGTAAAGTACAAATTTTCAATTGAGTTTTCTTCCCTCCCGGTACATTCGGGCATATATTCCGGGAAGCCGACAGTCGGACAGCGCCCTGACCACCGCCTCGATGTCGTAGGCGATACGGAAGTGCTCGACCTCTATCGAATCGGCGGAGAGGCGGAGAATGGCGCAACTGACCCGCGGATCGCCGTCGAACATCCGGCCTGCCGAGCCGGGGTTGATGAAATGGATGCCGGCGATCTGCTTGTGGTAGGGTGTATGGGAATGACCGGTGATGATGATTTCGGTACGGCTGACGGCGGCGAGCTCAACAAAACGCTCGTTCGGGGTGTCGGCGAACAGGAACTCGTGCGGTTCGGCCGGGCTGCCGTGGTGGAGACCTGCTGTTCGGACGATCGCGGCGTCATCCCCTACGGCCAAATGCAAGTCGAGAAAAATCGGCATGGCGAGCAGGTCGCGACGGCCGGGCTCGTCAAGCTGGCTGACGGTCGAGGTGTACATGATCCGCTTGTCGATGTTCCGGGGCTTGTTGATCGATTTCCCCAGCAGCAGGCGGTTAACCTTTTTGTCGGTATTGCCGAGGATCGAGATCGCCTGGTGCTGCTTGAGCCAGCGCAGGGTCTCGGAGGGAAAGGGGGCGTAGACGACGGAATCGCCGCAGTTGAGGATCAGGTCGAAATGTTCGCCGGCGAAGAATTTTTCGATCGCTGCCAGGGCCGGGAAATTGCCATGGATATCTGACAGCAGCAGGATGTTGAGCATATGGCCGTGATCGTCGCGGGAAAATGCAAGGGAAGGGATCAAATGCACATGACGGCAGATCGTCCGTCAGGCACAGACCACTGACGCCATCTGCCAGATTATCAGCTACGATCTTTCAGGGCAATTGGAAACTCCGATATTTTGCTGTCTCTGCCAATGTAAAGCACCTTGAGGTTTTGCATTCGTCCATTTCATGCTACGTTGTTGCGGAATTGTAGCGACCGATCGGCAACCATCAATTTCAGGAGAAAGGAGAGCTCAATGTTGAGAAAATTTCTGTCCGCTGGCGTTGGTGCCGTCATGCTGCTGTCTGCCGTGGTTTGTCTGGCCGGCGACAAGTATGAGGAGGCCCGGCAGCTGTTTGAGGAGTATGTCCCGGCCCTCGAGACCTATCTCGACGCTGTCGAAAAGGCTGAAAGCGCGCCGGCCTGTGCCAGGGCAATCAACACCCTCGTCGATCACGCGGAGGAAATGGCGCCGAAATTGCGTGAGCTGAACAGAAAATATCCGGAACTGCAGAATGAGCAGACCGTCCCGCCGCGCTATGCCGAACTCGAGAAGAAGGCCGACGCCCTGGGAGAGAGGTTCGGCCTGTCGTTCATCCGCATCGCCCGGTTCATGGATGATCCGGCGGTCGAGAAGGCCAACGACCGCCTCATCACGGTTATGGCCAGCCTGTATCCTGCAGGAGAGTAAGGCGTCATGTTCACCTTTGACGACATCCGCGCCATAGCCGTCCAGATTGAACACAACGGCGAGACGGCATACCGGAAAGCGGCGGATCGGGTCGATGATCCGCGGTTGGCAGAGCTGTTCAGATGGATGGCCGAGGAAGAACAACGGCATGGCCGATACTTTGCCGGGATCAAGGGGGTGGAGCTTCCCGTTGCCGGGGCGGAGGCGGCCCAACGGATGGGCCGGGATCTGCTGCAGGAGATGGTGAAGGAGCAGACATTCTCCCTCGACCTGGACGATCTCGCCGCCGCGGTCGATGTCGCCGCGGTCCTGCGGCAATCGCTGACCTTTGAGGAGGATACGATCCTCTTCTATCAATTTCTCGGCGATCTCATCGAAGATGCGGCGGTCAAAGAGCAGCTGACTGCGATCATCGCCGAGGAGCGTCGCCATGTCACGCTGCTGGACGGGATGCTCGACGACGGCGGAGCCTGAACGCCAGGCCGCGGGTGCCATCCTATAACAGCGGTCCGATCAGGAGGGCGAGGTTCTCCTTGAACCGTTCGATCCGTGATCGGTTCGTCAATGTCGATCGGTCAAGCGGCACCGACTGGTCTTCGTATTGCTGCTGCAGGGTGCGCAGCCGGCGGGTGAACGCCGTATTGTAGATGAAGAGGGTCGACTCGAAGTTGATCCAGAAACTGCGCATGTCGAGGTTGACCGAGCCGACCAGGGCGAAGTCGCGGTCGACGGTGATGGTCTTGGCATGGAGGAGGCCGTCGGTGAACTGGAGGATGGTGATTCCGGCATCGACCAGTTCCTCGAACCGGGCCCGGCTGGCGTATTGAACCAGCAGCGAGTCGTTTTTCGCCGGGACGATGATCCGTACCTTGACGCCGCGCTGGGCGGCGGCCTTCAGGGCGACGAGCAGAGGTTCGTCGGGGATGAAGTAAGGAGTGGTGAGCACCAGTTCCCTGCGCGAGGCGTAGATTGTGGTCAGCAGCAGGCTGTGGATGGCATCCTGGGTCATGCCGGGGCCGGAAGGAACGAGTTGGACGGCAATATCTCCGGTCGGTGGCGACGGGTGGAGATCGGCGATTCGTCGGACCGTGTCGATATCTTCTCGCACCGATTTCGGCCGGAAATGACGGATGTCGGCATCGAGGATCCAGTCGTTGACAAAGGTCCCGGCCAGGGTCTCGACCACCGGCCCGCGGATTCGCACCATCAGGTCGATCCACCTGCCGACCCCGGCATCCTGCTTGAACACCCGGGGGTCGACCATGTTCTGGCTGCCGGTATAGGCGATCCGGCCGTCGATGACGACAATTTTTCGGTGGTTGCGGATATCGATTCTGGCGAACAGGGCGGAGAAGATACCGGCCGGCAGCGATTCCTGGATCCTGACCCCTGCCTTCCGCATTGCCGCCGCCTCCCGGCTGCGGAGGAAATCGCGGCTGCCGATGGCGTCGAGCAGCAGGCGGCAGCGTACCCCACGCTTCGTCGCCCGGACGATGCCGGCCATGACCTCGTCCACCATTCCCCCCGGTTCCCAGATATAGAATTGAAGATGGCAGGTCGACCGGGCCTTGTCGATATCGTCGATGATGGCCCTGATAATGTCTTCCGGCCGGTCGATCAGTTCCAGGGCGTTGCCGGCAAGGGCCGGTATCCCGGCCAGGGCTTCGGCCTGTTGCTGCAGGGGGCCGCATTCCGGGTTGAGGTGCGGCCATTGCACCGGCGGCCGGCCGCGGAGAGTCTGCAGCCAGTGCTGGTAGTGGGCAATGGAATTCATGATCCGCGCCGTCCGCTTGTCGGACAGGCGGTTCTCGCCGAGCAGCAGATAGATGAAGCCTCCGGCGAAGGGGAGAAGAAGGATGACGACCAGCCAGGCGAGGGTGATCGGATATGGGCGACGGCGCATGATGACCCTGATCGACAGTCCGACCCGGATTGTCAGGTCGGCGAGGAGAAAGACCGTCGAGAAGAGGTGATAGCTCCAGTGTACCGGATCGGGGGCCATAAGGGAAAAATACCGTGTCGAGTATGGTTATCCGATGCCGGGCTATGATGCCGCATTGGAATCGAGGGGCAGGGATAGTGTCGTTTTTCCGGAACACAGCGCTCAGTGGATTCCGGAATGGCGGGCGCCGCCAACCCATTTTATACTAGCATAGGCGGGGATAGAGATGGTAGATTATTGTGAATATTATTTTTCCGAACGGAGAGGCAGACGCTTCTTTCGGAGTGTCGGGGGGAGGCCGGTCCGGAGTGGCCGTCGTGCGGCCAGGGGGACCGTACATGCCGGAAGAGGGGTTTTTTCTGAATGGAAGGGTGCATGGGCGTCAAAGGTTTTTCCACCTCCGCGGTCGCGGCCGGTATCAGGTACGCGGACAGGCTTGATCTCGGGCTTATTTTCAGCGACACTCCGGCAGTCACTGCCGGGGTATTCACCACCAATCAGGTCAAGGCGGCGCCGGTACTGATCGATGTCGAACGCCTGAAACAGGGACGGGCGCAGGCGATCCTCGTCAACAGCGGTTGCGCCAATGCCTGCACCGGCGAGCAGGGCATGGACAATGCCCGCCATGCCAGCATGCTTGTCTCGCAAGCTTTGAACATCCAGGATGTCCTGGTCCAGCTCGCCTCGACCGGGGTGATCGGCGAACAACTGAACGTCGCGGCCTTCGAGAACTCAATCAACCAGCTTGTCGCCGCGCTGTCGCCGGAAAATTTCGAACAGGTGGCGCAAGCGATCATGACGACCGATACCGTCCCGAAAACGGTCTACCGCACGATCAGTATTGGCGGCAAGGATGTCAATCTTGCCGGGATGGCGAAGGGTTCGGGGATGATCATGCCGAATATGGCGACCATGCTCGCCTTCGTTCTGACCGATGTCCAGATCAGCTTTCCGGAATTGCACGCCGCACTGGTCAGTGGTGTCTCCCGCACCTTTAACCGCATCACTGTCGATGGCGACACCAGCACCAACGACATGGCCCTGGTGATGGCCAACGGTTGTGCCGACAATCCGTGGATCGACGAGGATGCCCCGCCGCAGGATCGGCAGCTCTTTCGCGATGCCCTCGAAGAGGTGCTGAGGGAACTGGCCCTGATGATCGTCGCCGATGGCGAGGGGGCGACCAAGACCGTCACCATCCGGGTCTGCGGGGCGAAAGAGAATGAGGAGGCCGAGCGTCTGGCCAGGACCGTTGCCAATTCCAACCTGGTGAAGACCGCCTTCTTCGGCGAAGATGCCAACTGGGGCCGGATCATCGCCGCCATGGGACGATCGGGTGTGCGCTTCAATCCGGACAAGGTCGATATCGCCTTCAACAACGTACTGCTTGTCAAGAACGGCCAGGGCCTCGGCAAAGAGGCCGAGACCGCCGCCACCCGGGTGCTCAAGGAGAAAAATTTCGCCGTGTGCATCGACCTCAAGGACGGGGCGGGCTGCGAAGAGATCCATACCTGCGATTTTTCAATCGATTATGTGAAGATAAACGCCAACTACCGGACTTGACAACCACTACCCGATGATTGAACAGATTCCTTCCTCCATCTTCTTTGTCGATGCCGATTTCGATGTTGCCGCCATCGCTCTCCGCCTCGATGGCGACTACGCCGTCAGCGAGGAGGAGGTCGACAGGGGCGAGGAGGAATTCCTCGACACGTTCGAGTGGGGACTGTACTGGTCGGGTCTGGCGCTTGCCCGCAGGGGGCGGCGGTATCGACTGTTTTCGGCAGATGGGGTGGTGCTGGGGGAAGGGAAGGGACCGCGCAGAAAAAGGCCGTTCTGGTGGGATTTTCCCGACGGTCCGATACGCGACGGGATCACCGCCGGGGCCGATATCCGGGCCCTCTGCCCGAAACTGCGGATGTCCAGGGTTCGCCGGTCTTTTCATCTTCTCAACGTAGACGAGAAAACTGTTCTCCGTTTATGGCTCGATCACGTTGTTGTCGGCGGCGACAATCAGGGGCCGGTTGAGCAGACGCAGCTGCGTCTGGCCGCGATCCGCGGCTATGAACACGAATATCAGGCCGTCCGGCGCCTGCTTCAAGCAGAGGGTCTGGGCCAGCTGGTTGACGGGATGCACTTCCTGGACCCGGTCTTCGCGGGGGCGGGTATCACCGTAGAGTCCGTCGGTTCGAAGACGGTTGTGATCCTCGAGCGGGATATCTCCATGGGGGACGGCCTGCGTCAGGTGGGGCTGGCCGTGCTTGGCGATATCCGGAGAAATCTGCCGGGGACGATCGAGGATATCGATACCGAGTTCCTCCATGATCTCAGGATTTCCCTGCGCCGCACCCGCTCGCTGCTGACTCTGTTTTGCAAGGTCTTCCCGGAGATCCATTGCAATCATTACCGGTCCGAGTTCCGGTGGATCACCCAGACGACCGGGAAGGTCCGTGACAGCGATGTCTATCTGTTGAAGGAGGGTGAGTACCGCAGCATGCTGCCTGCCAGTCTCCACTCGGGGCTCGACGGTTTCGTCCGGGGGATGCGGGCCTACCGAAGCAGGGAATTCCGGGCTATGAAGAAACAGCTCACTTCGCCGCGGCTGGCGCGGCTGCTGAAGGACTGGCAGCACTTTCTGGAAAATCTGCCTCAGCCGGCCGAAGTGGCGGGGCGTGATCTTCTCTGCCGGAATTTTGCCGCCAAGGCAGTCAGGAAGCGATTCAGGAAGATTCTGGCGGAGGGTGAAAAACTGGGCCCCGACAGCCCCGACACCATGCTTCACGCCCTGCGGATTGAGGCGAAAAAACTGCGCTATCTCCTCGAGTTCTTCCATTCCCTGTTCCCCGCGGAGGATGTCATCCTGCTGGTCAAGCACTTGAAGAAACTGCAGAACAACCTTGGAGACTACAACGATCTGTCCGTGCAACAGGAGATGCTCGGGACCTTTCGCAGTCCTGTCCGGGTCGAGGACCCGAAGCAGGTCCTGGTCATTGCCGCCGCCCTTGGCGGTCTGGTGGTCCGACTGGCCGACCGGCAGCGGCAGGTGCGCGGCGAGTTCGACTCCACCTTCGCCGACTTCTCCGGCGACGAGAGCAGAGAACTGGTGCAGAGGATCACCAGACCCGCAGAGGATGACCACTTCTCCGCAGGAGAAGGCGGGCGGCAATGAAAACGGTGGCGATCTACAGCAGCAAGGGCGGGGTGGGCAAAACCGCCACCGCCGTCAATCTCGCCTACGCCGCTTCTGTGTCCGGGCAGCGAACCCTGCTCTGTGACATGGATTCACAGGGGGCCGCCTCGTATTATTTTCGAATCAAGGCGAAGAAAAAATTCAACAGCGACAAACTCCTCGATGGCGATATCGCCAGGAATATCCGAGGGACGGATTTTTCTGGCCTGGACCTTCTGCCGGCACATTTCTCTTTCCGTAACCTTGATCTCGCCCTCAATGAATTAAGCAAGAAAAAACGGCGGCAGGCCCTGGCAAAGCTGTTCGCCCCGTTTGCCGAGGAGTATGATATCCTTTTCCTGGACTGCCCCCCGAATCTGACCCTGTTGTCGGAGAACATCATCGAGGCGGCCGATATCCTCGTTTGTCCGGTCGTCCCCACCACTCTGTCGCTGATTGCCCTGGAACAGCTGCTCAAACTGTTCAAAAAGCTCAACGCCGACAGGAACAAGATCATCGCCTTTTTTTCGATGGTCGAACGGCGGAAATCGATGCACCTGGCGACGATGGATAAGTACAGCAAGTACCCGTTGTTTTTAAAGACCTTTATCCCCTATCTGGCAGAGATCGAAAAAATGGGCATCCTCCGCCAGCCGGTCGGGGCCACGGCACGGCAGTCGCCGGCCGCCCGACAGTACGAAAAGCTGTGGCAGGAAGTCTTGCAGAGGGGTGAGCCGGTGTGAAGAAGCTGTATCTGATCCGCCATGCCAAATCGAGCTGGGCGGAACCGGGGCTCGGTGATTTTGACCGGCCGCTGAACCACCGCGGCAAGGCCGATGCCCCTTTCATGGGGCAGAGACTGGCCGGCTATGGAATACGCCTCGACCTCATTGTCGCCAGTCCGGCGAAAAGGGCGAGGAAAACGGCCCGGTTCATCGCCGAGGCGGTTCATGTCGCGGAAAAATCCATTGTCCTTGATGCGGCCCTGTACATGGCCGAGATCCCGGCCCTGCTTCAGACCATCGCCGGGGTGCCGGACAGCCTCGAGGATCTGGCCCTCGTCGGCCACAACTATGGCATCACCGACCTCGCCGAGTGGCTGACCGGGCGGAGTATCGGCAATATCCCGACATGCGGAATCGCTGCCATTGAATTTGACTGTCCGTCATGGTCGGACCTCAGGGAAGGCTCCGGTCGTCTGCTGTTCTTCGACTACCCCAAAAAACATCCCGGCCGCAAATAATGACAATCGGCACGCAGGCGACGGAGAACGGCGGCTACCTGCCGTTCCGACGGGTATTGCCGCAGATACTCTTCCTGTCTTCGCTCTTTCTCCTCAATTTCCTCTCCCGGATAATTTTTTCACCGCTGCTGCCGCAGATTGAGCGGGAACTCGGGTTCGGTCATACGGTTTCGGGGTCCTTTTTTCTGTGGATTTCCGCCGGGTATTTCCCCTCGGTCCTGTTCTCCGGATTCGTCTCGGCACGCATCACCTTCAAACGCACGATTGTTCTGTCGACCCTGGCCGCCGGCTCTGCCCTCGTCATTCTTTCCCATTGCGAGACCATGAACGGCATCCGAGCCGCCCTGTTCGGCCTCGGCCTCGCCTCCGGTCTCTACCTGCCGGCGGCCCTGTCGACTATCACCCGGATGGTGGCCCCGTCTTTCTGGGGGCGTGGCATTGCCGTTCACGAACTGGCGCCGAATATCGGTTTCATCATTGCACCGCTGATCTGCGGGGTGATGGTGGAGTGGTCGACCTGGCGCCATGGGCTCGAGGTCATCGGTTTCTGCCTGATCGTGATGGCGGTGCTGTACGGTCTGAAGGGACGGGGTGGTAAGGATCGGGGGGTTCCCCTCGATCCCGCCGTCTTTCGCGTCTTTCTTGCCATGCCGCAGTTCTGGCTGATGATCCTGCTGTTTTCCCTGGCCATCTGTTCGACCATGGGGGTCTACGCGATGCTGCCGTTGCTGCTGGTCACCGGCCAGGGAATCGATGCCGACAGTGCCAACCGTCTCCTGTCGCTGTCGCGGTTCTGCACCATCATCATGCCGCTTCCGGCCGGGTGGCTCGGCGATCGGTACGGCAACCGGCAGATGATGGTGGCCGCCCTGCTGCTCGCCGGCCTGCTGACGATTCCGATCGGCCTCCTGTCCGGCGTTCCGCTGCTTGCCGCGGTCTTTCTCCAGCCGATGGTCGCCGTCTGTTTCTTCCCCTCGGCCTTCGCCGTCCTCAGCACGCTGGGGGGGAGGAAGCTGGGGGCGGCGGCGGTCTCCCTCTGCATCCCGATGGCGTTTCTGATCGGCGGCGGAGTGATGCCGACCCTGATCGGCGGCATCGGCGATCGCTTCAATCTCGGTGCCGGTTTTGTCTTCGCCGGACTGGCGATGACGACTGCCGCCGTCCTTGCCGCGATCATCCTGCGACTGGAGGTGGCGAGGACCATGGAATGCAAAGAGCCAACGAACAGGGAGGACACCGGTGCTTGAAACGAAAAACAACGTCATGTCCGGCCGCGGAGCCGCGCTCCGGACATGGATTCTCTCCCTGTTGCATGAAACAGCGCTCACCAGTTGGGAACTGATCAAGATCACCGTGCCGGTAGTGATCCTGACCAAGATCCTCGAGGAACTGGGGATGATCACCTGGCTCAGCTACCTGCTCGAACCGGTGATGAGTCTGGTCGGATTGCCCGGCTCCCTCGGCCTGGTCTGGGCGACGGCGATGCTGACCAGCATCTACGGCGGCATGGCGGTCTTTGCCGCCCTGGCGCCCGGCCTGTCGCTGACAGGGGCGCAGGTCACGATCCTGTGTTCGATCATGTTGATCGCCCACTCCCTGCCGCTGGAGCTGAGCATCAGCAGAAGGGCCGGGGCGGCGGTGCTGCCGATTGCGATCCTGCGGGTCGGCGGAGCGATCGTCTATGCCGTCCTGCTCGACCGGTTGTGCCGGTTGCTCCACCTGTGGCAGGAACCGGCCCGGCTGCTGTTCCGCACCGGCGAGGTCGAGCGTGGTCTCGGCGCCTGGGCCGCCGACCAGATCATCAACGTCGGCATGATCATCCTGGTGATCTTCGGCATCATGATCTGCATGCGGATTCTTCGGGCGATCGGGGTCCTGACGTTGTTCGAGCGGCTGCTCGGCCCGGTCCTGCCGGTTTTCGGCATGAGCCGGCAGGCGGCGCCGCTGACCGTCGTCGGCATGGTCATGGGGCTCAGTTACGGCGGCGCCCTGATCATCCGCGAGGCCTGCTCGGGCAAGCTCGATCGCCGGGAGATCTTCTATTCGATGGCCCTGATGGGGATCTGCCACTCCCTGGTCGAAGACACCCTGCTGATGATGGCCCTTGGCGGCAGGCTCGGCGGCATATTTTGGGGGAGGATTCTTTTTTCTCTTGGTATAGTGTTCGCTATTGTCCGCCTGGCTCGCTTCATTGAACAACGAAAGACAAGGATCCCGACAGGAACGGCCTGAATGGCGGTACAGGCTGCTGTCTCACATTGCTATGCGCTTTTCTAAATTTGGGCAACGACTGACCTGCGACGCCGGCATCCTCTCGCTGATGGATGACCTGGGGTCGGCCCGCAGCGAATACGCTGGGGAAATGATGATGATGGGGGGAGGCAATCCCGGCCATGTCCCAGAATTCCAGGACCTGCTGCGCCGCAATCTCCAGGAAATCTGCGGCGATCTGGCGGCCTTCCGGGAACTGGTCGGGGCCTACAGCCCGCCCCAGGGCGATGCGGCATTCATCGATGCCCTCGCCGAGCTGCTGTCCCGGCAGTGCGGCTGGCCGGTCGGACCGGAAAACATCTGCCTCACCAACGGCAGCCAGACCGCCTTCTTCATGCTCTTCAACCTCCTGGCCGGCGTCTATCCCGACGGCAGCCGCAGGAAGATCTGCCTGCCGCTGGCCCCTGAATATATCGGCTATGCCGATCTTGGCCTGTGCGACGATTTCTTTGTTGCCACCAGGCCGAAAATCGAGCGGATCGGCGATGATCTGTTCAAGTACCACATTGATTTCGACGCCCTTGAGATCACCCCTGATATCGGGGCAATATGCGTTTCGCGCCCGACCAATCCGACCGGCAACGTCATTACCGACAGTGAAGTCCAGGCCCTCGACCGCCTGGCCCGGACGCATGGCGTCCCGCTGATCATCGACAATGCCTACGGCCTTCCCTTCCCGGGGATGGTCTATGCCGAGGCCGCCCCGTTCTGGAACGACAACACCGTCGTCTGCCTGTCGCTTTCCAAACTCGGGCTGCCGGCGGTCCGGACCGGCATCATCGTCGCCCGGCCGGAGATCGTCCGCGCCCTCGCCAGCATGAATGCCATCATGTCGTTGTCGCCGGGCAGTTTCGGCGCCATGGTGACGGGAAAACTGTTTGCCTCCGGCGAGGTCGTCGATCTCAGCCGTAATCTCATCGGCCCTTTCTACCGCCGCAAGATGGAAAAGGCGGTGGCGGCCGTTCGCCGGGAATGCGCCGGCCTGCCCTACCGGATCCACAAGCCGGAGGGGGCGATGTTCCTGTGGCTGTGGTTCGAGGGGCTGCCGCTGTCGAGCCTCGATTTCTACCGCCGGCTGAAGCGCCGGGGCGCTCTGGTCGTCTCCGGGCATTATTTCTTTCCGGGCTTGAAGGAGGAGTGGCGACATCGGCAGGAATGTGTTCGAGTCACCTATTCTCAGAACGATGAAGATGTGGCCAACGGCATTGCCATCATCGGCCGCGAGGCTCGAAAGGCCTATGCAGATTCGGGTCAATAGTCATCTCGTCGTCTACTTTTGGAGGTCTGTCGATCCATGAAACATCCCGCAGTGCATATCTGTCTTGCCCTTCTCGCGATCCTGTCGGCGCCGTCTCTGCCGGCCGCCGAATGCCTTCAAGGGGACTGCCGCAATGGCAGTGGAGTGTTGGTCCACAAGGACGGCCGGCGTTATCAGGGGGAATTCAAAAATGGCCTCATCAGCGGCGCCGGTTCCCTGGTCCTGCCCAATGGGGTTCAGTACAGCGGACAGTTCCGCAACGGTCGGCTCTACGGTCCCGGTCGGATGACCGGCCCGAAAGGAGTGAGCTACGAGGGGGGGTTCCGTGACAACCTCTTTCATGGCAAGGGGACACTGGTTCGCAGTGATGGCCTGCAGTATATGGGTGAGTTTGACAGCGGCCGGTATCATGGGGAAGGCATCCTGTTCTACCCCGACGGAAGGGAGTACAAGGGGCGGTTTCTGAACAACACCGTCGACGGCCATGGCAAGCTCACCTACCCCGACGGCACCTGGTACGAGGGGGAGTTCCGCAACGGCAGGCCCGAGGGGCGAGGCACCCGCAAATATATAAACGGCGGATCTTACACCGGCGATTTTCGCGGCTCGGCCCGCCATGGATTCGGGGTATACACCGCCGCCAACGGCGAGGAATTCGAGGGAAGCTTCAGCGACGACAAGCCGCATGGCGAGGGCATCAAACGCTATCCCGGCGGGGGGACCTACAAGGGGGCGTTCAAGGATGGATTGCGGCACGGCAAAGGAAGGATGGACTACGCCGATGGATCCTGGTATGAAGGTCTGTTTGCCGAGGATCGCGAGGAGGGCCGGGGCATTCGCGAATATGTCGACGGTAGCCGCTATGAAGGCGATTTCTCCCACGGCAGGCGGCACGGAAAGGGCACATTGACCCTCGCCGACGGCAGTGTCTACAAGGGCGATTTCGCGGGTGACGTCATGCATGGCCGGGGTTCGATCCGTTATGTCGACGGCCGCAGATACCGGGGGGCTTTCGTCGACGGCAAACCGGCCTCTGCATCCGCACCGGCGTCGGCGCCGGCGATCATGACCGGCCAGGACGACGAAGTCCCCGACTGGCTGCTGAAGCCGGAATCGGAGGTCGAGGACGAACCCTCCGAACCGGTTCGATCAACGCCCGGCGGCACCGGCCAGCCCGACGACTATCGCTTCGAGGGCGGCCGGATTCTCATCGCCGCCAGCGGCGGGGCGGCAAACGGCAGGGTTCAGGTTGTCTTCCCGGATGGTCGGGTCTACGAGGGAATGACCAAGGATGGGTACATGGACGGCAAAGGCTCGCTGCTGCTGCCAGGCGGCGATACCTACAAGGGGGTTTTCTCGCGCGGGAAGTTCGAGGGCAAAGGAGTCTACCGTTATGTCGATGGCCGCGAGTATGATGGCAATTTCCGCGCCGGTCTGAAGGAGGGGAAGGGAACTTTCTCCTATTCCGACGGAACTACATATGTCGGCCAGTTCAAGGCCGATCTGTTTTCAGGCAAAGGGGAATACAGTTTTGCCGACGGCAGTCATTACAGCGGCGAATTTGCCGGCGGCGAGTTCAACGGCAGGGGAAAACTGCGCTATCCGGATGGATCGGTATACAAGGGCGATTTCAAGGATGACCTGCCGGATGGAGAAGGGGTGCTGGTCGGCAAGGACGGCAGCCGCTACGAGGGCGGGTTCCGGCGTGGCAAGCGCAATGGGCAGGGGCGTCTGGAGATGAAAACAGGCAAGGTGTACGAAGGTTTGTTCGACAACAACAGATTTATCGGATCAAAAAAGTCATGAGTAAGGATGAGGGTTGATTGAGGATGCGCTGGAGCTATAAAACAGTTCTGTTTGAATTGAAAAAGGAAGGGCTGCTCGGCAACGTCTTTCTGGATGAGTCGGAGATCGAACTGTCGCTCAACGAGTTCGGAGCGACGGGGTGGGAGCTGATTTCGATGATTGAGACCCGCGACGGCATTATCGCCGTGTTCAAACAGCCATTGGGTCAGATTCCGATCAAACCGGAAGTGGATGTAGAGGATGAAGAGGATGTAGTGGAGGACGTGGAGGAAGGGCGAGTGGTGAGGCAACCGTCGCTGCAACCTCAGCCGGTCATTCGGGAGAGAATCGTTCCCGCCGCCCGGCCGGTCGTCAAGACCATTGTCGAACCGGAGGAGGACCGGGAAACACTCTCCGGAATCGGCTCAATTCGTATCGAATAACCGCGGTAACCGGAGCCCGTTGTCGTCGCTGGACGGTGATGGGCCCCGATCGCCGGGTCCTAGCCGAGATGGAAGAAACTGCCGATCTGGAACACGAGCACGGCAAGGATGAAGGCGAAAACGGTATTGAAGCCGATCGAGAACAGGGCCCATCGCCATGATGCCTCCCGGGCGATGCAGATCACAGTGACGAAACAGGGGGCATAGAACATGATGAAGACCAGGGCGGCGACCGCTACGACCCGGTTCCAGTTCGAATCCTTTTTAAGACGCTCGCCGAGCGATTCCGTTTGGTCCGTATTTACCTCCCCCATCGAGTAGGCGGTACCGAGGGTCGAGATGATGACCTCCTTGGCGGCAAACCCGCCGATCAGGGCGATATTGGTGCGCCAGTCGAAACCGGCGAGGTGTGATACCGTTTCGACGGCGATGCCGATCCTGCCGGCGAGTGAATGGCGTAACGCCTCCTCGGCCTCCCTTTTGTTGATTTCCTGCAGCTGTCCGGCAAGATCCGTCGCTGCCGCGGAGAGCACGGTGCGTTCCTGGGCCTGTTCGGCAACGATAGTCTCGTCGTACCCGGAGGCAATATTCTGCCGCATCGCCTCGTAGCCGGCCAACCGTTCGGCCGGGAGTTGCGGGAAAGTCATCATCGCCCACAGCAGGATCGAGATCCCGAGAATGACTGTCCCCGCCTTTTTGATGTACTGCCAGGTCCGCTCCCAGGTGTGAATGAGCAGCCCGCGCATGGTGGGGAAACGGTAGGGCGGCAGTTCCATGACAAACGGCGTCGGCGCCCCGCGCAGCACCGTCGAGCGCAGCAGTCTGGCGGCCAGCAGGGCGACGATCCAGGCCAGCATGGTGAAGAGGAACATGTACTGGGCCTTGTTGTCGCTGAAGAAGGCGCCGATCAGCAGGGCCAGTACCGGCATCTTGGCGCCGCAATTCATGAACGGGACGGTCAGCAGGGTGGCCATCCGCTCCTTTGGCGACCGCAGGGTGCGGGTGGCCATGACCCCGGGGACGGCGCAGCCGCCGGCAATGCCGCCGGAAACGATGAACGGCATCACCGAAGAGCCGTGCAGGCCGAAGATCCTGAAGACCCGGTCCATCATGTAGGCGACCCGGGCGAGGTAGCCCGAGTCTTCGAGGATGGCGATGGCGAAAAACATGAACATGATCAGCGGCACAAAACCGAGAACGCCGCCGACGCCGCCGATGATTCCGGAGATCACGAGGGATTTGAGGCGGCCGTCGGGGAGGATCGTCTCGGTTGCAGCGGAGAGCCAGCCGAAAAAATCCTCGAGCAGGGCCACCGGCAGTTCGCTCCAGGAGAAGGTGAACTGGTAGACCCCGAACAGGATCGCCAGCATGATCACCGGTCCGATCAGGCGGTTGGTGAGCACCTGGTCGATCCGGTCGGAGGTGTAGAGGCGATCGGTGTCGAACTTGTGAGTCACGACTCCCTGGCGGATGATCGACTTGATGAACCCATAACGGTGGTCGGCGATGATTGCTTCCGGGTAGACGTCGAGCGTTTTGGTCGTGTGTTCGCAGACCGAGTTGACAATGGCCTCAAGCTCGGCGGCGGTTGCCGGGTCGGTGTCTTTTCCCTTCGCCAGGATCTGTTCATCGTTCTCAAGGTATTTGAGAGCGATGTATCGCGGCGGGTACAGTCCGTCGACGAAATGCGTCGCCTCGATCTTCGGCACCAGCGCGGCGATTGCGGCATCGAGGTCGTCGCCGTAGGAGATGTCGCGTGGCTGCCACGACTGTTTTCTGGCGGCAACGGCAAGGGCTTCGTCGATCAATTTATCCTTGCCGAACCCGGAACGGGCGATGATCGGCACGACGGGAACTCCCAGGAGGTCAGCGAGTTTGTCGGCCTTGATCTCAATGCCGCGATCGCGTGCCACATCCACCATGTTCAGGGCGATGACGAGCGGCACGCCGAGTTCGAGAAACTGGCAGGTCAGGTAGAGATTGCGCTCGAGGTTGGAGGCATCGACGATGTTGATGACGACCTCCGGGCGGTTGCTGATCAGGTAATCGCGGGCGACCAGTTCCTCGGCCGAGTAGGCGGTCATCGAGTAGGTGCCGGGGAGATCGGTGATGGTAATTCTCGTTCCCTGGTGCTCGAGCAGTCCTTCCTTGTGGTCGACGGTAATGCCGGGGTAGTTGCCGACGTGCTGCCGGGCGCCGGTGAGTTGGTTGAACAAAGTGGTTTTGCCGGCGTTGGGGTTGCCCGCAAGGGCCATGATTACTTGTCTGGTCATGAATTCCTGGAGATGCGTCGGAAGGAAGAGGGGAAATGGGGTAAAAGTACGGGGGGAGCGCTTATTGGACCTCGACCTGGATATAGTCGGCTTCACTGTTGCGTAGCGTCAGGGTGCCGTTCATGACCCTGATCGCCACCGGATCGTTCAGGGGGGCTCGCCCGTGGATGGTGATCTGTGCTCCCGGAATAAGACCCATCTCCCGGATACGACGGCCGAGTTCGCCGCCAATCTTGATGGCGCGGATGGTTCCCGTTTGTCCTTTCTGCATCTGCCTGAGGAGTAGTGTCTGCATGTCAGTTCCTCGTTTCGGGCTGTTTCCTGCTATCACAGATCGAGTCGCAACCTGCGCATCCGCAACCGCAGGTGATGCTCGCCCCTGGACTGAAAGCGGCACGCCACTGCTTGTATAGTCTGCGTCCAATGAAGAATACGGCTGTCGCGATGATCAGCCAGATAATGATGTCCTGCCACATATATCCCCTCCGTCGTTGCCGTCAGTTAGGGAAGCCTAATTGGGTTGGCGAAAAAAAAGAGCCCGCAGCCACGGGCTCTGCACAGTTGTCGTTACAGGGCAGTGACGAGGATGTTGTCGCTGACGCTGTTGTCGAGACTGATGGTTCCACCCTCGATCTTGAGGATGCATTGGCTGCCGTTCTTCGGACAGATGACCTCCGCCTCGATTCCGGGATAGACGCCCATCGAGGCCATCCTCGCACACAGTCGCCTGTCGCCTGTAACCTTGCAGATGCGGATCCGACCGGCCTTGCCTTTCTGCGACAGAGGGCCGATGGTTCCAGGACATTTCTCTTTGCCCCAGCACTTCCGCATCCGGTTGGCGAAACAGTGGCAGCCGCTGTGTAAGTCTTTCAGGCCCATGTTGTTCTCCATCTTGAAAAGATAATATTAGGTACAACAAACATTAGGCACAGTCAACTGATATTTCAAGGAGGCGGAAGAATATCAGGGGGGACTAATATTTCGGCTGTCGGTCGTCGGTGGGACAGGCCTTGACAGCGGCCTGGCGGAGGCGCGACCGGGATCGAGGCAGGTGGATCGAACCGCATCAATCCCGGCTGGGGAGAACGAATCAGTTTATCTTCTGCTGAGTTTTGGCCCAGGTGTCGCGCAGGGTGACAATCCGGTTGAAGACCGGTTTGCCGGGCTGCGAATCGACGGTATCGGCACAGAAGTACCCCTGGCGCTCGAACTGCACCTGGGTGCCGGCGGCAAGGTCGGTCAGGGACGGTTCGGCCATCGCCGCCTCGATGCAGATGCGCGAGTGGGGATTGAGGTGCTGTTTGAAATTGATGTCCTTGTCCGCCTCCGGATTTTCGGCGACAAACAGCCGGTCGTAGAGCCGGACCTGGCAGGGCAGGGCGTGACGGGCGGAGACCCAGTGGATGGTCCCCTTGACCTTGCGGCCGTCCGGCGTCGATCCGCCCCGGGTGGCAGGGTCGTAGGTGCAGTGGATCTCCCGGATGGTCCCGTCCTCGTCCTTGACGACGGAGGTGCAGGTGATGAGATAGCCGTAACGCAGCCGGACCTCGCGGCCGGGGCCGAGGCGGTGGAATTTCGCCGGCGGGTTCTCCATGAAGTCCGCCCGTTCGATGTGGAGTTCGCGTGAGAACGGCAGCATGCGACTGCCCATGGCCGGATCCTGGGGGTGGTTGACCGCCTCCATTTCCTCCACCTGTTCCTCGGGGTAATTGTCGATGACGACCTTGACCGGGTCGAGGACGCACATCACCCGCGGGGCGGTGGCGTTGAGATCGTCGCGGACCGCGTTCTCGAGCACGGTCATGTCGATCCAGCTCTCCCGTTTGCCGAGGCCGATCTCGTGGCAGAAATTGCGGATCGCGGCCGGGGTGTAGCCCCGGCGCCTGAGCCCGGAAATGGTCAGCATCCGCGGGTCGTCCCAGCCGTCGACATAGCCTTCCTTCACCAACTGCAGCAGTTTGCGTTTGCTCATGACGGTGAAGGTCAGGTTGAGGCGGGCGAATTCGATCTGCTGCGGATGGCAGGGGGTCTGCAGGGTGTCGAGAACCCAGTCGTAGAGCGGCCGGTGGTCCTCGAACTCGAGGGTGCACAGCGAGTGGGTGATCCCTTCGATGGCATCGGACAGGCAGTGGGTGTAGTCGTACATCGGGTAGATGCACCAGGTGTCGCCGGTGCGGTGGTGCGGCACCTTGAGAATCCGGTAGATGACCGGGTCGCGCAGGTTGAGGTTGGGGGAGGCCATGTCGATTTTGGCCCGCAGGACATGGCTGCCCTCCTCGAACTCGCCGGTTTTCATCCGCTCGAAGAGATGAAGGTTTTCCTCGACGCTGCGGTTACGCCAGGGGCTCTCCCGCCCCGGTTCGGTCAGGGTGCCGCGGTACTCCCTGATGGCCTCGGCCGAGAGCTCGCAGACGTAGGCCTTGCCGAGCCGGATCAGCTGCAGGGCATAGTCGTGGAGGGCGGGAAAATAGTCGGAGGCATAGAACAGCTTGTCGTGCCAGTCGAACCCGAGCCACCTGACATCGCGCATGATCGATTCGACGTAGGCGACCTCTTCCTTGCTCGGGTTGGTGTCGTCGAAACGCAGATGGCAGACCCCGTTGTTTTCCAGGGCGATGCCGAAATTGAGACAGATCGACTTGGCGTGACCGATGTGGAGAAAGCCGTTCGGCTCCGGGGGAAAGCGGGTCACCGTGGTCCGGTGCTTGCCGGTCCGGAGATCGTCGGCAATGATCTGCCTGATGAAATCGATGGGTCTGCTGGCTGTTTTCTCTGGGGTTTCCATGTCGATGGGTGTTTGCTGAGGGTGGAGGTCAAGGGGCCGGGAAAAAGCGTGAGATTTCTCGCATTCGTCTGACGACCCGGTCCCTGCCGATGACCGGCAGGATTTCGAACATCGACGGTCCGGCCAACTGGCCGGTGACGACGGTTCGCATCGCGTTGATCAGGACGCCCGGCTTGATCTCGAGTTCCTCGGCCATCTCGCGGGCGATCCGCTCGGTCTCGACAGCGTCGAAGATCACCGCCTGCGCATAACGATCGGCCAGCGCCGGCAGCCAGGTCGTCAGATCGGGAAACTTCAGGACATTTTTCTGCAGCGGCTTGTCCTCGACGGTGAAATCGTCGGCAAAGTAGGCCCGGCCGAGGCTGGTGAAGTCCTTCAGGGTATGGAAGCGGTCACGGATAAGATCGATGGTGTGGAAAAACCATGCCTGTCGGTCGCCGGCCCAGGCGTCATCCCACAGTCCCTCCGCTTCCAGTTCCTTTCTCACCATCGGCGCCAGTTCGGCGATCGGCATGGTCCGCAGGTAGTGCTCGTTGATGGCGATGGCCTTCGGGTCGGTGAAGAACTTCGGATCGTCACGGCGGAAGTTGAAGACGGCACTCGATTTGTTGATCCGCTCGAGGGTGAAGGCCTGTATCAGTTCCTCGCGGGAGAAGATCTCCCGGTCGTCGCCGGGCGACCAGCCGAGGAGGACGAGGAAGTTGTTGAAGGCCCAGGGGATGAAACCATGATCACGGTAGAAATGAACGGCGACGATCTCGCCGTGGCTGCGCTTGGAGATCTTCGCCTTCTTGGTGTCGAGTGTCAGCGGGATATGGGCGAAGACCGGGAGCGGCGCATCCAGGGCCTCGTAGAGCAGAACCTGCCTGATGGTGTTGGTCATGTGGTCCTGGCCGCGGATGATGTGGGTGATGCGATCGCGGATGTCGTCGACGACGTTGGAGAGAAGGTACAATGGCTTGCCGTTGGAGCGGAGGATGACGAAGTCGTCCACCTCCCGGTAATCGCATTCGATCCGGCCTAGAACCTTGTCGTCGTAGCCGAGCAGACCTTGGCGGTCGGGGACCTTGAAGCGGATCACCGAGGGGAGCCCGGCCGCCTGTTTCTCCGCCACCTGTTCCGGGGTCAGGTCGCGGCAGGTCCGGTCGTAGCCGAGCGCCTGTTTGGCGGCGAGCGCCTTTTCCCGCTTGGCATCGAGTTCCTCCTTGGTACAGAAGCAGCGGTAGGCGTGGCCGGCCTGCAGGAGTTTCCCGGCGGCGGCGACATGATCGGCGGTGAAATCAGTCTGAAAATAGGGGCCTTCGTCGTAGGTGATGCCCAGCCACTCCAGGCCCTCGATAATGCCGCGGATCGATTCTTCGGTTGAGCGCTCGGCATCGGTGTCCTCGATCCGGAGGATCAGCTTGCCGCCGGTTTTTTTTGCATACAGCCAGTTGTAGAGCGCCGTGCGGGCCCCGCCGATATGGAGATAACCGGTGGGGCTCGGTGGAAAACGCAGTCGTGTTTCAGTCATCAACAACTCCTGTTCGAAAGTGTCGGGCGAACTTCGCCGGACCGGATATCAAGGCAAGGATCGGATGCCGGGATGGTTGGTCGGTTGAAAACAACTATTGGTATTTTCAAGTGGATTCGCAATCCATGGATAACATTTTCAGCCGATTCGGGCACTGCCCGCGACGGCAGGAACACGCGGGTGACAGCCCCCGAGGCGAATGCTTTATATCGTCTTCACTGGATTTGTTCAACATAATCATTGATGGAATACACCCCGGGCAGTCGGAGACAATCCTGTTCTTGTCCAATACCGACCGGCGAAACTCCGCTGCCTCGTATTTTTATTGTCCTCTTCCAAGGATATCATTATAATTACCGATTTTATCGGGCAAATAATCTCAGGAGAATCGCCTCCGTTGCCGGGACCGACGAGGGCGACATTCGGTGAAATTTGCCCACTTGCAGATGAAAGCAGCCTGTTCCGATGTCGGGCAGGCGTACACAGCGAAGGAGAAGGAGCGGAGATGAAGGTACTGATCAGTGACAATCTGTCGCCTGCGGGTGTCAAGATACTGGAGGCAGCCGGGCTCGAGGTGGATAGTATCCCAGGCCTGAAACCCGAGGAGCTGAAGAAGATCATCGGCAATTACGAGGGGCTGGTCATCCGCAGCGCCACGAAGGTCACGGCCGACCTGCTCGAGGCGGCCCACAGGCTCAAGGTCGTCGGCCGTGCCGGTATCGGCTTGGACAACGTCGATATCCCGGCTGCCAGCCAGAAGGGCATCGTGGTGATGAATGCCCCGAGCGGCAACGCTACCACCGCGGCAGAGCATGCGATCGCGATGATGATGTCTCTGTCCCGCAACATCCCGCAGGCGACGGCTTCGATGAAGGCGGGCAAGTGGGAAAAGAAGAGTTTCATGGGCAGGGAACTGACAGGCAAGACCCTTGGCGTCGTCGGTATCGGCAGGATCGGCGGTATCGCCGCCAGCCGGGCGCAGGGGCTGAAGATGAAGACCATCGCCTACGACCCCCATATGCCGAAGGAAATGGCGGAAAAGATCGGGGTCGAGCTGGTCGATCTGCTGGAGCTGGCGAACCGGGCCGATTACATCACCGTTCATGTCCCGCTGACCAAGGAGACCAGGAATCTGCTGTCCACCGATTTCTTCAAGGCGATGAAGAAGGATGCGATGTTTATCGACTGTGCCCGGGGCGGGGTCTGCGACGAGCAGGCGCTGTACGAGGCGCTGGTCGACGGCGAGATCGCCGGGGCGGCGCTCGATGTCTTTTCCAGCGAACCGACCACGCTTGAAGGCTGTCCGTTGCTCGGCCTGAAGAATTTCATCTGTACGCCGCACCTTGGCGCCTCGACCAGTGAGGCCCAGGAAAACGTCGCCCTGATCATCGCCGAGCAGGTGGCCGACTATCTTCTCCGCGGCTCGGTTACCAACGCGGTCAACGTCCCCTCGGTCAGCGCCGACGTCCTGGCCCAGGTCGGACCCTACATCACCCTCGGCGAGATGCTGGGCTCCCTGCACATGCAGATGGCGAAGGGAGGGGTGCAGACCATCAATATCGAATACAGCGGCCAGCTGGCGGATCTCAACACCGCCCCGGTGACGGTGGCCTTTCTCAAAGGCCTGTTCACCCCGATCCTCCAGGATGCGGTGAACTATGTCAATGCCCCGGTTATCGCCAAGGACCGTGGCATCAGGGTCGTCGAGTCGAAATCGGAAAAAGCCCATGATTTCAATAATGTTCTGTCGGCAAAAGTTGTCACCACCGAGGGGGAGAATATCCTTGTCGGCACCGTTTTCGGCAAAAACGAGCCACGACTGGTCCGTCTCAATTCGTTCCGCCTGGAGGCGTTGCCGTCAGGCCCGATGCTGCTGGTTTACAATAAAGATGTCCCGGGCGTGATCGGCGCCCTCGGTACCACCCTCGGCACGGCCGGGGTCAATATCTCCCGGATGACCGTCGGGCGGGAAGAGGAAAGCAACCAGAATATCATTTTCCTCAGTACCGACGAATTGATTTCCCGGGAACTGCTCGCCAAGGTGCGGGAGTTGGAACATATCGACGATGCGGTGGTTCTTGAGTTGAACCGCTTCTAAAGACAATTCTGGCACTGTGGAAGGGGAGGACGAAAGTATGGTGGAACAGACGACGGCAAAGAACGGGCAGACGGAAGATTGCCATTGTGAAGAAGGAAAGGTCCCGGATCGGCATGGAAAATGTGTCATGCCGGAAGTTACTTTCCCGGCCTTTATCATGTCTTTGAACACCTCCGTCCTCTACCATCTCGGGGAGATCGGCGATCCCGCCACCGGCAGGAGAGAACCGGACTTCGATCTGGCGCGGCACGCTATCGACACCCTGGTCCTGCTGGAACAGAAGACCAGAGGCAATCTTGACAAGGATGAAGAGGAACTGCTGAAGAACATCATCTATGATGTGAAGCTGCGGTTTGTCACGGCCGTGAAAAGATAGCCCGTCGATCGACGGCGGATGTGTGGGGGTATCGAGAGATGCCTCCGACTTCCTATGACGGATTTCAATCACCATCGGGCCGTGGTGCTCCTCGCCCCGGCCAAGATCAACCTCTTTCTGCATGTTCGCCGCAAGCGGGCGGATGGGTATCACGATCTTGAGACCTGGATGCAAAAGCTCGATTTCGGCGACACGATCGAACTGTGCCTCCGCAAGGATGGTCTTGTACGTCTCGATTGCAGCGATCCATCGTTGCCAGCGGACCGGTCGAATCTTGCCTGGAAGGCGGCCGATGCGTTTTTCTTCGCCAGCCGACGGGGGAAGGGGTGTGGAGTCGATATCCGGATAGGGAAGAGGATTCCCGTGGCAGCCGGGCTTGGCGGCGGCAGCAGCGATGCCGGAACGGTTCTGCGGGGATTGAACAGTCTGTTCGACAGCGAATTTTCCCGCTCGGAACTGTGCGCCATGGCCCTGCGCCTCGGGGCCGATGTCCCGTTTTTTGTCGTCGAGGATGACGCTGTTCTGGCCGAAGGGGTCGGGGAGGTGATGTACCCGGTACCAAGCCTGAAAGGCTACAGCGTTCTCCTTGTAAATCCTGGATTTTCTGTTTCCACCCGTTGGGTGTATGAGAATTTAGGATTGACAAGTACATTGAAAGAATCTAAATTAGCGAGTTTTCGAAAAGATGCGCCCGATACACCGTCACTGGGTACTCTCTCGAATGACCTGGAACGCGTCACCCTTGCTCAATATCCGGAACTGGCAAGTATCAAAGAAAATCTTCTGGAAGCGGGAGCTGAAGTTGCGCTGATGTCGGGGAGCGGACCAACGGTGTACGGCCTGTTTCCCGATGTATCGATCAGCACCGCGGAGATGCAGACAATCGCGGTCAGGATGAAGCGCAAATTCGGGAAGATGGTATTTGTTGCACGGGCGAAGAGTGGGGCGTCGCCAAGCGGTAAAGGCACCGGGTTTTGATCCCGGCATTCGTAGGTTCGAATCCTTCCGCCCCAGCCAATCATGCGTTTGATCATTCTATGAGAAGTACAGGACGATGGCCAATATAATCAAAATTTTCTCTGGAAATGCCCACAAAGATTTAGCCCTTGATATCGCCACTCACCTCGATCTGCCCTTGTCCAAGGCGGAGGTGAAGAAATTCAGCGACGGCGAAATCTTTGTCGAGATCGGGGAGAATGTCCGGGGAACGGATGTCTTCGTCGTCCAGCCCACCTGTACGCCAGTCAACGATCACCTGATGGAACTGGTGATCATGGTGGACGCGCTGCGCCGGGCCTCGGCCAGGAGAATCACCGCCGTGATTCCCTATTACGGCTATGCCCGGCAGGATCGCAAAAATGCCCCCCGGGTACCGATAACGGCCAAGGTCGTCGCCGAGATGCTGATGGTGGTGGGGGTGCGGCGGGTACTCTGCATGGACCTCCACGCCGGACAGATCCAGGGGTTCTTCAATATTCCGGTCGATCATCTCTATGCCGCGCCGGTGTTGTTGAAACATATCGATAGCCTGTACGAAAACCCGATCATGGTCTCCCCCGATGCGGGTGGGGTCGAGCGGACCCGGGCCTTTGCCAAGCGGCTGAACACCGGGCTGGCGATCATCGACAAACGGCGTGATCGCCCCAACGAGTGCGAGGCCTTGCACGTGATCGGTGATGTCAAGGGCAAGACGGCGATTTTGCTTGACGATATGGTTGATACGGCCGGTACCTTGTGCAGCGCGGCCGCCACGCTGCTGAAAAATGGAGCGAAAGAGGTGCATGCCTGTTGTTCGCACCCGGTGCTCTCCGGTCCGGCGGTCGAACGCATCACCAACTCCGAGATTAAAACACTGGTTGTGACCAACTCCATCCCCTTGCGGGAAGAGGCGGAACGGTGCGGCAAGATCAAGGTTCTTTCGGTGTCCTCGCTTCTGGCCGAGGCCATTCGTCGTATACATAATGAAGACTCGGTCAGTTCGCTGTTTGTGTGATTGATCTGTGAACATTGCGATATAAAATAACGTATTATTACAAAAACCGCCCGGCTGTACTGGAACTCTTTCCTGCGCCGGCCATTGGGTGAAGGAGGAAGTATGCTTCAGGTGGAATTGTCGGCTTCGATGAGGACTTCAGCAGGCAAAGGTGCAATGCGGCAGCTGCGGATGAAAGGTAAGACTCCGGCAGTTGTCTATGGTGGCGGCGCTGCGGCGCTGTCCCTGGAGATGGATACGAAGACGCTGATGCAGCAGTTGCTCGAGATCTATCGCCAGAATGCAGTGGTGACGCTCAAGATCGATGGAGACAAGGATCGCTACGTCCTCGTCGGGGAAGTACAGACCGATCCGGTCCGTGACACACTGATCCATGCCGACTTCTGTGAGATCGACCTGCAGAAGGTGCGGCGTTTTGACGTGCCGATCGTCTATACCGGAATTGCCAAGGGTGTCGACCTGGGTGGAGAGATGTTCGTCGAGCACGACAGCGTCACCCTCGAAGGCTTGCCGCTCGAAATCCCCGATCAGTTTTCCCTTGCGGTTACCGATTTGAAGATCGGCGACCACATGACTTTCGGCGATATCTCCCTGCCGCCGAGCCTGAAACTCATTTCCAGGGCGGATACGGTCTGCGTCAAGGTGGACAAGAAGATCAATGTCTAAATAGCTGGCGGTGCCGCATGGCACCACGGCATCGAATCAAAAACAGATCCGGAAAGATCATGTCTTTCCGGATCTGTTTTTTCTTTCATTGGAACGCATGGTTGAGAGCGATCATCTCATCGTTGGCCTGGGAAATCCGGGGGCGGACTATCTGAATACCCGCCACAATGTCGGGTTTATCGTCGTTGACGAACTGGCCCGCAGGTGGGGGGGCGATTTTTCTACTGGGAAATGGCAGGCGTTTTTCCTGCGCACCTCTCTCGATGGCAGGCGTGTTCACCTCCTGAAGCCGACGACGTATATGAACCTCAGCGGCAAGGTTGTCGTCCGTTACGCGGATTACTACAAAATCCCCGTCGCGAATATCCTGGTCATCCACGATGATCTCGATATGGCCCCGGGCCGACTCAAACTGGTCAACGGGGGCGGTGCGGGCGGCCATAACGGTGTTCGATCGTTGATCCAGTTTCTTTCATCCAGTGATTTCCCGCGCCTGAAGATCGGTATCGGTCGTCCTGGAAAGGGGGGGATCCATGCCGATATCGCCGTCGAGCGATTCGTGTTGTCTCTGATGACCGATGACGAACGGCGTCTCCTCGAGGAAAGGATGGATGTCATCGAAGAGGGTATGCGTCTCTATTTCGATAAGGGTTCTGCCTCGGCGATGAATCTGGTTAATAGCGTCAAATAATCGAAATAACATCATAAATAATCTTGCCTCTGGATCGTTCGGGACTCCGCCTGTGGAAAAACAAGGCAATTTTCAACAAAATATGGTAGGTTAGTATTCCACATCGGAGAATTAATCCCGCGCATTCACAATGATTGCAGAACTCCTGGATCGTTGCGAAGTACCTGTCGTCTCTACATCTGCTGGAGATGTCCCGGAGTCTTCTATCACAATGTTGGGTAGTACCGCTTGGTAGTGTCCGCATACAGTCTCGAGTAGCATGATGTTCTTCAAGGGGAGAGATAAGAGTGTTTACTGAAGGAGATATGGCTGTATATCCAGCTCATGGCGTTGGCGTGATCAGATCGATTCAGACGCAGACCGTCGGTGGAGTAGACCATACGTTCTATGTTTTGGAGATTCTGGAAAATCACATGAAAATCATGATTCCTACCGCGAGCAGCAAGAGCGTGGGATTAAGAGCGATCGTCAACAAAAGCCAGGTGCAGGAGGTTATCGCCATCCTCGAGGATAGAACCAGCGAGATCGGGACCCAGACCTGGAACCGGCGCTATCGTGATTATATGGATAAAATCAAGACCGGTTCTGTCCACGAAGTCGCAACGGTTCTGCGCGACCTCTTTCTGCTCAGCATCGACAAGGATCTGTCATACGGTGAAAGAAAAATGCTTGATACCGCCAAGAACCTGTTGGTCAAGGAACTGTCACTGGCCCAGGATGTCGACGAGGCCAAGATCAGTCAAAAGATCGAAACCATCTTTTCCTGATAAACCGGCAGGCCGCCTGCCTCCCATGTTCCTGTTCACCTGAATGGAAACCACCTTGTTTCCTGAAAAAGAATGAGTCCCAGCGCTGTTCAGTCGCCTCGCAGCCAAGAGGAGACTGAGCCCATATCGATGACTGTTGACGGTCGAATGGTCGGCATCAGATTCGATCATTTTCTCGTTCAAACCATCCCCGATTTTTCCCGTTCAATCCTGGTTTCCTCTATCCGTTGCGGTGCGCTCAAGGTCAACGGCCATGAGCGGAAGAGCAGCTACAGGCTCAAAGAGGGAGATCGGGTCCATGGGCTGATCAGGACGGAGGATGCGGGCCTCCATGTCGAGCCCGAAAAAATTCCGCTGCAGATCCTGTTTGAGGATCAAAGCCTGTTGGCTCTATCGAAACCTCCTGGACTGGTGGTTCATCCCGGCAGCGGCAATCGTAGCGGCACCCTGGTCAATGGCCTGGTACACTACTGCAATGCCATTGCCTCGGTCGGCGACAACGCCAGACCCGGGATTGTCCATCGTCTCGACAAGGATACCTCGGGGGTAATGCTGGTTGCCAAGGACGAGCGGGTGTTGCGGTTGCTCGCCGCCGATTTCAAGGAACGGCGGGTCGACAAGGAGTACCTGGCTCTCGTGCATGGGATTCTGCCGGAAAAAAGCGGCCGGATCGTAGCGGCGATCGGCCGTCATCCGGTCAATCGTCAGAAAATGGCGGTCCTCGAAGGTGCGGGTCGCCATGCGGCGACGAACTGGCGGGTTGTAGCGGAGGCTGAGGAGCGATTCAGTCTTCTCTCCCTGACGATCGAGACCGGGCGCACCCACCAGATTCGGGTCCATGCCAGTCATATCGGTCATCCCGTGGCAGGCGATGCGGTCTATGGCGGCAGGCCCCGCGATCCCAGATTTCCCCGCCAGATGCTGCACGCCGCTCGTCTGCGTTTCGTTCATCCCATAACGAAGAACCCGCTCGATATCGTTGCACCGTTATGGCCTGATTTCGTCGCCGCGGTGGAGCAGCTTTTTGGAGAAATTCCGATGAAAATACAGGGGCTGGTATGAAGATCGCGGTAACCGGAGGGATAGGATCCGGCAAGAGCAGCGTTGCGGCGCTGCTGGCCGACGCCGTACAGGCGGATCTGTTCAGTGCCGACCTGGTCTGCCACGACCTGATGCAGCCGGATGCCGCGGGCTGGCTGGGAATCTTTGCGGCATGGGGGGAGCGTTTTCTCAAGTCCGACCGGACCATCGACAGGGGCCTCATGCGTGACGCCGTTTTCCGGGATGAGGCGATGCGCAGGCGTCTCGAGGCGATCCTTCATCCGCTCATCCGCCGCGAATTGAGGCAAAAGATGGAGGCGGTCGAAGGGGCGGGGGGCAGATGTGTCGTCGAAATTCCCCTGCTGTTCGAGGTCGGATGGCAGGACGAGTTTGATGCGACAGTTGTCGTCTACGCTCCGGAGACGGTCTGCATCAAACGGATTGTTGCCAGGGACGGCATCGACGAAGAGGCGGCACGGAGAATACTCGACGCCCAGATGTCCCCGGAGGAAAAGGCCAAAATGGCCACGCACGTCGTCAACAATGCCGGCCTGTGGGTCCAGACCGTTCAGCAGGTTTCCAGCCTTGCGCGGTTGCTGGAGAAAAAATTTATGGTTAAGGCAAAACCTGTCGATACGGCAAGACAAGGCTTGACACCGCAGAACTGAATACGTATAAGGGAGAGAGCGAAACGAAGTGCACTTCCTGCCTTTTCTCTGGTGGATCCGTATAACTTCAGTACTACACTCTTGCTGGTCATATCCCTGTCTGGGGTAGGTTTGGGTTGAATCCCGTTGTCGCTGTGAAATCACTGTTTCCGTGATACGCCTTCATTCCATTCACTTTTGATCTTATAGACCTCTATCTGAAACACGAAGTCTCTGAATTCCAATGCCTTGATGCCCCTACGCGGTGGTGAATGATCACGGTACGGATCCTTGCTGGGAAATACTATCATTTATAACATGCGGCATTTGCGACGTATGGCGATCCTGACTCATATTTTCTCCGGACCCGCTGTTCTTCGTTTGCCGTTCATCCATCCTGCCACGCGTCTTATAGGAGAAGGTTTTTAATGAATTTGGCGGAATTGAAGATGATGAAAATCGGCGAGTTGGTCAAACTCGCCCGGAATGCGAAGGTCGAGGGCTACAGTTCCATGCGCAAGCAGGAGCTGATCTTCGCCCTGCTCCAGGATCAGGCTGACAAGGATGGCAAGCTGCGGGGCAGCGGGGTTCTTGAAATACTCCCCGACGGCTTTGGTTTTCTCCGCGCCCCGGACTACAACTACCTCCCCGGTCCTGATGATATCTATGTCTCTCCCTCGCAGATCCGCCGCCTCAATCTGAGAACCGGTGATGTCATCGACGGCCTGGTCCGCTCGCCCAAGGAGGGGGAACGGTACCTGGCGCTGCTGAAGGTCGAAACGATCAATTTCGATCCGCCCGAGGCCTCGAAACAGAAGACGTTGTTCGGCAATCTCACCCCCCTTCATCCAAACGAGAAACTCAATCTGGAGTGGCAGCCCGATAACTTTTCGATGCGGGTGCTCGATATGTTCGCCCCGATCGGCAAGGGGCAGAGGGGGCTTATCGTCGCCCCGCCGCGAACCGGCAAGACGGTGCTGATGCAGAAGATCGCCAACTCGATCGTCCGCAATCACAAGGAAGTGTATCTTATCGTCCTGCTGATCGACGAACGGCCGGAGGAGGTGACCGAGATGACCAGGTCGGTCAAGACCGCCGAGGTCGTCAGTTCGACCTTCGATGAGCCGCCGCAGCGACACATCCAGGTGGCCGAGATGGTCATCGAGAAGGCCAAGAGACTGGTCGAGCACAAGAAGGATGTGGTTATCCTCCTCGACAGCATCACCCGTCTTGCCCGCGCCTACAACACGGTCACCCCGGCCAGCGGCAAGATCCTCTCCGGTGGTGTCGAAGCCAACGCTCTGCACCGGCCGAAACGGTTTTTCGGCGCCGCGCGGAATATCGAGGAAGGGGGCAGCCTGACCATCCTCGCCACGGCACTGATCGAGACCGGCAGCCGCATGGACGAGGTCATCTTCGAGGAGTTTAAGGGAACCGGCAACATGGAACTGATCCTCGATCGCAAAATGGCCGACAAGCGGATCTTCCCGGCCATCGATATCAAGCGGTCCGGGACGAGAAAGGAGGACCTGCTTCTCAAGCCGGATGTGCTCAACCGCATCTGGATCCTGCGCAAGCTGCTCAACTCGATGAACCCTTCCGACTGTATGGATTTCCTGCTGGATAAATTGAGAACGCAGAAAACCAACAAGGATTTTCTCGATTCAATGAATGGTTGATGCCTTTTCAATTAGTGTTTTGTCTTGAACTCTTGTGAAGACAAGGTATAATATTTTGTTTGTGTCAAAGAAAGCTTGCGCTTTTCCTGAAGAATAATCGACGTACAACGTGATCATAGAGAAGTGAATCGGAGGAAGAAAACGTCATGAAAGATGGTATACATCCTGAATTTAATACAATAAAAGCCGTGTGTGCCTGTGGGAACGAAGTCGAGCTGGGGTCGACCCTGCACGAGATCAGAGTGGAGATATGCTCCGCCTGCCATCCTTTTTTTACCGGTAAGCAGAAACTCGTCGACACCGCCGGCCGCATCGAGAAATTCAAACAGCGTTACGCCAAACATTTCGAAAAGAAAGGCAAATAAAATCCTGTTCGCCGGAGGCTGCTGCTCACGACTTTACTACACCTGCGGATTACAGCCGATAAAGCCCACAGTGATGCGTTGCCATGACTGTGGGCTTTTCTTTTTGCACCTCATATCAGCAATATCCTGTATTTATGATCGATGTATTTGATAACATAGAAGAAAAGCTGCAACACCTGGAAGGTCGGCTCTCTGATCCGGACCTGGTGGGCAATCAGCAGGAATTCCAGAAGGTTGTGCGGGAGCATGCCCATCTGGTGAGACTGCATTCCCTGCACACCGATCTGCAACAGGTTCAGCGGGATATCGCCAACAACCGGGTAATTCTTCAGGACGATGACGAAGATCAGGAATTGAAGGACCTTGCCCGGGCCGATATCGAGGAACTGGAAGACAAAGAGAGGGCCATCGATCGTGAAATCAAACTGGTGCTGCTGCCCAAAGATCCCAACGATGATCGCAATATTTTCCTCGAGATCCGTGCCGGCACCGGTGGCGATGAGGCGGCTCTGTTTGTGGCCGATCTCTTCCGGATGTATTCGCGCTTTGCCGAATCGATGGGCTGGCGGGTCGAGATCATGAGTTCGAGCCCGCTGGGGATTGGCGGGTTCAAGGAGATCATCGCGATGATCAGCGGCGATCAGGTCTACTCCAAGCTCAAGTACGAAAGCGGGGTCCACCGGGTGCAGCGGGTGCCGGAGACCGAGACCCAGGGGCGGATTCACACCTCGGCGGTGACCGTGGCCATCCTGCCCGAGGCCGACGAGGTCGAACTCAACATCGATCCGAACGAACTCAAGTTCGATGTCTACCGTTCCTCGGGACCGGGTGGCCAGAGCGTCAATACCACCGATTCGGCCGTCCGGGTCACCCATCTGCCGACCGGTCTGGTCGTGACCTGCCAGGACGAGAAGTCGCAGCACAAGAACAAGGCTAAGGCCCTGGTCGTCCTCCGGGCGCGGCTGCTCGACCGGATGCAGCAGGAACACCACGACAGGATTTCCCAGGACCGGAAAAGCCAGGTCGGCTCCGGTGATCGCAGCGAGCGGATTCGCACTTACAACTTTCCGCAGGGGAGGATGACCGACCACCGGATCAATCTGACGCTGTACAAGCTCGACGCCATCCTCAACGGCAAACTCGAGGATGTCATCTTTCCCCTGATCGCCCATGACCAGGCTGAGCGGCTGAAGGCCATCCAGTAGCAGTTCCGCCTGTTCCCGCTGATCGGGCAGGCCATGATGTCATGACACCATGCAAGTGATCGATCTCCTCCACACCGCCACCCGGGAGCTGGCCGAGGCCGGCGTCGACGGCGGTGATCTCGACGGCCAGCTGCTGCTCGGGGCCTGTCTGAACAAGAGTCGGACCGAGCTGTTTCTGGCGGCGGACATGGAGGTGCCGGAAGAAGCGCGGCGCGTCTTCCTTCGCTATCTCGAGCGGCGGAAGCGACGGGAACCGATCGCCTATATCCTTGGCGAACGGGAATTCTGGTCGCTGCCCTTCATCGTCAATCCCTCGGTCCTGATCCCGCGGCCGGAGACAGAGTTCCTGGTCGAGCAGGTCCTGGCGGCCTGCCGCCCAAGAAGGGGATTGCATGACGGATGGATACTCGATCTCTGCTGCGGCAGCGGGGCGATTGCCGTCGTTCTCGCCCTCGAACTGCAACGGGATATCGTCGCCGTCGATATTTCCTGCGATGCCCTGGCGGTGGCGCAACAGAATTGCCGCCGGCACAAGGTCGACGATCGGGTCGCCCTGGTGAAGGCGGATCTGTTAACGGCCTTTGCCGCCGAGCGGCGATTTTCCCTGCTGGTGTCGAATCCGCCCTATGTCAGCCGCCGCCAGCTCCGCCAGGGGCTGGACCCTGAGGTTGCCGGCTATGAACCCTTGCTGGCCCTCGACGGCGGCGAAGATGGGCTTGACATCATTGCCAGGATCAAGGAAATGCTGCCTGTGATCATGCGCCCCGGCGGCGAGGTCTTCATCGAGATCGGGGCAGAGCAGGGTCCGGCGTTGTTGCGGATGTTTGCGCCCTCGGCCGGGGCTGCCGAACTGGTCAAAACGGTTGAGATACTGAAAGATTATGCGGGACGCGACCGTGTCCTGCATCTTCTATTGAGCGGGTACGGAAGGTAGAGAGAACATGGAAAAACTGATAGTCGAGGGCGGTGTTGCCCTGCAGGGTACGGTACGGATAAGCGGGGCAAAGAATGCGGCCCTGCCGCTCATCGCGGCGACACTGCTGGCGCCGGGTCGGCACAGGCTCGGCAATGTCCCGAATCTGCGGGACACCCGGACCTTTCTGAAACTCATGGAAAACCTCGGGGTCCGGCATGAACGGCTGGGGGATGTGCTCACCATCGACAGCACCGATCTGCGCAGTGCCGAGGCGCCCTACGATCTGGTCAAGACGATGCGGGCCTCGGTGCTCGTTCTCGGGCCGCTGCTGACCCGGATGGGCAAGGCCAAGGTATCGATGCCGGGTGGCTGTGCCATCGGTGCCAGGCCGATCAATTTTCATATCACCGGTCTCGAAAAACTGGGGGCGACCTGTCGCCTCGAACGTGGCTATGTCGATGCCGAGATCGACGGCAGGCTGCAGGGCGACACCGTCTATTTCGACATCCCGACCGTCACCGGCACCGAAAATCTTCTGATGGCCGCCGTCCTGGCTGAGGGTACCACCATTTTGAAGAATGCCGCCCGGGAACCGGAGATTGCCAACCTCATCGACATGCTGACCGGCATGGGGGCGCGTATCGAAGGACGGAACACCGACCGCTTGACGATCCATGGCGTTGACGAGCTGCGGCCGGCCGATTGCGATATCATTCCCGATCGCATTGAGGCCGGCACCTACCTCATTGCCATCGCCGCAACCGGTGGCGAAGGGACCATCACCCATTGCAATCCCGCCCATCTGCCGTCGCTGCTTGAAAAGCTGCGGCTGACCGGCCTTATCGTCGACGAAGGCGACTCGACCGTTTCAATACGCTGGCCGAAGACGAAACCGCGATCGCTCAAGAGCGTGGACATCAAGACCATGCCCTATCCGGGGTATCCGACCGACCTGCAGGCCCAGTTCATGGCCCTGATGGCGCTCAGTACCGATGTCTGCGTCATCACCGAGACCATTTTCGAGAACCGTTTCATGCACGTGGCGGAATTGCAGCGGATGGGGGCCGATATCCGGATCGACGGCCACAGCTGCGTCATCAATGGCCATGGCCTGCAGGGACTGAGCGGGGCCCAGGTCATGGCGACCGACCTCCGGGCCAGTTCCTCGCTGGTGATTGCCGGGCTTGCAGCCTCGGGACGGACCGAGATTTCCCGGATCTATCACCTCGAACGAGGCTACGAGAACCTGGTGGAAAAACTCACCGGTCTTGGCGCCCGTGTCTGGAAGGAACAGGAATAACCCCGGTGACCGCTGTGTCCCTGTAGCCTGGCCAATCGACGATCGGCCGGTATCTGCTGGCCCGGATAGCCACCATCTCGACCGGGGCCGGTGTCCAGACCGGGCGCCCCCCTCTCTTCTCCCCACTTCTCTCTCCACCTCGGCCTGGCTGCCCTCTGATGTGTCGGTCCCGATCCCGGGAGCCTTGGATTTTTCGGCCTTCGCAGATTGACTCTATTCAGTTCGGTAGTTAGTTTACCCTAAAAGACATGAGACCGGAACGCGAGGATGTTCAGAAACCGTGAAGTCCGGTCCCACGGCAGGCACCGTTCTGAATGATCTTCCGCGGTTGTTCCGGGAGCTCATTTCGTTGTATCCAACCATAACCGGCTGAAGCCTGGGAATTTTTCAGGATTGCCGTCAGTACAGATCAAGGAGGTATCCCATGAGTCATATATTACCCGAACTTCCCTATGCTTACGATGCCCTCGAACCGTACATCGATGCCCGGACGATGGAGATCCACCATACCAGGCATCATCAGGCCTACATCACCAACCTCAATGCCGCGATCAAGGACAAGGTCGAGCTCCAACAGATGAGCGTCGACCAGCTGATCCGTAACCTTGATGAGATCCCGGAGGAGATCCGCACCATCGTCCGCAACCACGGCGGCGGTCATGCCAACCACAGTTTCTTCTGGCCGCTCCTGAAAAAGGATGTCGCCCTCGCCGGGCCGATCGCCGACGCCATCACGGCCGATTTCGGTAGTTTCGAAAACTTCAGGGAAAAATTCACTGCGGCGGCCACCAGGGTGTTCGGCAGCGGCTGGGCCTGGCTGACCGTCGACAACCGTAAACTGGAGATCGTCGCCACCCCGAACCAGGACAGTCCGATCATGCTCGGCAAGATCCCGGTGCTTGGCCTCGATGTCTGGGAGCATGCCTACTACCTGCTGTACCAGAACCGCCGGCCTGACTATATCGCCGCCTTCTTCAACGTCATCAACTGGGAAAAGGTCAACGACAATTTTCTCGCCGCTGTCAACTGATCCCATTGCCGGCTCTCTGCGGGAACAAACAACCCTCTCCTGTTGACACGGGAGGGGGTTGTTTTGTAGTGTGTCATGCGAACGGTAAAAATCTTCATACATCTTGATAAGGAACGGAATGGAACTCAATCGATTCACAGGGTCGAGCCGGTATGTGCTCGACGAGGAACTGGCCAAGATCGTCAATATCTCCATGGCCCTGGAGATGCCTCTGCTGCTGAAAGGGGAGCCCGGCACCGGTAAGACCATGCTGGCTCACGCGATCGCCGAGACCCTCGGCATGCCGTTGATCATTCTCAACGTCAAATCAAACATGAAACTGGTTGAGGCCCTGTACCAGTACGACACCCTGACCAGGCTGAACGACAGCCGTTTCGGCGACTCACGCCGGGATGTGAGCGACATCCGCGAGTACATCCGGATGGGCCGGATCGGCCAGGCATTCACCGCCGAAAAGCGGACCGTCCTCCTCATCGATGAAATCGACAAGGCCGAAACCGAGTTTCAGGACGACATGCTCGATGTCCTCGACCAGATGCAGTTCGATATCATCGAGACCGATGAAATGATCAAAGCCCGGCATCGGCCGGTGATCATCATCACCTCGAATGCCAAGAAGGATCTGTCCGACCCGTTCCTCGGCCGCTGCAATTTCCACCACATCGCCTTCCCCGAGCCGAAGATGATGCGCCGCATCATCGATACCCATTTTCCGGATATTCCGGAGAAGTTGGCGGAGAGTGCGATCCGCACCTTCTACGAGCTTCGCAATATCGATGGGCTCGAGAAGAAACCGGCGACCAGGGAGCTGCTCAACTGGATCAGGGCCTTGCAGGCCGATCCGGATTTCCGCCGTGGCGAGGCGCTCGATCGGGAGATTCCGTACCTCGGCGTCCTGTTCAAGAAAAGCGGCGATTACCTGAAGTCGGCCAACCTCATCATGAAGCGGGGCTTCTTCCGCTGAGCGGAAGCTGAGGCCGGTGTTCATCCAATTCTTCTATACCCTCCGTGATGTAGGGATTCCGGTCAGCCCAACCTCGTTCCTGCTGCTGCAGCGGGCGATGGGTGAGGGGCTGGTCAACTCGCTCGACGATTTCTACACCGCCGCCCGGGCCATCCTCGTCAAGAGCGAAAAATACTTCGACCTCTACGACCAGGTCTTCGCCCACACCTTCGAGGGGGCCGATCTGGCCCAGGCCGGCGAGGCCGAATTCGACCTCGTGGCCGCCGGTCTGCTCGACGAGTGGCTGAAGAACCCGAAGCGGCTGGCCCATGCCCTGGGCCTGGATGAGAAGAAGCTGGCGTCGATGTCGCCGGAAGAGGTGCTGGCCTATTTCAAGAAGCGGTTGCAGGACCAGAAGGAGCGGCATGCAGGCGGATCGAAATGGATCGGCACCGGCGGGACCTCGCCTGTCGGTCATTCGGGGTATCATCCCGGCGGCATGCGGGTCGGCGGCGAATCGATGAACCGCTCGGCGGTGAAGGTGGCAGGGGAGCGGCGTTACCGCGATTATTCGACCGACGGGCCGCTGACGCGGCGGTCGCTGACCGAGGGCTTGAAGCGGCTCAGGCATCTGGTGCCGCAGGGGGTGCGGGACCGGATCAACGTCGACAGCAGCATCTATCAGACCATCAGGAATGGCGGCGAGATCGAACTGGTGTTCGACCGGGCGACCGTCGACCGTCTCAAAATCATCCTCGCCATCGACAACGGCGGCTGGTCGATGGAACCCTACGTCGATGTCGTGCAGGCGCTGTTCAACTCGGCCCGGACCCAGTTCAAGGAACTGAAGACCCTCTATTTCCACAACACCATCTATGACCAGCTGTGGGAGGACGCGTCGCGGATGCGGCGTCCGGTGGCGGTCGACGACCTGATCCGCCGTGATCCGGAGAGCCGCCTGATCATCATCGGTGATGCCTCGATGGCCCCCTACGAATTGATGGCCACCGATGGTTCGATCCATGCCTTTGAACGCAGCGGCCGGCCCAGCATCGAACGATTGCGGCTGTTGGCGGCCACCTTCCCCCATGCGGCATGGCTCAATCCGATCCCGAAGCGCGACTGGCAGTTCACCCGGACCATCGAACTGATCCGGGCGATCCTGCCGATGTTCGAACTGTCCCTCGACGGCCTCGATCAGGCCGTCGCCCATCTGATGCGGCGCTGAAGACCGGCAGGCAAGTCTTCAGCCGCGTCGGGAAGGAGGTTCAGGCGAGAACGTCGAACAGGCAACTGAGGACGAGATCGCCTTCCTCATAATGGGTCTTGACCTTGTAGGGAAGGGTTTTGAACAGGCGGATCATGCCGGTGTTGCTGGGGATGGTATAGGCGATCAGGCCCCGCATGCCATTCTCCCGGCTCGCAGCAGCCAGCTTCTTGAGGAAGATCTTGCCCATTCCCCTGCCCTGGAACTCGGGGCTGATCGAAAAGGCCACTTCGGTCATGTTCGAGTCCTTGAGCATCATGCATTCGGCGACGCCGACGATTTTGCCGAAACCGAATTCGCCCACCACCGCGACCAGGGTCAGGTCATGGACATAATCGACATTTGATCGCGATTGAACGTCGGACCGGCCGAAGATCGTTTTCTGGTGGAAGAAGCGGGAGAAAACGTCCTCTTTCGGCAGACTGTAGAAATGTTCCTGAATCCGCCGTTCGTCCACCGGTTTCGCCGGGCGGATGATGACCTGTTGGCCGTCGATCTCGATCGTTTCCTCCAATCGGACGGGGTAGACCGCCTTGACCGCCTCGCCGAGGGTCCTCTCGCTGCCGATCAGCCCCTGTTCCTTGGCGGCGGCAAACAGTTCTTCACGGAAATCGGGGTGGGCGATGCTGATCATTGCGATCGCCCGCTCCTGCAGACTCTTACCGAAAAGGTTGACTGCCCCGTATTCCGAGACAACATAATGGACATCGCCGCGCGGCACCACCACGACGCGATCGAAGGTGGGGAGGATGTTGGAGCGGATCCCATCCGGCGTTTCCTCGGTGGAGAAGATCATCAGGATCGATTTGCCGCCCGGCGAGCGGCGGGCGCCCCTGACAAAATCCGGGATGCCGGAGACGCCGGCGAAACGGGTGACGGCCGAGGCCTCCGCCGCCACCTGTCCGGTCAGGTCCATGGTCCGGGCGACATTCATCGACACCATCCGGTGATGCTGGGCGATGATGAACGGGTCGTTGACATAGTCGGAGGGATGGAAGTCCACCGCCGGATTGTCGTTGAGGAATTCGTAGAGATTGCGGCTGCCGATCGCCATGGAGGCGACCATCTTGCCCTCGTTGATCCCCTTCTTGCGGTTGTTGATATTGCCGACGGCATACAGATGCATGATGTCGTCGGTCAAAAACTGCGAGTGGATGCCGAGGTCGTTCTTGCTGGCAAGTCCCTGCACGGTCGCCTGGGAGGCGGCGTCGAGGCCGATCTGCAGCGTCGACCCGTCCTCGATCAGACGGGCGATGTGACTGCCGATGGCCTGGGCGGCGTCGGAATAAGTCTGGCGATTGGACGGGATTGAAACCAGCTCCTCCTCGCACTCGACGATCACATCGACATCGTTGACATGGAGAAAGCTCTGGCCCATGACCCTCGGCATGCGCGGATTGACCTGGGCGATGACGAAATCGGCGGAACGGGCGGCGGCGAGGGTTACATCGACCGAGATGCCGAGACTCATCCAGCCGAAGTCATCCGGCGGCGAGACCTGGACCAGGGCGACGTTCAGCGGCAGTTTCCTGGTGGTGAACAGGGCCGGGACGTCGGACATGTTCATCGGGGTGATAAATCGCTTGTGGAGGGCG
Organism: Desulfoprunum benzoelyticum; assembly: GCF_014201505.1. Taxonomy (GTDB): domain Bacteria; phylum Desulfobacterota; class Desulfobulbia; order Desulfobulbales; family Desulfocapsaceae; genus Desulfoprunum; species Desulfoprunum benzoelyticum. Next base: position 17,272 of record NZ_JACHEO010000015.1, on the reverse strand, counting down.
ATGGAAGGTTCCCGCGTCGAGCCGAGATAGATCGAGCGGATGTTGAGACTGGTATCTTTGGTACGGTTGGCGATGGCGGTCAGCGACGTCGTTTCCCGGCCGAGCAGACGGACGATTTCCAGACCGCTGAGGTGGTTGGAGCTGTCGCTGAGGGTTTTGACCAGCGCCTGCGGCTCGCCGCACCCCGAGCCGATAAAGACCCTCTGTCCCGATCGTATCATATTGATGGCATCGGTGGCGGTTGCCAGTTTTTCGACGTATCTGTCTGCCCAGTATTGCGGAGTCGGCATAATCTTCCTCATGGCCCCGGCAACGGTTGGACGGCCGGAGGGGTTGGCGGTTTTTTTCAGCGGCGTCTGCCTGATCTGAACGGTTGAATCGACAGATCGCAGAATACCACATTTGCCGGCTGAAGTGAAAGGAAGAGTGGCTCCGATAGCCGGAGCCGACGGGACCTTTTTCGGCATTACGAACGATGCAGGATATCTGTTTGCTGTTTCGTACTCCTCGGGATACCATAATCTCATAAGGAGGCGAAGAGAGCTCGGGTCGGACGCTGCTGCGGCGCCGGACCAGTCTCCGGGAAAAAGAGGGATGCGCTTAGCCGTTTTTTCAGATATCCATGGCAACCTGGAGGCGCTGGAGGCATTCTGCGCCGATGTCGAGAGCCAGAGGATCGACCGCTACATGTGCCTCGGCGACATCGTCGGCTACGGTGCCGATCCGGAGGCCTGTGTCGTCCGTCTCCGCTCCCTGCCGAATATCGAGTTCATCCTCGGCAACCATGACCATGCGGTCGTCGGCGCCCCCTGCAGCATGCGTCGGGACGCCCGCCGGGTCATTGAGTGGACGAAAAGGCAGTTGAGTGCCGAGAGTCTGTACTTCCTGCAATCCCTCGATGTCTTTCGCAACTGGGGCGATGCCCTGTTCTGCCACGCCAACCCCTACAGGCCGCTGGAATGGTACTATGTGGCCGACAAATCGCACATCTCCCGGTCCTTTGCCCGGAGCAGGGCGAAGATACTGTTTGTCGGCCACACCCATGTGGCCATGGCGATCACGCGGCGCAATTTTTTCTGCGTCTACCTGCGTCACCCTCGCAACGGGACGATCGTACCGGCGGCCGAGCTCAACCGGCAGATCTTCAACTGCGGCAGCATCGGCCAGCCACGGGACGGCGATCCGCGCGCCTCGTACCTGATCTACGACAGCGACAAGAAGAGTGTGGAATTCATCCGGGTTGCCTACGATCATGCCGCCGCCTCCCGCAAGATCCGGGAGGCCGGGCTGCCGGAGATTTTTGCCGAACGTCTTGCGACCGGGAGCTGATCGCCCGGTTCAGGTCTGCAGTTCCTCAACCCTGGTCTGTTCCGGCAGGTACAGACCTTTGCCGAACCCCGGCAAGGATTTGAGGATGTCTTCACGCAGGGCGACGGCGTCGGCATAACGGCGCTCCAGCGCCGGGTCCAGGCAGCGCATGATGATCCTTTCGAGGGCCGCCGGAACGCGATCGTCTATTTCGTGGGGTTCGGGGACCCTGCAGGGTATGTCGATCGCCGCCGGGAACGGGTTCTCCTGGTGGAACAGGGGATAACAGCCGGTCGCCAGGACATAGAGGATGACGCCGATGGCCCAGACGTCGCTGGCCAGGCAGCTTTTGCCCTCGAACTGTTCCGGGGCCATGAAATTGAGGGTTCCCCCCGAGGCGGCATCGGCCTTTTCCCAGGAAAGATCCCGGGCGATGCCGAAATCGAGGAGCTTCAGCCGGCCGTCACCGGTGACGAGGATATTCTCCGGTTTGATGTCGCGGTGCATGATCCGGTGCTGGTGCGAATAGGCTGTCACCGACAGCAGCTGGAGGAAGAGCGACTCCCTGGCGGTGGCGGTCAGGCCCTTTTCGAGCCGCCGGTCGAGGGATTCCCCGGCGACGTATTCCTGGATCAGGATGTACATTCCCTCCTCTTTCACCACTTCGATCAGGCCGGCGATGTTGGGGTGGTGGATCAACCGCTTGAGGATGGCGGCGGAACGCAGGGTGCGGACGTTCATCATGGCCGTGTGCGGGATCTTGGCGGCGGCGAGTTCCTTGCGGCCGTCTTCCTGCACCAGCCAGACGTCGCCGTAGGCGCCGCTTCCCAGCAGGCGGATCTTGCGCCACTTGTGAAAGATCCGGTCTTCTTCCTCGTCGATGACGAGCGAGGCGGGGGAAAAAAACGACAGGCCTTCCTGGAGGCGGGCGACCAGCCGGCGCCACAGGTTCTTGGTGCTCTGCTGGCCATGCTCGTCCCAGGGATAGGTCGGCTGTGGCGACTGCAGCAGGGCCTGGCCCCATTCGAGCAGGATATAGAAACGGATTGAAAAACTGTCCTCGTCCAAGGGCAGGATGCTGTAATCATCGGCGCCGGCGGCGATATAGGTCTGGACCCTTTTCGCCAGAACCGGCGGTACCAGGACGATCAGAGGGACCGGTCGGGGGAGCAGTTCGGCGAGGAGACGGATGTCGCGTTCCGGCCGCCTGGCCGCGGCATCGACATGAAAGAGGGCGAGGCAGATATCCTTCTCCGCAATCGGCGATTCGGCCCGATGAAGATCGGCGATGTCGATGGACAGGGCCTCGAGCTCGAAGGAGGCGATCAGTCTTCTGATGAGAGCCGTCTCCGGCGGCAGGAGTCCTGCCAGAAGGACGGTCTGCTCTGTCGTACCGGATGCATTCATCGTCGGCAACCGATCAGCGCTGGGCTGGGAATCTGCAGTACCGCGAATGGGGAACAGGGTACTGCCGGCGTCGAGGCAGCCCCTTATAGAGCCATTGTAGTGGTTCCGGCGCAAAAAGGTAAGCACATACCGGTGCCGCTGTCATTTTGTCGCCGGCGGGCGATGACGGCGAGCCCGTCAGCAGCGGGCGCAGCTGGTCGGGCCGAGTCTGGCGAGGTAATCCTGGACCGCTCGCTGCAGCGTCGTCTCCGCCAGCTGGGCGCAGTGGAGATGGGTGTCGGGGAGCTGGCCGATCTCATCCATGATGGTCATCATGTTGATTGTCCGCACCTCCTCGAGTGCCTTGCCTTGGGCCAGCAGGGCGGCGGTTTCGACACAGGATTTGCTGACCGAGCAGCCGTCGGTCCAGAAACTGGCGGCCAGGACCCTGCCGTCTTTGATTCGCAGGGCGATTTCCATCGTATCGCCGCAGTTGCCGGTGATCCGGGCGCTGCCGTCGGGGTTTTCGACCTGCTGATTGCCAAGGTAGTACAGGGTGAACCAGACGGCGATCAGGCAGAACAGGAGGAGGATGGCGATCAGGATATTCATTGATGGTGACCTGGGGCAGGAAGACAATAAAGGTGTCCGGAAAAAGGTGACGACAGAACTCAGCAGTTGCAGCCGGAAACCGTTTTGCCGGTGATCCTCGACAACCAACGGTTGATGATCAGGGCGGCGCAGCCGCAGCCGTCATCGGGGTTGACGTAGATGGCCGCGACCGGGCAATTGGTGGCGCAGGCGCCGCATTCCATGCAGCCGTCGGGGTCGATGACGGCCGCCTTGTTGTCTTCGAGCCGGAAAATCCGGTGCGGGCAGACGGTGACGCAGTTGCCGCAGCCGATGCATGCTTCCCGGTCGAGGCGGAGGATGGCGGCGCCATCGATATAGCGAAAATCCTTCATTGTCGTCTCCTTATCAGGCAAAGGCGCTCCAGATCCACAACCCCAGGGCGAGCGTCGTACCGCCCAGTTGGAAGGCGAGGCCGCGGCGCATTTCCAGGCCGACCCCTGACAGTGAGGTGTACGGGGTGGAACCGGTGAAGTTCATCGCCAGGTAGGAGGCGACGCTGGCGGCCCACAGCACGAGGGCGATTGCGGCGGGCAGGTCGGCTGTCCAGGTGGTCGGCAGCAGGGCGGCCATAGCGGTCATAGCGGTCAACCCGCCGACCAGCGCCCCCTTGAGCCAGAACTGGCGGCTGGGTATCCACGGCAGCAGGAGCGGGGTGAGAACCGCCCCGGCCAGCACCGCCAGCAGGGAGGCGATAAGCGCCTGGATGCCTCTGGTCCCGGCGGCGCTCAGGGAGTAGACCTCCGGGCCGATGCCGGAGAGCAGAAAAAGGACTGCCGTTGCTGCCAGGAAAGGCTTCCACAGCAGGCAGATTTCAACCGGGATCAATACCGCCCGTTCGCCGGTGTTGAAGGTCACGGTGCGCATGGCCTCGTCGGCCTGACGGTTCCGGTGAAGGTAGGTGGGGATGTCCTTCGCCTGGATCGGGCCGAAGATGCCGTTGAAACCGCAGGCCTTGCGCAGCCTGCCGGCGGCCACCCCGACGGCGGCCAACTGCGGCAGGATCAGTTCGCGGTGGCGGACGATCTCGGCCAGGCGGGTGGATTTCACCTGGTAGGCTACCTCGTCTGTCGAGAAGGTCTTCTTGCCGGCGGCGCACCAGACGTTGATGCCGCGGGTGTCGACGACGAGGATCCAGGCATCGATGCCGGGCAGTACTTGCCGCAGGGCGTCGAAGCTCAATTTGTAATTGGCGGTTACGAGAACCGGTGAATCCAATCCGGGCCTGCCGATACCGTACAGGCCGGGAATGACTTTGTAATTGCTGCGGTAGTAGCCGCTCCTGGCGCCGATGGTGCCGAGATGGTCACGCCAGGTGAGAGTGGTGCTGACCAGCGGCACCGGACCGACCGCCGTGGCGATGAAGTCGGCGACATAGGGAACGATCCGGTAACCGGGACGCTCGTGGACCCCTGACCGGGGATCGGGTTTCGGGCCTCAGCAGGGGGCGGCATCACCGTGATCGGCCGGCGGCGCCAGGGGGGAGGCCATCGGCAGGGTGGGAAAGGGCTGCAGGTTCATGTGGTGTTGGGGTCCGGGGTTCATGGTTGTTCTTCCAGGCAGGGGGAAAGCAGCGCCGACAGCGCTGTCGCAAGGGTGGCCAGCCGTTGCCGGTCGGCACAGTAGCAGGTCCTGGGGCCTTCGACCTCGCCGATGATCAGTCCCGCCTCTTTCAGTACCTTCAGGTGCTGGCTGACCGTCGACTGAGCGAGCGGCAGGATCTCGACGATCCGGCCGCAGATGCAGCGTTCCTCGAGCAGCAGCTGCCTGAGAATTCCGATGCGGGCGGGATGGCCCAGGGCCTTGCACATCCGGGCGGCGTCAACTGTGGTCAGATCGGTGTCCATGGGCAAGTGCCGGGTTGAAGAGATGGGGCGTCGGTATTCGGCTCTGTTCTATCGTTAAATTACGATAAAGGGTCCGGCCGCTGTTGTCAACCATCATGTGACCATAGCCGCATGGAGTGCGGAACCCAGCCGCAACCCGCTCGGACAGGCCGGGATAAACGGCGCATTAAGGCATAGGCGGTTTACATTTTCCTGGATTTCCAATATAATGGAGTCGTATCGTCAAGCGGATCGATTGATCACTCCCGAACATAACCAATACCAGTGAACACTATGAAAATACGTAAAGCCGTCTTCCCGGTGGCGGGTCTCGGCACCCGCTTTCTGCCGGCAACCAAGGCCATGCCCAAAGAGATGCTGCCGGTTGTCGACAAACCGCTGATCCAATATGCGGTCGAAGAGGCCCTGGCCTCCGGCATCGAGCAGATCATCTTCGTTACCGGCAGCGGCAAGAGCGCCCTCGAGGATCATTTTGACCGGTCCTTCCAACTCGAGGAGACGCTGAAACAGCGCAATAAGAAGGAGTTGCTGCAGGTTATCGAGTCGATCGTGCCGAATTCCGGCACCATCATCTATACCCGGCAGAGCGAGCCGCTCGGTCTCGGCCATGCCATCTGGTGCGCCCGGGATATCGTCGGCGATGAGCCCTTCGCCGTCCTGCTGGCTGACGACCTGATCCAGAGCGATGTCCCGGTCCTGCATCAGATGGTCCAGGAATTCGATCGCTTGCGGGCCTCGATGGTGGCGGTCATCGAGGTGCCGAAAGAGGAGACCTCGAAATACGGCATCCTCGAAACCGAGGAACCGGTCAGCGGCACCATCCGGGTGCGGCGGATGGTGGAGAAACCGCCGGCCGATCAGGCCCCGTCAAATATCGCCGTTATCGGCCGCTACATCCTGACGCCGCAGATCTTCAGCATCCTCGGCGGCCATCACAAAGGGGCCGGCGGCGAGATCCAGCTCACCGACGCGATGTCGAAGCTGCTGCATACCCAGCCGATCTTCGCTTACAAGTTTCAGGGGGTCCGTTTCGATTGCGGCGACAAGGCCGGCTTCCAGATGGCCAATCTCGCCTTCTCCCTCGAGCGGCCGGAGATGCGGGACAGCCTGCAGGCCTTTATCCGGACCCTCGTATGAGGCATCAGCGCAGTTTCATGGGCGGCATAGCGGGCAGGGCCATACAATGAAAAAAGCATTGATCACCGGTATCACCGGCCAGGACGGGGCCTACCTCGCCGAATTCCTGCTCGGCAAAGGCTATCAGGTTCACGGCATCAAGCGTCGGTCGTCGCTGTTCAACACCGCCCGCATCGACCATCTCTACCAGGACCCGCACGAGGGGGAGCGCCGCTTCATCCTCCACCATGGCGACCTGACCGACTCGTCGAGCCTGATCCACATCATCGAGAAGATCAAACCGGACGAGATCTACAATCTCGCCGCCCAGTCCCATGTCGCCGTGTCCTTTGAAGAACCGGAGTACACGGCGAATTCCGACGCCCTCGGCACCCTGCGCCTGCTCGAGGCCATACGCATCCTCGGTCTGACCCAGACCACCCGCTTCTACCAGGCCTCGACCTCGGAACTGTTCGGCAAGGTGCAGGAGGTCCCGCAGAACGAGACGACCCCGTTCTATCCCCGCTCCCCCTACGCGGTGGCCAAGATGTACGCCTACTGGATCGTCGTCAACTACCGTGAGGCCTACGGCATCTATGCCTGCAACGGCATCCTCTTCAACCACGAGTCACCGCTGCGCGGCGAGACCTTCGTCACCCGCAAGATCACCCGGGCCCTGGCCCGGATTTTCCTTGGTTTTCAGGACTGTCTCTATCTCGGCAATCTCGACGCCCGGCGGGATTGGGGCCATGCCCGCGATTACGTCGAGATGCAGTGGCTGATGCTGCAGCAGCAGGAGCCGGAGGACTATGTCATCGCCACCGGCGAGCAGCACTCGGTCCGTGAGTTCGTGGACGCCGCCGCCGCCGAGCTCGGCCTGACCCTCAGCTGGCAGGGCGAGGGAGTCGAGGAGATCGGGGTGGTCGACAGCCTGCCGCCGACCTGTGCCGCTGCCGACCTCCGTCCGGGCAGCGTCGTGGTCCGGGTCGATCCCCGCTATTTCCGGCCGACCGAGGTCGAGACCCTGCTCGGTGACCCAAGCAAGGCCAGGGAGAAACTGGGCTGGGTGCCGACAACCGGTTTTGCCGATCTGGTGGCCGAGATGATGCGCGCCGATCTCGACGACGCCAACCGCGATGCCCTCTGTCGGCGCGAGGGCTTCACCGTCCTCAACCATAACGAGTGAACGACAGCGCTGCAGGTGCCGGCAGCGGCAGGGGAGGAGTCTGGATGGCTGAAGAATCGGTGAAAGAAACGGCGATGCTGGCGCCGACCATGCGGATCTATGTCGCCGGCCATCGCGGCATGGTCGGGGCGGCGATCATCCGCCGGCTGGAGCGATCGGGGTTTGCCCACATCGTTACCCGGACCCATGCCGAGCTCGATCTCATCTGTCAGGCGGATGTGCGGGAATTCTTCCGCACCGAGGCTATCGACTACGTGGTTCTGGCCGCCGCCCGGGTCGGGGGAATCCACGCCAACAACACCTATCCCGCCGAGTTCATCCACACCAACCTGATGATCGAGGCCAATGTCATCCATGAGGCCTGGCGGGCCGGGGTCAGGCGCCTGCTCTTTCTCGGCTCTTCCTGCATCTACCCCAAGTTCGCGCCCCAGCCGATGCGCGAGGAGGACCTGCTCACCGGCATCCTCGAGCCGACCAACGAGCCCTACGCCATCGCCAAGATCGCCGGGATCAAGATGTGCGAGGCCTACAACCGCCAGTACGGCACCTGCTTCCGCTCCGTCATGCCGACCAACCTCTACGGCCCGGGCGACAACTATCATCTCGACAACAGCCATGTCATCCCGGCGATGCTCCGCAAGTACCATCTGGCGAGACTGGCGGCCGCGGGCGAGGTCGAGGCCATCCGTCGCGACGAGGCGCGCTACGGGGCGATCCCGGCCGATATCCGCGCCGCCATCGGCCTGGCCCCGGACTCGTCCCGCCTGGTCCATGACCGACCGCAGGTCGTGCTGTGGGGCAGCGGCACACCGCGCCGCGAGTTCCTCCATGTCGACGACATGGCCGCCGCCTGCGTTCATGTCATGGGGCTCGGCCAGGATGTCTTCGCCCCCCCGGCGCCGTCGTTCCTCAACGTCGGCACCGGCCACGACATCACCATCCGCGAGACCGCCGATCTGATCGCCGCCCTGGTCGGCTTTGGCGGCGACACGGTCTTCAACCCCGAACAGCCGGACGGCACGCCGCGCAAGCTCCTGTCCACCGATCGCATCACCGCCCTCGGCTGGCAGCCGCGGCTGTCGCTGCAGGCAGGCCTGGCCGACGCCTACCGCTGGTACCTTTCCCCGGCCTGAGCCGATCGCGGCCTTACCCCGGGTCGCCGCCTGCCTTAACGTTCGATCTGCCGCCGGAACAGCCTGATCATGTCGTCACGGATCGCTCTGTGATCGAGATGGAAGATATCGCTCGGGAAGAGCAGTTCGGCCACCCCCGAATCGAAGATCCGTCGGACCTCGTATTCGTCGTGGGAGACGTCCTGCTGGTACATGTAGTTCAACCAGGACCGGTTGGTGTGGATGATGAACTCGACCCGCATGCCGCCGAGCCGGGCGAAGAACTTGAACATCGGCGTCTTGCTGCTCGAGCCGGTACAGGTGATCTTGTAGGCCGAATCCTTCGTCAGGGTGTCGGAGATATCCTCCAGCACCAGGAAGGAATCGGCCTTCGAGGCGCTGCGGACCAGCCGGTTCTGGAACATCTTGATATCGGCGATCGTTTCGAGCACCGCCATCAGGCCGAGCTCGTCATCGACCGCCACCGCCGGGTTCTTCTCGTTCTTGCGCAGCAGCTTGAGGACCTTGGCCTCCGGCGACTTCTTGCGGATCGAGACGTAGATCGGAATATCCCGGTCGCCGGCGATGAAGCGGCGGCGTTTGAGCAGCGTCAGCTTGACATGCGGTTCGGGCAGGATTTTTTTCGCCTGCTCCCTGTCGATGACCTTTACATCGGTGCAGCTGAAGTCGTCGGGGGCGTGGCGGGAGAGGAGATAGACGATTTCCAGCTCGCCGATTTTCAGCCGGTGGCTCCACACGTAGTCGTTGAGGAATTCGAGAAACAGCGAAAATTTCTCCTCGATCTTGGTCTCGCGTTCGCGCTGGTCGATGCTGCCGGCCAGGTTCATCAGCACCAGTTTGCGCCGGGCCTCGAAGCGGGCCTTCTTGTGGTAGCGGTCATCGAACATGATCAGCAGCAGGTTGACCGGGTCGTTGGTGACCTCGATCTCGTTGGTCGTGGCGATGTGCGAGGCGTAGGGGGCCATGATCTTGGTCTTCAGCAGGTTGATGACGGCATCGGCGGTCCTCGCGTACTCGTAAATCCTGGCCTCGATCTCGCGTGGTGTCCCTTCGACCCCGAACATGTTGCCGAGCAGGGTGCAGGCCCGATGGCTGCGTTCCCGGCGCAGGCGCGGGGTGCTGATCAGGGCGGGGATCTGCTCGAATCCCCTGACGTTGAGAAACTCGAAGATCTGGCTGCGCAGAGCCCGGTATTTGGTGACGTTGAGGCGGTTGTGCCGCAGCTGCAGCAGCCATTCCCTGGTCTTTTTCGAGAACGGGGAATCGAGCTGCACCGAGTCGGTGGTGGCGAGGGGGCCGTTTTGCTGCAGCGACGTGAACACGCTGTCCTGATCGAGAATGCTCATGCAGGCTTCCTGGTTGGTGGCTGCGGAGGGATCGGAAATAGCGGACTTTTGACACACTAGCTGTTCCATTGAGCTTGTCAAGGGGAAGCTGGGGCGACACGATGATGCCGACAGCCGCTTCAGTTGTCAACGACCGTTCAAAAACAACGCATATCCGGAGTGTTATCAGTCAGTATCGCTTTCCGCGGGAACAAACTCCCCTTGAGTTTTGGCCTGATATCTGGTACGGAGAGTGGGGACTGATGACGGGTGGCGGGAGCGGCTGGTCGATCCTCCCCCGGGATTGACAATTCATATACTCTGGAGTCAAAATGTATAGAAATTTCAGGATAGTACCGAATATAATTTTCGGCCGCGGCGCCTTCAACCAGCTCGACGATGTCATCAAACACAAGCGGACGAGCAGCGAATCCTATTTCGTCTTCGTGGTCGATGACGCCTTCACCGGTCAGCCGCTGGAGAGCCGGATCCCGCTCAAGGGCCGTGACCTGCTGTTGCGGGTCAATGTCGATGACGAACCGAAGACCACCTATATCGACGCCCTGGTCAAACAGATCCGGACCTATCACTTCGAAAAACCGGTCGGCGTTGTCGGGATCGGCGGCGGCAGCACGATGGACATCGCCAAGGCGGTCTCGCTGATGCTCAACAATCCCGGCTCCTCGGCCGACTACCAGGGCTGGGACCTGATCAAGTTCCCGGCCGTCTACCACGTCGCGGTCCCGACCCTGGCCGGTACCGGCGCCGAGATCTCGCGCACCGCGATCCTCACCGGGCCGGAGAAGAAGCTCGGCATCAACTCCGACTTCACCCTCTACGACCAGATCCTCCTCGATCCGGACCTGATCGCCGGGGTGCCGAAGGAGCAGTGGTTCTATACCGGCATGGACTGTTACATCCATGACGTCGAATCGCTGCAGGGCACCTTCATCAACGAGTTCAGCCGCGCCTACGGCGAGAAGTCGCTCGACCTGTGCCGCCAGGTCTTCCTTCAGGACCATCCCGACCGTGACGACAAGCTGATGATGGCCTCCTACTTCGGCGGCATGAGTATCGCCTACTCCCAGGTCGGGGCCTGTCATGCCCTGTCGTACGGCCTGTCCTATGTCCTCGGCATCCATCATGGCATCGGCTGCTGCATCGCCTTCGACTATCTCGACGAGATCTATCCTGAAGGCGTGGCCGAATTCCGGCAGATGATGGCCAGGCACGATATCTCCCTACCCCGCAATCTGACCAAGGGCCTCGACCAGGCGGCGATGGAGAAGATGGTGACCACCGCCCTCGGGCTGGTGCCGCTGTGGCAGAACTGCCTCGGGCCGGACTGGGCCGATATCATGACCCGCGAGCGGACGATGGAGCTGTACACCCGGATGTAGGCGGCAGGTAACAATCTGGAGAAGCCGGGACCCGGCGGGCCGCAGCGCGACCCGGCCGGGTTTTTTCATGCCCGCCTGCGCTCCCAGATCGTCATCTCGGCGAAACTGTGCTGGTACTTGCGCCGGGTCTCGCGGATGACGAAGGGGATGTCGGCAGGGGACGCGAGCAGCGTGAACTGCGGCGCCAGCAGTTCCTTCAGGCCGTCGAGGGTGGAGAACGGTTCGCCGTCGCGGCGGAAGCCGCCGAGCCAGCGCTCCCGGTCAGTGAACTCCAACAGCCAGGTGTACGGTGAGAGCAGCACCAGCAGACCACCCGGATTGATCCGGGCGGGGATCTCGCCCAGGAACTTGGCCGGATCGTAGAGGCGGTCGATGAGATTGGCGGCCAGCACCAGGTCATAGCCGGTGTAACGGGCCGGCAGGTTGCAGGCGTCGGCCTGGAAGAACTCGACCTTGTCCCGTGTCGCCTCGAGCCCGAACTGCTCCAGGTGCTTCTCGTGGTAGCTGACGATCTCCCCCTCCTCGATCCGGGTGTACTGGACCAGGCCCTCTTCCTTGAGGCGGGTGCCGATGCGGATGAAGCGGGCCGAAAAGTCGAGGCCGACCACCTGATCGAAATATTTCGCCAGCTCGAAGGTGGCCCGGCCGGTGGCGCAGCCGAGGTCGAGGGCGCGACGGCGGGGGCGGTCGCCGTACAGAGCCATGACCCGGTCGACGATGGCCCTGCCGAACTGCGGCACCCCGAAGTGGTCGTCGCCGTAATGGAATTCGCAGTACTGCGACACCTGGTCGTCGGTCTCGTAGGTTATGCTGGGGATCGCCACCGCCGCCGCCGATTCGACATAGCGGAAGCCGGCATGCTGGAAGAAGTGGCGGCGGAAGGCGTAGCGCGCGTCGCGGGTCGCCAGGTTGCCGGTCGAGATCCACGACCCGCCCTTGATCAGGTTGTGGCGGCCGTCAAAGGTCGGGGTCGAAAAATCGTCGTAATAGGGGTGGACCTCGAACCCGGGGAAGCCGGCGATCGGCATCTCGGTCCACTGCCAGACGTTGCCGATCACGTCGCCGAACCCGGCGCTCTGAAAGCGGTCGACCGGGCATGACGAGGCATACCACTCCAGGTTGATGTTGCCCGGCGCCTTGTCCCAGTACGGCTGGTCGGGCAGGCCGGCCAGCTGGCGGAGGCGGGCGTATTCGGCCTCGGTCGGCAGCCGCAGCTGCCTCCCGGTCGTCTCGCCCAGCCAGTTGCAGAAGGCCTTGGCCTCGAGATAGTTGACCTCGACCGGCCAGTTCCAGGGCATGGCGATTTCTTCCACCATCGTCCGCAACCACCAGCGCTCGCCCTCCCTGATCCAGAAGATCGGGTGCTCGGCTCGGCGGTACTGCCGCCAGTTCCAGCCCTCCTCGGTCCACCACCGCCGTTCCTGATAACCGTGATCATCGACGAAGGCGAGATATTCGCCGTTCGAGACGAGGTTGCGCGAGGCGGCAAACCCGGTCACCTCCTCCTCGAACCGCCCGAATTCGTTGTCCCAGCCGTACAGCGGGTGGTTGCGGTCCTTGCCCAGCCGCACCGGTCCTTCCGGCACCGGGAGCAGCTCGTTGGCCGGGGCCTCGCCCCACTCCCGGCAGATCGGCCACAGCGGATGTGTCTGCAGGTGTTCCAGCGGCAGCTGTCGGATCAGCACCGACGAGGTCTCGAGGTGGATGCGGGCGTGCTCGATACCCATCAGGATGGCCCAGGCCGGGCTGCTCCAGGTGATCGGCAGCGCCAGGGGGAGGGCGGTGATGACTGCGTCGATCAGGTTGCGGACCTGGCGCCGGAAGTCCTGGGCCTCGGCGACGCTCGGCCAGTCGTAATGGGTCTCGTCGAGGTCGTCCCACGACATCTCGTCGACCCCGACCGCGAACATCGATTCGAAGCGGGGGTTGATCCGCTCGCTGATGATGCCGGCGATGATCAGCTTGTTGATGTAGAAGGCGGCGGTGTGGCCGTAGTAGAAGATCAGCGGGTGGCGCAGCGGGTCGGCCCGCAGCGTGAAGGCCGCGTCGCTTGCCAGGGTGTCGAACAGCCGTTCGTCGAGTTCCCAGGTGGCGTGGAAATAGCGGCGGATCTCGTCGCGCTTGGCCTCCGGGTCGCCGCTGTCAAGGACGAGGGTCCGGGTGTTCTTCAGGTGCTGCATCTCGGGGCTGTAGGGTTTGGCGGCGCTGTGCATGATGGTCTCGGAGGATGTGGGTTGCTCTCCGGCCGGAAGGCGGCCGGCAGGTTCGATTGTGGAGGGATGCTGTGGCAGAGTATATGTCAGGCTCCGCCGAAAATCAACGATCGGCGGGCATCGGCGCGTGTACCCGGACTTGGGATGCATCTCCCCCGGCGTCGGCGATTGTCGGCCGACAATGAGTGATTATTGTTTTTCCTGAGAGTCGCTTGTTCCCATCACCATGGCCGCGGTGATAACCGGTGGCTGGAGAGGGTGATGCCGATATTGTCGGAGCAACGCCGCCCCGGTCGACGGGGCCGCGATCATGCCGGTGCAAGCGATGGCAACATCTCGTCGGAATGTACAATGACAGGAGGTTGAATATGAGAATGCAGAAAGAAATGATCGATGCATTCCATCTGGGTCATAGGGATTTCATCAGAAATCTCGAGGACTCGCTGGACATCCTTCACCATGATATCGATGAGTCAAGGGAAGTCGATACGATCTGTACCGGCGCGTGGTGCAAGGCGATCGAGAATTCGATCGATGAACTGGCGAACATGGTGTATTCGATCAGCGAACCGCGTTGGGTTGCGAAGAAGGACTCGGAAGAGATCCGTCGTCTCCGCACCGGAATTCACGATCTCTATACCAGATACCGCAGCCTGAGGGATGATGCGGTCCATTGAGAGGGCAGCAGGCATCTTGTTTTCAGGCGTTTACTGGGAGGCCAATCCGCATCGGTGATGGGGGCTGGCCTCCCGCCGTTGTTTCCGGGCGACCTCTCGAGCGGCACGGCGGACGAAGAACTATCTATTTCGGAGGGCGATACCATGTTTGATGCCGGCATCACCTGGCTGCGCGGGGCGGTCAACGATCTGCACCGGAAGCGGCAGCGTCGGCGGGATCTGCGCCAGGCGATCGAGGATGTGGTAGAGATTGCCGACCCGCTCATCCGGCTCGCCCATCGCTACCGCCGCACACTGGGTCCGGCGGTGGCAACGGCGATCGCCTACTGCGACGAGCTGGTCCGAGTGATACCGGGGCCGGTCCGGCTGCACCCGAACAGCTATTTTGACGATCCGCTGGTCAAGGCGGTCTTTCGCTCGGCCGATGAGATGGAGATCGTGCTGCGCAATGCCAGCAACCACGAACCGCCGGGGGCGGAGGAGGAGATATTCGGCCTGCTGCTGATGGATCGGACCGAGAAGACCGTTTTCGGGTCGTCCCGGCAGGGGGATGTCGTGATGAACAATGTCTCGATGCAGGCCGTGACCTTCACCAACCACCGGATCGTCGCTCGGGCCACAAACCTGCAGGCGACCATGATCCTGCTCAAACAGCGCATCCTGGAGGTCCTGGCCGGCGTGGCGCTGGAGCGGATCGCCGCCCTCAAGGCCAACCTGACCGAGCTGCGTGAACGGCGGCAACAGCTCGGCTCGATGTACCGGATCCTCTGCGGCAAGCCCAGGGTGTTCGAATTGTTCTGTCAGTCCGAACTGGCACAGGCGGAGAAGGTGCGCGAGGTCAAGGAGCTGCTGGGCGCCACCGACGAGGATATCAACGAGGCGAGGAAAGCGGTGGAAACGCCGGACGATACGCTCTTGCACCTCAAACGGATCATGGATTTCCCCGCCGACACCCTTGTCGTCCGGCCGCAATCGCTGCGGCTGGACTGGAAGAACGTCATCGTCGACGATCGCCGGGACACCGAGGCCCGCGAGATCACGCTGGCCGAATTTACCTTGAATCAACAATTGAAGCGCTCGGCGGTGCTGGTCCGTTTCGACCGTAAATGAGGGGAATCGTATCTGTCCGTCGCCAAGTCTCTTGAACAGACGTACTGTGTCGCCGTATGTAACTGAACAGAAAGATGGGCTGGCAAGCACTGGAAATGATGCTGCGCAGAGCAATCCAGATCTTGAAATGCATGGTGCAGGGAAGGTATTGTCCGATCTGCATGCCGTAATCGAAACAATAAAAATACAAGCAGCGTAACCGCTGGCTGCACTCGGATCCGGCAAACAGCACGGGGCCGGTGCGCAGCGCGTCAGGCATGACAGGGGCCACCATTGCTTTCCATTGAATCATTGGCGTTCGTCGCGGTCGTCTTTACCGTTGCCGGCTGGGTAAAGGGCGTAACCGGCATGGGACTTCCGACCGTTGCGATGGGGGCTCTGGGTTTGGTCATGGCTCCGGTACAGGCTGCCGCCCTGCTCCTCATCCCCTCGCTATTGACAAACATCTGGCAGTTCCTGGCCGGTCCGGCCAGGGGGGTGATTATCCGCCGCCTGCTGACCATGATGATCTGCGTCTGCATCGGCACTGCCTTCGGGATTGGCCTGTTGACCTCGGGATCGTCGCGGTGGCCGTCGATGGCACTCGGCGGTGTCCTGGCTGCGTATGCACTGCTGGCGCTCTTTCTTCCCCGGTTAGCGGTTCCGGCGCGGTTTGAACGTCGCCTGTCGCCCGTGATGGGCGTAATCACCGGCGTTGTCACCGGAGCCACCGGGGTTTTCGTTGTGCCGGCAGTGCCGTACTTGAGTGCGCTCGGATTTTCGAAGGACGAACTGGTGCAGGCGCTGGGGTTGTCATTCACGGTATCGACCGTCGCCCTGGGTGTCGCCCTGGCCACGGCAGGCAGCTTCCATCCGTCTGCGTTGTTGACATCCGTCGGTGCCGTTGTGCCGGCGCTTCTGGGAATGTACGTCGGTCAGCGCACTCGGGATCGCATTTCGCCCACCAGGTTCAGGCTGTGGTTTTTCAGCGCGATGCTTGTCGTTGGGATGTACATGCTGGTTCGAGGCATGCTCGGGCGGTGATGGCTGACTCCTCGCTCGAGCCGACCCTCTCCGGTTGGTGACGCAGTTCAACTCCTGGCCTGAAGAATGGAAGTGAGAACAATGGAATATCACTGGTATGATCTTGTTGGCAACATAGGGGTTTTTTGCATTTTAATCACCTATCTTCTGTTGCAGACAGGTATATTGCACAGCAATACGATACAGTTCAGTCTTTTCAACCTGATTGGCGCATTGTTGATTCTTGTTTCGTTGTATTTTGAATTCAATTTATCGGCATTTTTGATTGAATTTTTCTGGTTGTTGATCAGCTTAGTAGGCCTGTGGAAGTCGTTAAGGCCATACGTGTCAAAAAGAAGATTACACAATATCAAGTCAACATAATTGCACACACGAGCAGGTATACGAATGTTCAGAGATTTGAGAAGGAAAAGGCAGTTGTTATCTGAAGCGGCAACGATCGCAATATTGAACACCTGCACATCGGGAGTCCTGGCACTGACAGGTGACGACGAGTATCCGTATGCGGTCCCGTTAAGTTATGCCTATATGGATGGCCGGCTGTTTTTTCATTTTGCCCGGGCGGGGCATAAGATTGATGCCATCGCCAGGAATGACAAGGCCAGTTTTTGCGTTATCGCACAGGATGAAGTCATCGAGAAGACCTTTACGACCCATTTTCGCAGCGTCATTGTCTTCGGGAAAATCAGAATTCTCCTCGAAGACAATGAAAGAAGATATGCTCTCCAGTGTCTGGTGGAAAAATACTCTCCTCACTTTGTTGCAGAAGGTCAGCAGGAAATGCAACGGGAGTGGAGCAGGGTTTGCGTAGCGGAATTAAAAATTCTGATTACCACTGAAACTCAGCCTCGACAGATTTATCCGTGATGGGACTCTATCTGTCCTACCAACCATGGTAAGGTACTCTCTCAGAACAAC
>NZ_JACHEO010000014.1 GCF_014201505.1 Desulfoprunum benzoelyticum | reverse complement strand
AGATCTATACCGGCACCAATCAGATCACCCGGATGGTCACCGGCCGGGCCCTGCTGTTCACGTAACCCGGGGACAGGCCGATACGAACAGATACGGGGGCGATAACCTGATTGGAAACCGCCCCCCGTCAACAATGCCAGCCAAGGAGCATCCCATGACGCAGAATCGGCAATTTACCTACGATATCTCCATGTTTCAGGACACATTCGAAAACGACTTCACCTATATCAACGGCTTTATGCGCAACACCCACAGGTACGCCGACAGGGTTGCTATAACCTGCTATGAGCGGGACAAACAGTGGACCTACCAGGAACTGAATCAGGAGTGCAACCGTCTCGCCCATGCACTCATGAGAGACGGTGTCGCTAAAGCCGATGTCGTCATGTACCAGATGTATAACTGTGCCGAGTGGGTCTTCATCTATCTGGCGCCGCAAAAGATCGGCGCCATCAACTGTCCGATCAATTTCCGCCTTTCCTACGGCGAAATCGCCACCACCATCGACGACAGCAAACCCAGGATCTTCTTCTACGATGCCGCCGACTCGGATACCGTTGAAAAGGCGCTGAACACCGCCGCCCACAAACCCAAAACCGTCGTCATGGTCGACATGTACGGCACCGCCAAACCCTTTGCCGGCGCCGTATCCTACGACCAGTACGTGCAGAACCAGCCGATCACGGAACCTGGTATTTTCCGTCCGACCCATATTTACGACGAAGTCACCCGGCTCTACACCTCGGGAACAACCGGCAGACCCAAAGGCGTTCCTCTCAACAATATCAACGAGATTTTCAGCGCCCATGATGTCATCATGCACTTTCCGCTGTCACCGCAGGACAAGACGTTGAACATGACCCCCTGGTTTCATCGCGGCGGCCTGTATTCAGGTGGCCCGTGCCCGACGCTCTACGTCGGGGGCGGGCTGGTTCCTCTCCGTCACTTCAACGCCGCAACGGTGTTGACGTTGGCAGAAAAGTACGGGATCAACTTCCTGATCGGGGCGCCGGTCACCCTGTCGGCGCTGTGCGATGAGCAGACCAAAAATCCCCGCGACCTCAGCCGTTTGAAAGGGATCATTACCATGGGCGCCCCGCTCGAGCAGGCGGCCTGCATCAAGTTCCAGCAGATGCTTACCCCCAATATTTTCAACGGCTATGGCAGCACCGAGGCCTTCTGGAATACATTTCTCCGTCCCTACGATCTCCCGGAAATGGCGGGGTCGGCGGGTCGCTCCTGTACCGATGACGACATGGCGGTCGTCAACGTGTATGTCGACAAACTGGCGGAACCGGACGACCATGTCGCCAAAAACAACGAGGCGGTGGGCGAGGTCATCGTCAGGGCCGCCGGCAAGTGTTCCTATACCTATGTCAACCGGATCGACGAAGCCAAGGCCAAGTATTACAAGGGATGGCTGTATATCGGCGATCTGGCCAAATGGAATGCTGAAGAATACGTGACGATCGTCGGCAGGAAGGACGACATGTTCATCTCCGGCGGCGAAAACATTCACCCGACCCAGGTGGAAGCCGTCCTCAATGAGCACCCGGCGGTGAACGGCAATCTGGTCGTCGGCACCCCTGACCCGAAATGGGGGCAAGTGGTTGTTGCCTATATCGTTACCACAGGAGCTCCCGTCACCGCCAGAGAACTGGATGAATTCTGCGTCCAGCACCCGAATCTTGCCAATTACAAACGACCGCGTTACTACTGTTTTGTCGATCACCTACCGATGACGGCGACCGGTAAATTGCTGCACTACAAGGCTCGATCGCAGGCGGCGGAAGACATGAAGAACGGATTGTTTGAGAAGGTGGGGAAAATATAGCGTGAGGTTGTCAGGGTCGGAGATGATGGCCGAAACGCCCTCAGGGGAATCACACGAGCCGAATCGGGTTTGGTCACCGCCACCGGCTCGTGACGCTTCCCCCCAGTTCAAACCATTCTCCGATTGGAGGAAATCAGGTTTGGCCAGAGTTTTTGGAAGATAACCGTTGCGGCAACGGATGCAGGTTGACAATCGGGAAAGGAGAAACAGATGCAGGCCGATACCATCATCCGCAACGGGCGGGTCGTCAATGTCTATTCGGGAGAAATTCTCAGGGCCGACGTGGCCATCCGCGACGGCAGAATTCTCCACGTCGGCGATATTTCCACAGAGGGTGTAGCGTCGGACCGCATATACGACGCCGACGGCGATTTCCTGATCCCGGGGTTTTTCGACGCCCACGCCCATATGGACCTGTTCTACAACCCCTTCGCCTATGCCCGCAGCGTCCTGGCCCGGGGCACCACATGCATCTTCAACGACGGCCATGATCTCGCCGCCGCCATGGGAGTGGACGCTTTTCTCGATATCATTGCCAGCCTGCAACACGGGCCGATGACCATCAAAAGCGGGGCTCCGGCCGCGACCCCGCCGTATCCGGAAGTGGAGGGAGAAGACCTGTGGTCCATGGCCGATTTCCGTAAAGCCATGGCCTGCAAAGACATCCTGTCCGTCAGCGAGACGGTCGCCTATCTGCGGATCGTACTCCGCGACCCAAACCTCCTGGAGCGGTTCGCCCTGGCCCGCACCATGGGCAAATTGATCGAGGGCCATACCACCGGGGCCAACTGGGACCGACTCAATGCTCTGGCCTACGCTGGCGTTCTCTCGTGCCATGAGTCGTTGAACTCAGCCGATGTCACCTCCCGCCTGCGACTGGGATTTTATGTCATGCTGCGACACGGTTCAATTCGGGAGGACATGCCGAAATACATCGAGGCGGTGCACACGGCCGAGGCCTTCGACACCAGCCGGATCATGCTGGTATCGGATGGTATCTTCGCCGATCACCTCATCGAGCGGGGCAACATGGACTGGGTGGTCGCCGAGGCCGTGCGCTATGGGATCGCCCCGGTGCGGGCGATCCAGATGGCCACCCTGAATCCGGCCCGCTATTTCCACCTCGACCACGAGGTCGGCGCCATCGCCCCCGGGCGCCTGGCCCATATTCTGGTGACATCGTCTCTGGAACAGCCGACACCCCGTCTGGTCTTCGCCAGGGGAGGCCTGGTCGCCGAAGAGGGGCGACTGCTGACCGATGCATACCAGAAGGTCGATCCGGTCGCAGGCAGCCGTCCTTTCGAGATTACCGACATCCACCCCGACCGTTTCCGGATCGCGGCAAGGCCCGGCCTTGCCACGGTACCGGTGATCACCATTATCAACCGCACCGTCACCGAGGCCGAGGAAATAGCCCTGCCGGTCCGAAACGGTTTCTATGCCCCACCTGAAGACCTCCTGCCGGCTTTTCTGATCACCCGCGACGGGCGCAAGACCGGGTGCGGTTTCGTCAAGGGATTCCCTCGCGGTCTGGGCGGACTGGCCTCCACCGTCTCCCACGATACCCATGGGCTGCTGGTGATCGGGAGCAGCCCCGCCGACATGGCCCTGGCCGCCTCCGAGGCACTCAAACCCGGCGGCGGCGTCGTGTTCGTTCAGAACGGGGAAATTCGGGCCGGCATCCCGCTGCCGTTGGGCGGCCATTGTTCCCTGAAATCCGTTCCGGAACTGGCGGCTGAAATCCGGCATCTGAATCATGAAATCGAAAGGCTGGGGACCGACCTGGACAATCCCCTGTGGACCCTTGTCTTTTTAACCTTCACCTCGGTTTTGCAGCTTCGCCTGACCTATGAAGGGGTCTATGACGTACGCAGGGGAAAGATCGTCTTTTGATTTTTCACTTAGTGAATGCAAAAAAGCCACACGTGTTGAAATTTATCGTTCCGGAATCACGATAAATTTCAACACGTGTGGCCTTATCAAAACAGAGTGTACAGGAAACTCTATTCAGCGGGCCTTGATTGCATCGTCCAGGCCCTCTGGGCGTTGTCTATTTCCAGGCTACACCATATACTGCGCTACAAGTTCGGCGATATCCCTGGTCCGGACTGTATCGACCTTTTCCATTTCCTTGATCCCGTCTTCGATCATCGTCAGACAGAAGGGGCAACTCACCGCAACGGTTGTGGCCTGCAGATCGAGAATTTCCCGTGTCCGCTCAAGATAGATTTTTTTGCCTATGCTCTCTTCCATCCACATTCGGCCCCCACCGGCACCGCAGCAAAAACTTTCTTTGCCGCTTCGATCCATTTCCTTGATCCCATCACTGGAAACAGCTTGCAACACTGACCTCGGCTGGTGGTAAATGTCGTTATAGCGGCCGAGATAACATGGATCATGGTATGTTATCGTCCCTTTCATCGCCTGGTTCAGCTTGATTTTCCCTTCCTTTATAAGCTGCTCAATGAATACGCTATGATGGATGAGCTGGTAATTTCCACCCAGTTGCGGATAATCATGCTTGAGTGTATTGAGGCAATGCGGGCAGGCGGCGATGATTTTTTTAACGTTATAGCCATTGAGTGTTTCGATATTTTCCTGGGCCAGCATCTGAAACAGCATTTCATTGCCGACCTTTCTGGCAAAATCACCGGTACACTTTTCTTCCACCCCGAGAATACCGAAACTGACGCCTGCTTTCTGCAGAATCTTCACCAGACTGACAGATACTTTTTTCGCCCGGTCATCAAACGAACCGGCACATCCTACCCAGAGGAGATATTCGACGTCCGAATTTTCGGCAAGGGTTGTAACGCCCAGTCCCTTGGCCCATTCTTCGCGTTTATCATAGCCGATACCCCAGGGATTGCCGTTGCGTTCAAGACCCTTTAAAGCCGGATTCAGCTCTTTGGGATACGATTGGGCAATCAAGGTCTGTCCCTGGCGCATGGCAATAATACGCGGCACATGTTCAATCGCCACCGGACACACCTCTTCACAGGCCCGACATGTCGTGCATGCCCAGAGAGTATCCTCTGCGATAACATCGCCGACCAATTGTTTTTGACTGTTCAGGGCCAGGACCTTTTCATTCAACGTATCGGCTTCATCGCCACTGGGTTCCGCACCTGATACCAGTTTGGCCCTTTGGATAATGGCAGCTTCGTTGTCAGTCAACTCCTGCCGCAGATTGAGATTGAAATCATACAGATTGAGTGGCTTATCAGTGGTATAGGCAGGGCACACCTCCTTGCATCGTCCGCACTCGGTACAGGTGAACAGATCCAGTGCCTGTTTCCAGTCGAGCTGGTGGATGTGATTGAGACCCAAGGATTCATTTTCCCATGCCGCTTCGTCCTCCATATCGAGGAGTTTTGCCTTTTCATGGGGATAGTCCAGGCTTTTGAGATACACGTTGGGAAGGGCCGTGATCACATGGAAGTGCTTGCCATACGGCAGGAGATTGAGGAAGACCAGCTGAGTACAGATGTGCAGCCAGAACATGAAACCCATCAACAGGGCCAGGGTCTCAGGGCTGAATCCGGATATGAGCGCAGCCGTCATGTTCGATAACGGCGCCCAGAGAATTTCCGAGCCATACTGGGGATTGTTGAAGATGTGGATATCACCTGAAAAACCAGGCAATTGGACCAGGTTGAACCGCGCCCCGTCGTAGAGCAGATCAGACACCATCAAGATGCCGATCAACACCAGCACCAGATACGCCTTGAAGGTGTTATGCAATCTCTCCGGTTTGACAACGGCGCGACGATAGATTGCCCAGATGACCATGGCCAGGACAATCCCCTCGACCAGATCCTTCAACGCAACATACAGATAGCCCAGCAGATGTGGCGCGCCGAAGAGAGGGAGCTCAAATCCCTTTTGGAACCCCTCGCCGTAAAGCATCAAACTACGAATCAACAGAATGCAGAATCCCCAGAAAATGAAGGCATGCATGATCCCGGAGCTTCTTTCCTTGGCTCTGCCGACAAGACGTTGCTGGCCGACGGCCAGAACCATCATATTCTTGAAGCGTTCTTTCAGGTGGTTCGCTCTGTCGGCTGGCGCCAGGGCCTGGAGCAGCTGAATCTTGCGAACCATTGAATAGCAGAAAACACTCAGGGCAACAACAAGTAAAAAAGCCATTACTAGGGGATTCAAAACTATCTCCTCAACTCGTATGTATAGTGGAAGTATACGATCGCATCCTGCTGTAACGAAAGAGCTATTCGAAAACCGAGAAACTCAGCCCAGTTCAAATCCAGAAGATTATCCGGTCCTTCACCAACCGGGCTGAGTTTGAAAGCGTTACCAGAAGAGACTACTTTTTGATGTTCTTTATCTGCTGACGGAGAATCGGAACCACTTCAAAAAGATCCCCTACTATGCCGTAGTCGGCAACATTGAAGATCGGTGCCTCAGGATCGTTGTTGACAGCCACAATGACCTGCGACCCGGTCATACCCGAAAGGTGCTGGATCGCACCGGAAATGCCGACGGCGATATACAGTTTCGGGGCCACTATTTTTCCTGTCTGGCCAACCTGTTTGTTGTGCCCCATCAAGCCACTGTCGACCATGGCTCTGGAAGTTCCGAAACCGGCACCAAGATCATCCGCCAGCGCTTTGACCAGATCAATACCTTTTTGATCTTTGACACCGCGCCCGACTGAGACGACAATGGCGGCATCACCCAGATCGATATCTCCGCTGGCATCAGCTATCAGTTCCTTGACCACAGCCCCCAGATCAGCGGGCGGCGCTGCAAGACGGATGACTTTTTCGCTGCCGCCGGCGCCCTCGGCCGTCATCTCAAAAGCCCCTGCCCTGACAACTGCAACGAGTTTTTCACTGTTTATTTTCACCCGCTGTATGACCTTATTGGCTATGGCAGGTCGTGTTATTTCGATATTGTCCCCAGTTGAGGTCACATCGGTAATATCAGTTGCACAGGCCACGCCGAGCCGGGCAGCCACCCTGGGCGCAACGGCTTTACCGCTTTCTGTTGAAGCGAACCAGATCTGGTCGGCGCCGAATTGGTTTGCCGCGTCGACGATACAGGAGGCGTATGGGGCGGCTGAAAACAGTTCCAGACCTAAATCATCGGCAACATATTGACTCTCAGAGCCGGCACTGACCAGGCCAGGTATCAAGGCTTCCAGATTGTTGCCGATAGCAACGACAGCAGTCTCGGCACCGATAGATCTGGCTTTTGCCAGAAGTTCTGCCGTGCTGCGCTTCACCTCACCTCGCTTGATATCCGCAATTACGAGTACTTTAGCCATAATCTTCTTTTCCTTGTATAAATGTATTTAATTCAATGACATCGTAATTGACAGGTTGTCTTTATAAGACCTTGGCCTCATTCACTAACAGATCGACAACCTGGGCGGTGATTTGAGCGGCATCACCTTCATATTTTTTTCCGGCCTTACGCGCCTGGGATCTACTGAATTCGACAATTTCAGAGCGAATGTCCTTCCCTCCAACCTCGTCTAAAGAGGTGCCGAGTGCGGCCAGATCCATGACATCGATCTTCTTTTTCTTGGCCATCATAAGACCACGCATTTGCGGCAGTCTCGGTTCATTGATACTGTCGCTGACCGTGACAACCGCCGGCAACGTCACTTCCACGATCTCCTTGCCGCCGTCGCCCAGCCGCGTCGCTTTTATGTGCTTGTCGTCTATTACGTCCATGGCGACTACGTTGCTGACGCAGGGTATCCCAAGGTTCTCGGCCAGAATTATTCCGGTTTGACCATTGTCGGTGTCCTGGGCCTGTTTGCCGGTTATGATCAGATCGTAACTTCCCTTTTCGCAAACCTTTTGCAGCACCCTGGCCAGGACAAAGGAATCCGCTCCGGCAAGCAGCGGGTCATCGACCTGGACACCGTTGTCAATACCCATGGCATAACCGCGACGGATAATCTGGATGTTGTCATCGCCGCCGCCAATACTGACCAGCGTTGTCTCCGCGCCATTGTTTTCCTTGAGCTGGACAGAGGCTTCCACCGCATTTTCGTCCCAGGCATTCATGACATACTGCAGCCCCTCTTCGACAATGGCCCCCGACTCCACGCGGATGGTCAATTCCACATCAACCACTTTTTTTACGGTAGTAAGAATTTTCAAAATATCCTCCTGCTCTTTTATCAAGCATTGTTGGGAAAACAGCGATCATCCAAGATACCAATATTATATTTTGCATAACATGTTAATATATTCGGCGTCAACCATTTTGTTCTCAAGGAAACTAACTTTTAGCGTCGGAAATCCCTGTAGACCTTTTTCAAGTCTTCAAACAAACTTTTTTTCTTTTGACTGGAAAATTCATTCAAGTAGCTGCTAATTTTAGATAAATGCGCTTCTTGGATGTTTTTTAGTATGCGTGATCCTTTGGGGGTAATTTCAAGAACTGTAATCCGCTCGTCACTGGGATCCTGCTTTCTCAGGAGTAATCCGATTTTTTCCAAGCGCTGGGTGACACCGGTAATATTGGAACTGGACACCAGCATAATCTTGCTGACTATATTCACCTTGTTCTGGCCATTCTTAGAATTATTCAATATTCTCAGAACGTTATACTGAGAAAAAGTCAGCCCATAATTTTTATAGGTGGTATCGAGATCCTTTTTTACTGTCTCGGAAGCTCGCAACAGGACAGCAATGACCTTTTCGTCAAACTCCATATTATTTTTATAGTTGTATTCACCCCAATCACTTTCGTTGGTTTCCGTTGAGCTCGTTTCCGCTGGGTTGATTTCCGTTAGCATGGCATCATCCTTATTTCAGTATAGAACAACAATAATTACAATTTGTTATAAAATTTCAACGAATCAGCATCAAGGGCTACTATAGTCTCCATGTCAGCCGGTTTCAATGGAGCAGATTTCGGTGCTTATTTTAGTCTTGACACCCATTAATGATTAATATATCATTTTGTAACATGTTAATCAAACGTTTAAACTGAGAGCGAGGACATAACAAAGTGGAAACCATTGCCCCTTTCAAAGAAGTAGTCGAAGAGATAGAAGATGCCGGCGGACAATCACAGAGATTCTGCTTTCAGTGCGGCCTGTGCGACACAGTTTGTCCCTGGAATAAGGTAAGGCAATTCAGTATGCGTAAAATCATACGTGAGGCCACCTTTGGTCTGACCGAAATCGACGGTGAAGACATCTGGCGATGCACCACGTGCGGAAGATGTCCGGCGCAATGTCCAAGAGGAGTCAACCAGATTGAACTCGGCGTTTCTCTGCGGCGGGTTGCTGCCGGCTATGAAGTCTTCCCGGCATCAGTCAAGTCTGCTCGCACGGCAAGGGCGAGTCTTATCTCGGAAGGGAATCCGTTGCAGGTAGAGCGGCAAAAACGAGGGGATTGGGCCAAGGAGTACGCTGTCAAACCGTATTCCGAAGGAATGGAGGTGCTGTTTTTTGTCGGCTGCTATCTAAGTTATGACCCGAGAATGAAAAAGGTTGCAGCTGCCACTACCGAGATTCTCAAAAAAGCAGGGGTTGATTTCGGCATATTGGGCAACAAGGAAAACTGCTGCGGAGAAAGTATCCGCAAGTTCGGAAGTGAACAGGTGTTCACGTCCCTGGCCAAAGAAAACATCAAGACCTTTATCGACCATGGGGTAAAGAAAATCCTGGTCTCGTCCCCCCACTGCTACCACACTTTTAAAAACGAATATCCCGAATTCATGGTCAACTTTGAAGTTGTCCATGTCAGTGAATATCTGCTGGAACTGCTCAACCAGGGACGCCTCCAGCTCAACCATCCCTTTGAGAAGAAAGTCACCTATCATGATCCCTGCTATCTCGGCAGGCACAACAATATATATGACCAGCCCCGTACCGTCTTGACCAGGATAGCCGGACTTGAACTGGTTGAGATGGCCGAATCGCGCCGTGACAGCCTGTGTTGTGGTGGTGGCGGCGGACGAATATGGATGGACACGCCACAGGACCAGAGATTTTCCGATATCAGGTTGAATCAGGCGGTTCAAACTGGCGCTCAGGTGCTGGCAACCAGTTGCCCATATTGCATTACCAACTTCGAGGAAAGCCGCCTCAACCTCGAATATGGTGACTTGCTGGAAATTAAAGATATTACAGAAATAGTCCAGGAAGCAATGTAGCTTGGGCCAGCAAACGGATGAAATACATCCTGAGAGTCTCAATAGTGGATTTTCCGGTTGGTTCTGATTTACCGGTAAATCTCAAGTAAACTAGCGACAGTACAAGGAAAAGACAATGAGATACGCAGAGACTGGATATAATCTGGAGATTGATCTGACCCGCGGCAATATCGAGCGGGTTGCCAGCAATCCCGAGGACAGCCAACTGTATCTGGGGGGATTGGGGACCAACGCCAAGATCATGTGGGACCGGGTAGCCCCGGAAGTAGAAGCCTTTTCGCCTAAAAACCTGCTGATTTTCGGCACCGGTCTTTTGTGCGGAACACCGGCCATAGGCTGCAACCGGACTATCGTCACCACCATTTCGCCGGTGAATCAGTTGCTGGCCTTTTCCATGATGGGCGGATTCTGGGCCCCGGAATTGAAGTATGCCGGTTATGACAAGGTAATCCTTCGCGGCAAATCTCCCGACCTCGTCTACATATGGATAAATAACGACAAGGTTGAGATCCGTGACGCCTCTCACCTGAAAGGCAAAGGCGCCATTGAAACAGCAAAGCTGATTTGCGATGAGCTCAACGAACCCAAGGCCCAGGTCGCGGCCATCGGCATGGCGGGAGAGAATCGGGTCTACTTCGCCTCTATAGAACAAGGTCGCTCCAGTGCCAGTCGCGGCGGACTCGGGGCGGTAATGGGTGACAAGGGAGTAAAAGCCATTGTCGTCCGCGGGACCAAGGATATTCATACAGCGAAGCCTGCTGAATTTATTGGCCTCTGCAACGAGGTTTTGCAGTACATCCAGTTCCGTGAAAAGAATCCGATCCCTGGAGTCATGGCCATCCTTTCGGGACTGGGATCGCCCCAGGAGATGAAAACCCACGATGAGAAGTGGCATACCGAAAATTTCATGTGGGGCAATTCACGCGAGCGTCGTAAAAATTTCTGGACCGATCAGATCGCCGAGGATTGGACATCAACCATGGAGGGCATGCAGACACGTTTGATCAGCTGCTACAATTGTCCGATGAAATGTGGCGCGACCATTTCGCCACCGGATAAGCCGACATATATGATGAAATGTTTCTCCAAACTCACCTACACCATGGCGGCTTTTTCCGACCTGCAGTTCGGCCTAGGGATTGCCCAGGCCGCCACCGAGCATGGGGTTGACGGATTTTCCGCCCCGCAGGTCATGGCCTTCGCCCTGGAGCTTCTGGAGGCCGGGATCCTGAGCAAGGATGATTTCCCGGGGATGCCCGACGACAACGAAGGGCGGTTTTACTGGCTGCTCGACCACATCGTCCGGCGGGAAGGAATCGGCGATGTGCTGGCCAACGGCACCTACTGGGCCGCCAAGCAGATCGGTAACGGAGCTGAGAAGTATGCCCACAACAATATAAAAAAGACGGAGCAGCTGCCTCTCAAGTTGTCCATGCTCAACCCCATCTATTTTCTGATGTACGCAACCGGCGAGAAACTGAACATCACTCAGATCGAGGGACAGTTCCCGCAAGCGCCATTCCCCACCCGCGAAGAGCGGGAGACTTTCGTCAAGGACTGGTTCCAGGTACCGGACGAAAAATTCAAGCAGTATTTCCTGGACTGGGAACTGCGCGGGGACAATTCGATCCCGTTCTACCCCACCCCGGCGATGTGCTGCGATATCGTTGATTGGCAGGAACGGATGCACTACATCGACGATGCTTTGGGTATGTGTGCCGGTTTGTCATCGTTTCCGCTCAAACCGCCCTACCATATTCACAACTATCCAAAATTCATTTCCGCCGGGGCTGGATTTGCCATGGACGAAGAGAGCTTGACGAAGGCAGCCAAGCGCTATCGTACCCTGGTGCGGGCCATCAACACCACAAGAGGTGTGCGCAGAAAAGATGACAAGCCACCCGAAAATCATTGGAAGAAGCGCTTCCCGGAACTTGAAAAAGAGCTTTTAGACACCTACTACGCATTTAAAGGATGGAACGAGCAGGGTATCCCCACCGAGGAGTCGCTGCGCGATCTGGGACTGGACTATGTCTATGAAGAGTTTCAGAAGCGCGGCATCTATTCGGAAAATGAGGATACGCCTTCCGAGACGACCCCGGCCGAGACCGGCAAGGAGGTGTAATTTTGGCAACTGAAAAAAAGATCGTCAAAACAATTAAAATAAATGCTGACCTGTGCAACGGTTGCCGTGCCTGTGAAATGATCTGCTCGGCCTTTCATGCCCTGCCCAAATACAGCAGCAACAACCCGGCCCGATCCCGCATCCGGGTCATTCGTCACCCGCTGGAAGACATCTACGTGCCGGTGTACGCCGGCGAGTCGGCCGGGGCCGAATGCGCCGGGCGGGACAAGTACATCATCGACGGCAAGGAATACGAGGAATGCGCCTTCTGCCGGTCTCCCTGCCCCTCCCGGGCCGAATTCAAGGAGCCCGATTCCGGCCTGCCGCTCAAATGCGACATGTGTGAAGGCGAAGACGAGCCCCTGTGCGTCAAATGGTGCATCACCGACGCCCTGATCGTCGAGGAGCGCGAGGAAGAGGTCGAGATCGGCGATCCCCAGGAGGAACTGGAGATCGGGCTGGCGTCGTTGATCGAAAGACACGGCAAGCAGAAGGTCATGGATTCCGTGGCCAGAATGTCCGCCTCGACAAAAGATCTCAAATAACGCTTCTAATCCTTCGAAAAAAAGGAAATAAACCGTGGAAAACCAATTGATTGCACAACCCAGTGATGGTTTCGCCCAAGGCAACTTTGGAGACGTCATCGTGGTCGGCGGCGGAATCAGCGGCATTCAGGCGTCGCTGGATCTGGCCACGGCCGGCTTCAAGGTCTACCTGATCGAAAAGGGGCCTGCCATCGGCGGTCACATGGCGCAGCTGGACAAGACGTATCCGACCAACGACTGCTCGATGTGAATACTTTCACCGAAACTGGTCGAGGTCGGCCGGCATCCCAATATCAAGGTTCTTACCTATACTGAAGTTGACAGCGTTCATGGCGAGGCAGGCGATTTTACCATCCAGCTGACCAAGAAACCGCGTTACATCATCGAAGACAGATGCACCGGTTGCGGCGTCTGCGTCGAGTATTGCCCAGTAGAGTATCCCGATCAGTACAACCAGGAGATCTCCGACAACAAGGCCGTGCATATCTACTTCGCCCAGGCCATCCCGTTGATCACCTACATCGATGAGAGCTGCCTGTACCTGAAGGAAAAGAAATGCCGGATCTGCGAGGGGGCGTGCAAGAACGACGCCATCGACCTGCACCAGACCCCGGAGAAGATCGAGTTGAAGGTGGGGGCGGTCATTCTCTCCCCCGGCTATGACGTCTTCGATCCCAAAGTCCGGGACGAGTATGGCTACGGCCGGCTGCAGAACGTCGTCACCGGCATGGACTACGAACGGCTGATGTGCGCCACCGGTCCGTACGAAGGCGAGATCCTGCGCGCCTCGGACAGACGTCATCCCCATAACGTCGCCTGGATCCAGTGCGTCGGCTCCCGCCGCGATACCGCAGGCGACAACGGCTACTGCTCGTCGGTCTGCTGCACCTACGCCCAGAAACAGGTCATCCTGACGAAGGATCACAACAGCGAAACTCCCTGCACGATCTTCCACAACGATGTCCGCGCCTACGGCAAGGGCTTCGAGACCTTCTACCAGCGGACCCAGCAGCTTCCGAACGTCCGCTTTATCCGCAGCTACGCCTCCATCGTCGGCGAAGACCCGGAGACCAAAAACGTCATCGTCCGCTACGCCACGGCCGACGAGGGGGTCAAGGAGGAACAGTTCGAGATGGTGGTCCTCTCGGTCGGGCTCAACCCGCCCAAGGATTATCAGGGCCTGGCGAAAAAGTTCGGCATCGAGGTCAACGGTCACGGCTTCTGTCAGATCGACTCCGCCAACCCGATGGCCACCACCCGGCCTGGGATCTTTGTCAGCGGCGCCTTCCAGGGGCCGTTGGATATTCCGGAATCGGTCTTTACCGCCAGTGCCGCCGGTGCTCAGTGCGGCGAGCTGCTCAACTCCCGCCGGGGCCGCTTGACTACCGAAAGAGTCTACCCTCCGGAGACCGACAACACCGCGGCAGAGCCGCGTATCGGTGTGTTCGTCTGCCACTGCGGCGCCAATATCAGCCGGGTGGTCGACGTTCCGGATACGGTCGCCTACGTCCAGACGCTGCCCAATGTGGTCCATGTCCAGAACCAGCTGTTTTCCTGCGCGACCAACTCGATGAAGGCGATCGTCGATACCGTCAAGGAGAAGTCGCTCAATCGGGTGGTGATCGCCGCCTGTAGCCCGCGGACGCTGGAAGCACTGTTCCGCGACACCCTGCAGGAAGCTGGGATCAACAAGTACTATCTCGATATGGCCAATATCCGCGAGCACTGCTCCTGGTGCCATGCCCGCGAGAAGGAGGCGGCCACGGCCAAGGCCAAGGATATCGTCCGCATGTCGGTGGCCCGCTCCATCAAACTCGAACCGCTGCAGGAATTCGACCTGCCGGTCAACAGAGCGGCCCTGGTGGTCGGCGGCGGTCTGGCCGGCATGACCTGCGCCCTGTCGATTGCCGATCAAGGCCACGACGTCTACCTGCTGGAGAAAGAGGCCGAACTGGGCGGCAACGCCCGCCGGCTGCATTCCACCATCGACGGGAAGAACGTCCAGGCCGATCTTACCCGACTGATCCGCAGGATCTACCGTCATCCGGCGATCCACGTCTACAACGAGGCGGTGATTACCGAGGCCACCGGTTACATCGGCAACTTCGTGACCCGGATCACCTCGGAGCGGGGACCGGCGGTCATCGAGCACGGGGCCGCGGTCATCGCCATCGGCGCCGAAGAGTAC
Organism: Desulfoprunum benzoelyticum; assembly: GCF_014201505.1. Lineage (GTDB taxonomy): Bacteria > Desulfobacterota > Desulfobulbia > Desulfobulbales > Desulfocapsaceae > Desulfoprunum > Desulfoprunum benzoelyticum. The sequence goes on along the minus strand of NZ_JACHEO010000014.1, from coordinate 83,175 downwards.
AAACCCACCGAGTACCTGTACGGTCAGGACGACCGCGTCCTGACCCACCTGGAGCTGGGAGAACGCCTCGCCAAAAGCGATGCGGCCGTCACCGGGGCCCAGGGCGTGGTGATGATCCAGTGTGTCGGCTGCCGCAACCAGGACCGCAACTACTGTAGCCGGGTCTGCTGCAGCCACAGCGTCAAGAACGCCCTGCAACTCAAGGCGATCAACCCGGAGATGGACGTCGTCATCGCCTTCCGGGATATGCGGACCTACGGCTTCAACGAAAACTACTACCGTGAGGCCTCCCATCAAGGCGTGCGCTTCATCCGCTGGACTCCGGAAGATCCGCCGACGGTGGAGGCGGCCGAGGCCGACGACGGCCGGGCCGTGCTGCAGGTGGCGGTGACTGACTCGATCCTCGGCAGCAAGATTGCCTTCGACGCCGACCTGGTGGTCCTGGCCGCGGCCATTGTTCCATCGCGCGGCGCCCAGGAGATTGCCAGCCTGTTCAAGGTGCCGCTGGGACCGGACGGCTTCTTCCAGGAAGGCCACGTCAAACTCCGGCCGGTGGAATTCGCCACCGATGGCGTCTTTCTCTGCGGCATGGCCCACTATCCCAAGCACATGCCCGAGGCGGTCAACCAGGCCTACGGCGCGGCCGGCCGGGCCCTGACCCTCTTGTCCAACGACATCGTCACCGTGTCCGGGGCGGTTTGCGAGGTCAACGAGAAACAATGCATGGGTTGCGGCGCCTGTGTCGAGGTCTGCACCTACGATGCCATTGAACTGCGCAAGACCAGGCAGGGAGAGAAGGCAGTCGTCAACCCGGTGATCTGCAAGGGAGACGGGCTGTGCAACGCCGTCTGTCCCACCGGGGCAATTGTCCTGAAACATTTCACCGACCTGGAGATCGAAAGCCAGATCGATGCGCTGCTTCCCGAACCGATAGAAGTACAATGACAAGCAAGGAGAGAACAAACCATGAGTAAAGGACACATGTTCACCCCCAGAATCATCGGGTTTGTCTGCCACTGGTGAGTATACGGGGCGGCTGACCTGGCTGGAGTTTCCAGACTGCAATACTCGACGAATATGAGGCTGGTTCGCTTGATGTGCTCGGGCCGGGTTGATCTGGCGCACATCCTGAGGGCCTTCGCCAAGGGAGCGGATGGTGTCTTCATCGGCGGATGCCGGCTGGGTGAATGCAACTACATCACCCATGGCAACTATCATGCCCTGAACCTCGCCCTGCTGAGCAAAAAGATCTTTGAGCATATCGGCCTCAATCCCCGGCGGCTGCACATTGCCTTCATGTCGGGCGGTGAAGGCAACCTGTTTGCCTCGGAGGTGGACGGTTTCTGCAAAACGATCAAGGAGCTCGGTCCCATCGGTCAATCCGAGGAAATCTCGCCGGCCCGGCTGGAAGAGGTCATGTCCGATATCACCCGGCTGGTCCCCTATATCAAGATTGAAAAACACGAAAAACTGACTGTCTGCCTGGAGGATGAAACCACCTACGAAGATCATTTCAGCCTCGACGAGATCAAGCGGCTGTTCGAAGAGGTGGCTTCCTACTATATCGACCCGGCCAAATGCCAGGCGTGCATGATCTGCGCCCGGAGCTGCCCCGTCGAGGCCATCGACGGCGGCAAGGGCGTGGTCCATGTCATCGATCAGGACAAATGCATCAAATGCGGCACCTGCCTCAACGCCTGTCCCTCCCGGTTCGGTGCGGTCACCAAGATCGTCGGCGGCCCGGTACCGGCGCCGCTGCCGCTGGACCAGCGAACCATCGTACGCAAGGGCGGTAAAGAGAAAACCACTTCGACTGAAAAGGTGCTCCCATGACCGAAGATACCATTACCACACGACTGATGACGGAAAACGATCTCGAGGCCATCCTCAAGATCGATGAGAAAATTGTCAAGACTTCTCGTCTTGAATATTACCAGCTCAAGTTTGAACGACTTTTCTCCTCCAAAGATTATCTGCCCACCTCGTTTGTGGCCGAAGACAATGGCGTCGTCATCGGCTTTCTGATGGGCGAGCTCTACATGGGACAATTCGGTATTCTGCAGGAAGTCGCGAGTATGGATACCATCGGTATCGATCCCGCCTATCAGCACCGGGGAGTCGGGAAAAAATTGATGGACGAATTCATCGATCATCTGCGCCAGATCGGGGTCAACAAAATCAACACCCTGGTCGATTGGAATGATGCCGGATTGATCCATTTTTTCAGTGCGAATCAATTCAGTCCATCCAAAACCATTAATCTGGAACGCAATATATAGAGCAGGTCATCTCCCAACAGCAGCGATCCTTTTCAAAAATCTAGAATCAAAGGGTAAGAAAATCATGGAGCTTACGTATCATCAGTTGACACAGGAGAACGGAATAGCCCGGATCACATTCAACCGTCCGAAACACAATGTGTTGAACATGGCTATGATGCAGGAATTGACCGCCATATTGGCGGATCTCAACGCCGATGCCGAGTTGAAATGCGTGGTCATCGCCGCCCAGGGGGCCAGTTGGTGTGCCGGAGTGGAAGTCCTCGATCACAAGCCTGATCTGGCTCCGGACATGATTCGTATCTTCGACGCCCTGCTCAAGCAGATTCACGCCCTCTCCGTCCCCTCCATCGCCGCCGTCAACGGCGCCTGTCTGGGAGGCGGGATGGAAGTCGCCATTGCCTGCGATATGGTTGTGGCCGCCAGATCGGCAGTATTCGGCCAACCGGAGATCAAACTGGGTTTTCTGCCGCCCTATGCCGCAGTCCGTCTGCCTCGTCTGGTAGGTCCTTCGCGGGCGATCGAGATCTGCACGACAGGAAAACGCTACAGTGCCGAGTCAATGCAGCAGATGGGCGTCGTCTGCGATGTATTCGACGACGATGCCTTGGAAAAAGGGGTGGCCAATTTGACGAAGGAAATTCAGCACGCCAGTCCGCTGATCATCCGACTCAACAAAAAGGCGGTCAATCAGCATGTCGGGATGGCGATCGATGACGCGATGGAAAGCGTCAATGATATATTCCTCAACCAATTGATGCACACTGAAGACACCCTCGAAGGCCTCAAAAGTTTTGAAGAAAAACGCCGACCCGAGTGGAAGAACAGGTGATCGGTTACCGTCCCCGCATGACCGATGCCGGGGTGCGGCCGACCCATACCGTTTCGGTGATCAACGAAAAGGGTGAGACGAAGCAGGTCGAAATTGCCGGTGAATTGCCACTGACGATCCAGGTCGATGGTCATGAAATCGTCACCCTGATGACGCTCGGCACCCAACCGGAGTTGCTGGCGCTGGGGTATCTGCGCAACCAGCGCCTGATCACCGAGATCGAGAACATCGAATCAGTCCGGGTCGATTGGTCGACGGAGTCCGTCTCTATCCAGACAAAAGACGGTACCGGCGGCCAACTCCAGGAGAAGCTGACCGGACGGACGGTTACCACCGGCTGTGGTCAGGGAACCGTCTTCAGTTGCATGATCGACGGGCTCTATGCCGTCAAACTGCAGCCCATCGCCCTGCGCCAGTCGCAGCTGAGCCGGTTGATGAAGTCGCTCGCCCCGTACAACGAGATTTACCGATCGGCCGGGGCGGTGCATGGCTGCGCGCTGTGCAGCGACGGGAATGTGGAGATATTCGTCGAAGATGTCGGCCGCCACAACGCCGCCGACACCATCGCCGGGAAAATGTGGCTGGAACGGATCAGTGGCCGCAACAAGGTATTTTACAGTACCGGCCGCCTCACCTCGGAAATTGTCATGAAGGCTGCGTTGATGGAGATTCCGGCCATCATCTCCAGGTCAGGCATCACGCACATGGGACTGCATCTCGCCCAGGATCTTGGCATGCTGATGATCGCCCGCATGAAAGGCGATAAATTTCTCATTTATAACGGACAAGAACATTTCATTCATGATTTGTAACCCCTATGAACATCAAAAAAGATAAGGAGCAGTCATTATGACAACAATGGTATCCTGGCAGATGGTCAGCCCCAAACAACCGCTGGAACGGGTTGAAGCCCCCCTCCCTGAGCCGAAGGCCGGCGAAGTACTGCTGAAAGTCAGCGGCTGCGGAGTGTGCCACACCGATCTGGGGTTCTACTATGACGGTGTTCCGATCAAGTCATCTCTGCCGCTGACCCTGGGACATGAAATCAGCGGTATCGTCGAGGCTACCGGCCCGGGCGCCGAAGCATGGGCCAAATGCGCCGTCGTGGTCCCGGCAGTCATGCCCTGCGGCGAATGCGAATCCTGCAAGGAAGGCCGCGGCAACATCTGCAGCTTCCAGAAGATGCCGGGCAACGACATCCAGGGTGGCTTCGCCAGCCACATCGTCGTGCCGGCCAAGCAGCTGTGCAACGTCCCGGTCGACGAAAACATGAAACCGATCAGCGCCACCGGCATCACCCTGGAGGAGCTGTCGGTCGTGGCCGATGCCATCACCACTCCCTATCAGGCCATCATCGAGGCCGGTCTGTCCGAGAAGGACCTGGCCGTGTTCATCGGCGTCGGCGGCGTCGGCGGTTTCGGCGCCCTGCTGGCCAAGAGCTTCGGGGCCGCGGTGGTGGCCATCGATGTCGATTCGCAGAAACTCGAAAACCTGTCCTCCTATGTCGATGCGACCTTCAATGTCAAGGAGATCCCCTTCAAGGATCTGCGCAAGAAGGTGTACGGCGTGGCCAAGGAGACGGGGCGATCGACCACCCATATCAAGATTTTCGAGACCTCCGGCACCGCCGCCGGCCAGAAGACCGCCTTCGGCCTGCTGACCTTCGGCGCCCACCTGTCGGTCGTCGGCTTCACCCTTGACACCGCCGAACTCCGTCTCTCCAACCTGATGGCCTTCAATGCGACGGCTCGAGGCAACTGGGGCTGCGTGCCGGAATACTATCGACCGGTCGTCGACCTGATCCTGGCCGGCAAGATGGATCTCAAACCGTTTGTCAAGACCTTCCCGCTGGACTCCATCAACGAGGTGTTCGAGATGGCGCACCAGCGCAAGATCAACCAGCGTCCCATCATGGTACCGTAACATCAAAATTAAAAAGAGGATAGAGCATGAGTAAAACGGATGAAGTTATCGCCAAAACGGCACCGGAGCATCTGATTGATCACAACCTGATCGATCGGGACGTGGAAAAACTCTGCGACGGCATGGTGTTATATGAGAAGCGACCGGCAAAACGTCTTGATGGCAGTGTGGCCGAAGGTTTGTTCAATGCCTGGATAATTTTCAACAACCCAAAACAGTACAACTCCTATACAACGGATATGGTGAAAGCCACCATTCTCGCCTTTCGCCGTGCATCCGTTGACCGTGAAGTCAACGCCGTGGTCTTCACCGGTACTGGCGACAGAGCATTCTGTACCGGAGGAAACACCAAGGAATATGCCGAGTATTATGCGGGCAATCCTCAGGAATATCGGCAGTACATGCGACTGTTCAATGATATGGTTTCGGCGATTCTTGCTTGCGACAAGCCGGTAATTTCCCGGGTTAATGGCATGCGGATCGGCGGGGGCCAGGAAATCGGCATGGCCTGCGACTTTACCATCGCCCAGGATCTGGCGAATTTTGGTCAGGCCGGTCCCAAGCACGGTTCGGCTGCTATCGGCGGTGCAACCGACTTTTTACCGGTGATGATTGGCTGTGAGCAGGCCATGATCTCCGGCACGCTCTGTGAGCCGTTCTCTGCTCATAAGGCGGCACGGCTTGGCATCATTGGTGACCTGGTGCCCGCGTTGAAGGTGAACGGCAAGTTCATCGCCAACCCCATGGTTATTACCGATCAGATGCTCGACGAATACGGTCGGGTGATCCATGGCGAGTTTAAGACCGGCGCTGCACTCAAAGAAGGTCGGGCTTTGCTCAAAGAAGGCGTTGTTGACCTCAGTCTGTTAGACCAGAAGGTTGAAGAGATGTGTGCTAAACTCCTCGAGACCTTCCCCGAGTGTATGACCAAGAGTCTTGAAGAACTGCGCAAACCGAAGCTGCAGGCCTGGAATCAGAATAAGGAAAACTCCCGGGCCTGGTTGGCGTTGAATATGATGAATGAAGCCAGGACAGGTTTCCGCGCTTTTAACGAGGGAACCAAAGAGACCGGTCGTGAAATAGACTTTGTCAAACTTCGCCAGGGGTTGGCAAAAGGCGTTCCCTGGACCGATGAGCTGATCGAGAGTTTGATGCCGACTGAGAAAAAATAACAATATTAGAGAGAAAACTATGTTACTGGAAAATAAGAATGCCATCGTCACCGGTGGCTCCCAGGGTATCGGCACCGCCGTCTCCCTGATGCTGGCCAGGGAAGGCGCCAATGTCTGCCTGACTTACCGCAGCCACAAGGAAGAGGCCGAAGCGATCGTCAAAGAGATCGAAGGCATGGGGCGCAAGGCGATCTGCGTCAAGTGCGACATCGCCTCCTTCACCGAGTCCGAGGCGGTGGTCAAGGCCGCCCTCGAGGCCTTCGGTCGCGTCGACATCCTGGTCAACAACGCCGGGATGAACTGGGACGGCGTGTGCTGGAAGATGACCGAAGAGCAGTGGGATCGGGTCCTGGAGGTCAACCTCAAGGGCTACTTCAATTTCACCCGCCACACCGCTCCGCTGCTCAAAGACCAGAAGTACGGACGGATCGTCAACGTTACCTCGATCAACGGCCTGCGCGGCAAGTTCGGCCAGTCCAACTACAGCGCCTCCAAGGCCGGCATCATCGGCTACACCAAAGCGGTAGCCAAGGAACTTGGGGCCTTCGGGATCACGGTCAACGCCGTCGCTCCCGGTCTCATCGAGACCCCGATGCTGAAGGAATCCGAGGCCCGCGACAAGATCGTCGATATGGCAATGGCCGAGATCGTCCTCAAACGGGTCGGCGAGCCCGATGACCTGGCCAACCTGATCGCCTTCCTGGCATCGGACAAGGCCAAGCATATCACCGGCGAATGCATCAAGGTCGACGGCGGCCAATACATCTAACACCCCGCAGGGGGGTATGAGCGCCTTGCGCCGGGTGTTTTCTGAACACAGATGCCAGGCCGGGCGCTCGTCTCAAAAAGGACACAGCTATGAAAAAAGTAGCCATAATAGGTGTTGGGCAGAGTAAATTTGTCCGTAATTATCCGGGATCGATCAGGGAACTGGCGTTCGAGGGCTTCAAGGAGGCTATCACCGACGCCGGGATCACCGCCAAGGATATCGATGCCTCGATCCTGTGCTCGGCCCCGGAATATGACAAGCAGCGGTCACCGTCGGCCGTCGTGGCCGAGTACCTCGGCCTCAACCCGCAGCCGACCTTCTATATCGAAACCCTGTGCTCGTCGTCGAGCACCGGCCTCAAGATGGCCTACGCCATGGTGGCCTCCGGCCTCCACGACGTCGTCGCCGTCATCGGCCTGCAGAAGATGTCGGAGATCTCTTCGGCCGAGAGCCAGGAACGGATGGGCCGCGGCGCCGACATCCAGTGGGAGAGCCCCTTCGGAACGATGATGCCGGCCTATTACGCGATGCACGCCCAGGCCCATATGGACAAGTACGGCACCACCCCCGAGGATCTGGCGGCAGTACGGGTCAAGGCCTCCACCTACGGCCAGCTCAACGACCGGGCAGTCTTCCGCAAGGCCGTCGCTCTGGAAAACTTCACCGATCCCAAGAACATGATGTCGGGCCCGGTCTCCAGTCCGCTGCGGGTCGGTGATTGCTGCGCCAACGCCGACGGCACCTCGTGCCTGATCGTCGCCAGCGCCGAAAAGGCCAAATCGTTCAGCAAGAAACCGGTGTGGATCAAGGGGATCGGCACCGCCAGCGCCAGCGTCAACCTGGCCGGCCGGGATCGTCTCTTTGCCCTGAAGGCGGCGGAACAGGCGGCCAAAGAGGCCTACGCCATGGCCGGAGTCGGGCCCAAGGATATCGATGTCGCCGAGGTCCACGACTGCTTCACCATCGCCGAGCTGCTGGCCTACGAGGCCCTGGGATTCGCCGAGCCAGGCGGGGCCAAGGAGCTGATCCGGGGCAAAGAGACATATAAAGAGGGAAGCATTCCGGTCAACGTCGACGGCGGCCTGCTCTCCAAAGGCCACCCGATCGGCGCCACCGGCGGCAGCCAGGTCCGCACGATTGTCCTGCAGCTGCGGGGTGAAGCCGGCGACATTCAGGTCAAGGATCCGCAGATCGGCTTGGTGCACAACATCGGTGGGGTGGGCATCTACGGCAACGTAACCATTCTTGGCAACGAGTAATCTGGAGGATGAGATGAGTGAAAAAAAGGAAGATGTCCGCTTCGGCAAATTCGGCACGGTGAGCTTCACCAAGACAACCCGGGTCAACGATTTCATCGACCACCTGGAAGGCGGCAAGGTCATGTATACAGTCTGCAAAAGCTGTGGGGCGAAATTTTTTCCACCCCGGGCCGACTGTGCGGCATGCCTGTCGAGCGACATGGAGTGGCGCGAGGTCAGCGGAACCGGCAAGCTGGTATCGTACAGCCAGCTCCAGTACGCCCCGGTGGGCTTTGAAAAAGACGTTCCGTACAGCATCGCCATGCTCGACTACGGCGAATATCAGGTTTTCGGACGTCTCGATGGCGATCTCGACCTGGCCGAGGTTAAGATCGGCATGCCGATGAGCACCGTCGCCAATCACCTGGCCAACGGCCAATTGAACTATATTTTCAAAAAAGCGTAGCGACGGCCCCTTGCATCTTTTTCGTCAAGTGATCTGGAAGATCAGTGTTTCAGTTTCTCTTTCAAATTTTGACAAAACCCCCTGCCCTGCTCCAGCCGTTTGTGATACGCGGCCAGAGGACTGTGTTTGACAGGTGCAGGGGCGAGAGATGTATCCCTTTTACGCATAGCGGCCACCGGAAGATAGAGTGACACCTGTCTTCCGAGTGGCCGTCCATTCATTGTTGGACCAACAGCCTTCTCCACCGGAAGAGCTCCTATGAGATCTTCACTGATCGCCATTTTTGACGATAATAAACCCGCCATCATTGCAGAATGGGTTCATTCGCTCAGGACCCAGGTCAGCGAGATGTATGCCAATCGGCCGGAGGAGGAGATTACCGCCACAGTAACGGAGGCCTACGAGGCATTCATAACCGCATTGTTTGTCAATGATTTCAGAAGCATCAACAGCTTTATCGAAATGATCGCGCGAATGCGGCTGATGACCGGCTTTCCTCTCTCCGATGTCCAGATGGCCTTCGAGTTGTTCCGCAGCATTTCCATTCCCCTGCTGATCAAAGAAATCCCGGGCGACGAATTGCAGGATGCCATCCAATCCATCAACCAATGTCTGACCCATACCATCCATCGGTTCAGCGACCTGTTTCAATCAATGCAGCAGGAGAAAATTCTCAAGCAGAATCAGTTTCTGGAAGAACAGGTGCGCCTTCGCACAGCTGAATTGAAGGAGTCGGAGCAACGGTATAAGATTTTGGTTGAGGAAATCAATGACGGCTTTTTCGTCATTCACGATGAGGTTCTGGTCTTTGTTAATTCCGCGCTCGGACTGATGCACGGCTACCAGCCCTCGCAGATGATCGGCCAGAAGTTCTGGGGCTTCGTCGATCCACGCCACCGCAAAAAGGTCAAGGCATCCTATTTTCGCAAACTGGCGACCAAGGATCCCCTACCGATGCTCGAATATCTGCGCCTGGCCCGCAATGGCGAAAGCTACCCCACTGAAATTTTTTCCAAGGTCACCGAATGGAACGGCAGGGTTTCCGTCATCGGCATCTGCCGCGACATCACCACCCGCGTTGAACTGGAGCAGAAAATCCGTGAATCGGAACGGATGGCAGACATCGGCCGGATGACCACCTCGCTGTCGCACGAGATCCGCAACCCCTTGTCGGCGGTGCAGATGAATCTGCAGATCCTCAAAAAGAACCCTCTCCTGCAGGGCAACGATCAGAAACGAGTCGATATCTCAGTCCGGGAGGTCAAACGTCTCGAAAAGATTCTCCAGGAACTGCTCGATTTCGCCAAACCCATCCGCTTGAATGTCAGGCAGGAGTCGGTGAACGACCTGCTGCGGTCTTCGATCGAACTGCTGGAAATGAAACTGGAGGCGGAGAACATCATCCTGAGGACCGACCTCGATCCCAACCTTCCCCCGATGACCATTGACGGACAACTGCTCATCCAGGCCGTTCTCAACCTGCTGCTCAACGCCGTCGAGGCCTCGTCGGAGGGCAAGAAGATCCATCTGCGCAGCCAGTACGACAAGGAACTCGGAGAGATGGTGGAAATCATGGTTTCCGATGAGGGGCCGGGAATCCCCGAGAAGATCATCGGCGATATTTTCAAGCCGTTCTTCACCACCAGGGCCAGGGGCACCGGGTTGGGACTCAACAACGTCAAACGTATTGCCGAGGCCCATATGGGCCGGGTCGAAGTGCGCAATGGATTTCCCAACGGCGTCTGCTTTACCATCCAGATCCCGGTGCAATAAGAGGACGGTGCGATGAAGCTGAAGATCCTGCTGATCGATGACGAGATATCCATCCTGGAAACCCTGGAGATGTTTTTCACTGAAAAGGGCCATCAGGTGATGAAGGCGGAAACCGGCGAAACCGGGTTCGCCCTGTTCCGTGACCAGCTGCCGGATATCGTCATCATCGATATCCACCTGCCCGACGGCAACGGACTGGAGATCCTGAGCCGGATCCACAACGAAGGCCATCTCGCCAAGGTCATCATGATCACCGCCTATCACGACATGGCCACCACTATCGAGGCGATGAAATCAGGCGCCTTCGATTATATTCACAAGCCGCTGGACGTCGATCTGATCGAGGATGCAATCCAGCGTGTTACCAGCATCCTCGAGGCTGAGCAGGAGGAGAAGACTTTTGGCCTGCCCCAGTCGAAGGATTTCAATCCGAACCTGATCATCGGCAACAGTGATCAGATGCGGAAGATCTTCAAAACCATCGGCCTTGCCTGTCAGAAACGGACGACTGTTTTGATCCAGGGCGAGACCGGCACCGGCAAGGAAGTCGTCGCCCGGGCCATTCACCGCAACAGTATTGCCGCCAATGAACCGTTCGTCACCCTCGATTGCAGCTCGGTGGTCACCAACCTGATCGAAAGCGAGTTGTTCGGCCACGTGGAAGGGGCGTTCACCGGGGCCAACCGCACCCAGAAAGGCAAGATCGAGCTCGCCGGCAACGGCACCCTCTTTCTGGACGAGATCGGGGAGCTGGCCTATGAAGTGCAGGGCAAATTGCTGGGGTTTCTTCAGCGCCATGAATACATGCGGGTGGGCGGCCAGGAGACCCTGAAATCCAACTGTCGCATCATCGCCGCCACCAACCGCGATCTGTTCAACATGGTCAACCAGCACGAGTTCAGGCGCGATCTTTTTTACCGCCTGCGGGTGGTCATCATCCAACTGCCGCCGCTGCGCGAACGGCTGTCGGACATCGACGACCTGGTCGATTATTTCCTCCAGAAAATCAATCTGAGATTGAATACCGAGGTCCTGCACTTCCAGGCCGGCGTCCTGGAGCGGTTGAAGGTCCATCAGTGGCCGGGCAACGTCCGCGAACTCGAGAATGTCCTGATCGAAGCGGTGGTTCAGACGCGGGGCAGTGTTCTGCTGCTCAACGACATCGACAAGATCCTGCGCAAGTACCGGCAGACCGAAGAATCCGACAGTTCCATCCGTTCACTGGTCAGCATCGAAAAAGAGCATATCAAGAACACCCTGGATGCCTTGAACTGGAGACGAACCGAGGCCGCCCAGCGGCTTGAGATCTCCCTGCCCACACTACGGAGTAAAATTCAGAAATACAATATCAAGCCACCGGATGGCTGTTCGTTCCATTGACCGTCAACGCCGGATACCCCGGCCACTTTCGCCCCGGCTGCCGGAAACCAGGCGGTCAGCCGCTGCCCACGGAGGATATCGCCGATGATCGGCATCAATAAAATCGACCATATCTGTATCGCGGTTCGGAACCTGCAGGAGGCTAAACAGAGGTGGGGACGACTCTTCGGCAAGGCCGAGCCCGACCTCGAGTACAGCTTCGCCGAGGAGGCCATCGAAGTCGCCAGATATAACGTGGGCGAGGTGGGGTTCGAACTGATACGCTCCACGAGAAGCGGCAGTCATGTCGACAAATTTATCGACAAGCATGGCGAGGGAGTCATGCTCATCTCCTTTAAGGTGCCGGACACGGCAGCCGCCATCCCGATCCTCAACGCCAACCATTACGATATGATCGATCAGAAACCACGGGTATGGGAAGGCTCACACTATGCCTTTCTCCAGCCGGGAGCACTCAATGGGGTTCTGGTTGAAATCATCGATGGCGGTCGCAAATAAAGGCATCTCCAGATAAAGACTTTTCTCCCTAAGAAAAAAACTTTCCCCACGGTCGATGAGATGCCAATATCAACCTTCCTCTGATTTCATCCTATCTTCCTATAATCATTACCTTTATAAATTTCTCCAGCTGAATTTCACCATTTTTTTTTCTGGCCCGATTATTGCTTATTAACGGGTGTAGTGCACACCACCCGTTGCCCACCAGGGCATTGTCCAACTAACCAGGCACATGGAGGAAAAAAAATGCATGTTGAATTGAATCTCCCTGAAACGTTCAACGCCGCCGACTACTTCGTCGACAGAAACATCCGCGAAGGCCGAGGCGATAAGACCGCGGTTCTCTGCAGGAACAAGGCCTTTACCTACGCCCAGATCCAGGAAGGGGTGAATAGAGTTGGCAATGCCCTCAAGGGGCTGGACATCGAAATGGAAAATCGAGTCGCCCTGTTGCTGCTCGATTCCGAGGTCTATCCCCAGGCCTTCTTCGGGGCCATCAAGATCGGGGCGGTCCCGATCTGTCTCAATACCTTGATGAAATCAAAGGATTATCTCTATTTCCTCAATGACAGCCGAGCAAAGGCCCTGATCATCGATGCCGATCTCTACGAGAAGTTCGAACCGATCAAAGACAAACTCCGCTTCCTGAAGCATGTCATCGTGGCCGGTGGTGAGACTCCCGCCGGCGCCATTGGTTTCGATGCTTTCGTTGCCGGGGCTTCCGCCGAGCTCGAGGCGGCCCCGACCACCCCGGACGATGCCTGCTTCTGGCTCTACAGCTCGGGCTCCACCGGCCAGCCCAAGGGAACTATCCACCTGCAGCATGATATGGTCTATGCCGCCGAGACCTATGGCAAACTGGTCCTGGGAGTCAAGGAAGACGATATCTGCTTCTCGGCGGCCAAGCTCTTCTTCGCCTACGGCCTCGGCAACGGCCTGTATTTCCCCTTCAGCGTCGGCGCGACCTCCGTCCTGATGCCGGAGCGGCCGGTCCCGGAATCAGTCTACCGCACCATCGCCCACTACCGACCAAGCCTGTACTTCGGCGTCCCCACCCTCTACGGCTCGATGCTGCAGGACGAGGGCAGTCTCGACGGGGTCAGGCTTTGCGTCTCCGCCGGCGAAGCCTTGCCGGCCGAAATCTTCAAACGCTGGCTGGAGCGGCACGGGGTAGAGATCATCGACGGCATCGGTTCCACCGAATTGAGCCACATCTTCATCTCCAACGTCCCGGGCAAGGCCAAGCCGGGAAGTTCGGGCAAAATCGTTCCCGGCTATGACGCCCGCATCGTCGATGAAAATTTTCAGGACGTACCGAAGGGAGAGGTCGGCACCCTGCTTGTCAAAGGCGACAGCGCCGCTGCCGCATACTGGAACAAGCACCAAAAGACGAAAAGCACCATGCTGGGCGACTGGTTGAATACCGATGACAAATACGTTCTGGATGACGAAGGCTACTTCTACTACATCGGTCGGACCAATGACATGCTCAAGGTGGGTGGAATCTGGGTCTCTCCGGTCGAGGTGGAGGCCTGCCTGATCGAGCACCCAGCGGTGCTCGAATGTGCCGTCGTCGGGGCGACGGATGACGAAAATCTTGTCAAACCAAAGGCGTTTGTTGTGTTGAAACGTGGCTACAATCCGGACGATCAACTGAAAAAGGATCTCAAGGAGTATGTCAAAAAAACGCTCGCCCACTACAAATATCCTCGTTGGATCGAGTTTGTCGATGATCTACCCAAAACCGCGACCGGAAAGCTCAAGCGCTTCGAGTTGAGAGCATAGAATGCTTACCTAACAACAAGACAGGTGAAAACAGTTATGGATGAATTTATCGAGAAACGCAGTTTCAGCAGCTTGATCACAACGGGAATCGTTGCCGCTGTGGCCTGCTTCATCCTGAGCCTGATCTATTGGCCGGTCTGGGGATGGATTTCTAAAACCATTATTCTGGCCTTCGGCGCACCGGGTCTGCAGGAGGTGGATGCCAAAACAACCGGAAAATTTGTCCAGGTCTTTGCCGAGGCGACGTTTTTCTGGATGGTCATCAACGCCTGGATCTGGCAGGCCCTGCTCTTTGGTGGTTACGGTAAGTACTCGATGACAAACCGACAGCCCTGGGCCGGAATCTGGTATTCCGCAGTCGGTCTAATCGTTGGTGTGGTAGGTTTTCTGGTCATTGTCGGGCTGAGCGGGCTGTGGTGGAAACCATTCAGCCTGGCAACACTTTTCCTGCCCCAGACCGCTGAACAGGTCACACTGGCCATTGAAGGGTGGGAGGCCAGCAACTTCTACGCCCTCCCCGTCATCATGGCCAATATCGGTTACGCCGCCTTGTTTCACAAATGGCCCTTTGCCGGGAACATCAAGGCGCCATGGGATAGTGTGGGAGCCTGGTCTTTGAGCTCGTATTTCTGCTTTCTTGCCTGGTTCGCCCTCATTATTCCGAGTTTCTTTCATTTACAGATCGGCGAACACGAAGTCGTCTCCAAACCCATGGGATCCTGGCCAACTTTTGTCGCCTATGCCCAATGCTTTATCTGGTGGTTCCTGATTCCAGCAGAGGGCGGCGAACACTATCCCATGAAATTCTTTGCCAAGAAACAACCCTGGATGGGGATCATCGGCCTCATCATCACCATTGTCATGGGGTTTGTGCAGTTAAAAGTCCTGCAAACGCTCATCCATCCATTAAATCTGCTGCCCGGTGCGCCTCCGGACGTCGCCGTTGCCTCGATTGCCCTCTCCGTAGTAATCGCCACCCTGCTGTGGCACCATGTGTTTGATGATTGGCCAACGGCGGCAATGGTCGAAAATCAGGCCCTGCGAATTTTTATCCGCATCGGCATATGGTGGATCGTGGGTCTTGGATTCGGATTTTTCTGGATAAAGGCATTCAAGTACATCCCGTTTGGCGGTACCGACCTGGGTTGGGGCTACCCGGTCATGGGAGTTCTGGCAGGTCAATTCGTCTGGCTTATGTGCTTTTTGTATTACAACACCTTTTTCGACAAATGGCCGCTGGTCAAAAAAGTCCCTGCGAAAAAGCGGTAAGACGGCCGCGGTAAAGGTCCCGTGGAAGTTTCGACGGGTGTTGGCAAAGAACAAAGTGCAAAGACCATCCACGCCACAACGTGGATGGTCTTTGCCGGGAGGTCGAACTCGGTGACAGAGTCACACCTGAAGGCACCCACTCAACAAAAGGCTGGCCTCGAGGGCACCATGGACCTGGGGCCCTTTATTTCTTTACGGAAGAGAGGAGGAATGAAAAGCAGGACTACAGCGATTTTTGCAGGTTAATGAAGTCGCTTCGATGAAATCCCAATGTCTTGAAAAAGGAGACGACATCTGTGGCATCCCACTGGACGGAGGCGTAAAGATTGGTGATGCTCTGGTCTTTGTAAAATGCAAAGATCTCCCTGGCTAACCGGGTTCCAATCTGTTTCCCCATGTACTTCGGCTCTACTCAATGGTGGCGATCCAGGCACTTCTTTCCATACCGAAGCTGAAGGCGATAACGAAACTGATCATAAAGCCCACGACCTTGTCTTCGAATTCGGCCACAAAGCAATTCGACTCCAGAGCCCGTTTTTCGCAAGGATTTTCCACCAACTCTCTGAAATCTTGAAGAAGGGCTTACTGGGTGATATGCTGGTAAATTCTCTTGATATCGTCGATATCATCGAGTCTCATCTTCCTGATAGAGGCGCTTATTTCATCTGGATTCATTTTTTTCAGCTCGTCCTCAGTCTAATCTGATAATCTTCACACGGTGGCCTACCCAGGCCGGAGGCAAATACACTCTGCCGCTGTTTCCGCTGAGTTTGACCTCCTTTTCGATCATTTCCTCACCAAATACCTCAAACTTGACTTTTCCAGGCGTGGCACCGGCTTGATCTGATTCGACGGCGAGGTGTTCAGGGCCATCAATCCTGTTGGTCTTGCTTTCCATCTGTTCAACCACTCACATGTTTTACGTTCAAATCAGGCCTGATCTATCAAACCCTGGGAACAGCAGGTCGTCTTTTCATTCTCCATCCATGTCCTTGCAAACCACTCAGCGAATAACGATCAGATATTTCGGCCAGTCGCAATCAGAAAAAGTGCTTTTGATCACTTTGTATCGGGTTCATGAAATATACAGGGAAAGATGGCTGTGGATACATACGGCAAATCCTCGATTCGATAATAATAATCGAAAATTTCAGATCATTCTCTTTCTCATAACATGCAGTAATCGGATGGTCAAGGCGATGCAGCTACGATATATGGCTAGGGCGTTTCTATAAACACCTTATGTAAAATCTCCTATGTAACGAACAGCATTGAAGGAGCTGCCGAGCCCGGTGCGGCACACATCACCGGTCGGCGAATAAAAATCATACAGCGCTTTCGCCGCCGACGCAGAGGCAGAAAACCACTGTTCGTGCAGGTTTGCGTCGAGGATGTCCAGGATATTGAACCAGTGAAGGAAAAAGGGAAGAGCGGAATCAAGCCGTGCCGGCTTTAGCTTGTGCCCATTCTCAACAGTCAGGCACAACCGGCTGATCAGCCCGTTCAGGACAGATGACCATGAGCTGTTGCCACGACGATCGACAACTGCAATCCAAGCAGACGACCCCGGCCGTTATTTTCAAGATGTGTTTTAACGAAGTAAGACAACCTGGCGCAAAGATCCGACACTCCGGCGAAACTGAACCGGGAGTGTCGGATAAAGGATATTTCGGGATCTACACTCAGGCAGTTTTCCGGGGCGACATATTGATATGCCAGCTACCGCCCTTGCCCTCGGATGATGCACAATCAAGCATTCTCTTCAGCCTGAGGCCTGAGGGTAATGATTCCCTTCCGTCCGAACTGGACCTCAAACCGCTGCCCATCGGCGACATTTTTTCCCTCAAACAGCCACGCCGGAATGACCAACCCTTTCTTCTGAGCGTATTGCGCCCCTTTTTTAGTTCTTCCACTCGTTTTTCCACCGAGATTGGCAAGGAAAGCACTGTCTCCTGCAAGTTTCACTGCAGCCAGCAACACCGTATCGGAAATTTTTTTTGCATTATCCAGACCCAATCTTTGTGCAAGTTCTTCTTTTGTGAGCTTCTCTTTCTCAAGAATCGCTATCAGCTTTCCTAAGAACTCTGTATCATTCCCAAGTCTGACTCTTCTTTGCTTTGGCTTATCTGTCATCAATATTCTCCTTTTTTATGATTGCAGCATCAATCGATGTAGACCTGAAGGTTAACCTCCAATTTCAACATCTTTTTGTTTGGATAAACGCATTATAGACTTAATCTGGAATCGACTACATCAACAATGGCAAGATAATAACCTGAATATGAAAAATTCCAATATATAAAAATCTTCTTTTCAAATGATTTTCTCTTATCACAGGTATGTTACTACTCGATTCAACGCCATGAACGTTCTTCTGACACTATCATTATCGCCACCAAAAGTACCTCCCATTACATTAAAATCACAGGTTTTATCTCTCGATATGAAACGGTTCTCCAGAGATCGTGCCTTCAATTTTGAAGGCCAATGCTTCTCGCCAAAAGATTATTCATCAAGATGTCCGTTTACAAGAGGCAATGATGATAACAGAACGATATAATATTCCTTTTCTTTGACAATCGGAATCACACAGCATGCAATGAAGTCTGTCGATCCTGCTCGAAAAACACATCACCGTCGATTAAACCAACCCGTAATGACGGCGATTGTTTGATATGACAACCGCTTCAAACGACAGTCCGGGAAAAGCCCGAAGACCTGAAAAGCTATTGTTGCAGCGGGCGCTGGAGGCAAAACGTAAACGGAACCTACAACAACCGGGAAGACCACAATAGCAGGCAGGGGATGATGACAAGCGTCAGAAAAAGAGATGGGGAAGATTCAGATATACGGTATGACCGGATCATCCTTGATTGCGGCTGTGGAAACCGACCGAAGATCCATCACGCAGAGAGCGTGTCCGGCAGACCTGTATCACTCGATGATCTGCCGGACCATTGGCGAAGTTTCAATCAACCTTGACGAAAATTTTCTTCAAAGCCCCGCAGACCGGACATTTGTCCGGGGCACTGCCGACTTCGATATAACCGCAGACCGGACACAGATAAAAATCGCTGACATCCATATCCACCCCTTTTTTCACGGCCTCGAGGGCTTTCTGGTAGATTCTGGCATGAACCGCTTCGGCATCGACGGCAAACTTGAACATGGTTTTGGCCTTGTGTCCTTCGGACTGCGCCAATTCCACCATCGGCGGGTACATTTCGGTAAATTCGAAAGTCTCGCCATCGATTGCCGCCTGCAGATTTTCCGCCGTCGAATGGATGTGATCCAGCGCGTTCAAGTGACCTTCGGCATGGATTCTCTCAGCTTCGGCGGTTGTCCGGAACAGCTTGGCGATATTGACGAAGCCTTCTTTCTCCGCCTTCTTGGCAAAGGCCCGGTATTTCTGGTTGGCCTGACTTTCGCCGGCAAATGCCTCTTTCAAATTTTCTTTCGTTGTGGCCATTTTTTCTCCTCTGATTTCTTTTTGATTGTCGCATGACTTGGGCTGTCACAACCCGGTCACCCATTGTACCGCTACCGCCAACGGACTGCAAGACCAGGACGTCCCCGGTCAGCCAAACGGCTGGTGGACGATGTCGGAGAATTCGATCATGTACGCAGCGAGCAGGGTGAATACGTCCTCTGCCGCACAACTTGAAAGATCGAAGGGGAATTGGTGATCACCGATTTTGCGGAATTTGGCTGTTAGATCTCGTGATTTTGCAGGTCGACAACGTCTGCGGAATTCCGGAGATCCCGGCAAAGATCGTCGGGACGGCCGGAACTGACGAGGGAACTGGTTGCCGACACTGGCGCCGTCAACCACCGTGCCACCAGAGAGGATAAGGGCCTGAATCGATACCGGCATCGAGGCCAACGATGAGCAGTACAGCGGTCTCAGGATCTGGAGGTTGGAGTCGAGATTGAAATCCGTCGCCGCCTTGTCGCCGCTTCTGTACCGGTTATTTCCCGACGAGTGCCTAAAATGAAGCAGGACTCTCTTCGTCCCCGGCGGCGCCGGCACATACCCCCTGGCATCGCCGGCGATTGACGGCATCGCGGTGGCAATCAGCAGCAGATTGGCCGCAGTGGTAGCGATAATATCACGAGAGAATGCCCCCCAGGGAAGAGCGGCGTTCACGAAGATGGTGCCGCATCCAACGCCTCTCCGTCGTCTTTCTCCTCGTCCTTCCTGGGTTTATCGAAGGCCCGGAGATTGAGAACGAATTGTTTCAGGGCATTCTCCGCCCTGCCGTTGATGCTGTCATCCGGATATTCCCCGTCGGCGCCGCGTTCACCGGCTGAAATGCCGGTCAGCAGTTCAATCGCCTCATCGACATGGCTGACGGACCAGAGATGGAAGGTCCCGCTCGCCACCGCCTCCACCACCTCCTCCTTCAGCATCAGGTGACGAACATTGGCTTCGGGGATAATGACCCCCTGCCCGCCGGTCAGGCCCCGCCCCTGACAGAGATCGTAAAATCCCTCGATCTTTTCGTTGACCCCGCCGATCGCCTGCACCTCACCCCGCTGGCTCACCGATCCGGTTATCGCCAGCGTTTGCCTGATCGGGGCACCTGCCAGGGACGAGAGCAGTGCGCACAGTTCGGCGCAGGAGGCGCTGTCACCCTCGACGCCGCCGTAGGACTGCTCGAACACCAGGCTCGCCCGCAGGCCGATCGGCATGGTCCGCAGATAACGGGCCCGGAGGAACGACTCGAGGATCAATACCCCTTTCGAATGGATAGGACCACCAAGTTCCACTTTCTTTTCGATGTCGATCAGTTCGCCTTCCTTGCCCGGCCGGGTCAGGGCGGTGATCCGCGAAGGGATGCCGAACGAAGAGGAACCAAGGGAGATGACCGACAGCCCGTTGATCTGTCCCACCTCCTCGCCGTCGGTGGCGATATGGCGGATGCCCTGGTCGATGTATTCAAACATCCGGTCCCGGATGCGACCGGCCCGGCGCCGGGCCGCCGCCAGCGCCGCCACGATCTCGACTGCTGAGATCACGGCCTTATCGTTCTTTCGCGCCAGATAATCGGCCTCCTTGACGATGTCGCAGAACTGTTCGAGATAGAGGGATATCTTGCCCGAATCTCCCGCCACCCTGGCGCTGTGCTCCACCAGCCGGGCCATGCCGCTGCGGTCGAGGGCCAGCAGTTTCTCGGACTGGACCATGCCGGCGACCAGCGAGGAATAGAGGCGGACGTTCTCCGGCGTCCGGTCCATGGCATGTTCGAAATCGACCTGGACCTTGAACAGCGAGTCGAATTCGGCGTCGTAGTGTTTCAGCAGGTAGTAGAGATACGCATCACCGATCAGCACGACCTTGGCCCGCAGTGGGATCGGCTCCGGCTCGAGCGAGACGGTATTCATGAAACCGAGCAGCCGCTCCAGCGGCTCGATCCGGATCTGCCTGGCGCGCAGGGTCCGCTTCAGCCCCTCGTAGGCATACGGTTGCATCAGCAGCCGCCGGGCATCGATGATGATATACCCGCCGTTGGCCATGTGCAGCGAACCCGGTTTGATCAGGGTGAAATGGGTCGACAGCATGCCCATTTTCGCCCAGTTTTCGATACGGCCATGGAGATTCTGGTACGTCGGCAGATCCTCGTAGACCACCGGCGCGCTGGAGCTTTCATTGGCGACGAGAACGTTGACCTCGTAGCGGTCAAACGACGGGACATGGGCGGTCATCAGGTTGATGAAGTTTTCCCGACCCTCTTCGGCGCGATACAGAAAATCGTCGACCCGTTCGATAATGTCGTTTTCAACATCCTGCAGATACTGATGCAGCGCCGCCCGGCTCTGATATTTGCTTTTCAGGGCGCTGGTCAGACTGGAGACCACCTGGCGGGCCAGGTCCTCCTTGATCTTGTTTTTCGCCCCTTCCGCTTCCCGCTTCATCTGGGTGACCTGCTGCAGACCGTCCTGCAGGACGGTCTGGTATTTTTCAATCAGTTCATCGATCCGCTGGCGGACCGCCTCGGGCAGTTTGCGAAAGGATTCGGTATCGAGAATGTTGCCGGCGCCGTCGATCGGCGCCACCATGATCCCCTGCTCGCTTTTGACGACCGCAATGCTTTCCCGCTTGGCCTGTTCTTCGACCTGGTGGTAGAGACGGTCGACTTTGCGTTTAAACTCCTCGTTGACCGCCTTGATGCGAGACTTGAAGTCGTCACCTTCGAAAACGGTGCTCAGCGTCACCCGCAGCGAATCGATGAGGTCATGCATCTCTTTCTTGAAGACCAGCGACTCCCCCTGGGGGAAATCGAAGGCCAGGGGCTTGTGGGACTGACGGAAGTTGTTGACGTAGCACCAGTCCCGGGGCGCCTGCAGGGTCAGGGCCTTCTGGTCGATAAACGAACGGATGACGGTATGGCGTCCGGTCCCCTGGGGGCCGATGACAAACAGGTTGAAACCCTTGTGCTCGATGCCGATACCGAACTCGACGGCTTCCAAGGCGCGATCCTGACCGACGATATGAGCGACATCATGGATCTCGTCGGTCGTTTCAAAGGTGAACATCTCCTGCGGGCATTGAAGACATGCGTTCTCGGGACTGATCTTGTGGATCGGCATTTCTCACCTCTTTCTCTCTTGCAGTATATGAAAAAAATTCCCCCGGCTGGTCAAGGACTAGGAAATTCCAGCCGTTCCCTGATAACTGTTTTCCATCATAGCACGGATATGGCAGCCGACTCAAACTTCGTTGGCACAGATCACCGTTCAAACGATCCAATATTCCGACACCATCCGGTCAAGCCGAAGGCACGTAAAAACGGTGAACCTTCTCCGGACACCTTGCGGTGATCGGTTTGTCGCCGGGCATCCCGGCGACAAAAAATTCGTCTGCCCTTCCAAACCGAGCTCCGGTTGAAGTACAATACCCCCCAGCGCACGACGCCCCGACACTGCAAAACGCGGCCATCAATTACTATTCAGTAATTTTTTCCGCAAAAACGGACTAACTTCCACAAAAATGGAGATCGGCGCCATATCCGCTTGACTATCGCCGGTTTCTCTGTGTATCTCACATAATTGTGAATAGATAGATCATGTCGAGAAAATATGGGAAGGGGGCGAGACAATGAAGGTCAGCAATCTCCGCACATACCAGACGTACGACAGTGACGTAACCGGCGGCAGCAGGCGGCCGACCGATCGCCCAGTCGACTCAAGACGGCTGGAGATTACAGATCAGTTGAGGAGGTTATCTCCATGATCGACTTTGACAACGATTTGGGGGGACTGCCGGCACTGGTCCTTGGTGACGGGATGGAATCGCATTGCCCCCACTGCCTGGAGCAGTTCGATTTTGCCAGGGCGAAGATGGAACGAATAGACGGCGTCATGCACTGTCGCTGCCCCGACTGCTGCAAATGGTCGATCATGCCTCCGGCCTGGGAAACGGCGTCGGCCCTGTCGTTTCCTCCCCCCGGCAAGATCCTCGACCAGACCGACATTCTGAGACTGATTCAGCACTGCGACGAGACCCAGACCGAGATCCTTGCCGGCATTCTCGTCAAAATGGCGACGACGAAGGCGCAGAGATGGTCGGGTCGGATTACCTTTGTCCTCGACTACCACCTGGGTTTGCTGGGCGACATGCAGGTCAATCGCCATGAGGTTGTGCGCCTGCATTCGCCGCGAAAAACCGGGGACAGAGCGGCACTGCCATGATCTGCACTCCCCGCCGGATCTATCCTGCCGCGTCCTGGAGTCGAGTTGAATGCACCACATCGACAATCAATCACCCACTATGATCCAGACGCAAAGGGTGATACCTGTTGAGATGGCGGCTATTGACCTGAAACCGCAGGTCGTGTACCGTTTGCCGCCAGTTGCCCCTTGCGGAGATGGACTCGAGACGTGTCGAGCCGATGCATCGTCGATCCCGGTTCATCCCGATTCCCGCTCCTATCCTCCGGCCCCGTTCACTTCACCGCATGAAAGACGCCACTCCTGCAGATACGACGCCCCCCACGGGTGCGGCACGGACCCACGGCTCGTTGCGGGTCGTCAAGGTCGAGAGCCGTTCTGACCTCAAGACGTTTCTCCACCTTCCCTGGTCGCTGTACCAGGACGATCGGCAATGGGTCCCGCCCCTGCTCCATGAGCAGCGTTTACTTTTTTCTCCCAAAAACCCATACTTTGATCACGCGGTCTGCCGCTGCTGGATTGCGGTTCGAGACGGCCGTCCGGTTGGCCGGATCAGCGCTCAGATCGACCGGCTGCATCTCGACCGCTACGAAGACGCGACCGGATTTTTCGGGATGCTGGAGGCCGAAGACGATGGTGAGATCTTTCAGGCACTGCTCCGCACTGCGGAAGACTGGAACCGCGCCGGCGGCATGCAGCGGATCCGGGGGCCGTTCAACCTGTCGATCAACCAGGAATGCGGTTTGCTGGTCGACGGATTTGAAACGCAGCCGGCGATGATGATGGGCCATGCCCGGCCGTATTATGCGAGGCGCGTCGGGCAGTGCGGCTACGTGAAAGAGAAGGATCTCCTGGCGTATGCGATCGATACCGGCGTCGAACCCTCGAATGCCATGAACCTGATCCTCAAACGGACGAAAAAACGGATCAAGACCAGGACCGTCAGCAGAAAGAGCTTTCAGCACGATCTGGATATGATCTTTGACATATTCAATGATGCCTGGTCGGATAACTGGGGTTTTATCCCTTTCACCAGAAACGAGATCACCCACATGGCCAACGATTTGAGGTTGCTGATCAATGAACGGCTGGCCAGGATCGCCTATGTGGACGATCAGCCGTGCGCCTTTATCGTGCTGCTGCCCAACCTCAACGAGGCGATCGCCGATCTCAACGGCCGCCTGTTGCCGCTGGGCTGGCTCAAGCTGTTGTGGCGGCTCAAGGTCCGCCGATTGCGGACCGGGCGGATCCTGCTGTTGGGAGTGCGCAAGGCGTTCCAGGGTACCACCCTGGGAGCGGCCCTGGCCTACCGGGTCATCGGGGATACCCGGCAGGCGGTTCTCGATCTTGGCATGAAGGAACTGGAACTGTCCTGGATACTGGAAGACAATATCGGGATCCAGAGCATCATTGAGGATTGCGGCGGCAGAGAATACAAGCGGTATCGCATTTTCAGCAAGCAACTGTGAGCATCGACACCATGACTTTCGAACAACAGGCATTTTCGGCGATCATCCTCGCCGCCGACCGCGAACTCCACAACCCCGTCGCCGCAGCGGCCGGCGTCAGCTGCAAATCGATGGCGCCGGTAAACGGCACCCCGATGCTGTTCAGGGTCATCGAAGCGCTGGCGTCATCCGCTCATGTTCACGACCAGACCCTGTGCGGCCCGCCCCGATCGATCCTGGATCGGGAACCGGCGCTGAAGGAGTATGTATCTTCCGGCAGGGTAGGCTGGCAGGAGAATCAGGCGACCCCCAGTCTGAGCGCCTTTCATGCCATGGCGTCGCTGCCCGCGGCGACTCCGCTGCTGCTGACCACCAGCGACCACGCCCTGCTCAGTCCGCAAATCGTCGATCACTTCTGTCGTGAGGCCGGCAGGGCGGGAGTCGACGTCGCGGCCGGAGTGGTCCGCCGCGAGACCGTCACCGCCGCCTATCCAGAAACCCGCAGGACCGCTTACCGCTTCAGGGACGGGGAGTACTGCTCGTGCAACCTCTTTGCCTTCATGACCCCGCGATCGCGGCAGGTGCCGCAGTTCTGGCGCCGGATCGAACAGCAACGCAAGAATCCGTTGAAGGTCATCAATATCCTGGGCTGGATGACGGTCCTCCGGTATCTGCTGGGCACCCTCACCCTGTCCGAGGTCCTGGGCAGGCTGTCGCGGCAACTGGGCTGCTCCGCCGGCGTCGTCGTCCTCCCCTGCCCGGAGGCCGCCATAGATGTCGATTCACCCGACGACTGGCAATACGTGCAACAGCTCGCGGCCCGAACTCAATCATGAAACCGCCAGGAGACCGGACGATCAGTTGACGGTCGCCTGCTGCACCTGAAAATCGAGGGCACCGATGTTGTCGGCTGTGCCGCTGATCCGGACCGGTATCCCTTTTTCCGGATCGAGATATATCCGGATGTTTTTCTCCAGGCCAAAGAGCGAAAAGGCCTCGGGGGCCTGGTCGGCGGCGGCGATGTTTTCCGAGGTGACTGTATACACCAGGGGAACAATCCGGTCTTTCACGACGGTCTCCTCCCGGGTGGCGGAACGGACCGTGTACGCGACCTCTAACGACGAAGCTTCCTCTTGCTTGATAAAGAGACGATGCAGCTGTTTTTTGCCGAAGACACAGAGTTCGAGAGGCTTCTGACCGATGACGGGCGCCAGGCTCGATACCTTGTAGACGATGAGAGCCGGATCGGTTATCGCGCTGCAGCCATTGTCGTTGACGGGATACCGGTACAGGGACTCCGTGCGCTGCGACCAGAGGGTTTGGGATCGTTGTCCCTCTGCCGGGTCTCCCGGCTCGAACTTCCGCCGCCGAACACCCTGATCCTCCCAGCAGTAGCTTTTGATCCATAGTTCGTTGCCCCGGCTCAGGCGGTGACGCTCATAGGGCAGCCCATCCTGTGCGGTGAACCAGATCCGCTCTTCGTACCTGTCCTCTGCACCCAGGACCTGCGACGTGGCCTTAATGGTCAGCATCATGGTGCCGTCGCGGATGACATCCGGACATGTCCCCCAGCCCTCCTCCTCTGGAGAAACGAGGCTTGCCGAGGAACCATCCATCGACTCGAGCTGCATCCGGACGGTGATGGCGGCTGGAAACTTGGAACTGGTGAAGATCAAATCAGACCAGGCAACCTTATTGGCCGCGATGACGGTACCGCGAGAGTCTTCTCCGGCAGGACAGTATTGCGGCAGAACAATCAGCGCCGCCAGCAGGAACACAATCCCCCGAGGTTTCAAGATCGAAGGCCTCGTCCTCATCCCGCCATACAGTCCCAACCGTACTGCTAGATATCGCAAAATTGGCATAAATTATTTTCACCCGGAACGATGTGCCGAAGTCAGATGTTTGTTGCGAAATGCACGCCCCGTATCTCCGTTCACATCAAGAAAAGGTCGAGATATACAGTAAGGAATTTTTCCCGCGTGGCAAAGATTTCTTTATTCCTTTGCCAAATTGAGCTACAAGTGCGCTTGTCGCTTTCTGTTCATCCTGCTCGATCCTGCTCGGCTTGGTGGACCGGGAAATGTCGGTGCGGTTCAGCCGGCACACCGCAAGCTGTGGCAAGGCCACATTCACCTCGCCCGACGACTCGAAAAACAGGAGAGCGCGACTGACCGTCTTCCCGCTGGAACGGCCCGGAACCGTTGTTTCGTGTTTCGGGCGGCGGCAGGAGTTCCGCCCAACTACCGACCCCTGCCGACGGCAGACCGATCCGGAACCTGGACAACTTCTCGCACTACATCCTGCAGGTGATTCACAGGTCCGGCCGGCGGAAGCGACAGCGTTCTGTACGGGTAGCGGCAGACATCCCGGCTGATATTGCCCCCGACACACTGTGCCCTCCGCATCGGCCGCATCCGGCCGCAGTCGAGTTCAGTCCAGTGTTCGTATTATTTTTCCCGGCAGGTTTTCATACCCCTGCTTATACACCAGAAAGGAGCTCCTTGCATGAAAGTCATCATCCTCAGCGCCGGCCAGGGCAAACGGTTATTGCCCATGACAGCTGCCCTGCCCAAATGTCTTTTGACGGTACAGGGGAAAACAATTATCGAGTGGCAGATCGACGAACTGCATAAATGCGGCATTGAGGAAATCACCGTGGTAGTAGGCTACAATGCCGATAAAGTTAAAAGTCTTCTGCAACAACGGTACGGATCAAAAACGATCAGGACCTGCTGCAATCCGGATTACGCGACAACCGACAACCTGATCAGCTGTTGGATGGCACGTGAGGAAATGACGGAGGATTTTATCCTCCTCAATGGCGACACCCTGTTCGAGGCGCCGATAGTGGAGAGTCTGCTGAACGCGCCGGCCGCCCCGATAACGGTCACCATCAATCTCAAAGACTCCTATGACACCGACGACATGAAGGTCAGCCTGGATGGCAGCCGTCTTCTCCACGTCGGCAAGGATATCCCGCTGGATAGCGTTGACGGCGAATCCATCGGCATGATCCTGTTCCGCGGCTCCGGACCGCTGCTCTTCAGAAACGGCCTGGAAAAAGCCCGGGCCGACCAATCATGCTCCCGGAGATGGTTTCTGTCGGTCATCGACGAGATTGCCGGACAGGACACCGTATCGACCTGCTCCATCAAAGGACTGGCCTGGTGCGAAGTCGATTTTCCGGCAGACCTGGAACAGGCGCAACACATTGTCGCGGCGCATTTTCACCGGCAGGAGGAAATGGAAGCGCTTCCGGTTTCATGACAGCCAAGGGGTTTCCGCTCCGGCCGGCGTCCGCCGTCGGCCGTCCACACCGTGTTTCAGCGACGGACACAGCGTGATTATCGATCGTTATATCATGCGGGAAATAATCAAACCCACAATGATCATCTGCATTGTGCTGGTGTTGATATTCGGCTGTTACATCGCAACCCGCTTCTGGGAAGACGCTGTCCATGGGCTGTTGACCGGCGCCGCCGTTTTCCAGCTGATCCTGCTCAGGATCATCATCGCCCTCGAGGTGCTGCTGCCGACCACGTTCTACCTGTCCGTGGTGATCGCACTCGGCCGCCTCTACCACAACGGCGAGATCACCGCCATGTTTGCCGGCGGCATCAGCATGGCCAGAATCACCCTCGCCGTTTTCTCCCTGTCCCTGCTGGTTGCCGCGATCGTTGCCGTCCTCTCGCTGTACGTCCGGCCCTGGGCCTGGACCCAGTTCTTCCTGCTGAAGGCCCGGGCGGAGGCGCAGTTTGATCTGACCAGGATGCAAAGCGGCAATTTTTACGAGGTCAGCGACGGTGACCGGGTCATCTTCGCCGACAAGGTCACCCCTCGAGGGAGACAGGCGGAGGGCGTCTTCATTCTCAACAAAAAACGCACGTCGCTGCAGGTCATCCATGCCGACCGGGCGATCCAGCACAACGACGAGAAAGGCGACTTCCCTGTAATTTCATTCAAAAACGGGCGGCTGTACGAATTTTCCAACTCGGATCGCAAAGGCTTCATCATCGAGTTCGAAAACGCGGTCATGCCGCTGCGGCCCGACGACCCGATCCTTCCCGAACACAAGGTCAAAGCCGCAACGACCAGCGCTCTTGTCCCTCCTCGGAACCTGGAGGAGACGGCCGAATTGGAGTGGCGGATCATCACCCCGATGTCGAGCATCCTGCTGGCGTTGCTCGCCATCCCGCTCAGCTCCTCCTCGCCGCGTCAGGGACGACGCACCGGCACGCTGCTGGCCATCGTCATTTTCGCCGTCTATTACAATTTCAGCGCCATCACCAAGAAACTGGTGGCCCAGGGGGGGATCGCCGTACTGCCCGGAATCTTCTGGGGCCAGCTGCTGCTGCTCGCCTGTCTCGTCCTCCTTGTCTGGCGGCCCCCTTTTTTACGGCATTGGCGTCGGCGATGAGGATCCTGGACCTGTATATCGGCAGAACGTTTCTGACCTACTGCCTGCTGATCATGCTTGTCCTGGCAGTGCTGCTCAGTCTGTTTGAACTGATCGCCCAGTTCGACGATGTCGGCCAAGGCAGCTACCGAATGGCCGACGCCTTCCTCTTCGTCTTTCTGACCCTCCCCAAACGCATCCTTGACCTGCTGCCGATCACGACGCTGCTCGGCGGCATCGTCGCCATCGGGACCATGGCCGACCATGGGGAAATAGTCGGCATGGAGGCGGCGGGCATCTCCGTCCCGAGAATCTGCACGACGGTGTTCGTTACCAGCATGCTCCTGATGCTGGCCGCCGGGATACTGGCGGAAATGGTGGTGCCGGCAATGGAGCAGCAGGCCCGCAAATCTCACGCCCGGGCCATCTCCAGCGATGAGAACATCGACCTGAGCCGGCAAGGGTTCTGGGTGCGCCGCGGCAATTCGTATATCCATGTTGAAAAAATGCTCAGGGAAGGGGTGGCCGCCGGTCTCGACATTTTCCGGTTTGATGATCAGGGCCAGTTGCAGACCTATACCCATGCCCACAGTGCCGTGCTCCAGGACAACCGGCAGTGGGTGCTGCACAATGTCACCCAGAGGGTGATAGACGACGGAGAGATCAGCACCAGGCAATTGTCGACCCTGGCACTGGACGCCTTTCTCAGCTCGGACCAGGTCAGCGTCCTGGGCCTGCCGCCCTACAGTTTATCGACCCCCGACCTGATCCGGTATATTGAAGCCCTGGAGGAGAGCGGCCAGGATGCCGATCAGTACGCCATCGCCCTGTGGCGCAAAATCAGCGTCCCTCTGACGACCGGGATCATGGCGCTGCTTGCCCTCAGCTTCGTCTTCGGTTCAACACGGGGTATCAGCGCCGGCTATCGCATCACCATCGGCTCCCTGGTCGGGATTGCACTCTATTCTGTCGATCAGATGTCGATCCAGTGGGGATTGCTGCTCAATATGAGCCCCGTCGCCGTCGCGATGGTACCCGTCCTGCTGATTTCGGGAATAACGTTCGTGCGGCTGCGCCAGGTTTTCTGACCAGGGACAACCCGTCAGCGGGAAACAACAAGCTCCCGTCGCGGCCCGGCAATGAAGCGCCGGCAATCGGCGTCAAGGATCCGTTCTTCCATGCGGACGAGCCAGCGATCGGCGGAACGCACGATATGGAACAAGCAATAGCGGGCACGCCGTTCGGCGGAGCGCTCGAGGGATGATACCGACGGCATCCCGATGACCGGAATCGGTCCCGCCGGTCCGGGGAGGAACTCCCGGGCCGTCTTGTGGGCATGGCCGAAGAGGATCAGCTCAACCCCGTAGCGGGCAATCAACGCCTGCAGGAACGGGGCGTCGGTTAAACTGCGCCGCCGGCTGACGACGCCCGGTACCGGCGGGTGATGGATCAGAAGGATACGGAACAGCGGTTGGCCGTGCAATTGCCGCAGCATCGTTTCCAGCTTCGCCAGCTGTTCCTCCCCGATTGCCCCCGTCGCCAGATGCAGAGCGCTCGGCCGGGCCGAGCTGGTACCGATCACGGCAACATGGCGACGGATGCGCAATACCGGGAAGACCTCCCCCAAATCAGGCTCAGCCGCGGTGGGCTGCGGCACCGGCAGATCGCCCTGCATGTACGGCAGCCACCAGGCGAACGATTGCCGCCATGCCGTCCTGACATACTGGTCATGATTGCCGGGAACGACGGTGACCTGGTCGGGGGGGCCCATGGTCTGCAGCCGATCCCGGGCGGCTGCGAACTCCGCCGGCAGGCTGAGATGGGTCAGGTCGCCGGTTATGACAATGTGGTCCGGTCGTGTCCGTTGCAGATCTTCACAAAGAGTGGTAAGAAGCCCATCGTGCTGATCGTGCCGCCGCTGCAGCTGCCACCGCAGGCCGCCGAGCAGCCGCTTGTTGAGAAAATCACCGATGCCGCTCTGTCCGACCCGGGTGATGTGCAGGTCGGAGCAGTGGGCAACCACGAACCCTGCCGTGGGGCACCGGTCGTCCGCCGAGCGAACAAACGTCCCGCCGGAGTTGATAAGAGCTGGAGAGGTCGCTGACATAATGGCCAAAGCTATACAGGAAGAAGATTTTTTTTGCAAAGCTTGACTATTTGCTCTGCTTCAACCAGTTGCGATCGGACGGGATCGAAGCTCCCGGGTCGAACATCCGCCGTACTTGTGATCGCTGAACGATAAAGAGCATTGTAATGAGTGTATATATCCATTTTTGCCACCCCAGTCCGATACGGATCTGGGGCATGACCTCGCAGCAGCGGGTAGAGCGCATTCTCGGGGAAACCGTCCGCAGCTGTACCGCCGATGCCCTGCAAGGGCTGGCCGAGCATGACACCGTCCTGATCCTCCGCGGCGACTATCTGTTCGATGACCGGTTGATCGAGAACCTGGCCGGAACCCCCAACATCCTCCTGCAACTGCAGGAGCACCAGCCGCCGACGACCGTTGCCGCCCATGTCCCGGCCGGTCTGGCCGGACAGGCCCTGGATCTCCTCACCGGCAGGACGGCGGGCGAAACCCTGCCCGGCATCGACCTCCTGACGCCGGCGACCGTTCCCCTCTCCTTTCACAAGAAACTGCGCAAGAAAGAACCGCCTTTTATCCTCCCGATCACCGCCGAGCGACGAAGGGATCTGGAGCGGCGTCTCTTCAACTGGTCCTACAAAGGCGTTACCGATCTGGTCACCAAATGGGCGTGGCCGGGTTTGGCCCGACAGGTGGTGAGACTGTGCGTCCCTCTGCATATCAGGCCCAACCATGTCACCCTGACCGGCCTGGTGCTGGTAATCATCGCCGGCATCGCTTTTGCCACCGGCCACTACGGCCCGGGACTGCTGGCGGGATGGCTGATGACCTTTCTCGACACCGTCGATGGGAAACTGGCCCGGGTGACCCTGACCTCCAGCAGATTCGGCCACTACTTCGATCATGTCATCGATCTTGTCCACCCCCCGCTGTGGTATATCGTGTGGGCCCTGGGTTTGCCTGCCGCCCAGATCGACAGTCTGGGGTTACCATTGAGCACCTTTTTCTGGCTGATCCTGGTCGGGTATATCGGCGGCCGTCTGGTCGAAGGCTCGTTCCAGCTGCTGCTGGGCAAGTTCAGTATTTTCTGCTGGCAGCCGGTAGACTCCTATTTCCGACTGATCACGGCCAGGCGGAATCCCAACCTGATCCTGCTGACCCTCAGCTATCTCGCGGGGCGGCCGGACCTGGGACTGGTGGCGGTGACGTTATGGACGCTGATCAGCACCGTCTTCCTGCTGGTCCGGCTGGCGACCGCCGGATACGAGCGTATCAGGCAGGGCCGACCGCTCGATTCATGGTTGTCGGAGGCGGATACGCCCCGGTACGAGCACTCGCTGGCGGCCCGGATTTTTACCGGCCGGCAGGCCCGTCGATGAGGAACACGGTTGCATCCTGATACCACCGCCACGACTGTGGCAATATCGGCAATCGAGGAGACCGTTCGGATCGGAATTCTGTACAACCCGCTGAGCGGCAGAAACCGTCGGGCCCCCGATGCCTTGCCGCGCTTCATCAGCGGCCAGGCCCAAATCCTGATGACAGAGGTTCGAACCCCCCGTGAGGTCCACGACGCCCTGACCGAATTCGCCCGTCAAAACGTAGGCATGGTCGTGATCAGCGGTGGCGACGGAACTGTTCAGGCCACCCTGACGGAGCTGTTCACCCGGTCGCCTTTTGCCACCTGTCCGCAGCTGGTGGTGCTCGCAGCGGGAACGACCAACATGATCGCCGGCGATGTCGGTCTGCGCGGCGATCAGCACCGCGCCCTGCTCCGGCTGTTCGACTGGGCCCGGACCGGCAGGGGCCGGATCGTCCGGGTTGAACGGCCGCTTCTTCGTCTGCAGGTCCCAGGCCACGAGGTGAAATTCGGCATGTTTTTCGGCGCCGCCATCATCAGCCAGGGCATAGACTACTACCAGCAGAACCTCCATAACCAGGGTCTGCACGGTGTTGTGGGGATAGGGCTGACGCTGTGCCGTTATCTGTGGGCCGCTGTCCGGCACAGCAACCGCCGGATGACCACCACTCCCATGACGGTCGGGATCGACGGTCAACCACCGCGGCGTGAAAATTTTCTGCTGTTCCTCGTCACGACACTGGACCGGCTGTTTTTCGGCATGCGGCCATTCTGGGGAGGTGGACAGGGGCCGTTGCGCTATACGGCAGTCAGAACCCAGTCGCCGTATCTGCTGCAGGTCCTGCCGATGCTGGCCAGAGGGCGAAAGTGCCTCCGAGGAACACCGGAAAACGGCTATTTCTCAGGAAATGTCAATGAAATACGGTTGTTTACAGACAGCTCCGTCGCCCTTGACGGGGAATTGTACACACCGGATACCATGCAGGAACCAACCGTCTTGCAATGCGGCGGCAGAGCCACCTTTTTGCGGATAGATTGATGACCGCACCAACCGAACTGGTTCGCGCAATCCAGCGCCATGCTCCCAGGGATATCCCGCCGGCAGTCAATCTCCTCGCGGAGGAGATTTTTTCCCGTTATGGGACGGCGGTGCAGGGAATTCTGTTCTATGGGTCCTGCCTGCACGCGGGCAAGGATCCGGACGGACTGTTCGATCTCTACGTCCTGGTCGACGGGTATCTTTCCGCCAACCGCAACCTCCTGCAGGCCTTGCTCAACAAAATGCTGCCCCCCAATGTCTTCTATCTGGAATCTCTTCTCGAGGGCAAACGGATCCGCGCCAAATATGCCCTCCTGTCCCTCGATGATTTACACAAGGGAACATCGACACGCTGGTTCCACTCCTATCTGTGGGGCCGATTCTGCCAACCGGCAGCGATTGTCTATGCTCGCGACGACAAAGTCGCAACCAGGATCCACACCGCCTTCGCCCAGGCGGTCATGACCTTTATCGCCAGGGTCCTGCCGCTGCTGCCGCAGCAATGGACCATCCGCGATCTGTGGCTCGCCGGGCTCGGAATGACGTACCGGGCCGAGTTTCGACCGGAACGTCCGGACCGGCAGGCACGCCTGTACGAAGCGGCGGCGGAGTACTTTGAGGAGGTGGCCCGAGCAGCCCTTGAGAGTATCTCGTTCCGGCTGACATGCACGAATCGCCAAGGCGTCACGCTGTATTCCGCCGACGTTGATAACTCAGCGCGCTTCCTGGCCCGTATCGCCTGGACCATTCGCATTCTTCAGGGCAAGATCCTGTCGGTGCTGAGACTGGTGAAGGGGGCGCTGACCTTTGAGGGGGGCGTGGAGTACATCGCCTGGAAGATTGAACGGCACTCCGGCGTCAAGATCGAAGTAAGCCCTTTTCTGCAGAGGCATCCCATCCTGGCCCTGTGTGTCCTGTCGTTCAGGTTGTTCCGGCGGGGCGGCGTTCGATAAATCTGCACCCCAGGTCGCATCTCGTCAAACCGTCCATGCGACACAGAACATCTTCGCCGCAGTTTTATGCGCCATCACGAACTGAACGTTTTTTTCACAGAAAATTAAAAGTAGTAAAAAATACCCTCTTGAGGTAAAAAAGCTAGCAACGAAACCGATCTGCACATTCTGCGGCGGAATTGTCCGGTCAGGTATTTGTTCTGGATTTACATCGACTACTGCGGTGCAACCCCTGGTGGCTGCCAGGTATGACTTCCCCGGAACCGGACCTGCGTTCAGGCGTCGGAACAGACGCCGGGCCGAAGTATGAACTACTCATGTTGCGCATGGAGAGGTGAGCAAGACGACCTCGACGACTATTTTTTCAAGATCGACGCACACGCAATTCTCTCATCGGACAGTGCGTTATCTTCACCCAACAGTATCCCCGGAGCAATTTCGCTTTGATGAAAGCAACGCCCACGACACATGATTTACCGTTACTTTTTAAAGGATTTTCAACCCTTGCCGATGCGTTGGACTACGCCGCCCAAGGGGACACCGGTTACAACTTTTATTCCGGTCAGGGAAAACTCTACGCCACCCTTCCCTACGCGAAACTGCGCGGCGATGCCCTGACCCTGGCAAAAAAATTACTTTCTCTCGATCTGCCTCGCGGCACCCGGGTAGCTATCGTTGCCGATACCCATCCAGATTTTGTGCGCTTCTTTTTCGCCTGTCAGTATGCCGGATTCACCCCGGTACCGCTGCCGGCCACGATCCAATTGAGTGGCCAGCAGGAATACACGAACCAGTTGCAACGCCTGCTGTCCATATGCCAGGCGGAAATCGCGATTGCCAATGATGATTTCCTGCCCTTCCTGATCGAGGCCGCCGCGCGACAGAATATCCGCTTCGCAGGAAATTCACAGACCTTCGAAAATCTGCCGGAATCATCAGCCCCATTGCAGCCCCTGCGGGCTGATGAACTGGCGTATCTTCAGTATACCTCAGGCAGTACCCGCTTCCCACGCGGGGTTATGATCTCCCAGGAAGCCGTTCTCAGCAACACACGGTTGATCATACAGCATGGTGTTCAGGTCCGAGACGGGGATCGCGCCATGTCCTGGCTCCCCTTTTATCATGATATGGGGCTTGTCGGGCTGCTCCTCACCCCTCTGGTCTGCCAGATATCCGTCGACTATCTGAATACCCGGCATTTCGCCATGCGCCCGCGTCTGTGGCTGAAGATCATGTCGGAAAATCGAGCGACCATCTCCTTCAGCCCGCCGTTCGGCTACGATCTCGCCGCCCGGCGTCTGCGGGACGACGATCTGGCCGGCTACGACCTGCGGCACTGGCGGGTGGCCGGTGTCGGTGCGGAGATGATCCATACCGAAGCTCTTGCCTTTTTTGCCGACCGCTTGCAGCCCAGCGGCTTTGATGCCCATGCGTTCCTGCCCTGTTACGGCATGGCTGAATGTGCTCTCGCCGTATGCTTCGGCCAGCTTGGAGCGGGAGTACAGGTGGATCGCGTCGATGCCGAACAGCTTGCTTCCCACCAGAAGGCCCTCGCAATCGATCCTGAGGTCGAAAATTGCGCCCCCAGGGCCAAAGTATTTACCAATTGCGGAAGCCTGCTTCCCGGTTATGTCTTGGAAATCAGAGATGAACAGGGCCGAATCCTCCCCGAAAGACAATGCGGGACGCTGTTTGTGCGAGGACCAAGCGTGATGTCGGGGTATTTCGGCAATCCTGAGGCCACCCGGGAAGTTCTGTCTCCGGACGGCTGGCTCAATACCGGCGACATCGCCTACCTGGCCGGTGCCAATGTCGTCATCATAGGCCGCTCCAAAGACGTCATCATCATCAACGGCCGCAACATCCTGCCGCAGGATATCGAGTATCTGGCGGAATCGCAGCCTGAGATACGGACCGGCGACGCCACGGCCTTCCCTGTCCCGAACCCGCAGATGTCCGATCAGGCGGTCCTGCTGGTCGAATGTCGGGAAAATGACGAGCAGAAACGTCAGGATCTGATCAAAAAAATAAACCAGCTCGTCCGCGCCGAATTGGGGATTGACTGCATCATCGAACTGGTAGCCCGCAACACCCTGATTCGAACAACCTCCGGAAAGCCATCCCGTCACTCCACCAGAAACGATTACCTGCAGAATATGCTTCAACTCAATCCTGCAACCTCCTGAACCGCGGTCAAAAATCGGGCATCCCCCCGCTTCCTGCCGCAGAGATGACATGGCGCCGTCAACATACACCGGACCGTCGGAGATATCTGGAACCATCGCGATAACCGGAGCTACCGGGTTTATCGGCCGCCTGGTCGCCCAACGGCTGGCCTCCTCCGGCTGGAAAGTACGGGCGCTGGTGCGTCCCGCTTCGCTCCGCAAACGCCCCGATACCGCTGGGGTCGAATGGATCACCGGCGACATGGCGGATGCAGACAGCCTGGAACGGCTGACCGCCGGGGTCGACGCGATTATCCACTGCGCCGGTGCGGTCCGCGGCGCCACCGCCAAGGATTTTGACGACGTCAATGTCGATGGCGTGGCACGATTGGCCACAATAGCGGCGGCACACAGCCCTCAGCCGCGGTTCCTGCTGGTCTCTTCACTTGCAGCCCGTGAACCCCGTCTTTCATTTTATGCCGCAAGTAAACACAAAGGCGAAAAGGCGCTGGCCTCACTTGCGGGAACCATGTTCTGGGGCGTGTTCCGACCCGCGGCGGTATACGGTCCCGGAGACCGTGAGATGCTGCCCCTGTTTCAATGGATGTTCAGAGGCGTTGCCCCGGTCATCGGGTCCGCCGACAACCGTGTTTCCCTGCTGTACGTCGACGACCTGGTCGAAGCCATGCACACCTGGCTGCAGCACAACAGCACCCAGCCGCGACGGTGTTACGAACTGCACGATGGGCGGACAAACGGCTACTCATGGCAGGATATTATCACCGTTGCCGAGCGCTTGCGGGGAAAAGCCATAATCCGGGCGCATATACCGGTATGGGGCGTACGGATGGTCGCTCAAATCAACCTCATGGCGGCCCGTGTTCTGGGCGCTTCGCCCATGCTGACGCCCGGAAAGGTACGGGAACTGGTCCATGCGGACTGGGTCGCCGACAACAGCCGGTTATACCGTGACACAGCGTGGATTCCCCGGGTATTGCTGGAGGAGGGGATGCGGCAGACAATGTTCAAATAGAGACAAGGATCTTCACTTCATGGCTACAAACGAACAAATTTTGCAACAGATCCAGGGCATGCTGCACGAGATTGTCCCGCAGGACGCCCTGCAAGTGACGATGGATCTGGATCTGATGAACGATCTGAATCTTGATTCACTCAAGGTCATGGAACTTCTGGAGAAGCTGGAAGACGCCCATGACATTTCGATACCGATCAACATCCTGGGCGGGATCAAAACCGTCGGCGATCTCGTTGCGGAACTGCAGAAACTGACAGCACCATAACGGAACGTTCGTCCCTCTCCTCAATGATTCCCTGGAGATTCCCGGTCTGCCGTCGTTTGTTCGGCCCGAAAATGCCTGCTTCACTGCCATCCTCTTGCGAGTTGTGGCGTTGCCTCGTGGAACCGAACCCGGCGACCACCGTTGACATACACTGACTTATGGAGAGAAAGCTTGCAGCACGAGGACTCGAGAAGTCCTACAAAGGCCGGAAGGTCGTGCGCGGGGTCGACCTGGAGGTCACATCAGGTCAGGTCATCGGTCTGCTGGGACCCAACGGTGCCGGAAAAACGACGACCTTTTACATGGTGGTCGGCCTGATTCAACCTGACAAGGGCCAGGTTCTGCTCGACGACCGGGACGTAACCAACCTGCCCATATACACCAGGGCCAAGGCCGGAATCTCCTACCTGCCGCAGGAGATGTCCGTTTTTCGCAAACTCACCGTCGAGGACAATCTCCTGGCCATCCTCGAGACCCTGGGGATCAGCCACAGCGAACAACAGGAACGCAAGGACCGGTTGCTGGAGGATTTCCGTTTGTCGTATCTGGCCAAAAATCCAAGCTATACACTCTCCGGGGGCGAACAGCGACGTCTCGAGATCGCCAGGGCCCTGGTGATCGAACCGTCATTCATCCTGATGGATGAACCCTTTGCCGGGGTCGACCCCATCGCCGTCATCAATATTCAAAACATTATCCGCCAGTTGAAAGCACGAGGGATCGGCGTACTGATCTCGGACCACAACGTCCGGGAAACGCTGTTTGTCTGCGACAAGGCCTATATTCTCGACCATGGGGAAATCCTGGAATACGGCGACCCGGATTTTATCGCCGCCAGTCCCAAGGCGCGAGAGACCTACCTGGGAGAAAAGTTCAGGCTGTAGATGCCGCCCCCTCCCCTGCCCGGCTGCTGTCCGCCTCCGGCATCAAAAACATTGACTCATCGCCCCGAGCTGTTACGCCGGGGCGCCGAAGCCCTCCCCCTCTCCCCTGGCAAAATCGTTTTTTTCAATAAAATGGGCGTATCCGCCTTCGAGCCGGTAGGCCCGATCGGCTGCCTCCAAAATCGCTGTCTGATGCGAAATCGCCAGGATCGTCAGTGTTCCCCGTAGTTGTCTCAGCGTCGCGCAGATGGCCGCCTCGCTGGCCGGATCGAGGGCGCTGGTGGCTTCATCGAGAATCAGCAGTCTGGGCTTGTGGACCAGGGCGCGGGCGATGGTGATGCGCTGGCGCTGGCCGCCCGAAAGCCGGCTGCCCCGTTCCCCGACCACCGTATCGATGCCGTCCGGCATTTCCGAGACAAAACCCCAGGCCCCGGCCGCCCGCAGGGCATCTTCCACCTCCAGGGCGGAATATTTCGCGTCGCCGAGGGTCACATTCATCAGCACGGTATCATGGAGCAGCAAGGTCTCCTGCGGCACATAGCCGATCATGCGACGCCAGGCCCTCAGGTCGACCGCGGCCAGATCGAGATCGTCGATCCACACCTGTCCCGACTGGGGCGAGAGCAGGCCGGTGATCAGGTCGACAATGGTCGTCTTCCCGGCCCCGGAGGGGCCAATGATCGCCGAAAATGTCCCTCTGGGGAATTCAAGCGACATATCCCGCAATATCTGCTTGACGCCATAGGAAAAACTGACCTTGTCCAGACGGATGGCCCGGTCGAAGCACGGGACGACCGTGCCGCCGATGGCCTCGTGGGCCCCTTCGTTCTCCCGGATCTTGGACACCAGGGACCAGTAGGCGCTTTCGGCGATGACCATGGTCTGATGTTCCTTCTGGGCACTCTGCAGGGTCTTGATGATCTTCACCAGCATGAAGGCCATGGTTATGACCGTCGCCAGCGGGATCTGCCACCAGATCATCGCCACGTACAGACCGAAGGCGAAAAAGATCGTTATCAGTGGTTCCTGCAGGGCTTTCAGGGCCTCCTTGCTGAACACCTGCTTCTGCAGGACCCGGTTCAGCTTGTTGGTCTCCTTCTGCAGCACCAGGTCGGCCATGTCTTCGCGGGCCATGGCCTTCAGCGGCTTGATCGACTGCAGGGTGTCGGTTAAGAGGGCGAGCAGCCCATTGAGCAGGTTGGTCTGACGCTGTCCGGCCTTTTTGGCCTTGGTGACCAGACGGCGGAGGATATAGAGGATGAAGAAGCCGGCGCCCAGGGCAATAAGGGTCTCCTTCCATGCCATCAGCAGGGCGACAACGGCGTACACCGTCGTCCGCAGCAGCAGGGCGATGACCCGGATGCCATACAGATAGGCATCTGCCGACCGGTTGGCCTCGGTGGCATAGGCGTTCGTATACATCCCGATCGGCTGATGGACATAGTATTCCCAACGGGTGGCGAAGAGGGCGCGGATCAGGGCCAGACGCAGATCAGTCGCCACCTGGGCGACCATGTAGCCGACCTTCTTGTTCGCCAGCAGCGACAGCAGGGCGGTCAGGACAATGCCGCCCACAAAAAATGTCAGCAGGACGCCAATGGTCGGAGATAATCCGACCGTATCGAAAAAACCGGCGACATAGCGTTCCAGATTCGATTGCGTAGACCCGCCAGGGCCTTCGCCCCCACTCGTGGTGTTGATGACGACGCCAAGGAGCGGCAGCAGCATCGACAGGCCAAAGCCTTCGGCCAGACCGGCAAGCAGCATGGCGCCAAGCGTGATGATGCTCTGGGTCGGGTAGGCCTTGAAAAAGGTGAAGATCAATCGCATGGCAGAAGGTGGTGCTGCAGATAGTGTCCCGCCCGGTACCATTGGGTCGGCGATCCAGTCCGGAGGGGCATGGGCCGGGCGTACCCCATCGTCTTCGGCCGTGACATATCAGCTGTGCACGCCG
The DNA here is from genome assembly GCF_014201505.1 of Desulfoprunum benzoelyticum. Taxonomy (GTDB): domain Bacteria; phylum Desulfobacterota; class Desulfobulbia; order Desulfobulbales; family Desulfocapsaceae; genus Desulfoprunum; species Desulfoprunum benzoelyticum. Next base: position 42,531 of record NZ_JACHEO010000014.1, on the reverse strand, counting down.
ATCAGGGCGGCAAAGGCCTCGCCAATCCTCTCGATCTGATCCCTGGAGTGGGCGGCACTGAGACTGCAGCGGAGGAGCGCCCCACCGCCGGGAGTCGCCGGCGGCAGGACCATGTTGACATAGATGCCGCGTTGCAGCAGTCCATTCCACATCGCAAAGGCCTCTTCGACGTTGCGATAATGGACGGCAATGATCGGACTCGGAACCGGTCCGACCGCGTAACCAAGCCCTTTGATCCTTGCGTGCAGCACGTTGGCGTTGGCCCACAGCTGCTGCCGCAATTGCGGTTGTGTACGAATGATTCCAAGGGCGGTCCGGGTGGAGGCGACCGTCGATGGCGACAGCGAGGCGGTGAAGATATAGGGCCGGCTGGCATAGCGGATAAGCTCCAGACCCGGGTGATTGCTCGTGCAGAAACCGCCGATGGCCCCCAGGCTTTTACTGAATGTGCCGACGATAAAATCTACCTGATCCTCAACTCCCGCCTCCTCCGTCAGGCCGCGGCCGGTTTCCCCCAGGACGCCGAGGGAATGCGCTTCATCCACGACCAGATAAGCACCATGTTTCCGCTTGACCGCGACTATATCCGCCAGCGGCGCCTTGTCGCCCATCATGCTGTAGATGCCTTCAACGACAACCAACACATTGGTATCCCTTTTGGCAAGCCGTTGCAGGCGTTTCTCCAGATCGAGGACATCGTTATGCCGGAAACGAATGACTTCCGCCCCGCCCAGGCGGCATCCGTCATAGATGCTGGCATGGCAGTCGGCATCGAGGAGAATCACCTCGCCCGGCCCGACGGCGGTCGACAGTATGGCAAGGTTGGCGAGATAGCCGGTGGAAAAGACGATGGTATGGGTGCGGCCGTAAAAATCCGACAGTTCCCGCTCCAGCGCGATATGGCCGGCAAATGTCCCATTGGCCATGCGTGATCCGGTGGTGCCCGTCCCCTCCTTTTCCGCGGCCAGACAGGAGGCCCGGATGCACTCGCTGTTGCAGGTGAGTCCCAGATAATTGTTGGTACCGGCCAGGATCGTCGGGCGGCCGTTCACGACCGCCTCGGTGGGTGACGATATGTCTTCCAGCACGATGTTGAAGAACTCGGGGCAGTTCTTCTCCATCGATCTCCTTGCCTCTGCCAGTTGCCCAAACTTATCAAAGATAGTCATTTTACTCATTTTCGATCGGTCTCATATACACAACTCAATGATCGTCCGGATGTACCTCGGCCCGAAGTACGCAAAAATGTACCGAGCACTCTCCTGACTCTGACCGCAAGGGGGATAACATGGGACGGCGGATTCGACGAGAGGCCCATTTCTCCGGAGGACGACCGGGATGAAGATGGAGAAGGGTGAAAACAGTAGCTTGTAATGGTTATGAATGCAAATGGAATCTGGAAATCATGCGCCGTAAATATAATCAGGTGGTTACGCTGGAGTTCCCTGTCGATACAGGCTGTATTGTGAATACTGGGAATGATCGCCTCCTGAAAAACCAGCGACCGCCACCACTGCCGGTTTGGGAATGACGGTCGGATGGATGGCGCGGTCGGCCGCTGCAACTGCGCCTAGTTGAAATCCATGATGATGGTGTTGTCGAGAGCGCTGCTCGTATCGACCTTGGCGTTGGGATATCTTTTCTTGAAGATCCGCATCATTGCTCTATTTTCCTTCAGCACGGTGGCCACAAAGCCTTGAAAATTGTTTTCCTTGGCGATGACCTCAAGCAACGGCAGCATGTGGGAAGTGACACCCAGGCCCTGGAAATCTTCACGCACCACGAAGGCCACCTCCGCCCGGCCGGTGCCCTCGTCGGCGTAGGTGCCGATGGCGACGATCTCCTGGAAGCCGCGGCTCTGAACCAGGCCGATGATGGACATATTCTTGCGGTAGTCGACGCTGGCCCACTGCTGCTGGGCATGCTCATGGGAGAACAGCTTCCTTTTGTAAAAGAAGCGCATGAAGATGGTTTCCTCTTTCAGCGAGTAGAAGAAATTGCGATAGGCAAACTCATCCGAAGGCAGCAAGGGGCGGAACTCGATGGCCTTGCCGTTGCGCAGCGTGACACTCGTCTTATACCCTTCCAGGAAGATCAGGTCATCCTGGGCCGGCGGCATCTGGTCGGCAAAAATGTAGTGGTGCTTCTTGGCGACATCGATCAGCTCTTCCCTGAACTTCGGATGGGCGATCTGCGCCAGTTCCATCACCCGCTGGTAAATGCTCTTGCCTTTGAGCTCGGCGATGCCGTATTCGGTGACGACGAAATTGACGTCACCGCGGGTGGTGGCCACCCCGGCGCCTTCGCTCAGACTCGGGACGATGCGCGACACCTTCCCCCCCTGGGCCGTGGACGGCAGGGCGATGATGGTAAAGCCACCCTTGGACATGGCGCTGCCGCGCAAGAAATCAACCTGGTCGCCGATGCCGCTGTAGAACAGATAGCCCATGGAGTCGCTGCACACCTGGCCGGTGAGATCGACCTCCAGGGCCGAGGAGATCGAAACCATGTTGTCGTTACGGGCGATGACCACCGGGTCGCTGACGAAATCCGAGGCCCGGAAATAGAACTGGGGGTTGTCGTGAACGTAGTTGTAGAGCTTTTCCGAACCCATGCACAGCGAGGCCACCACCCGGCCGTCCAGCAACGTCTTCTTCTTGTTGGTGATGACGTTTTTTTCCAGCAAGGGCAGGAACGAATCGGTAATGACCTGGGTGTGGATCCCCAGATCCTTTTTATCCATCAAATGCGGCAGAATCGCGTTGGCCAGGTGGCCGAATCCGACCTGAACCGTGGCCCCATCTTCCACCAGTTGACTGACGTAGTACCCGATGCGGGTGATCACTTCCTGGTTTTTGGCCTTCGGTATCGCTTCCACCAGGGGTTCTTCGAAAGGGACGAGGTAATCGATGTCGTCGACGTGAACGATGCAGTCGCCCCAGGTACGGGGCATCCGGGGATTGACCTGGACGATCTTCAGGCGCGCGGCATCCAGGCCGGCCTTGGTGATATCGACCGATACGCCCAGACTGCAGTAGCCGAAGCGGTCGGGGGGACTGACCTGCACCAGGGCCACATCCAGGCCGATGCGACGGCTGGCGAACATGTTGGGAATCTGGGAGAGGTAGGCCGGCAGATAGTCGATTCTACCCTCGAAGGCCGCCTTGCGCATGCTGGCGCTGATAAAGAACAACTTCAGGGCGAAGCGTCGGAAGAAGTTGGGATCGTCGACATACTTGGACAGGGTGATCGAAAGCATCTGGTAAATCACCGCGTCCTGGAGGAACGAGCTGGCGACCAGGCTGTGAATCAAATGCTGGGGTTCGCCGCAAGCGGTGCCGATGAAGATGCGACTGCCGTTTTTTATCTTCGAAAGCGCCTCGTCGGCGGTGACCACTTTTTCCGGGCAATATGCCTGAAGATCCATCCGTACCTCCCTTAAGAACCCGTTGTATTGAACCACTAGACCGCATATTTGCCACAGATATAAAAAAATACCAAGAATACAATTGTCTCGAAAACAGATCAACAGTTTCGGCATCCTGATGGTGACCGGGAATTGATCGCAATCTCAGCCCCATACAGTAACACATGAAGGCTCCATGCACCCCGTCGCCACCATGTTGCAACCGATGAAAAAACCGGCACTCGGCCGCCTCGACACCGGACAGGCGGCATTGGCCCGCCGCCGCCTGAACGCCCGGGCGAAGCTACGGCAACAGCATCCCCCCGATATACCACGAGGTAGATTTTCTCTCGACCGAATCGCCAGGACCGGGTATCCATGTTATATCAAACAACCTTTCAAAATGGAGACAGACTATGAAAATCAGATCTTTTGACATTTTCGATCGGGAACACGTGGAACTGACGTGCAACATCACCAGTGATCATCCGGCATCACAATTTGGACAGCCGGTGCTCTCGGTAAAGGAATGGAATGGCGCCGCCATGGACATGCATCACTGGCTGCTGTCCAGATGCGAGATCATCGAGATCGACGACGCCGAAAAGCCGCTGCTCGAGGGATGGATCAAGCAGTTCTCGAGGATGTGAACGGGCCCGGGACCAGATCATCACAATCCCGCAGCGCCATGAAGGAAAGCGGACCATATAATCGACAGTAGCAGCGGAACTGGCGATTTTCCTTTGAGTTCCTTGCCGCCGAAGATGCGTCCCGCCGGTGGCAACGCCAAACTCAGCAGACGTTCATTTTGCAGGAGGCTCCGGGGGGCATACCTTCGCCGCCGTCAGGATCGTGTCCAGATCGCGGCCAGCCGCCTGCTCGACCATGGCCTTCAAGGCCAGGGCGCGAGCCCTCCAGCCGAATATCACCCGGCGGGCCGCATCATTATCGCCGGCGGCTGCCAGCTTTTCGGCATACCTTGTCTCGATCCGGACCCGACGCGGGCCGCTGAACAGCTTGTCGGCGAGGCAGACAATATCCTTTTCCCCTAACCGGTCGGTGACGGCAAGGGCCGGATCCGCCGCACTCCCAGCATCGTTGTGCACCGCGGCAATCGCGGCAATCTCCTCAAGACCGAGCGCGGACAGCATCTCCGCCCCCCGGCGTTCATGATGGGGCTGCCCCTTGGCCACATCATGGAGAAGCCCCGCGCCATAGACCAGATCGATATTCAGCCCATAACCCCTGGCGTTGAGAGCCAGGGCCAGGGCGACGGCCGCCCGACCGACCAGCCGGCCATGGTCAAGACCCGGCTCCGACAGCATCATTGCCGCCAGGACCTCGGCCTCCGACCTGGTCGGAATGGCGACAGGGACCTGTCGTCGCTCCGGCGCCGCCGCCGGAATCAGGGTTGCAATCTTCATGCCGCCCGACCGTATTTCTTCTGCTGGATCTCGGCCATGATGCCAAGGGCAATCTCTGCCGGACTCTCACCACCGATAGGCAGTCCGATCGGGCAGTGAACCCGGCCCAGGTCCCGCTCGGAAACGCCCTCCCGCCGAAGGGCGGCGTAGATGGCGTCCCGCTTCCTGCGACTGCCGAGCATGCCGATATACCCGGCGGCAGTGCCCAGGGACTGGGCCAGGGCCTCCTTGTCGAACGCATGGCTCCTGGTCGCGATTACCACATGATCACCGGCCTGCACCCCTTCAAGACCCTGGTCATAGGCGGCGACGACCCGCACCTCGCAGGCCTCGGGAAACCGTGCGCGACTGGCAAACTCCGGCCGGTCATCGACAACGATGACTTCCAACCCAAGGAAGTGGGCCAGTCGGGCGGTGGCCAGGGCGACGTGGCCGGCCCCTGCCAGGTACAGCCGTGCCGGGCTGATCAGAGGTTCGGCATGAAGTTTCGTCGCACCATCGGCAACGATGAAGGGCCGATCGGCCGCCTCTGCCCGCCGGGCCAACGTCTCGACAAGCCGGGGAGCGAGATCGATAACCGACCGCTCTCCGGGGACATAGGTCAGGAAACGGGGCGGGCAACCTGGTTGAAACAGGGTCAGCAGGATCGGGTTCTTTCTCCCGGCAAAATCCGCCGCCAGGGATTGAAAAAATTGCACTGTCTCGTGGGTCGGCGCCAAACGCTGGAGCAGCACCTGGACCGTTCCGCCGCAGATCATCCCGGCATCGGCGCCCTGGCCCGCGGTCACAGCAAAGTGCAGGAGGGCATGATCCGGTCCTCCCTCCAGCATATCCCCGGCCTTGGCGAGACAGGTTCCCTCCATCTCACCGCCGCCGATGGTTCCGACCTGGGTTCCATCCCGGTCGAGCAGCATCCTGGCCCCGGAGCAGCGCGGCGCCGACCCGGAGCTTTCGACAAGAGTACCGATCACAACCTGCTGAGCAAGTGCCAGATACCGGCACAGAGAGGGTAAAATCGTTCGCATCGATTATTCCTTGAAAGGTGTCTGGAAAACTCTTCACCGAACCTGTGTATGCCTGCCGGACCAAGGCCGGCGAACCGTGTCTGCGATTGCGGACAGGCCGGCCCCCCAAACGCTGAAGATGTCCTCCGGCCCAATGTCAACCTTACAACCCCGGGCCTCGTTGCCGGCCCACCACCGGCCACAGATAAAATTCTTCGTTCATTTTGAAACCCACCCCCACCGCCCCTTTGTCGAAATAAAGGACATAGGCCCAGTCAGGCTCGAAGTAGCTGGTGGTGGCGGACCAGTACGCTGGCTGCACCGCCGCAAACGGGTGCTGTCGGGGAAGGGCCGGGGCATGGGCCGAGGCATCGACCAGGCTCTCCAACTCGTTGATGGTCGGCAGGCGCCACGGGATCTCGGTTTTTGAAGCAAGAGTTTTAACCGCCGCAAGGACCTGCTCCCAGGCGGCAGGACGGCCGGGCAGATCGCCGCGGTCGTACCAGAGAAGCCCCGTCAACCGGTCCTCGATGCCGTGTTCCCTCCGGACAAAGCGCTCCGACGGCCAGTCGACTCCGAGCTGCAACTCCCCGTCCTGGCCGCTGTGGTCGCAGAACACCTCATTGCCGCGCATGTCGAAACATGTCGCCTGACCGGTTGCCGGCAATACACCGCTGTCCCCGCTTACCGGCCATACCAGATACTGGCTGTCCTTTTTGCCGTAAAACATCCTTCCCCCTTCCAGGTGGACATACCAGGCATATCCGGGCGCAACGGCGGAGGTGGTCGAGGTCCAGTACCAGCCGAGAAAGACATTGCGAAACGGGTGATCGTGGGGCAACGCCGGTTTTTTCGCCTGGTGACTTACAAGGCTACGTAATTCACGCCGGTTCGGCAGTCGCCAGTCGTCACGGCCGAAGGCCCTTTCCCGCCGCATCTGGCGAGCAACATCAAGCCCGTCCTGCCAACTCATCGGAAAGGAAAAGAGATTGGCGTCGGCACTCCACAGCAGTCCGGTCGCCCGGTCTTCGACGATATCGCCGCCGATGAACCTGAAGCGGGGATCGGGCCAGGGCCGGCCCGGCCTGATCTCACCGTCCTGGCCGCTCCCGGGACACGGGATCTCTCGACCGCGACTGTCATAGCAACCGGTCTGGCCGGTCCACAGGATATGCATCACAGGTCTCGCTTCAGAAAGTTGCCACATGATGGCTGTCCCAGCCGCAGCGGTCGGTGAAATCGGCCCGGCTTCTATTCGTGGCTTACCGGCACGACCAATACCGGAATTTTCGAATTCTTCAATACCGATTTGATATTGCCGCCAACCGAAGAACTGGACAGCAACCCCTCACTTGCCCCCATGACAATCAGATCACATTTTTTTTCCGCCGCCTGTTCGAGGATAACCTCGACAACGCCCCCTTCCTTGACCACGATCTGACTTGGAGGAACGACGTAATTTTCTTCACCCGTTTCATTTTCCTTTGAGAATTCGCTCAGGGCGGTCCGCGCCATCTGCTTCGGCGTGACCTTGCCGACCAGGGCGTGCTTGGCTTCTTCCGTATTGTTTTTCAATACCTGCTGCAGCCGTTCCTGGCCGAAGAGGCCGATCATGTAGCTTTCATAATTGCTGGGCGATCGCTCCATGACGTGGAGCAGTATGAGTTTGGCATCAAATTGGTTCGCCAGAAGAAGTGCATGCCTGAAAGCGGTGCGACTGGCCGCGGAAAGATTCGATGTAAACAGGATCGTTTTGTATTCAATCGACATAATACACTGGTTCTCCATGAAATAATGAGTTATGGGGCTTCGTTACAGGGTTTGCCGGCTCCGTCCGTCGGTCGTTCAGTTGAATGGCACAACCGATCAGAAACTATTATAACCGGAAATCCTCATCTCACCAGAGGCTCTTGCAAAATGAGCTTGCCGCATTGCCAATACCTTGTTCTCTTTTTGCCGAGCCGGTTCATGGAACGCATCTTCAGATTTTTCCGAAATTTCTCGTAGAGCATCGTGCGAAGGCATTTCCCTATCCACACAACATGGTGCTCGCATTACCAATTCGTGTGGCATAAACATCGTATGCCGTTGATGAAGCCTCCTCTCTCGTGACGTTCAGCGGGCCACGTCATTGGCATCAAGGCGAACACTCCCACACCTGCGCAGAACCGTCAGGTTCATCGCCAGCCCCCGCAACACGTTCTTCAGCAGGGAAAACTTTGGGTCGCTCCTGATTTCCGCTCAACGATCACGGTCTGGGTCGGATAAGCGAATTCAATTTCCGCCTCGACGAATTGCCTGTAAATATCGAGATTTATGGCCTGGTGGATATCCATGTAGCTGTTGTAGTCGGGATTGGCAATCCAGTAGACAGTTTCAAACTTGAGAGCAGACTCGCCATACTCATTGAAGTGTGCCCGTTCGAAGCGCGCCTGGGGATGCTTTTCGACGGCATTGCGTATTATATCGGGTACTTGACTCAATTTCTCCGGTGGCGTCCGGTAGACCAACCCAAGCGAAAAAACGACCCGTCGTTCATACATCCGCTTGTAGTTGCGAATACGGCTCTTCAACAGATCGGCATTGGAGAAGATCAGCTGCTCACCCGAAAGACTGCGAACACGCGTGGTTTTCAGGCCGATATGCTCTACCGTCCCCATACAATCGTCGATGACGATGAAATCTCCGATGACGAAGGGCTTGTCGAGGACAATCGAGAAGGAGGCGAAAAGGTCGCCGAGGATATTCTGCATCGCCATGGCCACGGCGATACCGGTGATCCCGAGACCGGCGACCAGGGCAGTGATATCCACCCCCAGATTATCGAGAACGATCAGGATCAGGAGGATCCAGATCAACATCCGCAAGGCGAAACCGACCGAAGTGAGCGTGGTAACGGTACCGGCATCGCTCGCGATCTTCTGCCGGCGGATGTGGGCGACCCAGAAGCTCACGGTATGGGTGCTCAGCACCGCCAGCTGAATCAAGACGATGACGGCGACGGCATGACTGAAGATCGTTCCGGTGGGCTCGGGAATAAAGAGCTTCATCGATCCGAGGTAACCGGCTACAGCGAGGAAAAAGAAACCGTACAGTCGACCGACGAGTTCGACCAGCAGGTCGTCCCAGGCGGTGACGGTTTTGTCGGCCAGGATAGCGAGCTTCTGCCGGCTGACCCGTCTGGCCAAAAGAGCGGCAGCAAAAATGATGAGAGCAATACCGACGGCCGACAGCCAGTCAGCCAGCGAATTATGAAGGAAAATGGTTTTGGAAAGCATAGGGTGCAGTTGTTGATCTTTTTATCTTTCTCGACACCCTACACGTCATATATCGAGTTGTCAAATCGGCCTCCTGCTTGAAGAGACGAGGTCGAATCGCTCGACAAAAGCGAATTAAGTATTTGTTTTATTTATTTTATTAATTTTCATACCGGGCAACTGTTAAAGGCTATGATATCAAGTTCATATCAATTACATCAATCCGCATCTATCCTTTTTCGCTAATCAAAAAAACCGGACGTTTGTTCTTCGATAATTGCAGACATATCGTTCTGTATAACTTACAGGTAATCGAATATTTTTATCTTACCAATATTTTCAGGGAATTTTTTCTATAATTTGGTATATTACAAACGATTACAATGCTGTGAGAAAACAAACCGAGCATATCATAAGATACATTACAGGAGGTTGTTCATGAAGATCATGGCATTTAACGGCAGTCCACGGAAAAAGAAATGGAATACAGTCTCGCTGCTGAATAACGCCCTTGAAGGTGCAGGATCAGCAGGGGCCCAGACCGAGCTGATCCAACTGTATGATCTGAATTTTTCCGGCTGTATAAGCTGTTTCTCCTGCAAGAAAATAAGCCGCAAAAAGGACGGTGTTTGCGCCGTACAGGACGATTTGACTGCGGTTCTCGATCGTGTCCGCAAGGCGGACGCCCTGATCATCGGCAGTCCTGTGTATTATGGCTGCGAATCTGCCGCCACCCGGGCATTTCTCGAACGTCTTTGTTTTCCTTACCTGCAATACGCCAAAGACGTGCGCTCGCTTTTTCCAAGGAAGATCAATACAGCTATGATCTACACGATGAATGTTCCCGAACAGACGGTCAAACTGATGGGCTATGATCAGCTTTTTGAGCGAACGAAAAAGATGCTGGAGATGCACTTCGGCCCCTGCGAATTGCTCCTGTCGACAGATACCCTACAGTACAGCGATTACGACAAGTTTGAGGCGGAACTGTTTGACAAGGAGGCAAAATACAAGCGCCATGCCGAGGTCTTTCCGGAGGACTGCAAACGCGCCTTTGAGTTGGGGGTGCGCCTGGCGTCGGGGAAGGTTCCGGAGCGGGTGCAGATGTAGTGGCTTGTTGTTGACAGGGGCCGACCCGCGGACCACAGATCGTCAAATCACGATTGTCGTTCGCGGTGTTTCACATCTATTACCCCTGCCTTACCCGTTACAGCCGCGTCAATTCGTGCAGGCCCGATTTTATCCCTCCAGCTTGCCGACACTCCAGGCCTTATCGAGTTCTTCCTCCATATCGGCATCGAGGTCCATTTTCATCAACTCTTCCAGATCGGCATTGTGCTGCTGGTACATGGATATGTACTTTTCTTCGTCATCGCGATGTATTTTGTATAATTCCGGCATACTGTCTTCGTCTTTTTTCCTGAAAATCCGCATCAGCTTGTACGCCTCGTACGGGTGCATGCCAAGCAACTTCAAAACATCCTGGCCCAGCGACAATGCACTTCCGAAGGTCTCCCGGCGGATGATGGCAACCCCCTCATCCATCAACTCATAGGCGGCAGGGCGGTCCGAGGCATTGGCGGCAATCTTGAGGTGAGGGTAGTGTTTCTGGACCAGGTGGACCAGCTCCCGGGCTTTTTCGACATCACCGATCGTTATGACGATCAGTTCCGCCTCTGCGGCCCCGGCGGCTGCAAGCAGGTCCAGACGGGTGATATCACCATAGTAGACCTCAAATCCGAACCGACGGAGGATATCGACGTTGGCCGCGTCATGGTCGAGAATGACCGGCCTGATCCCGGAGGCGATGAGGAATCTGCCGAGATCGGTGCCCAACCGGCCAAAGCCTGCGAGAATCACCCTGTTTCCCTGATGTCTGATGGTGTCGGCGGCCCTGTCCTGCCTATCGCCGTCATGTCCCGCCGTCAGCCTCGCATGCAGCAGAAAAAGCAGCGGCGTCAGGAACATGGATATCGCCACGGCTGAAATGAGCGGCTCGACGACGTCATTCGGCAATATTCCATTGACCTTTGCATACTGGAAAAGGACAAAGGCAAATTCACCGCCCTGGGCCAGAGCAATGGCGAAAAGCCCCCGCTCACTTCGAGGCATCTTGAAGAGAGTGCCGGTGATCATCAGCACGAGCCACTTGATACCGAGAAGACCCAGGACAACAGCGGCGATCAACGGGGCATGGTCGCCGATCAGGGTGAAATTGAGGCTTGCCCCGATGGAGATGAAAAATATTCCCAGCAGCAGCCCCTTGAACGGCTGGATATCGCTTTCCAGTTCATGCCGGTATTCACTTTCCGCCAGGACCACGCCGGCCAGGAAGGTGCCCAGGGCAGGCGACAGTCCAACCGCCATCATCAGAAGAGATATGCCGACAACCAGGGCCAGGGCGGCGGCCACGAATATTTCATGGACCCGGGTCGAGGCGATGGTGCGAAAAATCGGCCGGCTGGCAAATTTGCCGATGAAAAAGATGAAGCTCACCGCCAGCAACGTCACCAGAATACGCAGGTAACCGGGCAGGGAGGACGTGTCAAAAAGAGCGGAACCGTGAGTGCCGCTGTCAATCACCGCTACTGTCGCCAGAAGCGGCAGGATTGCCAGGATGGGGATTACCGCCAGATCCTGGAACAGGAGGACCGAAAAAATCGACCTGCCCGGAGAGGTGTTCATGATCCCCCTTTCCCGAAGAGTCTGAAGAACAATGGCGGTGGAAGAAAGCGATAAGATGAGACCGACGGCGACAGCCTGCTGCCACGGCAGACCGCTCAGGGATACTGCACCGATGGCTGCACTTGACAGCACCACCTGGGTGCCGCCCATGCCCAATATGGGGATGCGCAGCTGCCAAAGCAGGGAAGGCTTGAGCTCGAGTCCGACGAGAAACAGCATCATCACCACGCCGAATTCGGTAAAATGCATGACCTCTTCGATGTCGCCGATAAGGGACAGGCCGAAGGGACCGATAACAATACCGGCCAGAAGATAACCAAGGATGGACCCGAGACCGCATTTTTTTGCCAGCGGCACGGCAATGGCGGCGGCGGCCAGAAAGATGAAGAGTTGGAGGAGAAAATGTTCCATATCTATACCTTCCTGATGGTGAGATCGAGGTTGCTGTTCAAGTATTCGTTTTGTTTCGCTTTCTGCATATCGAATGTGCCGTCCCGGAGGGCCGTCACCACACGTCGGTACTCTTCGGCGTGTCTATTGATTTCCTCGTCGGACATTCCGCGGTGCATGCCGAGGACGGTGAAGGGCGGAAGCCATTCCATTCGGCAGGTGTTCGCCGTGGCCCGATACGGTGCCGTCAACTCGCCGATGGTAAAGGTGTTGAGGCCATTTTTGCGATAGGAATCGGTATCGCCTCCGGCGGTCAATGCCTGGAAGAAATATTTCCCTTCCAGGGCCCGCCCCTTGACACCATAGGCCCAGCCGTACTGCAGCACCAGATCGAGCCACTCCTTCAATATCGCCGGAGTCGAATACCAGTAGAGCGGATGCTGAAAGATGATGACGTCATGGGCCTGGCACAGCTTCTGCTCATCGGCGACGTCGATCAAAAAATCGGGATAGATGGCATACAGGTCATGGAATGTGACCCCACCAAGGTCTTCGACCGCTCCCCGCATTGCGGCATTGATTTTGGAACGGGCAATTGCCGGGTGAGCAAAAATGATCAATATCTTCTTCATCTTCATCTTGAGTGAAATGATAACCAAGAGATTTCTCGACAGTATACGCCGGGGCTGTTTTCTTCATCGCAACTATACCGGCTATCGGTCATGATCGCCACCGCCGAGAACGGCACATGTGCGCCAAGGGGGAGAGCTCTTACGCCCCTCCCGTCACACCCCCTCTTTCCCCTGACCGACAGCTGGTTCGCAGCCGTCTTGCACCCTGGGCGCAGTACCATGCGCATCAAATGAGCCTACGTATCGTTTCGGTACGCGCTGCTTATTGGTATAATGAACCCCGATTTCTTTATGAGAGTTTATCGCGGTACGCCATCATAAAAAAGAGCGACGATGAGGATCTCTATGCAAACAAAAAGGATAAAGCTGTACAGCATCACGACCTGCGCCTTCTGCCAGGCGATAAAAAAAATGCTGACCGATCTCAATGTGGCCCATGAATCCGTCGACGCCGATCTGCTCTTCGGCGAAGAAAGGGAGGCGCTTGTCAGTGAATTGCGCCGGATCAACCCGAGTTGTTCCTTCCCGACGATCGACATCGACGGAAGGATCATCACCGGGATGAAGGTGCAGGAAATCAAAGAAACCATCGGCATACGCACCAAGGTCGACGATCTCTACGACGGGCTGAAAAAATCCCAGGAAGCGAAGGGCTATTTTTTCAATCAGGACAAGGAAAGGACGTTTGAACTGCTGCGAGGCCTGCTGACCAACAAGGACCGCTATGGCTACATGTCCTGTCCCTGCAGGCTGGCGGCAGGACAGCGGGAGATGGATCGGGACATCATCTGCCCCTGTGTGTATAGAGAACCCGATGTCGACGAATTCGGGTCATGCTACTGCCAGCTCTACGTCTCGCGCGACTGGAACGACAGAAAGATCCCGCACGTGATCGTACCGGAGAGAAGACCGCCGCAGAACTGATCCACAAAAAAAGGGCCTGCTCACCTGAGGGGAGCAGGCCCTTCACAACGTACTGCAACTCTTCGATCTTACCAGTTACCAATAACCGTGCTCACATCAACACATTTCGCCTTCTCTGCTTCGGTCAGTTTTTCTTTGGGTTTCAGGGCTTTTATGTCTTTGAGATAGCAGGCATACTCCTTGCCTTCTCTGTCAGTCACCCATACCATTGAACCATAATCACCTCCAGCTACATTTTTGTCGTCGGCCATGGTGGTCTCCTCGGTAGAATTTTGGTGGTTTGGTACTTTGTAAATGCCTTTTACAGGGGGATGCCTGTTCTGCCAAAACCCCTGTTTACATCTGCCTCCATTCTATGTATTCAGGTTTTAATATGCAAGGCACCGGAGTTGCTTTTTTTGGCGTAAAACCGGCAGAAAAAAACAGAGCCCAATACCGATGAGAAGAGAGGGGTAGCAGATGGCACCGGACAAGATAACGACAGTGCTGAAGGACCTTTTCCAGCACCAGAAACTGGGAGTGCTGGCCACGGTAAGCGACACATCCGAACCGTATGTCAGCCTGGTGGCCTTTGCCGCTGTCGACGATCTTGACCGCGTGCTTTTCCTCACCAGCCGTTCCACCTTGAAGTTCCGCAACATGCTGTCTAGCAGTCGGGTTTCGATGCTCATCGACAATCGGACCAATGAGGCCGCTGATTTTGACAATGCCGTGGCCGCAACCGTCATCGGTCGTGTGGCTGAGCAACAGGGACCGGAAAAAACCGACCTTCTCCGAGTTTTTCTATACAAACATCCCGAACTCACAACCTTTGCCCTTGAGCCATCCTCCGCCCTGATGACAATAGTCGTCGAGCGCTACCTCCTCGTCAGCCGATTCCAGGAAGTCCGGCAACTCGAGATGCCGGCAGGCAGGGAGTGATTCACGAGGTGATACGGTGTCTTGCCTTGATGCCCGACAGGACTCTGCGAACACGCTATCTTGCTTTTCCCTTTTTTCGGATATTAAAATAAGCTTATGAGCAATCGTTAAGGATTTTCTGCCCTGCAAAAGACGGCCGAACCGGCAATAACCGCGCCGCCGTTAATTTTTTTTAGCACTGGAGACACGCTGATGAATACTGCATTCTGGCTGAAGCTCTATCTGCTGACCGTTCCGGTGTTTTTCCTGATCGACATGATCTGGCTTGGTCTCGTGGCCAGAAATTTTTACAGGGAGCAACTGCACTCACTTTTGAGCCCCCAGGTCAACTGGACGGCCGCCTTGCTCTTCTACTTCATCTACATCGCCGGCATCCTGTTCTTTGCCGTGCGGCCGGGGCTCGAGGCGGGCTCACTTGGCCGGGCCTGTCTGTCCGGCGCCCTTTTCGGTTTTTTCACCTACGCCACCTATGACCTCACCAACCTGGCCACCCTTCGGGACTGGCCGGTGCTGGTCAGCGTCGTCGATATCGGCTGGGGCACCCTGCTCTGCACCCTGGTGTCCGGCGCCGCCTACCTGATCGGTGCCCGGCTGGGGTAAAGAGAGTGCTCCATGACTGAAATTTTCGGCGATGCCGCCTTTGTTCTTCTTCTCTACATGGTCTGTATGTACCTGATCGGTCTCAAGGCCAGGGACAACAGTCTCATCGATATCGCCTACGGTCCGGCTTTCATCGCCGCCTGCTGGGGCGCCTGGCTCCTGGGTCCGGAGACCAGCCGCCATCCCCGGGCGCTGCTGCTCCTGGTCCTGGTCGGTCTCTGGGGGCTGCGTCTCGGTCTGCACATCGGCCTGCGCCACCGGGGCCGGGGCGAGGACTTCCGCTATCGCAAATTTCGTGAGGACTGGGGCGCCACCATTGTCTGGCGCAGTTTTCTGCAGATATATATGCTGCAGGGGGCGGTGGTGTGGCTGGTTTCGCTGCCGGTCCTGCTGGTGCTCGACAATCCCGGCGAGATGCTCGGCTGGAGAGATCTGCTCGGATTCCTGCTTTTTTCCGTGGGCTTTTTTTTCGAGGCGGTCAGTGACTGGCAACTGGTACGTTTCAAGCGCGATCCGGGCAACCGCGGCAAGATCATCACCCACGGACTGTGGCGCCTCAGCCGCCATCCCAATTATTTCGGCGAGGCAACCCTCTGGTGGGGCATCTTCCTCATCGGATTGGGCGCGCCTGCCGGGATCTTCGGCCTGATCAGCCCCCTGACCATCAACTTCCTCCTCCTCAAGGTTTCAGGCATCCCGATGCTGGAGGAGAAATACCGGGGCAATCCCGAGTTCGAGGCCTACAGGGCCGGAACCAATGCCTTTTTTCCCTGGTTTCCACGCCGGAGCCAGCACCACACCGATAGAGATTCGGAGAGGAATTGACAGACATGACGGAGGAATACAGGAAGCATGCAGCAGTCATCGGCGGGGGCGTGGCCGGCATAGTCGCCGCCCATCTCCTCCAGAAGACCCGCCGGGTCAGCCTGTTCGAGGCGGGCGAATACCTCGGCGGCCACACCCATACCATCGCCATCCCCGATGGCCCGGACGCCGGCACCCCGGTCGACACCGGCTTCATCGTCTTCAACGAGGCCACCTACCCGCATTTCATCCGTTTTCTAGCCGAGCTGGAGGTGCCATCGCGGCTGTCCGAGATGTCCTTCGGCTTCCACTGCCGGCAGACCGGCTTCGCCTACGCCGGCAACGACCTCAACGGCCTGTTCGCCCAGCGCACCAATCTCTTCAGTCCGCGATTCTACCGTTTCCTCCTCGAGATCGCCCGTTTTTCCAAACAGGGTCTGGCCGACCTGCAACGGGAAGAACAACTCGGCAGTCTGCGGGAATACGTCCGCCGCCACCAGTACATGCCCTTCATGGTGGACAATTATCTCAAACCGATGGCCGCCGCCATCTGGTCGGCTCCCACCGGCCAGATCCTGGACTTCCCGGCCCGTTCCTTTCTGCTGTTTTTCAAAAATCACGGCTTGTTATCCCTTCGCAACAGGCCGGCCTGGAGGACGGTTGCCGGCGGCAGCAGCAGTTACGTCAAGGCCTTTACCAACCGGTTCACCGGCTCACTCCATCTTCGCTCGCCGATCCGCAAGATTACCCGCACCCCGGACGGCGTCCGTCTCGAATTGGCCGACCGCTCCATCGAGCATTTCGACGAGGTGGTCATCGCCGTCCATGCCGATCAGGCTTTCAGTCTGCTCGCAGACCCGACGCCGGATGAAAAACGGCTTCTGGCCCCCTGGAGGTATGAGGCGAACAGCACCGTCCTCCACACCGACATCTCGGTGCTGCCGCCGATGCGGCGGGCCTGGGCCTGCTGGAATTTCAAGCGCGACGGCAACGCCGGACCGGAGCAGCCGGCCTTTGTCACCTATTCGATGAACCTGCTTCAGGGCCTGACAACCCAGCACCAGTATCTCGTGACCCTCAACCGTCCGAGCGCATACGACGAGCGGCAGGTTATCGCCCGGATGATCTATCATCATCCCGTCTACACCGAGCGTTCGATGGCCACCCAGGCTGCCCTGCCATCGTTGAACGGGGTCAACAATACCTGCTTCTGCGGCAGTTATTTCGGCTACGGCTTCCATGAAGACGCCGTTCGCTCGAGTTACCAGGCCGTGGCCCGACTCGGGAGGGGCTGGGAATGAATTCACGGATCTATACCGGGCAGTTGCGTCACGTTCGAACGCACATCGCCAATCACCACTTCGTCTACAGCCTGCACCTCTACCTCCTCGATCTCGATGAACTGCCGATGCTGCAGCGGGATTCGAACTGGTTCGGCCACAACCGGCTGCGGCCTGTGTCCCTGTATGATCGGGATTACCTGTATCCCGGTGAAGGGGGACTCCGGCCCAAGGTTCAGAGGGCGCTGCACGACAACGGCATTGCCCGGCCTGCCGCCCGGATCATGCTGCTCACCGCCTTGCGCCAGTTCGGCTATGTCTTCAATCCCGCAAGCTTCTTTTATTGTCTGGATGATAGCGGCAAGGTTTTCTGCGTGCTGGCCCAAGTCAACAACACCTTCGGCGAGACCCATCTCTACGTGCTCAAAAACGAAGGAGAAGACCAGACCTTCCATACTGAGAAAATGTTCCATGTCTCGCCCTTTTTCCCGCGCACCGGCCGCTATCACTTTGACCTGACCCTGCCGGAAGACAAACTTTCTCTAAAAATCAATTACTTTCTTGAAGACCACGTGGCGCTCGAGGCCTCCTTTACCGGCACCAGCCGGCCCCTTGACAGCCGGACCCTGGCCCGCACCGTCCTTCTCCATCCGCTGCGGGCCGTCATGACCTTCCCCCGCATCCTTCGGCAGGCCGCACGTCTGTATCTGCAGAAGGGCCTCAAGGTCTACACGAAACCGGAGCCCTGCTCGGCGCTGACCATCCGCGAGGCCCCGCCGCCGCTGCTGGAGCGGCTGGGGATGAAGGTCGTGACCGGATTCCTGAGAAAACTCGATCACGGCCAGCTCACCATGACCCTGCCCAAGGGCGAACCGCTGCATTTCGGCAGTCCCGGCAGCCTGCCGCAGGTCGCCATGACGGTGCACAGGCCGCGATTCTTCCAACGGGTCATGCTGGCGGCCGACGTCGGCTTTGGCGAGTCCTTTGTGGAGAACGACTGGAGCACCCCCGATCTGGTGGGACTGCTCTCGCTGCTCTCTCACCGGGAAGAGGTCATAAACGACAGGAAGCTGTTGGCGGCCGTACCGGGGAGGATCGCCAATTTCATCGCCCACCTGCTCCGCACCAATACTCCCGCCGGCAGCCGCCGCAATATCCGGGAGCACTACGATCTCAGCAACGACCTGTATCGCCTCTTCCTCGATCCGACCATGTCGTATTCCAGCGGGATTTTTCTCAGCGACGACGACAGCCTCGAGCAGTCGCAGCACAACAAGTTCCGGAGGATGATCGCACTGGCCGGCATCGGTCCGGAGGATCATGTGCTGGAAATCGGCTGCGGTTGGGGTGGGTTCGCCCTGGAGGCGGTGAGGCAGACCGGCTGCCGGCTGCTCGGCATCACCATTTCCCAGCAACAGTACGACTGGACGACCCGCCGGGTCAAAGAGGAAGGACTGGAAGACAAGATCGAGGTCCAGCTCACCGACTACCGCCACGTCCAGGGCCGGTTTTCAAAGATTGTCTCGATCGAGATGCTCGAGGCCGTGGGCCATCGCCATCTGCCGCTGTACTTCCGGACTCTCGACCGCCTCCTTCTCCCGCACGGCAGAATCGCCCTGCAGGTCATCAGCATGCCTGACCAGAAATACCTGCAGTACCGCCTGGGGGCCGACTGGATACGCAAACACATATTCCCCGGCGGCCATCTCCCCTCCTTCGGGGCAATCGTTGCCGCCATGACCAGAAGTACCGGCCTCAATGTCTGCGAGATGGAAGATATCGGCCGGCACTACGTCCGGACTCTGACGCTCTGGCGCCAGGCCCTGCTGAATCAGAGCGAGCAGGTCATGGCCCTGGGTTTTGACGCCGCCTTTCTCCGCAAATGGGAATACTACTTCAGTTATTGCGAGGCAGGCTTCCGCAATCGCCTGATCCGCAACTACATGCTGGCGCTCGACAGGATGGGCGAGGCGGAACAGGACAGAGGAGGCGAAGAGGCATAGTGGCTATACGAATAATATCTTGTAAGATAGACTTAAAAAAGATACACCTTCAAGCGTAGATAGAGCGGCTTCGATCAGGAGCCGGTTTTTCAGAGCTGTCTTGGAAAGCGATGTCTTATCACCTCACCTCACCACAACAGAGCAAACCACTCAAGGAGGCGTTACCATGAAAAGACTTTTACTCGCCCTGATCCTGCTCGCATTCTGCCTGCCGACGACGGCCATGACAGAAGATACGAAGAATCCGCTTGAGGCATGGCAACCGAAATTTGACCCGAGCGGGGCGGAATACACCTATATCCTTTCCGCCATCTCCCATCCGGCAATGGACGGCATCGGCGTCGGTTACCGAATGCGCGACAAGGTCTGGGAAAAATCCGGCGGTCGCCTGTATATCGATTTCCGGCCGCTGGCGATACTCGGCGGTGAAAAAGACGTCATCAGCAAGCTGAAAATGGGCGCCGTCCAGGGCATGCTCAGCTCCTCTGTGGCCGCCGCCAACGTCGCCGATATTCTCGGCATCGTCAATCTCCCCTATGTCGTCGACACCTTCGACAAACTCGACGCCTTCCGTAACACCCCGGAGCTGTGGGAGCCCTTTGCCAAAAGCACCGAAAGCCAGGGTCTGAAGGTGGTCGATGTCACCGGTTACGGCCCCTACGGCTGGGCGACGACAACCCCGGTGAGGACCATCGCCGATGCCAAGACGATAAATTTCCGTATTGCCGAGGCACCCGTAAACACCGATACCTACAAGGCGTGGGGATTGAAATTCACCGTCATGCCCTGGCCGGATGTGCCGCAGGCCCTGCAGACCGGGGTCATTACCGGCCTCGACCATAGCGCCATTGTCTGCAACATCACCAAAAAATTCACCATCGCCAAATACTTCACCGAACTCAATTATGCCCAGGGGTTGTTTGTCCACATGATCAATAAGCGCTGGCTGGACAAACTGCCGCAAGATCTTCAGGAAATCCTCCTGACGGTAATCGCCGAGGAAAGCGCCAATTCCCGTGACCTTACCCGTAAACAACACGCCGAGCAAATCGCCCAGGCCAAAGAAGCCGGGGTCGAATTCATTCAACTCTCCGACGCCGATATCAAGCAGTTGAAAGAAATGTCCGAACCCCTCCTGAGCGAATGGGGCAAAAAGATAGGCCCGGAATATCAAGCCAAGGTGCGGGCGACGCTCGACAAATAATCTGTCTGCACAGGAACCGGCAAAGGCGCATTCCCCCTTTGCCGGTCATGCCCTTGCTTGATATCGTTGGCCCATGACGCGTTCAGCCTCGTTGCCGACACGACAAGGAACCGGACATTTCCGCATCGCTTCTCCTCACCTTTCCCATTGCCTATGATATCGACCACTTTTTCAAAAATTGACCGCATCTGCAAAGAGATAGAAGAATGGAGCATCGTCGTTACGGTCACCGTTGCCCTGGTCACCGCCATGGCCAACGTCATCCTCCGCAAAACCACCAGCGAGGTCAGTCTGTACTGGTCGGATGAAGTGGTCCGTAAAGGCATCTTTATCCTCACCTATATCGGGGCGGTGGCCGCCGTCCGCACCCGTTCGACCATCCGCATCGATGCCTTGCCGCAGATTTTCCCCTCCCTGAAAAGACCGCTGATGCTTTTCTCCCATCTGGCGGTCCTCGGCTTCTCGGCGATCATGGTCTATCTTGGCACGCAGATGACCATCATGATGTACAAAGACGAATTTGCCCGCACCGCCACCCTGCAGATACCCGAGTACCTTTTCTATGCAGTGCTGCCGCTGATGGGCATCATGATGTTTTTTCGAACGCTTCTCGCCATGGGCAATGACTGGACCGTAAAACAGGGGCCAATGCTCCGGGAGAAAATCGCTGACGACACCGACAGTGCGGGAGGAAACTAGGGCATGGACAACAGCTACCTCCTGATTTTAGCCATCCTCGTCGGCTGTCTGGTGTCGATGGTCCCGGTATATCTGTCTCTCTTCCTGGCCGGCACCGTCGGCCTGGTCTTTATGGTGGGGATCGATCCGCAGATCGTCATCGAGGTGCTGTACCGGAGCATGGATAAATTTGCCCTGGTGGTGGTGATGTTTTTTATCCTCTGCGGCAATATCATGACCACCGGCTCGATTGTCGCAAAACTCATCAAAACCGCCAATGTCCTGGTCGGTTTTCTTCCCGGCGGCCTGTCCATGGCCGGGGTTCTTGCCTGCGGTTTTTTCGGGGCCATTTCCGGCTCAACCGTGGCGACCATGGTCGCCATAGGCGGCTTCATGATCCCGGCCCTCATCAAACACGGCTACGATGAAAAATTCTCAATCGGTATCATGACGACCGCCCCCGTCCTCGGTATCGTCATTCCACCGTCGATTTCGATGATCCTCTATTCCATGGTCACCAACGACCAGCTCGAGGCCCTTTTTCTCACCGGCTTTATTCCCGGCGTTCTCATTATGGTCGCGATGTGCCTTTACGCCTACGTCGTCTGCAGAAAAATGGGCATGGAGCGCCACAATAAACCAACACTGGCAGAGGTCCTCGCAGTCTTCAGGGAAAGTTTCTGGGCGTTGATGCTGCCGGTTCTGATCTTCGGCGGCATTTATTCAGGCCTGTTCACCGCCAACGAAGCCGCCGTAGTTGCCTGTTTCTATGCCTTTTTCGTGGAAATCGTCATCCATAAGGACATGAAACTGAAGGATATCAAAGGAGTAATGCTGTCTTCGGCGATCACCTCGGCGTCGCTTCTCATCATCGTCGCCGGGGCTTCGGTGTTCGGCGAGTACCTGACCTTCGAACAAATACCCGGCAAGATAGCCGCAGTGGTTGTCGAGAACATCGGCTCCCCCTGGGTCTTTCTCCTCGCCGTGAACATCCTGCTGTTAATAATCGGCATGTTCATGGACATCATCTCGGCAACCTTGATCCTGACTCCGATCTTTCTTCCCCTGCTCGGCAAATTCGGAATAGATACCATGCATTTCGGACTCATTATGACAATCAATCTCGGCATCGGCTACTGCACGCCGCCACTGGGGGTGAGTCTTTATATTTCCGGCGCAGTCGTCAACCGGGATATCATCTACGTGACCCGGGCGGTCATGCCGTTCATCATCGTGCAAATCCTTATACTTCTGATTCTCACCTTCTGGGCGGATCTGGTGCTGTTTCTGCCGCGGCTGGTATACGGCTGATTTTTACAGAGCAATCCCACCCCCTTCCCGCGCATCCTCCGGCAGACCACGATTCTTCCACAGGGTCATGCCGGCGGCCGACATCGGATTTGGCGAGTCCGTTGTCGAACAGAACTGGAGTGCCCGCGATCCGGCGGCAATGCTCTCGCTGCTCTCACCCAGGAAAAATCTCATAGGCACGGCCTTCATCCAGCGCTCAAGCCCTGTCAACCGCGGCCTATAGGCACGACATGCCTTTTTCTTGCAAATCGACAGGAAATGGATAGCATAACCAGGAAGAAAGCTGCTGCCAGGAAGAAGATAATCGAATCGGGCCGGGTGACGGCTCGGAAACAATCACGCCGGAGAATACAGGCCGATGACCGGACAACCGGGCCATAACGCGATCGTGCGGAGTAAACGGCTGCCCCTGTTGCTGCTGCTGGTCTGCGCTGCGGCGCTTGCCGGCTGTTCATCGCGTGGAATCGACCTGCGTCTGGGCCTCGGCGACGAGAAGGAGCGAGCGGTTGCCGGCGATTCCGTGCCCACCATTCCCTACCAGGTAAAATTAACGGGCGTCGACCCGCAGGAAAAGGATCTTCTCGCCGCCCTGGAGGAGACCAGCACGTCCTTGCGGCTGCGGGACCGGCCGCCGCCGACCCTGGCCGGGCTGAACCGGCGGGCCGAGGACGATATCGAGCGGTTCGCGGCGGTTCTGCGCTCGTTCGGTTTTTATGACGGCAGGGTAGCCTCGGCGCTCCGCAACACACCCGCCGGCAACGGCGAAACCGGCTGGGCTGAAGCGGCGACGACGCCTTCCGACAAAGGCCGCGACACGATGCCGCAACCGGTGACCCTCGAATTCCTGATCGAAACCGGCCCCCCTTATCGGCTCGCCAGAGCGGATCTACTTCTCACCGGTCCCGACGGGACAACCGCCAGCCATCCGCTCGACAACAAGGAATTGCAGAAGGTCGGACTTTCCAGCGGTATGCGGGCCGAGGCGGACCCGATCATCCAGGCCGGACGACGGCTGGTCGACCGCTTCCATCATGACGACTATCCGCTGGCGAAAGCCGGCAACCGCACAGTTATCGCCGATTCCGCAGCAAAGACCCTGAGCGTCACCTATGGCGTCGTCACCGGCAGAGAAGCCAGATTCGGAGCGGTAACGGTGAGCGGCGCGGAAAAAGTCGATGCCGACTTCATCGCCGGCTATCGCACCTGGCCCGAAGGCGGGCAATTTTCGCCGGCAGAGATCGCCGCCACCCGGCGCGAACTGGCGAAATCGAAACTCTTCGATGCCGCCAGCGTCGATCTCGGCGGACCGGTCAATGACCAGGGCGAAATTCCGATTACCATGCAGGTCAGCGAAAGCGCCCACCGCACCGTTGGCGGCGGGATCGAGTATTCTACCGCCGACGGCATCGGCGGCAACGGTTTCTGGGAGCATCGCAACCTGTTCGGCAGCGCCGAAAGGCTGCGGCTGCGCCTGGCGGCATCACAGCTGCAGCAGGGGGCCGAGGCCGGTTTCAGCAAGCCGAGGTTTTTTCAGCGCCGTCAGTCGCTTGTGGTCGACGGTCAGGGCAAACAGTACAATACCGCCGCCTATGAGGGGCAACTGGCCGACAGTTTCGTCGGGGTCGAACGGCGATTCGCTCAATACTGGACGGCAACCGCCGGGCTGACGGCCGAGTATTCTTCCCTGACCGGCGCCGACTCGCCGAACGAAGACTTCTATCTCGGCGGCATGCGCGCTTCAATCCGCCGCGACAGCACCAGTAATCCCCTCGATCCGACCTCCGGCAGCCGGCTGGAGATGACGGTCTCGCCGCTCACCAGCCTCGGCGGCGCCAGCACCCGCTTCATCTCGGCAGGAGTGAACGGCTCGTCCTATCTGCCGTTCGACCGGGCCGGTCATTACGTGGTGGCCGGGCGAGCCCGGCTCGCCGGAGTCTGGGGCGAGGAACGGTCAGCACTGCCGGCGCACAAACGCTACTATTCCGGGGGCGGCGGTTCGGTCCGCGGCTATGAATACCAGAAGATCGGGCCCCTCGATGAAAATCATGACCCGATAGGCGGCCGTTCGGTGGTCGAGACCGGCCTGGAACTGCGGGCCCGGGTGTCCGAGCATATCGGAGTGGTGCCGTTTGTCGAGGGCGGCAATGTCTTCGACGATTCGCAGCCGTCCTCGCTCGACCTGCGGTGGGCGGCGGGACTCGGCCTGCGCTACTACACGGCGATCGGTCCCCTGCGCCTTGACTTCGCACTGCCGTTGGACAAACGGGAGGGGAGCGATGACGACTTCCAGATCTACCTCAGCATCGGGCAGGCCTTCTGATGGATACTCAGCCAGGCAATGATAGTTTCGACCAGCCCCCGGGCAGTCCGGCCACAAGCGGGACAAAACCGGCCGGCCGGCGGTGGCTGCGGCGCCTGCTGTATGGCCTTGTTGCCCTCTTCGTCCTGGCTGGACTGGTGCTGGTGCTGGCCGGCACCGGGCCGGTTCTCCGTTTCGCCGCGCCGACGATCAATCGCACGGTAGGAGCGGCGATCGACGGCCGATTCGAGACGGAAGGAATTCGCGGCAGCCTGTGGACCGGTCTCAGCCTCGACCACCTGGCCCTGGAGATGGAAGCAACCGGCCTCGAGGTCGAAATACGGCGGTTGGAGCTGTTGTGGTCGCCGCGGGCGCTCCTCGGCGGTACCATCCAGATCGATCGTCTTGCCGCCGCCAGCCTGGCGGTCGTTCTCCCCCATAGCGGCACCGCCGCCCAGGACCAGAAAGAACCCCCAGGCGACAGCGGGCCGCTGGACCTGCCGCTGGCGCTTCGCCTGGGGCAACTCGCCCTGCCGGATATCCGTCTTACCGATCCGGCCAGCGGCAGCGTGTTCACCTATGCTCTCGAAGCCTCGGCGGCGGCGGCACAGGATCTGACGACCGATTTTTCCCTTGCCCTGACCCCGCTTGCCGGCAGTGGCGACCGACTTCGTGCTAGACTAGCCTTCAAGGCCGACAGCAGGGAGCTGGAGGCAGAGGTCGACGGTCGCATCGGGCGAGCCGGAATGGTCATGACCCTGGCCGGGGTACGGCCGGAGGAAGCTGCCGATATCACCGTTTCCCTGCAAGGCGAGGGTCCTGCCGACACGTGGCAGGGCGACCTGGCCTTGGCCGCCGCCGATATGGCCGAACTCTCCGGTCAGATCGGAATAGAACTGGGCGACAAGGAGATAAGCTTTTCCTATGCCGGCGCGGTGACCACCCTGGGAAAACTGGCGGAGCAGGTGCCGGCGCCGCTGCGGGGGGCATTCGGGGTCGATCTGGCCGGCCGGTTCGATACGGCGGCCAAGCGGCTGGCGCTCACCCGGTTCGATCTTGCCAGGCCGGATCTGCTGGCCGTGTCGGTCAAGGCCGACGTCGACCTGGCGGCCAGCCGTATCGGGGCCAGCCTGGAGGCGGAAATCGCCGATCTGTCGGTTGTCACAGCCCTCACCGGTTTGGAGCTGAGCGGCGCTGGCCATGTCGCCGTCACCGATGTCGACTGGAGCGCCGCCGGCGGCGGCCAGGCCGATATCGCCATTACCGGCCGCGGTCTTGCCTTCGGGAATGCGGATCTCGATCGACTGGTCGGGCCCGAACCGGCAATTGCCGCTCGGCTCAAGATGTCGCCGCAGTTGGACATGGGGATAACCATCGATCGCCTCGATCTGGCGACGGTAACAGGTACGGCCACCATCGATGTGATGGAGGACTTCAAGGAGATGAAAGTCGCCGCTGAGGTTGCGGTCCAGCCCGGCGCCCTCCCCCCGGCCGCCGGGGTGACCCTGCCCGCGGATGCCCGGCTGAAGGTTGCGCTTGAAGGTCCGGTGACCGCCCCGGCCGGCACCATCCGGCTGACGGCAGCGGCGCTCGAGACCGCCGGCAGACGGTTCGACAACATCGAGCTGGCCTCGACCCTGACCTGGTCGGAGAAGCAGGTGCTGGCACTGCAGAACCGACTCGAGGTTCTGGTGCTCGACAATCCCTACCGGCTGGATGTCGATGCCGTTCTCCCACCCGAGGGCGTGCAGCTGGCCATGACCCTGAACGGCGAGGGGCTGGATCTCGCCGGCCGCTTCGAGCTGCCCGGCAACGATCTGCCGGTGCGCGGGGCAGTCAAGCTGGCGCGGCTCGACGCTGGACTGCTGGGCGATCTGGGAGTGCCGCTCGCCGCCGGCAGGCTCGAGGCGAACATCGATTTTCTGCCGGTCGAGGGCCGACAGCGGATCGATCTCGACGCGGCGGGCAACGGCCTGCGCCTGGCGGCCGGCGACGGTGGCAACCCGCCAGCCATCGACCGGCTGGCCTTACATGGTCGGGTTGACGACGCCCTCGGTGAGCCGGTGATGACTCTGCAGCTTGACGGTACGGGGATGACGGCCGGACAGACGGTGGTCGAGCGGCTGGAGGCGGCGCTGCAGGGCACGCCCGGGAAGATGCGCCTGAGCGTCGAGACCGCCGGCCGGATCGAGGACCGATTGCCGCTGACGCTTGCTGCCTCCGCCGATCTTGACCTGGAGGGTGATGTCCGCGTGTCGGTCGACCGATTCGACGCCGATATCGCTCACCAGATGGTTTCTGTGCCCCGGCCGCTGCAGGTGACCAGATCGACCACAGGAACGCTCGATGCGACGGCCACGCTCGCGCTCGAGGATGGTCTGATCGACGCCACGCTCCACCTGGTACCGGAAAGGGAGTTCGACCTCCGTGCCGATCTCCGCGATCTTGCCCTTGGCCCCTGGGCGGCCGTCTTCGGCCAGCAGGATCTGGCGGGCACCCTGTCGCTCACCGCCAGGGTGAACGAACGGGCAGGAAAGGCGCCGCAGGCGGAACTCTCCGGGACGATGAAGGATATCCGGATCGCCGGCAACCCGCAGGCGCCGCCGTTCAGCCTCCATCTCGCCGGCACTGTGCGCGAGAGGCAAGCGGAGGCGCAGCTGTCGCTGGGGCATGAGGACCGCCGGGATATCGAGGCCCGGGCGCTGGTGCCGATCAACCTGTCGCTCCTCAAGGGGCAGGGGGGAATCGATGCCGATGCGCCGCTTTCGGTCCACGCCGACCTGGACAGCGAGATTGCCCGGTTCTGGCCCTATGTTCCCCTCCCCGACCACTTGCTGTCCGGCCGGATCAAGCTGGTCGCCGACCTGTCCGGCAGCCTCAGCGATCCCTCCTGGGAAGGGGTGCTGACCCTGGAGGACGGCAGCTACGAGAATCTGCAGTTCGGCACCCTGCTGCGCCATATCCGCCTCGACGGCCGGTTCGACCGGGGCGGCATGCGGATTACCGAACTTTCAGCCGATGACGGCGGCAAAGGCACATTGACCGGCCACGCCGAGGTTGTCCTGGGCGATGCCGCAGCCGTGACCTATCGCGGGGAAATCACCATGCGCGACGCTGCAGTCGTCCGCATGGATGAGCTGCAGCTCTGGACCGACATAAATCTGAGCGTGGCCGGCGATAGCAATGCCGCCACAATCGACAGCGAGATCACGGTATCCCATGGCGAGGTTGACCTGGCGGTTGCCCTGCCCGCGTCGGTGCCGCAGCTCGATGTCGTCTACCTGGACCAACCCGGCCGGGAAGCGACGGCAGAGAAGCAGGACGCGACCGCCCCGTTCACCGCCATCCTCGATGCCACGGTGAAGATTCCGGGGCGGCTGTTCCTGCGCGGCAAGGGACTCGATTCCGAATGGGGCGGACGTCTCGATATCAGCGGGGCGGCGGACTCTCCGAAAATCGTCGGCGAGCTGCGGGCGCGGCGCGGCCGGCTCGACGTCCTCGGCAAGACCTTTTCCATCCGCGAGTCGCAGATCTCCTTTCTCGGCGGGCAGCCGCCCGATCCGCTCCTCGACATCGTCGGGGTCTACACGGTCGAAGACCTGCTGGTGACGGCAGCCCTGACCGGGCCGGCCAGCGACGTCAAACTGGCGCTGACCTCCGTTCCCGATATGCCGCAGGATGAAATCCTGTCGCGGGTCCTGTTCGGCAAGGCCCAGGGCAGTCTGAGCACGTTCGAGGCACTGCAGCTCGCCGCTGCCGCGGCCGAGCTGGCGGGCAAGGGCGGCGGGCTGAACGTGGTGGGATCTCTCCGCAAGTCACTCGGTGCCGATGTGATGCGGGTCGAAGGCGGCGAGGGCGGGCCCAACGTCGAGGTCGGCAAATATCTGACCGAAGGGGTGTATGTCGGCACCAAGCGGGGAACAGCGCCCGGTTCGACCGGGGTCGAGGTGGAAATCGAACTGACGCCGCATATCAAGGCGACCAGCGAAAGTACCGAGATCGATAACAAAGCCGGTCTGCAGTTCAAATGGGATTACTGATCAGCGGAGCATCGGCTGCCGCCTGCCTGCGCCGCCCTGTGGCGCCCCTTGTTTCCTCCGGCTCACATAATGACGGAGGGGCGGGACTTCCCCCATTCCTTCAGCCTTTCAGGAAGCCACTCTTCCAAAGCGGGCGCCAGGTAAAAATGTGGGAACAGCAGATTGCTTGTCGAGGTAATAACCCCCTGGTCCCTGGCAATCCCCTCCAGCTGGGTGCCGGGATAGATGCGTATGCCGACCGTCACCTTCAACGCCTCGAGTTCCAGAGAATCGGCAAAGGCAAGACTTTCCTCCACCGATTCCCGGGTTTCACCAGGGCCACCCAACAGGAGAAAACCCATGCGTTCGATGCCGTGCCTGGCAAACAGCGATGAAGTCGCCCGTATATCTTCCAGGTTGTAGTGCTTGTTCAGATTTTTGAGTATCGGCTCGGAACCGCTCTCGAACCCCAGGCTGATCTGCCGGCAGCCGGCGGCGGACATGAGCCGAACCAGTTCATCGTCGACATTTTTCGGGTAAACGATGCACCGCCAGCGCATAGCCAGGTTCTTCTCTACTATCCGGCAGCAAAGCGATTTGGCATAGGCCGGAGGGAGATTGAAGGTGTTGTCGACGAAGAAAAAATGTGCATATCCAGCCGTCACCCACCGCTCGAGCCAGTCGGCGACAATGCCCGGGGAGCGTTGGCGCAGGATGGAGCCCTCAATGGTGGCAGTTGAACAATAACTGCATTTGAGGGCGCAGCCGCGCCTGGTCTGCACCGGAATCCAGGGATCATGGCTCTGGGAGGCGGAAGCCGAAAGGATGTTCGTTCCCGGCAATGGGAACTGGTCGAGATTGTCGCTGCAGATTCTGCCCTGATGCAATCCATGCTCTCGAGAATACAGCCCCGGTATCCGGGAAAGATCGCCGTGGTTCTCCAATTGGGTCAGCAGCGCCGGGAAGGCTGTTTCCCCTTCCCCCTCGATGCCGAAATCCGCACCGAGATAGGCCAACGCGCTCTCCGGATACATGCTGTACCCGGCGCCGCCCAGGACAATCGGGACAGCGGTCAGCTGCCGGCAGACGGCGACGACTTCCTTCACTTTATCGAGGAGAAAATTCCTGGTCCCGATATTTTGATCATCGATGTTCCGCACGGAAATACCGATACACTCCGGACGGACTTCCATAATGACGGTCTGCAGTGCCGTATGGACATCGATTTGAAACATCAGATCAAGCATGGTAACGTGGTGGCCGGCATTTCGCGTTGCCTCGACGACACACGCAAGACCGAGCGGCATTGCCGGCATGTTGAACTGTTCCGTATTGGCCGAAATAAGCAGAATCTTCATAAGCGCATAACCTGTGCAGAGCACCGCGGGGCGATCGGCGATGTCGACAAAGCCGGTTTCGCCTGCAAATCGGGAGAGAACCGGGACACCGGTTCTGTCATCACCCCTTGATCCACACCCATTATCCCGATGCAATGGGTCGGAAAAAACTCAATATGATGCGATACTATGACAGAAAATGAGTTCCAGCACAACCTGGGCGCGGCACAGACGCTATCAGCGATCAGTGAGTACTACGCATTCGTCTCCGGCTATATTCTCGGACTGTATCGTCATTTCCATGGCAGTTCGTTCGGTGCCGAGGCCGAGCATCAACAGTATCTTGCCCTCGATGGCGACGATGATCAGCGCGAGTTCGCCAGGGGATACCGGGCAGGGTTCGCCGGCGAGAGTGCCGAGGCAATCGCGCAGAAACTGATGATGGGGTCATGAGATATCCATGTATCTGTGCAGTCCCTGATCAGAGAACGTATCCGTCGAAGGCCGCCGATTCGTTGTTATGTTGATATTTTTTGATTTTTTTATGGTATTGTCCAACGCTGAACGCCCATCAATCAATAAGGGACAATAACTGCAACTCTCAACTCCAGACCAGGGAAAATCATGAAAGAATTACAGGAATACTTCGAAAACTCAAAAGGATTCGGCGTGTTGGCCACAGCCGACAGCAACGGCAAGGTCAATGCGGCGATATATTCGCGTCCGCATTTTTTAGAAAAGGAAACCGTGACCTTTATCATGCGCGACCGCCTCACCCATCACAACCTGCAATCCAACCCATCGGCGACCTTCCTGTTTGTGGAAGAGGGAGCAGGGTTTCAAGGGAAAAGGCTGTATTTAAAAAAGACCCGTGAGGAAAATAATCCGGAACTGGTGAAAAAAATCAAACGCCGCAAGTTGAACGACGACAACGAGGAGCCAACGTTTCTCGTATACTTCACCGTTGAAAAGGAGCTTCCGCTTATCGGTGCTTAGACACGCGGCGTGGGGGGTGGGTCAAGAACTATATCTGCTGGCGGAAGACCTGATTGACACAAACAGTAGAGTGCTTTTTTCTCTGAGCAACAGCCTTGCGAGAAGACGGGACCGACACCAAAGCCATACGTGTAAATGGGTACATCGGTGAATACATGCCGAGCCGGCAGATCGATCGGACGGCAGCAGGCGACAGTCGAAGCCGGGGCGTCTGAGGACCGATGCTGAGCAAGGGCCATTCGATGAAGGCATCCATCCAGGAAATAAACAGAGGCCTGGCTGAGATCAGAAAGCTGAGACGGATATTTGTCTCCATCCTTTTTTCCTTTGTTCCAGTTCTGGCGTTGACAATGGCATGTATAGAGCGATACAAAACCTGGGTCCCTCTCATTCTTCCAGCCTTCTTGTTCTTGTTCGGCATGTTTGTTCAGAACAGATTGCAGAGAGTGAAATGTCCTCGATGCAATTCCTGCTTCTTTGTTCAGACGGTTACCAAAGACAACTATACACCCCTCAGCAGTATCAGCTTCCCCCCGCAAAAAAAGTGTCAAAACTGTGGGCTTGTTTTGTACAGATAAGAAACGTATGCAGCCCATCCTGTGGCCGCTCTGCCCATGATCAACGTTCCCGCCGCTTCATCCCTTCACCGCACGGGGGATATATGCCAGTAGCATCGCCCGTCTATGCGATCATTATTCCCGCCTACAACGAGGCGGAGGAACTGCCCGTCACCCTGGCTGCGGTACGCCTGGCCATGGCGGCGCAGGATCTCCCCGGCGAGTGCATCGTGGTGGACAATCATTCCAGCGATGATACCGCCGCGATGGCCAAGGCCGGCGGGGCCGACCGGGTGGTGTTCGAACCGGTCAATCAGATCGCCCGGGCCCGCAATGCCGGGGCCGCTGCCACGGCGGCGGAGTATCTGGTCTTTGTCGATGCCGATACCCGGATCGAGGCGGCGCTGCTGACCAAGGCACTGCACCTGCTTGGCGACGGACGCTGCGTCGGCGGCGGCGCCGTGGTCCGTTTCGAAGGCAAGACCACTGCGGTCGGCCGCCTCGCCCTCGGTCTGTGGAAGCGGATTTCCCTGGTTACCCGCACCGCGGCCGGCAGTTTTTTGTTCTGCCGCCGCGAGGCCTTCCAGGCGGTCGGCGGTTTCGATCTCAGGCTCTATGCCGCCGAAGAAGTGCTGCTGTCACGGCAACTGAGAAAATGGGGCCGCGGCCGAGGGCAGAGGTTTACCATCATCACCGACCCGCCGGTCTTCACGTCGGCCCGGAAATTGCGCTGGTATTCGGATCTGCAGATTATCGGCTGGATCCTCTTCATGGTGTTGATGCCGTTTGCCATCCGTTCGCCCCGGCTCTGCGGCTTCTGGTACAAGCGCCCCGATCAGAAAAAGAAGCAGGGGCGGTAACCGTGGCGACGGACGAACCGGGAAAGGTTTCGGCGTAAAACCGCGCCGCTTCCTCGGCGTCGCCATCGTACCACAGACAAATCGTATTCTTTGCTTGCTTGACCATGTCGCTTCTCCTTCACGAGGACCCTGACGCTGCCAGAAGGTAACACCCTATGGGGGGATCTCGAGATACCACCATTATAACGAGAATCCGCCACCGCAGATCAGCGTCTGGCCACTGACGTAGTTCGACTCGGGACAGCACATCAGATACACAGCTCCTGCGGCCTCATCAACAGTTCCGCCGCGCCCCATCGGGATCATGCGTTTGAAGCCTTCAATGACCCTGGGAGGCAAGCCGACAGCAGCTTCCTTCCCCCCGTCCACCTTGATGCTCACCTTCTCCTCGGTGGCCTGGGTGAGACGGGTCTCGATATAACCGAAGGCAACGCAGTTGACGTTAACCTTGTAACGGCCCCACTCCTTGGCGAGGGCTTTGGTGAGGCCGAGAACACCCGCCTTCATCGACGAATAGTTGGCCTGGCCGACGTTGCCGCCGGTTCCGGCAACCGAAGAGATATTGACCACCTTGCGAAAGACTTCCCTGCCCTCTTCCGCTTCCTGCCTGGCGGCGCTGACGATGAAACCGGATGCGGCCCGCAGGATCTGAAACGGGGCCTTGAGGTGGACGTTGTACATGGCGTCGAAGGCCTCGTCGGTCATCTTGCCGATCAGCGCGTCCATGGTGTAACCGGCATTGTTGACGATCACATCGATACCGCCAAAGCTGTCCAGGGCGGTCTTGACGAAACGATCGGCAAACCCGGCTTCGGTGACATTGCCGATACAGGCAACTGCCTCGCCGCCGGCGGCCTTGATTTCGGCGACGACTTCATCAGCCGGGCCTTCGTCGAGGTCGTTGACGACAATCCTGGCCCCTTCAGAGGCGAGCTTGTGCGCGACAGCGCGACCGATACCACGGCCGGAACCGGTGATCAGGGCGACTTTGTTATCCATCTTCCCCATTTGAGTTTTATCCTTTTTTGCATTCAGCGGTTTGATCATCAGAGAGCCTGTTATCAAAAGAGAAACAGGCTCTCCCTGAAAATCTTTCTCCGGTATAGAACAATAGCCGTCAATATTACAATTCAAATTCAGGTAGATACATAAAGGCACGCGTCAACCCGATGCACCTGTATTGGGTAATGTAACGTGAATGTCTGACAAGTCAAATTGAAGTCAAATTGATATGATTCCTGATCAATTTTGATTTGGTCTGTGGTTTACACAGATCGGGGCAACCAGGTCAACACGGATGAGTTTGTCCGCAGACAAGGCATGCACAGGGATGTGAACGACAAATTATTGCAGGAACGAGCTGAAAGGCTTACGATAACCGGCGTAAACGCAGCGGCTTCGAGTCAAAATCGGTGCGTTTTTTTTATATCATCTCACTTGGCTGTGGCAAAGCACTGTATGCCGCAGACTATTCCCGGTTCTTGGTCTCCAGGTCCTCTTCCAGCACCGGCAGTTGTCCCAACTCCAGCCAACCGATATCTGGCTGGAATACCTGTTGCGCCAAGAAGAGTATGGCCACTGATCGCCCCCTCCCCTTGCAGCTGTGCCGACAGTCTAACTGGTGCAAAGACCCTTCACTACGCTGGACTCCGACAGGCCGGGGCGGAGCGCTCTGTTCCCGGCTTTTTTCCCCGAGCGTCCAGCGGTGACCACCTGCACGCCCCCACAACGCAGGATCGGCACTGACAACCTACACGCGGAATATGCCGAGACAACCCGCAGGATGGCACATATTCAAATGTTTTCCGTCCACATTATTTTAGGGGTAAGCGTATATCGTACGACTTACTGGCCGCCCGCACCCTGCACCACTGCCGCGTCCGCTGTTCCGCGCCGGACCTCCGGACGGCACCATCGGCCTTTTCCCTTGCCAGAGCGCTGTTTCGGACCGGCAGCACGAACCGTTCAGCACGAACCGGGCGCGGCGGCAGCCAAAAAACGGCCGTTTATGCTTGCAACCACCTGACAATTCTCTATATTGTATCCCCGGATGCCAGCTGCAGAGCAAACCTGGGCTGTTCGCCTGTTCCCGCGCCCGCGCTGCCCCCGTCATTCGTCCCGTTGTCCCATATCCTGCCGCCGCTCCCCCGCCCCGTGGGTTCGACCCCGCTTTGGCTTGCGTGCGACGGTCGTTTTTTCTGCAACCAGGAGTCCGCCATGTCCAGTCCTGAAACCGAACTCGTCGCCACCCACGTCAGCCCCCGCAAACCCGAACCCGCCCCCCACTTGCCCTGGCGCGGCCTGGGCATCGCCGCCGTCGCCGGTCTGGTCGCCTGGCTGGCCTACCTGTTTCTGCCCTATGCCGATGAACCGCGCAAGGGCCTGGCCCTGCTCATCTTTGTCGGTATCCTCTGGCTGACCGAGGCCTTTCACGTGAGCATCACCGCGCTCCTGGTGCCGGTGGTGAGCGTGCTGCTCGGTTTCGAGGACTTCGGTACCACCAAGGCCCTGGCCGCCTTTGCCGACCCGGTGATCTTCCTCTTTTTCGGCGGCTTCGCCCTGGCCACGGCCCTGCACGCCCAGGGGCTGGATCACAAGATCGCGCTTGGCCTGCTGGCCGCGGCCGGCGGCCGCATGGGTATCGCCGCCCTCTACCTGTTCCTGGCCACCGCCGGCCTGAGCATGTGGATCAGCAACACCGCCACCGCGGCGATGATGCTGCCGCTGGCCCTGGGGCTGCTGGCCGAGTTGAAGAACGACGACCGCAACACCAAGGTCTTCCTGCTGCTCGGCATCGCCTACTCGGCCAGCCTGGGCGGCCTGGGCACCCTGGTCGGCTCGCCGCCCAACGCCATTGCCGCCCGCGCCCTGAACATGGACTTCGCCGGCTGGATGCGCCTCGGCCTGCCGCTCATGTGTTTCATCCTGCCGGTGATGCTGGTCGTGCTCTACACCATCTTCCGACCCAGGTTCGGTGACCGGATCAGCATCGCCGAGGTCCACATCCCCTGGACGACCCCGCGCATCATGGCGCTGGTGCTGTTCGCCTGCACCGCGCTCGCCTGGATTTTCAGCAGCCGCCTGGCCAAGTGGCTGCACATCGCCAGCGCGGACACGGTCATCGCCCTTATGGCCGCCATTCTCGTGGTCGCCCTAGGGCTGGCCAACTGGCGGCAGATCTCCGAGAACACCGACTGGGGCGTGCTCTACCTGTTCGGCGGCGGCCTGACGCTCAGCGCCGTGCTGCGCGCCTCCGGCGCCTCGGCCGTGCTCGGCCAGCAGGTCGCGGCCCTGATCGGCGGGGTGTCGCCGTTTGTCATGTACCTGACCGTGGCCATCTTCATCGTCTTCCTCACCGAGTTCACCAGCAACACCGCCTCCGCGGCCCTGCTCGTGCCGGTGTTCGCGGCCATCGCCGGGCAGATGGGGTTGCCGCCGAAGATCCTCGTGCTCATGATCGGTCTCGGCGCCTCGCTGGCCTTCATGATGCCGGTGGCCACGCCACCCAACGCCATCGTGTTCGCCACCGGCCAGATCCGCCAGCGCGACATGCTCCGGGCCGGATTTGTGCTCAACCTGATCTGCTCGCTGCTGCTCGCCACCTGGGGCTGGCTGTTCTTCTAGACCGGGCGGCCCGCCGCCCTCCACGCTACCCCGGGCCGGGGTTGCCAACCTGCTCCGGCCCGGGTCCCGCCCTGCCCCGCCACCAGCCCCAGCCCGCATAAAAACGCCGGACGCCGAGCGCGATTCGGCGCAGATCCGCCACCGACATCGTTCCTGCCGCGATCGTTCGCCTGGCGGGCGAACGACCGCGATTACCGGCTGCACTGGTCCGGGGAGGCTGCACCGCATTGCCGGTGCGAGAGAACGGGAGAGTTGTCGCCAAGGAGGGGCGGGAGGTGGTCCTAGACACGCACGGACGGTCGCACAGGACAGCAGGACTGAAGAAGATGGGAGGTTGGCCCGCTTGCGGGCGGAGTCGGGTGCAGGGGGCGGAAGCCGGCCACCGCCCTCAGGCGCTGCGGGTGGCCGGGGTTCTGCTCCGGTCGGTCGGCTTACTCGCCGAACACCAGGTCGTGACGGGTCCAGCCGACCGGGATGCCGGTCTTGTAGCAGCCGAGTTGGACCCGGTCGCCTTTTTGATGTGCCCTTCTTGCTTAACCTCCCCCCATGATCTGGCGAAGCTGCAGGTTATGAAAGTAGAGGAGTGTCTGATTGCCGGCAGCCAAAAATGCTTGCAAACGAAAAAGAGGACCTGATTTTGAGAAACGAGCTGTCGAATCCTCAAAACTCATAAAGTTACACGATCATTTTACGATTCTGTCCTGTTCTGGGCCGCAGTGTTTTTGTCAGTTACACAGCCATCGTGCTCTTTGCCACAGTCACTGCAATGAACGGGCACTTTATCCTTGATGTCGCCATATTTTTCCCGGAATTCATCAGGTGTCATATTTTTTATAAGGCCACATCCGCATTCAGGGCATTCCGATTTGATCTCGTATCTTTCTTTTGCCATGTTGTATCTCCTTCGCATTGTTTTTTCTATTGTTCCTGCCACTGGGCCATTTCTTGAAGGTTTTGAAACGTATTCAGCCGTTCTCCGGCACAACGAAGCGTCCGCACTCCCTGCAAATCATCCCGCATTCATCCGGCGCACGTGATCTCCGCTTCTTTAACTTTGCGCAACATTCCGGGCCGCTGAGTTCAATAGGTGAGCGGATGAGTCGGTGCTTTTTAGAAAGCCCCCAAAAGCTGATTCCTGCTCGCAGCCGCCGCATTTACTGGCATCAGGTTATCCTTTTCAGGCAGATCTCACAAGATTTTCTTCCCTCTCTATAATCCCAAGTCAGCGGCTCCTTTGATGAAGTCGGCTATGCAGTTGCCGAACATGACCGCTTCGGAATCACCGGAAAGATGAAAATGGGCCAAAAAATTCATATGCTGAGGGTGGGACCGGCAGGTGAAATGACCTTGCCCCACAGAAGAACATCGCTATGATTGAATAAAAGTTGCAGCAGGCACGGACGATTCGATGAATACAAGGGACCAGACCATCGCCACGCCTGCCAGGAGATGAAAGGGAGTCATGCGACCGGTGTCCCTGATCATGCCCATTTCCTCATCAAATCCAGCACCAATCCTTTTGCGCGTTTGCGGGAAACCTTCATGAAAGTCGACACCAGACCGTTGCAGGGCAATATCGGCAAGCTCTATGCCTTTTCGGCCCTCAAGATGACACTGTTCCCCATGGCGATCATCACCCTGTTCTGGAAGGATCAGATAGGCCTGAGCCTGACGGAAATCCTGGTGCTGCAGGCAATCTTTTCGGTGGCCTGCCTTGTCATGGAATACCCTTCGGGGTATCTCAGCGATCGGATCGGCTATCGCAGCGCCCTCATCCTGGCTTCTGTACTCGCCATCGCCGGCTGGAGCCTCTATGCCATCGCCGGATCCTTTGCAGGGGTGCTGCTGGCGGAAATTGTTCTCGGTGCCTCCTGGGCGTTCATCAGTGGTTCCGACGCGGCCCTGCTGTTTGAGACGCTTCAGGCCCGTGGCCGGGAGGAAAACTACGCCCGTTTCGACGGACGGATGAACGGCGCTGGCCAGACCGGAGAGGCTGCCGGGGCGCTGTTTGCCGGGGCGATGTACGCCTACTGGCCGCTCTTGCCCTTCATCCTCCAGATCGTTATCTGGACCATCTGCCTGATGCTGTGCATTTCCATGGTCGAACCGCCGCAGGAAGGCGAGAGGACCATCCACTCTCATCTCGCCGATGCCCTCGGCACCTTTCGTTACGCGTTGCTCGATAGTCGTCACATTCGGGCAACCATCCTGTTCTCCACGCTTCTCGGCCTCGCTTCCTTCTACACCGTCTGGCTGATCCAGCCCTACATGCAGCAAACGGGTGTTCCCTTGGCCTGGTTCGGACCGGTCTGGGCCGGAGCCAACCTGACCGTGGCCCTTTTTTCCCTGATCAGCCACCGTCTGCACTTCGAAATCGGACATTCCCGGATGGCCGCCCTCTTCATCATCCTGATCGTTGCGGCATATGCAGGCCTGGGCCTGACGGCTGCAACGGGAAGCTTTC
The DNA here is from genome assembly GCF_014201505.1 of Desulfoprunum benzoelyticum. Classification (GTDB taxonomy): domain Bacteria; phylum Desulfobacterota; class Desulfobulbia; order Desulfobulbales; family Desulfocapsaceae; genus Desulfoprunum; species Desulfoprunum benzoelyticum. The sequence continues at coordinate 3,852 of NZ_JACHEO010000014.1, read as the reverse complement.
TCTTCTACTACCTGTTGACCGCCATGCGCGGCCTGCAGGGACCGATCATGCGCAGCCACCTGCAGCAGGCCGGACGACGCAGCAACCGTGCCAGCATCCTGTCCCTGCACAGTTTGTGCTTCCGCGCCTTGTTTGTCGCCACCGGCCCGCTGGTCGGCATGGCCGCCGATCACCTCGACCTGCGACCGACCTTCGTTTTACTGGCAGTGGCATTCACCGTTCTGCTGCTGCCCGCTTCCCGGCTGTTTCTTCGGACTGTGCCGGCAAAATCGGACGGGGCGACGGGAGAAAGCCTTTGACCTCGTTTCCTCACCAGTCGAAACAGCTGTCTTGGAATAGTGTAGAGACAGGCCTCAATCTTGAACCGTTTCTTCATGATAGCCACGAGCAGATAGACTGAAACGGCGATCCAGATTTGGGATATAAAACAAGGTTTCCGGTGTACAGAGTTCGGCCCTCCTCGCCTTATCCGGGAGAGCTGAGCTTTTTCCGGAAAAATCTTCAAGTCGCTAAATGGCATTTAGTCTGTTTTTTAATTTAAATTACATAATGTTGTGCGTCGATAAACTGCGGACGTTGGGACTCAAGGTGACGGCCGGTTCAAATTTTCAAGGCCACTTTTTCTTCCGATCACGGCATGCTATGGTGAGTAGAAGAGACCTGTTTCCCGGTTCTTCGTCTATGGCAGGGAGAAAACGGATGACGCCATGGCGAGTGGTTTGGGCCGTCATCCACATCGAGGGGGGACGAATTGATAACACCGGAAATCACCATGGTTCTCAGCGTCCTGGCGGTGGTCGTTGTTCTCCTGATCACCGAGTGGATGCCGCTCGAGGTTATGGCCCTCCTCGTGCTGGGAGTACTGGCGCTGACAGGCCTGGTGAGTCCCATTGAGGCGCTGGCCGGATTCAGCAATCCGGCCGTGGTGACCATTTGGGCCGTTTTTATTCTCAGCGGCGGGCTGACCCGGACCGGGATCGCCAACATCCTCGGCAGGTACCTGCTGAAGATCGCCGGCAACAGGCCAACCCGGTTGGTGATCGTCATCATGGTAATCGCCGGGGCTCTCTCGTCCTTTATGAACAACATTGCCGTGGCGGCCCTGATGTTGCCGGTGGTGATGGATGTTGCCCGCAAGACCCGGCATTCCCCGTCGCTGTTGCTGATGCCCCTGGCCTATGGCACGTTGCTGGGCGGGTTGACCACCATGATCGGGACGCCGCCGAATATCCTGGTGAGTGAGGCCTTGCGGACCAACGGTCTCGAGCCGTTCCGGATCTTCGATTTCTCGCCGATCGGATTGCCGGTCATGATCATCGGCACCCTGTTTGTCGCCCTGGTCGGAACACGCCTGCTTCCCCGGGGCGGCAACGCCGTCAGCCCGGACAATATCGCCAACAACCGGATCCTGACGCAGTACAGGCTGCAGGACCGGCTGTTCCGCATCAAGATTCCCGAGCACTCCGCTCTGATCGGCAAATCCCTGGCGGACAGCCACCTCGGCTCCAGCCTGGGACTGAATGTCATAGGCATCAGTCGTGGCCGGATAACGAATCTGGCGCCGGAGATGACGACAATCATCATGGCGGGAGATGAGCTCATTGTCGAAGGTCGATTTGACCGGATCCAGGAAATGAACAACTGGGGGCAACTCCTGAGCGAGACCCGGGTAGCCGAAAAATCAAGCCTGCTCGATTATGACATGCAGGTGGCGGAAGTCCGGCTTGACCCGGATGGCGAATGCATTGGCAAGACCATTGCTGAACTTGGTTTCCGCAACCGCTATGGCCTCAATGTCCTTTCCATCAAGCGACAGAACAGGGAAATCATCGCCAATGTCAAAACCGTCGCGCTGCAGGACGAGGATATCCTGGTGGTATGCGGGCCGATAGGCCGTATCCACGAATTGAGCGAGGCCGCCGGAGTCCCGCCGCCCGCCGTGCTGCAGGAAGCGGAAATCCGGAGCCGCTTCGCCCTGGGCAGGAAAATGCGCCTGTTCAGTGTTCCGTACGGCTCCAAGCTCCTGGGGCAGACGGTCAGTGAAAGCTGCCTCGGCGATGCCTTGGATGTCCAGATCGTCAGTATCGTCCGGGAGGACGGAACGGCAATGATACCTTCTTCCGATATGCATTTCGAACCCGGCGACACGATGATCATCTCGGGCCTCTCGGATATGATCGCCGTCCTCCTCATGCGTGGGCTGGAGGGGGTCTTTGTCAAAGATGAGGAGAGCTGGGAGGATGTCGCCATCCTCGACAATGAGAAGGTGGGGCTGATGGAGGTCGTGCTGTCCCCGTACTCGATCCATCTTGGCCAGACGTTGCAGGATCTCAGGTTCCGGGAAAAATATGGCCTGACGGTGCTGGCCGTCTGGCGCAAGGGGAAGGCGACGCGATCAGGGCTGCGCGACCTGCGGCTGCAGTTGGGTGACGCCCTGCTGCTGTTTGGCAACTGGAAACGACTGGCACTGCTTGGCCAGGAACCGGATTTCCTGGTACTGACGCAAAATATGCAGGAAGCGGCCCGGGAAGATAAAGCGAAAATCGCCCTGGCAATCATGGCGGCGGTGCTGTTGCCGGTGATTCTGGGATTGGTGCCGATCTATATTGCCGTCGTGATCGGGGCGGCGATGATGGTGCTGAGCAAATGCCTGACCATGGATGAAGCCTATCGGTATATTGAATGGAAGGCGGTGTTTCTCATCGCCGGTATGCTTCCCCTGGGACAGGCCCTTGAAAAATCAGGCGCTGCAACCCTGATGGCCGAAGCTGTGATCACTACCCTCGGTCCATACGGGCCTCACGCCGTGCTGTGCGGAATGATCGTCATAACCTTTGTCGCCACCAGCATCATTCCCACCGCCGCCCTGGTCGTGCTGATGACGCCCATTGCCCTGAAGACCTCTGCCGGTCTGGGTATCTCGCCCTACCCGTTGATGATGGGTATCGCGATGGCGGCATCCTCCAGTTTCACCTCGCCCATTTCCCATCCAGCCAATGTCCTGGTCATGGGACCGGGCGGCTATCGTTTCATCGATTACGTCAAGGTAGGGGGTCCGTTGACCCTGCTGATTCTGGTGGTATTGATGGTGATCATCCCGACAATCTGGCCGCTGTCCCCCTGACCCTGATGTTTGTGACTTCAATCGAGACGACAGGATGCATTCCCTGAATATCCAGTAATTACTTAAGAAGACAAACTATATTGAGACAGAAGGAGAAATCCGGAAACTGACGATGAATAAAAAGACCGACACCTTGTCAACAAGGCGCCTTGTGAGAACCATCACCTTTTCTTCCAGCGCAAATGATCGTCGTTTTTGTTTCATCCAGGTTTCCTCCGTTCGAGTGGCTTAACCCAAACAACTGGAAACTCCAATTCACGCTGAACCAGTACCCCTCCGGCGCCACGGCCTCTTCACCGGTCCGTTTTTCACCGACACAGGCATCATCAGGTTCAATGAGTTTCTCAAGTCGATAAATGCTGTCGCGATGAGCCATAACAGTTCGGATCTTTTTCAGCATGCTTCTGGCGGGTATCCAAGAGATTTCGATATATTTGGAAAGCCGCAAGGCGGAAATTCCTCCTTTGTCGTAAGCAGTGAGATAAATTGCCCGGAACCATTTAACCAAAGGCACTTTCATGCTATGAAACAGAGTGTCGGCTGTAGCCGGGGCAATGGGTGTCTGCATGCAGAGCATTGGTAGAAGTGGTATGGTTGACAGGGTTGCCCCGTACCGGACCAGCTGTGTTGCCGGGCACTGGCGGTAAAGGACTGCAGCGGCGCGCCTGCCGCCTTGCAGATCCGGCAATGGGTGGTCCGCAGCATCGAGGTGACATGAAATCCGGCAG
>NZ_JACHEO010000013.1 GCF_014201505.1 Desulfoprunum benzoelyticum | reverse complement strand
TTGTTCTGAGAGAGTACCTTACCATGGTTGGTAGGACAGATAGTGTCCCATCACGGATAAATCTGTCGAGGCTGAGTTTCAGTGGTAATCAGATTGAAGTTTGGTTCGAGCTTTGCCGTCGCCAGCCGGCTCGAAGATCTGTGCAGCTATTTCGGTACTTCTTACCTGATGGATCGAGAGGTCGCCCTCTGTCAGGGAGTAGAAACCAGGTTTCTGGTCAGTGTCGGGAGGTTGACGCTGCAGGGGTTGCCCAGCCCATTGCATGTCTACACCGTCTATAAGCCGGGAATCAACGGTTGTCCGGGCGATGTCGATGAGAGTCAACTGCGGGAGTTCATCCGCGTCAAGAACGGGGCGATGGAGCTTTTTTGCGGCGATGGTTCCGGAGGGATTCTGTCGGATTTTCCTGCCGTGAGGGAAAAATTGCTTCAGGCCCAGAAACTCTTCATCGAGATGACCGGCAGGAAGGACCTCGCAACGGAGCGTATTCTTGAATATATCAGAGAGAACCCGAAACCGGCGGGCGATTTCAGCAATCTGGGCATGAAACTGGCCAGTCGCAGAAGGGATTCTCTCGGTGTCCGTATTTCCCGCCTTTCCCAGCAGCTGCTCAGGGCCATGGATAGTGAGTCCTATCATGCCCTGGTCGTCGATACCGAGTGGGAACGATATTTCGTACTGGAGTGGAAAAAAAAAGGCGAAATTATCGTCAAAGTCAACGAGAAACCGGACGGGATATACTATATCGACAGCGGCGAGGCCGAGACATTCGATGAACGGGGATGTCGAATTGCAACCCTTGCGGATGGCGATATATTCGGAGAAATGGCCTATTTTTCAAAAACGGGAAAACGCAACGCCACGGTCGTTGCCAAGACGGACCTTGTGGTTCGAAAAATATCGACCGCCGATTTCCGCAAGTTGCCCGTCATCGACGAGATCTTCAAAAGAATCGCCCAGGGACGACGGACACCGACAGCCGTCCCCGGGCGTTGAAGACAACATCCTGCCCTGATTTATTGAGCTACAAGGACCACATACTGGCTGAGGTTGCCGGAATGTACCCGCAGCAGTATCCTTTTCGGTTGGGTCGATTTTTTCAGAACAAGTTGTAATTCCTTGAGGTTGGAAACTCCCACCTTGTTGACTTCCTCGATCAGATAGCCGGCCTGCAATCCCGCCTTTTCCGCCGGACTGCCGGGGGCGACGGCGCTGATCACCACGCCTTTCTGCTCCGCTGTATATCCAAGCTGCTGGGCCAGTTCCGGCGTCAGGTCCTGCAGGTTGAGACCGAATTGCTCGAGGTTGCCCTGAGACGGCAGTCCGCTACCCGTCTTGCCGAAGCCGGACGGCTGTTCGCCGATGACGACGTCGATCATCTTTTCGCTGCCGGACCGGATGATGGTCAGGGTCGCCTTGGTCCCCGGGGTGATGAGGGCCACCTTGTTGCGCAGGTCGGAAACATCCTTGAGTTCAGCGCCATTGAGGCGGAGGATGACGTCTCCCTGCTTCATCTCGGCCTTGGATGCCGGTGAATCCGGTTGCACCTCGCTGATCAGGATCCCCTTGGCCTGCTTCAGATCGAAGGATTTGGCCAGATCTTCATTGACATCCTGAATGGCGACGCCCAACCAGCCACGGGTGACCTTGCCGTGTTTCTGCAACTGATCCTCGATGGCCTTGACCATGTTGATCGGGATGGCGAAACCGATACCCATGTACCCGCCGGTACGGGAAAAGAGGGCCGAGTTGATGCCGATCACCTCGCCATGGGTGTTCAGCAGGGGGCCGCCTGAATTGCCGGGATTTATCGCCGCGTCCGTCTGGATAAAGCTTTCATACTCGTTGATGCCCACCCGATTCCGTCCCTTGGCGCTGACTACACCGACTGTCACCGTCTGGTTGAGGCCGAAGGGATTGCCGATGGCGATCACCCACTCCCCGACCTCAAGGGCGTCGGAATTTCCGAGGGTCAGAGTCGGCAGATTGCCGCTGTCCTGGATCTTGATCATGGCAACATCGGTCTGAGGATCGCTCCCCACCAGCTTGGCCTTGAATTCACGTTCATCGGAGAGACGGACGGTGATGGTATCGGCGCCCTCGACGACATGGTTGTTTGTCAGGATATAGCCATCCCGGTTGATGATGAACCCCGAACCCTGACCTTGTTGCTGGAAGCGGTGCGGTCCGCGGAACTGGGGACCAAAAAAGTGCTCAAAGAACGGATTGTTGAACATCTCATCGCCGTCCCCGGGAAAGCCGCCTTTTCTCTCGACCGATTTTTCAACCCGGATGTTGACGACAGCCGGCTGGGCGGCCTTGACGACATTGACAAAGGCCCGGGAGGATCTGTCGAGCAGGGCGATGTCATCGGCGGCTTCGGCCCGGGCGGGGCTGGGAGAGGCCGCGATGATGAACGAAAAGAGGAAGAGCAAGGCGAGCAACCCCGAGCGGGAAGGTAGGTAGGTCTGTGATTTCATGGTATTCTCCTTGTGCATGAAATAACCGGTACGTGCCGGCTGACACTTCCCGGACTCCTGAAATTTCAACAGATGAAAAGATAAAACGGAAAAAAGAGCTGTCAAGAACGGTTACAGGATTGTAATCCAGGTGCGGATGGGATGGATACTGTGGATGAGGGGAGGAAATCGATTCTTTCCTCCCCGTCAAGCTGGTTCAGCTCCTGATCATATCGGCGATCTGGAAGGCGACTTCCAGGCTCTGCTCGGCGTTGAGGCGCGGGTCGCAGGTCGTCTGATAATTCTCGAACAGCTGGTCGTCGACGATGTTTCTGGCGCCGCCGGTGCATTCGGTGACATTGTCGCCGGTCAGCTCGAAATGCACCCCGCCGGGGATCGTGCCTTCCGACCAGTGGGTCTCGAAGAAACAGGTGATCTCGGAGAGAATGTCGTTGAAGTTTCTGGTCTTATGCCCGTCCTCGGTGGTGTAGGTATTGGCGTGCATCGGGTCGCAGCTCCAGACGATGTGGAAGCCTTCCTGTTTCATGCCCCGGAGCAGGGGAGGCAGCGCCTTCTCGACATTTTTCACCCCCAGCCGGGTGATGAGGGTGATCCGACCCGGTTCGTTGGCTGGGTTGAGGATCTCAACCAGGCGTTTGATATCGTCGAGGTTATAGGTCGGGCCGATCTTGATCCCGAGCGGGTTGAGGACGCCGCGCAGGAATTCGACATGGGCGCCGTCGACCTGTCTGGTCCGCTCGCCGATCCACAGCATATGACCGGAACAGTCATACCAGCCGTTGGAGGTGGAATCGACACGGGTCATCGCCTCCTCGTATTCCAGCAGCAGGGCCTCGTGCGAGGTGTAGAGCTCGGTCTGGTTGATTTGCGGATTATCGGTAGAAATTCCAATTGTTTCCATGAACTTGATGGCCTGCTCGATCTGTTTGGCCATCCGTTCATAGGACCGTCCCATCGGCGACTGGACGACGAATTCCTGGTTCCAGGAATGCACCCGCTGCAGGGTCGCGAATCCTCCCCGGGTGAAGGCCCTCAGCAGATTGAGGGTCGAGGCCGCCATATTGTAGCCCTTCAGCATATATTTGGGGTTGGGAATCCGTGCCTCCTCGCTCGGTTCCGGACGATTGACCATGTCGCCGCGGTAGGAGGGGATCTCGACGCCATCGACGATCTCGGTGTCGGAAGAGCGGGGCTTGGCGAACTGGCCGGCGATCCGTCCGACCTTGATGACCGGCTTGCCGCCGGCATAGGTCAGGACAACCGCCATCTGCAGCAGCACCTTCAGTGTCTCCCTGATTTTCGGGGCCGTCACCTTGGAGAAGTCCTCGGAACAGTCGCCTCCCTGCAGCAGGAAGGCCTCACCCTTGACGGCTTTTGCCAGCAGGCTCTTGAGGGCCCTGATTTCCCCGGCAAAGACGAGCGGCGGCAGTTGGGAAAGATTGGTGAGAACCCGGTCGACTTCTTTCTGGTCAGGCCATTTCGGCTGTTGCAGGGCGGTGAAGTTTTTCCAGCTTGATTTTGTCCATTCTTTTTCTGTGGGTGTCATGCCGCTTCTCTTTGTGGTTGTCATTGCTCGAGAGGGAACACATTTCTATCGAATGATCGGTTCAATCTCTGGTCGAGGTTTTCACCTCGGTGGCTGAGCGCTCCGCAACCCGTTTGCCGTCATGTTTCCGGGTTGGTCGGCAAAGGATTCAGATGCAGCATCGCTCGAGATCGAAGGCGTTGAGAATCCGCATTTCCTGCTCCCGTTTTTTCCCTTCCGGCGGGGGGAGAATGGGCATTGTCGCCGTCATCGCCAAGGCTGTGCTTCGATCAGGTATTGAGTGTAACCCATATTCAAGAATCTTACCAGTTGAAGTCTCCAGCAGCTCAGCCTCCCTGCCGTTCGTCACAACCGCCAGGGGGATGACAGAGGCGGGATTGAGCACCCGGGCGGCGGCGATCGCCGCCCGTTCACGGCTGACGAGCGAACCCGGGCCATAGCGAATGATCATGATCTGCCGGTTTTCGAGGCAGACCGTCAAGTCGATCACCGATCGGACATAGCAGCGGGCGAAAAAGGTGTCGATACTGAGCCGGGGCAGCAGTTCGTCCCGATGATACTGTTTTTCTTCCACCATCATTCGGCTCAATTCCTGGCGGATCCGCTCGTCATCGGTGTCGGTCAGTTCTTCGCCGGTGAGATAGTCGTTGAGGGTGCCGTAAACCAGGTGGTGCGATCCGTGGGTGATCATCGAACGGTCCCGGTGGTTTGTTGTCCGGCCGTTGTTCGGCCGGAGAGATCGGGGGTCCAGGTGAGCCATGCCGGTTCGGCCTTATCATGGAGAAGGAAATGGTGGCCGGTGGTGACCGCCCCGCCTCCCTCATCCGGGGTGGCCAGAGCAATGCCTCCCCGGACAATTGTCTCCAGCGACTCCGTCTCCAGGTGGATGCCGGAAAACAGGCCGGCTGAAAAACTGGCGCCGCTGCTATTCCAGAACTTTGTGTTTTCTTTGATTATATGCCGGAATTGTGGCTCGATCGCGACGGCCACGTAGACCTTCTGGAAGGTCGGTGAGAGGGTAAAGCCGGTGACTTTTCCGATCCGGACCTGCCGGTAGGCAACCGGAGAACCAGGGGTGAGCGAACCGAGGTTGCGGGTTTCGAGAACGATGTTCAGACCTTTGCCTGAGATTGAATACGGAGGGGGCGGAGCCGCCAGGGCGACGAAGGTCCGTGCGAGGTCTCCCCGGCCCGGCTTGAAGGTGATGTAGGGGCCGAAGACGATGGCGCCGGGATTGTTGATGCCGGATATCGACACCTCCGGCTCCTCCACCCAGATCTGGGTTGCCGTCCGGAACAACGGCATGAACTTCGGGTCCATCCGGATATCGGCCACCACCGCCTGCAGATTGGGCGTGAAGGCCAGTTTGATGACAGCACCGATATCGATGCCCTTGTACCTCAGCGGTGAGCCGACCTTCAGCCGGTCGACCGGTTCGTCGAACGTTACCTGTATGACGACATCACCGGCGTGGAGGGCGTTCTGTACGTTGCTGTAGAGAGGAAAGATCGTGGCCTTCCGGGCCGGGCCCGAGCCGGGCATGGAGAGCAGGCCGATGCCGCCATAGACGATCGACTGCAGGGACCCGGTCCGCATTGTCAGCCCGTCGAGACTGCCCGAGATTTCGATCCCGCTGAGGTTGTAGAATCTGGTGTTGCCTTTGACGATATCGGCATGCTCGATGTCGATCAGGCAGTCGATCATGACGTCTTCTCGCTTGCCGTCGACTTCGAAACCGATGACCTTGCCGATCGCTATCCCCTTGAAAAGGAGGGGAGACCCGACCCTGAGCGATCCCGGGTCAGGGGTGCTGAGCCGGACCGAAAGGCCGGGCTGCTGCAGGGCGGGAATTGTCTGGATCGCCTCGGCATAGCTGGCGAAAAGGCGGAAGACATGGTCCTTCTCCACCGCTTTGGCCCCGGCCGCAGTGCTCTTTGGAGTGGTGAAGTTGATGCTGCCGGTGAATATCTCGGCCAAGGGTCCGGTCCTGATCCTGACCCCGGACAGGTTGGCGTCGGCCTCGACCCCGCTCTGCTGCCAGAAGATGCTGTTCCGGTTGATCAGTCGGAGGTAGGGTTCGTAGACGAAGACCGTCGTCCTGATACCGTTGCCCCTGGGGTCGAGATCGATCGCGACAACCTCGCCGACCTGGATTTTCTTGTACAGGACCGGCGACTGTGGCGAAAAGGAAACGGCCTCGTTCGTGGTGAGAACCAGGGTCATTCCGGGGCGCAGCGGTTCATCGGCGGGCGGTTCGGGCAGGATTTCGAAATGGTCGCGGTATTTCCCGCCTCCCGGTTTGAAGGTGATGTGTGGACCGGTAACCAGGGTGCGGAGGTTGTTGACTCCGGCGGGAGTGATCTCCGGTTTGACCAGCCAGAAGATCGTGTCCTCGCGGAGGATCAGTTCGGTCCGGGGGTCGAGCAGGATGTGGGCGGTGACGGTTTTCCGCTCGTCGTCGTTGATCCGGATCTCCTTGACGAAACCGGCCTCGATACCGCGGTACATGACCTTGGTGTCGCCCTCGACAATATCGATGGCGGAGGACAGTGTCAGGGTCATCGGGATGCCGTAATTGGCCTCCTCCAGGTCCTTGTACAGCCTGAACACCTGGCCGTTGCCAGCCGGCGGGCTGTTTTTCAGCTGTTCGGGGGTCTGGAGCAGGATACCGCCCTTCAGCAGCGATGCCAGGGATTCCACCTGCACCTTGAGGTTGGGCAGCTTGCCGGCGACCGAGACCCCGGAGGCGTTGCAGAACCGGCTCTGTTCCCTGACGATGTCGGCGTAATCCGGCTCGATGAAGAGATTGATCAGGACGCTGTCGTCTTCCTGGAGACGATAGCCCTGGACGCTGCCGATCTCGATGTTGCGGTAATAGACACCGGTGCCGATCTGGATCGACCCGAGGGTGGCGGCGTGGAGCGAGATGTGGAGACCGGGGGCCGAGCCGGGGACCGGCGGGGCGGTATTCAGTCCGGTGAAGGTCCGGCCCTGTTTCTTATCCACACCGACCTGGATGCCGATATAGCTGCCGGAGAAGATGGTATCCAGCCCCTGGATCCTGGCGGCGGACAACTCCGGCCGGACGATCCAGAACAGGGTATCCTTGACGAGATAGGACTCGCTCTCCTTGTCCATCTTGACGATCGTCCGGACCCGCTGCCGATCGATATCGGGATGGACCTCCTGAACCAGTCCGATCGGAATGCCCTTCGACATGACCTGGGTCTTGCCGGGGGTGATGCCGTTGGCCTCGTCAAAATAAATGGTGATGAGGATGCCGGCATCGCGATAGCTGGAGTACAGCAGCCAGCCGCAGATGGCGAGGGCGACCAGGGGAATGATCCATATCGATGGGATTCCTCTCCGCCTGCGAATGACGGGTGTCTCGGGGGTCATGATGCCTCCTTGGCAACAGGGAGCGGCGGAATCGCCTCGCAGGCCGCCTGCCGATGGTTGTCCCATATCAACCGGGCATCGAAGGTCTTTGCGGCCAGCATCGTCGAGGTGACGACGATGCAGAAATAGGTGGCGGCCGGAGCGGCGTGGATCGAGGTGAGGAAGCCGAAGTCGACCAGTACCACGAGCAGGGCGATGACGAAGATGTCGAGCATCGACCAGCGGCCGATGAAGGTGATGAAACGATAGAGCACCGTCTTGCTCCGCAGGTAGCCGGTATTGTTGGTCTGGGCGGTCAACAGCAGGATGATCAGACCGATGATCTTGAATACCGGAACGAAGACCGAGGCGGTGAGGATGATCAGGCCGATGAGGTACGACCCATCCTTGAAGAAGTACATGATCCCGTCGAGGATCGTAGAGTTCTCGGGGACGCCGAGAAACTCGACCTCCATGATCGGCAGGATGTTGGCGGGGATGAGAAGAAGGGCCGAGGTCAGCACCAGGGCCCAGGTGTAGGCGATACTGTCGGGCTTGCGGTCGTGGATCGTCGCGCCGCAGCGGCGGCAGCGGCCCGGTTCGGCGGCCGGCGGCCGGCGCCTCTCGAGCTGGCGGCAGACGTGGCAGAGGACCAGTCCGGAGGCGAGGGCGGTGCGGCCCGAGCTCCCGGCGTTGGCGGGCGGAGATGGGACCGACACCGCGGCGCCGGGGGGGGACAGCAGGGCCCAGAGCCGCTCCCGGTCGAGGACGGTGGCGATGGCCATGGTGGTCAGGACCAGGGCGAGAAAACAGTAAAAACCGGGATCGAAATGGATTTCGGCACTATGGCGCATTTTCATGATCGTGATCATGATGCCGAGCAGGAATATCTCGATCATCGCCCATTCCTCCAGGAAGACGTACAACCGCAGGAGCCGGGTGAGAAAGGATGGGTATCGACCCATCCTGGCAAACATGGTCACGGTGAAGATCAGGGAGAGGAGGAGCAGGGGAAAAACAACCGCGGAGATCAGGACGATGAAGGCGACGAAATAGTAGCGGTTGTCGTAGAAGCAGATCAGCGTGTCGATGACGCTGCCGCTCTCGCTCATGCCGAGGGTTTCGAGGGTCATGAGAGGAAACACCATCGCCGGGATGTACAGCAAGAGGCCGGTGATGCTGAAGGCCAGCGCCGTGTCGACCGAGGTGTCCGCTCTTCTGTGCACCATGCAGCCGCAACGGGGGCAGCGGAGTGTGTGGCGGGCCAGCGAGGCGGAATAGGCAAGCAGCAGGTCGCAGTCAGGACAGGCAACGGTGTGGGTAGGCATCGATATTCGGGTCGGGATCAGAGAAGCAGGATCGGTGGTTCGTTGGAATCAATAGTAATTGTCCGGCAGTCATTTGTCATACGAAAACCGCAGTAGCGCTTGAAGAACGGGAAAAGAGAGTGTAGTCTCTGCAAAAATCGCGTGTCAATGACCAAAATGGAGTGAATGAGGGCAGATAGGACGGGATGATGGACCAAAACCTGCGGCTCAAACTGTCGATCTGCACCGACCCGGTGCTGGTTGAACCGATCAGTGATTTCCTGCTGGGGGTGACCGAATCGGCGGTCGAGATCGATGTCGCCGACCAGGACGGACGGCAGTATCTCAATGCCTACCTGGCCGAGGCTGACATGGAGGAGGGGCGGCGACGCCAGATCATCCTCCAGATCGGTGCGTATCTCTCCGAATTGGCGAAGATTTTCAAGGTTTCTGAGCCATCTCTGGCTGTTTCTGAATATGCCGAGGAAGATTGGGGCAGTAACTGGAAAAAGCATTTCATCCCCTTTGCCATCGTGCCCGGCCTGGTCATCGCCCCGACATGGGAGCGGTACCAGGCGGCACCGGGGGAGCAGGTCATCGTGATGGACCCCGGTATGGCCTTCGGCACCGGCCATCATGCGACGACGAGCCTCTGCCTCGCCCTGGTCCGGGAGGTCGTGGAGAGGGGCGGCGGCAGCCGGGTGCTCGACGTCGGCACCGGCACCGGTATCCTCGGCATGGCGGCGGCGCTGTATGGTGCGACCCGGGTGCTGGCCATCGACAACGACCCGCTGGCGGTGGCGGCCGCCAGTGAAAATGTTGCCCGCAATGATCTCGCCACGGTCATGGAGGTCTCGGCGGCGGCGCTGGAGAAGGTGGCCGGTGGCTACACGCTGGTCGTCGCCAATATTATCCACGATACCCTCCTCGAAATGGCCGGGGCGCTGGCCCGCCTGGTCGAGGAGGGGGGCGCCCTGGTGCTGTCGGGAATCCTCCAGGGGGAACAGACGGAGAATATTGTCCATTGTTTTTCCGGCCTGGGCTTTGAGCCTGTCCGGATCGATCGGCTGGCGGAATGGTCGGCGCTGCTGTTGCGGAAGGGTAAGGGGTAGATTTCGGGCCTGCGGGGATGGATGGGGTGGGAGATGCGTCGTTTTGTATTCGATCCCGAGCGGCGGGATGGTGAGAAGGTCATCCTGTCGGCGGCAGAATCCTATCATATCACCAAGGTGCTGCGTTTGCATCCGGGGACCGGCGTCGAGGTCCTGGACGGGCGGGGCGGGGTGTACACGGCCGAGATCGTCGAGGTGGGGCCCAGCGTCGTCGTCAGATTGCTGGAGTTCCGGGAAGAGGGAGATGATGCCGGCCGGGTGCGGCTGTGGCTCGGTCAGGGCCTGCTCAAGGGCGGGAAGATGGACGGGACGGTGCAGCAGTGCACCGAGCTCGGCGTCTCCAGGCTGACCCCCTTCGTCAGCAACCGCTGCCAGGGGAGCATCAATGATCTGCGCGGCCGCCACAAGGCGGAGCGCTGGGAACGAATCGTCGTCGCCGCCTGCAAGCAATGTCGGCGCACCACCCTGATGCGGGTCGATGCACCGGTCGATTTCACGACCATGATCTCTCAGGTCGACCATGACTCCGGCACCCTGCGACTGATCTTCTGGGAGGAAGAACAGGAGTTTCGTCTCCACCAGGACCTGCTGCGGCCGGGGACGATCGACACGGTCTGTATCCTCCTCGGCCCGGAAGGCGGCCTGGCGCCGGCCGAGATCGCCGCCGCCCGGGAATCGGGGTGGCAGACGGTCAGTCTCGGCCGTCGCATCCTGCGGGCCGAGACCGCGACGCTCACCGCCGTTTCCCTGGTCCAGTATCTGGCCGGAAATCTCTGAGGGCGATCGCGTCGGGGCGAGAGGTGACAAGGGAATGGCGCGTTGCCGCCGGGGCCGATGCCCGGCCGGCGGCAGGAAGATGGATGGGAATCAGCTGGTGACGGAGGGCGTATGCCGGATGCGGGAATTGACAGAGTCCTCATTGCCGAGGACGAAATAGCACGAACGGTACGGCGGCTGGGGCGGGAAATCACGACCTGCTATTCCGGGATCGACCGGGAACTGGTGGTCGTCGGCCTGTTGCGGGGCTCCTTTGTCTTCCTGGCCGATCTGATCCGAGCCATCCGACTGCCTCTGGTCGTCGATTTCATCTCGGTTTCGACCTATGGCGACGGCATCGTCAGCAGCGGCGAATTGAAGGTGACGCTGGACCTGGAGCAGTCGGTCGAGGATCGTGACGTCCTGCTGGTCGAGGATATCGTCGACACCGGTCATACCTTCAGCCATGTGATCCGGATGATGCGTTCCCGCCGGCCCCGGTCGCTGAAGGTCTGCACTTTCCTCGACAAACCGTCGCGGCGCACCTGTGAAGTGGATATCGACTTCTGCGGCATCACCATCCCCGATGCCTTCGTCTGCGGCTACGGCCTCGATTTTGCCCAGCGCTACCGCAATCTGCCCTACGTCGGGGTGCTGAAGACCGACTGACGACCAATCGCCTCAACCGAGGACATGAACGAGGGCGAGGCTCAGCCAGGGCAGGTAGGTGATGACCACCAGGGTGAGAAGGAGGAGGGCGATGAACGGCAAAGTCGCCCGATACAGCTCGATCACCGGCCGCTCGAAGCGGTAGGAGGCCATGAACAGGTTGAGCCCTATCGGCGGGGTGCAGTAGCCGATCTGCAGGTTGGTGAGGAAGATGATGCCGAGGTGGACTGGGTCGACGCCGTAACCGGTGGCGATCGGCAGGATCAGAGGAACCACGAGGACCAGCGCCGAAAAGATATCGAGCAGAGTGCCGACGATCAGCAGAAAGAGGTTGAGCAGCAGCAGGAAGGTGTACTTGCTGCTGATGTAATCACGGATCAGGGCGAACAGCCGCATCGGCACTTCCTGGTCTATCAGGTAGTTGGTCGAGGCCATCGAGGCGGCGAGGATGATCAGGATGCCGCCGAACAGGACCATCGACTTGTTCATGATCGCCACTAGTTGTGCCGGCGATATCTCGCGACGGATGACGACCTCGACGATCAGGACATAGAGGGCCGTCACCGCCGCCGCCTCGCCGGCGACGAAGAACCCACCGTAAATTCCCCCCAGCAGAATGACCGGCAGCGGCAGTTCCCAGGCCGCCTGGCGCAGGACCAGGGCCATTTCCCGAACCGTGCGGCGCTTCTTGGCCCGGGTGGCGACGCCGGGACTTTTGGTGATGGCATAGGCCGTCAGCAGGGCCAGCATCAATAGACCGGGCAGGATGCCGGCGATGAACAGATGATCGATCCGCGATTCCGAGATGACACCGTAGAGGATCAGGGGCAGGCTGGGCGGGAAGAGCAGGCCGAGGCTGCCGGACGAGGTGATCAGTCCCATCGAGAACCGTTCCTGGTACCCGTCCCGCAGCAGCGCCGGCAGGAGCAGGCCGCCGAGGGCGAAGATTGTGACCCCCGAGGCCCCGGTAAAGGCGGTGAACAGGGCGCAGACAGCGAGCGACACCACCGCCAGACCGCCGGGCAGCCAACCGAGAAAGGTCTGTGAGAGCTGGAGGATCCGCTCCGGCGCCCGGCTCTCCGCGAGCAGGGTGCCGGCGAAGATGAAGAGGGGGAGGGAGACGAGCATCGGAGTCTCGGCCAGGCGGGACATCTCAATGATCACCGCCGACAGGTTTATGCCGGCGGTGTGGAAGGACAACAGGGCCAGGGCCGAAATGACAACGAAGAGCGGCGTTCCCAGCAGGGCGAACAGGAGGGTCAGCAGCTTGAGAGCGGTCATTGCCTGTCCTTTCGATGGCGTTTGATGCCTGCGCCGATGTCCTGATACAGGGCGATGGCGTAGCGGAGCGCGATCATGGCAAAGGCCAGGGGAAAGACCAGATTCCAGACCCAGGACGGCAGGGAAAACAGGCCGGGGCTGCCGTAGGTGATCTCGTTGTTGAGAAACACACAGGCGGCGTAGACCAGGGCAGCCGCGGTCAGGGCTGAAAGCAGGTGGCTGAACATGAAAATCCAGGGTTGGATTCTTTTTGGCACCAGGTAGGTGACGAGGTCGAGAGCGATATGTTTGCCGCGGGCGGTGGCCATTGCCGCCCCGAGCAGGCCGCTCCACAGCACCAGCTGCTGGATGAGGGGATCGGCCCACAGCAGTCCGCTCGAAAAGAGGCTGCGGAGGGCGATCTGCAGACAGGACAGAGACATCATCGCGATCAGGAGGAGACACAGGATCGTCTCCTCGATGCCGTTGAGCAGGCGGAGGATTTTCCCGGCTTCGGCGGTGGTCTCGCTGTTCATTGCGGCAGGCCTTTAGCGCCCGGACCGGAATTTCTGCAGCAGCCGGGTCGTCTCGTCATGGATTTCCCGGGAGAACGAGGAACCGATCACCGCCCTGGCGGTCTGGTCGCGAAACCCCTGCAGCTGTTCGGCGGCCTCGGCGGGAAAGGTCGTGAACTGCACGCCGTTTTTGGCGAGGATCTCCTTGGATTCCTCATTGCTCTGCCGGGTCTTGGCGATCAACGGCGGAAAGTACTTGTCGGCGGTGGCCTGGATGATGGCGACCTGATCCGGCGACAGTTTCGCCAGGGCCTTTTGGTCCAGCAGCAGGGCGCCGTAGGCGTAGCCGAAGGGGAGGTCATTGATATATCTGGCTTTGGTGAACCATTGGAGGACGATCGAGCCGTAGAGGGAGTTGAAGACGGTATTGACCATCCCGGTCTGGAGTGAAGACAGGACATCGGGGATCGACAGCTGGATCGGGGTGATGCCGAGCTGGGCGAGATAGGTGGAAGAGACCGGATCGCCGGCCGGGGTCCAGCAGGTGGCCCGCCGCAGCTCCTCGATGGTGGCGATCGGCCTGGTCGACATGGTGTAGATGAAGCCGACTTCGGTCATCGCGATCAGTTCCATCCCCTGCTCGGCAAACCGCTGTCTGAACTTCGGCAGGAGACCGCTGGTCACGGCATCGACCTCCTGGTATGTGGTGAAGAGAAAGGGCAGAGACATGATCCGGAAATCCGGGACGATCTGGGAGATGCCGGTCATCGTGAATCCGCCGCCCTGCAACTGCCCGATCCGCATCTTGCGATACATGGTCTGGTCATCACCCATGATGCCGCCGGCGTAGACCCGGAAACCGACTTCTCCCCCTGTTTTTTCCTCGACTTCCCTGGCGAATTCCTGGAACTGAAGGATCCAGACCGATCCTTCCGGGGCGAGGCTGCCGATTTTGAACAGATGCCTGGGCCGGGCGTCGGCCGGCTGGACGGCTGAAACCAGGATCAACAGGCCAACGACAAAGAGGGAAAGAAGAGGACGCATGGGGTCTCCTATCGGGTGGCGGTTCGATACACCATCATTCGGCGAAATACTCTTCGGCAAGCAGACGCACCGCCTTGCGCTTGGCGATCTGGTTGGCGAGGGCGGAATCCGGGGCCGCGGCGATGTCGAAGTCGATGACTTCGCCCAGCAGGCGGTCGTGCAGGTCTTTGTCCAGGGTCATCCGGGCCAGGGTTTCGGCATAGGTGGTGTGGACCAGCAGGAAGCGGTGCCGCGACAGTTCCAACGCCCTTTCGAAGTGGTGCCGGCTGGTCTCGGGATCGCCGCCCAGCATCGCCGGTCTGGTGGCCTGGAGGGCGGCGAAGAACAGATGGATCGAGCCGGCCTGAAAGGATTCGTCGAGGGCCAGCAAACGGGTCATGATTTTTTCAACGAGTACCAGATCCGCCATCGCCTCCGGCGAACCTTGCTGCTGCTGGATCCAGGAAAGCCACGCCATCGCCCCCCAGAACAGCGGGGGAACGTCGGCCCGGCTCAGAGCGGCGAGTTCGAGGTCGAGATCCTCTCTGCGGTCAGGGGCGATACCGGGCAGAATCATGGTGGTCAGGGTGGTTCCGTACATCCGGGCCTTGTCGGCGATGGCGCGGATCCTGTCCGTCTCGGCGCCGCACTCGCTCAGGGCGGTGATATATGAACCATAGGACTGGGCGCCGATCCGCAGCAGGGCGCGGTCCCGGGGCGAGGAGGCGATCATGCTGTCGATCGTCAGGAGGTAGGCCGGGGCCCCCTCGCAGACCAGATACAGGTCGGTCTGTTTCTGCAGATTATCGACTGTCGGCTGGACGATGGTGCCGGTGATGACCCGGGTGCAGGAGGTCAGACCAAGGGTCAGGAGGATCAGAACGATCGCCGGGATACAACAGCTCTTCGGTGTGCGTGCCATGACAGGTTCAGTCTGAGGGTTGGTCTGGGGCAAAAAGCACCCGGTTGCCTGAATATAGCTGGCAAACGGCAAGAGAGAAAGGGGAATTCGCAGGGAGGACGACAGGGGAAACGGGGGCGGCGGCGTTGGGGATAAGATCCGGACCGGTCCCGCTACCTCGCGTGGCGGCGATGTTTTACTGGAAGTATTTTTAGCTGTTCCCTGTACTTAGCCACAGTACGGCGGGCGATCTGGATGTTCTCTCTGGCCAGTATTTCAGCAATGTCGTTGTCGCTCAGGGGTTTCGACCTGTCCTCTTCCTGAATCATCTTGAGGATGGTGTTCCTGATTGATTCCGAGGCCAGGGCCTCACCGCCGTTACGCGGGATCGCGGTCGAAAAGAAATACTTCAGTTCATAGATCCCCTGCGGGGTATGGACGTACTTGTTGGAGGTGACCCGGCTGATCGTCGATTCGTGCATGTCGATGTCCTCGGCGACATCGCGGAGGATCAGCGGCTTGAGATGACCCGGCCCGTGCTCGAAGAATTCATACTGGAATTTGAGCAGACTCTCCATGACCTTGTAGATTGTCCGTTGCCGCTGATGGATGGATTTGATGAACCATTCGGCATTCTTCAGCTTGTCGTGGATGTAGTGGCGGGATTCCTTCTGCAGCTCCTTGTCGTTGAGCAGTTCCTGGTAATGGGAGGACAGCTTGAGATGCGGCAGATCGTCTTCGTTGAGGTGGATCACATACTCGCCGTCGATCTTGCGGACGTAGACATCGGGGACGATGTAGTTGGTGCTTTCCACGGCGTAGGGCAGCCCCGGATAGGGGGTGAGATGCTTGACGATGTATTCGATCGCCTTGGTAATTTCGGACTTCTTGTGGCCGGTGGCCCGCATCAGCGCCTTGTAGTTGCGGGTTTCGAGCAGGGGGAGATGGTCCCGGACGATTTTGGCGGCGAGGGAATCGGCCATTCCGAGCCGCTCCAGCTGCAGCAGCAGTGATTCGGTGACATTCCGGGCTGCGATCCCCGGTGGGTCGAGATCCTGGATGACTTCGAGGATATATTCGGCCTCATCGCGGCTGCATTCAGCCTGGGTCATGATCTCGTCGAGATCGACCTCGAGAAAGCCATAGCGGTTGAGGTTGCCGATGATGTAAAAGGCGATGTCCCACTCGTGGTCATCGAGTTCGGCATGGGCCAATTGCCACTGGAGATAGGCGGAAAGGCCCGGCTTTGCGGAGATGAAATCGAACTGCGACGGGGCGTCGGCGGCGGGGACTTCATGGGCGAAGGAAAAATTGCTGTCGAAGTTGTTGGCGTAATCCTCCCAGTTGATTTCGGAAAGATTGTCCGAGACGGCCACTCGTTCGGTATAGTCCTCCTCTCTCCCCGGTTCCAGGTTTTCGAGCGTTGAAGAGAGACTGTGGGATAGCTCGGTGGTCTCGTTTTGTGAGAGCTCCTCCTCCAGGGCGGGATTCTGCTCCAGTTCGGCCTGCAGGGCATTGGAGAGCTCGAGCCTGTTCAACTGCAGCAGCCGGATGGCCTGACGCAGCTGCGGCGTCATCACCAGTCTCTGGGCAAGTTTGAGCTGTTGTCGCAGTTCCAGTGCCATATATCTCTTTACATGCTGAAATTTTCGCCGAGGTACATCTTGCGGGCCACCTCACTTTCGATGATGTCTTCCGCCACGCCGCTGGTCAGGATCTGCCCGGCGTTCATGATGTAGGCGAAATCACAGACCTGAAGCGTCTCCCGGACGTTGTGATCGGAGATCAGAATGCCGAGGCCCTTGCTCTTCAGGCTGTGGATGATTTTCTGCAACTCGATGACGGCCAGAGGGTCGATACCGGCGAAGGGCTCATCGAGGAGGATGAAGCGTGGCCGGGTCGACAGCGACCGCATGATTTCGACCCGCCGCCGCTCGCCGCCGGAGAGGGCGTAGCCCTTGTTGTGGCGCAGGTATTCGATGCCGAGATCGGCCATCAACTCGTTGATCCGGTTGTTGATCTCGTTTTTGCTCAGCCCCAGCGGTTCGAGGATGATGCGGACATTTTCCTCGACGGTCAGCTTCTTGAACACCGACGGTTCCTGGGCCAGGTAGGAAATGCCCTTCAACGCCCGTTTGTGGATCGGCAGGTTGGTGATCGTCTCGCCGTCGAGCAGGACATGACCACTGGTCGGACGGATAAATCCGGCGATCGAGTAGAAGGATGTCGTCTTGCCGGCCCCGTTTGGTCCCAGCAGCCCGACGACGACCCCGGTGTTGACCTGCAGGCTGACGCCGTCGACAACCGTGCGGTTGCCGTACTGCTTGACGATATTCTTGGTTTCCAGCAGGGACATGGCGATAATGGTGCCGTTCTATTTCTGAATGATGGTCATATTGACCCGGCCCGGTTTCTTGGTATCCTTGCCGGAATCGCCGACCGTCGTTTTCGTGCCCTTTGACCCGCCGACGACCTCCGACCGTCCCTCGTCCATATAGTAGACAATCTTCTCGCCGCTGACCATATTCTGCCCCTGGTAGGCCTTGGCGTTGTCCATGAGGATGACCTGCCGCTCCTTGGCCAGGTAGATCATTTTTTTCGCGGTTCCGAGCCATTCCTTCTTCGAGACCTCGACATTGCCGTTGCAGATGATCTTCTCCACCTGCTGGCTGGCGGTCTTCTGCCCTTTCGTGTTCGTTTTGGCCTGTGAATAGTGAACGGTCATCTCGTTGGCGCGGATGCGCACATCCGCCTGCCGCGCATCGACATTGCCTGAAAACAGCACGGTGTTGGTCTTTTCGGTCGACGACATCCTGTCGGCCTCGATCTGGATCGGGGCATCCGCCGCAACCGCGGGCATGACGACGAGCCAGCAGAGGATGGCGGCAAGACAGGAGGATCTGAAACAGGTCGTGAATAATGGCATCATCGTCAATCTCCAGTGAACAGGGGAAAATCTCCTTTGCAATTACCGAGCCCATCGTAGCTTAATCCCTTCGAAATGTAAAGAAGGCTGTTCCCGTCGCACCGAAACAGTCCTTTACTAAACAGCGGCGACTCAGTACAATGCTTGCAGAATTGGGGCCTTGACCATGTTCATGACATGCTTTCCGGGTTGGAAATTCTATTTCGGCCCCTTAACAGAAAATTTTGCTCCGCTCACGGATAATGCAATGCAAGAAAGTATCGAAAAGGCAAAAATCCTCATTGAATCTCTGCCCTACATGCAGAAATTCAGGAACAAGGTGGTGGTCATCAAGTACGGCGGTCACGCGATGGTCGATGAGCACCTGAAGCGGCAGTTCGCGCTCGACGTCATCCTGCTCAAGCAGATCGGCATCAACCCGGTCATCGTCCACGGCGGCGGGCCGCAGATCAACCGCTTCCTTGACCGCCTCGACATCAAGCCCAGCTATGTCGAGGGGATGCGGGTCACCGACGGCGAGACCATGGATGTGGTCGAGATGGTCCTGGTCGGCAAGGTCAACAAGGAAATCGTCGGCCTGATCAACCACTGCGGCGGCAAGGCGGTCGGCCTGTCCGGGCGCGACGGTGATCTGGTATGTGCCAGGAAACTGCAGATGAGCAGTCGGGCCAAGGGTGACGACATCAAGGACGCTCCGCCCGAACTGATCGACCTCGGGCGGGTGGGCCAGGTGACCAAGATCAATCCGGAGGTCCTGGAAAGCCTGTCCCAGGCCGATTTTATCCCGGTCATCGCCCCGGTCGGAGTCGGTGAGGATGGGCAGGCCTTCAACATCAACGCCGATCTGGTGGCAGGAGCCATTGCCGGTGAACTGGCGGCCGAGAAACTGATGCTGCTGACCGATGTGACCGGGGTCAAGGACAGGCAGGGCGTGCTCATCGCTTCACTGTCCCGCCAGGATATCGAGCCGCTGATTGCCGACGGCACTTTGACCGGAGGCATGATCCCCAAAGTCCGGTGCTGTGAGGCGGCGTTGGCGCGCGGGGTGGCCAAGACATATATAATAGACGGCAGGGTCGAGCATGCGATCCTGCTCGAGATGTTCACCCGGGAAGGGGTGGGAACGGAGATTTGCTGATGACGACGAACGAGCAGTTGAAGGCCCGGGCCGACAAGGTATTTGTAGGAACGTATGCACGATTTCCGGCGGCGATGGTCAAGGGAGAGGGGTGCCGTCTGTGGGATGCCGACGGGCGGGAATACCTCGATTTTCTTTCGGGGATCGCGGTCTGCGCCCTCGGCCACTGTCACCCGGCGGTGACCGCGGCGGTCTGCCGCCAGGCAGCCGAACTGGTCCACGTCTCCAATCTGTACTATACCGAGCCCCAGACCAGGGTGGCCGAACTCCTGGTCGCCAACTCCTTTGCCGACAAGGTCTTCCTCGCCAACAGCGGCGCCGAGGCCAACGAGGCGGCGATCAAGCTGGCCCGCATTCAGGCGGAGGCGGGACGCTACCAGATCATCTCACTGACCGGCTCCTTTCATGGCCGGACACTGGCCACTGTCGCCGCAACCGGTCAGCCCCGCTTCCACAAGGGGTTCGAGCCGCTGCCGGAAGGTTTTCTCCATGCCCCGTTTGGGGATCTCGCCGCCATCGAAAAACTGATCGGGAGCCAGACCTGCGCCATCCTCTGCGAGCCGCTGCAGGGAGAGGGCGGGGTGCGGCCGCTGGATGCCGCATATCTGCAAGGCATCCGGGATCTCTGCACCAAACATGGTCTTCTGCTGATCTTTGACGAGGTCCAGACCGGTATCGGCCGGACCGGGACCCTGTTCGCCTATCAGCAGCTGGGGATACAGCCCGATATCATGACTGTCGCCAAGGCCCTCGGCAACGGTCTCCCGATCGGGGCGATGCTGACGACCGACGCCATCGCCGCCGCCTTTACCCCCGGAACCCATGCCTCGACCTTCGGCGGCAACCCGGTGGCGGCGGCTGCCGCCGTCGCCAGCCTGGAGATCATTGTGGCAGAGGGCTTTCTCCCGGGAGTACGGCAGCGGGGAGAATATTTTCAAGCGCAGCTGCAGCAGCTGGTCGCACGTTTTCCCGATCTGGTGGAGGGGGTGCGGGGCCTGGGGATGATATTGGGGCTGGTTCTGACGGAGAAAGGGACAGCCCTTGGCAGCGACATCGTCAAAAAGATGTTCGAGCGGGGATTCCTCTGTAATTTCGCCGGCAATATCGCCTTGCGTTTTGTGCCGCCGCTGATCGTCAGTGAAGAGGAGATCGACCGTTTCATTGGCGCTCTGGCCGATCTCCTGGCTGAGTATTGATGATGGAAAACGGAAGGAACCCCGCCGCCTGAGGATTTCCGGGAAAAATCTTTGCAAATGCCCTGCATTTCATGTAAAAATATTTCTTTTCTCCCTTGAAAATCAGTGTGAGACGGTGCAGGGAGATGAATGCCGGAGATCATGGTCGGCCGGCGTCAACCTTGGGTGTGGGCTATGGCAAAGCATTTACTTTCACTGGAAGAATTCTCAAGAGACGAACTGGCATATTTTGTCGAACGGGCGGTTCAGCTCAAGCGCGAACGCAACGAAGGAATGGCTCACCGGCAGCTGTCCGGTCGCACAATCGGCCTGATCTTCGAGAAACCCTCGACCCGGACCCGGGTGTCGTTCGAGGCGGCAATGTACGGGCTCGGAGGGCAGGTCATTTTCCTGTCCGCCCGCGACACCCAACTGGCCCGCTCCGAACCGCTGAAGGATATGGCCCGGGTCATGTCGCGCTATGTCGATGCGATGGTGGTGCGGACCTTCGGCCAGGAAGTGGTGAACGAGCTTGCCGCCTACAGTACCGTCCCGGTCATCAACGCCCTGACGGATCTTCACCATCCTTGCCAGATTCTCAGTGATATCATGACGATCCAGGAGAAGAAAGGTCCTCTTCACGGCCTGAAGATCGCCTGGATCGGTGACGGCAACAATATGGCCAATTCCTGGATCCAGGCTGCCGGCAAATTCGGTTTTGAGCTGGTCCTGGCCTGTCCCGCAGGGTATGAGCCTGATGCCGGGATCCTGGCTCGGAGCCGGGCCGAGGCCGCCGGCCAGATTGCCGTGATCCGTGACCCGGAGCTGGCGGTCATCGGGGCCGATGTCGTCAATGTCGATGTCTGGGCCTCGATGGGCCAGGAGGCCGAGCAGAATGAACGTCTCAAGATCTTCAGCAGCTATCAGGTCAACGCGGCGTTGATGGCCAGGGCCCCGGCGGAGTGTATCGTCCTCCACTGTCTCCCCGCCCACCGCGGCGAAGAGATCACCGACGAGGTCCTCGAGTCGGCGCAGTGCGTGGCCTTTGACCAGGCGGAAAACAAGATGCATATTCACAAGGCGATCCTCGAAAAATTCATCGCCTGAGAAGATTAGTGATACTTTCAGGAAGTGCCCGCATTTCCATTTTCAACTGAGGTAAACAGATATGGATGTACAAAAGATCGTTCTGGCCTACTCCGGCGGGTTGGACACATCGGTCATTCTCAAGTGGCTGGCCGAGGAATACAAATGCTCGGTGATCGCCTATTCGGCCGACATCGGCCAGGAGGAGGACTGGGAGGCGGTGCGGGCCAAGGGCTTGGCCACCGGGGCGGAGAAGGTCATCGTCTCCGACCTCAAGACCGAGTTCGTCGAGAACTATATCTTCCCGGCCTTTCGCTCCAACGCCATCTACGAGGGCTCGTACCTCCTCGGCACCTCGCTGGCGCGGCCGCTGATCGCCAAGGAACAGGTGCGGATCGCCCTTGAAGAAGGGGCTGATGCCGTCAGTCATGGCGCCACCGGCAAGGGCAATGACCAGGTCCGTTTCGAGCTGGCCTATATCGGTCTGGCCCCGAAACTGAAGATCATCGCCCCGTGGCGGCTCTGGGACCTCAATTCCCGGCAGAAGCTGGTCGAATTCGCTCAGCAGCATGCCATCCCGATCCCGGTGACGAAGGAAAAACCGTACAGTTCCGACGAGAACCTGCTGCACATCAGTTTCGAGGGCGGCATCCTCGAGGATCCGTGGAACGAACCGGATCCGGCGATGTTCAAGCTTACCGTCGCCCCCGAGCAGGCTCCCGACCAACCGACCTATCTCGAAGTCGAGTTTTGCCACGGCGACCCGGTGGCCCTCGACGGCCGGAGGCTCGATCCGTTGCCTCTGTTCCAGACCCTGAACAAGCTGGGCGGCGCCAACGGCATCGGTCGCCTTGATCTGGTGGAGAACCGCTTCGTCGGCATGAAATCGCGCGGCGTCTACGAGACCCCGGGCGGGACCATCCTGCGCGAGGCGCACCGGGCGCTGGAGACCATCACCCTCGACCGCGAGGTCATGCGGATCCGCGATTCCCTGGTGCCCCGCTACTCCGAGCTGATCTACAACGGCTTCTGGTTCTCGCCGGAGCGGGAACTGCTGCAGACGACGATGGACGCCTGCCAGCAGAGCGTCAACGGCACCGTCCGCCTCAAACTGTACAAGGGCAACTGCACCGTGGTCGGCCGCAGATCCGATCAATCCCTGTACCAGGAAAGTTTTGCCACCTTCGAGGAGGACACCGTCTACGACCAGGCCGATGCCACCGGCTTCATTCGTCTCAACGGCCTGCGCCTGCGGATCCAGGCCCTCCAGAAGAGATGACGGTATGAGCGAGGACAAGTCGGGTTCGGCAAAACTCTGGGGCGGGCGATTTTCCGCTGCCACCGCCGCCTCGGTCGAGGCCTTCACCGCCTCGATCCACTATGACAGCCGGCTCTACAGGTACGATATCGCCGGCAGCAAGGCCCACGCGACGATGCTGGCCGATCGTGGCATCCTCAGCCGCCAGGAGCTGGCCGACATCATCCGCGGCCTGAGCGAAATCGAGGCCGAGATCGATGCCGGGACCTTCCGGTTTCGACGGGAACTCGAGGATATTCATATGAATATCGAAAAGTCCCTGGTCGAGCGGATCGGTCCGGCGGGGGCGAGGCTGCACAGCGCCCGCAGCCGCAACGATCAGATCGCCCTCGACCTGAAGATGTACCTGCGCGACCAGTGCGACATCATCGGCGACCTGCTGGCCGGGGTGCAGACGGCCTTCGTTGTTCTGGCCCGCCACTATCTCGGCCAGGTGATGCCCGGCTACACCCATATGCAGCGGGCCCAGCCGGTGCTTCTCTCCCACCACCTGCTCGCCTACTATGAGATGTTCGGCCGGGACAGGACGCGGCTGGTCGACTGCCGCCGGCGAATGAACCTTTCCCCCTTAGGAAGCGCGGCGATGGCCGGAAGCGGTCTGCCGATCGATCGTGAACAGGTGGCGGCCGCCCTCGATTTCGACGGGGTCACCGCCAACTCCATGGATACCGTCGGCGACCGTGATTTCGCCATCGAGTTCGTCAGTTGCTGCACCCTGATCCAGCTCCATCTGTCGCGTCTTTCCGAGGAACTGGTGCTGTGGTCGACCGAGGAGTTTTCCTTTGTCGACATCGCCGATGCCTTCTGCACCGGGTCGTCGATCATGCCGCAGAAGAAAAACCCGGATATTCCCGAGCTGATTCGCGGTAAAAGCGGCCGTGTGGTCGGCAGCCTGATATCGCTCATCACCCTGGTCAAAGGCCTGCCGTTGACCTACAACCGTGATCTGCAGGAAGACAAGGAACCGGTCTTCGATGCGGTCGACACGGTCGCCGCCTCGCTGGCAATCATGGCCGAATTGCTGCGCAACCTGCGATTCAAGACGGAGAGGATGGCGGAGGCAACCCGTCATGGCTGCATGACGGCTACCGATCTCGCCGATTATCTCGTGGTAAAAGGTGTTCCTTTTCGAGAGGCCCATGGTATTGTGGGCCGTACGGTGGCGCATTGCATCGAGCAGGGGTGCGAACTGGAGGATCTGACGATCGAACAGCTGCAGCAGCACTCCAGGCTTATTGAAGACGATGTTTTTGAGGTATTGCGCGTCGAAGGTTCAGTCAACAGCCGCATCTCTATCGGAGGGACCGGGCTACGGCGGGTGGAAGAGGCGGTCAGTCTTGCTGAAAAACAAATGGGGATTGCGTGATGAGGATACTACACAGGGCCGTTGTCGCTGGGGCAAGTCTGTTGATGGGGGCATCCCTGCTGGTGGTCGGGGGCTGCGGATACAAAGATCATCCGGTGCCGCCGGCAACGGTTGTACCCGAGGCGATAAAGGATCTGCGCTATGAAACGGACGAGAAGGGGGTGACGCTGGCCTGGACCTATCCCAGGGAGACCATCCGGGGGAAAGACATCGAGGCGATATCCTCCTTCGAACTGTACCGGGCGGAAATCCCCCTCAAGGATTACTGCAGCACCTGCCCGATCCCCTTTGTCGACCCGGTTGAGCAGCCGGCAGGATTGACGACCGAAGACGGCAGGGCGAGAAAAGCCGCGTTCACCATGTCCGATCTCAAGCCGGGATACAAGTATTTCTTCAAGATCCGCTCCCGGACCAGCTGGTTCGCCGAGAGTGCCGATTCCAATATCATCACCTTTATCTGGCAGGTGCCGGCGAGGGCGCCGGAGAATGTCTCCGCCAGAGTCGGCAACAGGGAAATCGTCCTCAAATGGCAGCCGGTAACCGAGCTCCGCGATGGCGGTCCGCTGGGCCATCCTCTGCAGTACCAGGTGCTGCGCAGCACGAGTGGCCGGGATTTCGAAAAGATCGGGGTAGTCAAGGGGACGAGCTTTGTCGATCGCCAGGTGGCGCTTAAGCAGCAGTACACCTATCAGGTTCAGTCGCAGCTGCTGGTCGGCAAGGAAGTCGTGGCTGGCGGGATCAGCAAGCCGGTCTCCACCCTCGCCGCAGATCTGACCCCTCCCGCCGCACCGATCGGCGTATCCGCCATCGAAACGGATATGGGCATCAAGGTGTTGTGGGAAAAATCGGGTGAAGAGGACCTGGGCGGATACCGGGTCTACCGTCGTACCGCCTCGGCGAAGGAAATGATCCTGGTTGGGGAGGTCGAACCGGTCTATACCCTGTTCGTCGATACCAAGGCCGAACCGGGCGTACGCTACTACTATGCGGTGACGGCCATCGACCAGGGCACCCCGGCGAATGAGAGCGCAAAATCGGCCGAGGCGACGACCAGGGATTAATACGGTTATGCAATAGTGCCAGGTGAGGCCGTGCCTGGATGGTGAACCCTCCAAGCCCTCGGATTTTCCCGGCTGGAGGGTTCAGTTGTCTGTATCCAGCGGGAAGCGAATAGCCCCTCAGCCAGTAGACGTCATAATGAGCATGTTTCCGTTGGCCTTTGCCAAAATGAGCGGAGCCGGCAATGATTTCGTCATCATCGACCATCGTCGTCCCTTGCTTGCTCCTGCAGAGCAGCCTGATTTCGCCCGCAGGATCTGCCGGCGAAAATTCTCCGTCGGCGCCGATGGCCTGATCCTGATTGAAGACAGCTATGTCGCCGATTTCAAATGGCGATTCTACAATGCCGACGGTTCTGTTGCCGAGATGTGCGGCAATGGCGCCAGATGTGCCGCGAGATTTGCCTATCGATCCGGAATCGCAGGAAAAACGATGCATTTTGAGACCATCGCCGGGGTGATCGAGGCCGAGGTCCTGGACGAAGACGAAACCGTCAGCGTGCTGATGACCGATCCGGTCGATCATCAGCCGGATCGAACGATCGATGTCGATGGCCGATCTCTGACCGTCGATTCGATCAACACCGGGGTTCCGCATGCAGTTATTTTTATTGACGTGGAGACCATTCCCGTTAAAGAATGGGGAAGGGAGATCCGTTTTCATCGCGTGTTTCAGCCGGCAGGGACGAATGTCAACTTTGTCCGCCTGCTGCCGGACGGCAGACTTCATGTCCGCACCTATGAACGGGGCGTTGAAGACGAAACCATGGCCTGTGGCACCGGAGCGGTCGCCTCGGCGATCATCGCCGGTCTGCGGCGAAAGGTCCAACCGCCCGTACAGGTCGTTACCTCCGGTGGTGAACGACTGACAGTCGCCTTTGACCAGATGGAGGGGCGTGGTATCGGCAACGTTCGTCTGCAGGGCCCGGCGCGGCTCATTTACGAAGGGCTGCTGACCGTCGAATCCCTGCTCTGAGAGCAGCGGGGTTGAGCAAGGAAGACAATTAAGGCAGGATTTTTGGAGGAACGCAACATGAAGAAATTCCATGGCGCATATGTCGCAATAGTCACGCCCTTTATTGATGGTCGTTTGGACGAACAGGGGCTTGTCGATCTGATCGAGTTCCAGATCGCTCAGGGGACCCATGGAATCGTGCCATGTGGAACGACCGGTGAATCGGCGACCCTTGATTTCAACGAGCACAAGCGGGTCATCGAGCTGACCGTGCAGACGGTGGCCGGTCGAGTTCCGGTCGTTGCCGGAACCGGGGCCAACAACACTCTCGAGGCCATCGAACTGACGGAGAGCGCCAGGGAAAGTGGCGCCGATGCCGTGCTGTCGGTGACGCCGTACTACAACAAGCCGAATGCCGAGGGCCTCTACCAGCATTACAAGGCCATAGCCGAGGCCGTCGACATCCCGATGTTGCTGTACAACGTGCCGGGGCGGACGGCGATCAACATGCTGCCCGAGACCGTGGCCCGACTTGCCGAGGTCAAAAATATCATCGGCATCAAGGAGGCCTGCGGCAGCATCGAACAGATCAGCGATCTGATCCGCCTCTGTCCCGACGACTTCATTGTCCTTTCAGGCGATGATTTCACCGCGATGCCGACCGTGCTGCTGGGCGGCAAGGGCGTGATATCGGTCATCTCCAACGTCTATCCCAAAGGGATGGCCGAGCTGATGGAAGCGGCGCTGGCCGGTGATCTGGCCAAGGCGAATGCCCTGCATTACCGGATGTATCCCCTGATGAAGGCACTGTTCTGCGCCCCGAATCCGGTCCCGGCCAAAGCCGGGGCGGAATTGCTGGGCAAGATCCGCAGCGGTCTGCCCAGGCTACCGCTCGCTCCTCTGGATGCAGGCGGTATCGAGAAACTGCGATCGGCAATGGCCGGTCTGGGATTGATCTGAGCTGGGAGCAGTCAGCCGAACAGCAATACAGGAGGAGCGTCACCATGATCAAGGTCATTATCGCCGGAGCGACCGGCAGGATGGGGCGGCGTGTGGCCCATATGGTCGGCGAACATCCCCGGCTGGAGTATGCCGCGGCCTTCGAAGCCACCGGCAATCTCCATATCGGCAGGGATGTCGGCGAATTGCTGACCGGTACCAGGAGCGGCATTGTTATCCGTAAGGGGCTGGAAGCGGTGATCGATCAGGGCGATGTGCTCATTGACTTCACCTTTCACAAGGCAACGATGGAATTCGCCCGCCTTGCCGCCAGACACGGCAAGGCCATGGTGATCGGGACGACCGGTCTGTCGCCGGAGAACCTCGCGGAACTGAAGGAACTCAGCCGCAGTTTCCCCTGTGTTCAATCGCCGAACATGTCAATCTGTGTCAATGTCCTGTTCAAGCTGGCCAAGAAGACGGCGGCAGTTTTGGGCGACGATTACGATATCGAGATCATCGAGGCCCATCACAACCGGAAGAAGGACGCGCCCAGCGGGACCGCGTTGAAACTCGGGGAAATGGCGGCGGCGGGGGTGAACCGGAATTTCAGTGATGTCGCGGTCTTCGAGCGCAACGGCATTGTCGGTGAGCGCAAACCCCACGAAATCGGGATCCAGTCGATCAGGGCGGCGGATATCGTCGGCGAGCATACCATTCTATTTGCCGGACCGGGCGAACGGCTTGAGATCTCGCATCGCGCCCACAGCCGGGACCATTTTGCCAAGGGAGCGGCAACGGCTGCGGCCTGGGTCGTCGAACAGGAATGCGGCCTCTACAGCATGTTTGATGTCCTGGGGCTGCAGGATTTCTGATCCGGTTGAAGAAGGCGAGCGGGGTGGAGAGGGTATTCATCGGTCTGGGATCGAATCTGGGCAACGGCAAGGAAGTGCTGACCGCGGCCTGGCGGGCTATCGGTGAGGTGGACGACATTGCCACCGTTGCCCTCTCGCATCCGTATGTCTCGTCACCGGTGGGAATGACCAGCCCGAACTGGTTTACCAATGCCGTCGGTGAACTGGAGACGAGTCTTTCTCCTCTGCAGGTACTGACAGTTCTGCTGCAGATTGAAGCCGTGTTCGGCAGAGCGAGGAATGAGCGGGCCTTGGGCTACGAGGATCGTACGCTCGATCTGGATATTCTCTATTATAATGATATCACTGTCAATATCCCAGAACTTGTTCTGCCTCATCCTCGATTGCAGGGCAGGTTGTTCGTCCTGCGGCCACTGGCCGAGATCGCTCCCGAGCTGTGGAGCAGGGCCCATGCGAAAACGGTCAGGGAGATGGAAGCGGAACTTGTGGCGCACATGGCCCAGGGGAGTGTCCCATTGCAGGAGATTTTCCGGGAGAACTGGGATTGATTTGTATCTGATGTCATATTCTCCGGGTGATACTTAACCTCGGATACGTTTATTCTCTGCACGCTGGTAACGAGAGGAAATTGTGCTTCGGTTTGTCATCCTTGCCGTATTGGTATTTATCGCCTATCGGTTGCTGGTCGGGAGCCTGAAGGGCAGGCGGGAGGTCGAGAAGAAAGCGGGACCACCGAACAGCGACGCCAAGGTCAGCGATGTTCTCGTCGAAGATCCGGTATGCCATACCCTCGTGCCGCGACAGCAGGCCATCCATCTGCAGCACAAGGGTGAGATCATCTATTTCTGCAGCGAAAAGTGCTGCAATATTTTTATCCAACAGGGAGAAGAGAAATGAAATTCTTTATTGATACCGCTAACATAAATGAAATACAAAAAGGTGTGGAAATGGGGATGGTTGATGGCGTGACCACCAATCCATCTCTCATTGCCAAAGAAAACAAGCCGTTCGAGGAGATCATCAGCGAAATCTGTCAGATTGTCGACGGCCCGATCAGTGCCGAAGTCGTCAGTCTCGATACGGAGGGGATGGTCGGCGAGGCCCGGAAACTGGCGGCGATCAATGACAATATCGTTGTCAAGGTGCCGATGACCACGGAGGGCATCAAGGCGGTCAGGCGGCTTGCCGCCGAAGGAATCAAGACCAATGTGACGCTGGTCTTCTCTGCGGCGCAGGCCCTGCTCGCCGCCAAGGCCGGAGCGACCTTTGTCAGTCCCTTTGTCGGCCGGCTCGATGATATCGGCGTCAGCGGCATGGATCTGATCCAGGATATCATGACCGTATACAGCAATTACGGCTACGAGAGCGAGGTGATTGTGGCCAGCATCCGCAGCCCGCAGCATGTTGTCGATGCGGCTTTGATCGGGGCCGATATCGCCACCATTCCCTTCAAGGTTATCGCCCAGCTGGCCAAACATCCTCTCACCGACATCGGAATCGAGCAGTTCCTGGCCGATTGGGAGAAGAGAAAGAAATAGCGGCACCACATTCAATTTGCTCTCGAGAGGACTCGTGTGAAGAGACGATGTTCCTGGACAACGCTGGTGATGACAGGGGTGCTGGCCTGTTTCTGTGCCGTGGGTGAAGGGTGGGCCGACATGTTTGTCTGTGATGATGGCCGAGGTAGAATGCATTTTACGAATACGCCGACCGGCCAGAACTGCAAGCCCTTCACCCCTCGCCAAAAATACATTGAAAGTCCCCGTAACACTTACAGGGTGTACAAAGGGACATACCGAGGGACCATCTCGCCTTCGACCTACGACCAGTACATCAAGCGGGTCGGGAGCATGTACAATGTCGATCCGTACCTGATCAAGGCCGTGATCCGGACCGAGTCGGATTTCAATCACCGGGCCGTCTCCAGCAAAGGCGCCCAGGGTCTGATGCAGCTGATGCCGGGTACGGCGGCGGACCTCAGGGTCGAAAATCCTTTTAACCCGGGAGAAAATATTGACGGCGGAGTGCGCTACCTGCGCAGTCTTCTCGACACCTTTGACAATAATTTGATCCTGTCACTTGCAGCCTACAACGCCGGTCCAGGGTTGGTGAAGAGGGCCGGCGGGGTTCCCAGGATTCCGGAAACTATTGATTATGTGCGTAAAGTCATGAGCAATTACCGGATGTACAAGGCAAGTGGAGGGTGATGAAGGAGCCGTTGACCTGAACATCTGCGGTTGGTCCGAGGTGGTGCCGACAATGGTTGCCGGCCTTGCCGGGAACGATGCGGAGTCTCCCCCCTTTCTGCTTGACTGCAGGGGAAGTGGTACGGTATAAGTTTTCTCCAACGCCGGAGTGGTGAAACTGGTAGACGCACTGGACTCAAAATCCAGCGGGGGCAACCCCGTGTCGGTTCGACCCCGACCTCCGGCACCAGTAAATTCAAGGGTTTCAGGTTTTCATCCTGAGACCCTTTTTTTATTGTCTGGTTACGGTGGGACAGGCCCTGTCGTCCGAAAGGTCAATCTGTATTCAAAGACATCGATCTTCATTGCTCGGGCCGGCCCCGGAGTGATGCTCAATCTTCAGTGGGGATGTGATTGATTCTGACTGTTGATTTCGGCCGGCTCGACAACCTGGTCGCGGCTGAACTGCAGCACCTCGCCGTCGATAGTCAGTGCGGTCCACCCTCCCTTGGCGTCGCGGCCCTTGACGAGGCAGTCGATGGCCGTGCCATCGGCCAGTCTGAGGCCGCACTCCTGATCGGCCTGTCTGTAAAAAAGGTCGGTGAAGGTATTTTCCGCGCCAATGGCCATAAACCTGGCTGACGCCTGCTCGAAGGCGACTATCCGGGCGAACTCCTTCGGATCGAGATCGTTGATCTGCCGGCGCAGGCCCTCGATGTCGCCTTTGCGCGCGGCGATAACTCGCAGAGTGTTCTCGATCTCTCCCGTGTTGTCCGAGGGAATTGAAAAGAGGATCTGTTTCTGAATTTCAACTTCTGCTTCGAGATAGTTGATCTTTTTCAGGATCTGCTGGATCTTCCGGTCGCTCATCTTGCCATTCCTTTTGAAGATAAAAATTCCTGTAGTCAAACAGTTATACCCAGTGAAAAATTATCTGCAAACAATTAATGAATCATCAATTCCGGGTTGGACAGTCCGACGGCCATGACAGTTACATCCGTTACAGAAAGCCGATGGTCGTCCTGAAGGATCAGCGGCTTAAGAGGTCTGGAAAGGGATTCTTGCCCCCAAAACAAAACAGGACCCGGCGCCTCAGCGGCCCGGGTCCTGTTTTGAATGGGTTTCGATTGACGGCTCAGTCGAAGACGGGACGCGGTAGCACCTTCGCCTGCTCGGCGATCTGGGGCACCATGTGCTCCCATTCGATCGCCATTAAGTGGACGCCGTGGACACCCTTCATCGCCTTGAATTCCTCGATCTGTTCGCAGGCGATGTTGATCCCTTCCTGGGCGACCTTGCTCTTCTCGACCCCCTTGAGGCGGTTGATTATCTCTTCCGGGACGTCCATCCCCGGCACCTTGGTGGCCATGTACCTGGCCATACCGACGCTCTTCATCGGCGTGACCCCGCCCAGGATATAGACTTTTTCGGTGAGGCCCTCTTCATTGGCCAAGCGGATGAACTCACGGAATTTCGGCATGTTGTAGATGCACTGGGTCTGGATGAAGTCGGCCCCTGCCTCGATCTTCTTGGCCAGGCGGTGGACCCGCCACTCAAAGGGGTCGGCGAAGGGATTGCTGGCGGCGCCGATAAACATTTTCGGCGGTTTATGGATCTCGTTGCCACTCAGAAATCGGCCCTCATCCCGCATCTGTTTGACCAGGGCGATGAGCTGGATGGAATCGATATCGAAGACCCCCTTGGCATCGGGATGATCGCCGAACTGCTGGTGATCGCCGGAAAGGCAGAGCATATTGCGGATGCCCAACGCGTAGCCGCCGAGAATATCGGCCTGCATGGCCAGCCGGTTGCGATCCCGGCAGACCATCTGATAATTGGGCTCAAGTCCTTCGTCGATGGCAATCAGCGATGCCGCCCAACTGGACATGCGCACGACCGCCGTCTGGTTGTCGGTGATGTTGACGGAATCGACGTGTCCTTTGAGAAAGCGGGCCTTTTCCCTGACCTCGTCGACATCGGTGCCTCTGGGCGGCCCCAGCTCACCGGTGAAGGCGAACTGGCCGGATTTGAGAACCTTCTCCAAGTTACTGCCGGAACTGTACTTCGTTTCTGTGCTCATATAAAATCCTCTGCTACTTGATAAGGGTAAGAGGAAAAAAGATTTGGCTGTTGTATCCCGTTATTTTGCCATCCTTTCGGGTTTCTTGTACCCGGGTTGAATCAGGTTCCTTGGCGTTTGGTCGTTCCAGCCGCGGGTGGTGTTGATCTTCCTGATGGCATCGAGCCGGCCTTGACCCGAAAGCCGTTCATGGATCCTGAACCAGGCGCAGGGTTGGTCGGCGCTGATTTCACAGCTTCCCTTGTTGGTGCCGCCGCAGGGTCCGTTCAACAGCCCTTTCGCACACATGGTGATCGGGCAGATGCCGCCGGTGGTGCCGAGCACGCACTGGCTGCAGGAACGGCAGCGTTCTTCATACCAGCCCACGGCCTGATTGACGGCGAGCCCGGTCGTGTCGACCGCCGGGAAGGTTGGGATGCGTGGATACCTTTCGGCGAGAAACTGGATGCCGACCCCGCAGGCCATCGACAGCAACGCATCGAATTTTCCATCTGCGATCATGGTGTCGAGTTCGGCCAGGTACTCGCGGTCGCACTGCCGTTCGATGGTGTGCCCCTGAATGTCGAGGGGGGCGTCTTGAAGCCGTCTCGCCATCTCCAACTCGGTATTCAACACGGCGACCTCTTTTTCGCCGCCGGCCAGGCAGACGGAGACGCAGGTGCCGCAGCCGACGTTCAGGACCTTGTCATACCCTTCCAGCATCGCCATGATCTCGGCAAAGGGCTTTCTTTTGGCAACTATCATAATATCCTCCACAATGGACCGGGACTGATGCCGTCCCGGTCCAGGCAAATGCCAGCACCCCGCAGGGGGCACTCTTTTTAGTCCCCCCTCGAGGGGATAGGTACCTTCACGCAATTCATTGTATAAACAAGAAGTGAATTGCCAAGGTTCTAAAGACCGACACTCGCGAGGTCCGGTCCGAGATAGACCCGTTCGTTTTCACCCAGCATCCCCATCGACAGGCAGATGAGGGTCCATAGATGCACAGTATGCCAATGGCCGTTGTAGTGCTCGCACAGGTCATGGATCTGGGCATGGCAGTTATGACACGGGGTGATGGCATAGTGCGCGCCGGTCGCCATGATCTGCTCGGCCTTCACCCGTCCGTATTCACGGCGGGCCTCGGGAAATCCCGACTGCAGGAAGCCGCCGCCGCCGCCGCAGCAGTAGTTGTTGGATTTGTTGGGTGTCATGTCGATGAAGTTTTCCTCGCCGACGACCTTTTTGACGACGTAGCGCAGATCATCGGCCACCGGGTCGCCGAACGACTTCCTGACCAGCTGACAGGGATCCTGAACGGTGAAGGTGACCTTCAGATCCTTGTTCCAGTCGGAGCTGACCGGCAGTCGTCCTTCCCGGATCCACTTGGCGTAATACTGGATGATGCTGGCGATCTCAAACTTGTGCTCGATGTTGAATTTTTTCAGTCCGGCCCGGACTGCAAAGAGTTCGTGGCCTCATTCGGTGTTGAGCCACACCTTGCAGCCAAGGTCGTCGACCGCCTTGGCCTTGACCCGGATGATGTGTTCCCAGCTCTCGTTGTCGGCGAGGAACAGGCAGTAGTTTTCCGCCGCCCAACCCTTCGAGCCATAGGTCCAGTCGGCTTCGACCGTGTTGAGGATCTTCCACAGCGGGATCATTTCGTCCGGCTCGGTCACCGGCTCCCGCGAGTTCTGGTTGAGGTAGAAATAGGCTCCCTCCTTGTCCATCGGGGCCTGCAGATTCTCAAATCCCGCCTGGGTCTGGCGCACCTCCTCGGCGACGTCTTCGACCACGAAGCGCCAGTCCTCCTCGGAAGCCCCCATGGCGCTGCAGGTATCGCTGCGCAGGGCCATGTCGCATGAACCAAGGATGCCTTTGGGGCGCTGATCCCGAGGCCTGCAGCTCCGCAGGTTGAAGACCAGCTGGGGAATATCGATCTTCATCGGGCAGACGTAGATGCAACGCTGGCACATGGTGCACATCCACGGCCAGTTGGAGGCCAGCAGTTCCTCGTCCATCCCCAGGGCTGCCATGCGCAGCACCTTGCGGGGATCCAATCCTTCCAGCCCGGTGGCCGGGCAGCCGGAGGTGCAGGCCCCGCAGGTCAGGCACATGTCAAGGTTGCCGCCTTCGGGCAGCAGCGTCTTGACCGTGTCCATGAACCTGCCTTTCTTTTTCCAGCCTATCTTTATTGCTTCATCGTACATAATTGACTCCTATCATTAGGCTTTTGCCGCCTTCTTCAACGTGTCCTTGAAAGGGATGGGTCCAGGTGGTACGCCGCTTCATGCCGAAGCGGCGGCCTTCCTGGGTTTGGCCTTTAAAGGATTGGGTCCGAGGGACATGATGTGATCGGTCATTTCCTGCGCGTATTTGGCAAAGGTCGGCCCTTCGCCCGACGACAGGTTGTACATCCTGACGCGATCGCCTTCGATGCCGATCTCCTCGAGGAGCTCATGGATATATTCGACACGCTCCCGGCAACGGAGATTTCCCTGGTTGTAATGACAGTTACCCTCCATGCAGCCGACGCAGTACACGCCGTCGGCGCCCTCCTGGAAACATCTGAGCAGGTGCATCACATCGACTTTGCCGGTGCAGGGGACACGGACAATCTTGATGTTGGTGGGGTAGGTCAGCCTCATCGAACCTGCCAGGTCCGCGGCGGAGTACCCTCAGTAGTCGCAACAAAATGCTACAATAGTCGGTTCGAAATCAGCCATTACATTCCTCCCGCCAGCAGTGTTTCAATCTCACAGGTGATCTGGTCGTCTTCATAGTTATTGAGCTTGATGGTCTGTCTCGGACAGACGCAGGCGCATACCCCGCATCCCTGACAGAGGGCCGGATCGATCTGGATCTCCCCTTGCTCCACGTTGAATCTCGGAACCTCGAACGGGCAGGAGCGGACACAGGTCAGACACTTGACGCAGTGATCCGGGTCGACCTCAGCCTTGATGGCCGACAGTTTGATCCGGTCCTTGGAGAGGAAGGTCACCGCTCGCGCCGCCGCGGCATTGGCCTGGACGATGGCTTCGGAGATCAGTTTCGGGCCATGGGCGGTTCCGCACAGGAAGACGCCGTCGCTGCCCATATCCACCGGGCGCAGCTTGACGTGGGCCTCGAGGAAGTATCCCTCGGCGTTGGTGTTGAGCTTCAGTTTCCTGCCCACCTCTTCCGAACCGCTCGGCAACACACCGGCGGAAAGTGCCAGGATGTCGGCACGTATTTCGATATCGCGTTGCAGGACATGGTCTCTGACAGTGACCAGGATGCCGTCGTCCGCCGCCTTGACCGCCGGCGGGTTGTCTTTCTGGTAACGGACGAAGATGACTCCCTGTTTCCTCGCTTCGGTGTAATAGTCCTCCAACAGGCCGTACATGCGCATGTCGCGATAGAGGATAAACACCTGGGTGTCGGGACTGTTTTTCTTGATCGCCAGTGCGTTCTTCACCGCCGACTGGCAGCAGATCCGCGAACAGTTGGGGCGCTCGTCATTGCGGGAGCCGACGCATTGGATCATGACGACCGAATCGAGAGCGGCGGCGCCTTTTTCTCCCAGCCGGTCGCCCAGCTGGATCTGGGTGAGCACCCGGTCGTCTTCACCGTAGAGATATTCCTTCGGGGTGTATTCCCCGGCGCCGGTGGCGACGATGATGACCCCGTGCTGGATCTCCTGCGGCTGTTCCTGCCCGCCCACACGGACCGCGGTCTTGAAGTTGCCCTGGAAACCTTCGAAACCGACGATCTCGGCATCGTTGAGAACGGTGATCTTTTCATCCAGGGTCACTTGTGCCGCAAGCTTATCCACATAGGCTCTGATGTCGGCACCCTCGATGGTATGGTGCAGTTTCCGGCCCATGCCGCCAAGCTGCGCCTGTTTCTCGACCAGGGTGGATTCAAAACCCTGTCGTGCCAGATCGAGGGCGGCGTTCATGCCGGCGACGCCGCCGCCCACCACCAGGGCCCGCTTGTTGACGGGGATGACCTTGCCGTGCAGCGGCTTCAACCGGACGGCACGGGATACGGCCATACGGACCAGATCCCGCGCCTTCTCCGTGGCCAGTTCATGATTATAGGCGTGGACCCAGGAATCCTGGTTTCTGATATTGGCCATCTCGAACAGGTACCGGTTCAACCCACAGGCCTCGAGGGTCTCCATGAACATCGGGGCGTGGGTCTTCGGGCTGCAGGAGGCGACGACCACCCGGTTCAGCCCGTGCTCGATGATCTTGTCCTTGATCTTGGCCTGGGTATCCTGGCTGCAGGTGAACAGGTTGTTGTCGGTAAAGACTACGCCCGGCAGCGTCGCCGCGTACTCCTGCAGGCCGGGGACATCGACGACACCGGCAATATTGGTGCCGCAGTTGCAGACGAAGACCCCGACTCGCGGGTTCTGACCGGAGATGTCGATCTCTTCCGGTATCTCCCGCACCTTGGTGTCGGTGTCCCGGGCCGCGGCAATCTGGCAGCCGGCAAGCCCGGCCGCGGCGCTGGCCTCGGTCACCGAGGAGGGGATATCCTTTGGTCCCTGGAAGGTGCCGCAGGCGAAGATGCCCGGCCGCGTGGTGGTCAGCGGCGAGAAGGGGTGGCTGTCGATGAAATTGTGCTTGTTGAGATGGACGCCCAGCCGGTCCGCCAGTTCCAGGGTGGCCGCGGGAACCTCGAGACCGACGGAGAGCACGAGCATATCGAACTCTTCATCCAGGATCTGCCCGTTTTCATCGGCAAAACGGAGGATGAGGTTGCGGTTCTCCGGGTTCTCGATGACCGAGTGGATCCTCGCCTTGACGAAACGGATCCCTTCCCGGTTCCTGGCCCGGTCGTAATACTCCTCGTAATCCTTGCCGAAGGAGCGGATGTCCATGTAGAAGATGGCCGCATCGAGATCGCCGCCGGCGTGCTCCTTGGCGATCATCGCATCCTTGATCGCGTACATGCAGCAGACGGAGGAGCAATAGGTGTGGCCGCACTTGTTGTTGTCCCGCGAGCCGATGCACTGGAGCCAGGCGACCTTCTTGGGTTCCTGATGATCCGACGGGCGGACCAGATGGCCCATGGTGGGGCCGCCGGAGCTGAGCATCCGCTCGAATTCCAGGCTGGTCAGGACGTTGGGGTTCTTTTTATACAGATAGATCTCCGACAGCGGGGTCGGATCGTAAGGTTTGGCGCCGGTGGCGAGCACGACGGAGCCGACCGAGAGCTCCTTCTCTTCGGCTACCTGGCTGTGATCGATGGCCTTGGCCAGACAGGCCTCGACGCACTGGTAGCATTCCGAACAGACACCGCAGGAAAGACAGCGGATCGCCTCCTGCCGGGCCTGCTCTTCGTCATACCCCTTGGAAACCTCGAGGAAATTGCCGCAACGGACTTGAGGGGCGAGGCATTCGACCATCAACCGCTCCTTGATTGCCTCGCCTTCGATATCGGGGCGGACAAACTCCCAGGTCTTGTCGCGACCCTCCCGCAGATCCATGCCGTTGATATAGCGATGGATGCTGATGGCCGCTTCCTTGCCGCAGGCCACCGCGTCGACGACGGATTTCGGGCCGTAGAAGGCATCGCCGCCGGCGAAGACCCAGTCGATGGGGGTCTGCAGGGTCACCGAATCGGCCTCCAGGCCGCCCGGCCGGGAGATGGCGATGCCCTGTTCCCTGATGCCGTCGAGGTCCGCGCTCTGGCCGATGGCGACGATGACCGTGTCGCAATGAAACGACTCGCAGACGTTGTCGTCGAACTGCGGATTGAAACGGCCGTTTTCATCGAAGACCCGTTTGCAGCTCCTGAACTCGATTCCGGCCACTCGGCCCTGTTCGAGGTGGAAACTCCGGGGTCCGAAGCTGTTGACGATCTTGATCTCGTCTTCGATCGCTTCGACGATCTCATATTCCCAGGCCGGCATCTCTTCGCGGCGCTCGAGGCAGATCAGCGTCACGTTCTCGGCTCCGAGGCGTTTGGCGGTCTGGGCGACGTCGATGGCGACGTTGCCGCCGCCGATGACGACGACCTCGCGTCCAAGCTCGACCTTTTTGCCCATGGCGGCATCGCGCAGGAAGTCGACGCCCTGCACGACGCCCTTGATATCTTCGTTGTCGACGCCGAGTTTGCGGCCGTTATGCAGGCCGATGGCCAGGAACACGGCGGAATAGCCGTCCTGCTTCAGGCTGTCCAGCGTGATGTCGCGGCCAAAGGTGACCCCGCACTTGATATCGGCGCCCATGTCCTGAACGACTTTGATCTCGTCGGCCAGGATGTCCCGCGGCAGGCGATAGGCGGGGATGCCGTAGCGCATCATGCCGCCGGGCTCATCCTGTTTCTCGAAGATGGTAACCT
The DNA here is from genome assembly GCF_014201505.1 of Desulfoprunum benzoelyticum. Classification (GTDB taxonomy): domain Bacteria; phylum Desulfobacterota; class Desulfobulbia; order Desulfobulbales; family Desulfocapsaceae; genus Desulfoprunum; species Desulfoprunum benzoelyticum. The sequence goes on along the minus strand of NZ_JACHEO010000013.1, from coordinate 69,582 downwards.
GATATCCTTGCTTGAGCAGCTCATAGGCGGCAGTGACGCCTGCCGGGCCGGAGCCGATGACCGCCACTTTTTCACTGCGCTTTTCGGCCTCGATCTTGGGTATATAATATTGGCCTTTCTCCCGTTCGTAGTCGCCTAAGAAGCGATGCAGCTCCCGAACGGCCAGGGGTTGGTCGACCTGGGCGCGGGTACATTCTCCCTCACAGGGGTGGTGACAGACCCGGCCGCAGATGCCGGGGAACGGGTGGTCCTCCTTGAAGAGCTTCAAGGCCTCGTCGTACCTGCCGTCACCCATCAGGGCGACAAAGCCCTGGATGCTGACATGGGCCGGACAGGTGGCCTTGCAGGGGGCGGTCCCCCGTTTGGTTATGCCGAAGGCCCCGGGGATAGCTTGTGGATATTGCTTGAAAATCGCTTTACGGAAATCAAGCAGTTCGTTGTATTCGTTGGGACGGGAAACAGGACAGACCTTGGCGCACTCGCCGCAGCTCGTGCATTTGGTCATGTCCACATATCGGGGTGCCTGGTGAATTCTGGCGGTAAAATTGCCGGGCTCGCCATCGATGCCCATCAGCTCGGTATTCGTGAGAAGCTCAATATTCAGGTGACGGCCGACCTCGACCAGTTTAGGTGAGATGACTCACATTGCGCAGTCGTTGGTCGGGAAGGTCTTGTCAAGCTGCGACATAACTCCGCCGATGGCGGCGGATTTTTCAACAAGGTAAACGTAATAGCCGGATTCGGCCAGATCAAGCGATGCCTGCATGCCTGCGATACCAGCTCCTACAACCATAACCGATCCACTTTGCTTGTTCGCCTCAAATCCCATGATGACTCCTTAAGTGCTGATGGTTAAGTCTTTTCGTATACCTATTACATGTTTTCAACTGCAGAGACCCCCCACGAAACATCACCGATTTTCGAAGATAGGACTCCTGCCGGGTGCAACCTCCTTTCGAATTACAAATATTCTGCAATTACAATGGGGTGATAATACATTGTTGTTTCGGGCGGCCCTGATCCAGGTCGGCCCGACCATTGCTTTTCGATATCCACAAATGATGCTAGCGGTAATTTGTGTCCATATCAACAATTTTATATCTTCCCCACAATTACCCGACATAGTTTTTTCTTGGTCTGGACTACTGATCAGACCAATTTGCATTGAGATTAATGCGATTTGGCAGGACTTCTGTTCCAGGAAGCGGAAAAATGGGCAGAAAAAAACCGCAGTGAGACTTCGGGCGCGAATGATTCGATCGGTACACGGCAGACAGCCGGGGACTTCTTTGCCTGCAATCCCATCAACCGGCTGTTCGCCCGGATGGCGTGGGGTCTGGTCCGCTAGCGCTGCTGCAGATTGCTGGCCTGGAAGAGACGGCCTGGTTCCGCAGACACCCGCCGAATGTACAATTTTTGCAGAAAACTTCACAATTCCAAAGTCTCAGGAGATGCGTCAACGTGTTTTTGATGTGCTGGGAACTGTTTCTCCCCCGCATTTTGGACCGATTCCCCTGCCGGTGTGGTAGAATGATATTCAATATGCTCAGGTCGTGCTGAGGCCCTTTGGCTTGAAAAAACGATGCAGGAGAACGTTGCGTGGTCGAGATAAAGAATGAAGCAACCGGCGGTTGGGAGGTCTATCCCGACAGGGTGCTGGTCGAGACGCCGATCATGACGGTCAAGGTCGGACCGGTACTGTGCACCAGAAGCGGCAGGCGGAGGGAGTTCTACCGCTTCGATTGTCCGGACTGGGTCAATATCGTGGCGGTGACTCCGGAGCGGGATATTGTGTTGATCCGGCAGTTCCGGTATGGCTCGAACCGGATCGAAATCGAGATCCCGGGCGGCACGATCGAAGCGGCGGAGGATCCGGTCGCCGCCGGTTGCCGGGAACTCCTCGAAGAGACCGGGTATGCCGGTGATCGGGCCAGGATCATTGGCCGGGTCTGTCCCAATCCGGCGATCCAGGGGAACTCCTGTTATACCGTCCTCGTCGAGGACGCCCGGCTGGTGGCGACGCCGGCGATGGATGAGATGGAGGATATCGAGACCGTGCCGATGGCTGAGAACGAGGTCAGGGCCTGTGTGAAAGAGGGAAAAATAGAACATGGGCTGGTACTCAACGCCTTGATGTTCTATTTTTCTATCTGAACCTGTTGGCGGTCGAGACTGCTTTCTGTCTGCAGGCCACCCCGGATACCCCGGATAGTGCGATACAGCCGGGAGAACGCATGAACCATCAACCAGAAAACTATCCTATGGAAGATTTTGAACCCTATCTCGCCGCCACTGCCTTTGTCGATCATGACCATCCCGTCGTCGTCGCATTCGCTGAACGAGTCTGCGCCGGCCACGGCAACGACACCCCGATCGACCGGGCGGTCCGTCTCTACTATGCGGTGCGCGATGAGATCCGTTACGATCCCTACAGCCTGCAGTATTCGATCGACGCCCTGACGGCGAGTGCAGTCATCACCAGGGGGTACGGCTACTGTGTCGCCAAGGCGGTGGTCCTCGCGGCGGTGGCTCGGCAGCAGGGAATCCCGGCCAGGCTCGGTTTCGCCGACGTCCGGAATCATCTGACTACGGCAAGGCTGCGGCAGGTCATGGGCACCGATCTGTTTGTTTATCACGGCTACACCGAACTGTATCTGGAGGGGAAATGGGTCAAGGCGACGCCGGCCTTCAATCTCTCCCTTTGCCAGCGATTCCAGGTCCAGCCGCTCGAATTCGATGGCAGAAATGATTCGATCTTCCATGAGTTCAACACGGTGGGCCAGCGCCACATGGAGTATATCCATGATTATGGCAGCTTTGCCGACCTGCCCTTCGAGGAGATGTTCGTCTCCTACCGCAGCCACTATCCCTTGCTGTTTGCGGGGCGCAGGGAGGGCGATCCTGCCGATTTCCATCGTGAGGCGGAGTTGGAGCGAAAGAAGACATGAATCCGTTGATGTGAAAAAGCGAAGGATGAAAACTATGAACAGACGCCGGTTCATCAAGGATGTTCTCCGGTGGACGGCGGGCGTAAGCCTGGCGATCCCCAGCTTCAGTGTGCTCACCGAGGCCTTGGCTGCCGAAAAACCGCAGGCCATGCTTGCCCTGGCCACAGGTGAGGACTACCATGCCCTGGTCGGCCGGGTCCTGGCGCCGCTTGGCGGCATGGCCACATTCGTCAACCCCGGCGACAGGGTCGTCATCAAGCCCAATATCGGCTGGGACCGGACTCCGGAACAGGGGGCCAACACCCATCCGCTGGTCGTCAGGGCGCTGGTGGAGGCAGCCCTTGCGGCCGGCGCCAAAAAAGTCCTGGTCTTCGACCGGAGCTGCAACGAACAGAGGCGCTGCTATGCCAACAGCGGCATCGAGCAGGCGATCCGTGACCTTGATGATCGACGGGCGGTGATAGAGCAGATCGATTCCCGCAAGTTCGTCCCGGTGAACATCACCAGAGGCAAGGTGCTGACAAAGTGGGAGATCTACCGCGAGGCCCTTGACTGCGACTGCTATATCAACGTCCCGGTCGCCAAGCATCACGGGCTGTCGCGGCTGACTCTGGGTCTGAAGAACAGCATGGGGGTGCTCGGCGGCAACCGGGGCTCGCTGCACCGCAACCTGGGGCAGAGCCTGGCCGATCTGGCGACGGTCGTCAGACCGAAACTGACGGTGATCGACGCCACCCGCATCCTGCTGCACAATGGTCCCCAGGGAGGCAATGTCGATGATGTCCGCCGGATCGACACGTTGATCGCCTCGGCCGATCCGGTGGCCGCCGATGCCTATGCGACGACGTTGTTCGAGCTTGAGCCCGGCGACATCGAGGCCACGGTGGCGGCGTATGAGCTGGGGCTGGGAGAGATGGACCTGGCCCGGATACAGGTGGTCTCCGCCTGATGCGTCGGCATTTTCCGAAACTTCTCCCGTCCCTGTGGCGGAAGGCCAGTCAGCTGGTGTTCCTTGCTTTTTTTCTCTTCCTGTTCGTGAAGACCGATTACAGCGGATCGGACGAATTGACCTGGGCCGTCAATATCCTCTTTCGGATCGATCCGTTGCTCGCCGTCACGGCGATGGCGGCGGGCAGAACGGTCATCGTCCTGATGCTGCCGGCGGCGATCACGCTGGCCCTGACCCTGCTGTTCGGCCGTTTCTTCTGCGGCTGGATCTGTCCTCTGGGCACCCTGATCGACGGCAGCCGGCGTTTGATCGAACGCGGCGGCGCCGGCCGGGAACGGGGCGGCCGCCAGTTCAAATACTACCTGCTCTTCTTTCTGCTGGCCGCCTCCCTGTTCGGCCTGCCGCTGGCCGGTTATCTCGATCCGTTTTCGATCCTGGTGCGAGGCCTGACCTTTGCGGTGCATCCGGCCCTGGATCATGCCGCGACCTCGTTTTTTACCCTGACCTACCAGCATGGACCGATGTGGCTGAACATCGTGACCGAGCCGGTGTATGCCGTGCTGAAGGAATATGTCCTGCCCTTCGCCGCCAAGGTCTATGGGCTGTCGGTCCTGTCGCTGCTGGTGCTGGTCGCGGTCCTCGGGCTTGGACTGTTCGGCCGCCGGTTCTTCTGCCGTTCGCTTTGTCCGTTAGGGGCCATGCTGGCGTTGTTCTCCCGTTATTCCCTTTTTCGGCTTTCCGGCGGCTCGCCGGAGTGCGGCGGTTGCCGGCAGTGTCGCAGCGAATGCCGGATGGCGGCGATAGACGATGAGCGCACCATCGCTGCCGCCGAATGCATCCTCTGTCTCGATTGCCTCCCCTCCTGTCCGAAATCACTCATCCATTACGGTTGGGGCAGAGGCGCCAAACGGGGCCAGGCGGTCGACCTGTCGCGTAGGGCCGCGATCGCCAGCCTGGCGGCCGGAATGCTGAGTCCTCTCGTGCTGCCGTCGCGGCTGCTGGCCCGCCACACCGATCCGCAGCTGATCAGGCCGCCGGGCGCGTGTGCGGAGGAGGAGTTCCTCGGCCGCTGCGTCCGCTGCGGCGAATGCATGAAGGTCTGTATCGGCAATGCCCTCCACTCGACCTGGCTGGAGGCCGGGCTGGAGGGGATATTCAGCCCCCGGTTGATCGGCCGTATCGGCTACTGCGAGTTCAACTGCACCCTCTGCGGCCAGGTCTGCCCGACCGGCGCCATCAGGAGGCTGAGCAGACAGGAGAAGCACGTCACCGTCATCGGCCGGGCCCATATCGACAGGAACCGCTGTCTGCCCTTTGCCGATGGCGTCCCCTGCATCGTCTGCGAAGAGCACTGTCCGACGCCGGACAAGGCGATCAAATTCCGCGAGGCCGAGGTCGTCAACGGCAGGGGCGAGACGGTCACGCTGTTGCAGCCCTATGTCGTCGGCGAGCTCTGCATCGGCTGCGGCATCTGCGAAAACAAGTGTCCCCTCAGCGGCGAGGCGGCAGTCATCGTCACGGCGGCAGGGGAAAGCAGGGAGAGCAGCGGGATGACGATGTACGGTTATTGAGGCAGAGGTTTGTTCGGGAGCACGGCCGCCTGACAGCGTCGGCGATTCCATTATCATCAGCCTGGGGCAAAGGTCTCAGTCCAGGACAGCCGCAATGATAGAAGTAAACGATATGACGGTTTATCCACTTTTTTACCAGTTTGAGGTTCGACCGACGGCCAGAAACAGCCAGGTGGAAGTGCTGGCCGGGGCCATTGCCACCGTCCTTGTTTTTGCCGAAACAGAAGAGGTCGGCAGGGCCCGCGGAACCCGTTTTGTCGCCCGCCAGCATTGGGAGATTATCGCGGTTAAGAGGGTATTGCGGCTGTGTTCGAGGCACGTGGCCGACCTCCAGCCTCATTTTCAGGCGCTGTATCGGCAGGCCGAACAATTCGGCATCGCTGCCCGGTTCGACGGGTGGGCGAGACATGGGTTCCATGGGCGGATGAGGTCATGAACGATGGCTACGACGAATATTGACAGAAAGGGAGAACCATGAAAGACGATATCGGACAGCGATTAGTTGAGGCCCTCAAGGCACCCCAGACCTCCGGCAGCCAGGAGAGTTTCCTGAAGGCGATGGAACTGACGAAGGCCTACGCCGGATCAGGCTCGGTAACCCACTTCAGTGCAGTGGCGAGACTCTTCTATGATCTCTTTGAAATGTTTGAGACCGGCCGTGACCCGAGGCAGAAATGAGAATCGACCGGTGAAGGCAGGGTGTCACTGGTGTGCCGGAGGAACGCGTCGGAGGTACTGTTTGAGGCATTCCTGCTCCGCTTTGCATCTGGCGATGATTGATTGAAGATAGTCGATATTTTTGAGAATAGCCTTGGTGTAGAGATCTTCATCGACCTGCCAGCGTTCACGGAAATGACTTCGCATGGAAGGAAAGACATCGGAGAAAAGCACGTTCAACCGGTGGGCAATGGTTGTGTGATAAAAATCAGCGGTTGATTGCATGAGTTCGATGGGAGTCTGATGGCCGAAGTCGTCGATACCGGCCTTTTGCTCCTGGAACAGGAGGGGAAGTCTTTCGAGGTAGTACCGGTCCGCCATCTGTGCCAGGATGTCGGCGGAACCGACAACACGGCCCGCGAGTCCGATCTCCTCCGGATAGGACCGGAGATGGTCCACTCCTTTGTTCAATTCGGTACAGCGGATGATTGCCGCACAGTTGTCGGCGTAGGATCGGGGCAGTCCGGAGATTTGAATATACCGCCGCACAAAGGTAATCGAACGTTTTTCATGGCCCCTGGTGTATCGGGCTCCGGTTAGGGCGCTGTCCGCCTCGGTCAGCAGCATCCCGGTATCGTGAAAGCAGGAGCTGAGGAAACCCTGTATCAACGTATCTGCGGTGAAAGATCTGCCGTCACACCACAGGCCGTGAAACAGCCGGGCGGCTGCAAGGGCGACCAGACGGGTATGCCTCAGATTGTGATAGGTTGGGTTGCTGGCCCGAAAACCGGAAAATTTCCCTCTGAATATATTGGTCGTGTCATTATTGATGCGTGTGATCAGGGCGACGTCGACCTGGGGATTGATACTACGGGCAAGAGAGACCACCTCCTCCACAAAGTCGTTCCGCCCGTCGCCTTCCAGTATGTCCTTCCTGCCCTGTATGTGATCCATGTGTTTATCCTATCTGTTCAACGGCGTCATCGCAAGTTCGTTGGAAGAAGAGGTGCGGTCGAGAGAACAGAGCCGGTAGTCGAATGAACGATACGCCATTCCGCTGCGGGTCGGCATCAGCCTGAACACCGTCTGAGGCGATCGTCGGCCTGTCGGCTTTGCTTGCAAAATGGAGTACACGGCATACCCTGCAGCAATGGACGGGGAGGCGAAAGGCTGCGGATCCTGGTGAAGGGGTTTTCTGAAGTGAAGTCGCAGCTCGAACAAGCAAAAAACATGGCGGGTTCTGGACTTTAGACAATTTACTCTGTACATAAGTATCTGAGCGCTGCTCAAAGGGCCAAGATCAAACCTCTACACGCCAAGAATCACCAATGAATGGAAACAAAAAGACCGAAGTCATCCTTGTCGTTGATGACGATGACCTGGTGCGGATGACGCTCAGCGTCCTGATTTCCTCGCTGGGGTATCATTGCCTGGGGGCGAGTGACGGCATTGAGGCCATGCAGATACTGAAGGCAACTGATATCGACCTTGTTTTTTCCGATATTGCCATGCCGAATATGGACGGGATGGAATTGTTGAAATATATCGTCGAAAATCATAAGCATACAGATGCCATTATGGCGACTGGCTATTCCGAAAATGCCACGTACGCGGATGTGATCAAGGCCGGTGCCCTGGATTTCATCAAGAAGCCGATAGACCAGGCGGAGCTCGAGGCCAAACTGACACGGGCTTTTCGCGAGCGATCCCTGGTTCGTCGGCTTGAGCAGTTATCGCTCGTTGACAGCCTGACCTCCCTGTGGAACCGCAGGGCCTTCGATGAACGTTTCCCCGAGGAGGTGGAGCGGGCCAGCAGACAGAGGTACCAGGTTTTCCTGGCGGTCGTCGATATCGATAATTTCAAGGAATTCAACGACACCTATGGTCATCAGGAAGGTGATGGCGTTCTGGTGGCGCTTGCCGAAATCTTTGGGGAATGCACCCGCAGCAGTGTCGATATGAGCTTTAGAATAGGGGGCGATGAATTCGCCGTTCTTCTGCCGCAAACGAATGCCGACCAGGCAACGGAAATCACCCAGCGCATCCTGTTGAAATTCATCGAGCGCAACCTGGGGAAGACAACCCTCTCCATCGGGGTGGTTCCCTGTGTCAGGAACAGGGAACTCCCACTTGAAATTGACGAGCGCCAGATGAGGGAGCGAGGCGATCAGGCCATGTATGAGGCGAAGAAAAAAGGCAAGAACTGCGTTGTCTGCAGGTGTGAACCCTCTCTGCAGTGATCAGCAGGTACCCAGTGCATCCTTGAAAAAGGAGCGATCCGGAGGAACCGGGTATTCACCGTTGAAACAGGCCAGACAGAAGTCCTTTCTGCTCAAGCCGGTTGCTTCGACAAGTCCTTCAAGGCTGAGATAATGCAAAGAGTTCAGGCCGATATGGTCAGCGATCTCTTTGATATTCTTGTTGTTTGCGATAAGTTCTGTCGGCGAGGGGAAATCGATGCCATAGTAACAGGCATGGCGGGTGGGGGGGCAGCTGACCACCATGTGCACCTCTTTGACCCCGGCCAGCTTCAAGGCGCGCACCCTGCTCTTGCCCGTCGTCCCCCTGATAATCGAATCTTCGACAATAATGACCCGCTTGCCTTTGAGGAAGGAGCGGACCGGATTGAGCTTGACCCGGACATTGAAATCACGCATCGACTGCGTCGGCTGAATAAAGGTGCGGCCGACATAGTGGTTGCGGATCATCCCCATCTCGAGGGGAATGCCCGAGGCCTGCGAGTACCCGAGGGCGGCGTAGTTGCCGGAATCGGGAAACGGCATGACGATATCGGCATCGATTCTGGCTTCTCCGGCCAGGATCTCCCCCATGCGTTTTCTTGTTTCGTAGACGTTGATGCCGAAGATATCGGAGTCAGGCCGGGCGAAATATACCTGCTCGAAGATGCAGAAATGGCTGTCCTGTCGCGGCCACGGGAAGAGGGAGAGAATCTCCTTGTCGGTGAAGATCAGCACCTCTCCCGGCTTGACATCGCGAACATACTGAGCCTCAACGAGATCCAGAGCACAGGTTTCGGACGCAATGATCCAGCCGCCGTTGTTCAATTTACCGAGACAGAGAGGGCGGAAACCGTCGGGGTCGCGAACGGCGACCATCGTATCCTGGGTCATCAGGAGCAGGGAGTAGGCGCCCTTGAGAGCTGAAAAAGTTTCCCACAGGGCCTTTTCCAAGCCAAGATGGGCGGTTCTGGCCATCAGATGCAGGACCACCTCGCTATCCATGGTCGTCTGGAAAATCGATCCCTGCTCCTCCAGTTTTTTTCTCAGTTCCAGAGAATTGACGAGGTTGCCGTTATGGGCGACGGCCAGAGTCGTGCCCTTATGGGTCACCATCAGGGGTTGGGCATTGGCGAGGTTCGAGGCACCGGTTGTTGAATAGCGGACATGGCCGATCGACATGTGGCCGTTGAGCTGCTGCAGGCTGGTCTCGGTGAACACCTCGGGCACCAGACCCATGTTCTTGTGACACGTGACCCTGGTGCCGTCGGAGGTAACGATTCCCGCACTTTCCTGTCCCCGGTGCTGCAGGGCGTACAGCCCGAAATAGGCGAGTTTGGAGGAATCCTGGTGGCCGAAAATCCCGCAAATGCCGCATTCGTGGGTGGGCCGTCCGGGGACGACGGGATGGACAAGGTGGGGGATATACTGTAGCATGGCGGTACCTTCAATGAGCGTATGGGATGAACAATCGCAGAACGGGCGGTACTGGAACACCGTGTACTCGAGAACGCAGAAACAATAAAGGCACAAAGAGTTTGCAATCTTTGTGCCTTCCTTTCGCGATCCAGAGTAAAATGTTTATAATATGTCGCATTGAAATTCAATAGGAAAATTTTCAGATCGTCATGTGTCGCTTATTGCCCGGAAGATGGGAAACAGACGGCGATACGTTGCGATTCGATAGAAGGTGGATATCGTGGTGCAACTGACAAGAACAGTCAAGGCAGCCGGTTGAGCTGCTAAACTTGGCCCAGGGGACCTGAGCCAGATACTGTGCGGAATTGATCTGCCGCGCGACCCAAACCTGATCGTCGGGGCGGAGACGTCCGATGATGCCGGGGTCTACCGGCTCAATGACGAGATCGCCCTGATCCAGACCGTCGATTTCTTCACTCCGATCGTCGATGACCCCTTTTCCTTCGGGCAGATCACCGCCGCCAATGCCTTGAGCGATGTCTACGCGATGGGCGGCAGACCGTTGCTGGCGATGAACATCCTCGCCTGTCCGGTCAAGACCATGGACCGCGCAGTCTTTCGCGAGGTCATCCAGGGCGGCCTGAGCAAGATCCGGGAAGCGGGGGCGTTGCTGGTGGGCGGCCATTCGATCGAGGACACGGAGCTGAAGTATGGGTTGTCGGTCACCGGTCTGGTCCATCCGAAGAAGGTTCTGCTCAATGCCGGCGCCCGTCCCGGCGATGTCCTGCTCCTGACCAAACCCATCGGGACCGGCATTCTGTCGACCGCCATCAAGGGAGGGCTGGTCGGAAGCGAAACCGAGGTCCGGATCACCGAGGTCATGGCCACCCTCAATAAACTGGCGGCGGAGGTCGTGGAAGATATCCGCTCCCGGAGCGGCATGGAAGATGCCGTGCATGCCTGCACCGACATCACCGGTTTCGGCCTGCTCGGTCACCTCCATGAGATGCTGGAGGCCTCCGACGTATCGGCGCGGCTTTTCGACCGGAAGGTGCCGTTGCTCGATCGGACGGAGGAATTCGCCCGGATGGGGATCGTTCCTGCCGGCGCCCACGCCAACCGTAAGCATTTCGGCCAATGGATTGCCAAGCGGACCGAGGCATCTGCCGATCTGGAGGTGCTCCTCTCCGATCCGCAGACATCCGGCGGCCTGCTTATCGCTGTTACTCCGAGTGCGGCGGAGGCGATTGTCTCCGGGTTGAAAGATCGCGGATATTCTCTTCCCTGCGCCGTCATCGGTGAAATCACGGCGGGGAGAAGGGGAATGATCGAATTGGTCTGAACGGTCTCCGGCGATCACTCTCCGGGATGGGTCGCCAGGGCATGCAGCAGTTCCGTCAGGCTGACCAGATCGTTGAGGTCCAGGCATTCGTCCGTGGTGTGGACCTTATTCATACCGGTCGCCACAATCGCCGTCGGCAGACCGTAGCTGCACAGGATGTTGGCATCGCTGCCGCCACCGGCGACGACGAATTCCAGCTCCTTGCCAAGCCGCCGCCCGGCCTGGCGCACCCGCGCCATAACCGGACTGGCATGTTCGAGGAGCATGGCCGGATACTCCTTTTCGACCTTGATATCGACTGACGGCAGGCCCTGATGCTCGACGCAGGGGCTTTGCCAGTTCCCGACCGTCCTGTGAAACGTTCTTTCGATTTCTTGGGTATATTCCAGGAGTTTTTCCGCCGAATGGCTGCGGACCTCACCCTCGAGGGTGATGAGATCCGGGACGATATTGGTGGCGACACCGCCCCTGATCAAGCCGAAGTTGGAGGTCGACTGCTCATCGAGCCTTCCGAGTCGCAGTGCCGCGATCGCCTTGGCTGCGAGGCAAAAGGCGTTGATACCTTTTTCCGGATTGAGGCCGGCGTGGGCGGCGATGCCGTGCACATCGATCTTGATCTTGTTGGCAGCCGGAGCCCCGATGATGACCTTGTCGATCCCGGTGGAGTCGAGGGCATAGCCGTATTTGCTGCGCAGCCAGGAGTATTCGAGATGTTTGGCGCCAAGCAGGCCGATTTCTTCGCAGGTGGTGAACACCAGCTCGATCATGCCATGCCTGGATCCCGATCGGGTGAGGACCGTCATCAGTTCGATCAGGGCGGCAATGCCTGACTTGTCGTCACCGCCGAGGACGGTGTCGCCGCCGCTGGTGAAGGTATCACCGACTCTTACCACCTCCACGTTCTCGCCCGGTTCAACGGTATCCATATGGCAGGAGAAGAACAGGCCTTCGATTTCCGGGGCGTTGCCGGCAAAACGGATCAACAGATTGCCGGTGTCGGAGCCGGTCTGTCCTCCTGATTGGTCGATATATATCTCGTCGGCCCCCAAGCCGGTGAAACACCGGACAAGGTGGTCGGCCAGCGGCCTTTCCCGGCGGGAAGGAGTGCTGATCTGACAGAGTTCGGTGAATGTTGAGGCCAGACGCTCTCTCTCGATGGCAACGGTCATTTCAATGTCCTGAGGGGTTGGGGTGGTTGTGCAGCAGGACGACGGCATGGCAGGCGATGCCCTCTTCCCGCCCGGTAAAGCCCATTTTTTCGGTCGTGGTCGCCTTGATGTTGACCGCCTCCGCCTCGACGCCACAACTCTGCGCCAGCCTTTCCTGCATGGCGGCGATGTGACCGGCGAGGCGGGGCGCCTGACAGATGATGGTGATATCGGCATTGCCGAGGGCCAGCCCTTTGGAGCGGACAAGGTCGATGACCTCCTCCAGCAGGGTGATCGAGTACATCCCTGAAAACCTGGCATCCGAATCGGGAAAATGGTAGCCGATATCGCGGGCGCCGATGGCGCCGAGCAGGGCGTCGCAGAGGGCATGGGTGACGACATCGGCGTCGGAGTGGCCGGCCAGTCCCAGCGTGTGGGGGATGGTCACCCCGCCGAGCACCAGGGGGCGGTCGGCGATAAAGCGATGGGCGTCGAAGCCATGGCCGATCCTGAGCCGAGGCGGGGTGGTATTCCTGTGCACAATAAGCTCCGCCAGCCGGAGGTCTTCCGGCCGGGTGATTTTCAGGTTCGTTTCCGATCCTTCGACGATGGTGACGGGGATTCCCGCCCGTTCGAGCAGCGAGGCCTCGTCGGTCGCCTCCTCATCCCCTGCCTGGCTGTAGGCGAGCTGCAGCAATGAAAGCCGCATCGCCTGAGGTGTCTGGGCCTGCCACAGACCCTGGCGATCGACGGTCGACTGGACGACCCCGTTCGCATCGGCCTTTTTCAGGGTGTCCTTGACCGGGATGGCGGCGATGGCGACGCCATGTTCCCTTGCCGCTCGGCAACAGCGGGTGATGGTGTCCTGGCTGACCAACGGCCGGGCGCCGTCATGAACGAGGACGATATCGATGGTATCGTCGAGGTGGGCCATCCCGGCCCGAACCGAATCCTGCCGGCGCCGGCCGCCGGCGCAGACGGTGAGGCGCTGCGGATCAAGCCCGTAGTGGTGAAGGAGCGAGCCGGTCCTTTCAACCCACGCTTCAGGAACGACGACGATGCAGCGGCAGATCTCAGGGTTGGCGAGAAAGGCCCTGACCGTGTGGATCAGGACCGGCGATCCGGCCAGCATATGAAACTGCTTGGGATGATGGAGGCCCATCCGGGTGCCGCTGCCTGCGGCGGGAATGATGGCGGCAGCTGTCGCGTGCATGATTGTCCTGTGATGACGAACAGGATGCTGGAAAAGCGGATCAGGTATACACTCTTGATACTGCCGTTGTCAGCCGTTGACGTGCAAAAAAAAGGAGCGGGCTGTAAGCCGAATTCTGTACCCGGTAAAGGGCCATGATCATTTCACTGGGATGCCGATCGCTCGGCATCTCTTGCAACCTACCCGGAGATATCGGACGGGCCGCCCTCAAACATCTCCCTATTCGGTCTTGCTCCGGATGGGGTTTACCCTGCCCTCGGTGTCGCCATCGAGGCGGTGAGCTTTTACCTCGCCATTTCACCCTTACCCGGTCATCCGACCGGGCGGTATGTTTTCTGTGGCACTTTCCCCCGGTCGCCCGGCGTTCGTGTTACGAACCATCCTGCCCTGCGGAGTTCGGACTTTCCTCTCCGGCACGAGGCCGGAGCGATCATGCACCCGCTCCAGCGCCAGTGTAGTGGGAACGACCAAAAGATGAAAGGAAAAAAGCTTCGGGGGCATTGCGCGGTCCCCGCGACTGAAGATCAGTTTTCTTCCGGTCTGTGGTACATGATGCGCTGGCAGGTGGGGCAGTCGAAAATCTGATCGCCCCTGAGCAGCTGGTTGTAGCGCTGCGGCGGAATATTCATGTAACATCCCTGGCAGACACCCTGCAGGACATTGACAACGGCCAGGCCGTTGCGCCGTTCGCGAAGGGTTGTATATTTTTTCAGGATACTGCCGTTGATGCCCTGTGCCTGCTGCTGCCGCAGGGCATCCTTTTCCTTCTTGGTCTTGCTGATGGTCTCGATTGTGGTGCGTACCTTCTCGGTTTCCTCGGTGACGAGTTCCTTTTCACCCTTCAGGAGATTTTTTTCCTCGATAATCCGGGCATCAAGCTTCTCCACCTCTTCCATGATGGCGACGATTTTCTCTTCACTTTCCTTGGCGCTCTTTTTGCCTTCTTCGATTTCCTTCAGCAGGGCCGTCTGTTCACGGCCGGTCTGGACCTGCATCATTTTCGACTGGCGATCCCTGACGAATGCCATCTTGTCGGCAACCTCGGCCTCGAGGGCGCGCCGTTCCTTGTCGCCGTTGCTGATCTGCTCCTGAAGAGCGGCAATGAGAGCTTCCTTGTCGGCAAGGGCGGCGATGCGGGCGTCGAGGGCGCTTTGCTGCGCCTTGATCTCATTTTCGATCTGATCGATTTCCAGATCGATGCTCTGGAGGTTGATGAGCTGCTCTATATGCTCTTTCAAGACTGTTCTCCTGTTGGTGTGGTTTGGCAGTGATATTCAATCTATATGCGTTAAGACGAAGGGGTGGTGCTCCGTCAGTGTCTGTTGAATGACAATGTTCCAGTTTCGGGAGATATTCTCCGCCTGGAGAATACCGGCGAGCAGGGGGACGGCATGGCGCTCGGTGCCGTAATGGGTCCCTTCGATCAGGCAGAATCCGCATTCCTCGGCCCAGCGCGCAACATGGTGTTTGATTTCGGCGGTAATGTAGACCCCGGCGCCACGGGCATGGGCAACGGCAGCAAGATCCGAGCCGCTGCCGCCGCAGAGGGCAACGGTGGAAATTGACTCCGGCAACCGCCCGGCGATGAACAGCGCCGGCAACTGGAGCGCCTTGCCGAGCCGGCGGAGGAAGCCGGCGGAGGGGACGGCCTCAGGGAAACGGCCGATTCTTCCCAACCCCTGATGCTGGTCAGCGGCGGAGGAGCTGGCGACGAGCGGTTGTACTTCATTCAGGCCGATCGCCCTGGCCAACGCGTCGCTGACGCCGTTGGCGGCACTGTCGAGGTTGGTATGGCAGGCGATGACGCTGATGCGGTGGGAAAGGGCCATCTCGACGAATCTGCCTGTCGGTTCGCCGGTGTTGATCGCGGCAAGGGGTTTGAAGATCAGCGGATGGTGGGTGATGATGGTGTCGGCGCCAAGGGCTATCGCCTCTTCGACCAGTGACGTGGACGGGTCGAGGCCGATCAGGATAAAGGTGGTCTCGCGGTCCATGTCGCCGAGCAGCAGGCCTGCATTGTCCCATGGTTCGGCGAGCGTCAATGGGGCATGTTCATGAAGCCGTGAAATAATTTCCCTGATTGGTGTCGGCATAAGACAATAATATCAGTCAGAACAATAAAAAAAGGTACATCCCGGGTGGGTGTACCTTTTTGTCCGTACTGGGCAGCCGGATGTTCCGCTGCCGGATTGTATCGCTGAGAGAGTGCGTTTTCCTCTCTCCGAATTTTCGTGCAAGGAGTGTGTTTCTCAAGGAACCTGTCGTTTCTGTTCAGATTCATCAGTATTGGTGGGCGCAGTAGGATTCGAACCTACGACCGACCGGTTATGAGCCGGTGGCTCTAGCCAGCTGAGCTATGCGCCCCAATGGTAAAGAAACATATTATATAAAAAAAAGGTGTAGTAAAAGTCAACAAAAAAAGGTCAATGGGGAGAGCAAGCTGGAAATTCCCGCCGGATGGTATGCTTTGAAGTCTGTAATTGCTTGAAAGAGATGGTAAGAATGGAAAGTGGTTACTATTGTAACGAAAGCAGGAGCATGACCGGGTTTGCATGTCCATCGCTGCAGCATCGGTGAGGATCAAAAATTCATCCGGGGATACCGTTGATTTATACAAATTTATTGATCTTTCTGGTGGCGATTTTCCTTTTCAGCATGGATACCGCCGCTGAAATTCCATTGCTGCCGGGCTGGCAGGCCTTGATCGTCTTCGTCATGCTGCTTGCAGGGTATGACCGGCTGTGCAGCTATATCTTCGCCAAGAGGGAATCCTTCGTGTCGGCCGGCTATTTCAGGGCCGAAAAAACGCTGATGATCGGGGCGCTGTTTTTCTTTCTTGCCACCCTCTATCTCTGCGATGCCAAATACTATCTGGCGGTATTCTCGTTCGGCAATACATTGCCGGCCCTGGTAAATTTTTTTGGCCTCGCCCTCTTCCTGGCATACTTGTCGCTGATGTGGCGGATCGGCAGGATCAATTACGGCAGGATCTTCGGCCGTCGCTATAAAGCCGCCGTATTCATCGGCTCCAATATCAAGAGCAATTTGCCGATCGTCCTGCCGTGGGTGGTTCTGTCGCTGCTCTATGACCTGACCGCCCTCATTCCCTCGCCGCGCCTCCATGCCGTCCTCGCTTCGGAATGGGGGGATCTCATCTTTTTCACTGTCTTTCTGTTGTTCGTCATGTTCTTCTTTCCGCCGCTGGTCCGGTGGTTGTGGGGGTGCAGAAAACTCCCCGATGGCGCCCTGAAAGAACATCTCACCCGCTTTTGTCGGCGACAGAATTTTTCGGCCGAGTTGTATCTCTGGCCGCTGTTCGAGGGACAGGCACTGACGGCCGGGGTCATGGGCATCGTCCCCGGACTTCGGTACATCCTCCTTACCCCGGCCATCATCGAGACCATGTCCCTGGCGGAACTGGAGGCCGTCATGGCCCACGAGATCGGCCATGTCAAAAAAAACCATCTCCTCCTCTACGTCCTCTTGATCGGCGGCTTCAGCGTCCTGACGGCAGTCATCGCCGAGCCGTTGATCTACCTGCTGTTGTCGCGGGAATTTTTCTATTCCGTCATGGCCAGGGGACACGTGTCGCCCGATACCGTCCTGACCCTGGTTGGGGCGATCCCGCTGCTTATCTCCATGATCCTCTATTTTCGTTATATTTTCGGGTACTTCATCCGCAATTTCGAGCGCCAGGCGGATCTGCACGTGTTCTCCGTGCTCGGGTCGAGTCATACCCTGATCTCGGCCTTCGAGAAAATCGCGACCCTGAGCGGCGATATCCGGGACAAGCCGAGCTGGCACCATTTCGGCCTCGGCGAGCGGATCGCCTATCTGGAACGGAGTGAGAAGGACCCGGAGAATATCGGGAGGCACAACCGTAAGGTCAGGAACAGCCTGGTCGGCTATATGGTTGTTCTGGCGACCCTGATCGGGCTGGTGCAGCTGATTCCCACGGCCCAGCTGGCCCGCCAGTATGAAGAGAGTTTTGCCGAGGTCGTGCTGCTTGAAAAGGCGCGCCAGGAGCCTGAAAAGGCCCTGTGGAAACGGCTGCTCGGCGACCTCATGGTCAGCCGGCAGTTGGAGCGCAAGGCCTTCGAGGCCTACGAACAGGCCCTGGCGCTGGAACCGGCCAACCCTGAGATCATGAACAATCTGGCCTGGCTGCTGCTGACCAGCGGCGATCTGTCGTTACGGGATCCCTCGCGGGCGCTGACCCTGGCCCGCAGTGCCGTGATCGTTCAGCCGCGGGGATATATTCTCGATACCCTGGCCACGGCCTATTGGGCCAATGGTCTCGTCGAGGAGGCGGTCGCCAGCGAGCGTCAGGCGATCGTCGCCGATCCGGCGCAACGCAAGTACTACCAGGCCCAGATCGAGCGGTTTGTCCGTCACCGCTATCAGGAGATCGTCAAGCCGCAGACCGGTGCCGACGACCAGGCCGGCGGGGACCGCAAATCCTGAGTAATGGCTTACGCTCTGCCGGAAGATGGACGTTCCTGCCCATTGTCCCGAACTTCATGATATGATAGATGATGCTGGCGAACCTTCCGACAAGAGTGAATAGCAGGGGGCTCACCCCCTTTCTTTTTTGTTTGCAAAGGCAACTCCATGAATCTTTTGAACAGCGATGATCTCCTCGACATCCTGGAGCGGAGGCGGGTGCTGACATCCGATCAGTGCCAGCTGGTGTCGCTCGGCAAGGGCAAACAGCGCCAGAAGCTGCTGCGGCAGTTTACCAAAGAGGGCGGGGCGGACAGGAATTATCCGGATCTCGTCGACATCATCGTCTCTTTGGGCCTCACGGTGAAAGAGGAGGGCAAGATCCCGATCGACGAGGAACTGATCATGCGGGCGGTGGCTGCCGACCGCCGGCTGCCGTTCAAGAAACTCGACCCCCTCGAACTCGACATCGAGATCGTCACCAAGAAGATTCCCCGCAATTTCGCCATCCGGCAGCTGATCCTGCCGTTCAATGTCGTCGACGGCGTCCTCGAGGTGGCGGTGTATCACCCCGACTGCCAGACTGTCCTCGCCGATATCGAACAGGTCGTGCAGATGCCGGTGCGGCCGTCTGTCGCCACCAAGTCGGATATCAAGCGGATTCTGTCGGAATTTTTCGGATTTCAGCGATCGATCAGCGCCGCCGAAGACCACTTCGGCGTCGTCACCAGCGGGTCGGTCGATATCGGCAATCTCGAACGCTATGTCAAGATCGCCTCGACCAAGGAGATCACCTCTTCCGACCAGCATATCAAGCAGGCCGTCAACCATATCTTTCACTATGCCCTCGAGCAGCGGGCCAGCGACATTCATATCGAGCCCAAGCGCTCGAACTGCATGGTCCGCTTCCGCATCGACGGGGCCCTGCATACCATCTACAAGCTGCCGAAAGTCGTCCATTCGGCGATCACCTCGAGGATCAAGTTTCTTGCCCGTCTCGATATCGCCGAGAAACGGCGGCCCCAGGACGGCCGGATCAAGATCGGCGTCAGGCAGGAGAAGGACGTCGAGATCCGGGTGTCGACGGTGCCGGTGTCCTTCGGCGAAAAGGTGGTCCTGCGTATCCTCGATCCCGATGTGATCTTCCAGGATATCCACCAGATCGGTTTTTCGAAGCGAGACCTGACCGTCTACCGCTCGTTCATGGAGGCGCCGCATGGCATCGTCCTCGTGACCGGACCGACCGGCAGTGGTAAATCGACCACCCTCTATTCGACGCTGAAGGAGGTTTCGACCCCGGAGCTCAACATCATCACCGTCGAGGATCCGGTGGAGATGGTGTGCGAAGAGTTCAATCAGATCGCGGTCCAGCCCCTGATCGATATCACCTTCGCCACCATTCTCCGCAATATCCTGCGCCAGGATCCCGACATCATCATGATCGGTGAAATCCGTGATCTCGATACGGCGGCGCACGCGGTCCAGGCGGCGATGACCGGTCATCTCGTGTTCTCGACCCTCCACACCAACGATGCGGTTTCTTCCATCACCCGTCTGCGCGATCTCGGCCTGCAGCCGTTCATGATCGCCTCGACCCTGCTCGGGTGCATGGCCCAGCGGCTGGTGCGGCGGATCTGCCCGGACTGCAGCGAGAGTTTTGAGATCAAAGGCGAGGCCCTGCTGAAAATGGGCTTTCCGGTAGCGGAGACCGGCGTGGTCGAATTGAAGAGAGGCAAGGGATGCCGGGAATGCCGCGGCACCGGCTACAAGGGGCGGAGCGCGATCTTCGAGATCTTCCCGATGTCGTCGCTGCTGAAGAAGATGACGGTGGATGGCGAGTCGTCATTGGAGATGCGCCGGGTTGCAATCCGCGAAGGAATGACTACCTTACGCGAGGACGCCTGGAGCAAGGTGAGGGCCGGGATCACGACGGTCGAAGAGGCCTTGCGGGTGACGGCGGAGACGTGAGCGATCGGGGATCGCAAGGACAGGGATAGGTAGATGGCTGTGAAGGTAGTCTGTCAGAACAAAAAGGCGTATCACGATTATCACATCGAGGCGACTTACGATGCCGGCATGGTGCTGTCCGGCCCCGAGGTCAAATCGCTGCGGGCCGGCAAGGCGAACATGCGTGACGGCTATGTCCAGATCAACGATCGTGGCGAGGCCATGATGTACAACGTTCACATCTCGTTTTACACCTTCGCCACCCACAACCCCAACGAGCCGCTGCGGGTACGGAAACTGCTGCTCCACAAGCGGGAAATCCGCAGGCTGATCGGAAAATTAAAGGAGAAGGGCCTTGCCTTGATCCCCTTGAAGATATACTTTAATGAGAAGGGCAAGGCCAAGGTCGAGCTCGGTCTTGCCCGCGGCAAGAAGCAATACGACAAACGCGACGCGCTCAAGGAGAAACAGAGCGATCGTGAAGTTCAGCGGGCCATGCGCCATAATCTGAAATAAAATCGGGATTTTTTTTGTTACCAACCTTTACACCCGAAGAAGGGGGCGAAACGGCTTCGACGGGGATGTGTAAGCTCTACGTTGCATGCCGAGCTTCTGTCTGCTCGTAAAACCGACGGAAAAAACTTATAATCGCCGACGATTATAACTACGCAGTAGCAGCTTAATACCCTGCTCTGCCGTTCCCCCGGTCTTCGCCCGTAAGGCCGGTACGGAGCGCCGACTCAACGGGCTGGTCTGGTGACGGTTGCCTGTCTGTCACTCGACGAGATTCACAGGATAGCACCAGGAAATCTATGTTCCGACTGAGTTCCCGGCGCGAAAATTAAAGTACGGAACTAAGCATGTAGATACGGGAGGGGAGCATTTGCGGACGCGGGTTCGACTCCCGCCGCCTCCACCATTTAGAAAAGACAAACCCGTCTCTCTGGGGTCATTCTCCGGGGTGACGGGTTTTCTTTTTACCCTTGTTTCTAAAGGGTTTGCGCCCGTTTCACATCTTTCCAAAGGACCTCTCCGCTCCATCGATTCTCCCCATCTTCCCGCCTTTCTTTCTCTGTTTGGCCCCTGATTCTCTGTTTTCTCCGGACCAAGTCCGAAGCTCGTCCGGAAAGCTACATCCTTGATTGATATGGGTTTGCGGTTGGTTGCCGTTTTGGGCGGTTGTCTTAGGTCATCGCTCGATGCCGCAACCGGACGTTTTTTTCGAAATCGCCCGCCTCGGCCATGAAAAGAAACGCGGTCAACTTCGGTTTCCTTCCCTCTAAAGAAGAAAAGCCGACGCTGATGGTCGGCTCTCTGGGGTGGTCTCCGGTCCGGTCGTCAGTCGATGGCAAAACCGAACTGGCGGCGCTGCTCGGCCCAGTCCTCGGGAAAGGTCTGGGTCAGCTTGGCCAGCGAGAGCCCGTTGGGTTCCTCGCCGTTGATCAGGGCTTCGACGATGTCGGGGGCCAGGGTCGTCAGCTTGAGGATGCGGGCCACATACGAGCCATCGACGTCGAGGGCACGGGCAAGCTCGCTGATGGACTTGATCTGCCCGGATTCGAGGATGTCGGCCCAGGAAAAGGCCCTTGCCAGCGCCTGGAGGACGGCGGACTGCACCGGCTCCTGCGCCCCGGGGATATCCCCATCCAGGGCCTGGGGAGCGATGACCGTCTTGCGGCCGCGCATGCGCCGGATCAGCATCGGGATGTGGATCTGCAGGTTGCCGTTGTCGGCTACGGTAATGGTCGGCTTCATTTTCATCGGCTTGCCCTCCGTTCAGTGACTTCGCATGCCAGACCGGCCAGCTCGGCGATGAGCGTTGTCAGCCCGTTGGTGCGCAGCTCCATGTCGATTCCGGTCTCGCGGATTTCGACCTTATCCACCAGGAGGCGGATGAGCCGGTTTCGCTCCACCGGGAAAAGGTCTTCCCAGAAGCCCTCGACATTCTGGAAGGCCTCCGAAACGTCCTGTTCCGTGATGCTGTTCCCCTGGTAAGCTCTGCAGCGCTCGCTCACATGGGTCAGTTGTTTCGAGAGCTCGACTGCCTGGCGGTTGACCGTCGTCAGCATCTCGGTCTTGCTCGGCTGATCGTTGCCGGGTTTCATAAGTTCGATGGCTTGCTCCCGCGCCTGCGACAGCTCCATTTCGAGTTGGGCTTTCTGCTTGAACAACCGCTCCCGCTCCGCCTGCTCGATGTCCCGGGCCGCGAAGAAGGTTTTGGCCACCAGCGTCGGCGTGCGAAACACCGCGCTCAACTGCTCAATCACGGCCTGCTCGATGTCCCCGGCGGGAATCCGTTTGAGCGGGCACCGGCTCACGGTCCGCTTGCTGTCCTTCTGGCAGATGTAATAGGTGTAGTGGCGGCCGTTCTTGCGGGCGTAGGTCGGTCCCATCGCGCATCCGCAGTGGCCGCAGCGGATGACGCCTTTCAGCGGGGCGACCATTTTGGTTCTGGCCATGGAAACCTTGACCGGTTTGTTGTCCTCCAGAATAGCCTTAACCTTGTCCCAGGTCGCCCGGTCGATGATCCCTTCGTGCTCGCCGGGGTAACTGCGGTCCTTGTGGGCGATCTCGCCGATATAGATCCGGTTGTTGAGCAGCCGGTAGATATGGGCGGTGTTCCATTCGGAGCCCTCACGGACTTTGCCTTTCTTGGTGGTCCAGGCCTTGGTGCGGTATCCCTGTTCGTTCAGCTTCTGGCCAAGTTTCTTGGCCGAGCCGATCTGGATGAAGCGGCGGAAGATGTACTGCACCGTCCTGGCTTCATCCGGGTTGACCAGCAGCTTCTTGTTATCCCGGTCGACGTCGTATCCGAGGATGGGCACGCCGCCGCAGTATTTTCCCCGGCGCTTGGCTGCCGCCACCTTGTCCCGGATACGTTCGGCGATGACCTCCTGCTCGTACTGGGCGAAGGTAATCAGAATGCCGAGAAACATCCGGCCGGTGGGATCGGTGGTGCTACGATTTTCAGGCCTGAAATAATCGTCGCTGCAACAGTGTCTGCATGTCGCGACGCCCGTCCGCAATCACCATGACATAAACATTTTCGGCCATGACTCGATAGATGATGCGGTAGGGTTTGAAAAATATCTCACAGTACTCGCGAAGCCCAATAGCCAACAGTTCTTTAGGATAGGCTCCTCGCTCCGGGTTCTCGGAGAGGCTCGAAAAGGCCTTCTCTATTTGATCGAGAACGTAATCCGCTTTTCCTGGCGCGTCGCGGGATGCAATGTAGTCGTACAACTCCTCCAAATCCCGTGACGCATCATCGGTCAGAAATACCTGGAAAGCCATCAGCGATTCTTGCTCCGATTTCGAAGTCGCTGGATAACGTCACTGGCAGGCTGGACTTTGCCTTCCTCGATCTGACGCGAGCCGAGCGCGAGAATCTTCAGAAGGGCCATGGTCTCCTGGGTTTGCTCATAGCTTTCGATGTCCTGCATCACGACCTTGGCTTCGCCATTCTGAGTGATGACCAGGGGTTCACCCTGCCCCGACAGGTTGCGCACGATTTCTGCGGCATGAGCCTTCAGGTAACTGATCGGTTTGATTTGACTTGATAGTTTCATATTTACCCTCCTGCAAACGACCAAATATAGACCGAAAACAGGTCAACATCAATTAAAAACCATCAGCCGCGACCGGTTCAACCGCTACACCCGGCCGGTCAGCGACGAGCTGATCCAGCGCATCGAACAGCATCGCCCCCGCACCAAGGACCAGCTCAACCGCATCTGGTACGGCTACCACAACCGCCAGCCCCAGCATTACGACAACAGCCGCTACCACGGGGTGAACCTGCACAACGTCTGGTACCGGGGCACGGTGGAGTTCCGCTGGTTCGAGGCGACCCTCCATGCGGGGCGGATCAAGGCCTACCTGCAATTCTGTCTCGCCGTCGCCGCCAAGGCGCTCAACGGTCGGGCAGCCTCCAGCCGCAAGCGGGACTTCGATCCCCAAAGCGCCAAGTACGACTTCCGGGTCTTCCTGCTCCACCTCGGCCTGATCGGCGACGAGTTCAAGACCGCCCGCAAGCATCTGATGGCCAACATGCCCGGCGATGCAGCCTTCAAGAACGGACGGCCCAAACCGGAGGACGTCCTTCCGGACGAAACAACCACCACTCTCATCAACGAGGCCGGGCAAGTTCCCGGCCTCACTGTTTAAGGAGGTGCCCCATGAAGATTCTGATCCGCTCCACCACGCTGGACGGCGAACCGATCCCCGGCAGCGGGGAAACCATCCAGGCCGCAGACTGCCTCGAAGTTGTTGAGCTGATGCGCGGCCAGACACCGTTTACCGCCAGCCGAGCGCCCCGGGACTACATGACCGAGGTGCTCTCCGGCATCGAAGGCGGGCCGACCCAGCCGTTGCCGGAGGAAGCCGCCGCTGCGGCCGCCGAGTTTCTCACCCGTCTGGCCCGGCACGGCCTGATCGAATTTCTGCCCGACGACAAGGCCAGCGATCCCTGGCCGGAACGCTTCCTTGAAGCCCTGGAGAAGGTGCGGCTCTCCGGGCGCACCAACATGCGCAGCATCGAACTGGCCGTGATCTGGGGCAGGCTCTACCACCTCCACGCCGGTTTCCCGGCCCTGGAAGTGCCGGAAGGGCTGATCCTGTCCCGGGGCACCGCCGATCCGCTGGCCGACGCCCGCAGACAACAGAAGATCGGCACGCCACGCTTCGGCCGCCCGACCGGTGACTCTGATCTGATCCATGGAGAGCTGGTGACCTTCACCGACCCGCAGCGCGACCTGCCGCCCATCGACCGGCTGGAAGGATTTCGGCCCGGCGGCCACAGCATGTACCAGCGGGTGATGGTGGCGGTGCTATGCGGGCGCACCTCGATTCCAGCCTGGACCTTTTGGATGCCCCATGTTGAAAACGGCACCCGGCTTGACACCGGCGTCTGGCATCGAGCGTGATAGAAAATAATCGGCTCAAATCGGTAAAGATCGTTTGACATAGCACATAGCGTCTTTGTATATTGATGGAGTTTTTTAACCTGGGAGAGGTGCGTCCAGTCTCTCCCGTTTCGCCTATGGCGGACGTGGCAAACAACCAAAGCGCCCGTGGAGCATGAGAATGAACGAGATGGAAGACCGCTGGTTATCAATAACCGAGATTTGCAAGTACCTCGGGGTCAGCAATGACACCGTTTACAAGTGGATCGACAAGCATGGTATGCCCGCCCACCGCATGGGTCGTCTTTGGAAGTTCAAAAAGGACGAAGTGGACGCGTGGGTCAAGGCTGGCGGCGCGGCCGAGCCTGCGGACAAAATCGTCGGGAGCGATTTTGGACGTTCGAAGGACGCCCGAAGGGTGAGCGCCAAGGATGGCGCGAATCAAACCGACAAGAAGCGCAAGGAGTAATAACGGGCTATGAACCATGTGATCCACAACAGCATCGTGAATTTTATCTGGGGTATCGCCGACGACGTGCTGCGCGATGTTTATGTGCGCGGCAAGTACCGCGACGTGATCCTGCCGATGACGGTCATCCGCCGTCTCGACGCGCTCTTGGAGCCGAGCAAGGAAAAGGTGCTTGGCATGAAGAAGCAGCTTGACGGGGCCGGGATCGCTAATCAACACGCCGCCCTCTGCCAGGCCGCAGGCGAGGCCTTTTACAACGTCTCGCCCTTTACCCTGCGCGACCTGAAGAACCGCGCCAAGCAACAACAGCTCAAGGCCGATTTCGAGGCATATCTGGACGGCTTTTCACCCAACGTCCAGGAGATCCTCGACAAGTTCAAATTCCGCAACCAGATCCCCACGTTGATCGAGGCCGACATCCTCGGCCACCTGATCGAGAAGTTTCTCGACGGCCGCGTCAATCTGAGCCCCAAACCGGTGCAGGACGTGGACGGCAACGAGATCCTTCCGGCGCTCGACAACCACTCCATGGGCACTATCTTCGAGGAGCTTATCCGCCGCTTCAACGAGGAGAACAACGAAGAGGCTGGTGAGCATTTCACGCCCCGCGACGTGGTCAAGCTCATGGCCGACCTGATCTTCCTACCGGTGGCCGACGACATCGAATCGGGCACCTATCTCGTCTACGACGGGGCCTGTGGTACCGGCGGCATGCTGACCGTGGCGGAGGAGCGCCTGGCCGAGCTGGCCGAAAGCCACGGCAAGGATGTCTCCATTCATCTCTTCGGCCAGGAGGTGCAGCCGGAAACCTACGCCATTTCCAAGGCCGACCTGCTCCTCAAAGGTGAAGGGGCCGAGGCCGAGAATATGAAGTACGGCTCCACGCTCTCCAGCGATGCCTTCCCGTCGCAGGAATTCGACTTCATGCTCTCCAATCCGCCCTATGGCAAGAGTTGGAAGACCGACCTGGAGCGCCTGGGCGGCAAGGGGGACATCAAGGACCCGCGCTTTGTCACCCAGCACGGCGGCGACCCGGAATACAAGATGATCACCCGCTCCTCGGACGGACAGCTCATGTTCCTGGTCAATAAGCTCTCCAAGATGAAGCACACTACCCGCCTCGGCAGCCGCATCGCCGAAGTCCACAATGGCTCGTCGCTCTTCACCGGCGACGCCGGTCAGGGCGAGAGCAATATCCGCCGTTGGATCATCGAGAACGACTGGCTGGAGGCCATCATCGCCCTGCCGGAGAACACGTTCTACAACACCGGCATCGCCACCTACATCTGGGTGCTGACCAACCGCAAGTCTGATACGCGCCGGGGCAAGGTCCAGCTCATCGACGCCACCGAATGGTACGTGCCGCTGCGGCGCAACCTCGGCAAGAAGAACTGCGAGTTCTCCGAGGAACACATCCGCGCCATCTGCGACCTGGTGGTCAATCCGGTCGAAACCGAGAAATCCAAGATCTTCCCCAACGAGGCCTTCGGCTATTGGAAGGTGACGGTGGATCGTCCTCTGTGCCTCGCCGTTGACCTGAGCCCGGCCCGGCTGGAACGGTTCGAGCGGGCCTGCGCCAAGGCCAAGGAAGAGCCGCTGGCCAATTTAGCCCGCCGCGTGGCCGAGACGCTTGGAACCGGGCCGCACCTGGATTTCAACGCCTTCATGGACGCCGTTGAGGCCGATGCCGACAAGCACGGTGTCAAGCTCACCGCCAAGCGCAAGAAACTATTGCAAAGCGATCTCTGCGACACCCGCGAGGACGCCGCGCCGGTGCTGAAGAAGGTTCACAAGCCGGGCAAGGCCACGCCCGATCCCATCCACGGCCTGTTCGAGGCTGAGGTGAACGGCAAGACCTACGTGGTCGAGTACGAGCCGGATACCGCCCTGCGCGACAGCGAACAGGTACCGCTGCTGGAAGAAGGCGGCATCGAGGCGTTCTTCCAGCGCGAGGTGCTGCCCTATACCCCGGATGCCTGGATCGACCAGGGCAAGACGCTGGTGGGCTATGAAATCTCCTTCACACGCCACTTCTACCGGCCCGCGCCCATGCGCACCCTCGATGAGATCAAGGCCGACATCTACGCCCTGGAGCAGGAGACCGAAGGCCTTCTGGAACAGATTGTCGGGGAGGCTGAGTGATGAAGCTGGCCCCTTATCCAGAATACAAGGATTCCGGGCAGCCGTTTTTGGGCGATATTCCGGTTCACTGGAATTTGTTCCGGAATGGCCGTCTGTTCTCTCAGCGCAACGAGACTGGGTTTGGGGAACTGCCCATCCTTGAGGTTTCATTGAAAACCGGTGTCCGCGTGCGCGACATGGAGAACCTGAAGCGCAAGCAGGTGATGGCCGACCGGGAAAAATACAAGCGAGCGGCTCAGGGGGATATTGCCTACAACATGATGCGCATGTGGCAGGGAGCCGTTGGGGTTGCGCCTGTCGATGGGCTGGTCAGCCCAGCTTATGTCGTTGTGCGACCCTTTCCGGAGGTGGATTGCCGCTATTTCAGCTATCTGTTCCGCACTGCTTCCTACATGAACGAGGTGGATGCCTATTCGCGGGGCATCGTGAAAGACCGCAACCGGCTTTACTGGCAGGATTTCAAGCGCATGCCGTCGCCAGTTCCTTCGATTGAGGAACAGCGGCACATCACCAGCTTTCTTGATGCGGTCGGCAGCAAGGCTCAGCGGTTCATCCGCAACAAGCGGCGGCTCATCGGACTGCTCAAGGAGCAGAAGCAGAACGTCATCAACCAGGCCGTGACTCGGGGGCTTGATCCCAAGATCAAGTTCAAGCCCAGCGGCGTGGAATGGATCGGAGATATTCCGGAGCATTGGGATGCCACGAAGCTCAAACGCGTGGTCAGCTTCAATCCATCGAAATCTGAGACACGAGCGAATCCGGCGGATGAAGAAAAGGTCGTCTTTCTTCCCATGGAGAACATCTCCGTCAATGGGGATATCGATTGCTCCGAAAAACGCACGCTGTCCGAAGTCTGGAATGGCTTTAACTATTTCCGACGCGGGGATGTGGTTGTCGCGAAAATCACTCCCTGTTTTGAAAACGGCAAGGGAGCTTACCTCAAAGGGCTTGAGTCTGATTTCGGCTTTGGTACTACCGAGTTGATTGTTCTTCGCCCTTCAAAGGCCATCGACGGCGCTTTTCTCCGGTTCCTCACATCAACCAAACAGTTCCTGTTACTGGGCGAACAATACATGACCGGGGCGGCTGGCCAGCAGCGGATTCCATCGGATTTTGTGAAAAATTATCCAATTGGTCTGCCACCAATTGACGAGCAACTGGAAATTCTTGAACACATCCAGGAAAAGTCAGCGGAAATCGACCAGGCCATTTCCCGCGCTCAACGTGAGATCGAATTGATGCGCGAATACCGCACCCGACTGATTTCCGATGTGGTCACCGGTCATGTGGATGTGCGCGGCATCGAGGTGCCGGAGATTGCCGAGGACGAACTGCTGGCGTTGGAAGAGGACACCGCCGATGCCGATGACGAGATTGATGACGAGGGGGACATGGATGAAACCGACTGACACCAGCAAGCCGGAGAAAAAAATCATCATCATCGCGGGACCGAACGGCGCGGGAAAGACCACCTTTGCAGGGGAATTCCTGCCCATGGAGGCCCACTGCCCGGCCTTCGTCAACGCCGACCTCATAGCCGCCGGGCTCGCCCCCTTCGAGCCGGAGCGGGCGGCTTTTCGCGCCGGGCGGCTGATGCTGGAGGAGATTTACAACCATGTCCGGCGCGGCGAGAGCTTCGCCTTCGAGACCACCCTGAGCGGCCGGGGCTATGCCGGGCTCATTCCCGGCTGGCGGGAGCAGGGCTACATCGTCAAGCTGTTCTTTCTGCGGTTGGCCTCGCCGGAACTGGCCGTGGCCCGGGTACGGCAACGGGTGCGCGAGGGCGGCCACAACATCCCCGAGCCGGTCATCCGGCGGCGTTTCGCGGCCGGGCTGCGTAATTTCGAAACGCTGTACAAACCGCTGGTCGATGAATGGGCGCTTTATGACAATTCCGGCGGCGAGCCGGTGCTGATCCAAGAAGGAGTGAAAGCATGAGCAAGCAGACGGTTGATTCCGGCAAGGGCGATAAAAAACGCGACCCCGACCTGGCAGCGGCGGAAATCGCTATGAAGCGGGCGGCGGCCAAGGCCCGGCAGAAGGCAAGGCAAGTGGGCGCGGGCGTTGTGCTGTGGAAGGATGGACAGGTCGTCGAAGAGCGGCAGAACACCTCGGTGGGCGAGTGATTCGTGAAGTTGATTCACGCCGCAGCGCGACAACGAGTCAGAAAAACTCGCACCACCGGTGCGAGAAAGTGTACAATCGTCTGTTGCCCACTTCAATTGGGACGAGAGCCAGCGCCGGGGGACTGATATGACGACGGATACCACCGAAAAAGGGCTGGAAAGCCTCATTGTCCAATCGCTGGTCAACGAGGCTGGATACGTTCAGGGCGACCCGCATGACTACGACCGGGAACACGCCGTCGGCCGGGCCAAGCTGCTGCAATTCCTCTCCGCCACCCAGCCCGACACCTATGAGGCTCTTGGCATCGACGAGGAAGGCCCCAAGCGCACCCAGTTCCTGCACCGCCTGCAGGGCGAGATCGCCAAGCGCGGTGTGGTGGACGTGCTGCGCGGCGGCATCAAGCACGGCCCGGCCCATGTGGACCTTTTCTACGGCACGCCGACGCCGGGCAACGTGAAGGCGGCCGAACGGTTCGCGGCCAACATCTTCAGCGTCACCCGCCAGCTCCGCTACAGCCGCAACGAGACTGCGCTTTCCCTCGACATGGCCGTGTTCATCAACGGCCTGCCCATCGCCACTTTCGAACTCAAAAATAAGCTCACCAAGCAGACGGTGCTCGATGCCGTGCAGCAGTACCAGCGCGACCGTGACCCGAAGGAGCTGCTGTTCCAGTTCGGCCGTTGCGTCGTCCATTTTGCCGTGGACGATCACGAGGTGCGTTTCTGCACCCACCTCAAGGGCAAGGGCTCGTGGTTTCTGCCCTTCGACAAAGGCTACAACGACGGCGCTGGCAATCCGCCCAACCCGGCCGGGCTCGCCACCGACTACCTGTGGAAGGAGACCCTCTCCAAAGAGGGCCTGACCGATATCCTGGAAAACTACGCCCAGGTGGTGGAGGAAAAGGACGAGAAGACCGGCAAAAAGAGGTACAAGCAGATCTTCCCTCGCTACCACCAGTTAAAGGTGGTGCGCATGCTGCTGGCCAATGCCGCCGAGAGCGGCATCGGCAGGCGCTACCTGATCCAGCACTCGGCGGGCAGCGGCAAAAGTAACTCCATCGCCTGGCTGGCGCACCAGCTCGTGGGGCTGGAGCATGAGAGCAAGGCGTTGTTCGATTCGGTCATCGTGGTCACCGACCGGCGGGTGCTCGACAAGCAGATCCGCGACACCATCAAGCAGTTCGCCCAGGTCTCCGCCACCGTCGGCCATGCCGAGCATTCCGGTGACCTGCGCAAATTCCTCAAGGCCGGTAAGAAAATCATCATCACCACGGTACAGAAGTTCCCGTTCATCCTCGATGAGATCGGCGATGAACACCGCCAGAGCAAATTCGCCATCATCATCGACGAGGCCCATTCCAGCCAGGGCGGCAAAACCACCGCTGCCATGAACATGGCCGTTGCGGAAAAGCCGGGTGAATACAAGGCGGAATGGGATGAACTGGATGCCGAGGACAAGATCAACAAGATCATGGAAGGCCGGAAGATGGTGACCAACGCCAGCTACTTTGCCTTCACCGCGACTCCCAAGAACAAGACTCTGGAGATCTTCGGCGAGCCGGACCCGCAGCCCGACGGCACCGTGAAGCACCACCCGTTCCACAGCTACACGATGAAACAGGCCATCCAGGAGGGCTTCATCCTCGATGTGCTGAAGAACTACACCCCGGTGGAGAGTTATTACCGCCTGGCCAAGACCGTGGAGGACGACCCGCTCTTCGACGCCAACAAGGCCCAGAAAAAGCTGCGCCGCTATGTGGAGTCCCATGAGCACGCCATCCGCGAGAAGGCGGAGATCATGGTGGACCACTTCCATGCCCAGGTGATCGGCCACCGCAAGATCGGCGGGCAGGCTCGGGCCATGGTCATCACCAACGGTATCGAGCGGGCCATACAGTATTTCCACGCCTTCAGGGACTACCTCAAGGAGCGCAAAAGCCCTTACGCGCCCATCGTGGCCTTTTCCGGGGAGCACGAATTTCATCATAAAGACTGGGGCGGCAAGAAGGTCACCGAAGCGACGCTGAACGGCTTCCCCAGCAGCCAGATCCCGGACAAGGTGCAGCAGGACCCTTTCCGCTTCCTGATCGTCGCCGACAAGTTCCAGACCGGCTACGACGAACCGCTGCTGCACACCATGTACGTGGATAAGGCGCTCTCCGGCATCAAGGCGGTGCAGACCCTCTCGCGGCTCAATCGCGCCCATCCGCAGAAGCACGACACCTTTGTGCTCGATTTCTACAACGACTCGGAGACCATCCAGAAGTCGTTCGAGCCCTATTACCGCACCACCATCCTCAGTGACGAGACCGACCCCAACAAGCTGCACGACCTGAAATCGGATCTGGACGGCTACCAGGTCTATTCGCAGACGCAAATCGACGAGCTGGTGGGGCTCTATCTGAATGGCGCAGACCGTGACAAGCTTGACCCGATCCTGGACGCCTGCGTGGCCACCTACAACGCCGATCTCGACGAAGATGGCCAGGTGGACTTCAAGGGCAAGGCCAAGGCCTTCGTGCGCACCTACGGATTTCTGGCCTCGATCCTGCCGTACTCGAATGCCGACTGGGAGAAGCTGTCGATCTTCCTGAATTTCTTGATCCCGAAGCTCCCCGCGCCCAAGGAAGAGGACCTGTCCCGGGGCATCCTGGAGGCCATCGACATGGACAGCTACCGTGTCGAGGTGAAAACCAGCCTGAAGATCGGTCTTCCGGATCAGGATGCCGAAATCGGACCGGTGCCGACCACCGGTGGTGGCCGCAAACCGGAACCGGAGCTGGACCAACTGAGCAACATCATCAAGGCGTTCAACGACCAGTTCGGCAACATCGATTGGAAAGACGGCGACAAGATCCGCCAGGTCATCGCCGAGGAGATCCCGGCCAAGGTCGCAGCGGACGCCGCCTACCAGAACGCCATGAAGAACAACGATAAGAAGACCGCCCGGATTGAACACGACGCAGCGCTACAGCGCGTCATGATCGACCTCTTGTCCGACCACACCGAGCTGTTCAAGCAGTTCAGCGACAACCCGTCGTTCAAAAAATGGCTTTCGGACACGGTGTTCGGGGTCACTTATCAGGCATGAGCATTTTGTACGGTATGAAGGCTGATAAACGTAAACAAATTATTTGGAGTCTACCTGTGAACAACAAAAGAACTGAAGAGGGAAGTTAAGGAAAGACAATAGTGGCGACTATGCCCTCACAAAATAATTGCGCATCATGCCCATATCTTCATGTTCCAGGTTGTGACAATGGTACAAAAACATTCCTGGATAATCATCAAAATCAACTAATATTCTGATCCGTTCACCGGGCATCAGCAAAACCGTATCTTTCCATCCTTCATCCACATAGCCTTCATGTGCAACGCCGCTGCGTTCAATAACGCGGAACTGCTTGCCATGCAGGTGAATGGGATGGGGCATGTTCATCATATTCATCATACCACCCCCGGTGTTGTTGAATTCCCAAATCTCGGTTGAATCCAACTGGACCATCTCGTCGTCTGCCACCTCCTCCATTTGAAACACCCGCCCGTTGATCGTCCATTGCATATGCCGCATCGTGAGATAAAATTGCCGGGGACGAAAATAGTTCACAGCGTCTTTAGGACTAGCAGGCCCGATCTCGGAAAGTGTCTCCGGGAGACGGTAAATTGTTTTGACAGGTCGGATGACCTTCACTTTGAATACGGAAAAGGCAGCACCATTTGGAAGGTTTAGATTTTGGCCCGTTCGTCCGCCCATCATCATGCCGCGGCCCATTCGCCCCCCACCCATGCCACCGACATCGAAGGGAAGGCTCAAAAGGGATGTCGTATACCCGACCGGATTGTCGCTGAAATCGGCCCAGATCTCCAACCGTTCTCCCGGGCTTAAAAACACATACCTTCTGAAGACCGGCCTTTCCAGGAATCCACCGTCCGTACCAATAATGGTCAGCGGCCGGCCGTCTTCCCACGCCAACTTATAAATACGAGAATTGGAGCCATTCAGCAGGCGTAACCGATAGGCACCGGTCGATACGGGGAGCGTGAAATCCGGCAGCCCGTTAACCATTATCATATCGCCCAAAAAACCGGTCATCCGCTCCATTCTGTGGCCCGACATGTACACCAGCTGATTACCTGAATCGAATGTTCGGTCCTGAATCACCAGTGGAACATCATATTCGCCATCGGGCAAGCCAACAGCTTGCTCTTCCTCGTCGGACACGAGAAATAGGCCTGCCAGACCACGATACACCTGTGGGCCGGTTCTGCCGTGTGGGTGTGGATGATACCAATAGGTGCCGGCTCTATTCTTGACTTCGAACTCATACAAGTAGGATTGCCCCTGCGGAACGACATAGCGCGGGTGTCCGTCCATGATCGCGGGCACATGCAGGCCGTGCCAATGCACAATAGACTCTTCAGGGATGGCGTTTCTGAAGCGAACCCGTATTTTTTCACCCTGATTGACTTTAATGATCGGGCCAAGATAGCTGCGGGGTATTTCAGCGATTCTAGCACGGTCGCCTTTGTGCACCGTCGCATGGTAGCGCCAAACTCCAGTGGGATCGCCCGGCAAAACGGGGACCTCGCCGGGGCGGGCGGAAAGGGTGATGTCGAGGTCGGGGATGAATTCTGTATCAGGAGTTTGTCCGGCTGCGAAACCATCGAATCCAGGCCAGAGCCCGCCTGCCATCAATCCTAGGGTTCCATAGCCGGCCAACTTCAAAAATTGCCTTCTGGAATGCCTGCTATCGAATCCCAGGTCTGTGTTTCTGCTTCTCATTGTCGGTCTCCTGTGGGGCCTATCGGAGTATCTCTTTTTTCATGGACTCAAATTCATCGTGGGTGATTTCTCCTTTGGCATAGCGTTCCTTTAAAATATCCATTGCCTGAGAACTTGTGCCGACACCGGAGGAACTTCTGCCGCCCGTGTTTTGAACCAGCCAGCGAATCAGAAAAACGATTCCGACGATGACTAAAACCCAAAAAAGTAACATGAATATCATACCGAACCACCCCATTCCCCAGTCGCCCATCATCCATCGTCCCATGTGCCAGTTCCGGTACCCGCCGGATTGGGCGAATGCGGGACTTAACAAAATATTGTTCAGACCCCATATCGCAAGAAGCCCTAACAATGCCTTGTAATTAAAATATTTAGCGATCATAGCTTTTGCCTCAATGCCAATATAATCTGAGAAGAGTTAACTCCATCACCATCCGCAATATCCACCTCGGCCGTCCCCGTAGCCAGGTATGCGACGGTGGTAGACTCTGCCGTCGGGATCATACGTAGCTCCGTAGGAGCCACTATTTCGGTAATCATCGCCGCTTCCAGCACCATGATAATTATTGTAACCATTCCGGTATGGCCCATGGCCGATTCCGCAGCCAGCCAGCACCGTTAGTGCAAGACCCACAATTGCGACAAGCATGATTGGCTTTATCGCTGTTTTCAAAAAATTCCTTTTCATCAGCTCACCTTTCTATCGATTCTATCGCGTCGTCCTTTGATGCAGTCACCTGCGGATTCCCTGTTGGTTTAGTGCATGACAGGGCGGCGTTTACCGCCCTGTCATACCATTTTCGTTGCGTCTTGGCTTACCACCCGCAATATCCGCCACCGCGGGGGCCGTAACCCATCATCGAACCGTATCCTCCTCTATAGCCGCGGTTGTAGTTGGGTGCTGATTTGCGGGCCTGGATATCATACTCCAATCGTTTTTGATCAAGATCGCTTTGCAGCTTGGAAATTTCGCCCTGAAGCTTTGATGCCTTGGCGGTGTCCGGATTTTCTTTAGCCAGTTCGCTTTGCAGAGCCAGATTCTTCTCATACAGCTGTTGCCTGGTATTTTCTGTCGCCCGGAAGAATTCTGCGCGCTGCTGTTCCAGTTTCGCGATTTCATCTGCGGAAAGATTTCCGTAATAGCCACTTCCCTGCTGCCAGCCAGGCCCCATCATGCCGGGCCCCATCATATGTCCGTATCCGTCGCCCCAACCGGCAAGCGCGATGGTTGAGAATCCAAAAACGGCCAATACGGCCAGCATCATAATCCCTTTGGTATTTCGTTTCATTTTGTGCCTCCATTATGTAATACGTTGCGATTTGTTGTTCCCAATCAAAAAAGCGGCCGCTTTCTGAAAGCCATTTGGCTTTGTCTTAGGATAGAGCAAACATGATGCCATCACGCTGTCATGCCGGCTCAAAATCAATATATATACCTGTAATAACTAAGTTTTAAAAATATTAAGTGTGCGGTAGGGCAGGTCGTATTAAGGCATGTAGGTGGGGAGTATGGTTCAATAATACCCACTTTAGTCTGTCAAGAATTGCATTGTGGGGTTAAAATGGGCAGTTTATGGACCGTTAAGAATTCGCTTTCATTAGGAAGCTCAACCTATTCCATAATCTTTGAGTTTCTTGTGAAGGGTTTTGCGGTTGATTGCGAGCCTGCGTGCGGTTTCGCTTTTATTCCCGCCACTGTCATTAAGTGTGGCCAAAATGGCCTCCTTTTCAACTTCTTCCAGGGGGCGATTGGCTGCAACCGGTGGGGGCGGAGCCACCCATTCGCTTTTTTCGGCATAACTTGAGGTGATGGTGACAGGCAGCTCTTTCTCTGTGATGTGTTCATCCGGCAGGAGAATCACGGCGCGTTCAATGACGTTTTCAAGTTCCCTGACATTGCCGGGCCAGGCGTATTTGAGTAGCATATCCATTGCCAGCGGAGAAAAGCCTTTGACCTGCTTGTGATTTTTTTTCGCGTACTTCTCCAAGAAATGCTGGGCGAGTAAAGGAGTATCATCTTGACGCTCGCGTAGCGGCGGGATACGAAGCGTGACGACGTTCAGTCTATAGAAAAGGTCTTCACGGAATTTTCCGTTTTTCACATCCTCCTCCAGGTTTCGGTTGGTCGCGGCAAGAATCCGCACATCCACGCTCAACGTTTCTTCCCCGCCGACCCGCTGGATTTCCCGCTCTTGAATGACCCGCAGCAGCTTGGCCTGCATCGCGGCGGAGGTTTCGCCGATCTCATCCAGAAAAATGGTTCCCTTGTCAGCCTGCTTGAATCTGCCTTCGCGGCGTTTATCGGCACCGGTAAACGCACCTTTTTCATGGCCGAACAGCTCCGACTCCAGCAATGTCTCGGTAAGTGCCGCGCAATTGACCACCACCAGGGCGCGATCCTTGCGCTGGCTGTTGTGATGGATGGATTTGGCGATCAGCTCTTTGCCGGTCCCGCTTTCCCCGGTGATCAGCACGGTTGCCTCCGAAGGCGCAACCATGGACATCATGTCGACCAGTTCCTTCATCGGCCGGCTTCTTCCGATGATATTTTCCAGCTCGTAATCTGCGCTCATCTTTGATTTTAAGGTTGCATTTTCCGCCTTGAGGCCGGAATGCTCCAAAGCACGCGCTAGGCTGATTTTGAGCACTTCAAAGTCCAGGGGTTTGGTCAAATAATCGTAAGCCCCGGATTTTAAGGCCTCTACCGCCGAATCAACCGAAGAGTATGCGGTCATGATGAGAATCGGGATGGCCGGATTGTACTGTTTAATTTGCTTCAGGGCCTCGATGCCGCTCATCTGAGCCATGCGCACATCCATCAAGATCAGGGCGAACGGTTTTTCCTTGACACTTTCAACGGCCTTGACCCCGTCGTCGGCCGTGGACACCTGGTAGCCCCAACTTCTGACGATGGTTTGAAGCGTTTTCAAGTGGTTTAGATCGTCGTCGACAATCAGAATGTGAGAAGGGTTTTGTATGGTCATGATAACCTCATTTCGCTGTCCCCAAGCGGCAGGGCAATCGAGAACACGGTGCCCTGACCAATGGTGCTTCGAACTTTGATTTGCCCCTGGTGGGCTTCGATAATCTTGTGCACAATCGCCAAGCCCAAGCCGGTGCCTTTTGGTTTGGTGGTAAAATAGGGGTCGAATATCTTGCTGAGATCTTCTGCGGATATCCCCGAGCCGTTATCCTTGATGTCAATTGCAACGTTCCCGTTTGCGCCTGTGGAGCTGGAAACGGTCAACCGGCCGCCGCTTTCCATGGCTTGCAAGGCATTCAGAAACAGATTCAAAAAGCACTGGGTCAGACGATCCGGATCGACATCGGCCTCAATGGATTCGGATGTAAGATTGAGTTGAATATCGACTTTTTTCGCCGCTGCTTCCTGCTCGACCAGCCGGGTTGAATGTTTCAGCAGTTCATTCATATCGGATAGCTTCCTGTTTAATTTCGTCGGCCTGGCGAACTCCAGCAGCTCGCTGATGACTCGGCTGAGGCGATCCACCTCCTCGATCATGACCCCGGCCATCTCTTTGTCCTCGCTGCCGTCCTCGAACTTGCTCTTGTAGTAGGAAGCGATGCCTTTGATGGAACTCAACGGGTTTCGGATTTCATGGGCCACGCCGGCGGCGAGACCGCCTATTGCCGCCAGCTTTTCCTTGCGGCGGATTTCATCCTGAAGGCGGCGAACCTCCCCAAGATCTCGGATGATCAGAACCTGCCCGACAAACTGACCTTCTTCGTTGATAATTTTCGAGGCGCTGATGCTCACCGGGACAATCTTGTTTTCGGTGAACTCACATTCCATTTCCTTTTCGTTTATCGACTCCCCAAGATCCAGGGATTCCTTCAACCCACATAAATGCCTTGGCAGAACGCTGTCGGGTTCTTTCCCCCGCGCCTGGGCCAAATCAAGCCCGGTGATCCGCTCGGCGGCGCTGTTGTAAAATGCGATTTTCCCGTCTTTGTCCGTGGCAATCAACCCCACGGGAAGGCTGGTTACAACTTGGTCCTTAATGGCGCTGGTGTCCTGAAGTGATTTTTTAGCCGAGCGGTATCCTTGCATCCAGAACATCGAAATAAAGCCGGCCAGCCCCAGTAAAATCAAAACACCTGATATGATGGCCGTGTTGCGGATGTCCTCTTTACGCCCTTCTTCAAATGGTTGAGGGTCCAAACCAACCAGTATGATTTGGTCGCTGTCGCCGCTTGAGGTAGGAAAGCACCAGTCGTTATCGGACCCCATCATCATGCCGCGCCCTCGCATCATTTGGCGCATACG
Organism: Desulfoprunum benzoelyticum; assembly: GCF_014201505.1. GTDB lineage: Bacteria > Desulfobacterota > Desulfobulbia > Desulfobulbales > Desulfocapsaceae > Desulfoprunum > Desulfoprunum benzoelyticum. The sequence continues at coordinate 30,996 of NZ_JACHEO010000013.1, read as the reverse complement.
GTCGCCCATCCAAGTGTCCTGATGAGAGATCGGTCGAAAATGCCGGTACACCTCAAAAGCGCTCCGCTGTTCATCGATGCGCTTATACCGCCAGTTGATTTCCTCTGGTTGATCAAGTCCTTTTTCGGGAAAACCGCTGTTCATTTGGGTGCCGATCAATCCGCGATTGCTGCTGGCCAGAACCAGGCCCTCGCCACTTGCCACTGTAATATAGAGGACATCCGAGAGCTGGGCGGTTTCCTCGATCAACGACTGGACCTGCTGTCCGCCCCACATCATCCCCATCATTCCCGTACGGGCTCCGGCTTCCACCGCCTTGATGATGGCAGCCCCTTTTTCACTTAAAATTCGGGACATGTATTTTTTTTCGCGGCTGTAGTTCTGATATGCCAGGACCACCACGACGATCAGCAGGATTCCCACCGATCCGATGATGATCCAGGGTGATGTGTGAAGCCTCGTCCGATTTCGATGAATTGTTTTTGTATTCATAGCGCCCTCAAATTTCTGTTGTCTAAGTATTATAAACCCGATTGGGTATTATGGCAACACCTCAATCGTGCCTTGATAGCAAGATGGGTAATAAAGCCACAGGTCGTACACCCGTCGGTTTTGGCGGATGCTCGGCAGCATAGTTAATTTATGCTTTAATAACAAATTGTTCCATATATCTAAAGGTTGCTGGCACGCAATTTGATAATCAACTTTAGCAACGGCGACCATGGTGCCATGGGCATTCACTTTCAGTTGAAAACCAACACGACGGAGGTAAAAAAATCATGAAAAGGACGATTCTCATTGTTGCGGCGACGGCGCTCATCGCGTTCACCGGAACCCAGGCATTCGCCTGTTATTGGGACGGGTACTGGGGCGGCCCCATGGGTGGGCCGACGGCGGGTTATTACGGCGACAATTATCAGGGGTTTTACGATCAAACCGTCCAGCTCAGGCAGAACCTTGCCGCCAAACAGGGTGAGTACAACGCTCTGCTGGCAACTTCCAACCCCGATCCGAAGCGAACGGCGGGGTTGAACCGTGAAATAGCCGTCTTGCACGATCAACTCCGCGCCCAAGCCCGTTCCTTCAACCTGCCGCCTGCCAATGCCGGGTACCACGGCCGCATGGGCGGATACGGATGGTGCTGGTAACACCAATTAAACCGATGAGACGGTCGGACCGTAGCTGGCTGTCTCATCATTAAACCTGTAAGGAGATTTGATCATGTGGGGCTGTGATTATGCACCGCTGTCGGGAGGCTGGTGGGGAGGCTTTTTCCCAGGTAGTTTATTGTCCCTGCTGATATGGGGCTTGGTTCTTTTCTTGATTGTTTATGTCGTACTTCGTATCTTCAGGTCGCAGACCCAAGCCTCGCAGGGACCGTTTCGGGATCGATCCGACTCCGAGGCGATTTTGAAGGCGCGATTCGCCAAGGGGGAAATTTCGCGGGAAGAGTTTGTCAAAATGAGGCAAATCCTCTCCCAGCCATAAACGTGATCCTTCACTGCGAAGCTCGAAAGGAAGTGTCGCCATGCAATCAAAAAACGTTAATCAAAAAAGCAAGACCGAAAAATCGACTGATGAAGAAACAATAGAGGATGGGCAAGATCCCCTGGCGAGATATTTTGACGGCATGGGAACTGCCACTGCCAGAATCATCATCAATCGGCATCTTGACGACGATCAATGGGAAAAATACGGCCTGAAAGATCTGAAAAACACCGGCCGATATTACATTGCCCGGCTTGTTGAAAAGGATGGCATCGTCATTGATGAGGTCTTGATCGACAAACAGTCCGGAACGATTCAGTCGCTGAGAGGGCGAATCGGTGCCGGGGGATTAAAACGATAATGGAACTGAAAGCGCATGATATGACAGCGACTTGTAAAACCACGCTCAAGGTCGGCGATGTCCTCAACAACAAATGGGTAATCCTCGGCTTTATTGGCAAGGGCGGAATGGGCGAGGTTTATCGAGCGCACCAGAGCAACCTGAATCGTGACGTAGCGATCAAGGTCGTTTCACGGGAATGGCTTGAATCCATTGACGAGGGCGACGAAGAGGCCGAAACCCTGGTCCAGCGTTTCAGACGGGAAGTCCAGGCCATGGCCCAGATTCGGCATCCGAATATTTTACAGGTTTACGATCACGATGCCATTACCGTAAAAAAATGTGATCAAGACGCATCCATAGAGTACATCGCCATGGAATATATTCCAGGCGGGTCTCTTAGAGACACCATGTCAGAGGAAGGCTTCTATCCGGAGGAGGATCTTTTCATAGCATGGGTACAACGGTATTTTCTACCGGTACTGACAGGTGTAATGGCGCTGCACGACAATGGCATTGTGCACCGCGATCTTAAGCCGGAAAATATCCTCATGGACCAGGACACGCCCAAAATCGCCGATTTCGGTCTGGCGCGTTCGAGCCGGTTGAAACCGGTTACCCAGTCCATGGACGTGAAAGGCTCGCCGCATTACATGTCTCCGGAGCATTTTTTCGATTTCAAAAGGGCTGACCAACGCGCGGATGTCTATTCCCTGGGAAAAATACTCTTTGAAGCCGTTGACGGCAAAATCAAGTCTGGAACGCCGTTTAAAAGTGCAAAGCTGGCCAAAACCGAATCGCCATTTTTTGAAGAGTTGAATCGAATCATTCACATGGCTACGGCCGAGAGCAGAGACGAGCGAACCGAATCCGTCCGGGACTTGCTCGGACAGCTTGAACGCGTGATCCACGGGTTGGCATCCGATAAAGCGGATGCGAAATCTCCTCGGCAACGATCAGCCTCCCTATTTACGAAACCGAGATGGATATGGACAGGTATCATTGTCGCCGTGCTGTCGGTCATGTCGATGGCCGTCTGGCATTTTATTGGTGAACCCGGATTGGGTCCACCGAAGGGTAGTCTTTCGACATCCCCCAGCCAGCACCAAACCCAGACGGTCCCTGGTAACGAGACCACCGCAAGACAGGCGGACGCCGAAAAGGATTCCTTCGCGTCTGAGCACCTTGGAAAGCAGCACCTCATCCAAGGGGGACCATTTTCGATCCCTGCGGTATTGGATGGGAGCAGCGATCAATCGATCCAGGTCGAGCCATTTTACATGGACGAGTTCTTCGTTACCAACCAGCAGTTCGTCGATTTTCTGAATCACAACCTTGAACAGATCAGCATAGAAAGTGGTGTGGTGAAAGGCAGTGGTGCAAACTGGTTCTTGTTGGGAGAGGTGCGCGCGGGATACGAGCCGATTGTCTACCGAAACAGCGAATTCCATGTCAGTGATCCGGCCTATGCTTCCAGTCCTGCTCTGCGCGTTACCGGTTATGGCGCTTCGGCCTTTGCAAACTACTTCGGCAGACGATTGCCGACGGAGGTGGAAATGTTTTTTGCAATGATCAAGGGCGAGGACAGCTCGGAAGTGAATGCAGAACCCTCAGCGGAAGTGAATACCCAGCCGATGGGGGGCATGATGCGTATGATGGGAGACTGGCAGGCCGAAACGGAAAACTGGAGTAGCGTTTCTCCTGAGCCGAGTCCGAGCGCCAAAGACCAAGCTGAACCAAAGCGTTCCGATTTTCTGTTATCAGCCGCATCTTTTTCTCCGAACCTGTTGGGCATAAAGGGGCTCAACCATGAGATCGGCGAATGGGTTTATACAGAGGGACTGGTCCAGCCATCGGCGAACGCCTCGACAACAAATCGCTATGCGGTTATCGGTGGCGTTGAGGGGGCTCCGAAGGATAAAAATTCTTTACCCGCGGTCGTTGTGCGTTTCCCCTGGGAAGGATTCGAGGAGATTGGTTTTAGAACTGTAAAGAGCACCGCTGTCGACAATTCGGCGGAATGAGCGAGAAGGCAAGGACAATGAGAATAGCGGTGATATCTGACATTCATGGCAACCTGGAGGCACTTGTCCGCTGCCTGGATGATATCGAGCGATCAGGTGTCGACCAAATTGTCAACTTGGGAGACGCCGTCGGGTATGGTCCACAACCGGAAGAGGTCCTGGTCCTGTTGGAAAAAATGGACATCCCCAATATACTTGGCAATCACGAGATGGCTGTGATCAATAGGGATTATCGCAGCGATTTCTCACCGCAGGCAATTATATCATTGGAGCAGACCCTGAAATATCTCACATCTGCATCTTTGCTCTATATTAAAAACCTTCCGTATTATCGGGAAATGATTGGCGCGCTGATGGTACACGGCTGTCCGCCCGATTTGCCGACAATCTACCTGAACCATATGAGTTTTTCAGAGATTAAAGAAACCTTTGCATCCAACAGTTTCGATATCGCCTTTGCCGGACACACCCACCGCCTGATGCTCATGGGTTATGATGGAAAGGATCTTCAATTCGATCCATTGCAGCAGGAAACAATTAAACTCGAACCGGATTATCGGTATATCGTCAATGTCGGTGCCGTCGGACAGCCCAGGGATGGTGATCCGCGTGCAAAATATGCGATTTGGGACAGTCATCGCAACACCCTCGAGATAAGGCGGGTGGCGTATGATATATCTCGAACGGCCAACTTAATCATTAAGCGCGGTTTTCTCCGAAGGGATGCCGATAGGCTTTTTTCTGGAGATTGCCCCAAACAAAATAAGCTCACTCGAGCGGTGGGAAACGACCGATAGCCGAGGAGAGTCGCAATATGGAAACCGTTCAGGAAAAGAGATTTCGCGTTCAAAATCTTGACTGCGCCGCCTGCGCGGCCAAGATAGAGAGGGAACTGCAGAATACCGAAGGAGTTGAAGCGGCGGTTGTTGATTTTGCCAATCTCACCCTGCACTTGAGGGCGGCCGATATCTCGAAGGCTCTGGCAGCGGTTGCGCGCATTGAACCCGACGTCAAGATCGAGTCCACCCTGCAGGGCTCGAAAGCGGATGACCATGAATCAACGGAGGCGGGCAATTTTCGAAAGCAAGTCGGAATCATCGTCATCGCTGGTATTATCTTCGCAATTCACCTGTTTTTTGAAGACCAATTGCACCAGCGGCCGTGGGCGTGGGTGGAATATCCCATCGTGATTGCCGCTTACCTGCTGGCCGGCTGGAGCGTTTTAATCGGTGCGCTGCGAACGCTGCGGCGAGGACAGTTTTTTGATGAGAATGTGCTTATGGTCATCGCCACGACCGGTGCCATGGCCATACACGCTCTGTCCGAGGCAGTCGGTGTGATGCTGTTTTTCAAGGTAGGTGAACTGCTGCAGGACATGGCGGTTTCCAAATCACGGCGTTCGGTTCGCGGACTGCTGGCTGCCCGGCCGAACCGGGCCTTGCTTAAGACTGAGGGCGGTCTGAAGGAAACCACTCCCGAAAAGGTCAAGGTGGGCGAAATCATCCTGGTCAAGCCCGGCGAGAAAGTTGCTTTGGACGGTACGGTGATTGAAGGAGTCTCGCAGGTGGACACCTCGCCTTTGACCGGCGAACCGGTTCCGGTTCAAACGCGCCCGGGCGATACCGTCTTGGCCGGTAGCATCAATGCGGCATCGGCGCTGACGGTTCGGGTCACAAAACCTTTTGAAGCATCGTCGATTGCACGGGTATTAGAGTTGGTGGAAAGCGCGGCCGCGCGTAAGGCCGCCACTGAAAAGTTTATCACCACCTTTGCCCGTTATTATACGCCGGTTGTGGTGGCCATTGCGGCGGCTATCGCCCTGGTTCCGCCTCTGCTCATAAATGACGCCCAATTCTCGACCTGGATCTATCGCGCCTTGGTGTTGCTGGTGATCTCGTGCCCCTGTGCCCTGGTGGTCAGCATCCCCTTGGGTTATTTCGGTGGAATCGGCCGGGCCTCGCGCAGTGGAATCCTGATCAAGGGATCAATGTTCATCGATGCCCTTTCAAAAGTCAAAACAGTGGTTTTTGACAAGACCGGCACTTTGACACGCGGCGTTTTTACGGTGGATCGGGTCGTTACCGACAATGGATTTTCCTCTGATCAGTTGCTGCAAATGGCCGCGGCGGTGGAACTGCACTCGGATCATCCCATTGGCAAATCCATTGTAGAGGCGATGAAGAGCAAAGGGCTCACCATCGATGAATCGCTAGTGAGCGACCACGTCGCAATTCCTGGGAAGGGGGTCAAGGCTGTCTTTGACGGGAAAAGCATTGCTGTCGGCAACGACGCGCTTTTGCATGAAAGACAAATCGACCATGGCCAATGTGACTTTGACAGCACCGTTGCCCACGTAGTGGTGGATGATCAATACGCTGGTTACATCTTAATCGGTGACCAACTTAAACCGGATGCCAAACTGGCAGTGGAGCGGCTGCGATCAGATGGAGTTTCGAAACTTGTGATGTTGACGGGCGACAACGCATGCGCCGCTGCAAGCGTTGCCAAGGCTCTCAATCTGGATCAATTCTATGCCGAATTGCTGCCGGAAGACAAGGTCCGCATTTTCGAACAAATCCTCGCGGAAACCAAAGAAGACGGAAAGGTCGCCTTTGTGGGAGATGGTATCAACGATGCGCCGGTCTTGGCCCGGGCTGATGTGGGGGTGGCCATGGGTGCCCTCGGTTCGGACGCCGCCATCGAAACCGCGGATGTGGTGCTTATGACTGATGCACCCGCAAAAATGGCCGAAGCGGTCAGTCTCGCCAAACATACCCGTCGAATCGTTTGGCAAAATATCGCGTTGGCATTTTCCGTTAAAGGCGTATTTATTTTTTTAGGCGTTGTAGGGATGGCAACCATGTGGGAAGCTGTATTTGCTGATATGGGCACCGCCTTGCTGGCGCTGCTCAATGCCACCCGGGCATTGCGCGAAAGCTATGATTGATGGCGATACGGACGAAATGATGAAGATTACTTCGCGCCAAATTCCTCAGAAAGATTTGATATGGCCATGAGCATTGTCACAACCACCTCTCTGTTTGTTGCTACTGCTTTTTTCGAAATAACCGGGTGTTATCTTCCATACCTATGGCTGCGTGAAAACAGGTCTGCTTGGCTCCTGATCCCAGCGGGTGCAAGCCTCGCGCTGTTCGCTTGGCTGCTCTCCCTGCACCCGACGGCAGCGGGGCGGGTCTATGCAGCTTACGGGGGCGTGTACGTCTCTGTCGCCTTGGTATGGCTGTGGCTGGTGGATGGAGTTCGACCTCATGTCTGGGATCTTGTCGGTGTGGCCGTGACGCTGCTCGGTATGAGCATCATCATGTTCGCGCCCCGGGGTGGATGACCGATGCCGAAAGCCCAATTCGATTTCGTTTTGGGAACCGAACCGGCGTCCGAAAACCGGATTCGAAGTTGTTGCGGCTCGACGCCAGGTATCGGGTTTTACTGCAAACCCGTCACCCTCGTCCGGTGCCGGGAAATCAGGGGAGAAAATCGTTTCTCTGGTCGGGTTGGCGGGAAGTGGTTGTGCGAGATGATTTCGGCGTTTATTATCAAGGAGTTACGAGGAGCGTGGGCTTTGAGACTGTTTTGCGGTAGGTCGACGCACCCTCCACCAATTTATTGATTATTTGCAGGAGAATGTCGGATTCTCCTCGCAGAGAGCCCATCTTTATCCACTTTTGTTATCCACACATGACAAAAGAATGGAGTAAATGATGGGCTTTCTTGTTTCTGCTTCACGATCCTACCTCTACCAGACTCCTTCCGGGTACATCTTCCGATTGAAAGTTCCACGTGACCTGCGTCCCCTTGTCGGTCAGGGCGAGTTCAGGTATTCTCTCCGTGCTGGCGCACTGCACTACGAGTGGCGAAGCATCGGGCACGGTGCATTGCATCGTTCATTCACGAACAGTTTTACAGGGCACGAGCGGGTATGACCGATTGTACATCGAAGAAGATCAAACAGAAGGTGAAGGACCATGTTCGGGAGGTTCTTGGTAGCGATGAGGGCAGCATCGGTATTGTAACCGAGGCTGCTCCTGTGGGCACAGTCGTCAATGGCAGGTTCTGTTCTCGTTGGCTCGACAACGCTGGATGGCGTGACGTTCCTGGAATCGTCAAACATGAAGGCCGATGAGGCACGGGCGATCTTCCAGTCGTTTGTTTGATGGCTACGTCAGGCCGATCATTCTCTCATACATCCCCTGACCGAGAAATACCTTGCCCAGGAAGGTGTTGAAATCGACCCGGAGAGTGATACCTACAGGACTCCCAGCAGGGAACTGCTCAAGGCATTCCTGTATCTCCCACTCACTGGTCTCAATCGTGATAATGCTTGCTTTCTTTATGACAGGGGTTTTATTTTAATAAACTAGATAATCTTAAAATAACGTCCTTTCTTATTTTACATTTCCAGGTGGTACCATGCGGCGAGACCTCCAAGGAAGGTATGTGACCATATCGACGGTCGGGGAGAAGGTTCAGGCTTTCATCCCTGCTCCACTGCCCCCGTCACCACCCATCGACTGGACTCCTGAACTGCGTAAAAAGTTCGATGAGGCTCTGCTGGCACTGGGGCGGCTTGACAGCGTGTCGACCCTGCTGCCTGACACATCTTTATTTTTATACATGTATGTGCGCAAGGAGGCAGTACTTTCCTCGATGATCGAGGGAACGCAGTCCTCGCTGTCGGATCTTATGCTCTACGAACTTGATCTTGAGCCTGGCGTTCCGTTGGATGATGTGCGGGAAGTCAGCAATTATGTTGCTGCTCTCGATCATGGCCTCCGCCGTCTGGCAGAGGGTATGCCCTTGTCGCTCCGCCTGCTTCGGGAAATTCACGGTGTTCTGCTGGCAAAGGGTAGAGGGAGCAGCCAATCTCCCGGCGAGTTTCGACGAACCCAGAACTGGATTGGCGGTAGCCGCCCAGGCAATGCTGCCTTTGTTCCTCCGCCACCAGATGAAGTGCGGGAATGCATGGGTAAACTCGAACTCTTTCTGCACGATCACCCTGAAACAACTTCGGTTCTTCTCAAAGTAGCACTGGTTCATGTGCAGTTTGAAACGATTCATCCGTTTCTTGACGGAAATGGGCGTCTCGGTCGTCTCCTGATTACCCTCCTGTTGTGTGACGAAAAGGTACTGCGGGAACCGATGCTCTATCTGAGTCTGTATTTCAAGACCCATCGGCAATACTACTATGAACTGCTCAATAGGGTGCGGATCACTGGCGACTGGGAGGCTTGGCTCGATTTCTTCGCCGAGGCAGTGATAGCCACCGCAAGCCAGGCAGTGGAGACCGCGCAGCTGCTTCTGGATCGGTCACATCGGGATCATGACCGCATACGTGCTTTGGGAAGGGTGGCCGCATCGATCCTTCAGGTCCATCGGGCCTTGATGGAGCGTCCTCTTGTCACTTCCAACTGGTTGGCGGAAAAAACTGGGCTCGCCCCTGCTACGGTCAACAAGGCATTGGGGTATTTGGAGAGGCTTGATATCGTCAAGGAGCTTACTGCCAGAAAACGCAATCGGCTGTTCAGTTACACGGAATATATCGGAATCATGGAGAAGGGAACAGAGTTGCCGGAGAAGCAGATTTGAATAATTCATGACTGTTGTTGCTCGGTTGGGGGAGCTATGGAAGGGTACGAAGCAGCTTGAAAAGCAGCCACACAGTATTCAAGTGATCGCCGAGAAGCGGTAAAAGTGTATGCTGCTCTGACTGATCGAGCATCACAGATTATATCAGAAAAGGGATACAATTCCTTATCCTTATGGGAAGAGATGTCCCTGCTACTTCCGGCTTATCGTCATCCAATGGCGAGTTACGCGGGTGAGTATCAAACCTTTGTTGATCTTGACTGCATGAGTTTCAATGGAACAGCATACTCATACCCATTTTTTCTTGGTCGTTTGCAACAGTGAAATATAGATGATGACCTGTTGGCCGAGATCAAGGCATACCTGAAATGATCATGATCATAGCCCAGAATTTTATAAGCTTCTCGACTCTGTCATCCCGGGCTGGGAGAAGATACAACACAAACTTGAACTCAGCATGGTTTAGGAGAACATGAGAAATGAACGAACGATTTTATCTTCTGAAAATACAGCTGCTTGACATCGAACCAGCAAGCTGGCGGCGTTTTGTTGTGCCTGCCAGCATCACGCTGGACCGGCTGCACGACGTCATCCAGATTGTCATGGGTTGGACCGACAGCCATCTTCACGAGTTCACCATCGGGAATAAACGATACACGGAATATCCGGAATCAAAGGAAGATGGGTTGCCATGTGGCAGGTATCGTCTCGGGGATCTGATCAAAAAGAAAGGCCGTACCTTCCAATATCTGTATGATTTCGGAGACGGCTGGGAGCATGAACTAGTTCTTGAGGAAAGCCGCTATTTCAATCCTGAACTGAGAACGGAGCTGGCCTGCCTTGATGGTCAACGAGCCTGCCCGCCGGAAGATGTGGGCGGCGTTCCTGGTTACATTGAATTCTTAAATGCGCTGAAAGACCCGAATCACGAGGAACACGAAAGCTATACGGAATGGTCCGGTGGCAACTTTGACAGTGAGCGATTTGATCCGGAATCGATCAACTGGGAGCTGATGAAATACCTCCGCTGGTCCCGGGACAGGTATCAAAGCTGGGGAAGAGTTGAATGAAGAAGGATAAGGCCAAAGAGATACAGAAACCTCACAAGAAAGAGACGGCCATGGTTCGTTCCTCTGCCGCCGAATATCTGACCTTTGTCGCGGCTGGGGGAGGATCGGAAGCCAGCGTGGAAATGCGCTACGAGGATGAAAACATCTGGCTGACCCAGAAGATGATGGCGACCCTCTACGACGTCTCGGTGCCTGCCATCAACCAGCACCTGAAGCGCATTTTCGCCGACAACGAACTGACGAGGGAGGCAACTGTTAAGCAATACTTAATAGTTCAAACCGAAGGCAACCGCGAAGTTCGGTGCGAGGTTGAACATTACAACCTGCAGGCCACCATCGCCGTCGGCTTCAAGATCGAAAACGAGCGGGCGGTGCAGTTCCGCAAATGGGCCAACCAGATCGTCAAGGATTACACCATCCAGGGCTGGACCATGGATGTGGAACGCCTCAAACGCGGCGGTAACCTGACCCATTGGGAAGGCGCTCCCCACGGGAAAATCCATCGATATGATGGCGCCATCGCCAAGAACTATCTCTCCGAGTTCGAGCTGGCGCAGATGCAGCGCATCGTCTCCGCCTACCTCGACATGGCCGAGCTTCAGGCCATGCGCAAAATCCCCATGACCATGGAAGACTGGGAAAAACGGTTGGCGGGCTTCCTCAAACTCTGGGACCGGGAGATTCTGCAGGACGCGGGAACGGTATCGGCAGAGCTGGCCAAAACCCAGGCCGCAAGCGAATACGAAAAATACCGTATCGTGCAGGACCGGTTGTTTGAAAGCGATTTCGATCGGATGGTGAAGCAGATCGAATCAGCCGGAGATGAAAAACCGGAGGAAGAATAGGACGGCTGACTTGGGGTGACTTGAGGAGTGACTTAGGGGGGCTTGCGACAAACTTACGACATGACTTACGACATGCCCCGCCTCACCGATCAAAGTGCCGATTGAGTAACCGATCAAGTAACTTTACGGCTCCGTCTCCAGCAGAAACCGCCAGACCGGCACCACCTGGATGGAGCCAAAACTCAGGGGAATGGTTTCATCGGTACGCCATGTGACGATGGTCCCCTCCGTTGCTGCCAGTTCAACCATGGTTTCGGAGAGGGAGCGGACCTCGCTCTGCTTGACGCGGCATCAGCCAGCGAGGCGCAGACCTGGACCAGCCCTACGGCTCGTTCTTGACCCGGCACTGACGGTAACAACGCGATAAGGTCGACCTCCCGATTTGTCTTGGTTTTGTAGTGCTTGCGTTTGCGGCCAATAAGTTTGCAAATCGGCTGAAACCCTTGCTGCTGTTGGATTGGGGCCGAGTGGTGATTTTCGTCGTGTGTCTACAGATTCCGGCTGTCTTCGGTCAACTGAACGATCTGGGGCGGCGGCTTTATCTTCAATGATTTTAAAGTGTTTTCTGCTTCGGAAGTCACCTCGTTGCGCATGAGCACATGATATTTTAAATCAAAAAATTCTGTGATCTGGATCGTCTCCAGTGCCCGTTTGATATGCCTGCCACGGCAGGCCACAAGAGATCTCGGCCACCCGCTCGATCTGCAGTGCCAGCACGCAGATCTTGACATGGGTTTCGATCCGCCGGAAAGCCTGCAGCTCGATGGCCTTGAGGACCTTTTTCAGGCCGAGCCTTTCCCAGAACTTCTCGATGACCAAAGGACAGCCCAAGGCCATGGTCTGTCTGATTTTCAGGTCGGTCGGCACACCGATGGCATCGGTCGAGACCGGATTGGATCCCAGCGGATCGTTGATCTGCAGGCCGCAGACGCCCGGCCTCACCCCGGCCACGGTCAACAAGGCACTCGGCCATCTGGAACAGCTCGGCATCGTCAAGGAGTCGACCGCCTGGAAGCGCAACCGCCTGTTCAGCTATGCCGGCTATATCGAGATCATGAGTCGCGGTACGGAGCTGCCGGGCAGGTAGATCGATCCGCTTTCGTCGGTGGGGTCGAGTCGGATGTGCGGACAACCAGGACCAAGGGTGGCGGCGTCGCTTCCGCTTTCCGATTGATTATGCCGCGAACCCGGCATCCTCGTCCCGGGCATGGGAATCGGGCGAGTAAAGGTGGATCCCCGGCGGGACCTTGGGGGCGACGTGGTTTCCAAGGTGAAGCCCTTGTTTTTCAATACGTTGCGAGGTAGTTTGAATCTGGAGTCGGGTTTGCCGCCGTCAATTGTTTGCTGCTGCCGGATTTCCCTGTCGTATACACTTGAATTGCAGGAAATATCACACGTTTTGGGACATGAAGATTCCTGAACACGGCTCGAAGAAATCGCCCGGATCAGCTATTGTGCCCATATTTGAGGATGATCAATGCCGGAACCATATCGCCTGAACGCCGAGAATGTGCTGAAAAATCATGAAACATCGCCGCAGCAGGGTCTGTCGGCGTCCGAGGTGACGCGACGGCTCAGCCAATACGGCCCCAACGAGTTGATCGAAAAGGGGAAAAAAAAGGCCTGGCAGATTCTGTTGGCCCAGGTGCGGGAGGTCATGATCCTGATTCTGCTGGCCGCCGTCGTTATTTCAGTGGCGCTCCAGGAATATATCGACGCCATCGTCATTTTCGTCATTGTGGTGCTCAATACGATTCTCGGGTTCTGGCAGGAATTCAAGGCCGAAAACGCCATGGCGGCCCTCAAGAAAATGACGGTTCCCCATGTGCGGGTGCGGCGTGACGGCGCAGAGCAGCAGATTTCGGCCAGGGACCTGGTGCCGGGCGACATCCTCCTCATCGAAGCCGGGAACATTGTGCCGGCGGATGGCCGACTGATCGCAGCCGCCAATCTCAAGGTTCAGGAAGCGGCCCTGACCGGCGAATCAGAATCGGTGGACAAAGATACCGATGAGCTGCCCGACGGCGAGCTTGCCTTGGCTGACCGTAAGAACATGATTTACAGGGGCACGGTGGTGACCTACGGGCGCGGCGAGTCCGTGGTCACCGGCACCGGCATGCAGACCGAACTGGGCAAGATCGCCATCATGCTTCAGGACGTGGAGGATGAGCAAACCCCGCTGCAGCGGCGGTTGGCGAAACTCGGCCGATCGCTGGCCTTGGCCGCCGGGGTGTTGGTCATCATCGTTGCCGGCTTGAACTATCTGCAGGGCGCGGGCTTGAAGGAAATGTTCATGACGGCCATCAGCATGGCGGTGGCGGCCATCCCCGAAGGCCTGCCGGCTGTCGTCACCATCGCCCTGGCGCTGGGGGCACAGCAGATGTTGAAGAAAAATGCGTTGATCCGGCAGCTTCCGGCCGTGGAAACCCTGGGCGGCGTGACCGTGATCTGTTCCGACAAAACCGGCACCCTGACGCAGAATAAAATGACGGTTTCGGATGTGGTGCTGCCGGATCGCCGCTATTCACTCGATGAAGCGGTGGCCGACCACGGCAAGGACGCCGATCTCGGCCTGCTGTTGCTGGCCGGGACGCTGTGTAACGATGCCGTCATCGACGAACATACACCAGACGGCATCCTCGGCGATCCCACCGAAGGCGCGCTGGTGCTTGCGGCCCAGCAGGCGGGACTGGTGCAGCGCGATCTGCAGGCCATGTTGCCGCGTGTCGGCGAACTGCCCTTTGACTCCGAACGTAAACGGATGTCCACCGTTCACGCCCTGCCGTCGTCTTCCCGGGGGACGGATCTGCACCCTGTTCTTGCCGCCGCCGGGGACCAGGGGTCCGCCGATCACCTGGTGTTGACCAAGGGGGCGATTGACGGCTTGATCGAGGTGTGCGGCCGGATTCTGATAAACGGCGTCGTTCAACCCCTGAGCGACAAGAGAAAAGAGGAGATTGCCGCCGAAAACACCGCACTGGCGAAAAACGGTATGCGGGTGCTTGGTTTTGCCTATCGGTTGATGGGAGTCGACGGGTTGGACCGACCGGAGCACTACGAGCAGGATCTGGTCTTTCTGGGTATGTGCTGCATGCTCGATCCGGTCCGTCCCGAAGCGATTGAATCCGTGCGGCTGTGCAAACAGGCCGGGATTCGCCCGGTCATGATCACCGGCGATCATCCCCTGACGGCTGTCGCCATCGCCAAGGGTTTGGGGCTGACGACCTCCGATGCGGTGCTGACCGGGCAGGATCTCGACAGGATGACCGTCGACGCGCTCAGCGCCCGGATCAAGGAGGTTTCCGTCTTTGCGCGCGTCTCGCCCAAGCACAAGATGATCATCATCGACGCGCTGCAGGCCCAGCATGAGATCGTCTCGATGACGGGCGACGGCGTCAACGATGCGCCGGCGCTGAAATCAGCCGACATCGGAGTGGCGATGGGGATTACGGGGACCGACGTCAGCAAAGAATCCTCCGATATGGTGCTGCTGGATGATAATTTCGCCACCATTGTCGCCGCCGTCGAAGAAGGACGCCGCATCTACGATAACATCCGCAAATTCCTCAGATATATCCTCACCGGCAATGCGGGTGAAATCGTTGTCATGCTCGCCGGCCCGCTGCTGGGGATGCCGCTGCCGCTGCTGCCGATTCAGATTCTATGGATCAATCTGGTGACCGATGGCGTGCCGGCCGTTGCTTTGGGGTTCGAAGAAGCCGAGCGCGACGTGATGCACCGGCCGCCGTACAATCCGCGGGAAGGCATTTTCGCCCGTGGCCTGGGCTGGCAGATTCTCGTCATGGGCCTGATCATCGGCCTGATCTCCGTCGGGACCGGGTACTGGTTCTGGAGCGGAGGAACAGGTTCGAACGCCTGGCAGACCATGGTGTTCACCATGCTGACGTTCTGCCAGATGGCCTACGCGCTGTGTGTACGCAAGCAAACGCAATCGCTGTTTGCCCAATCCTGGCTCGGCAACCCTGTGCTGTTGCTGGCCATTGGCGTCACACTTGCCCTGCAGTTGATCATTATTTATGTCCCGTTTTTCAACACCGTGTTTCGCACCACGCCGCTGCGGCCGGCGGAACTGGGTATCTGCGCCGTCGGGGCCCTGGTCGTTGTACTGATCACGGAATCGAAAAAACTGTTCCTGCGCCGCAGGCAGCATTGAGGATCACCCATGATTCCGCTTTTCTGTGACGTCGGGTTCAATACCCCATTGTCCAGCATGTGATCGAAGGTTCCGCTTCGGGGAGGACGCCCGGATTGAGGCGAATATCGCAACGATCATCTATCATTTGATGGCACTTTCCCCGCCTTCCGAACAACGCCGCATCGTCCCCGCATCGACCGGTTGATGGCCCGTCGCGATGAGTCGGGGCTATTTCCCCTCGATTCTGCTTGACAGATACGAGGCGTGGCAATACATTTACATATAAATTTACATTTATATGTTTATTTTAAACTCCTCACCGACCACGCACAGGATGATAATGGCAGGAGAACAGGCAATGCATGACGGGCAGAAACCAGTTTCCATTCTCGCACGTGCTACGGGCGCGACCCTTGATATAGAATTTCAATCAGTGGCCTTTCTGGCCAAGAGTCTGGCCGATGAAAACCGACTCCGAATCCTCCTCTGCATCAGCCAGGGAAAGAAGGCGGTGGGGAGTATTGTCGAAGAGCTTGGACTCTCGCAACCCCTCGTCTCCCATCATCTCAAAGAGTTGAAACGGTCGTTGCTGGTGACAATCGAGCGCAGCGGTCCTTTCATTTATTACGAGCTCTCCGATCCAGCCATTCTCGAGGCGCTACGGGATCTGAATGCGGTAGCAGCAAATCTATTGGCAACCCGAACAACATTTTAACAGATTGTGCAGGAGGTGATTGGCTTCTCATGAACGAAATAGAAAAAATATTCAGCAAGTTGGATCCTGAAGATGCGGCGAATCAGACCGCGGTCGCGCTCAGACAACTTCTGCCGCTGCTCGGCGAGGAAGGCCGGACCCGGTTCATCATGAATCTTCTTGGAGAAACCGGGCAGGACAAGATCTCCAGCATGGTCCATCTCTGACTTGCCGAGTGCATGGGCGAAGGTGTCGACCCAACCCAGATGTGCCAGACCCTCGTGGACAAGGTTGCTCAATCCAGACAACTGATGGCCATAACCGACCCCGATCTGCTGGTGCTGTTCGAAGACTGGTTTGAGGAGCTCGAAGATGAGATCACCGCTTTGAACAGTACATATGGCCCCCTCAGTGCGGATGAACTGGCAAAGAGAGTCGGCCTCTCCTTGAGGGGCGCGACATTCCTTCTGTCAAAGCTGGATCGCGAGAAAAAGCTGTGAATGGTGAGTAGCATGCAATCACTCGAAAAGGTCATGCCATGAAAAACACAAAGACAACGTTGTTAGCCATCGTCGCCGTATTGCTGACCATCGGAGCCCTGTGGTTTACCAACCGTGCGGTTACTCCCAGGCAGGCCACCTGGGATGATGTTCTTGCCGAAGGGAAAAACGGGAACTACCGGATCATCACGACCGATGAGCTGGCACAGCGCTACCAGGAGGATGCCGACAGCCTTTTTCTGGTGGATACCCGTCAGGAATGGGAGTTCAGGACCGGGCATCTCAAGGGTGCCGTCAATTTCCCGATGGAACCGACTGCCTGGGCAAGATGGAGCAAGGCCTCGGATCTGGAAAAATTGCTTGGGCCGGATAAGGATCGGACCCTGGTCTTCTACTGAGCCGGCCTTACATGAGTCCGCAGTGACTCGGCGGCCCGGGTGGCCGTACAACTCGGTTACACCAATGTGTATCGCGATCCATACGGCTATCCGGAATGGCAGGCGAGAGGCCTGCCCGTTGCCAGTACTCCGGCAGGTCTGACGGCGCCTGCCGAGGAATCCAGGACGCCGGGGTCTCTTTACGGCTGGGCCATGATCTGGACCCTGCTTGGTATTTTTGCCGGTGGCCTGGCCTTGAACCTGACCCCCTGCGTGTATCCAATGATCCCCATCACCGTGTCCTACTTTGGCGGTCAGGCCACCAAAGGCGGCGAGGGCCGGGGCAGGCTTCTGGTGCACGGACTGTGCTACCTGCTGGGACTTGCTCTCACCAACTCTTTGCTCGGGGTCGTCGCCTCGCTGACCGGCGGCCTCATGGGGGCAATGCTCCAGAATCCGATCGTTCTACTTGTGGTGGCCGGGGTGCTGGTCTTTTTTGCCACGAGCCTTTTCGGCCTGTGGGAGATGCGCCTGCCAAGCGGTCTGACGCAGGCGGCGGCGAAATCGTATACCGGGTATTTCGGCAGCCTGTTCATGGGCATAACCCTTGGAGTCGTTGCCGCCCCCTGCATCGGGCCGTTCGTCCTCGGGCTGCTGACCTGGGTGGCCAGTATGGGGAGCCCATGGCTTGGTTTTGTGGTCTTTTTCACCTTGAGTCTGGGACTCGGCCTGCCGCTCTTTTTCCTGGCGATGTTTTCCGGACAGTTGGAAAAGCTCCCTCGTTCAGGGGGATGGATGATCTGGGTGAGAAAGTTGATGGGATGGGTTCTGGTCGGAATGGCGGCCCATTTCATCCGCCCGATCCTGCCGGGAGACGGGGGCGCCATCCTGCTGGCCGTTGTCGCCCTGGCTGCCGGCCTGCACCTTGGCTGGATCGATAAGAGTCAGGCCAACTTCCGGGCGTTTCCCCTGCTGAAGGGCGGGGTTGGCATTGCCGGTCTGGTTATCGCTACTTTTCTGGTGGCTACCATCGCCATGCGGGGCCCTGGAGTGACCTGGAAACCGTACACGGAGGCGACCCTGAAGGAGGCACAGGATCTTGGAAAACCGGTTATCATTGATTTTTACGCGACATGGTGCACGCCATGCCGGGAACTCGAGGAAGTCACCTTTCATCATCCCGACGTTGTCCGCCTGGCCGACAACAACTTCATCATGGTCAAGGTCGACGTGACCAAGGGCGGTAATCGCTACCATGAGGAGCTGCTGAAAAAGTACGAGGTGAAGGGTGTGCCGACGCTAGTCTTTCTTGACGCAGACGGCAACGAACGCCCGGATCTCCGGCTCGTCGATTATCTGCCGGTGGATACGTTTCTCATCCGTATGCAGGATATCGTCGCCCCGAACATATAACGAAATCAACATGAAAGGCTTATACATCCTCAACCACTTCCGAAAAGGAGAAGGACATGCTCAAGCTCCGTTTTTTTCTCAACGAACCAAATGGCAAACCGTGAAGACACTTCAACCAGATGATGCCCAGGTTGGGCGACAAGTATCCGGTGGAAATCGATATCACCTCAAAGCCGAAATCTGCATACGAGACCGACGAGTACTTTGCCCTTGATCTGCCGGTGGCGCCGGCGGTCATGGTCGGCGATGAGATCGTCGTCGAAGGGTCCGATATCTCCGATCACGATCTGGAGGTGTGCATCTGTCGCAAGCTTGGTCTGCCGGAACCGCAGAAGAAAGGCCTGATGGACCGTCTTTTCAAAAAATCTTAACTCGTACCACAGGAAAAAAATGATTAGATTCCAGAACCGGAGATGCAAACCGGACAGTGGAATTTAATGATTCAGCAGAGAGGACAGAATGTCGAACAGTGAAATGTATGATGTCATCATCGTCGGTGGCGGGCCTGCCGGCCTGACCGCCGGTATCTATGCCATGCGTGCCGCGTTGAAAACCGTCCTGGTGGAAAAGGGCGTTTTCGGCGGGCAGGTGGCCATTACCAAAGAGGTCGAAAACTATCCCGGCTATATCAACATCGGCGGGTTCGAGTTGTGCGAGAAATTCCTCGAGCACGCCAGATCCTATGATCTCGAGATTCGCGAAAAGGAGGTTGTCGCCACCGAGCCCGGTATCGACCACCATACGGTGCGGCTTGCCGACGGCACCGTCCTGCGGAGTCATGCAGTCATCCTGGCCGCCGGCGGGACGGCCCGCAAGCTCGAAGTCCCCGGGGAACACGAGAATTTCGGCAAAGGCGTGTCCTACTGCGCCACCTGCGATGGCTTCTTCTTCCGGAACAAGACGGTGGCCGTCATCGGCGGCGGCGACACCGCCCTGGAAGACGCACTCTACCTTGCCAAGATTACCAGCAAGGTCTACCTGATCCATCGTCGCGACGAATTTCGCGGCAGCCGTATCCTCCAGCAGCGGGTGTTTGCCGAACCCAAGATCGAAATCATCTTCAATTCCGTGGCAAGCGAGATCCTGTTCGATCGGTCGGGAGTCACCGGAGTCGCCCTCAAGGACGTCAAGACCGGCGGGCAGCGGCAGTTCACTGTCGAAGGCGTGTTCATCTTCGTCGGCTTTGCGCCCAACAACGGGCTGGTTCCTGCCGGTATCAAGAAGAATGCCACCGGCTACGTCATTACCGACGAGAAATGCGAAACGAGCATCCCCGGTATCTTCGCCGTTGGGGATCTCCGCCAGAAATACGCCAACCAGATCGTGCTGGCCGCTGCAGACGGCTGCACCGCCGCCCTGGCCGCGGCGCATTACGTCGAAATGAGAAAAGGTACTGCGAGTTAATCTCTTCCTCAGGGACAATTGCATGACCGATCGGGAAAATAACAGGAAAGGCGCCGCGCTGGTGAAAATGGTTGTGCTGCTGATCTTCATCGGCGCGGCGGTATATCTGGTCCGATATTCCCCAGCGAGACAATACCTCACAGCCGAGCAGCTTGGCCAGGTCCTGGAATCTGCCGGCCTCTGGGCTCCCTTGATCTTTGTGATCATCTATGTCGTCGGGGTCTGCCTGTTTCTTCCGGGCACACTGCTGACCGCCCTCGGCGCCGCAATTTTCGGCCCTTACCGGGGGTTCCTCTACGTCTGGACAGGAGCTATGATCGGCGCCGGCCTTGCCTTTCTCATCGGTCGATATCTCGGACGGGATTTCGCCGCTTCTCTCATCGGCGATAGACTCAAACGTTTTGATGATGCGATTGAGCGAAATGGCTTTGCGACGGTTCTCTATCTCCGGTTGATGTATTTCCCGTTTACACCAATGAATTTTGGCATGGGATTGACCAAGGTCCGTTTTTGGGACTATATGTCAGGGACAGCGCTGGGAATCCTGGTAGGTACCTTTATTTTCACATTTTTTGTCGGAACACTGCGTGATGTCTGGGCCACGGGAAGGTGGGAGGAACTGTTGAGCTGGAAGGTGTATTTATCCGTCACCCTTTTTGTTGCTTCATTTTTTATCCCGAAGCTGTTGAAAATGATTAAAAAGGAGGAAAGCGCTTACGGCCGGTAGAGGTGCCGGAGTTGATCGTGACAATCCATTTCGTCAGCGGCCGGCGCAGAGCGGCGATCAATAACCTCGGGATGGCAACATGGCCCTCGACTACGCCACATTGGAACTGCTCCGCCAGAACCACCCGGCCTGGCGATTGATCTGCGCCCATCATGCGCCGTTGGTGGCCTCTTTCCTGCACCGGGTGTTCATCGCGCCCAATGTCCGCAATCTGGCGCAGGCCGACCTGGTCGAGGCGTTGGAGGATGAACTCTTCGCCCTGCGCGAGCAGTTGGGGGTCGAGGCCTTTCCCGGGACTGCGCAGGGCTATCTCAACGACTGGGCCGAAAACGACAAGGGCTGGCTGCGGAAATTCTATCCGCCCGGGACCGACGAACCCCACTTCGACCTGACCCCGGCGACGGAAAAGGCCCTGGCCTGGCTGGAGAGCCTGAGCGAACGGGCCTTTGTCGGCACTGAGTCGCGCCTGCTCACCCTGTTCGAGCTGCTGCGGCAGATGAGCGAGGGGAGCCAGACCGATCCGCAGGTGCGGATTGACGAACTGCAGAAACGCCGCAACGATATCGACGCGGAAGTTGCCCGTATTCTGACGGGGGACATTCCGATCCTGGACGACACGGCGCTGAAAGATCGTTTCCAGCAGTTTCTCCAACTGGCGCGGGAGCTGCTGACCGACTTTCGCCAGGTCGAGCACAACTTCCGTACACTCGACCGGCGGGTGCGGGAACGCATTGCCCTGTGGGAGGGAGCCAAGGGGGTGCTGCTCGAGGAAATCATGGGCGAACGCGACGCCATTGCCGATTCCGATCAAGGGAAAAGCTTTCGCGCCTTCTGGGACTTTCTGATGTCCCAGTCCCGGCAGGAAGAGTTGAGCCGGCTGCTGGAACAGGTCTTGGCCCTGCCGCCGATCCTGGCCATGCGCCCGGAAACCCGTCTGCATCGCGTTCACTACGATTGGCTGGAGGCGGGAGAACATACCCAGCGAACGGTGGCCAGACTCTCCGAGCAGCTGCGGCGGTTTCTCGACGACCAGGCCTGGCTGGAGAACCGCCGCATCATGGACATTCTGCACAGTATCGAAAGCCACGCATTGGCAGTGCGTGAAGAGTATCCTCCCGGTGATTTCATCCCCCTGGCCGAGACCGCCGCTGACGTCGAGCTCCCCTTGGAGCGGCCTCTGTACCGGCCACCGCTCAGGCCGCTCATTGCCGAATTGGTGGTGGACGAAGGGGATGCGGATATCGACACGGCGGCACTCTACGCCCATGTCGTGGTTGACCGGGCCGAACTGACCGCAAATATCCGCCAGGAGCTTCAGGACCGCAGTCAGATCAGCCTTGCCGAGGTCGTTGCCCGCCATCCGCTGCGCCATGGGTTGGCCGAGTTGGTTGCCTACCTGCAGCTGGCCGGAGACTGGCCCAGGACCGCCGTGGATGATGACGTGCAGGAGCAGGTCTGCTGGCAGCTCGAGGCGGGCGTCATGCGCCGGGCGACCTTGCCGCGCATTATTTTACTGAGGAACTGATGATGAATGTCGCCGATGCCGATTCCGATCATTCGGTCAATCCGCCCCCTGAACTTTCGACCGTGGTGGTGCCTCTGCTCAAGGGCGTGATGTATCGGGAGGAAAATCCGGGCTTGTGGGGCTCGCTCCTGAATCAGCAGGGAAGTATCCGGGATTACGTCGCCGTTCTCGGCCTTGATCTGCTGCTCGACGAGGCGGAAGGATACGCCTTTTTACGCTCTCGACCGGAATGCGATGACGATAGTGCACCGGCCATCCCCCGTCTGATCGCCCGGCGGCAGCTCTCCTACTCGGTCAGTCTGCTGCTCGCGCTGTTGCGGAAAAAGCTGGCCGAATTTGACGCCGGCGGCGGTGACACCCGGCTGATTCTTTCCCGGGATGAGGTCGTGGAGTTGATCCGGATTTTTCTCCCGGCGGGCAGCAACGAGGTGAAGCTGATCGATCAGATCGATGCCACCTTGAACAAGATCTCTGCCCTGGGTTTCATCCGCCGCCTGCGGGGGCAGGGACAGATGATCGAAGTACGACGGATCATCAAGGCCTTTGTCGACGCGCAGTGGCTGGCCGATTTCGACGGGCGGCTGGCGGAATATCGACAGCAACGTGCGGGCGCAATGGAAGAGGGCGAGGATGGCTGAGCCATTGTTTCTGGAATTTATGGCTGATGACCGGCTGGCCGGATTCCGGCTGCAACGGCTTGAGGTCTTCAACTGGGGGACCTTTGACGGCCGGGTCTGGACGTTGCGACTGGGTGGAAAAAACTGCCTCCTCACCGGTGATATCGGTTCCGGAAAGTCGACCCTGGTCGACGCCGTCACGACGTTGCTGGTACCGAGTCATCGGGTTGCCTACAACAAGGCGGCGGGCGCCGACAGCCGTGAACGGTCGCTCAAGTCCTATGTGCTCGGCTATTACAAATCGGAGCGGCAGGAGACGCTGGGCAGCTCCAAGCCGGTGGCCCTGCGCGACTTCAACTGTTTTTCGGTGATTCTCGGTGTTTTCTACAACGCCGGATACGATAAAACCGTCACCCTTGCCCAGGTCTTCTGGACCAAGGACGCGAACGCGCAACCGGCCCGCCTGTATGCCGCCTGTGAACGTGATCTTTCCATCGCCGCCGACTTTTCCGGTTTCGGCCGCGAGATGGTCGGCCTCCGCAGGCAGCTGCGCGGGGGCGGGGTCGAGGTGTTCGACAGCTTTCCTCCCTACGGGTCGTGGTTCCGTCGGCGCTTCGGCATCGACAACGAGCAGGCGCTGGATCTGTTTCATCAGACCGTGTCTCTCAAGTCGGTAGGGAATCTCACCGACTTCGTGCGCAGCCACATGCTCGAGCCCTTCGATGTCGCACCGCGCATCTCCGCTCTGATCGGGCACTTCGAGGATCTCCACCGGTCTCACGAGGCAGTACTCAAGGCCAAACGCCAGGTAGAGATGCTTGCGCCGCTGGTGGCCGATTGCGAACGCCACCGGGAGCTGGCGCAAACGGTGGAGAGTCTGCGGGTTTGCCGCGAAGCCCTGCGTCCCTGGTTTGCCACCCTGAAGCTGGAACTGCTGGGAAAACGCCTGAATTCGCTGAATGAGGATCTGGCCCGACACCAGGTTGCCACCCTGCGGCTGGAAGAGCAGCGGCGTGCCCAGCAGGGGCAGGAGCGTGAGCTCCGCCGCAATATCGCCGAAAACGGCGGGGACCGGATTGAGAGTCTCGGTGAGGAAATCCTGCAGAAACAGGAAGAGCTCAAACGCCGCCAACACAAGGCTTCCAACTATGACGAACTCATGCGGGCGCTGGGGCAGCACCCCGCCGCGACCGAGGAAGAATTCCTGCGGCAGCAGTCCGAAATTGCAACCTGGCGTGAATCGACGGAAGAAGCTGAAGCTCGCACACAGAACGACCTCAATGAGGCGGGCGTTTCTTTCGCCCAGGGACGGGCGGAATACGATCAATTGAAGACTGAAATCAATGGATTGAAAGCCAGGATCAGCAATATCGACGAAAAACAGATTGCCATGCGCCGTTCGCTCTGCCAGGCGCTGCATCTGGCCGAAGAAGAGATGCCGTTCGCCGGTGAGTTGCTGCAGGTGCGCGAGGACCAGCGCGACTGGGAAGGGGCGATCGAACGGCTGCTCCACGGTTTCGGTCTGTCCCTTCTGGTTCCGGATCGATACTATGCCAGGGTGGCTGAGTGGGTTGACCGCACCCATCTGCGCGGGAGGCTGGTCTATTTCCGGGTCCGTGAAGGAGGTCGCAGCGAGTTGCCGTCGCTTCATCCCGATTCCCTGGTGCGTAAGCTCCAAGTCAAACCCGACTCCTCATTCTATCTCTGGATCGAACGGGAGGTGGCGCACCGCTTTGATCTGGCCTGTTGTGTCAACCAGGACCAGTTTCGCCGGGAGACCCGGGCCATCACCCTGGCAGGGCAGATCAAGGCCCCGGGGGAGCGGCATGAAAAGGATGATCGCCATCGTCTCGACGATCGCAGCCGATATGTGCTGGGGTGGAGCAATACCGCCAAGATAGCGGCGTTGGAAGATAAGGCAAAGCTGAAGGAGGCCCATCTTGCCGAACTCGCCGGTCGCATCAGCGGGTTGCAGCGGGATCAGTCGACCATCAAGGAGCGTCTGTCGATCCTTGCCCGGTTGGTCGAGTACCCGGACTTCCGGGAACTTGACTGGCAACCCGTGGCTGTGGCCATCTCCAGACTGGAAACGGCGAAGCGTGCGCTTGAGGCTGCTTCCGATCTGCTCAAAACCCTCACGGCCCAATTGGCCGCACTCGAAAACGAGTTGCGGGAAACGGAACTCCAGCTGAAGGAACGCAACGACAAACGCGCCAAGACCGAGCAGAAAATCAGCGACGCGAATGAGTTGCGGCAACAGCTCGACGCCCTGTTGGCTGAGACAACAGAGGAGACGGTCCGGCGATTCACCATGCTGGAAGGGATGCGCGGGGAGGCCTTTGGCAGCCAGCAGCTGACAGTCGAGTCCTGTGACAACCGTGAGCACGATCTGCGCGCCTGGCTGACGGCAAAAATAGATGCTGAAGACAAAAAACTTGCCAGGATGGGCGAGAAAATTATCAAGGCGATGACCGAATACAGGAAGGAATGGCCGCTGGAAACCCGGGATGTGGATGTCAATATCGCCACGGGGCCTGAGTTCAAATCGATGCTTGATGGGCTCCGCGCCGACGACCTGCCCCGTTTCGAAGGGCGTTTCAAGGAACTGCTGAACGAAAACACCATCCGGGAGGTGGCGAATTTTCAATCCCAGCTGGCCCGCGAACGGGAGACGATCAAGGAGCGCATTGCCCGGATCAACGAATCGCTCACTCAGATCGACTACAACCCCGGCCGCTACATCAGCCTCGAAGCGCAGATGAATCTCGACGCCGATATCCGTGCGTTCCAGGCCGAGTTGCGCACCTGCACCGAAGGGGCGCTCACCGGTTCGGAGGATGCGCAGTATTCGGAAGCCAAATTCCTGCAGGTCAAGCGGATCATCGAGCGGTTCCGCGGGCGGGAGGATCATTCAGATCTGGATCGGCGCTGGACCGCAAAAGTCACCGATGTCCGCAACTGGTTCGTTTTCGCCGCCAGCGAGCGCTGGCGTGAAGACAACAGCGAACACGAGCATTACGCCGATTCCGGCGGCAAATCGGGCGGCCAGAAGGAAAAGCTGGCCTATACCGTGCTTGCCGCCAGCCTCGCCTATCAGTTCGGCCTGGAATGGGGAGCGGTGCGCTCGCGCTCCTTCCGTTTCGTGGTGATCGACGAGGCCTTCGGGCGCGGGTCCGATGAATCGGCGCAGTATGGCTTGCAGCTGTTCGCCCAGCTCAACCTGCAGCTGCTGATCGTCACGCCGCTGCAGAAGATCCATATCATCGAGCCTTTTGTCGCCGGTGTCGGCTTTGTTCACAATGAAGACGGCCGCGACTCGGTCCTGCGCAACCTGAGCATAAAGGAATATCGGGCCGAAAAGGAAAGGATGCAGGGATGAAATGGACGACCCCTGCCGATCTGCGAATTCAGGTGCAGAAGCTCTGGGATCGCGGCCTGCTGCTCGCCTCCCTGGCCGGCGGTGAGTCGCTTTTTCCTCGGCGTCTGGCGCTCAAAGGCCCCGACTCCCGGGAACTGAGCGAACGATTTGCCGAGGTGCGCGACTGGATCGCCCAATTATCCGCCGCCGCCGGGCCCTGTCGGATCGAATGGCGCAACGTCAACCACCGCGTACTCGGGGCCAATGACATCCCGTCGGCGGTCTGGATCGATACCCTGGCGGATGCGCTGAGGCTGATCGGCAAACTCCGGGCGGCGGAGCAGTTTGCCGCGCTGGTTGGACTGACCGGTGAGCGGCAGCCCGAACTGCTCCCCTGGCTGGCAATGCGCCCGTTGCGGGCGCTGCAGCTGGCCGAAGACTGGCCGCAGCTGCTGGCGATTGTCGCCTGGCTGAGGGGGCATCCGCGCCCGGCGGTGTATCTGCGCCAGATCGATCTGCCGGGCGTTCATACCAAGTTGATTGAGGCGCATCGCGGCGTGCTGGCGGAACTGCTCGATCTCGTGCTGCCGGAGGAAGTTATCGAGGCGACACACACCGGCGTCGGCGGATTCTGCCGCCGTTACGGTTTTCTCGATAAGCCCTTACGGGTGCGTTTCCGGCTGCTGGACCCCGATATCCGGCTGCTGCCGGCGGCAGCCGAACAGGATGTCACCCTGACCCAGGCCGCCTTCGCCGCTCTGGATCTCCCGCTATCGAAGGTGTTCATCACCGAAAACGAGATCAACTTTCTGGCCTTCCCCGATGCTCCTGGGGCGATGGTGATCTTCGGGGCGGGATACGGTTTCGACAACCTCGCCGCCGCCTCCTGGCTCCGCCGGAAAGCCATTTCCTATTGGGGGGATATCGATACCCACGGTTTTGCCATCCTCAATCAATTGCGCGGCGTCTTTCCCCACGCTGCATCGTTTCTGATGGATCAGGCGACATTGCTGGCCCATCGATCACTCTGGGGCGTCGAGCCACAGCCGGAAACGGCGGCTCTTGCCCGGCTCAACGCCGAGGAAAGTGCCTTGTACGACCAGTTGCGCGAAAATCATTGGGGGAACCGGGTTCGGCTCGAGCAGGAGAGGATCGGGTTCCAATTCGTTCTCGATCACCTGCGGAATCGGTGAGCATAATTCCTGCTGAACCAGTCATCCTCGGGCGGAAAGCCTGACCCGTCCCGTCCTTGACTTGATTCGCCTCTCCCTTCTATACTGTAGCGTCGGACAAATTTTTCCGGTTGTGGATGCAACAGAGACAGGAGGTTGGTGATGAGGCCGATGTAATGCCCGGACTGCGGATCTCGGCGGTTTTACGTGAAGGATCCGGAAGACCAGTACACTATTTTCGAGTTCGAATTCAAAGATGGAAAAATCGTTCCCGCCGAGCAGGAAACCGCATCCATTCCCTTGGAGGTGGCGGAGGAAACGGAAACCTATTGCGACCACTGTGCGTGGCACGACAAGTTCAAGACCCTGACAACGACCAGGTAATATCCAGTCCACCCCTGCAGATCCGGCGGAGGTTCCAGGGCCGATTCCCGTCTTCCGCTCGGGCAACGAAGCCGTCACCGGAGCACGGAGAGAGGGGGCGGCGATCGGCGCCACCACCTCGGCCTTGCCCTCCATCTCCGCCCGGCCGTGCTTGAGGACGTAGCCGCGGAGATTTCGCCCGACCATCAGCCGGCCCACCGCCGTATTGCGTCTCCCCGAATCGTGTTTATCCTGAAGAGTAAGCCTGAAAAGGCTGCAACGGCTACCTGCAGATCCTTTTGCCTGACTATTGCATCGATCCCGTCGGGTTTGCAGCCGCGGCGGGGGAGGAAAACAGAGGGAGGACTCTTATGAAAGATCAATCCAGCATTCATCAACAGGTCCAGTCGCTGTGCGACTGCTATGCCACCACCGATCCCCTGAAGGAAATGTCGGAAATCGCCCGGACCCCCGAGAGCCGGGAAGCGGCACTGAAGTGGATCGCCCTCGCCGTGCTGCACGGCATCACCAGCAATGCCGAGAAGATTTCCCTGGTTTCGACCAAGGACGGCAAGACCAGGGTGACCGCCGAGTACCGCACCGCCGAACTGCCGTCTCCCGGCGCCGACGTCGGCAGGAAGGTCGTCGAGGCGATCCGGGAAATGACGCACATCGAAAAGGATAAGGAAAAAGTGGCGCTCGCCTTCGGTTTCCGCAACAACAGCATGGAGCTGAAGATCAAGGCACGCCACGATGGTGACGACGACAGGATCACCATCAGCTTCCCGGAAAACTAAGGTATTTTTTAGTATCCCGGCACCGGCGGCCGGTTTTCCGATGAGGCGAACCGGCTGTCCACTCCCCCCTTCAGCACATCTTCTTTCCGGGGGATGTACGTCAGCGCATATTTCTCTGGAAATCGAAAACCGCCATCGCCTGTGGCAATACGATTCTTGTTGTCTGTGTCGTTCTTTCCGCGGTACATCTTCTACCAATAGTCATCGTCAATGGTGGCTATAAAGCGTAGTGTGAACTTATCGTTTCCGGCATGTGCCGGGATGGCGGCTGTTGCCGGCTTCGACAGGGAATACAGAGCCAGGATGTGGAATAACAAATGAGCGAACGAAATCCGGATACCAACCACACGGATCAAACTTCTCCCGCTCCGAACGATTCGCCGCAAACTCCGCTGTGGGAGTTTGTTCCTCCCAGTGATTACGTGGTACCGGTAGTCTACGTACAAAGTGCTGCGGCCAATGCCTGGCAGTCGTTCCGGCAGCTGTTTCGACGCCGGGATTCTTCCGAGGCTTCGTTCAGGAAAGAGCAGGAATTGGATGTTCTGCCACAGGTGCGCCTGGCGCGCCTGGTACCGCCGTTGCCGTGGGACGATGCGGCAGCCGCGCTGGACGCGGCGCTGCAGGACTGGGTGACGGCGGACGCATCGCAGAGAGGCGTCAAGTTTTGCATCGGGCAGCCTTTCTGCGGGCATGCCGAGATCGTCTCACTGTTGGGGGCGCATCATCAGGCGGTACAGATCCCACCTCCATCCGTTGAAGAAATTCTTTCGAACGACGCCCGCTGGTTTGATAACTGGCCTGCACCCGGAGGTTTCTGGGTTCTGCCGAACCTGGAGCACTGCTACCTGCGCCACGCCAACGGGCTGGGATTGGTCCGCCGCCTGCTGAGCCTGGCAGCGAGTGGACGGTTTGGCAGAGGCCTGGTCGGTTGTGACAGTTGGGCCTGGGCCTATGTCCAGCGTATTCTGCCCTTGCCCGATGCCGATGCCGTTACGCTGCAGGCCTTCGATGGCCCCCGCCTGCATGCCATGCTGCTCGGGATGATGACGTCCCGGTCGAACAGGGAAATCCATTGCTATGATGCGGAAACCGGCAAGGAAATTTTAGACACCTCGGCCGCGGAGGACCATTTCCAGCAAGAGTTTGCAGACCTGGCGGCCTATTGCCGGGGCAATGTCGCAATCGCGGCAAATTACTGGCGCCAGCGCCTGCGTTCCCGGCCGGACGAAGATGAGACCTCGGGCGGCGAACACACTCGCCAGCCCGCAGAAGGCAACGGCGCCGGAGAGCACGTGTGGGTGGCCGGCATGCCCCTCGATCCGCAATTGCCGCTCGGAACAGCCGAGGAATTTTTTCTCCTTCTGCACGCCATGATGGTGCATGGCGGCCTGCCGGCACCTCTCGCCGAGGATCTCCTGCCGTTTTCCGCAACCCACTGTTACGGGCTTTTGGGGCAACTGCAGCAATCCGGCATAGCCCATTGCTTCAACGGGCGTTGGCAGGTCCGTGAATCGTCCTACGCCGCGATTCGCCGGCTGTTGCGTGCCGGCGACTATTTGACCGACTCATTCTAATGACCATGGTGAGCACCATGCCGAATGAAAACCAGATCGGAAGGATCTTCAAAAGCATCGATACGGCAGTGATATGGGAGCTGGCGATTATCGTTGCCGCAACCGTCGTACTGATTGTCGCCGTGCAGCGGATCGTACCCTGGCTCGCCAATCGTCTGCCGGGTCGTAAACGCCTCTTTATCCTCTCTACCGCTCCCTATCTCCGTTTTTTCATCTTTCTCGCCGCCCTGTCGATGATGGTACCCCTGCTGATCGAGCCGTCGCTGCAGAACATGGTAGCGATACTTGGCTCCGTCGGCCTGGCCCTGGGCTTCGCGCTGAAGGATTACGCCAGTGGCCTGATTGCCGGTATCGTCGCCATGGGGGAGTTCAATTACCGCAATGGCGACTGGGTGCAATTGGGCGACGTGTATGGTGAAGTGCGTCATATAGGCTTGCGCACCGTCGAGATTGTGACCCCGGACGACAGCAGGGTCCTGGTCCCGCATAATTTCCTGTGGGGCCAGCCTGTCATCAATTCCAACAATGGCGATGCCCGCCTGCAATGTATTGCCGACTTTTATCTCCATCCGCAGCATGACGCGCACCAGGTGCGTAACGTACTGGTGGATGTGGCGTTGACCAGTCCGTACCTGTACTTTGATGATCCGATTGCCGTCATCGTCAACGAAGAGCCGTGGGGGACGCACTATCGCCTGAAAGCCTATCCGGTCGCCGCGGCGCAGCAGTTCCGTTTCATTACCGACATGACCGTGCGGGGCAAGGCCGCCCTGCTGCCATTGGGCGT
The DNA here is from genome assembly GCF_014201505.1 of Desulfoprunum benzoelyticum. GTDB lineage: Bacteria > Desulfobacterota > Desulfobulbia > Desulfobulbales > Desulfocapsaceae > Desulfoprunum > Desulfoprunum benzoelyticum. Next base: position 161 of record NZ_JACHEO010000013.1, on the reverse strand, counting down.
GAAGTTTGCGACCGCATTTGCGACCCCGGCAAACAAGGGTTGATTCTGCAGCAGGCTCTGACGACCTCATGCATGGAAGATTCAACATCGGCGCTGCTGGATGCCTTCAGATGTTGCGGTCACCTGTCGGGATTTCGGTACCTGGGTATGGGCTATTTCCA